>CAWEVQ010000001.1:0-19151 GCA_963812595.1 uncultured Solirubrobacterales bacterium
GACCCGCTTGCACCCGACCGCCCCTGTCACCAACTCCTAACCATCCTGTGAAGCCGGACCCCTGACGTCTGTCGATGTAATACGCTCAGAACGTGAGAAGTGGAGGCATGAGGAGACCTTTGGGGGCTTTGGGGGGCGTCGGCGCCGTGAAGTTCTTCGTGGGGCGAGGCCTGCTGAGGGCGGTGCTGGCCCTGGCCGTCGTGGCGGGCTTGGTCCTCGCTGTGTCGGCCGCCCCGGCGTCCGCGCTGAGCGGCGTCGAGTACAAGCTGCACTTCACCGGCGAAGGCAAGGAGACGCTGTCCTCCACTGATGCGTCCCTCCCTCAGGAAACGCGCCACCAGAACGCGACCTGGACCTTCCTGCCCAAAGACGTGAACGTCTGGCTTCCCAAGTTCAACGGGCCGCCCGGCCAAGCCAACGCAAAAGAAGCAGAACTCCCGACGGCCGACGAACGGATCTCCCAAGGGCCATACACCCCGATCGGAGAAGTCAAAGAGACCGGCACCTACTTCGAAGAGAACGGATCGGTGCCGGAAGAACCGTCTCTCAGCTGCAACGGATCGATCGTCTACGTAGGGCCGATCATCCATCGCGTGATCGTCACCCCACTCGACCCCACGATCGAACTGGAGACCGACTTCCAGGGCACGCTCGGGATCGCCAACAAGGGAGTAATCGGCAACACCATCGGAGAACCGTGCTGGACCACAGGCAAAGGCGAAGAAGGGCACGGCTACTTCAACTTCCAGTGGGACAACCCACACGGTCAGCGCCTGCAGGTCGGAATGTCGATCCCCGCCCAGCAGATCGGGGAACCGAGTATCGGCGGGCCGGCAATGGACTTCAACAATGTGATGACGTCTCATTCGGCTCAAGATTGCCTAGAAGAAAAAGGGTGCGAAGTCACCTTCAAACTGAGTGGCGAATACGACCTGGAAAAGATCTGCGAAGGGACGGACGCAAGCGGGGCGTTCGCCTGCGGATCTGGCTCGAGTGGTAGCAGCAGCAACAACAACAACAACCCCAAGCCCAGCGGCGGCGGGAAACAGGCCGAAGAAGAAGTAAAGAAAAAGCAGGAAGAAGCGGCGAAGGCGGCCGCGGTAACAAAGAAGAAAGAAGAAGAAAAGAAAAAGCAGGCCAAAGAAGAAGCAAAAGCGTCGGTAAAGATCGAGTCGGTCAGGCTGACCGCGGCGGGCTTGCTGGTGAAGGTCAAGACCTCAGATCCCGGGACAGTCACGATCATCGGCGCCGGCTTGAAGAGGACGACAAAGACATTGCCTGCTGGTACTCACACGCTGAAGGTGACGGTGAGCAAGAAGGCCAGGGCCAAGCATCAGAAGATCAAGCTGACCGTCAGCTTGAAGGTGGGCAAAAAGACCGTGACCGCCTCAAAGAAGGTTATGCTCTAGACGAGGAGTGTCCCGCTCCGCGTCTGGGGCACGTCAGTCCGGGTCTGCGGCCTGTGTACCCTGTGTGGTGGCGCCGGCTCTCGCAGTGGGCGCCCTGATGTGCGCGCGAAAATCTATACTTTTTCGCTATCAACGGCGCAGAAATACGTAGTAGTTCGCTATTATCGTCGCATGAACGACTCTCAGCTCAGGCGCCTGCTGGCCGAGCGCAGTCCGTGGCGTGATGTTCGGGTGTCGCCTTCAGGGCTTGTGAGCCGGCGCTCGAGATCCGTGAACGCGTCGATGATCTCCGGCGCCTCATAAGCGCGGTTGCGCCGGCCGATCGTGATCTGGCGCAGGACGCCTGCTTGGACGAGCCGCTGAATGGCGTCGTTGGCCGGCTTGAAAGTGCGACCGAGCAACACTGCCGCACTCTCGGCTGTGAGCACTGGGACGCCGGGGAGGAGGCGGAGCAGGAGATCGGTCGCTGAGTTGGCGCGGATGACACCGAGGCGCTCGCGCCATTGCTGCTCGAGACCCGCAGCACGTGCCTCAAACGCGGTGGCATCGGCGACCGAGCGACTGCACGCGCCGGCAAAGCTTGCAACCCACTTATTCACGCCTTCGGTTGCCTCGGGGGAGCTGGGCGCACCGACATACCGAAACGCTGTGAGCCCGTTGATGTAGTCCTTCGCCAGCGTGGCAAGCACGAGCGACACCGGTGCCAGGACGCGCGGAGCCAGACCCCGGCGACGCAGCACGAGGTGGATGATCGCACGGCCCGTGCGGCCGTTTCCGTCGATGAAGGGGTGGATGGTCTCGAACTGTGCGTGGGCTATTGCAGCCTGCGCCACCGCGGGCAAGTCGTCTGTGTTGCAGAAGGCGCATAGGTCGTCAATGAGACCTGCAACGAGCCAGCGGGGTGACGGCCGTGTTCTACACGGCATCGCGCCAGGGCGCCACCGAGGAGCTGCGCAGCTTCAGCGAGCAGATCGCGGCGTCTGATGCCGAGGGGGCAAGCGTCGCGGCCGCTGGACCGATCGGCTCGTGGGAGGCCGCGCTGACGGTCGCCGCGAGCGGCGCTTGCACCGAGCGCCCGATCGTGCTCGTGATCGACGAGCTGCCGTTCCTGATCGAGAGCGAGCCCGCGATCGAGGCGATCATCCAGAAGCAGTGGGACCGCAGGTTGGAGGCCCAGCCCGTGCTGGTGCTGCTGATCGGCTCGGACGTCTCGATGATGGCCGCGTTGAGCGACTACGGGCGGCCTTTGTACGGGCGGTTAACCGAGATGACGATCGGGCCGTTCTCGCCCGCGGCGATAGCTGACATGCTGGACCTGCCGCCCGCGGCTGCGCTCGACGCGTACATGGCGATCGGTGGGTTCCCGCGACTCGCGCAGATCTGGCAGCGCGGAGAGGATCTCTGGAAGTTCCTGCGCCGCGAGCTTCAAAACCCGGAGTCGCCGCTGATCGTGCTCGGCGAACGCTCGCTGGCGGCCGAGTTCCCGGCAGAGGTGAAGGCGCGCGGCGCGCTCGAGGCGATCGGCGTCGGCGAGCGAGGGTTCACGGCGATCGTGCAGCGGGCGAACGTGTCGAGCAAGACGCTGGAGACTACGCTCGCGACGCTGATCTCAAAGCAGGTGATCGACAAGGCGCTGCCCTACTCCGCCGAGCCCCGACCGAAGCTGTCCCGCTACTACGTCTCAGACCCATACCTGCGTTTCTGGCTGCGCTTCGTCCGAGCGAGCATCCCGGCGCTCGAGCGTGGCCGCGGCGACATCGTCTACCGGCACATCCGCGACTCATGGTCATCGTTCGCCGGCCGCGCGATCGAGCCGCTCATACGAAGCGCAATCCAGGCTCTGCTTCCCGACCCGCGCTTCGGTGGCGCCGAGCTCGTTGGCTCCTTCTGGAATCGTGATGGGAGTGTCGAGGTCGACCTCGTCGGCGGTCGCGGTCAGGCCACGAGCGAGCAGATCGACTTCGTCGGCTCGATCAAGTGGCGCGACCGAGGCGAGCTCGACCGCCGCGACTTGAGCAGGCTGATCCAGCACCGCGCGCTGATACCGGGCGCGAGGCACGAGACGCTGCTCGTCGGGGTCTCCCGTAGCGGCTTCGGCGTGGACGGTCTCGACGTTCGCCTCACGCCCGAGGACATCGTGGGAGCGTTCATTGCCGAGATCTGACGAGTTAGCGGCGGCTATGTCGCCTGCGTGGCGCTGTACTCCTTGTCGGTCCCCAAGGCGTGGGGGCGGAGCGTCCTGCCCCGCGTCGGGGGTGGGTGAGCTTCCGAACAGGGTGCGCGGTGACAGCGCGCCCAAAGCGGTGTGCTTGCTACTGACCGGCTTTCCGGCGTCCGCCGAGGATCGCTCCCGGCTCGGGCTTGATCATCGAGGTGATCACGTCGGGGCTGGGCTCGGGCAAGCTCGGGCGCTGCGGAACCAGCATCCTAAAGATTTTCTTGAGCATCAAAATCATGATAGCGCGAGCTGTAGTCCCCACAATACGACCTCGACGACTATCGCCGCCGACGCGAGTGTAAACGCCCGCCCCAGCACCAAAACGGGACAGTTGGGCTCAGCCGCTTGATTGACTGCTGTGCGTTTTTTTGGGTCGCATCCGCGCGGCCCCGATGAAACCTCCAAGGTTGTGGGCGCGGGGCCGTCCTGCCCCGCGTCTGAGCTGGCGAGCGGCCGCGGCGCCACCCCGTAACCATCCTGTGAAGCCGGGCCCCGACTGGCGCTGGCCGCTCTCGCGGGGGTTGTCTTGGCCCTCTTGATGAGCGTGGCAGCCGGGCCGGCTCACCTTCTCCAGGCGCGCCGGTGGCGCGTGCGCGTGCCATATCTGTTGGTGTACCTCGAGCGCGTGGAGGGTGTCCCGCAGGTGTTCGTCCCGTGCGATGTGGGAGGCGCCTCCAAGAAACCCAAGCGCGGCTGGTTATCGAGGTTTTTTGTTGTGGGGTGTTGAGAGATAAAAAGACCTCTCAACTCAGCCCGGTAAGCCGGTCCTGGGTCAGGCCGCGTCGAGCAGGATGCGGTCCTCGGAGACCTCGATCTCGGCGCGTTCTTCCGGGTCGTCCGGTTGGATCGCGACGCGTACGAGGTGCTTGGTTTGTTTGGCGGCGCGTTTGCCGCGGTCCTCGAGCAGGATCGCGTCGAAGGGCGGTCCCATGCCGGTGGTGACGTGGACGCGCCGGCCGACTCTGAACCAGTCGGCGAACTTGGGCTTGGGAGCGATCTCGGTCTGTGACATGACTGAGTTCACGATATCACCAGGGGCGGGAGCCTACGAGTGTCGCAACGCGGTCGGCGAGGACTCGATCGAAGGATTCGGCGAGGCCGTTCAGCGCGCTGCGCCAGGAGCGGCAGGCGGCGAGCGTGACCTCGCGCGGGTGCAGGTCGGCGCGGCGGCTGTCGATGTCGTGGTGGGCGATCGCGTTGCGCCAGGTGTTGAGCGTTTCAAGCTTGCGCCGGCGGGCGGCGTTGCGGGCGTCCGCTGCTTCCACGGTCGTCCAGAAGACGAAGTTGAAGCGGTTGAAGTCGATGCCGAGCGCTCCGGGTTGGGCGTTGCCGCTGTCGAGCTGGCGCCGGAAGGACAGGTTCGTGTCGAGCACGGCGCCGATCTCCGGGTCGCTGACATCCACGAGCAGCTGCGTCGCATCGCTGTGCAGTCCGCGGCAGTACGCCTGGAAGTGTGCGGACAGGAGCAGCACGTAGGCATAGTTGAGCTGCAGCGTGTTCGTGCGGCGTCCGGCCCGCGTGCCTCCGACGGCGCGGTGGGCGGTTTCCAGTTGCGACAGGGCCGTGGCGGAGCTCGTGCTCCACGCGGTGAGGGCGGGGGATGGCATCTCCACCCCCTACTCCGACGAGCCGCCCAAAACGGGACACCCCACCCCGTAGCCAACTCGTAACCATCCTGTGAAGCCGGGTCTCTGACTGGCGCCGGTCGGTCTCGCGGGGGTTATCTTGGCCCTCTTGATGAGCCTCGCAGCCGGGCCGACCCACCTTCTCCAGGCGCGCCGGTGGCGCGGGACCGTACCCCTGCTCGGGCTCGTGCTCGCCGCGATCGTTCTCGCGGTCCACGTCCCGCCCGCGCGTGCGGTGATCCTGCCGGCCACCACTATCGACGGTCCGAGCGAGAACATCGTGGGCTTCGGGGGCGTGGCGATGGCCGAAGACGGGACCGGGGGCCTGGTGTACCTCAAGCGCGTCAATGGCGTTCCCCACGTGTTCGTCTCGCGCTATGCCGGCGGCCAGTGGCAGGCGCCGATCCGGGTCGACACCGAAGAGCCGTTCGCCGCCACCTGGCCGCGGATCGGGGCGGCGAACGGGGGGGAGCTGGTGGTCGTGTGGGCTACGCCCTTCGCGACTAAGAAACCGTCCGAAAACTCTCGGTGGGCTGGCAGGAGTTATGTGAAGCAGTCTTGAAGCGGCAAGGCACACCACCCGTCGAAAGGAGTGTGCCTTGCCTGCTATCGAGAGTACCCCTGTCCGTCCGCTGCCGACGATCTGGGAGGTCCCGGATGAGCTGTGGGAGGAGATCGCGCCGATCATTGATTGCTTCTATCCGCCGGCTTCGACAGGGCGTCCGCGCGCCGATCTGCGGCGGGTGCTGGACGGGATCATCTTTCGCCTGCGGTCGGGCTGCCAGTGGGAGTACTTGCCTGAGCGCTTCGGTGCTTCCTCGACCGTTCATGGCTGGTTTCAGCGGTTCGCCGAGGACGGTGTGCTGGAGGAGATCTGGGCGTATTTGGTGCGGGAGTGCGAGGAGATCGGGGAGGTCCACTGGGAGTGGCAGGCCGTCGATGGGGTGATGGGCAAAAGCCGCCACGAGGGCGGCAAGCGCGGCCCGAATCCCACTGACCGGGCGAAGATGGGCACCAAGAGGAGCTTGCTGGTCGAGCAGCACGGCGGACCGCTCGGTGTGACACTCGCTGGTGCCAACGTGCACGACACCAAGCTCCTGGCCGAGACGATCGACGCGGTCGTGATCGCACGCCCAGACCCCGGACGGGTCACGCAGCACCTCTGCCTGGACAAGGGGTATGACAACCCAACCGGCGAGGCCGCGTGCACGGCGGCGGGCTATGTGTCGCACATCCGCCGCATCGGCGAGGAGAAGCAAGACGGCTGGGGCAAGAAGACCCACCCAGCCCGCAGATGGGTAGTCGAGCGCACCATCGCCTGGCTATCACGCTGCCGCGCACTCCTCATCCGCTACGAGAAGAAGCCCACCAACTACCTCGGCCTCATCCAACTCGCATGCGCCCTACTCTGGTACCGACGCCGCCATCACCGACTACAAGCCGCGTGAAGAGTTTTCGGACGGTTTCTAAGGAAGGCAAGCTGGTGTACGAGCTGCTCGGTGCGCTGCTCGGCGGCGGCTCGAGCTTCGGTCCGGCGGCGATTATCGACTCCGACGTCGAAGAAGCGACCGGCACGAGCCCCGATCTGGCGGTGAGCTCGACCGGCCAGGCAGACGTCGTCTACAGGGTGGTGGAGACCTCGGTCTCCAACGTCCCGCTGCTGCGTCCCGGCGACGTGGTAGAGCAGGTGCGTGTCGCGCATTTCGACGGACAGCGCTGGTCGGGTCTGGGTCAGGTCAACCGCAATCCGGGGGTCTCGATGCGCCCGCCGACACAGGCCAACGCGCCGAAGATCGCGATCGGCCAGACGGGCAACGGGGTGGTGGTCTGGCAGGAGCCCGACATCGAAGGCGTCGCGCGCATCTGGGCCAGGCGCCTGTTCGGGAGCACGCTGGACTACGTGCTGCCGGTCAGCGCCACGACCTTCTCCGGCACGCCGATCGGCACCGACGCCGACGCGCCGAGCGTGGCGGTCTCGCGGTTGGGGCAGGCCGACGTCGCCTACCGGCAGCCGGTCGGCCCGGGCTCGCCGCTGCCGGGGCCGCGCATATTCCTGAATGTCTTGCCCAACGGGGAATCGAAGAGCGGCGCGGAGTTCGAAGGCGCGAGCGTTGCCGACTCGGCGGTGTCCGGCGGTGCCGGGGCGAGCGTCGGGCCGCCGAGCGTTGATATCGACGAAAAGGAAGATCTGCGGCTGGTGTATGACGCGAACGGGACACCGCGCGTGATCGAGGGGAACGACAAAGGACTGACGAGCGTGCTGTCGCTGGGGCCGGGATTCGCGGGCTCCGAACCGTTTGCGGCGAGCGTCATGAACCCGGCCGGGGGAGGCGTCTCGGCGTGGCCGAGTGCCAATGCCCAGGAACAGCCCGCCGTGGCGGTGCGGGAGGACTTCCCCGGCGGTGCCGTGCAGACTGCGCTCGTCAGCGGCGGCGCGGGCGGTCCGATCGGCGAACTGGCGGTCGGGCGCTCGGGGCTGGGTGACGGGTTGATCGCCTTCCAGCAGGGTCCGCTCGGCAACACGGCGATCGTCGCCGCCCAGGCTACCGCGCCGCCGACCGAACTGATCCTCAGCGCACCCAAGGGCTGGGTCAAGCCCTCGCAGGCGCTCGTCAGCTGGCAGCCGGCGACGAGCGCCGACGGGCCGCTGCGCTACACGGTCGTGCTCGACGGCCGCCTGCAGGCGACGCCCGCGGGCGCCCTGCAGCTGCGCCTGGATCCGCGCGGGCTCGGCTCGGGGCGCCATCGCGTGCAGCTGCTGGCCACGGACATCAACGGTCAGGCCACACTCTCCAAGCCCTCCGCCCTACTCGTCGCCGGGCAACCCCCCGCCGTCAAGATCACGCTCGCGCAGGGCGGCTATGGGGTCAGCGTGCGCGTCCACGACCCCTACGCTCAGGTCGATGCTCACGCAGTCGTCGTTAGTTTCGGCGACGGTCACAGCGCTCGCGGCCGGGCCCGCTTCCGCCACCGCTATGCCCATGGGGGCGTCTATCGGATCGTCGTGCACGTCCGCGACAAGCTCGGCAACGCCGGTGTTGTCAGCCGGTGGGTGAGCGTGCGATAAGACGCGGGTTAGAGTGACCGCGGCAGGGTGCGACCGGGGTGGTGTTTTGGGTCGCGTCCGCGCGGGCCGTGGCGTATCCGACGGTCGTGGGCGCGGAGCGTCCTGCTCCGCGTTAGGGGCACGTCAGTCCAGGTCTGCGGCCTGTGTACCCTGCGAGCGTTTCAGGAGCCGATGAAGCCACCGCTTGACGGCACGCTTACGCGCTTCGGCACGTTCATGCGCCCCTTCGTTCTCGTACATGAACACGTCGCGTGACATCCGCCCGACATCAGGTGGCGCTGAGATCGGGTTGGATGTGTGTGTGGGTTGATCTGGCATGGCTATCAGGTTAGCGCAAGCGCGAGCGTCCACATCAGCGTCTCCGCGCCCAAGGCGATCAGCGCGAGACTGAAAACGCGCTCCCGTCGCTCGATGACTTTTCGATTCTCGCGGGATACGTCGCGCAAGCCATGCCCGGCCCGCAGGAGGTAGGCCGCCGGGTCCTCCCGATACTGGGCAAGTTCGTCATACATACGGTCGATATCGACCGCGAACGAGACCCGTGCCGGCCACAGCACCCAACCCGCAAACGCGCCGGTCGACAGGAATGCGGCCATCGCGAGGACGACCGCCCAAGCCGGCGCACTACGACCGATCGCGGCGGCGCCCAAGAAGCTCGCCGACAGGGTAGCCGCGGCGACGAGCGTGCTCGTGCGGGTGCGAAGATCGGACAGGGACGTGCTCTGCTGATCGAGCGCACGCTGCGCCGCAGAGTAGACCAGCTCCTCGAGCATGGGTGCCGCCACATACCCCTATCCGACGACGGCGTCGAAACGGGACACTCGGCGAGCACCCACGCTGCGCGTTGGGATCGTGACGCGCACGACGACACCAAGCTCGCGCCGGTCTGGCGGTGTGAGTCCCCGAACCGGACAATACGATGCGGCGTATGGGTCATCTGGGGTTTTCAGTTAGCGTCTCGCCGGCGGGGCCGAGCGGTAAGGATTCCAGGGTCAGGGTCCGTTCGGCCCTGGATCGCTTTGGTCTGGCAATTGTGCAACGGGCTGTTGCACAATTGAAGACGGGCTCTCGGCGGGCCACGCTCGGGCAAACGCTCGCATGTAGCGAAGGTTCCGCAGCGACAGTCCCGTTATGTCGGGGAGCTCGCGCCGGAGATCCTCCGCCAAGCGATTTATAGCCCTGGCCGGCCGGCAGCGCATCGCCGCGATGTGTGGGTGGGCCTTCGCGACATCGAACATATGTTCCCATAGCCTCCGGACGGGATCCTGGGATCCGGATCTACTGGTCGGGGACCGGCGGTGCCGCCCGCCGTGGCGAGCGAGGCCGCGGTGCCGACCGGCCCCTGTGACCAACTCGTAACGATTTGGTGAAGCCGGGCCTCGAGCGGCGCTTGGGGGTCCGCGCATCTCTTATGGTGGCCCTTGATGAGCCTCGCCTCCGTGCCGACTCACCGTTCATTGGCGCGCGGGTGGCGCGGGTCTGTGCTGCCGATCGCGCTTACCGTGCTCCCCGGATGGCGCGTCGCCGGTGCCGCCGTCTCGTCACGGCGTCTGTCCGCGGCGGCGCTGGTCTGTGCCCTTGCGGCGGCGCTCGCGGCGCCCGTCTCGGCCGGGGCCGACGTGTTCGGGTCGATCTCGCTGGTCTCGGAGAGCCCCAGCCAGCAGGTCCTCTACGCCCACGACCCCGCCATCTCCGGCGACGGGCGTTATGTCGCCTTCGACGGCTCCTTCGGAGGCATCGCCGGCGTGTGGCGGCGCGACCTGGCAACCGGAGCGGTCGAACAGGTGGCCGGCGGCGGCGCCGAGCTGCCCTCGATCAGCGAAGACGGGCGCTACATCAGCTTCACCACCAACGAAGGAGCCAGCCTCACCGAGATCACCGACGGCCTGCCCGACGAACACCCCAAACAGGAAACAGTTAACGTATACGTGCGCGACATGGAAATCCCCGTGCCCAAATCCGGGCACTGTGAACCTCTGCCGCAGCAATGTCCCTTCACGGTGGCCTCGGCGCCGAGCGGCTCCGGAGAACCGCTGAGGTATGCGGGTACCTCCACGTCCACCGGATCGGTCGCAATCGGGCGCTCGGCGCTCAGCGCCGACGGGCAGGAGGTGGCGTTCGTGACGACCGCTGTCTCCAATCTCGTGCGGTATCCCAAGTTGGAAGAAGAAGAAATCGCGAAAGGAGAAACGCCCAAGCCGCACACACCCGCGCTGTAGGTCGCTGTTCGCTACCTGGGGACCGGCACAACCAAGCTCGTCAGCGGGGTCTATGAACCGGCCACGGGCCAGACGACGGAAGCGCCTGTGTCGGTGACGGAAGGAACCGAAACGCATGGCGCCGTCTATCCAGGCGCAACGATCCCGAGCTTCGGCTCTCCACCCGCGTACGGGAAATATGGGTTGGCGCCCCCCACCGGCGCCTCGATCAGCGCCGACGGGTCCACCGTCGCGTGGATGGGCGAGGACATCGGCGAGCAGGCCCCGCTGCTCTCCGGAGAAGCTCGTAGCCCTGCCTACACCGAGCCGCTGTGGCGGCGCATCGAACCCGGCTCGGAAACGCCCACCGAGCGGGTGACGGGAGGCTCCGATCCACAGAATCCCGCGTGCGTGGCCAGCGGCGAGACCTCGCTGCCGGCGACTCCCTCGCCGTCCGATCCCTGTCAGGGCCCGTTCGCCACGCCGGAAGGACCTACCCCGCCGGGGATCCTGGCCGGCGGAGCGGGATCCGACTTCGTGCCGCGGCTGAGCGCCGACGGTTACACCGTGGCGTTCGTCTCCCAGGAGCCCCTCGCTTCGCTCGGCGAAAACTTTGGCAGAGGCGCGCTCGGCCAGTCCAGCGACCTCTACGTCGCGGACATGCACGCGGGTCTCACGCGCGATGAGGCGCTCACTCAGCTCACCGAGCTCACGGGTGGCGGAGCGGCGGGCACCGCGTCGATCTCCGACTTCGACATCTCCCCCGCGGGGGACGAGGTTGCGTTCACCACCAGGCGCACCCAGTTTCCGCTCGGCTCGCCCGCGTATGTCACCGCTCCGGCCGCGGAACCCGGGATGAACGAATTGTTCGACGCCGACCTTCGCGACAGCACGCTCACGCGCGTCAGCCACGGCTACGAAGGCGGCCCGAGCGAACACGCTCACCTGTCCAAGCCCGCGGGCCAGGACCCCTACGAAAATGAAGGTGACGGCGCGCTCGCGCCCTCCTTCTCGGCCAGCGGCAACATCCTCGCGTTCTCATCCACGGCCTCCAACCTGGTGTGGGGGGACGGCAACACGCCCCCCGCCGAAAACGGCGGAACGCTCGACGGCAGCGACGCCTTCGCCGTCTCGCGGGTGATCTTCGGCTCGACGCCCACTTCCCAGTACGTGTCGAGCCCGCCGGGGCCCTCTCTCACGCCCGCATGGAGTCTCGGCGTGAGCGCCCTCTCGCGCCCGAACGGGAGCGTGCTGCTCTACGTGCAGGCCCCCGGGTCTGGTGCTCTTCGCGCGGGCGCCCAGAGCGCGGTGGTGGTCGCGTCCGCCCGCGGCGCCCACGCCGCTCACCGCACGCTCCACGCCTCGCGCGCGCGTGTAAAGGAGACGGTCCTCACGCGCACGGTTGCGACCCACGCGACAGAGACGAAGGGCGCGGGCCTGGCGACGCTGACGCTCACGCTCGCCCCCTTCTACGCCGCGCTTGCGCGTGAGCGCGGCGGCCTGTCGGCCACGGTCACCGTCACTTTCACCGCCCCCGGGCATCCCACGCTGAGCGCTGGCATCCCCGTGACCTTCCTGCGCAAGGTCAAGCCACCGAAGGCTCGCTCGGGCAAGGCGGGCAGGCGCACCTCCAAGGCGGGGGGGAGGCGGCCATGACCCCACGCACCCTGTCCATGCTCGCCGTCCCGGCGCTCGCGCTCGTCCTCGCCGTCGCCTTCGCGCTTGCGCTTGGCGCCACGCTGCCCGCCGTAGGAGACGCCGCGCCATGCGCCACTCCGGGGGGGCTCGAAGACGACGGTTGTGCCTCATGGCAGCTGGAACAGCCCGCGCCGCCCCCGCCCCCGCCCGGCGTGCAGGGATCCTCGACTCCGATCGGCCTGGGCAAGATCGGCGACATCGAGTTCTGGGCGCCGGCCGGAGGCCCTCCCCAGGTCAACCGCGGCCTGCTGATAACCGCGGGCAACCCACCGACCGTCCCTCCCGGCCTGTGGGCGTACAACGGCAAGGTCTGGCACGAGCTCTCGACGGTCTGTGGGGCCACCGACGGGCGCGTCGCCTGGGCCGGACCGGAGGAGTTCTGGACCGTCTCAGACGGTCGCCCGGGGCAGGTCGCTTCAGGGCTCGGAGGGATCCCGCCGCTGGAAGACAACACCCTCTGCCACTTCGCGGGCGGCCAGGTGATCGCCTCCTACGCGCATCCCGCCTTCCAGCCGGACTCCTACCAGGCGATGCACGCGGCGGGGTGCATATTCGCGCCCGGCGCGCAGACCTCCTCGGATTGCTGGTTTGCCGGCGATCCGCTGCCCGAACCACAGATCGGCGCCTTCCAGCTGCACTGGAACGGCAGCTCGCTGGAAGCCGAACCCTACCCCGCGGAAGGGCACGCCATCGAGGACATGCGCTCCTTCGAAGAACACCTGTATGAGAGCGTGCGCGTGTCTCCCGGCGATCGCGTCACCGAAGAACAGCTCGAAACCCCCGTCGTTCATCGCATCAATCCCGAAGGGGTGCAACCGGCGTTCCAGCCGGAACGAGGCTTGCCGCTGAGTGTGGGCGAAGAACCCAACCCGCTGGACTACCTACAACTCACGACCGCCGACGGCGCCCTGTGGGCGGCGGCCGGGGGGGGAGCGGAAGGAGGCGGTCAGGTGACGGTGCTGCGGCGCGCCGGCGGGCAATGGAGCCAGCTGCTCGGTCCGGCGACCAATCCCTCGGGCGAGAAGCTCTTCGGAGAAGAGGTCGTGAGTGCGTTCGCGGCCGAGCCGGGCACGGGCAGCGCTTGGCTGGGCCTGGACTCGCGCTCGGATGCTCGCAAACCCAGCCCCACCGCCTCGGCCGTCGTGGCGCGTATCTCCGCCGAAGGGAAGATCACCGACGAGCAGACGCTGCCCTCCTCCACGGAGATCGAAGCCGGCATCGGTCCCAAGGGCGCCGTCGCAAAGATCGCCTGCCCCGCCCCCGAAGACTGCTGGCTCACGACCACGCAGGGATGGCTCTTTCACCTCAGCACCCCCGCCGGTCGCGCCGTCGAAGAAGCGGCCCCGGACACAGATCTCGCGTTCGCGAACCTGATCACCTTCCGTCCACATGACGAAGGTCTGCTGCAGGTGCCCCCCGACGCCCCGCCGCCGGATACCTCGGGACTGGTCGAAGAACCGCCGCCCTACGGCGGCGCCTTTGCGGAAAGCTCAACTGCATCGATCAAGCAGAAGATCTCGGTCGCCCTGCTCTCGCACCTGCACAGCCGGCTGCTGCATGGCGACACGCTCGAACTGCGCTTCCACCTGGCGGTGAAGGCCCGCGTGCGTCTGCTCGCCAAGCGTCACAAGCAGCTGGTGGCGAGCACCCCGATGCGCACGCTGGCCGCGGGCAACCGCGAGCTGCTGCTGGGACTGAACCCGCACAGCTGGCCAACCAAGCTCGATTTGCAGACCCACGCGCTCGCCCCGTTGCCAACGGTCACCGTCAACCAGCCGGTGGGTGGGCCGGAACACGGGGGCGTGGGCGCAAACACGGTGGGGACCGGCTTCACGGTGCTCCCCGACGTGCCCTCGTTCGCGGGATCGGGGTCTTTTGGGGGATCGGGATCGCTTCCGCGATCGGGATCGGGATCAGGATCGCCTGCGGGATCGGGATCGCTGCCTTGAGACGCTGGTGGAAACGCGCAGGCACGGCGCTCTTGCGGCCGGCCCCGCTCGCCGCTGTGCTCGTCCTCGTGGGTGCGCTCGCGCTCGCTCTGGGGGACGGCCTGCCAGGGCCCGGCGGCGCCTCGGGCGGTGCCTCGCGCGCCGCCGCGCAGCCGGCCTCGGGCGAACCCACGCCTCAGACCGACGCCTCGGTTCCGGCGCGTAACGTCATGATGATCGGCGCCACGCCGCAGGAAGCCGGAGCGCCCGGAGCGGACGAGACCTGGGGCGTGGGCACGCCCAACGGCTCGGCAAGCGAAACCACTGGCGCTGGCGCCGAGCTCGTGCGCTACACCCGCGAAGGCGGGTGGTCGCTAGGGCCGGCGTTGCCGACCGGTTTCAAGCTCGAACAGAACCCACTTGCCGGTCAGATGACTCCGCAGGGCACCGGCGTGCTGGCGGGGACGATGCCGGGTGAAAAAAGCTCGCGCCAGGTTCTGCTCGTACGCCAGAGCGGTGGAGCCTTTGTTGAGGCGCCGCGAGTGCCGGCGGAAGGCGAAACGCTCGAGGAAGGCGAAAAACCGCTGTTGAAGGAAGGCGAAATCCTGTTCGGCTCCGGTCGCCCGCCGCTGATCGCTCCGCTGCAAGAAGCAGGTGCAGGAGCCGGAGCCCTCGTCGTACCGGTCAGGCAAGGCGCGGGAGTGGAGGACCAGGTCCTCCACTTCGACGGCGGCAAATGGACGTCTGAGCCAATCGAGATCCCAAAAGCAAGCAGCGGGGACTTCCGCGTGCTGGGGATCGGCGCGAGCTCCCCGTCAAACGCCTGGCTGCTGGCCCAGCTCTCCTCCAAAGCGTCGTATCCGCCCGGCGCCGTAGCGCTGTTCCGGCGGATGCGCGAAGGGGAAGGAGAAAGCGCAAAGTGGAGCTGGAAGCCGGTTACGGCCGCGGGCGGTAAAGCCGAAGAAGCCGAACCGCTGACGGTTCCGGTGCAGGGAGCGAGCGAACACCAGCCTTTCACGGTCGCCGGGACCGGCGAGCCGCCCAGAATCTCCTCGCAGCTGCTCACCGTCACGGGCGAAGGCGTCTGGGTCGATGGCGAACGCGCTGACGTCCATGCTTTGACGCCCGCCTCCACGACGATGTTCTTCAAGCCCGAAGGGGAAGCGGCCGGCCACGTGACCGCGAGCTGGTGCATCCTTCCCGCGGGCGCGCCCACGGGTACGCCGGCCTGTGAGCACGAGCTCCCCGAAGCGTTGCCCACCGGTTCCTCGCGCAGCATCGCATGGCCCGCGTCCGAAGCGGGCGGGCCGTTCGGCGCTCGCGTGATCACGGGCCTCCCCGAAGGGGTGAGCCTGCGCTTGGACGGCGAATCGCTGGGCGGCGAATCGTTCACGCGCGTGCTCACGCTCGGCGCGACCGCGGGTGAGATTCCCGGCGGGGCGCTCGGGGCGGCGTTCTCGAACGCGACGGAGGGATGGCTCGGCGTGCAGGGGCTGCCGGTCCACCTGACGCTCGAACCGGCGCCCAGCCGCTTGACGCCGTGGCCCGTGCCGTTCCGGCACGCGCTGACGGCGATCGCGCCGCAGCCCGGCGCGCCGATCGGCTCGCTCTCGAGCGAAGCGCTCGCGGTCGGCGACCAGGGCGAGGTCGCGCGCTTTGAGCCCGGCAAGGGGTGGCTGCCCGAAAGCCTGTACGGGGCGGGTCAGAAGGTCAAGACGCCGCGCCTGCGGGCTCTCGCCTGGCCCACGCCCTCCCGCGCCTACGCGGTCGGCGATGAAAACCGCGAAGGCAGCGGCCCACAGATGTGGTTGTGGCGAGGCGAAACGGGCCTGTGGGAAAAAGACCCCGCGACGCCGCCCAACTTCCGCGGGAACCTGCTCGGCATCGCCTTCGACGCGAACAATCCGGCGCGCGGCTACGCGGTGGGGTCGGCTGTGCTGGGGTCGTCCGGGGCCGGGGCCTCGACCGGGTCGGGGGGCGTGCTGCTCCGCTATGGCAAGACCTGGACGCAGGAAGCGGCGCTGCCGCCGCAGGTGGCCGGCGCGAGCTTCACCTCGATCGCGTTTGCGGGCTCGGAAGCGATCGTCACCTACCGCGAGCTGCCCAACCCCGAAGTCGCCCATTACACCGGTGGGCTGCTCGTCAACAATGGCTCGGGCTGGCAGGTCGACCAGGGCGCGGCCGCCGTGATGGGCTCCAACGCGCCGCTGACGGTCGCCGGGCTGCCCGACGGCGGGGCGGCGTTCGAGACCGCCGGACCGGAAGGCACGCGGGTGTTCGAGCGCGAATCGGCAGGCGCCTCCTGGCAGCCCACGCCCACGCCGCTTCCCGGGGCGGCGGTGGGTTCGCTCGCGCTCTTCCGCGAAGGCGGGGCGCTGCGGGCGATCGCCTCGAGCGGGGGCGCCCGCGAAAACTACGAACAGGAACACGAACCGGCGCCTCCCCCCGGGTTTCCTCCCAACCTGATCGGCGCCTACCCGATCGGAGGCGGCGCGGCGGAAAGCGGCGTGCTGCGCCAGACCCCGACCGGCTGGAGCGACGAGAGCCACGAACTGAACCCCGTGGGCGAACCGGAAGGCAAGTTCAGCCACTACGACCTGCCCTACCGGCCCGAACCGGTGCTTGCCGTCCTGATCGACCCGACCGGCGGGCAGGGATGGGCGGTAGGCGGGGAAATCCACGAAGAACAGCGCCTGGACACGGCCTCGATCGAGCGCTACCCGGCCGACGGCGTGAAGCCACTGGGCGTGAGCGAAGCAGCGGTCCCTCGCAATCCTGAAGGCATTACTCCTGAACCCGCGACCTTTGCGATTGGCGGCGGCGCGCAGTGCGCGGCCCCCTGCGCCGATCGCGAACGCGCGGGCGTGGGCCCCGATGTGTGGCTGTCGGCGGCGCTCAGCCGCGCGCACCAGATCGGCGTACGGGCCTTTCTCTACACCGGGCCGCGCGTCACCTCCGATGAAACCAGCGGCCTCACGAAAGCCGTCGTCCCGTTCGCGCGCGAGCTCGCGCGCTACGCTCAGATCCTCGCCTCCACCCCCCTCACCTACGCCGCCGCCACGCCCCAGGACCTTGACGCACGGCCGGAAAGCCAGGGCACCGAGGCTACCTTCGAACAGGCATTCGCCGGTTTCCCGCAGGCCGCTCTCTCTGCGGGGGACGGGGCGGAACAGGGATGCCACGGAACGGTCGGCTGCCAGACCGCCTACTACGCGCTGAGCTCCGAAGGAGCGGGCGGCGCGGTGCGGGTGATCGTGCTGGACGACTCCGGGGACGTCGATCCCAAGCAGGTTCAGTGGCTCGCCGGCCAGCTCGAAAACGCCAAGAGTCAGAGCGAGCCGGCGATTGTGGTGGGCAACGCCGACCTGAACGCACAGATCGTGGCCGGCGATGTGCAGGCAATCGCGGTCGCCCAGACGCTCGTCGGCGATGGCGCCTCCGCTTACTTCTACGACTCCCCTGAAGAAAACGTGACCAAGCCGCTGCGGGCGGGCGGCGGAGAAGTCCCCACATTCGGCTCGGGGACGCTCGGTTACGTGAACGTCAAAGACGAGCTCTCGGGCGACTTCCACGGCGCGAGCGGCTTCCTGCTCGGGGAAGTCGATGTTGCTGCCCGTAATCCCAGGACCAACGTCGCTCCGGTTCACGCGCGGCTGATCCCCGACATCGGCGAGCTTGCGCTCGAAGCCAAAGACGGGATTCTGCTGCGCCGCAGCGAACCCGCGCTGTTCGACGCGCTTGCGCGCCGCCCGCGCGCGGGCAATCGCGCCTCGAGCGGAGGGGGTTTCGCCGTACCCGAAGTCGACCCCTACATACCGATTCCTTCCAACTGCGTCGGCAGCGGCTGCGCGATCGGTCTGTTCCCCGAGTACACGTTCAGCTCCTCGCGTCCTGACATCGGTGATTTCGTGGCGCCCAATCTCGCCTCTCGTGAAGCACATGCGGTGCTGCAGGGGCCGGATGGCAAACCGATCCACGACCCGCTCTCGGGCCTGTTCTGTGCATACAACGCGGGCACGACGATTGTGACGATCAGCGCGGGCGGGCTGTCCTCCTCGCTGCCGGTGACCGTGCAGGCCGGCAGCGTGCGTCAGCCGTGCGGAACGGTGCCGCTGAAAGAACTTCCCGCACGCCAGCAGCAGGCCACCATTCCGCCTCCACTCGCGCCGGCCCCAGTGCCCGCCGGCCCCGCGCCGGCCTCGGCGCCTCCGCCGGTGCCGCTGCCGGTCCCACCCGTGATCCCGCTCACGCCCGCGCGCTCGACACCACGACCGCCTCCGCTGCCGTTCTTCCTCCCGCCCGCGCTCGCCGCGCCTGTGCTCGCGTTCGTGCCTCCTCCCGTTCCCACCCCCGCTCGTCCGACCCCCCCGAGCGGGACCTCGGCGGTCACCTCGCCGGTCGAGATGGCCGAACAGGAAGAGGAGGAGGAGAGCGCCACGGAGTCCGTCTCCAACCAGGCGCTCGCCTACCGCGCGCCCGAACACGAGCCCTCGCCCGCATACATCCTCGGAATCGTGCTCCTCGCGGCGTTCGCGGGCGCTTCGCTGCGGCGTCCCCGCCGCGGGCGGCGCAAGGTACGTGTGGCGCCGGCGACGATCTCGAGCATGCGCACGCAGCGGCGGATGGATGCGGAGCGCCGGCGCTTGTGATGAGGCGCATCCACGCGTTTGAGTGCTGTACGGGAATCCCGTACACCGATGTACGGTGAATCCGTACAGCTGGTCATCGAGGGGTAATTGTCGGGATTTTTGAGTAGAAGGGATGTATTTTTGGGGCGCGTCCGCGCGGGTGGGTTGGGTATCGATGGTCGTGGGCGCGGAGCGTCCAGCTCCGCGTCAAGGGTTGGTGCGCTGAACAAAACCCCCGATAACACAGCCAACCCTGGCGTCACCGCTCTGGGCGAGCAGCCGGTCCTTGCGAGCAAGCGTCCGTTCGTTGATCTGGACGTCTTCGGCAAGGTCTTCGAGCAGAGTCTCTTCGATTATCCCATCGTCGTTGCTCGCTGGGC
>CAWEVQ010000002.1:0-20753 GCA_963812595.1 uncultured Solirubrobacterales bacterium
GAGGTCGAGCCGCTGGTGAAGGAGCTGCACTTCAACCTGCTGAAGCTGGAGGACGCCAACCTCGCCGACAACCAGCCCGACGAGTCGGCGCCCAAGTGGGCGCTCTACATGCGCGACAAGGTGCTCACCGCGATGGATGACGTGCGCGAAGTCGCCGACCATCTCGAGGGCATCGTGCCGGACGACCTGTGGCCGCTGCCGAAGTACGCGGAGATGCTCTTTATCAAGTAGCCCTGACGGGTCGGATGGCGGCGCATAGCTGCGTCCTCGATCGCTCGTGTGCAAAGCACACTTCGCTCACTGCGTCCTTGCTCTGCTTGCCCTCCGACCGTCAGGAGGCCGTGCGGTGCCCGACGGCGAGTCTTTGGAGAACCTCCGCGCGGTCGGTGCCGTGGGCGCGCAGCACGCGATCGAACTCCTCGCCGTAGATGCGCATTACGGCGAGGAGCAGGTCCTTGGTGCCCACGCCCCCAGCGCCTCGCTGCGCGGCGATCTCGACCGCCTGCACGCTCACCAGCGCGACGGGGTCGCGCTCGACGACGCCGGCCGCAGAGGCGGGGGCGGCCGGTTCGCGCTCGTGATCATCGCCATCCTCCGTGTCAAACGGCCCCTCGCTGACGCCCAGCGCCTGCAGCGCGATCCCCGACTCGCCGTGCAGGCGCAGCACCCGCAGCCAGCGCTCGGCCTCGCCCTCGGGGGTGCGCGCGAACGGCATCGCTGTGGCGGCGATCCCCAGTGCCATCGCCGCATCCGGGGCGAGTGTGGCGGTGGTGCTCATGACGTCGCCCCCACCATGGTCCCCACCCCGGCCTGCCCGCGCGCGAGCGCGGTCGGTAGATGGGTGACGCTGTCGCGTCGCAGCCTTACGCTCGGCGCCCCGCCGGCCGCGGCAAGATGCAGCTCGACGATCGCGGTGCCCGCGTGGCCCGCGGCGTGACGCGCATTGGCGATCAGTTCGGGGATCTCGCCCCGTTGCACCCCGCAGGCGAGCAGCAGCTGCTCGGCGCGGCGGTTCGAGGGCGTCTCGCGATCGAGCTCCAGCTCCTCTAGGAGCACCGCCGGCGCGGCGAGGTCCCCTGCGATGTTGAGCACACATGCGGCCATATCGTCAGAGCGTGTATCGGTCGCTTCGGCCACGCGCTCAAGCAGCTGGGTTGCATTCGCCTCCGGCCCGAGCGCTGCGAGCGCGCGTGAGAGCCGTCCGGCGCCGAACAGCTGGCCGCCGGTGCGTGCCTCGGTGACACCGTCGGTGAAGAAGCACACATGCGCCTCGCCGGGCACCGCCACAGTGGTTTGGCGCGAGCCGGTGCGCATGCCAGCGCCGATCGGCGGGGCGGCACAGACGGTGATCGGCGTGATCGATCCCCCCGACTCCACCGACCTGCCCGATCCGACCGATCCCGCCGACCGTGATCCGATCACCAACGGCGGCGGGTGGCCGGCGCAGCTGTACACCAGGGTGCGCTCGTCCGGGTCGTAGGTGGCCACCACCACGGTGGCGAACGACCCGCCGAGCTGGCGCTCCAGCACGCTCTCAGCGGTCTGCACCGCGATCCGCGGCGAGAGGCCGGCCTCGAGGTACGCCCGCAGGGTGAAGCGCACGAGCGCGGTGTGCGGCAGCGCCTGGCGACCGTGTCCTGAGATGTCTCCGAGGATCACCGCGACCCTGCCGTCCGCGAGCAGGAACGCGTCGTAGAAGTCGCCCCCCGCGCCGGGGCCGTCCGCCGGCCGGTAGGCCGCCGAGGTGCCGACCACGCCGAGGCGCGGGGGCGTCACCGGCAGCAGTGCGGCCTGCAGCAGACCCACGTCCTCGAGCAGTTCGCCGCGCTGGCGCTCCAGTAGCCGCGCGCGCAGCGCGGCCAGCCACGAGCGCGTGCCGAGCGCAAGCGAGAGCGACAGCAGCAGCCCGAGCAGCAACCGTACCGGCAGGGGCACCACGTCGGCGATCTTGGTGATCGAGGTGACCAGCGGCGAGCTGCGCGGCGGCGGCGCCGGGTGTGGTTTTGCCGCTCCCCGCCGCGGCGCCTTGGTCCCTGCACCCGCCGCGCCGGCGAGTGCTCGCGGCGAGGAGGCGGCGCTGTGCCCCGTCGCGCCGCGTGCCCCACTCCCTCTGCCGCTCCGCCTGGTGGTGTGGTGGCGTGCGCGATCGGTGCGCCTCGCACCGTGGTGGGTGTGGGCGGGAACGCCGGTTTGAGTGCTGCCTTTGACCTGTGGCGATGTCGTCGCGGCGCTCGTCGGGGTCGCCGTGGTCATCGGCGCGGCGGCGGTTGTGGGCGCGCTCGACGAGACATCCACGGTCGGAGTGGAAGTGGTTGGTGCCGGCGCCGAGGCAGTGGCTGACGAGGTGGTGTTCGACGAAGTGGAGCCGTTGGTGACGCCCGAGTGCGAGGTGCCCCTAGGCGTGGGTTGCGACTGGCTTTCTGCGTCCCGTCGTTCATGGCTCTTGGTGTGCTGCGTCTCAGCCGTTCCTTCGTGCCGCCCGCCGCCAGCCGTTCCTTCGTGCCGCCCGCCGCCAGCCGTTCCTTCGTGGCGCCTGCCGCCGCCGCCGCGCTGTTCACGGTTGCCTGCGCCCCCCTGCACCTTCGCCGCACCGCCCCCACGGCTCTGCTGTCCACGGCCACTGCCTTGCGGCTGCGTTTGCGTTGCCGTTGGCTGCGTCTGCGTTTGAGTGCCCTGCCCCTGAGCTTCCCCACCCTGCGCTTCCCCACCCTGCGCTTCGCCGCCTCCGGCACCCTGCTGTTCGTGACCACTTCCGCCGTGTCCCTGTTCGTGGCCGCCGCCCCGCTGTTCGGGGCCTTCGGCTCCCTGATGGGAATGACTCCCCCAGCCCGCCTGCCCGCCGGCTTCCGGGTGGGCGCCGGCGATCGGGATGTACGCCGTCAGCGCAAGCGCACAGCCAGCGGCAATCGCGCCGCACTGTCGGCGTCGGTCAGTTGAGAGGCGCGCCATGTTCCCGCGCGCTTGCGAGCGCCTGGTCGAGCGCGGGAAAGATCGTGAAGGCACCATCCATCCCGGCGAACTCGAAGATCTGCAGAACGTCGCTGTCGGGGCAGACGATCGCCAGCCGCTCACCGGCGCCGAGCCCCCGCTTGACCGCGACGAGCACGCCCAGCGCGGTCGAGTCCATGAAGGTCGTGTCTGAGAGGTCGAGGACCACCAGGGTATATCCGGCCTGGAGTGCGTCGAGCAGCATCCACTTCAGACGGGGCGCTGTCGAGAGGTCGAGCTCGCCCTCGACCTCGATCGCGCAGGTGTGCTCGTCGAGCTCGCGCTGCACGATCTCAAACGCCGTCGCACGCGCGGCCCGCGCCCCGGGAACCGGGGGCTGTGAACGGGTGGATGTGTCGACTGAGCTAGGCATCGTGGCCTCCTTCACGCGGGGGTGATGTGGTCCACGAGCGCGACGTCGTCCATACGTCCCCGCGCGTGTGAGGATCTTGTCGGCCACCAGTTGCCGGTCTTGATGGGGGGACTGGATGATCGAACAAGCGTCCAGACAGCGTGAGATATGGCGAGCTGTGCTTCTACCCCGCTTGCGGGTCCCGACCCACACTGAGACGCAGCCCGCCGCAGGCCGAGCGGGGACGTCATCCGAGCGGGGAGTCATATAAGTTTTTGCGCCCCAACCAGCAACTGGACCTCTCATAGCTGCCATCTGATTGCTATCCATAGGTCCAGTTGCTGGTTGGGGCGCAAAACTAATACACACTCCACAGCGCCTGGTCCTCCGCGCCCAGCCGCCACACCCCGGCCGCGAGCCCGTAACGGCGGGCGATCGCGATACGGGCGAGGATCGCGTGCGCGTCCATGTACCAGACGCGGTGGGAGACACCGCCCTGGGCGTAGGTGAAGGTCATCTCGCCCGAGGAGGGATCCCGCACCGGTGCGACGCCCGCCGACTGGGCAAGCGCAAGCGCACCGGCGTACTGCAGCGCGGTGGCCTGAGCAGATTCCGCCCCGCCGCCGCTGCCCGACGCAAAGTCCGCACGGGCTGAGCTCCTACCGCCGCGGCCACTCTCACCACCGTCACCGCCACGCGAGCGCCCGCGCCCGGCGGAGACCGCCCAGTCGAGGCCGTACATCGGCACCCCGAGCACGAAGCGCCGCGCGTGCGGCAGCGAGGCGACGTAGCGGGCTACGCCCCGCACGAAGGAGAGCGGCGCGATCGGCCCCGGCACGGAGCCTTCCCAGTGGGGACCCCACGCCATCACGAACACGGTGTCGGCGGCGGCGGCCAGCGCGCGGTCGTCGTAGAAGCCGCTCGCCGGACGGGGAACCGCTTCCTGCGTGACGCCGACCACGTCGACGGCGAGCTTGCGCCCCTCGGCGTGCAGACGCGCGGCGAGGGCAGCGACGAACGCGGTGAGCGCGTCCCGGTCGCGGGCGCCGTCGTTCTCGAGATCGAGGTTGAGGCCCGCGTAGGAGGGATCGTCGGCGAGCATCACCAGCCGCGCGAACACGCGCGCGCGCAGCGATGGCTGCGTGAGGATGCGCTGCACCAACGCTCCGTCCTGACAGGAAAAGCGCGGCATCTCGACCAGCCCGTGCGTGGCAGCGTAAGCATCGACTTCAGCATCGGCGGCGCCCACCACTTCGCCGCCCGGCGAGCATTCGAAGTAGGTCGGGTACACCACCCCGATCGCTCCGGCGTGCGCCTGCAGATCGGCAAGGGAATCGGGGGCGCTCGTGAGCAGGAACGCCTGGAGCAACAAGGGGGAAGGGCTTGGATTGGCCATCGCTGCGGGGGCGGCGATAGAGCTGGT
The DNA here is from genome assembly GCA_963812595.1 of uncultured Solirubrobacterales bacterium. Classification (GTDB taxonomy): domain Bacteria; phylum Actinomycetota; class Thermoleophilia; order Solirubrobacterales; family Solirubrobacteraceae; genus Palsa-744. The sequence continues at coordinate 4,764 of CAWEVQ010000002.1, forward strand.
GGCACCGGCCGGCGCGGCGGGCGCGGCGAGTCCCAGTGCGAGCACGATCGCGAGGACCCAGGGCCCTGTTCGCCAGCATCGAGGCCGCATCGCCGGGAGGGTCATCGCGACCCCTCCATCACACACGCCACGAAGGCCCTCAACCGCCCAGCTGGGGCAGTTCCCAGATGGACTGGTCCTCGCTGCCGAGATGCCACAGCCCGATGCCGAGGCCAAGCGATTCGGCGAGCTGGGCGCGCACCCCCAGCGACTGCTGGTCGGTGTACCACACGTCGTGGTGCACACCGCTGGAGTCGGTGTAGGAGAAGTGCGGTTCGGCCGCCGTCGGTTCCCATTCGCTCAGCGCCCCGAACTCGCTTTGCTCCGCCGTCACGTTGTTGAACTCCAGCGGCGTGGCGGGGTTGGCGGAGCCGCCGCCATTGGGCCAGTCGAGCCCGTACATCGGCATCCCGAGGACGAACTTGCTCTTGTTGGGCATCGTCGCGGTGTAGTCGGCGACCTTCGTGAACCACGGCAGTTCGGCCAGCCCGCCCGGCGTGGAGGTCGTCCAGTGCAGACCCCAGTCGAGCACGAAGATGTAGTCGGAGGGGACCGACAGCGCAGCGTCGTTGTACATCGCGGCGCGACCGCTGGTGATGTTGTAGTACTTGGCGGTGACGACCGTCGAGAGCTTGTCGCCGATCGAGTGCAGGCGCGCGGCGAGCGCGGTGATCCAGGCGGTGAAGGGTTCGCGCTCGGCCGGGGAAGCACCCTCGAAGTCGATCTGGATTCCCGCGTAGCCCTCGCTTTCGCACAGCGACGCGAGCTGGTCGATCATGTGTTCCCCCACCGCCGGTTCGTTGAGAATCTGATCCTCGTCAGTTGGGTTCTGGCAGTTCAGGCGCGGCATCACGGCAACTTGGCGCGCCCGCGCCCAGCCGGTGACCAGCGGCCAGTCGCTGCCGGCGACGGTGCCGCCGGGACCGCAGTTGAAGTACGTGGGGTACACCACGCCGATCTGCTGGTAGTGGGCCTCGAGGTCGAAGAAGCTTTGGTCGGTGGAGGCGAGCAGGAAGGCCTGCACGTTGCCGTGCGTGGGCGGCGGATCGGAGGTTTCCACCGTCAGCGGCGCGGTCGGCGCGCTGATCGCTCCGAGCGAGTCCACGGCCACGACGGTGAGCCGATAGCTGGTGGAGGGCGCCAGCTCGGCGAGCGAGATTTCCGGCGCGGACACCTGGCCGACGGGGATTTCGTTGCGGAACACGCGGTAGCCGACGATGTTGCCGCTGACCGGCGTGGAGGGCGACCAGACGAGCGCGGCGGAGGAGGCGGTCACTTCGGTGCTGTGCAGATCGCCCGGCGTGGAGGGCGGCGTGTGAGTGGTGAACACCGCCACTTCGGGCGCGGGCGCGCTGAGGTAGCCGTAGGAGTCCAGCGCGCGCACGGTGAAGGTGTAGTGGCGCTCGGAGGCGAGCGTAACCGTCGTGACCTGGCCGTCCACCACCCCCTCGGGCACGCCGTTCTCGAACAGGAGGTACCCGACGAGGCGCGCGCCGTTGGCGGCACCCGCCTGCCAGGAGAGCGTGGCGGAGGTGTCGGTGACGTGCTCGGCGGAGATCAACGCGGGGCCCTCGGGGGGAGTGTGAGTAGTGGTGAGGGAGAGTTCCGGCGTGCGCGCGCTTTCGCGGTGGTCGGCGTCGACGGCTGCGACCGCGAGGTGGTAGGTGCGCAGCGAGGAGAGATGGGTGAGACGCATCGAGTCCTGCGAGGTCTGACCGAGCAGCGCGCCGTTGCGATAGACGCGATAGCCGATGATCCGCGCCGAGCCGGGGGTGGCGGGCACCCACCAGAGCGTGGCGCCCGCTTCGCTGACTTCGGAGACGCTCAGCTGTCCGGGCACGCCGGGGCCGGTGTCGCCGACGACCGCCGCCGTCCGCTTCCCGCCCCGGCTGACGCGTATGCCGATCCGCAGCGCCCGGCTGGGCCGGCCGAGGCGCCCGCGGGTGTCGACGGCGGTGACCGTGATGCGATGCGCGCGGTAGAGGTTGAACTTGACCACGTACACGCGCCCGGGCGTCTGCCCGGCGACGACGCCGTCGCACCTGATGCGGTAGCCCTCGACGAGGGCCGACCCGCGCGTGGCGGAATGCCACGTGATGCGCACGCCGGTGTTGGTGTCGGCGAGCACGCGCACCCCCCGCACCCGGCCGGGCAGGCGCACGGCGTTGCGATGCCCATGGTGGGCAGGCGCGGCAAGCGAGATCGCGGCCACCACGGCAACCAGCACACCGCTCACCGCGCGCGCCCTTCCGGTTCGCCGGTGACAAGGAGGATCGGCGCGTGGGCCTTTTCCGCCCGCGTCTGGTGTTCGGCGAGCGCCGACACGCCCACCTGCGGAGTGAGGATGCGGGCGACCGGCGCGAAGATGTCACGCTCCAGGCGGGAGGCCCCGGGCGGGTAGCGGGGGAGTTGGGAGGGGGCGCTGCGCGCCGGGTGCTGTGTCGGCAGCACCATCCGCTCGAGGCGGCCGACCAGCGTCGCCGGCGCGCGCGCGAGTGAGGGCGCGAGCAGCACGACGGGCAGCAGCGAGAGCGGCAGCAACAGCATTGCGAACGCACGCCTGAGGTAAGAGCTCGACCCCGCGCGCTTCTGATCGCCACCCGACCCCTCACGCTTCTGATCGCCACCATCGGGACCACCGCGCCTCCTTCTGGGCGAAAACCCGGCCGCCGTTGGCCGCACCGCTGGGAGCTCCTCCACTGCCATCCCCTATCCCCCCTCCCCCCCGGCGCCGAGGCCGGCAGTCGCGGGTCGCGTGCCCCAGGCGGAGGTGCGGCAGGTGGCGATCGCGTAGTAGGTCTGCCACAGCATGATCCCGAGGTAGAAGAAGACGAACAGGATCCCGTACAGCCACAGTACGTTGTAGCGGTCCTGGAACAGCAGGAAGTAGAAGGAGTAGACGAGCGCCAGCGCGTAGATCCCGGCGAGGTAGGTGAGCGGCAGCACCCCGTGGTGGGTGACCAGGGGCGCCCACACGAGCGAGTGCAGCGCGGCGATCGGCGCGAGCAGCGGCAGCAGAATGCTCATGTAGGCAAACAGCGCGGCGATCGGGTGCTTGCGCCAGATGAATTTGGCGACCAGCAGCGACTCGCGCGTCCACGAGCGCTTCCAGCGGGTTTGCTGGATCAGGAAGGCGCGGAAGGTGACGGGCACGATCGTGTGCGACACGGCGCGCCGTTCGTACAGGATGCGCCAGTCGCGCAGCACGCAGTTGGTCAGCGAGCGGTCGTCGCCGAAGGTGGACTCCACGCCGAGGAAGGTCTGGTTCTCCCACCACTCCAGGCGCGGCATGATCGCCTCGCGCCGGTAGGCGGAGAAGCAGCCCGAGCAGCAGGTGACCGCGCCGAACACCGATTCTGCGGCCTTCACGACGCGGAAGGCGACGAAGTAGCGCACCGCCTGCATGCGCGTGATCCAGGAGTCGCGCACGTTGAGCACGTCGGCGTGCCCGCACACCGCCCCAACGCGGCGATCGGCGAGCGGCTGCACCAGCAGTTTGAGCGCCTGCGGCTCGACCGTGGAGTCGGAGTCGACGAACACGATCACCTCCGCCGAGGTGGCGCGAATGCCGGCCGCCATCGCCGCGCGCTTGCCGCGGTTGTCCGGGAAATTGATCACGCTCACGCGCCCCTGCGACTCGGCCGAGACGCGCTGCATCTCGGCGAGCGTGTTGTCGGTCGAGCCGTCGTTGACCGCCACCAGTTCGAGCTTCTCGGGCGGGTAGTCGAGCTCGAGCAGCGAGCGCAGCGATTGGGCGATCGCCTCCTCCTCGTTGAAGCCGGGCATCACGATCGCGATCTGCGGCTCCACCCCGGCATCCGGACGGGTGCGGTAGAAGAGGCTGAACACGAAGCGCGAGACGATGTATGCCGCGACCGTGAGCGAGTAGACGCCGAAGAACACGTTAGTGAATAGCAGCCCCGCGAAAGCCGCCTTGTAGGCCATCACGGCCGCGAGCAGCAGCATCAGGTAGAGGCCAGCCAGCCCCTTCAGGATGCGGTGCGTGGTGATGTTGCGAACGCGCATCGGCTCAGGGGGTGAAGCGCATCAGGCCGGCGTCGCGACGGCGGTAGGTGCAGTCGAGCACTGCGGGGCAGCGCTCCAGCCACTCGTAGTCGTGGTCGGGGTGCAGCGTGGTGAGGATCGCCAGGTCGTACGCTTCGGGATCGAGGGCCGGGCCACCAGACTGCCTATCCAGGGAAGCCTGGTCAACCGGCTCCAAACCAGCCCCGGCGGGGGCCGCCATCCCGGTCAAGCGTCCACCGCTCACCTCCAGTGTCGGCACGAGCGGGTCGTGGTAGTCGACATGCGTGCCCTCGGCGCGCAGGCGGGCGACGATCTCAAGCGCCGGCGACTCGCGCGTGTCGGCGACGCCGGGCTTGTAGGAGATGCCGACGACCAGCACGCGCGCCTCGGGCAGCGGGCGGCCCAGCCCCACCAGCACTTCGTGGGCGCGCCACGCCACGTGCCGGGGACGCCCGGCGAGCTTGCGCAGCGCCTCCTCGGCCATCGTGGCGGGACGCCCGCGCTCGCGCAGGTCGTGCAGCAGGTAGTGGGGATCCACCGCGATGCAGTGCCCCCCCACCCCGGCGGAGGGGTAGTGAGGCAGAAAGCCGTAGGGCTTGGTGGCGGCGCCCTCGATCACCTCGATCGGGTCGAGCTCGTGCGCCTCGCACGCTTCGGCGAGCTCGAAGGCGAGCGCGATGTTGACGGCGCGGAAGGTGTTCTCGTGCAGCTTCACGAGCTCCGCGGCCTCGGGCGAGGAGACGCGGTGCAGGCGCTTGCAGGTGTGGCGCAGCACGCTCGCCGCGCGTGTAGTGCACTCCTCCGTGACGCCGCCCAGCACGCGGGGGGTCTTCAACTGCTCGTGGTCGCTCACGCCGGGGTCGATCCGCTCGGGGGCAAACGCCACGAACACGTCCTCGCCGACGCGCAGCCCGCGCTCGGCGAGCGGCTCCGCGAGCAGCTCGCGGGTGGTGCCCACATACGTGGTCGAGGTCAGCACCAGCGTCTGCCCGGGGCGGGCGTGGCGCACGACCGAGGCGCACGCCTCGCGCAGGATCCGCGGGTCGGGCCGCAGCTGCTCGTCGACGGGAGTCGGCACGCAGATCAGCACCAGGTCGGCAGCGTCGAGCGCCTTGATGCGGTTGGTGAGCACAAACCCGTCGCTCGCAAGATGGTGGCGCAGATCGCGCTGTTCTGTCTCCAGCAGCTCGGCCTCCCCGTTGCGGATCGCGCTCAGGCGGGGACCGCTGACATCGATCCCGACGATCCGGCATCCTGCCCCCCGCAGCGCGATCGCGGTCGGCAGCCCGACGTAGCCAAGGCCCACGACGGCCACGACGGTGTGGCCGGCGCGCTTGGAGCGGTTTGGAGTTGCGCGGCGGCGGGTAGCCTGGGAGGAGGCGTGCACGACGACTGGCTCTGGGATGGAGGTGGTTGGCTGTGGCATGGAGGTCCTCTCCTGGCTAGAGGGGGCTGGTGGTGGCCTGGCAGTGGCCGTGCAGAATGGCCGCTCGCACGCCGAGTTTCACGGTGCTTGGACGAGTGGTTGACCAGCGTCCCAAAGAGTGAGACCAACTTGTCGTTCCAAACGGACGACAGGCGCGTCCCAAGCGGGCAAGCGGCGTAGGGTGGGCCGTGCAAGCGTGTGAATAGTTGTGAACCGCCGTCCGGCTGTCGGGAGGGCGATCGGAGAGACGGCGCGAGAGGCCCACGGGACCGCTAGTAGCATCCTTGTGATGCGCGATTTCCGAGAGGCGGTCTCGACCCGCGTCGTCATCTACGACGGCGGCATGGGCGCGACCCTGGAGCAGTTCGACCTCACCAGCGAGGACTACGGCGGGCTGCCGGGCAAGTGCCACGAGGCGCTCGTGCTCAACCGCCCCGACGTGATCGAGGGCGTCCACGCCTCGATGCTCGAGGCTGGCGCGGAGGTGGTCGAGACCGACACCTTCCAAGCCTCGCGGATCAAGCTCGGCGAGTGGGGCCTGGCCGACTACACCGTCGAGATCAACACCAAGGCCGCGGAAATCGCCCGCAGGGCCGCCGGTGAGCACCGCTTCGTCGCCGGCTCGATCGGCCCCACCGGGTACCTGCCCGCCTCCGAGGACCCCTCGCTCGGGCAGATCCGCTTCGGCGAGCTGGTCGAGGTGTTCACCGAGCAGGCGGCGGGCCTGATCGACGGCGGCGCCGACCTGATCATCATCGAGACCGCCCAGGACATCCTCGAGGTGAAGGCGGCCGTGTTCGGTGCGCGCGAGGCGTTCAAGAGCACCGGGCGCACGCTGCCGATCCACACCTCGGTGTCGCTGCTGCCCAACGGCGGCAAGATGCTGCTGGGCACCGACATCTCCGCGGTGCTGTGCACGCTGGAGGCATTGAAGGTGGACGTGATCGGCCTCAACTGCTCGACCGGGCCGGAGGACATGCGCGACGCGATCCGCTTCCTGGGTGAGTTCTGCCCGGTGCCGGTGGCGTGCATCCCCAATGCCGGCCTGCCGCTGCAGGGCCCCGACGGCGAGACGATCTTCCCCGAGAAGCCCGAGCCGCTGGCGGAGGCGCTGCAGGAGTTCGTGGAGCGCTACAGCGTGGGGATCGTGGGCGGCTGCTGCGGCACGACCCCCGCGCACATCGCCGCGATCGCCGAGCGCGTCGGCAGCCCGGCGGGCGCGCAAGCGGGCGGCTCCAGGACGAACAGGCAAGCGGGCGGCTCCACGACACGCACGGTCGGACCCCGTCCAGCCCCCCGCCCCCCCCACCTCTCCTCGATGATCGCCGCGACCCCGCTCGCGCAGGAGCCGGCGCCGACGATGGTCGGTGAGCGCGTCAACTCGCAGGGCTCACGCAAGGCCAAGGAGCTGCTGCTGGCGGACGACTACAACGGGCTGGCGCAAATCGCCGAGGACCAAGTGACCGGCGGCGCACACGTGCTCGACCTCTGTGTGGCGCTGACCGAGCGCACCGACGAGGACGAACAGATGCGCCTCGTCGCGAAGAAGGTGTCGCTGACGCAGCCCGCGCCGATCCAGGTCGACTCGACCGAGCCGGAGGTGATCGAACGCGCCCTGGAGCAGATCCCCGGCCGGGCGATCGTCAACTCGGTCAACCTCGAGGCCGGCCGCGCCAAGCTCGACCGCGTAGTCCCGGTCGCGCTCGCGCACGGCGCGGCGCTGATCGCGCTGACGATCGACGAGGTGGGGATGGCGAAGACCTCAGAGCGCAAGGTCGAGATCGCCAAGCGCATCCGCGATCTCTGCTGCGGAGAGCACGGCCTCGACCCGCAACTGCTGATCTTCGACTGTCTGACGTTCACGCTGACGACCGGCGACGAAGAGTGGCGCCCGTCCGCTGTGGAGACGATCGCTGGAATCAAAGCGATCAAGGAGCAGATCCCGGACGTGAAGACCTCGCTGGGCGTCTCCAACGTCTCCTTCGGCGTGTCCCCCGGTGCGCGCGCGGTGCTCAACTCGGTGTTCCTGCACCACTGCGTGCATGCGGGGCTCGACCTGGCGATGGTCAACCCCAACCACATCACCCCCTACTCGGAGATTCCCGAGCAGGAGCGCGAGCTGGCGGACGACCTCGTGTTCAACCGCCGCGAGGACGCGCTGGAGAAGTTCATCGAGCACTTCGAGTCCAAGGGACCGGAGGACGCAGCTCAGAGTGCGGCAGACCCGACCGAGGGTATGGAGCCAGAGGAGGCGCTGCACTTCCACATCCTGCGCCGTCGCCGGGACGGCGTCGAGGACTGGATCGACAGGAGCGTCGAGAAGATCGGCGCGGTACCGACGCTCAACGAGGTGCTGCTGCCGGCGATGAAAGAGGTCGGCGACAAGTTCGGCGCCGGGGAATTGATCCTGCCGTTCGTGCTGCAGTCGGCCGAGGTCATGAAGCGCGCCGTGGCGCAGCTGGAGAAATACCTCGACAAGCTCGAGGGCTACACGAAGGGCACCGTGGTGCTGGCGACGGTGTTCGGCGACGTGCACGACATCGGCAAGTCGCTCGTGAACACGATCCTCACCAACAACGGCTACACCGTGGTGGACCTCGGCAAGCAGGTGCCGATCCAGACGATCCTCGACGCCGCCCAGGAGCACGACGCGACCGCGATCGGGCTGTCAGCGTTGCTGGTCTCGACCTCCAAGCAGATGCCGGCGTGTATCCAGGAGCTGCACGCCAAGGGCCTCTCCTACCCCGTGCTGATCGGCGGCGCCGCGATCAACCGCGCGTTCAGCTACCGCGCGCTGTACCCCGGCGGCAAAGACTCCGAGGAGGTGTACGAACCCGGCGTCTTCTACTGCAAGGACGCGTTCGAGGGCCTCGCGGTGATGGATCAGCTGATCGACACCGACACGCGCGCGGCGCTCGTGCAGAAGCTGCTCGCGGGCGCCACCGAGTTCCGCGCCAAGGGCGACGAGCCCCGCGAGACGGGCGACCTGACTGACGACTCGGTGCGCTCGGCCGCGCGCACCGACGCGCCGATCCCGACGCCGCCGTTCTGGGGCGTGCGGGAGATCCCGGTGAACCTCGACGAGGTGTACAGCCATCTCGACACGCACGTGCTGTTCAAGCTGCACTGGGGCGGCAAGGGCGTGAAGGGCGAGGCGTGGCGGGAGCTGCTGGAGGGCGACTTCCGCCCGCGGCTGGAGCGGATGTGGAATGAGCAGACCTACCTGCACCCCCGCGCGCTGCTGGGCTTCTTCCCCTGCTACGCACTGGGCAACGCGATCGTCGTGCTCGACCCTGCTGTCATGGACCCCGCCGGCGGCACCGACCCGGCCGACCCCGCGACCGAGCTGACCCGCTTCATCTGCCCACGTCAGCCGAAGGGAGATCGCATCTGCCTGGCGGACTTCTTCCGCCCGGCGGTGGGGACGGCAAATGGACCGGCGCGGGGCCGGCCTCCATCGGAGCTCGACGTGATCGCCGTTGCAGGCGGTGACGGTGGGTTCGGAGGTCACGGAGCTGATGGCGAAGCTCGAGGCCGATGGCGAGTTCGCCGAACAGCTGTTCGTCCATGGACTGGGCGTGCAGACGGCGGAGGGTCTAGCGGAGTGGCTGCACCACGAGGCCCGCACGATGCTCGGTATCCCCGCCGCGCAGGGCCGGCGCTATTCCTGGGGCTACCCCGCGGTCCCCGAGCAGTCGGAGCATCTGAAGGTCGAGAAGCTGCTCGGCCTCTCCGACATCGGCATGCACATCACCGACGGGTATGCCCCCGAGCCGGAGCAGTCCACGCTCGCGCTCATCGCCCACCACCCGCAGGCCATCTACTTCGGCACGCGGCAGGGCCGCCTGCTCTCGGACGGCTCCCCCGACGACCTGATCAAGGGCTCCACACGGGACCCCTCACTGTTCGGCGAGCTGGGCGATGACGACCCTCCCGATGGAGCAGTGGAGTCGGAGGACCAGCCTGCAATGGCCGGCTAAGCCCAATATTGCGGCTAAGGGCCTATCCCGGAAGGGTTATGTAGACCTGTGTTGAATCTTTGATCGGCCGGCCTTTATGCCATTCGATCAGGAGGTCTGTGATGGGCTACATGGTCAGTAAGGATGATGGTTGGCGGATGCCGGACTGGTTGTGGGAGCGGGTCGAGCCGCTGCTTCCAGCACCGCCGTTTCACCCGTTGGGCTGTCATGCGCCGCGGGTGCCCGACCGTGATGCGATGGACGCGATCTTGCTGGTGCTTAGGACTGGGATGCAGTGGAACGCGTTGAACGCGACAGGGGTCTGCTCCTCGAGTTCTGCGCATCGGCGTTTTCAGGAATGGGAGCAGGCCGGGGTGTTCGCCGAGATCTGGCGTCAGGGTCTGTTGGAGTACGACAAGGTCGTCGGGATCGATTGGGCGTGGCTGGCGGCTGACGGCGCGATGACCAAGGCCCCTTTGGGTGGGCCGAGGACCGGGCCGAATCCCACTGACCGAGCCAAGGGGGGGCGAAGCGTGAGGTTCTCAGCGAGGGAGCGGGGGTCCCGGTCGGGCTGGCGCACGACGGCGCCAACCGTCACGACCAGAAGCTGCTAGAGCCGACCCTCGCCAGCATCCCGATCGAGCGTCCCGAGCCGACCGCGGAGTGTCCGCAGGGGTTGTGCCTCGATCGCGGCTTTGACTCCCCGGCGATACGTGATCTAGCGGTCAAGCACGGGTACACGCCGCACATTCGTACGCGCGGTGAAGAGATCGAGCTCAAGGCGCGCACGCCCGGTTGGAAAGCCCGCCGTTGGGTCGTGGAGGCTTGTCATTCCTGGATGAACCGCAACCGCGGGATCCTTATCCGCTGGTCGAAGAAGGAGGAGAACCACCTCGCGCTACTCCAGCTCGCCAGCGGCCTCATCGCCTTCAAGAAGGCACACCTCGCGACCCTCGCCACCATCCAACCGGGATAGGCTCTAAGCCTGAATCCACCGATCCCGGGGTCGCACCGGCACCGGATGACGCATCGCCAGGACCAATTGCCCTCGCTCAGAGGGGTAACCGGTTTCCAAATGCCGCTGTGTTGCATCGAACGCGATTTCCCATATGATGATCGATCGTGGCAGATCGAACGCTTGTCAAGGTCCTGTCGATCGACGGCGGCGGGATCCGCGGGATCATCCCGGCGCTGGTGCTCGCCGAGATCGAGCAGCCAGACGAAACGACCTGCATGTGAGCTGTTCGACCTGATCGCCGGCACCTCGGCCGGCGGCATCATCGCGCTCGGAGTGACCGCACCCGGGGCAGGACGGCAGGCCGCTTCACAGCGCGGAACGAGCTCGCCGACTTCTTCGCACGCGACGGGCCGGACGATCTTCTCGCGCTCGCTGCTGCGCACGATCGAGACGGTCGACGGCCTGCTGCGAGGAGAAGTACTCCGCTGAGCGGCTTGGAAGCGGCGCTGCGAGCGCAACCTCGGAGAGCGCTCCTCTCCGACGCGCTCAGCGATGTGCTGATCACCTCCTACGACATCCAGAGCCACGAACCGTTCTTCTTCAAGAGCCACCACGCACGCGCAGGCCCAGAGCGCGACTATCCGATGACCGTCGTCGCGCGGTCGACGTCGGCCGCGCCGACGTACTTCGCACCCGAGCATGCGGTCGCCGCCCGCGGCGCCGTCGGGGCGGCCCGCCGACTACGCGCTCGTCGACGGCGGTACGTTCGCCAACAACCCCGCGCATGTGCGCGTACGCGGAGTCGATGCGCGACCATCCCGGCAGCCGACGTCCTGATCGTCTCGCTCGGCACGGGCCGCCTCACCGAGTGCGATCTCCTATTCGCAAGGCGAAGGACTGGGGAATCCTCGAGTGGATGCGACCGCTGCTCGGCGTGGTCATGGACGGCGCCAGCGCGGCGATCGACTACCAGCTCGACCAGCTGCTCGGGCGCGATCAACGCCACTTCCGCTTTCAGACGGCGCTGTCCGACGTCAGCGACAGCCTCGACGACGCGACGCCGCCAACCTCGAAGGGCTGGCTCGGCTCGCCAAGACTCTGATCAAAGACAGCGCCGCGCAGATCGCCGCGGTGTGCGAGCTACTGTGATGGTGGCAGGGGTAGGAAGCCTGTGACCCTTACGCCTGCGAGGTGACCTTCCGCCCGGCAGCGGCGGCAGCCGCACCGGGGTGGCGTGCAACGTGCGCAGGCGAACCTCCTTCCAGGAGAGGCCCTCCTTGACGAGGGCGGGCATGCCCATGATCACCGCGGTGGCAACCTCGACGGCCTGCAGGATGATCCCGTAGGCGACTGCGTCGGGCACGGAGACGTGGTAGGCGCCGGCGAGCACCGCGACGCAGGCGGCCTGGAAGACACCGACGTTGGCGGGCGTGGCGGGCACGACAGCGGTGACGTTGACGGCGAACAGCACGCCCGCGGCACCGGCGATACCGACGCGGTGGTCGAGGCCGAGCGCCATCAGCAAAAGCCAGCACGAGGCGCACTGCAGCGCCCACGCCGAGAGCTGCACGGTGGTGGCGACCGCCGCGCTGCGCGGGGAGCGAAAGACGCGCAGGCCCTCCCGTACGCGCAGCAGCGAGCGACGCATACCCACCACCAGCGAGTGCAGCCGCGCGAAGCGAGAGATTGCCGAGCGCGGCAACAGCACGGGCGCCAGCAACACGAGCAGCAGCGCCGCCACGGGTATCAGCGCAGCCGCCGCGAGCGCCTCGCCGTGACCGTGCAGGAGCGGCGCCCCAGAGAGCATCGCCGCACCGAGGAGCGCAAGGGCAAGCAGGTTGAGCAGCGTCTGCGACACCATCGTGCCGAGCACGACCGGCAGCGTCTCGCGCGGGCGGCCGAGACGACGGGCGACGATCAACGCACGCGAGGGCTCGCCCAGGCGGGCGGGCAACGTGGCGGACATCAGCACACCGATGAACGTCCCTTGCAGCGCGTCGCGCCGCCTGGCCCGGACGCCAGGTGGGGGCGGCGGCAAGGATCGCATGCCAAGCGAGGCCGCGGACGACCATCGAGAGGCGCATCAAGCCCAGCCCGGCGGCGATCACGCGGGTATCTGGCCGCAAGCGCGCTCTGCTATTTCGCGAGTCTGTTCTTCAAGGAGACGGCGCTGGGCCTAATCCTCGTAATAATGCTTTTTGCGGCGATCGCAGCGCTGCGCAACGACGGCTGGCGCTCCCGGATCTACTTCGCGATGCAGTGTCTCATTCCTTATGGAATTCTCATTGGCGTCTACTTCGCCGCCAGACTCCAGCCGCGGGCTTCCGGTCTCCGGAGGCGGTTTGTACCGCGTGAGTATCGGCTTGAATGTACTCAAAAATTTGGCGCAGTTCGGATTGGCTGCGATCTGCCCGATCTCCTCCGTGACGGCTGCACTCGCTGTTCAAACCCGACGATTCGCCGTGCTGGGAATGATTGCGGTGGCGGTACTTCTGGTCGCGCTTTGCTTGCTGGCCGGGATATGTTGAGCCACGGCTTCCGCCACAGGATGCGGGGCCGGTTGTACGTCAAGTCGTCGGCTTGCTGCATGGTCCCCGGCTGCGCCGCTCGCTCGCCGCCCGGCCGCGCTGCTCTCGACCCGTCGCCAACGCTCGAAGTGTCGGGGGCCGACGCAGCACCGCCAGCGCCGCTCCTCGCGCTGGGCCGACGAAACGACGCCTTCCTGGCCAGAACAGCTGGGTGCGTGGGGTTGATCGCCCCGTTGGCGAAGTTGATGTTACCGCCACCGCTCGCCCCTACGGCACTTAGGCGCGGCGGGTGTGTCTACACACACAGTCACGCTCGCTCTCACACGTGCGCGTGCGCGTGCGCCTGTCGAAGTACCACCGCTGTCGTTTGCTGCATTGGCTTGCAACCCGTCGCAGCAGCTCTCTCGCGGCGACGCGGCTTTGTCTCGCTGCGCTGACGCTTGGTCCGCGTCGTGTGTGCGTGTGTACACGCGCGCGTTGCGCAGTGCGGCTTGTGAGCGTGAGCGGACGCAGGCCAGCGGTATCCGCGCAATCTTGGCCGCGGCGCTGCTCGCACGGGCGAAGCGACGCTGCGGTGACGTGACGACGACGCCAGGCTGCATTTCCAGCCGGCAGCTTCGACGCCACGTGCCGTGTGGTCTCTGGGTCTCTCTGGGTCGCTAGGCACTCGGGCCGCGCGACAACACACCAGCTTTCGGCACTCGCCGCGCGACAACACGGCATCCTGCGGTACGCACTCCAGTGTTTGCGTGTGCCGCACACTCTCTTCGTCATGGCCCGCTGGTGCGCGCGCTGCCGCCTGCCCTTCCCGTGGCCCGTGCTGTTCATTTTTGGCAACGAGGCCGCGGAGCGCTTCTGCTACTACGGCGCGCGCGCGGTGCTCGTGCTGTTCCTCACCAACTCGCTGGGGTTCTCCGACGGGGACGCAATCTCGATCTACTCGTTCTACCTCGCCGCCGCGTACTACATGCCGCTCGTCGGCGGCTACGTCGCGGACGTGTACCCTGGGCCGCTTCCGCACCATCCTCGTGTGGAACGCGGTGTACCTCGCGGGCCTGGCCGCGCTGGCCGCGGCGGGCTTCCTCACCAGCGAGCCGCTCACGTTCGTCGGGCTCGTGCTCGTGGCGGTCGGCACAGGCGGCGTCCAGCCCAACGTGGGCGTATTCGGCGCGGACCAGCTCGTGGGCTGCGACGAGCGCGTCTCGACGTCGTTCTGGCTGCTGTGGTACGCAAGCATCAACGGCGGCGCGTCGCTCTCGTACGTCGTGACGCCGCTCATCCGCGAGACGGGCGGCTACGGCTGGGCGTTCGTGGCGTCGCTCGCGACGATGGTCACGAGCGTCGTGCTCTTCGTGATCCCGTCGCGCGCGTACGTGCACGTGCCGCCCACGGGCGTGAGCGTATACGCGGCCACGGCGTCCGTGCTGTTCACCGCGGCTGCGGCGTTGGAGCGGGCTGGAGCCGCCACGTGGGGGCAGTGCGGCCGACCGCGCACCGGCGGCTGCAGCGGCGGTGGCGGCGGGGAAGGCGGCGGTGGCGACGGGGAAGGCGGCGGCGCTCGAGGAGGGCGCGGGCGGTGGCGCCGCGCTGGAGTCGCGCGAGCGCACGCCCCTCATGAGCGCTGTGCACGGGTCTGCGGGGGGCCACACGACGCTAGCGCCTGTCGCAGGGGGCAGGGGTGCAGTGGGCGCGACGGTGTTAGGAGGGAGCCTCCTCACGCTCCCGCCCCCCACTGCCGCGCGCGCGTCTTCCGTCGCGTCTGCTGCCAGCGCGACCCTGCTGCCCTGCAGCGTCGACGCTGGTACGGTCGCGGCGGCGACGACGACGAGGCTGCCTGGTTACGGGGCGTCGGTGGCGGTGGCAGTGGCGGCGGCGGCGGTGGCGCGGGGGCCGCAGCTATGCAACTGCAGCAGCAGCAGCAGCAGCCGGTCAAGCTCCCGCCACCGTCGTTGGAAGCGCTGCTGCTGTGGGGCCCGCTGGGCTGCGGCCCGTGCGTGCCGCGCGGCTGTCCGTGCTGCCGCACCGGCACGCGCGCGCGGCGCGAGCGCCGCCGCTGGGGCCCCGAATACGCGCGCGGCCTGCTGCCCGACGCGCCGAGGTGGACGGCGCGATCGTGCTTCTCGCCATCTTTCCGCTCTTTGCGTGCCTGCCGCTCTTCTGGGCGCTGCACGACGCGCAGGGTGAGCAGCCAGCTAGCACCTGTCTGCTTTGTCGGTGCTGCGCGACGCGCGCGCGATTATCGTGTGGTCGCGCTGCGCGCTGTGCTGCGTCTGACTAGGCGAAGCACGGCGTTGTGTTGCGCTCGCGTGCCCCTACGCACCCCCGCAGACTCGATTTGGCAGGTGCAGCGCAAGACGATGGACCTGTGCCTCACGCGCTCCTTCTGCATCACGCCGGAGCAGCTCGGCGTGGTCAACCCCGTGCTGTGCATGCTGTTCGTGCCCACGCTGGACCGGCTCGTCATCCCGGCGCTGTACGCGACAGGCGTGTCGGCGCTGCGGCCGACGGCGCTGCGGCGTATGTGGTGCGTGCATGCGTGCGGAGCGTCGTCGCGGTCGCGGTTGTACGTGCGAGTTCGGGCTGCACTCTGCGTGCGGCAGACGCCCGTGCCCACGCGCGCGCGTGTGTGAGTGTGTGTGCTGTCCCTGGTCGCCTCCGCGCCTCCGCCCTCACCCTCTCTCGCTCGCCTGCGCTCGCTCTCTCGCCCCCGCGCGCGCGCTGCAGCATCGGCATGCAAATCGCGGCGCTGTCGTACGTGATCGCGGCCTTTGTGCAGCAGAAGGTGGACTCACAGCCCGCCGGCAGCGTGTGGGTGCTGTGGCAGCTGCCTCAGATCTTCACGATCACGTTCGCGGAGATGCTCGTGTCGGCGACGGGGCTGGAGTTCGCGTACTCGCAGGCGCCGGTGGGCGTGCGCGGCAGGTGCGCGCGTGGCTGCGCACGAGTGCAGTGCGCGTGGAGCCTGAGCCGGTGCGGCAACCAGGTTTCGGGCCTCGGGCCGTCACTGAGGTATGGGGCGTGGGCGTTCGCCTGAGGCGTGGAGGCTGGGCGGGT
>CAWEVQ010000003.1:0-42014 GCA_963812595.1 uncultured Solirubrobacterales bacterium
GCAGAGCTCGTCCAGCGCCGCGTCGAGCTGCGCCTCGCGTTCCGGTCTTGGCCGCGTTCGCGCGCGCCGCGGCAGGGGTCGGGCCGTAGCGCGCCTTGAAGTGCTCGCCGAAGTCGCGCGCCTGCTCGAAGGCGGTGACCTCGAGCACATCGCGCTGCTGCGTGTCGAGAGTCGACGCTGGTCGCCGAACAGCTCGCTGAGATGCTGCTCGCTGCCCCACAGCGGCGGCGGCTGTGCACCGGGTGGAGGCGGCGGGCGCGAATGGGCCCATCGTCCTGAACAAAGCGCCAATCTGACCCTCAGGAGTCCAGCTGAGAAGTCCCACCCTGCCACCCGGACGACACACACGGATCAGCTCGTCGGCGACTTGCTGGTGATGAGGAGCGAACATCGCACCGATCGAGGAGATCACGACATCGAAGGACTCGTCCTCGAACGGCAGGTGCTCGGCGTCGGCCTCCACCCAGTCGAAGGCCAACCCTTTGCTCTCGGCTTGGGTGCGACCCGCCTGCAGCAGCTCTGGCGTCAGGTCGCTGGCGGTCACCCGAGCGCCCGCCTGAGCCGCGGGTATCGAGGCGTTGCCCGTACCGGCGGCCACGTCCAGGAGCACCTCGTTGGGGCCGATGCCGCAAGCCTCAACGAGACGCGGTCCCAGCGGAAGCAGGAACGTCTCGACCATATCCGGGTAGTCGCCCGACGCCCACATGGCACGGTGCTTGGCCTTCAGAGCACGATCGTCTCCGACCTCATCGATATGCGTAGTCATCCGCGT
Source organism: uncultured Solirubrobacterales bacterium (assembly GCA_963812595.1). Classification (GTDB taxonomy): domain Bacteria; phylum Actinomycetota; class Thermoleophilia; order Solirubrobacterales; family Solirubrobacteraceae; genus Palsa-744. The sequence goes on from CAWEVQ010000003.1 coordinate 773, forward strand.
CTCCTTGGCGAGTCAGTCGCCGGTTGATGGGTCGATGACGGCCGAGACCTTGGAGATGCGGTCGGCGGGGAAGCCGCCGCAGCGAGCGTGCTCGAACAGGATGTCCTCATCCGGGGCTACATAGACGCAGTAGATCTTGTCGTCTGTGACGTAGCTGGTGAGCCAGCGAATCTCGGGGCCGAGCTCCCCGATCACCTTGTTCGATGTCGCCGATATCCCCTGCAGCTCCTCCGCGCTCAGGTTCCCGGCTCCGGGTAGCTCGCGCTCGATGACGTACTTAGGCATGCGTGTCACCCCACTGATGTCGATTGACCTCCGCTAACATACTGACGGTATCCATTATGCATACCCAGAGTACGGATGTCAAGGACAAGAAGGCCAAACAGGGCGAGGCGACCCGCCGCGCTCTGATCGAAGCCGCGCGCGCACTGTTCGGCGAGTACGGCTATGCCGCCACATCCCTGGACGAGGTCGTGCTGGCGGCCAAAGTCGCCAAGGGCGCGCTCTACCACCACTACCAAGGCAAGCAGGAGCTGTTCGCCGCCGTCTATGAACAGGTCAAGCTCGAGGTCTCCGATCGCTTCGCGGTGGCGTTCATCGAGCCAGACCCCTGGAAGGACCTGTGCGCCGGATGTCAGGCGATGCTCGACGCCCACCTCGACCCCTCCGTTCAACGCATCGTGCTACACGATGCACAGGCGGTACTCGACGCGGACACCATCCGCCGCGTCGACGCCCGCTACGGCGCCGTGGTGCTGCGCGGCGCACTCAGGCGCGCGATCCGCGCCGAAGTAATACGACCCCTCCCCCTAAAGACACTCGCCCTGATGCTCACCGGCGGGATCCTCGAAGGATGTATGGCCATCGCCTACAGCGACGACCCGGACAGCACACGAGCAGAGGCCGGCAACATCCTCACCGCCATCTTGGAAGGGCTGAGGGCAGAGCCGGCCAATACCGAGGGGGAGCCCCCGCCAGGCGAGCACGCCGCCGATGGACAGCCACGCAGGCCAGCCGACCAACTACGCCGGCAAGTCATGGATTCAGGGTGACCTTGCCGATGTTGCGACGCTCGACGATCATGGTCTGAGCGGCGCCGGCTTCGTCGAAGCCGAACGAGCCGGCGATCACTGGGTTGATCGTGTCGTCGTCGATGAGCTCCTGCAGGGGTTTGATCCACTGTTGAAGTGATCCGTGTTCATTCCACAGGGTCAGCATGTTCAGTCCGATGACCGCCTTGGATTCGCCGGTCTGCTTGATCATGTTGAAGCGCGGCATGCTTATGACAGCTTTGAGCGCCGCCACGGGATTGCGTTTCTCGCCAGAGATCACCGATGAGACGCCGTAGGCGATCAGCCGCCCGCCGCCGCGGAGCATCGAGTAGCTGCGCCGAAAGCTCTTGCCGCCGACCGCGTCGAGGATCACGTCGAACTTGGGGAGCCCTTGCTCCCATCCGGGCTGTGTAGTCAAGCGCCTGATCGACCCCGAGCTCCAGGATCCGGGCGTGCTTACCTGGGGACGCGGTGCCGTAGACCTCTGCTCCGAGCCGCTTGGCGATCTGGGTCGCGGCGATCCCAACGCCCCCGCCGGCGGAGTGGATCAGGACGCGCTCGCCGGACTTGAGGTTGCCGTAGTCCACAAGTCCCGCCCAGGCGGTTCAGTAGTTGACGGGTATCGCGGCTCCCTGCTCGAAGCTGAACCTGTCGGGCAGCGCGAACGCGTTCCCGGCCGGGACAACCACCTCGGAGGCGTACCCGCCGAACTTCGTGCTGGCCACCACCCGCTGGCCCTGAGAAAACGCCTCGACACCGTCGCCTACCTCGGTAACCGTGCCGGCGACCTCGTAGCCCACGACGCACGGAGTCTTAGGAGCATCGGGGTACAGGCCGATACGCGCCATCACATCGGCGAAGTTCACGCCCGCGGCCGCGACATCGATACGGATCTCTCCCGCCGACAACGGGGGAGTGGGCTGCTCCTGGACCTTGAGGACTCCCGGGCCGCCGTGCTTGGTGATGACGACAGCCCTCATCGCCCTGCGCTCCCAGCATCGGCGCTTGTGGCCGCGCTCAGACCCTCGTCCTGTGAATTCATCGACTTGCCTCTCGTTCGGGGTGGCCTCAGCGCCGCGCGCCTCGACCGCAGACAATACTTGCTAGTTCCAAGTAGGCACTTGTTATCATAAAGTACAGTGGCGCGCGGCTACAACCAGCACTGCACCCTCGCCCACGCGCTTGATCAGGTCGGAGAGCGCTGGACACTTCTGATCATCCGCGAGCTGCTCACTGGCCCTCGGCGCTACACCGATCTCGCCCTGGGCTTGGTGACGGTTCCCACCAACGTCCTCGCGAGCCGCCTGCGCGACCTTGAAGCGCTCGAGCTCGTGACGCGACGGCGACTGCCCGCGCCGGCCGATCAGGTCGTGGTCTACGAGCTCACCAAAGAGGGCACGGCGCTCTCCGACGCGGTCGCCGCACTCGCGCGTTGGGGCCAGCGCACCCTTCCTCCGACGACGGACGGAAAAGTATTTCGGGCCCGGTGGCTGATCCTGGCGATGGAGGCCCGCTTCAACCCCGAGGCCGCGGCCGGCGTCAATGAGTCCTACCAGCTGCAGGTCGACGACGAGGAACCCGTCCACTTCACCGTCGAGGACGGTCACGGACAGGCTCACCCCGGAACCGCGCGGGAACCCGCGGTCAGCGTCAAAGCCGATGCCGAGACGCTGCTCGCCCTCGCCAACGGCGCCATCACGATCCCCGACGCGACCACCAAGGGCGCACGAGTCGAAGGGACACCTGAGGCGGTCCAGCGAATGCTCGAAGTTCTTCCCGCGCCGGCTCCGACCGAGTGAGGCGCCCACCGCGACCGTGCACTCGATCGATCGCGCCAGCTCCAAACAGGTAGGCTTCACCGAGCATGGCTCCCGAGCTCGTCCTGCACGTCGTGCCACCGTCGCATCCGTGCATGACCGCAACCGTGGCTCTGCGCCTGAAGGGACTGGAGTACGAGCGTGTCGAGTTTGTCCCCGGAGAGCACGTCGAGCAGATGCGGGCGATCTACGGCGAGGGCAACCACACGGTCCCGGGTCTGCTCGTGGACGGCGAGCCCGTGCACGGCTCCCGCGCGATCCTGGCGCGCTTGGAGCAGCTGGCCCCCGACCCGCCGCTCTACCCCTCCGCGGATGTCCGCGAGGCCGAGCGCTGGGGGGATCAGGAGCTTCAGGACCTGGGGCGGCGGCTGCCCTGGGGGGCGCTGCACTTCCGTCCGGAGGCGATGGGCACCTTCGGCGGCGCCGGTCCGCTCGATGGGCCGGGCACCGATTTCGCGATCCGTTTCGTGCGCTCCACCTGGAAGTACCACGGCATCTCGGCGGCACGCCTGCAAGAGGATCTCGCCGGACTGTCGGCCAAGCTCGCCCACGTCGAGGAGCTGGCCGCCGCCGGCGTCATCGGCGGCGAGCAGCCGAACGCCGCCGACCTGCAGATCGGCGCCACGCTGCGCGTGCTGCTGACCCTCGGCGACCTGCGTCCGCTGCTAAGCGCGGGAGTGGGCGAGCGGATCGCTATGCGCAACTTCCCGGAGTACGCCGGAGACGTGCCCGCTGGCGCGTTCCCAGCCGGCTGGGTGCCGGCGGCTTAAGCACAAACAGCGGGGCGTACGGCGTGCAGTGATGGCCGGAGCTTGGGCTTCAACCGTTGACGGTTGGTGCCGATATTGGTTGGGTGGTCGGCGATTCGAGCGGGTGGTGCGTATGAGGTGCGTGGTGAGGTGGGGTGTTCTCGCCGTGGCCGCTCTCGCGAGCACTGCCGCCTTCCCGTCGGTCGCCAACGCGAGGACAGGGGCGCATCGTGCTCTACGGCGCGCTCACACAGCGGTGGTCGGTGGGCAGTCCGCGGAACCCGGCACGTTCCCGTGGATGGCTTACGTCCTCGACGTTCGCGGCGACGATGTGGAGCAGTGCTCCGGGACGGTGGTGGCGCCGAACCTAGTCCTGACGGCAGGGCATTGCACCGAGAACATGCAGACCGGGGTACCCAACGAAGCCTCCGGCTACCAGGTGGTGACCGGCAACGTGGATTGGGACGCGCCGACAACCGAACGGCAGGTGTCGGGGGTCAGCAGGGTGATCGTCTGTTCCTGCTTTGACCGTCGCACCGACATCGGCGATGTCGCGCTGCTGCAGCTATCCACCCCAACCAGCGCGCCGGCGGTCACGCTCGCGACGAGCCCGCCCGGCGGCACGCGGGCGCTCCTGGCCGGATGGGGTCGGACGTACTACAACCAGCAAGCCCCGTCCCAACGGTTGCAGTGGGCGCCGACGATCGTGCAGGGCCCCAAACGCTGCGAACACGAAGCGCCTCCATTCAGTCCAGCGAGTCAGATCTGCGTGATGGATACACCCGGCCCGCACACGGGCGCGTGCGAGGGGGACAGCGGCGGTCCGTTGCTGGTGGCCGAACCGTCGGCGGTGGGGGGCTTGGTGCAGATCGGTGTCGTCGACCATTCGTATGGCAAATGCGCCACCACCAGCCCGTCGGTGTTCACGCGCGTCGATGCGATCTCCACGTGGGTGAGAGGCTGGGCACAGGCGCTCGCAGGCGCCTCGCCGGCCTCGACATCGCCGCCGGCCTCGACATCGCCGCCCGCCTCGACGTCGCCGCCCGTCGACTCCATCGCCGCCCCCACGCTGCCCGGCGTCGCCAGCGGCCGGTCGCTCACCCTGAGAAGCAATGACGTCTCACTCGTGCTCGACTGCGACAACGAAGGAGGGGTCTGCACGGGCGACGTCGAGGCGACGATCAGGGTGCGAGAAGAGCTCGTCTCGGAACGCGGCAACACGCGGAGCGTGACGGACATCGGCACCCGCACGGTGCGGCTGGCCTCCGTCAGCTTCGTGATCGCGCCCGGCTACAGCACCACTGTTCGCGCGGTCCTCTCCCCGCGGGCCCGGGCGCTGCTCTCGCGCCTCGGCAACGGGCCGCTCGGTGTGACGTTGACCGGCAGAGGTTTCAGCTCACGTGTCGTGAGGCTGGAGCACGCCCGGCGGCACACATAGACGCACCCCGAACCGGGGCGGGATCGGCTGACGAGGACCGGAAGCGGCGACAAGTAGACTCAAGCATCGCGGCGACGCCTGAAACAGCCGCGAGACAGCAGCTCGGAGTCTCCTGACGTGCCGCCCGAGGCAATATCCCTAGCACTCGCGGCATCCATTTACCCGCCGGCGGTGGCCGCGGTGATCGCGCTCGGCCGCGGGACGGAAGTTCGGTTGCGCGTGTTCCTGCTCGTTGGTACCGCGATGCTCACCGTGTTCGTGACGGGTGCGGCGATGCTCCTGGTGTTCGACGAACTGCCGGTCTCCGGGGGCCACCACCGTACGGCGAGCGGGACCCTCGAAATCGCGATCGGACTGGTGCTCCTATGGCTGGCGGCCCGGCTGAAAAGAGAGCGCGATCACAACCCCCCCGGCAAGCAGCCCGGCAGCTCGAAAACGGATCGGTATCTGGAGAGTCCCCGTCTCGTGCTGGTGCTGGGGCTGATCCTCTACGTGATTCCCTCGCCGATCTACATCGGCGCGGTCAAAGCCATCTCCGACGCCAGCGCCTCAACCTCCACCGAGCTCGCCTACCTGGCGGTGGTGGTCGTGGTGATGCTGTGGATGGTCGAGGTGCCGATGGTGATGCTCCTCGTACTCCCCGACCGCTCGGCAGTCGCGCTCGAACGCATCCACAACTGGTTTGTGCTGCACGGCCGCACGCTCGCCACAGCACTCGCGGCCGCGGCAGGCGTCTACCTGATCCTCGCGGGAACCATCAAGCTCCTCGCCTGAGCGGTCCTCAACCCTCGAGGGGTCTGCCGGCCGGACTGACGCCGAGCTCCATCTGCGAGCTCGCGTTGATCGTGATGCTGGCGGTCTCGCTATGCGATGCTCGCGCAACGTGACCGTGAGCCGACGGCCCAGCGGCGTCCCTCTACTTGCCAGCATCGGCAGGCTGGTGCGCGCGATCCAAGAGAATGACGAGGCGGGGGTAGAAACGGTTCTGAAGCTCAGCCGCTCGCACCGCATATTCGCGCCGCTCGCATTCACGATCGGCGCGTTCGCGATGCTCTTCGAGGGATTGCGCGTGCTCCTGTCCAACTGGCGCCTCACGACCATCCAGATCCTGCCGGCCGTGTTGATCTGGGTGGCGACATTCGACCTCAAGGCTCACGTGCTGCACGGCAGGTCGTTCAACGTGCTGCGCGGCCCCATTCTGATCCCGATCATCCTCGCGATCGCCGCGATCACCGCCGCCGGCTTCTTCCTCAACGCGGTATTCGCGTTCGCGATCGCGGGACCGCGTCCGCCGATGGTCCGCCCAGCGTTCTCACAAGCACGACTGCACTGGAAGCCGGTCGTAGTCTCTGGTGCTGTCGTCGGTGTGCTCCTGGGGTTCGCGACGACAATCGTCCCGCGGTGGGGACACCCCTGGTTTGCGCTGTGCCTGGGGATCGTCATCGGCATCATGACGGTCTGCTACGTCGCCGTGCCCTCGCGCATCATCGGGATCAAACCCACACACTCCAAACGCGACAAGCTCACGGCCTCGGCGCTCGGCGGCGCGCTCAGCATGACGGTCTGCACCCCGCCCTACCTCCTCGCTCGCCTGGGAATCCTGATGCTCGGATCGCGCATCCTGCTGATCCCCGGAATCTTCATTCTCGCCCTCGGCCTCACGCTACAAGCCGGCGCGACCGGAGCCGTGAGAGCCATCAAGATGAGCGCCACCCTCACCAGCAACAAGCCAGACTAGCCATGTAGCGTCTACGCCCGGCTCTCTGCGATGGACGACGGAGACCCGCTTGCCGATCTGCGCGCGCGCGGGCTCGTGGCACTGATCAAGCTCATCTTTGCGGAGCAGGGATGGCGATCTCGCGGCAGCCGCGGTAGCGTGCGGTTCTACCGTGATCCCTGCCTGACCCTCTGATCCCGTGGTTCGCACTTCGATCAAAACGGAGAGGGAGGGACGAAGATCGAACCCAGACCTTGTGTGGAACCGCATTAGCGAGCTGCACGCCAAGCGCTTCGGTGGAACTCGTGGCTGGTAGCCGCTTCAAAACCAGATGGTCAAGGCAGTCTGCCGTGGCGCGCCTTCGTGAGGCATTCGTCTTCAAACAAGCTGCCTCCGATTAGCGTGTGCGACCCGCTATCGACAAGGCCCACGGCCGCGCAACGCTCACATCCGCAGACAGTCTCGTCACCGTCGCGCAAGAGCACCGATGGCTCATGGCGAAGCAAGGCCGCCCGAGGGACCGCCTCCCGCATTGCGTCCGTATATCGATCGTGCTCTTGCTCGTGGCTCGCGCTCAGCTCTCCTGCCATGAGCGCCCAGGCGATCGTGTCGGTCATGCCCGTTCGAATCTTGATTCGGTCGGCGCGAGCCTGACGCCGGATCTCAGCGCGCCATGCGTCCACATCCTCGATCTCTGAGAGTCGGGCGATCGCTTGCCCTTTGGCAAGCAGTTCGCCATAGGCGTCCCGACGCTTGACTCGCTTGAGCAGTTGCTCTAGGCGTTTACGAATCTCGACCGACTCTGGCACGCGCAATCAGACTACTAGCACGTCACCAATCAGCGCGCGCCGGTTGGCGGCGGCACTTGGAGCTGGCGACAGGGTGCCTTGGTTTTCCGCTACTTACCCGGAGCCGGCCGGGGCGCCGGTCGCGGGTACGATCCGCCGCGACCCTCTTCGATGCCGATCGACGTCGAGGGCGGCTTGATCTGTTTAGGGGGCAGAGGCTTCGGTGCCATGATCCCTAGTCTACCGCCAACGCCGCCAGCCATGCGAGTGTCTGCACGACCATTAGCACACCCAATGCTCCTGACAGCCACGACATGCGCCGCACCTTCCGCGCGTTCTCCTCGCGCAGCTTCTGGTAGCCGAAGCCCGCCGCCGCCAGCCACCCAAGCGTGTCCTCCTCCGCTTCGGCAAGAGCCTGCTCATAGAGCTCCTCGTACAGCTCGCCCGCGTCGACTGCGAACTTCAGGTGCCACGGCGCAAGCAGGGTCGCGCCGCGACGAGTCCAAGCACCAGCGCCACCAGCGCAACCCAGCCGAGCGCGTGCAGTCCCTGATCGCGCACAGTGGTCGCCCCCAAGAATGAAGCCACGAGCGCGTGCGCGGCCAGGAGCGTCCCCGTCCGCTGACGCACTCCTGCCACAAGCGACTCCTGGTCGGCCAGCGCCGAGCGACCCGCCTCATAGGTGATCTCCTCGAGCGTCCGCACACAGGCACCGTAAGAGCTGGATCGGACACGCAGACGACAACCCGCCTCACGAGCTGGGCCAAAACGGAAGGGGGGGGATTCGAACCCCCGAGACGGGGGTTGCCCGCCTGCCGGTTTTCAAGACCGGTGCATTCAACCGCTCTGCCACCCTTCCATGTTCGCGACAAAGGCTATCGGTCCGCCCGGGGACGCTCCAGATCGCGTGCAGCGTAGAGTGCGGGGGGTGTCCGGCGAGTGGTAGATATGCGCGCTGCCCAACTGGTTCGAGCGGGCGGCGACGGCGCCCTGAGGCGACGGTCGCGGGCGTGACCGGGGTGACGCGCGGCGGAACGCTGCAGCGCGAGGACGGGCCCACTATCGCCTACGACGTCGCGGGGCACGGCCCTCTGGTCGTGTTCGTGCACGGCCTCACTTCCTTCCGGCAGACCTGGGATCCGGTCACCACGCTGCTTGCCGGGCAGTTCACGTGCGTGCGGTTGGATCTACGTGGTCACGGGGCTTCTTCCCGCGCCTCGGAGTACTCGATGGTTTCGCTGGTTGGTGATGTGCGCGCACTCGTCGAGGAGATGGCGCTTGGGGAGCCCGCCATTGTGGGTCACTCCCTGGGTGCGAGCATCGCCGCGGTATATGCCGCGGCGCACGGTGCGCGTGCCGTCGTGTGCATCGATGAGTCGCTGCGGTTCGGCGAGTTCGCCGGGCTCGTGCAGGCCCATGCCGAGGATTTGTGTAGCCAGCGCACGATGGAGGCCGTGCTGTCGATTGACCGCGCTCTCAAGCTCGAGCCCTATACGGGGGTCGAGGAGATCGAGCGCCGGGTGCTTGCGTTTCCGCGCGAGATCGTCCTCGGAATCTGGGAGGCGCTGTTGAGCACCCCTCCAGAGCAACTGACCGCGATCGCCGAGGCGATACTGCCCCGCATCTCGGCACCACTTCTATCGCTGCACGGCTCGTCGCCACCGCCGGACTACGCCGCCTGGCTTACGGGCCTCGCGCGCGGCGCGCGCGTCGAGACCTGGGACGGAACTGGCCACATGCTTCACCTCGTCAACCCGGACCAGTTTGTGGCACGCGTACGGCCGCTACTCGACCGGCCACGAACGGCGCGAAGCTCAAGATCATCCGCTCCGACCTGAGCACCTAGATCCGGCCAACAACGATCCGTCGCCTCTGGGCTCGTCGGGTCGGTGGGTGCGTGCGGCGGCGTGCCGTAGCAGGCGGGGGACGATCTGGCGGTGCAAGATCGACACGGGTGGCCAGACGATTGCCGCGATCCGCTCGTCGTAGCGCACGAACGTGGATTGTGTGACGCGTGAGGCCTCGGTCTGGAAGACGAGGCGGGAGGTCAGGAGCCACGACCGCGACTCGAGCGTGAGCGAGTTGGACTCGGTGTCGATGATCGCCCAGCCGAGGACGTGCTCGCGTGATGACCGGGGGCCCAACCGCAGGCCAAGACCGTAGCGGAAGCCGACTACGAGAAACCAGCGCACGGGCGGCGGGGCGCCCTCGAATACCGCGCGTGCCCACTGCTCGGGGGTCCGCCCATCCGTCGTGGCAACGGTCGCCTCGAAGAAGTCGCTGTAGTCGTAGTGGTATCCGGCGAGGCTGTTCGGCATCGGGAGTGGCAAGCTACCCTCTTATTAGACACGTGTCAAGTAGAGTGTAAGGATGGCATCACCGAGCGCGAGACGCAGGCTGACTCCCGAGGCGCGCCGCGATCAGATAGTCGACGTCGGCGCCGAGCAGTTCGCCGCCCGCCCGTATGAGCAGGTGCACATGGCGGATGTCGCCGCGCACGCGGATATCTCGCGTGCCCTCGTGTATACGTATTTCCCGACGAAGCGCGATCTGTTCGCCGCGGTCTACAAGCGCGCGAGCGAACGGCTGCTTGCCGCCAGCGAGCTCGTGCCCGGCCTGACGCTCGCCGAGCAGGTCCTAGCCGGGCTGGACGCACACTTCGACTTCTTCGTCGAGAACGCGCGGACGGTGCTCGTCGCCAACCGCGGAGAGCTCGCGGGCGACCCGGTGATCGAGGGGATCATCTCCGAGGAGCTCGCCGAGCTGCGCAAACGGATGCTCGACGCCGGCGGACTGCACGGCCACGAGCGGGTGCGCGCTTCGTTCGCGCTGTCGGGGTGGCTCGCGTTCGTTCGCGTGGTGTGCGTCGAATGGCTGGCAGACCCCAACCGGGGCGTCTCGCGTGAGGAGGTGCGCGATATGTGCCTCAGAGCCCTGCTCAGCGTGCTCGGGGGCGAGAACACCAAACCCGAATCGTCAAGCCAGCCGGTCCGCGAGTGAGCCGCCGCCAACCCCACCCCAACCACCAACACACCACTGGAGCGAACAACGATGAGTCTCAGTGCGAGCTACCGAAGGTGGCCCCGAAGGTCGGCTTGCCCTCGGCGAAACGCTCGAGCCCGTCGTCCGGGACCGGCTCCCACGGGGCGGCGTAGGCGACGTAGGCACGCCAGCTCGGCCGCACGCCCGGGTCCGCGTCGAAGGCGCCCATGCGTACACTCATCTGCGTGTGGTCGTCGGGGTTGCGGCTGAAAAGGTGCCCTCCGCACTCGCCGCAGAAGAGCTTCTCAAAGCCTCCATCGGGGTGGCGCCAGGCCTTCACCAGCCCCTCGCCCCGCGGCAGCCGCAGCGTGCGCCCGTCGATCCGGGCCTGCAGCGAGGAGCCCGTGCCGGTGCGGCGCTGGCAGCGCGTGCAGTGACAGTAGCCCGCCGCGGGGGGCGGGGCGGTGAGCTCGAAGCGCACGCCGCCGCACAGGCAGCCTCCGGTCAGTACGGGATCGGGGATCGCGGGGCCGCCCACCTCTCGAAGTGTGGCACGCCTGTCGACGCCGAGGCGCCTCACAACTCCCGCTCGTAGAAGTAGTTGAGCGGCCCACGTGGCCCGCCTTCGCGGTTGCTGAACCCAAGGCTCTCGTACAGCGCGCGGGCGGCGCCGTCGGTCTCGCCCGTGCCGAGGTCCATGTGATCGGCGCCGCGGGCGCGGGCGCGATCGATTGCGCCCACCATCAGCGCTCGCCCGAGCCCATGCCCGCGGTGAGCGGGCACCACGTAGAGCTCCGCCAGGCAGCACTCCAGCGCATCGCTCCAGATCGCCGGACGGAGGCGCAGCACCGCCAGGCCGACCGGCTGCACTCCCGCGAGCAGCACCTCCGTGTGGCCTTCGGCCAGCAGCTGCCGCACCCGCTCGGCAAGCCGCATCGCGCCCGGCGTGGGCTCGCCGAACTCGGTGTTGAAGTCGTGCAGCAGCCCCCCGATGAGCTCGGCGTCGGCGGGCTGCGCGATCCGGACCGGGGGCGAGCCGCCACGACACCTGTGCCGCGGCGGCTCGCCGGCCGGCGGACGGGCCACCGCCCCTCAGCCGCGCTGCACGATGAAGAAGCGGTTGGCGTCTTGATCGCGGAAGAAGAACATTGGCGGGACGGGGTCGCCCATCCGCATGACCTCCTCGTCGACGTCGACGCCCCGGGCACGCAGATCGGCGTGGTCGGCGTCGATGTCCTCGCTGGAGAACGCCACGCGGGTGGAGATCCCGACCGATTCGCCCTCCTGCGGAGGCATCAGCGCGAGCGTGGTGGCGGCGCCCGGAGGCGCAACTTCCACCCAGCGGTCGCCCTTGCCGAAGGGGATGTTGGCGCGCTTCTCGAACCCGAGCTTGCCGAGGTAGAACTCGAGCGCCCGGTCCTGGTCGCTGACGGGGACGATCACCGTCCCGATCTGCGCGATGTGTGTGGTGGTGCCAGACTCGGCCATCTTCGAACCTCCTGTGGTTGGGCTGTACATCATGCCGACCTGCGATCCGCTACAACGGGATGATGAACGGCGGGGACCAGGATCTGAACGGCGGGGACCAAGATCGCGAGCGCTGGCTGGCGCTGTACGTGCTGTGCGCGGGGGTGCTGATGATCGTGCTGGATGGCACGATCGTGAACGTCGCGCTGCCCACGATCCAGCGCGAGCTCGCCTTCTCGCAGTCGACGCTGGCGTGGGTGATCAACGCCTACCTGATCGCGTTCGGCGGCCTGCTGCTGCTCGCCGGACGCCTCGGCGACCTGACCTCCCGCCGGGGCGTGTTCGTGGGCGGCCTGGCGGTGTTCACGGCCGCCTCGCTGGCGTGCGGCCTCGCGCAGGACCAGACGATGCTGGTCGCGGCGCGCTTCGTGCAGGGCGCCGGCGGCGCCGCGACCTCGGCGGTGGGGTTGGGGATGATCGTGACGATGTTCCCCAAGCCACACGAGCAGGCGAAGGCGATCGGCGTGTACGCGTTCGTCGCCTCGGCGGGCGGCTCGATCGGGCTGCTGGCGGGCGGCGTGATCACGCAGGCGCTCGACTGGCACTGGATCTTCTTCGTGAACGTGCCGATCGGGATCGCCACGGCGGTGCTCGCGCGGCGGCTGATCGCGCCGGACCGAGGCATCGGCTTCCGCGAGGGCGCCGACGTGCCCGGGGCGGTGCTGATCACCGGCGCGCTGATGTTGAGCGTGTACACGATCGTCAAGCCGGCGGCCGAAGACGGCTGGGGCGCGGCCAAAACGCTGGAGCTCGGCGCGGTCGCGGTGGCGCTGCTGGTGGCGTTCGTCGCCCGCGAGGCGACCGCGCGCACGCCGCTGATCCCGCTGCGGATCTTCCGCTCGCGCAACGTCAGCGGCGCCAACGCTGATCCAGGCGCTGACGGTGGCGGGGATGTTCTCGGTGTTCTTCCTCGGCGCGCTGTACATGCAGAAGGTGCTGCACTACGACGCGCTGCAGATCGGGCTGGCGTTCCTGCCGACGACGATCGTGATGGGGACGATGTCGCTGCAGCTCTCCGAACCGCTGATCATGCGCTTCGGCGCGCGGCGCACGCTGATCCCGGGGCTGGTGGCGATCGCCGTGGGGCCTGGCGCTGTTCACGCGCGCGCCGGTGCACGGCAGCTACGCGCGCGACGTCCTGCCGACGATGATCCTGATGGGCGCCGGCATCGGCAGCGCGTTCCCGGCGCTGATGAAGCTCGCGATGTCGGGCGCCACGCCGGAGCGACGCGGGCCTCGCGTCGGGCCTGGTCAACACGACCGTGCAGGTCGGCGGCGCGCTGGGGCTCGCGGTGGTGGCAACGCTCGCGGCGACCCGCACCAACCACCTGCTGGCGAGCGGACACTCCGCGGCGGCGGCGCTGACGGGCGGCTACCAGCTGGCGTTCACCGTGGGAGCGGGATTGATCGTGGCCGCGCTCGCGGTCGCGCTTGACGGTGCTCACCCCCGAGCAGGCGACCGCCACCGGGCACGAGTGGACCGAGCCCGCCACGGAGCACGAGCGGTCCGACGGCGAGCCCGCGTACTCCAAGGCGTCGTAGAGGCACCCGCCTGCGGAGGGGTTGGGATGGGCGGCCCCCCTCCGGGGCCGCCGGCGGGGCTCGCGATGCGCCAACGGCGCTCTCGTCTAGCCACCACGCCCGCGCGCGACGGCGGCGCGACGGAACAGCTCGGTCACCCCAAACCGCGGCGCGATGCGCTCGGCGAGTCCCGGGGCGAGCTGTGCAAGCGCGAGCGCGGGGCGAATCGGGGCGCCGCTCTCGATCACCTCGGGCAGATCGCGGCGGATCGCGCGCACCACGGCGTCGACTACCTTCTCGACGGTGGTCTCGCCCATCAGGCGGTTGGCGCGGATGCCACGATCGACCATCCTCTGGTACATGCCGTCGCCGGCGATGAAGCCGGGGCAGACTACGGAGAAGCCGACAGGCTCGTGCAGGTACTCGGCGCGCAGGGACTGGTTGAGCCCGATCAGCCCCGCCTTGGTGGCAGCGTAGGGCTCGTCGTAGGCCGGTCCCGACTTTCCCCCGAGCGAGGAGATGAACACCACGTGGCCACGGCGGCGGGCGAGCATTCCGGGAAGTACACGGTGGGCGAGCAGCATCGGAGCGGTGAGGTTGAGATCCACCATCCCAGTGAGCTCCTCGCGCGTGAGGACGGTGAAAAGCCCAACCAACTCCACGCCGGCGTTGTTGACGAGCAGGTCCAGCGGCCCAAGCGCGGCCTCGGCGCGCTCGATCAACGGCTCGACCTGATCGAGGTCGGAGAGGTCGGTGGGCAGCGCCGCGGCGCGCACGCCGAGCGCTTCGAGCTCCGCCGCGAGCGCGGACAGCTCCGGCTCCCGGCGCGCGACAAGCGCCACGTCCATCCCCTCGCGAGCCAAGCGGCGGGCGAGGTGGGCGCCGAGCCCCCCGGAGGCGCCGGTGACCAAAGCGGTGCAACCTCGCAGCTGCTGCATGGAGCTCCTTCCTTCTCGCCAGCCGTGTGTGCAGCGATGTTAGACCGATCCCGATAGGACCGCATACTGGCCCGGGGACGGACTCGGGGAGACGCCACCCCGCCCACACAGATCGTTACAGGTCACGCCGCAACTATCCGTAGCCTGTCGTGTCGTAGCGGCCACTGCCGCCCGCACAGCGGCAGCCAACTATGCCCACGCACCCCAGGAGGCCAGTCGTGCTACCGAATCCCCTGAAGCGTGCCGCGTTGCTGATCGGTGCGCTTGCCCTGCTCGCGCTGTCCAGCTCGGTCGCCTCGGCAAGCGCGGCCGAAACTTCGCAGATCACCTCGCCCGCCAGCCCGACGTACGCGTTCGATGACGAAACCGTACCGTCGCCGCCCCCCGCCTTCACCGTCGAAGGCACGACGGACATCAGCGGGAAGATCGCGCTGCGCTGCTACTACGGAGCGGCCGCGGGCGCATACACCACCGTCGTCAACGAACTGACACCGAGCGGGGGCTCTTTCTCGGTGGCGGTCCAGGCGAGCTCGTTGCGCTCCGGACCGTGCGTGCTGCGCGCCGTGCCGTTTGCCGACAAAGAAGCCCACCCGCCGGGGACGGCAGCCGAAGAATCGACGGACCCCTACAAAGGGCCTCGGATCGTCGGGTCGCGCTTCGAACTGTTCAAGGAAAAAGGCATCACTTACGACTATGAAATGGAACCCAGCACGCTGGGGTCTTACCTCGACATCGAGTCCGTCGGCGACTGTGGATTGGATTATTCGAGCCTGCTGGCGCCGGAAACGCTCGCCCAGGAGAGTCTGTTCGACTGCAACGCGGCGCTCTACGAGTCAGATGATCCGCCGTCGGGCTCCTCGACTCGCTCGGAGCTGCAGATCGACGGTGCCAACGCCTACGGTCCGGCGACGGCACATTATGTCAACAATGAAATTAATTCTGAATTGGAAGGGAAAAAGGAACCCAAGGTGTCGATCCCGGGTGCCCCGCAGATCACGGTGACCCAGACCTTCAATCCTATGACGCGCTTGGCGACGATCCAAGAGGTGGATCCGATCGTCAGGTGCGCACCGGAAACGGTATTCCCGCCGACCGCGAAAAGCTGCACGAGCTTCGTCTCCACTGGCGTGCAGCTCGAACGGACCTGGCAGACGAGCAACGGCGACCAGGTGGCGTGGCTGACCGACACGTGGCATTCGACCGACGGTGCGGCGCACTCGCTGAACGCGCTCTACGACCAGGAGACCGTCAACGCTGAAAAATCTGGCGGCGCCTATGAGTTCCCGGGCACCAGCTCATTCTCGACAATCGCCAAGGGACAGGCGGTGACGCTGCCGTCGGGCGCGGGCAGGATCTACTACAAGCAGGATGCCGAAACGCCTAACGTCGGAGACAACCTGCATCCCCAGGGAGCGATCGTCTACGACAGCCCACCGAACAATGGGCCGATATCGGTATATCGCGGCACCGAAGCGAGCGCATATTACAACGGCTTCGAGATGCCCTACGAGCGCACGATCCCGGTGGGTGGCTCCTCCACCATTCGGATGGCTTTCATCCAGGCCTACAAGCTCTCCGAAGTGGAATCGCTGGCGGAAGCCGTGACGGCGAGCTACTCGCCGACGCTGAGCATCACATCCCCCGCCAATGGCGCGACGGTGACCTCGCCGAGTGTCACCGTGTCGGGCACGGCGGCGGATACGGGAGCGCTGGCGTCGCTCACCGTCAACGGTCAGGCTGTGAACGTGGGATCTGGCGGTGCGTGGTCGACGAACGTGACGTTGAGCGCGGGAGCGAACCCAATCACCGCGGTGGCCACCGACCAGGCCGGCCTGACGACCTCCAAGGCGGTGAGCGTGACCTACGCCCCGCCGCCCCCACCGGTGGCGCACGCCTCGCAGGTGGGCTCCGCCAAGGGAGCGGACGGCAAGGTGAGCTTCACGATCGCCTGCAAGGGAACGGCGGGCACGAGTTGCGAAGTCGAATCGACGCTGACCACCGTCGAGAAGGCTCGCAACGGCAAGCCGGTGGCGGTGTCCGCGAGGCACCACCCCAAGATCCGCGCGACCAAGGTGATCGTCGGCTCCTCCAAGCTGACGATCCCAGCCGGCCAGAAGGTGACGATCGCGATCGCACTCAACGCGACGGGCAGCAGCCTGCTGGCCCGCTTCGGCAGGCTGCCGGCGCATCTGAGCGTGGTGCTTGTGAGCGCGGGGCACCGCTCGACGGTGATCGCACAGAACCTCACGGTCAAATCTCACCCCAAAGCGAAGAGGCACCATCACCACCATCACCACTAGGACCGAGCACGCCGCGCGCTGAGCCTCGATCTGAGCGCGCGGCGACGCCCAGATCGCCGATAGGGCCCTACCGACGGATCGGTGGGGCCCTATCTCTGAGGCGCGAGCGACCGAGGATGCCGCCAGGCGCGTCTAGAAGATCTGCTGGTAGATCAGGAATACGTTCAGCGCCGTGATCAACCCGGCGAGCGAGAACGCGGCGATCGTGGTGTGCCGCCGGTTGACGTGCACGCCCATGATCGCGCGATTGGAGGTGAGCAGCACCAGCGGGATCAGCGCGAAGGGGATGCCGAAGGAGAGGATCACCTGGCTGAACACCAGCACCTGCGTGGGGCCGAGGCCAATCGCGAGCACGGCGATCGCGGGCGCCATCGTCACGAGACGGCGCGCCACCAGGGGAATGTTGAGGCCGACGAAGCCCTTCATCACGACCTGGCCGGCGTAGGTGCCAACCGAGGAGGAGGAGGCGCCGGAGGCAAGCAGCGCGACGGAGAAGGCCAGCGCGGCACCACCGCCGACGAGCTGGCCGAAGGCGGCGTGGGCCTGTGGGATCGTGCTGACGCCGGCGTGGCCGGTGTTGTGCAGGAGCTTGGCGGCGACGGCGAGCATCGCCATGTTCACCAGCCCGGCGAGCCCGAGCGCGATCAGCACGTCGAGGCGCTCGAAGCGCAGCACGCGCCCGCGCTCGCGGTCGTTGCGCACGGGGGTGCGCCCGTTGGTCAGCGCCGAGTGCAGGTAGATCACGTGCGGCATCACCGTGGCGCCGATGATCCCCACCGCGAGGTAAAGGCTCCCTGAGCCCGCCAGGTGCGGCACGAGCCCGCCGAGCGAGGCGCGCGCGGAGGGGCCGATACGCAGCGTCTCGTACAGGAAGCCGAGGAAGATCACTCCCAGCAGCGCGGTGATCGCGAGCTCGAAGCGGCGGAAGCCGCGGCGTTGCAGGGCGAGGATCACGAACGCGATCACGCCGGTCATCAGCCCCGCGGTGAGCAGCGGCACGCCAAACAGCAGGTTGAGCCCCAGCGCGGCGCCGACGAACTCGGCGATGTCGGTCGCCATCGCCATCACCTCGGCCTGCACCCACATGCCCCACGCGAAGGGGCGGGGGTAGGTGGCGCGGAACAGCTCGGGAAGGTTGTGGTCGGTGATCACCCCGAGCTTGGCCGACAGATACTGGATCAACATCGCCATCACGTTGGCGACCAGCACGACCCACAGCAGCAGATAGCCGAACTGCGCGCCGCCCTGGATGTTGGTGGCGAAGTTGCCGGGATCCACGTAGGCGACGGCGGCGACGAACGCGGGGCCGAGCATCGACAGCGTGGCGCGCACCCGCCCGCGAGCCAGCAGCTTCTCGAGCGGGCTCGGGCCGAGTTCGAGCGCCGCGGCAGGCGCCTGCGCGGCAGGCTGCGCGCTCATGGCCTCACCGCCGCGTGGTCGCTGCCGCTGCGCGCACGGTCAGACTGGGGCGCGCTCACGCCGTGATCCCCTCGCGGTCGCCGTCGAGCTCGACGCGCATCGCGCTCGCCAGCTGGCCGCCGATCGGGTGCTCCCGCCCGTCGAAGCTCACGAACAGCGGCCCCCCGAAGGGCTGACGGTCGCGCACCGCGAAGCGATCGCCGGGGGAGATGCCGCGCTGTGACAAGTAGCGGAGCATCTCCGGGTCGCTGTCGGACACGCGCACGAACACCCCTTCCGCCCCTGCCTGCAGACTCTCGAGGCTGCGTGTCTCGGGCTCGCGCAATTGCAGGTCGGCGCTGGGGATCGGGTCGCCGTGGGGGTCGAGCTTGGGGTCGCCGAGCTTCGCCGCGATCAGCTGCTCGAGCTCCTCCGAGAGCACGTGCTCGAGCACCTCCGCCTCATCGTGCACCTGGTCCCACGGCATCTGCAGCGTCTCCGCGAGGAATAGCTCCAGCAGCCGATGGTGGCGGATCACCTCGAGCGCCACGCGGCGGCCCTTGTCGGTCACTCTCACCCCGCGGTAGGGCAGATGGGTGACGAGGCCGAGCTCCTCCAGCTTGCGCAGCATCGCCGACACCGAGCCCGGTGTGATCTCCAGCCGCTCGGCCAGCGCATTCGTGGAGACGGGCTCCTCGCCACGGGATTCCAGCGTGAAGATCGCCTTGCAGTAGTCCTCCACCGCGGATGACCGCATCTGCTCGCGTGTTGCCATGGGCTTATGTTATGGCATGCCAAGATTTTCGTCAAGGCATAGCCAGATGTTTGATTTGGCCCGCCAGGACCCCCTCGACGCGTTCCGCGCGGTGGAGGGCGACCGTGGTGGATAGTGGGAAAGGGGGTGCCGGTTGTGCGTTCGCCGGCGAGGCGCTCGCGCGGCGCACCGCATGAGGAGGCGAGTTTTAGGAAAGATGGTCTCGGTGAACCGCGACTTCGAGCTGCAGACCCACCGGGCGGAGGACCGCCACTGGTGGTATCGCGGACGCCGCGACGTGCTCGAGCGCACGATCGCGCGCCTCGGCCTGGCCCCCCGTGCACGGACCCTCGACGCGGGCTGCGGCAGCGGGCGCAACATGGTCGAGCTCGCCCGCCGCGGCGAGGTGACCGGCGTGGAGATCTCCCCCACCAGCGCCGAGCTTGCTCGCGCCCGCCACGTCGGCGAGGTGGTGGAGGGCTCGGTGATGGAGATGCCCTTCGCTCCCGACTCCTTCGACCTCGCGGTGTGCCTCGATGTGATCGAGCACCTGCCCGACGACCGCGGTGCGTTGCGCGAGTTGCGGCGCGTGCTGGCGCCCGGCGGGGCGCTGCTGGTGACGGTGCCCGCCTACCAGTGGCTGTGGAGCGGCCACGACAAGATCAACCAGCACTGCCGCCGCTACTCGCGCGCCACGCTCGAGCAGGCCGCCCATGCGGCCGGCTGGGAGTGCGAGTACACCACCCACTTCAACGCGCTGCTGCTGCCGGTCGCGATCACGCTGCGCGCGCTCGATCGCCTGCACCGCGGCACGACCGAATCGAGCCTCGACCTGTGGGTGCCGCCGGCGCCGCTGAACTGGCTGTTGCAGCGGCCGCTGCAGCTGGAGGCCGCGGCGATCGGGCGCGGGGGTCGGATTCCCGTAGGGCTCTCGCTGTTGGCGGTGCTGCGCTAGGGGTGCATGCGAAAGGTCCACGCGCGGTTGGCGATGAACGTGAACACCGTCACGATCGCCGTCGTGCACACCTGCCCCAGGAGCTTGTTCAATCCCACTTCGTGCACGAACAGGAAGACCAGGCCCAGATCCGCGACGAGGCCGCACCCCTGCACCGCGAACCACCGCACCGGCGTCAGCGCGTCCCCCGCGTGCCCGCGGAACGTCCATTTGCTGTTCCACACGAAGCCGTTGACCATCCCCACCGCGTAGCCGATCGCCGACGCCGCCAGATACCACATGTCGAAGCCCTTGATCAGCGCCGTGTACACCGCGAGCGTCAGCAACGTGTTGGAGATCCCCACGATCCCGAACTTCACGAACTGCACCACGAGCGCGGGATTGAGCTTTGCCTTAGGGGCGTCCACTACCGTGGCGTTGTCCATTACTCTGTCAACTGTCTCATTCATGCGTCCCACCCCGCAACTTAAGCAGTTTTCCCACCCCTGATGCAGTTTTCCCACCCCTGATGCAGTTTTCCCACCCCTGATGCCCGACACCCCCCGCAGCCCCACCCTGCTCAGCGTCGTCGCCCCCGTGTACAACGAGGAGGAGCTGGTCGAGCGCTTTGTGCGTCGCGCGTGCGCCGCCGTCGCCGACTACACCTTCGAGCTGGTGCTCGTCAACGACGGCTCCTCCGACGCCACCCCCGAGCTGCTCGACCGGATGGCCGCCGAGGATCCGCGCGTGAGGGTCATCCATCTCTCCCGCAACTTCGGGCACCAGGCGGCGCTCACCGCCGGACTGGAGCACGCGGTGGGGGATGTGGTGGCGATGATCGACGCCGACCTACAAGACCCCCCCGAGCTGATTCCCACGATGGTCGCCCGCTGGGAAGCCGGCGCCGACGTGGTCTACGCGGTGCGCAAGCAGCGCGAGGGCGAGACCGCGTTCAAGCTGGCGAGCGCCTCGTGGTTTTACAAGCTGTTCGACAAGCTCGCCCAGGTCGACCTCGAGCCCAACTCCGGCGACTTCCGCCTGCTCGACCGCCGCGCGCTCGACGCGCTGCTGACGATGACCGAGCGCTCACGCTTCCTGCGCGGCATGACCGTGTGGGTCGGCTTCACGCAGACAGCCGTCCCGTATGAGCGCGACGCCCGCCACGCGGGCGAGACGAAGTACACGCTGCGCAAGATGCTGCGCTTCTCGCTGGACGCGATCGCCTCCTTCTCGCACGTGCCTTTGCAGCTCGCAACGTATGTCGGGCTGCTCTCCGCCGGCCTCGCCTTCTTCGCGATCCCGGTCGTGATCGGGCTGCACTTCGCCGGCTCCTACCTGCCCGGCTTCGGCTCGCTGACGATCGCGATCCTGCTGCTCGGGGGCATCCAGCTGATCGCGCTCGGCGTGATCGGCGAGTACGTGGGGCGCATCTACGACGAGGTCAAGCACCGGCCGCTGTACATCGTGCGCGACGAGCGCAACCGCCCCACCGGCACCCACGGCACACTGGCCCCGATCGCCCGCGCCGGGCTGCCCGCCCAGGTTTCGCGCGAGCACATCATCGGCGGCTGAGCCGTGGCCGACCCCGCCGCGGGCCCGACCCCGCAGGAGAAACTTTGAGCATCGCGATCCCGCAGGAGCAGCTTTGAGCATGGAGCACCGCCAGGAGCGCATCCGCCTCGAGACCGCCCGCCATCGCATCGAAGGCTCGCTCACGCTCGCCCGCGATGGCTACCGCAGCCGTGTCTCCGACGTGCTCAACGCCTCCGAGCGCGACTTCCTGACGCTCACCGAAGTGACGGTCGAACCGCTCGACGGCGGCCCGTCCGAGGATCACCCGTTCCTCGCGGTCGCCCGTGGGCACATCGTGTTCGCCGTCGCGCCGGTCGAGGAGCCCGCGGAGTAGCGTCTCCCTTCGGCCGACCCGAATCGCTGGATATGCTGGCGCGTGCAGTTGTGTAATCGAGCATTTTGAGCCTGAGGGGACGATGGTGGAGACTGATCTGCTGGCGCGGGTATGCGCCGAAATCGAGCAGCGCATGGCTGAGCTGCGCCCGCTGCTGGACGAGTACGAGCGCCTACTCGCGGCCGACAACGCGCTCGACTCCTTTGAGACCGTGTCCACCGATGACGGGCCCCCAGAGCTCCCACCCCGGCCGGCGCCGGCGCGGCGCCGCGCGCGCGACCGATCGAAGACCGGCCAACGCGGCTCGCGCGACTCGGCCGCCGGCGCGATCGAGCTGGCGGCCTCCGCTGCCGAGTCGGTCACACAGACGCCGGAGCCAGAGCCCACCCTGCCGGCGCCCCGCACGTCACGCATTCTGCCTGCGATGCCCTCGCTCCGCACACAACCCGGGCTGAGTGCTCTGCCCTCGCTGTCCATGACGCCGGTCAAACCCGCGCCCGTCGCGGTCGAGGCGCCGCCGGCCGTCCCCAAGCCGGCCATCGAGGAGTTCGAGCCCGAGCCCGAACTGGAGCGCAAGCCAGCTTCGCCGAGCGAGGTGCGCCAGGCGATCCTCGCGGCGCTCGAGCACGGCTCGCATACGATCAGCGAGCTGGTGATGGTCACCGCGATGAGCACCCCTGAGATTCGCACCAACCTCAGCCAGCTCACGCGGCAGCGCAAGGTCGCGCGGGTCAAGCGCGAGGGCGATGGGAAGAGCGCCTTCGCGCTGCCGGCATCTTCAGCGCAGGCGTAAGGGACCGCCGTCGCCCCCCGGTTCCGGGGTGGCACCCTCGGGCAACGCACCACGGGGCCTTGGGCGCCGCGGTGCGCCACCGTATATTGGCTCGATGGCAGCGCTCTCCCCACTCGAGACGACGCTCCTGCCGGGTGCGCGGGCACTGCTGGCGTTTCATGCGCGGGAGCTGCCGCAGCGCGACGACCTGTGCGGGGCCTTTTGCGGCGCGCTGGCGCTGCGCGCGGCCGGCATCGAGCAGTTCACGGGCGAGCCGATCGATCAGGACACGGTGGCGCTGGCAGCGGGTAGCGTGGTCGCCGCGACGCCGGACCTCAGTCACCTGCCACGCGACGAAGCGGGCCGGCGCGACTACCGGCTGGCGCTGCCGTTCGTCGACGATGCGGCCGTGTCGGGCACGACGGCCGCCGGCGTGGTGGGTGCGATCGAGCGGCTCGCCGGCGGCACGCTCGCGGCGATTCCCTACGGCGGCCCGTGGACGACGGCGACGCTCGACGGCCTGTTCGAGCTCGTGGCCGGCCTCGATCGCCCGGTGACGTTGATCGCCAACCTCGCCACCCACCACCTGTGGGGTGGGCACACGCTCCTGCACCAACTGCTCGACCACCTCTACGAGGGCACGCAGAGCGGCCCGCCGCCCGACTGGGACGTGGGGCATTTCGTCTGCGTGTTCGGTCGCGTGCGGGGCCCGCGCGGCACCCTCTACGGCGTCGCCGACACCTACCCCTCGCTGGGCCGCGGCGGCGTGCACATGCAGCCGGCCGAGCGCCTCGCGTCGGCGATCGAGCGGCGTGACCGAAGCCGGGAGACACTCGCCTCCGGCGAGCATCCCAGTTTCGGCCAGCCCGCCGGGGGGGTAGCGGTTGTACTCGCCACCGACGACGCCGCGCGCGTGCGCAAGGGCGCGCACGAGCTGGGGTTGCGGGAGGGCATCTGGGACAACGGGACGGTGACGGCGGAGATCGCGCGATGAGCTCGACCGAGACGCTCGCCTCACGGGGTCCCCGGGCACCGGGCCACGGTGGGATCACCGCCGGGGGGATGCGGGAGGAGCCGCGATGAGCTCGACCGAGCTGGTCGCCTTGGTGTGCTGCGATCTCGGCGGGATCGTGCGCGGCCGCTCGTTGCTGGCGGCGGAGCTGAGTGACACGCTGCAGGCGGGGGTGGGGTGGGTTCCCGCCAACCACTCGCTCACCCCGCATGGCCCGCTCGCCGAGCGCACGCCGTTTGACTCGACTGGCGACCTGCGGCTGCTGCCCGATCCCGGCACGCATGTGCGCGTTGAGGCCGAATTCACGGGCAGCGGACTGCCCGACACCGGCGCCAATGCGCTGGAGCTGGTGCTGTGCGACATCGTGGAGACCGACGGCACACCATGGGAATGCTGCCCGCGGCGCTTCCTGCGCGAGGCGCTCACGGAGCTCGAGCGCGAGCTCGGGGCGCGGGTGGTGGCAAGCTTCGAGCACGAGTTCCAGCTTCTCGGCGCGGAGCGGGCGGCGGCGCCCTTCTCGCTGGAGGCGCCAGCGGCGTTCTCGCCGGAGTTAGCGCCGGGGGCGTCCTTCTCCCTGGAGCAGGCGGCGGCGCCCTTCTCGCTGGAGGCGCAGCGGCGCGCCGAACCGTTCGCGGCGGAGGCCATGGGCGCGCTGGTCGAGGCGGGGGCGGAGCCGGAGCGGATCTTCGCGGAGTTCGCCCCCCACCAGTTCGAGATCCCCGTCAAAGCGGCGGAGGGGATGGCGGCCGCCGATCGCAGCGTGGTGCTCAAGGAGGTCGTGCGCGAGGTCGCCCGCCGGCGGGGGCTGCGCGCCACCTTCACGCCGCTGTTGCACCCCGACCAGCCGGGCAACGGTGTGCACATCCACCTCAACCTGCTCGACGCCGACGGTGCCCCACTGCTCTACGACGCGGCGCGCCCCGGCTGCCTGAGCGAGCTGGGCGGCCGCTTCGCGGCGGGGATCCTGCGCCACGCAGGGGCGCTTGCCGCGCTGTGCGCCCCAAGCCCCGTCTCGGCCGCGCGCCTCACCCCCCACCGCTGGAGCGCGGGCGCGGTGTGCGTGGGCGAGCGCAACCGCGAAGTGCTGCTGCGCATCCCGCCGCTGGTGGCGCTCGGCGGCGCCGATCTCGCCCCGCAGCTGCGCCTGGAGTACCGCGGCGCCGACGCCGCCGCCAATCCCCACCTGGCGCTCGGGGCGCTGGTCCGCGCCGGCCTGGATGGGGTGCGCACGGACCTCGCGCCACCGCCGATCCTCGACCGCGACCCCGCACACCTCGATGCCGCCGAGGCCGAGCGCTTCGGCGTCGGCGCGCAGCCCGCCTCGCTGGGGGATGCGCTGCGGGCGCTCGCCGAAGACGACGTCGTGCGCAGGTGGCTGGGCAGGACGCTGTACGAGGCGTACGTCGGCATCAAGCAGTCGGAGCTGGACGCGGTCGCCGAGCTCGACCTCAGCGAGGTGTGCAAGCGATATGCCGCGATCTACTGAACTGCTGGGGCAGCTGCTCGCAGGCATCGAGCGCGAGCTGCCGCGCGCGATGGAGCTGCGCCACCGGCTGCACGAACGGCCCGAGCTGGCGCACACCGAGGAATGGACGGCGGGCGCGGTGGCCGCGGAGCTGCCGGTACCGTGCACAACGGTCGCCGGAACGGGGCGTATCGCCAGGGTGGGACCGCGCGAGCAGGACGGCGGCGCACCCGTAGCGGTGCGCGCCGAGCTCGACGGGCTGCCAATCGAGGAGCGCACGGGCGCGCCCTTCAGCGCCAGGGGCAGTGCGATGCACGCGTGCGGGCACGACGTGCACATGGCGGCGCTGGTGGCGCTGACACGCGCAGCACACGCGCTCAGGGAACAGCTGCCGGCGCCGCTGCTGGCGGTGTTGCAGCCGAGCGAGGAGGCCTACCCGTCGGGCGCAGAGGAATTGGCTCGGGGGGCGCTCGCGAGGCACTCGCCGGCGGCGATTGTGGCAGCGCACGTGCACCCAGAGCTCAGGTGGGGCACGGTGGCGCTCGACGAGGGCGTGGTCAACGCCTCGTGCGACGCCGTGGAGATCGTCGTCGAGGGGGAGCCGACGCACGGCGCCTACCCCCACCACGGGCGCGACCCGATCCTCGCGCTCGCGCAGATCGTGGTGGCACTGCACGCGCAGGTCGGGCGGCGCATCGACCCCCTGCACGCGGCGACACTCACAGTCGGGGTACTGGAGGGAGGGGAGGCGGAGAACGTGATTCCCGCGCAGGCACGCGCCCGAGCCGCGCTGCGCGCCCACCGCCCCGATGACCGGCTGGCGCTGCGCGCGCTGGTCGATGAGATCGCCGCGGGTGTCGCGGCAGCGAACGGCTGCCGCGCGCGGGTGCAGCTGACCGAAGGCGAGCCGCCGCTGGAAAACGACCCCCTCATCGTCGCGCGGGCGCGAGGGCTGCTGGCGGTTACGGGCTTCGAGCGCGCCCCGGAGTGGCGCTCCTGCGGCTCGGACGACTTCGCCTTCTTCGCCGCACTCGCGCCGATCGCGATGGCGTTCGTCGGCCTTGACGGCGCCCCGGGCTTCACGCCCCGGCCGCTGCACCACCCCGAGCTGCTGGTGCCCGACAGCGCGATCGGGGCGGTCGCGCGGGCGCAAGCGCTGCTCTACGTTGCCGCACTCACGCGCGCGGACGATCCCATCATCCCTACACCAACACCCGCCGCCTGAAGTTGCGCAACCCCAGGCCGAGGAAGAACGCGCAGAAGGCGATCAGCACCGGGTAGATCACGTAGAGCGGCATGTGCGAGGCTTCGGTGAGCCCGGCACGCATCCCCTCGGCGACGTAGATCAGGGGGTTGAGCAGCACCAGGATCTGCAGCCAGTGAATCCCGGCGACTTCCACTGGAGCAAGCTTTGTCCACTGGTAGTAGGTGCCGCCGAGGAACGTCAACGGCAGCACGACGAAGCCGAACATCAAGCCGATGTTGCGGGGCTCGAAGGTCGTGCCGAGCAGCAGCCCCAGCGAGGTCATCGCCACCGAGGCGAGCGGGATCAGCGTCAGCACGATCCACCAGTGCACCGACAGGTGGGCGTGCACGCCCGGGGCGTGGATAACCGCGGCGATCGGGAACACGATCACGGCGGCGATCATCCCCTGGACGGCGCCCGAGAGCACCTTCGCGATCGCGACCAGCCAGATCGGACAGGGCGCCTGCACGCGATCCTCGATCTCGCGGGTGTAGCCAAACTCGGTGGACATCTGCAGCGCCACGGCCTGGATCCCCTGGAACATGATCGAGATCGCCACCACACCGGGGACCAGCACGGTCGCGAAGTCCGACTCGGTGCTCGCGTTGGAGCCGTGTCCGGCGCCCCCGATTCCCTGGCCGATCGTGGGGAACACATACAGGAACACAAACACCAGCAGGAACGGCTGGATCAGCACGCGGGCGACGAATTCGGGGACGTTCTTGCGCAGCACCGTGAGGTCGCGCAGGATCAGCGCCCCGAGCGCGGTACGGCTGGCGTCGAACGTGGAGCGCGTGGGCGTGAGCACGATCGCGGCCGGGGGCGTGGGCCGCTTGCCGTCGGTGCTCGCGGCGGCGTCTGTCGCCGAGGCGGTCGTGGTGGCGGCGTCGGGTGTAGTCATGCGCGTCCTCCGACGGCAGCACATCCCAGATGCCGCGCGGGGGCAGGAGCGGTGTCGGGGGCGCTCATTCGCGCAGCTCTTTGCCGGTGAGGTTGATGAACACGGTTTCCAGCGACGGTTCGGCCACCGACAGGTCGACGAGCTCGAAGCCGCCGCGCTCGGCGGCAGCCACGACCCGCGGCACGATCCGCTCCGTCCCCTTGACGTGCAGCTCGACGCCGCCGTCGACCACGCGCGTGCGGGTCACGCCCTCGATCTCCCGCTCGAGCGTCGCGGCCAGCGCGGGCCCGTCGCCGGACGCCTTCACCGTCACGATCGTGTCGGCCCCCACCGACTGCTTGAGCCCCGCCGGCGTGTCGAGCGCGAGGATCTTGCCGTGGTCCATGATCGCCACACGGTGGCAGAGATGGTCGGCCTCCTCCATGTAGTGAGTCAGCAGCATGATCGTCTGCCCGGCGGCGTTGAGCTCGCCGAGGATCTCCCACAACGCGAGGCGGCTCTGCGGATCGAAACCGGAGGTGGGCTCGTCCATGAACAGCACCGCCGGGCGATGGAAGATCGCACGTGCCACCATCAGCCGCTGCGCCATCCCGCCGGACAGCGCGAACACCGACGCCTGCGCCCAGCGCGCGAGGTGGAACTGCTCGAGCAGCTCATCGGAGATGCGCCGCGAGTCGGCCGCGCCCAACCCGAACAGGCGCCCGTGGAAGTACAGGTTCTCCCACACGGTCAGCTGCCGGTCCAGCGTGTTCTGCTGGGACACCACGCCGATCAGCTGCTTGGCGAGCGCGGGGTGGGCGATCACGTCGACGGCGCCCACCCACGCCGTCCCCGCGGTGGGGATCACGCGCGTGGTGAGCATCCCCGCGGTGGTCGTCTTGCCAGCGCCGTTGGGCCCCAGCAGGCCAAAGATCTCTCCCCCGCGGATCTCCAGGTCCAGGCCGTCGACGGCCGCGGAGTCGGCGTCGGCGTAGACCTTCGTCAGGCCGCCGGTGCGGATCACGGCGGTAGGGGTGCTCACGCTCATCATCCAACCCTAGCCAACCCACGAGGCGGGATGCACCCTTGTTTACACCGATCGCTCCGCGGTCCTACACTGACCGTGGTGCAACCATACCCCGGACAAGGTGCCACACGCCTCAGGGCTCTTGCGGTTACTCTGCGCGCGCTCGCGCTGCTGCTCGCCCTCACCACGCTCGCCCTTGCCACAACGGCGGCATCCGGCGCGGCAAGTAGCGCGCGCCGGTCGGGGTCCGCGCCAGCAATCCTCATCACGGTGCACAGGGTGACGCCCAAAATCCAGCGGACGGTCCGCTTCACCGGCTACGCGACCTACAGGTTCAACACTCGCCCCAAACGACGCATCGTGAGCGCGACCGCACGGATCGTCGGCGCACAGGCGCACGCCGTGAAGATCAGCGCCACCGTCATCTCACGCAACCACAAACGCTTCACGGTCAAGCTGGTGTTCCCCGGGGAGCAGGGCAATCCCGGCAAGCTCGTCGTGCGACTTGGCACGGTGGGAACCTGAGCGTCCTCACCCGGGAGACTCGCCGGCCCGCCTACCCCACGGAGGAAGCCGTGCGGCGGCCAGCGTGCAGCGGTCAGCTATCGGGGGTGCGCGCAAACCGCACGGCGTTCTCGAAGTGCGGAGCCCACGGCTGCGCGGAGCGCGTCCAGATCTCGACCGTCGGTTCGATCCAAGATGCATCGTCGATCGTCCCCGCCTTTAGGAACACCACTCCCGGCATCGACTCGATCGTGCTGAATATCGGCGACCCGCAGGCCGAGCAGAACCGCCGCTCTGTGGTGCTCTGGTAGTCCTCGCTGGCGGTCTTGAATGAGGCGAGTGCGTCGCCCTCAACCGTGAGCGCCTTGCTCGGTACGCCCACGATCACCGAGAACGCTGTAGCCGTCTGACGCTGGCAATTCGCGCAGTAGCAGGCCCCCTGCCAGACCGGCTCGGCGTCAACGCTGTAAGTCACGCCACCGCACAGGCAGCGGCCTGTGATGGGTCGGGTACATCAGCCACCACCCGAGACTCTACACCAGCCATCTATCAGTGCTCGGCACGGACGCCACCCGCTCACAACCTCCCAAGGCAGGACATCTAGGCGCTCGCCCAACGCGACAAGAGGCGGAGCCTACCGAAACGTCCCCTAGATCTAACTGAAACCCAACCTCAGCTACAGGTACTCGAACCTACGCCACGGTATACCCCAGTCAGATGGTGCCGATTGTTGACGACAGCACGCGCGAGCACGGCCTGCTCACTGCCCTCGCACCGCCGCCGGCAACCCGCTCCCTGCTCGACGTCCTCGCCGCGACCGTCGAGCGCCACGGCGACCGCGTCGCGATCGACGCCAATGACGCCGCGCTCACCTACGACTCTCTCTCGTGCGCCGCGGAGGAGCTCGCGGACAGCTTGCGCGAGGAAGGCGTCGGCACCGGTGATCGTGTGGGCATACGCATCGCGAGCGGCACCTCGCAGCTCTATGTCGGGATCCTCGGGGTCCTGTGCGCCGGCGCCGCCTACGTACCCGTGGACGCCGACGACCCTCCGGCACGCGCCCGGGGAATCTGGGAGCAGGCCGATGTCTGCGGCGTGCTCGAGGACGGCCTGCGCTTTACGCGCCTGGGCTCGGTGTCAGCTCACGAGCGCAACCCTCACGACCGCGACCTCACCGCAGACGACGACGCATGGATCATCTTCACATCGGGTTCGACGGGGCAGCCGAAGGGCGTCGCGGTCAGCCACGGATCCGCGGCGGCTTTCATCGACGCGGAGGCGCGGCTGTGGACGGTGACCCCCGAGGACCGCATCCTCGCCGGCCTCTCGGTCGCCTTCGACGCAAGCTGCGAGGAGATGTGGCTCGCGTGGAGCGCCGGCGCGGCGCTCGTGCCCGCTCCGCGCCTACTCGTCCGTTCGGGCGCCGACCTCGGACCCTGGCTGGCCCAGCGCCGCGTGAGCGTGGTCTCGACCGTCCCCACGCTTGCGGCGATGTGGGACGAGGAGACGCTCGCGGGCGTGCGCCTGCTGATCCTCGGCGGCGAGGCGTGCCCATCCCAGCTTGGCTGGCGCCTCGCGGCGAACCGCGAGGTGTGGAACACCTACGGCCCGACAGAGGCCACGGTCGTCACGACTGCCACGCGCATCCGCCCCGGGCAGCCCGTGACGATCGGCCGGCCACTGGGTGGCTGGTTTGTCGCCGTGGTGGATCACACCGGCGAGCCCGTCTCGCTCGGTGAGCCCGGCGAGCTCGTCATCGGCGGTGTCGGCCTCGGCCGCTACCTCGACCCGGCGCTCGACGCAGAGCGCTACGCCGGCCTGCCCTCGCTGGGATGGGAGCGCGCCTACCGCTCCGGCGACATCGTGCGCGAGACGATCGACGGCCTCGAGTTCGTGGGGCGACTCGACACCCAGGTCAAGCTCGGTGGACGGCGCCTGGAGCTCGGCGAGGTGGAGGCGCGGCTGAGCGCCGTCCCCGGCGTCCGCGCGGCGGCGGCGGCGGCGGCGGTCCAGATGACCGCGGGCGCCAACGAGATCCTGGTCGGCTATGTCGTGGGCGATGTCCTCCCCTCCCATGTCCGCGCTCAGGTGGCAGAGCAGCTGCCCGATGGCTTGGCTCCGCTCGTCATCGTTCTCGATGCCTTGCCGACCACGACCTCTGGCAAGGTCGACCGTCAGGCCCTCCCCTGGCCGCCGGAGAGCGTCCCGGGCACAACCGACCCGTCGTTGAGCGGCACCACCGCATGGCTGGCCGAACGTTGGGCCGAGCAGCTCGGCCCCACGGCGATGACGACCGACACCGACTTCTTCGACTGCGGCGCCAACTCGCTGATGACCGCCAAGCTCGTCTCGGTGTTGCGTGAGCGCTTTCCCTCGGTGGCGGTCGCGGACGTGTATGAGCACCGCCGGCTCGGACAGCTTGCCGCGCGCTTGGAGGAGCTCGGGGAGGCCGCCACCGACGAGGAGACCGTAAGCCGGGAGACCACCGGCGAGGGCACCGCCAGCAAGGACACCACCGGTGGGAGCACCGCCAGCAAGGGCACCAGCAGTGGCACCACCAGCGAGGGGGCAACCGCCGTCTCCACCCCGTCGCGAGCGCTCGGCGCGATGCAGCTCGCCGGAGTACTGGTACTCACCGCACTGGCCTCGATCCAGTGGGTGATCCTCGCACTGGGCTACGGCAACATCGAACCCGATGGGCTGCCCCACGTGGGTTGGGGGTGGTTGATCGGCGCATGGCTGCTGCTCGCCAGTCCCTACGGCCGCATCGCCATCGCCGTGCTGGCCCGTCGCATCCTGGTGCCCCGGCTGCGCCCCGGCCGCTACCCCCGTTACTCCTGGCTGACCTGTCGCGTGTGGTTTCTGGAGCGACTCGGCGAGTACTGCCACATCACCCGACTCGCGGGCACACCGTGGTCCGGCCGCTACGCCCGTCTGATCGGCGCGGAGGTCGGCGCCGGGGCGAGCCTTGGCAGCATGCCCACCCTGACCTCGTTCGTGCACATCGGCGCCGGGGCCACGGTGGAGTCGCAGGTGGACCTGCATGGCTGGTGGATCGACGGCCGGGAGCTCGTGATCGGCGAGGTGCGCATCGGCGCCGGCGCGAGCGTCGGCGCCCGGACCCTGCTCGCTCCCGGAGCCACCATCGGCGAGGGTGCGGAGATCGAGCCCGGCAGCGTCATCTCCGGGAGCATCCCCGCCGGCGAGCACTGGGGCGGCAGCCCCGCTCGCCACCTCGGCCCCGCAGGCGGGGATTGGCCGGTCACGGCACCTACGCCAAGCCACCACGCGCGCTTCTGGAAGCTCATGTTCGCCGTGAGCCTCCCCTGGGAGGGGCTGCTCGCGCTGCTCGCCTTCGCCGCCGGGGCCGGCCTGCTCTTGCTGGCCGGGGCCCCCACTCCTTCGCTGCACAGCTCGCCGGCCGTGCTCGTGGGCGAGGCAGCCGTGATCGTGAGTATCGCCACCGTGGCGCTTGCGCTGCTCGTCGCCCTCACCCTACGCCTGGTGTGGAAGCTCGTGCGCCCGGGCTGGCACAGCGGGAACGGCGGGACGGGTTGGGCGCTGTGGTTTTCCGGCCACCTCGAAGAGGCCGTGGCAGGGGCTCTCTTCCCGCTCTACGCCTCGCTCTACACCCGTCACTGGCTGCGGCTCATGGGCATCCACGTCGGGCGACGCACCGAGATCTCGACCTCGACCGGCCTCAACCCCCTGGTGTCGTTCGGTGAGCTCAGCTACGCCACCGACGACGTTGGCTACTGTGGCGCCAGGGCGCGCGGGGCCTGGCTGCACGTCGCGCCGATCGAGATCGGCAGCCGCACCTTCCTCGGTCCCGGCGCGGTGCTGCGCGAGGGCACCCGGGTCGGTGACGACAGCCTCGTCGGCGTCCTCACGCTCGCTCCGCGCCGCCCGGCGCAGGGAACGTCCTGGTTTGGCGTGCCCGCGCTCGAGCTGCCCCGCGTGAGCGAGGTTGCAGATGCGACCCGCACCACCGACCCCCCGAGACGGCTCGTTTTGGCGCGAGGCGCGATGGACGCGATCCGCATTCTTGTGCCCAACACGATCTCGCTGTCGATCGGCCTGCTCGAGCTGCTCATCCTGGACACCATCGGCGGGCACCTGGGCATCCCGGCGATGATCGCCCTCGCCCCGCTGGTGATGCTCGGCTCCGGCATCCTCTCGGCCGGTATCGCGGTCGCGATCAAGTGGCTGGTGATCGGCCGCTACCGCGCCGGCCAGCACCCGCTGTGGTCGCTGTTCGTGTGGCGCGACGAGCTGATCAACTCCGCCCACGAGCAGCTTGCCGGCGAGTGGCTGCTGCGCTTTGCCCTCGGCACACCCCTGATGTCGCTCTACCTGCGCGCGATGGGCAGCAGGGTCGGTCGCGGCGTGTGGTGCGAGACGACGGCGATCACCGAGTACGACGTGGTGGAGCTCGGGGATGGCTGCGCGATCAATCGCGGCTCCTGTCTGATGACCCACGTCTTCCACGACCGCCTGCTGCGCATCGGCCCGACGATCGTCGGCGCCGGCGCCACCATGGGCCCCACCTCCGCTGTGCTCCCCGATACGACGCTCGGAGCCAACACCTGCATCGGGGGGCACTCGGTGGTGCTGCGCGGCGAGAAGCTGCCAGCTGGCACGCGTTGGCATGGCGCCCCCGTCAAGAGTGTGTGAGCAAGCAACGACGATGTGCACACCACTTTACCGCCGCCACCCAGGTTCGCTCCAAACCCAAGCCGACGCGCAAACCCAAGCCGACGCGGATAGCGGGGTGACAAGACGGTAGCGACGGGAGCCAAACCCGCGTTTGTCACCCCGCGATCGAGATCGACTGTAGATACGGATAAGGCTTGCTCAGCCAGCCTCAGCGACGCGATGCGACTGGGACGTCGGCGCCACTGATCTGCCAGCGAAACCCCGGCCCAAACTCCAGGACAACGCCCGCGGGGCTGATCAACTCCCAGTAGGGAGGGTCGTCGTCTGCTTCGGCCGCAGCGGGCTTGATCTCGAACAACGAGCCGTCTGAGAGCCTGAGGCGCAGCTCGCCAGACTTCCCATCGATATCGGCATCGTCGACCGAGCGCCCAACGAGTTGCGCTGCGTCAGCCGGCGACCACTCGGCATCCTGTGTGGCTAGGCGCCAGAGTCCTTGATGCGAGTCGCGAACTTCCACGTGGAGAACGTCTGGATAGGCGACGCGTGCGTCGATGATCGTCCCCCGCATCCAGCGCAGGACGGTTGCTGGTGAGGCATCTAGGGCTACGACGGTTGCCATGAGTCTCTCCATTCTCGCAGCCAAACCAGCAGTTCTTCATAGCTCATGTCCTCCTGTCCGCCGCCCGACTCCTTCTCGGCATGTAGCGCGTCGCTGGCCTCGTAGCGCTCAGAGACGGTCAAGCCAGCCTCCTTGCAGGCCTGCCGGAATTGCTTGATGTCACGCTTGCTAGTCACTGACGCGGCGAGTCTAGCCCGCAGGCGGACCTGGCCTACAAGACTCGCTCGGCGATCAGTGCCGGTGACACGAGCAGCTCGAGGTTCCCGTCGAGGATCGCATCCACGAGAAGTGCCGGCGCGGCTTTCTTCGGGGAGATGAACGCGGAAACCAGGACGCCCGGGTCGATGACGACTCGGGTCACGCGGCGCTGCGACGCTCGCGGCGCATCGCGTGCAACTCCTCGTTTGCGATCCGCATGGCGTCCTCTTCGGAGAGCCCGCTCATCGCCTGTGAGGCGTCGAGCGCTCGGCGTCCCAGGTAGGAGCGCAGTGCGCGCTCTACGACCTCGGCGTCGGCCGCCTCAGCGGGGGGCTTCATCGCGCTGCGGGCATCCTCCAGCAGGGCAGCATCGACATCGACCGTCCTGATCGCTCGGGTTGCCATACGTTCTCAGGCTACCAGCGAGCCCCGCCCCGGGCGACAGCCGCAGGGGCACATCTCGGCTCTTGTGATCCGGCTGCCGGTTCTGCGCTGCCGCTACGACCGGGGCTCGCAGAGCCGTTAGTACTGACGGCTGGCACCGCCGCCGCTTGTCGTCCCAAGCCCGACCTCGGCGCGCTGATGCGCCAGGCGAGGTAGCGGCCTTGAGGTCAGCTCTTGGTGATCGTGCTCGTCGCGAGTGAGTCGAGATCCTCGATGACATAGGGCTGCAGTATGCGCCGCACGTGATCGGGGATCGGGGCCTTCTCGCCGAGGCGGTCGGCGTGCACGAAGACATGGACGATGCGACCCTCGGCGAGCATATCCCCATCCCGCGCGATCCCGATCGCGGACACCATCGACGTGTTGCCAAGGCGCTCGACCTCAAGCGTGATCTCAAGCTCGTCGTCGAAGCGCGCTGGGGCGCGGAAGCGCGCCCCAGTCTCGGCGACAACCAGGTCGAGGCCGTCGGCTGTGAGCGCTTGGTAGGAACCGAGGGTCTCACGCCACAGCTCGGTCAGGATGACGTCGAAGTAGACGAAATAATTGGCGTTGAAAACCTGGCCCTGAGCGTCGCACTCGTTGTAACGAACGCGCAGGCGGTGCACGAACGGGTGCATCGCTGGGCCGGTATGCTTCGCCGCTTCTTGCATGACTGGCGTAGATCATACACTGGTCAGATAACCTGTCAAGCTTGTTTGATGGTCACTAAAGGTCCCCTTGGGTATTCGGCCTGATGAGTCTCCCGTCGTGGTATCCGTTCGCCGAGGAGGACAAGCCGGCGCCGATGCCATTGCTGTTGGTGCAGGCGTTCCTGAATACCCGGTACTTCGCAGGCAACTCCGACCTGTTGAGCGATCCCGAGACAGCGCGGCGATGGCTCTTTGATACTCAGCTGTTGCCCCCCACCGCGACAGTGACAGCGGACGAACTGGAGGTGGCCCGTAGCATGCGCGAAAGCATCCGCCGCCTGCTCAGTTTCCGGAGTGGAGAGACGCACGGCGCTGTTGCGCTACGGCCCCTGCGCGAACTGGCAGGCGCGCACAGTGCGTGCTTGACCATGGACGAGCAAGGGACACTGAGACTCGATAACCCGCGCCACAACGATCTCGGTGATGGAATGTTCGATCTGCTGCTGATCGTTCGAGACGCCCAAGAACACGGCAGCTGGAGCCGCCTCAAGGTGTGCGGCAACTCGGAGTGCCGATGGGTCTTCTATGACCGCTCGCGCAACCGGCAGGGCCACTGGTGCGAGATGGCGCTGTGCGGCAACCGCCTGAAGAATCGCGCATTCCGCGCGCGCAGACGCTGAATACGGACATGTCGTGCCGGAATTGAGGATCCGTCATGCAAGCAACGATGCGCCAGGCCAACACGCCCAAAGGCCGGAGAGGCACCGTCCAGGTCAGGGCTGCCCTCTCCCGTGCATCGCCGGATCCAAGGGCCGCGTCGCCACCCCTCCAAACACAGGAGGGTTGCCGCGCAAAGACTGCCCATTCCACTGAGAGAGAGCGTCTCGATCACTCACCCCACGCGGGTTTCTCCCACGCTCGCGATGCGTTCCGAGCATCAGTGCGAAGTCGCGATTGCTGTTGGCGAGGATGCGCTGTCGAGGTCCAGGCTGGGCTGCAGGCCGGCTTCGGCAAACGTCGCGGGCAACCGCATTCCCATGTCCGGCTGCGTGCCCAGCCCGCCGAAAGCGCCATCAATCCACTCGCTGAGCCGCTCAGACGCCGGGGTATGCGGCCAGGACACCAAGAACCTCTGCGGTATCGCGGACCCCGTGCGCATGCACATCTCCGCGAACACGACCACCCCACCCGGGTGTGCGTGGCGTGCCGCGGCCCGCACCGCCGCGGGCGGGTCACCCTGGTACATCAGCACGAGCCGCCCGACCAGTGCATCGAACGGGTCACCGGCGAGCTCGACCTCACGAAAGTCCCCGAGCACGAACTCGACGTTCTCGATGTCAGACTCGCCCGCGCGCTGACGCGCCCTCGCGAGCGCCTGCTCGTCACGCTCGACCCCGACCACCGAACCGTCGGCGCCGACCAGCTTTGACAGAAGCAAACTGACATCGCCCGGCCCGCAGCCGACATCGAGCACCCGCATCCAGGAGCACCCAGCAATGCGCTGGGAAGCAGGCGCCCCCGCGTAGCCAACGAGCCGCCCGCCGGCTGAGCCCCACGCTTACCAGGCGCCCACAAGACTTCAAGAAACGAAACCATCTGCTCGTAGACGGCGGCAGCATCGCTGCTGTCGAGCCAGCTCGTTGACTGGATACGCGCCTTCCAGCCCGACGGGGAACTCCTCGACCTCCTGCTCGAAACGCTGCGCGCCGAGGCCGACACGCACACCGAGCGCTACATGCATGCCAAGGCGCGGCCCGAGGATGTCGAACGGGTCAACCTGGCCTTCGCTCTACGGACTTCTACAGATGCGCCATCCGCCAGGCCGATATAATGTCCAACCATATCGCCAAATATACGGCCAATATGCAGGCAAATAGTTCGCCAAATATTTGGGTAGCTGTCGAATAGAAGGACAGACCGCAAACCCACCACCACAGAGGGAAACCATGCCGCAGCTCCGCTCAGCACCACAGGACGCGCATAGGAAAGCGGTCGAGTCAACGATCCAGGACGTGGTCGGATACATGCAGGAGGTTCTTGGCCAGAAGCTGGTCGCCTACATCGCCGGGGTATCCGACTCCCGCACCGTGGGCCGCTGGGCAGCCGGCGAGCGCACTCCCCGAGCAGAGCACGAGCAGCGGCTGCGCTGCGCCTACCAGACCTTCCAGCTGCTGCTGGCCGAGGAGTCCCCTCACACCGTGCGCGCGTGGTTCCTCGGCCTTAACCCGCAGCTCGATGACCAGTCGCCCGCGCAGAGCATCCGCGACGGAGCGTTCCGCGACGTGCTCGTAGCCGCCAAGGCGTTCCTCGCCGGGGGATGAGTGGCACCGAGCCCGAAGGTCGTCGAGCCTCCCAAGAGCGGCCTGTGGAGAGTCGGCCGCTCACCTGACCCGCTCCGTTTCTCCGACCCGCTCGACCCCGAGCTACTCGAGAGCCGCACCACCGGAAACCGCTTCGACAGCCCCACCGGCGACTACCGCGTCTGCTACTTCGCCACGACGCTCGACGGGTGCTTCGGCGAGACGCTCTCCCGCTTTCGACCCGATCCCGGCCTCAGCTCGATCGCCGACGAAGAGGGGTTCATGGCGCTTGGGGAGGTTCCTGCCGACTGGCGCCACCGCGCCTCGCCGTGCGCGTCGTTCCGACACCGAATGACGCAGTCCCAGCAATCCGACTGCTCGACGTCGAGTCGGCCGAAACCCGGGCCGTACTGCGTGAGGAGATGGGCAAGCTGCTCGCGTTCTATGGATACAGCGACCTCGACGTGCCGACGGTTCGCGGCGGCGATCGTCGCATCACCCGCTGGATCGGACGTTGGGCCTACGAACAGCGCGACGCGAACGACCGCATGAAGTTCGCAGGCATCCGATACCTGTCCCGGCTCTCCTCGGATTGGGAGTGCTGGGCGCTCTTCGAGAACGTCGCGCTCGATGAGCACGAGCGACGGCCCATCCCGCGCGACGACGAGGCGCTGCTACGCATAGCTGAGCTCTATGGCTTGACTGTGTTCTGATTTGACATCAGGGCAACGACGCGGGATCGCGAATCGCCGTAAACGCCGGCCGTCGTCGCGGCCTCCCCAACCTGGGGTTGACCTCGGACGTGACCACGTTCGGCACGTTTGGCGTATGCCGCCACCAATCGCGGATCGCGTAGCTCAGCGTGGGCGCAGATAGCACCGCGCAGATCGATGCCGACTGGTGGAAGTCGGCCCTCGCGTCACTGATAACCCTCAGCCAGCGCGCCGGCGATCACCGTCGGCAGCTGCCCCAGCTGCTCGTACACGCGGACGTGACATAGCCCGTCGAATCCGTTCATGCCCTGATAGGCCAGCAGCAGCTCGCGTGTGTTGTTCATGTCTAGCTCCGTTTCGGTCAGGTGGATGGCTCTCCTCGTTCTCTATTCCGACGGAGAAGGCGCGGCAGGACGGGTGGCCGTCGCCGCCCCGACGGGCGCGGGGCTGCCCCCGCGCGAGCGTTCCGTCTCAGCTGTTCAGCTGTCGGTCGGCGAGCTGGTAAACGGTGAGCGCGTTGGAGCCCTTCGGATGGTGGCGAGCGCCAAAGGCGAGATACCGCAGACGTGGTCGTTCGTCAGCGGGGACGACGATCTTGAAGACCATGCCCCAGGGGCCGTTGGGGTGTGGAAGATAGACCTTGACAGAGTCGGAGAGCTTTGTCCCATCGCGTCCTTCTGGTTCGCACGCCTTCAGATGCGATTGGGGAATGCCGTTCCGCTCGTATTCGTTCTTGACAATCTCGGCAGTGGTCCGGCCGGCAGGGGTGGAACGCGCGAGATGCTTGTCGAACAGGTCGGCGTCAAATCGCGCCGGCCAACGCGGCTCCGATGTAGGCATGGGCTACCCCTCGCCGTCAGGGGGACCGATGTGCGGCCCGTGCTCTGTCCAGAACGCCGCGGACTCCTCGGGGGTCATATGTCGCTCCCCGTGGCGGGCCAGCCTCGCCGCCCACGACCTGTCCGGTACGAGCGTGAGCTTCCCGCCAGGGCGCTCCTCGGTGATGACGTACTCACCGCTGCGCCCGCCGCTGAGCGTCACGTGCACGAGCTTGCGCTCCGGTTCCGCTGCCATGGTCCCCATGGTGCCAGATCCTGCGTCGATCGTGAAGCTTTCCGATCCTGATTTCGGCCGCAGCAACGCGCATCAGCCAACGCGGCGCGGGCGCGGGTGGGCGGGCGCTCCTTGAGCTTCGCTACGCGGCCCTTGACGGGGTTGTGCGGGATCAGCTCGTGGCGCAGGCCGTCCAGCCATTGCGAGGCGAACTCGTGGAAGGTTGAGTCTTTGACGGGTGTGGGTGCTGGCGTGGGCTGTGGTGGTTTCCAGGTCCCGCGGCGGATGTCCGCGAGGATGTTCTGCAGCTCGGTGTCCGCGCGGCGCGATCATGGCGGGGGCCTGTGGTCTCGGAGCTCATCAACCTCCGCTGGCAAGACATCGACCTCGACGACGCCGCGCTCCAGGTGCCGGTCTCCAAGACCGAGGCCGGCAAGCGAACCGTCCATCTCGAGCCCGAGCTGGTCACGCTGCTGCGCGAACACATACTCGCGTCCTGCTGGAGCCAGCCCGAAGACTTCGTCTTCCCCGGCCGTCGCCGCGATCACCCTCGTGAGCGCAACAGCGTTCGCACACGCGTGCTGTATACGAGCGTCAGTCGCGCCAACGAAGCCCTCGAAGCGGATAGGCAGACACCGATTCCCGCCGGTATCACCTTCCACGCCCTACGGCGCACCTACGCCGCGCTGCTCGCCGAGCTCGGCGAGCACCCCGCGATCACCGCCGCACAGATGGGCCACACCGACCCCTGCATGACGCTTCGTGTCTACACGGATGTCACCGGCCAGCGGCCGCGCACGCGGATGGCTGGGCTGCTCAGCGAGGGGTTGTGGACACCGGAGAACGGGCAGCACAGCAGCCAAGCCAAAGACGACCGTCGATCAGCGAGCAGCGGGCTGACGTCGTCCTGAACACCTTGGGTTGTTCATCAAGACCCGGTGTTCATTCTTGGGAGGTGAGCATCATCAGCAAGATCGTGGGCACGAAGGTCTCCGCAAAATCGCATACCTGTTCGAGCGGCACAGCCAGCTTGGACAAGTCGGCGTCGATCGCGCTGGTCCAGAGTGATGGCTCGTATCGCACCAGGCTCGACAGTGAGAGCATCAAGATCCACCACAGCGCGACGAACTCAGGGGCATCAACACCGCCGACCGAGGGGAACGCGATGCGCACGTCGTCCGCCCCCTCAATCCCTGTAGGTGCGACTGCGTGGAAAGTTTCGGCGTGCGCGTCATTGTCTTGTCCACCTGTCGACCAGGTCAACACTGGCGATGTTTCCAGCCATTGATTGAAGCTGAGGTTGATCCGCCTCAGATTCGGGCTGTATACAACTTGCGCGCGCTCAGTCCTATACCGCTCAGGGTTTTGCTCGGTGATCGTGCCTCGCACAGATTTTGCTCCTGCCAAAAAGGGATATCTGCTGAGTCTTGCTCGGAGGGCTTTGTCTGACAGGTCGATATCTAGGCCCTCAACCGCAAGCTCGACTCGGCCTTCCTTTGCGTGCCCAGGAGCCATGTTGCGCGGAGGGAGATGCAGACGCAGCGGACCGGGGGCATCCTCGACACTGTCCGGCAACGTTGGAGAGTCCGGGCATGCTGCCCACACGGCCCCCAGGCGCATCGAGTTGGTCATTGGCTCCGAGTCCGCGACGACGTGCAGAGCGCTTAGTGCGTCGCGCGCGTCGTCACGGACGGATGGTTTTGGCCTGATCGTCGTCTGTAAAACTGGAGAAGCGGTCATCACGTGCGCACCGTGGACTCGGATTCGCCAAGCGTCGTCCGTGACGCGCGCCGCACTGACGGCCCGCAGGCCCTGGCTGAAACAGTAGAAGAGAGGCAGCGGCCTGGTTGCATAACCACTGGCAGCTGCCGCATCAGCCAGCTCCTGGGCTTGGCGAAGGGCC
>CAWEVQ010000004.1:0-176537 GCA_963812595.1 uncultured Solirubrobacterales bacterium
ACGAGTCCGAGCGGTCCCCAATCGGGGCCTTCAGGTCTCTCACACCGTGTGAGAAATGCTGCAGTCCGATATTGC
Organism: uncultured Solirubrobacterales bacterium; assembly: GCA_963812595.1. Taxonomy (GTDB): domain Bacteria; phylum Actinomycetota; class Thermoleophilia; order Solirubrobacterales; family Solirubrobacteraceae; genus Palsa-744. The sequence continues at coordinate 76 of CAWEVQ010000004.1, forward strand.
AGCATTGCCGTGGGCTCACGTCACGCTGTTCGACAAGCTCGGGGGAGCCGCTTAATCATTGCCTAAGCCTCGATCCACCGTTCGTTGGTGGGGAGTCGTCCGCGGCTGAGGTTTAGATGACCCCCTGAAGCAGGCAAGACGGGCCGTGCCAGCGGCTGCGGGTCCTGCGCCAGGGGGTCACCCGTATGGTGAATGGTCTGCCGGACGCAACGAGGGTCGTGTTCGACGATGAGCGGGTGGTCGCGAACGCGGGGGTGCTGCTCCCTGCGGTGCTCGCGGAGCGGCTGGGAATTGAGGCCGTGATTGACCGGACGGTTGATCTCGGTGACCGGGCGGGGGCGGCGAACGCGGGCGGCAAGGTGATGAGCTTGGTGTCCGCGATGTGTCTCGGAGCGGACTGCATCGATGACTGTTCGGTGCTGCGTTCGGGTCAGACACGAGCGGTGCTCGGGCATCGCGTCGTCGCGCCGTCGACGTTGGGGACGTTCCTGCGCGCGTTCACCTTTGGGCATGTCCGGCAGCTCGACAAGGTGTTGGCTGACTGCCTGTCACGGGCCTGGGCCGCCGGCGCCGGTCCTGGCGAGGAACGACTTGTTGTGGATGTCGATTCGTTCGTCGGCGAGGTCTATGGCCATGACAAGCAGGGCGCGAGCTATGGGTATACCCACACGCGGGGGTATCACCCGATCGTCGCGACCCGCTCAGGGACCGGCGAGGTGTTGCACATCCGCGCCCGGAAGGGCTCGGCGAACACCTCCCGCGGTGCGCTCAGGTTCGTCGAGGAGCTTATCCCTCGTGTTGCGCGGGCGGGCGCGGGCGGGCCGAAGCTGTTGCGCGCGGACTCGGGGTTCTGGAACACGAAGATCATGGCCCGGCTCCAGCACGCTGGCTGGACCTATTCGATCGGGGTGCGCCAACAGAAGCACATCAAGGCCGCGATCGCCCAGATCCCTGAGCAGGACTGGCAGCCGCTCGAGGACTACCCCGAGGGCGGGGAGGCACAAATCGCGCAGACGATGCTCGGCTCACAACGGCTGATCGTGCGCCGCACCCGCCTCCTCGGCGCCCAGGCCGAGCTGTGGCCCGACTGGCGGCACTTCGCGTTCTTGACCAACCGCACCGACGCGCTCGAGCTCGTTGAGTCAGAGCACCGCCAACACGCGGTCGTGGAGCTCGCGATCCGTGACCTCAAAGACCAGGCACTCGCCCACTTCCCGTCCGGGAAGTTCCTCGCGAACGCCGCCTGGACAGTGATCGCCGCCCTCGCGCACAACCTGTTGCGCTGGACAACCATGATCGGGCTGCCCGGCACGGTCATCCCCACCGCCCGAACGCTACGCCGCCGGCTGCTCACCGTCCCCGGCCGGATCACCCGCACCGCCCGCACAGTGACACTCCGGATGCCCGCACGCTGGCCCTGGAAAACCGCGTTTCTCACAGTCCTCGAGCACCTCCGCGCCCTGCCAGCACTCACCTAACGCACGGCAGGCGCCCACGAGACCGACCGGGGCCGGACCCCGGCCTCGGCCTGCCCGAACTCGCCGACGACCACCGACGCGATCGCCTCAACCGGCCCCACCAGCCTCAGCGAACCCATCCACACCCGCACCTTCACCCAAAACGCGCCAACCGGGACCCCGCACGAGCGATCAGACCATGACCACGACAGCCTCCCCACCAAACGGTGGATCCAGGCTAAGACGAGCCCCCCAAACGCATCTACGTGAGTGTTCTGGGATGAGAATGCACACCTGGATGCGTTAGGCGTCCGGATGGGGGCGTATTTTGGCGTGGTAGATGTCGACGCTGGGCAAGAGCTGGAGCAGCGCCAAGGCGACCTGTCCGAGGCCGGAGCATGCTGGCTCACGGGTGCGCTTCGATGGTCGTTACGGGCCGGATCGGCATCGCCGCCAGCGGTATCGCTGCCTTCCCGCCAACGGCGATCCGCCGCACCGGTTCATTGAGCCGCTACCGCGCGAGGAGTCTTGGCATGACGCGTGTGAGTCCTGCGAGCGCGACGTCGGCTTCCACGAGGGGCCGCATGGCGCGCGTTACTACCAGTTCGTTGCGCGGGGCATCGCGGAGGCGCTGGTGCAGGTCGGTGCCGGCTCGACGTATCGAGACGCGGCGCTCGTGGCGCGCGAGCGGGCGAAGCGGCTGCGCGCCGATCCGGAAACTGGGGAGCTGCGCTTCTCGCGGCACGGGTCGCTGGTGATGGACTGGGTCGAGGTGTTCGCGCCGGTCGTGTTCGAGCCTTACCGGCCGCGGTCCTGGCCAGCGAGCGGCTCGCTGCTGCTCGACGACCTGCCGTTCCGGGTACGCGACCCGAACACCGGTCGCCACCGGATCGCGTTCCGGATCTTCGCGGCGATGGGCTATGAGGCGGGGCGAGCGAAGCTGTGGCGCCTTGAGGCGTTCACGACCAAGTCGCAGGCCGACTGGGAGGCGTTCCTGGCCGCGCTGCCGGGCGGCCCACCACGGGTCGTGTGCGACAACGACACCGGTCTCACCAACGCGGTCGGCATGTGCTTCCCCGGCGCCGAGCTGTACCTGTGCGAGTGGCATCTGCGCCACGCGCTGGAGCGGCTGATGGGCAAGCTCCGCACCGAGCAGCCCGAGCATCGGGAGGCGATCGACGAGCTGTTAGGCGATATCGAGGCGGCGTTCACCGGCCCGTCGTTCTGGACGCCGTTCACAGAGCGCTGCGACGCCGCCGGCATCCCGCGCGTGAGCGAGTGGCTGAACACCACCGGCCAGACCGTCGAAGACCAATTCACGCGCCGCGGGCCGCGCTCCAGCCGCCCGGCCGACACGCCGCTGTCGACCTCGCCGCTCGACGGGTTCACCAACCCAATTCGCGCCGCGATTGGGCCGCGCGCCTACGGGCTGAAGAACCGCCAACGCACCAACCGGATGCTCATGCTGATGCAGCTGCACGCCAACCGCCAAGACGACGTGAACGCCTACGTGCGACACATCCGGGGCGGCCTTGAGGCCAACCATGGTCGCCCCAGCACCCCCCGCCGCGCGGTCGCCGATACCAACGGCACGACATCGCTTCGATAAGCGCCCGCCAAATAACGCATCCAGGTGTGCATTCTCATCCCAGAACGCTCACGTAGATGCGTCTGGGGGAGACGAGCTAGGATATGACCACAGACCACATGGTGACCACAAAGTGCCCACGATCCGAAGGACGAGTATGAAGAGCGTCGGAGTAAGGGAGTTTCGGGACCACGCAACGACTTATCTTTCGGGGGCCGATGCGGTGGCCGTGAGCAAGCACGGTCAGGTAATCGGCTTCTACATCCCGCTTGAGCGCAACGAGGACGAGGTGCAGCGGGCTGTCATCAAGTTGGGCGAGGCGGTTGAGCAGGTGCTCCAAGAGACGGGGATGAACGAGGAGGCGCTGTCGCGGCTCTTCGATCTACGGCGGCCGCTTCCCGAATGATCGTCGTCGCACGCCAGTGTCCTTGTCGGCGAGCTTCTGCGCCAGCGAGGACGAGAGCTTCTCCTGCATCCAATCTTCGCGTGCTCGTTGCGGAGCATCAGTGGGAGGAGACTGAGCACGAGCTATCTGGGCGGCTGGAGATCCTCGTAGCAAGAGAGATCTTCACAGACGCACAGCGTGAAGTTCTTGAGCAGTCCGTGCGCAACCTGATCGATGTGCGAGCCATCGAGGTTGCGCCGAGAGATACCTAGGCTGCTCTGGAGTCCACGGCTCTGCGCCGAGTGCCGCGCGACCCGCATGACTGGCCAACGGTCGCGCTCGCGATCGTCCTCGATGCCGCGATCCTCACCGGCGACAACGACTTCCTTGGATGCGGCTGCCCGACCTGGACGGTCGAGACGCTACGACGTGAGCTGAAACTCGATGGGAAGTAGGACCTGACGCGCCGCCGCTGAGGTCTCGCACACCATGTGCGAGACCACTCAGTCTCTCGATCGTGCTCGGCGAAATGCTCCAATACCGTGCTGGAGCTTGTCAGCGCTCCCTCGCCGTGATCGCGGCAGCTCCACCAGGGTTCCATTCGAGGTTCCGTTTTGAACGAATCGGATCCCAGCGAACCCGACCCAACCCCAGCAAACACGGGCAACCTCACCCAACCCGACCCCACTCCACTCCGGCGATCTCATAACCCGAAGTCGCAGGTTCGAATCCTGCCCCCGCTATGGAGGAAAAGCCCCGCTCAGGCGGGGGTTTTCTTTGGGGCAGACTTGCCGTGATGCATCGCTATTGTTCCAATGTCGTTCCAATTTGTTTTGGAACTCGGGGCCACGACGCCCGTCGGTGGCGTCAGTGGCCCTTGTCCGAGGCGCCACTTCGGCGGAAAAGAGGCGTCAGTCTGCGGGAACATGAGGTATCCGTCTACTGGGCAAGCCGTCGGGGGATATTGGCCAGGTGGTCCTCACCGAGCGCTCTGACGTGCTTGCGGTAGTCCCGGTCGGTGAAGGTCGTGCGATGCGGCTTGCGCATGCCGTTGATGACGACGATGCGGTGCTTTCAGCCCTCGGCGGCGCAGCTCGGTCGGTACGGCGTTCTCGAGTAGACAGAACAGGCGAAACTGCTCGCGGCCCGGACCGGTGAGGCGGATCTCGTAGTAGCCGCCCATGCTGCCGTGCATGGCCTCCCACTTGCCGCCTCCGCTGAACCGCGGCGGAGGTGCGGCCGCAACGGCGTCGAGCACGGCGTTGAACTGGGCGTCGATCTTGGCAGGGCAACCGTCGAGGAACTTCGCGGCGGGAACACTGCCGTCGTGCTGTTCGTAGTACTTCGATTCGCCAGGCCACCACCGAGCGAGGGTAGCCTCGGGTCGGCGGTTCGGTCAGGCAGCGGTAAAGCTCGCGCGCTCGTCGCTCTGAAGCCGGCGGTCGCGCTTCTTGCGGCGGGGGACGACGATGATGTCCGCGTCGAGGTCGTTGGCAATCTGAACCACGAGCCTCAGCTCGGGGTTGGACGCCGCGGTGAACAGGCGGCGGATACTCGAGGGGTTGCGCCCGATGCGCCGCGCCAAGTCAGTCTTGCTCGTCCCGATGCTCTCGCGTAGCTGATCGAGAGAGCGAACAACGGCGTCGATCTGCTCGATCTCGCTGCGCGTGCGCTCGTACTCGGCGCGAAACTCCGGATCCCGCATCCGCTCGGTTCTGCGACGCCCATGAAAGCCGGTCCGACTCATCGATACTCCTAGCCTTGTAGGATCAACAGCGTATCATAGGTGCAACGCAGCCGCGCTAGGCATGCTCTTGCTGGTCGTCCCGCGGCCCGCAATAGGGCGACCATGATTGGACAAACTGCTGGGCGTGGAGGGTGGCTATCAGCCCCAAAAGATGCGGGTTGGGTCTTGGTACACCTCGTCGTGAGCACGCATAATGAGCCAGACCGGGATCGACGGAGACCGGAGCCTCCGCCAAAACCGGCCTGGCTCAGGCGTCCACGACGGCTAGTAGCCCTCTAGCGCGTAGGCATTCAGAAATTGCCTCTGCCAGAACCCTGTTCGCTCGACCTCGCTCAGCTGGGCCTCATCGCAGACGTCCTTCCAGTGCCCGTTGATTGTCAGGATCTGATGATCGATGATCGCCCTGGCGTCGCCCGTGGAGAGCAGATATGTCGAGGCGCGCTCCACACACCCGGCGAGCTGGCTCATCCGGTAGCCATCCTCGCCGATCGCCATCAACTGCGCGGCCTCGCCGCCGGTGCGTAGCTGTGGACACACGTCGTACGCCGGCGTCAGCGTGAGTTCGCTGCCGTTCCAGAAGGCTGCGTGGTTGCGCGCGTGGTCGTCGGTGTTGGAGCAGAGGATGTTGAACGTGATCCGCGCGAACAGCTCGCGCAGAGTCGCGCGCGGGTCCGTGAAGCGGGCACGGATCTCGTGCGCAAGCTCGGCATAGCTCGCGTACCTGCCCGACGCCTCGTTGAGGCGGAGAATCGTCAGCGCCGAGACCATCGCGAGGCGCCCGCCGTCGGCGGCCCGGTCGAAGCGCTCCACCAGCAGCACATCCTTCTCGAGGGCCTTGGCTAGCGTCACGTTCGCCGTGTTCAGGCCGCTCAGGGCGGCCAGCTTCATCGCGACGAACTCTGTCTTCTCAAGCGAGTACCGATCGCTCGGGCGGGGGAACTTGGCGATCAGCTCCCGCGCGCCTTCCCGCAGCCGCGCTTTCGGGCGAGCACCACCGAGCGAGCTGCCATAGAACAGCACCCGGTTGAGGGCGGGGGACAGGGGGATACCCTGCTCTACGAGTTCGCTGGCTTCGGCGAGTTCCGCAAGCGTCGCCTCTCCCGCGTCACGAGAGATGTAGTCGGTGGCTGAGCTTTGGAAGTCAAGCGCGCCGGTCCGATCTGAGCCCGAGTCCAGCAGGTAGGTCAGGATCCCGAGATCGCTCGTGTCCTCGGCTCCGGCGCCGATCCGCTCGTTGAGGATCACCCGTTGACCCCAGGAGTCAGGCCCAGCGTCGGCGATGCACCCGGCTATCGGCCCGGCCAGCGGCGCGATCGACCCGCGCTGCAGCGGCAGCTCTGGTAGGTACAGCGAGATTGCGTCCTCCCGCGCAAGGTAGCTCTGCCCGTACGTGAAGGAGACGATCTCCCCGGAACGGTCAAGGCGTCCGGCCACAACCGGCTCGCTGCACTCAGGCAACCAGATCCAGACGAATGCGGGATCGGGCTCAGAAGGCATCCTCAACCTCGCCGCCCGGCCGTCGTGTAGCTCGGACAGCGCCGCTGTCGCTCAGAAGTCATCGTCAACCTCGCGCGGTTTACGCGCTGTCTCAGGCAGCAGCGCGAGCTTGTCCCCGACGCGCGCCGCCTCCAGCCTGCGTCGCGAGCGGTCCTCGTCGAACAGCGCGACGCCGAGCACGGTCGCCGCCTCAAGTGTCGTTCCCAGCTTGACGCTGAGATCGCCGCCCTCGACCTTGCTCATCGTGATCCGCGAGACGCCCACCCGGTCGGCGAGCTCCTCGATGCTCCAACGCCGTTCCAGCCGCGCGAGACGCACGCGAGCACCAAGTAGACGAGCTGCTTCACGGGTCTGTATCGAATAAGCATTAGGAAGCGCCATGTAAAGTATTCTAGACATAAACATGCTTCCCGTATAGTTTTATCGACAGAGCTCGCCCGAAATCAAGATCTGCCCGACCCCAGTCGACGACAGAGCGGATGCAGCTGACGTTGCAACGCCGGTGGGCCGCTCAGATTTCGTCGCTCAGTAGTAGTCCTCAACGGTCATCGACCAGCGTGCGGAGTCGTGGCCGCCCGAGATGACCATACGATAGAGGCCTGGGCCGTCGAAGGTCTGCGTTTCCGTTTCTTCTTCGCCGAGTTCGAACCCTCCAAAGGTCGAGCCTGTTTCAAGGTTTTCCACCTCGGCGCTCGGCCCGAAGCACACGAGCAGCAGCGTGCACGATCCTTCATATGCCATGTGATAAACGACCTTCCACTTGTCGCCCAGGATGTGAAAGGGGACAGATCGGCCATCGTCGACGCCTGAAAATGTGGTGAGTGCTCGCCAGCGCGGAGTCTCCGCAACGCTGAGCGCAACGGTCGATCCTTGTGGAGCCATTGTGGACGATGCGGGCGACTGATGCGTAACGATCCCGGGCTGGGACCCAGGTGCGGCGACGGTACTGGTGGCATAACGCAGCCCTGCATGAGCGAGGAGGCTCTCCGCGGATACCGAGGGCCGCCCGACGACAGCGGGCACCGCGACCGGTGGCGGGCCCGAGCTCAGGACGACTTCCACGGTGGAGCCGTCCGCGACGCTCGTGCCGGGTGAAGGGCTCTGGGCGATCGCGACGCCGGGCACCGTCGAGGAGTGTCTTGTGCTGAACGCGGGGCGCACGTGCAGACGCCGTGCTCGCGCCTCGACACCTCCGCGAGGCAGCCCACGCAGCTGGGGAACCGACGTGCGGGAGGTGGCGCCACGGAGGAGGACGATGGCTAGGACCCCAAGTATCGCAAGGAGCACCACTGCCAGCAACGCGATTCGCGGACGGCTTGCTGCCCTGCCCGGCGGTGACGATGGCGCGCGGGGGCGCGCACTCATGACTCGGGTCGCAGTGGCCGATGCAATCACCGTCGGCGCACTCGAGCGATCGACCGTCGGCGGATCGGCGAGCACGCTAGCGGCTCTACTTGCCCCTCCCTCTTGAGCTGGGGAGGACCGCGCCTGGATGGCGCCGTCGCGGTCGACACCGTCTTGGGAGGGACGCTCAACCAACGGACCGGCGTCGCGCAATGCATCGGCCATCGCCGCACCATCGCGGTAGCGATTGCGAGGATCCTTCGCCAGTGCCTTGCCAACCACGTTGCGCAGCGATGTGGGAACCTCAGGAGGCAACGGCGGGGGCTGGTCCTGCACGTGGCGCAGCCCCAGCTCGACAGCTGAACCGTGTGCGAACGGCGGCTCGCCGGCGAGCATCTCGTACAGGACCACGCCAGCGCTGTAGACGTCGGTGGACGGACCTGTGGGCTGCCCGCGGGCCTGCTCCGGGGACATGTAGCGGGGAGTGCCAGCGACCGTGGCCGACGGTGCCTGCGAGGTTCCCTCGGCGAGTCGAGCCACGCCGAAATCCCCGACCTTGACCTTCTGCGCAGCGGTGATGAGGATGTTCGCGGGCTTGACGTCGCAGTGCACGATCCCTTGGGCGTGCGCGCCGGCGAGCGCTTCGCAGAGCTGCTCGGCGACCGCGCGCGCTTCGCGGGCTGCAAGCGGGCCGCGTCGCAACCTCTCGGCGAGACTCTCTCCGTCCACGAGCTCGGCCACGTAGTAGGGCCCGCTGTCGGCATGACCGATGTCATAGATCTGCACGATCCCCGGGTCGCTGACGCGTGCGAGCAGTTGCGCCTCGCGCTGGAAGCGCTCGACCCACGCGCTGTCCTCGGCCCACCACGGCTTGATCACCTTCACCGCGACTGGGCGGGCCAAGCGGCGATCGAATCCGCGATAGACCCTGCCGAAGGTGCCTTCGCCGATCAGGGCATGGAGCTCGTAGCGGCCGTCGAGGACGCCGTGGGAGAGATCGGGTGCGCGCGACATCAAAGAAGTATTCCGCGCGAGCGGGCCGCAAACCGCGGGTTAGCCGGGAGAAGCCTTACGCTGAGCATGACTGCAGAGGTCGTGAGCGGAGACTACGAACGGTGGTGGAGCATTGGGCCTGATGGCCGCCGCTCTGATGCCATAGACTTCGGGGGTGGTTATGCGGACGAGGATGCTCAGACAAGTAGCGTCCGTCTCGAGCGCAATCTGTTTGCTGGCGGCGATTGGGCTAGGCGGACCCCAGAGCGCATCGGCGCTGAAGACCTACCAGTGCCAACATCCGCTGACGACCGGCCAGGAAGCGTTCCATCTCAGGAACGTGAACCCGAGGACGGCCTGCAAGGCGGTTCGCGCGCTCGCGCGCTTCATCGAGAACGGCTCACGCCCGGGACGGCTCTACCGGTGCGTAGGGCTCACGATGAGCCATCCCGGCAGACCGGCCCTTAAGATCCATCGCTTGGCCGGCTGGAATTTGCGTATCGCGCATGGGTATGAATTCGTGATGTTCCGGGGACGGAGCTCTTTCGCGGTAAGCGGCACAGACTTCCCCCTTTAGGAGTGGCGTCTTAATTATTGGCGTGGGGTGATGGTGTAGTTCCACTCGGGATGGAACTGCTCGCCCGTGAGTTGGAGGTCCTGTATCTGTTGATCGCTGACCGGGATCTTGGTGGGGTAGGTGTTGGGGTCGAGGCGTGCGTAGACCTTCAGGCCGGTGCTGGTCGTTGTCGAGGCGATCAGGTCGATCACGGTCTGGCGGCTGAGGAGCGGCTTGGCGCGCCAGTTGATCGAGATGTAGCTGAAGAGCCGGTGCTCGATCTTGTTCCACTTCGAGGTTCCGGGCGGATAGTGCATGACCCGGATGGTCAGGCCGGTCTGGTCGGCGAGGCACTGTAGCTCCGTCTTCCACAGCCTGGTGCGGTAGCTGTTTGAGCCGCCGCAGTCGGCGGTGATTGTCAGCGTCTTGGCTTTCGGGTAGCGCTTTTTACCGAGGTTCTTCCACCATGCCTTGATCGCGGCGACCGCGAACTGGGCGGTATCGGCGGAGATTCCGACCGACACCCACCCCTCATCGCGGCCGACGTCGTAGATGCCGTAGGGGATCGCCTTGCCGAGCTCTTGGTCGATGAAGTCGTGTGTGTTAACGAGGATCGGTTTGCCGCTCGGTGCGAGCTCTCGCCCTCCGTTCTTGTAGTTGCCGATCAGCTCCTTCTTCTTGGTGTCCACGCTGATCAACGGCTGCTCGGCCGCCAGCACCTGGGCGGACACAGCAGCGATGTGCTGGAACTGTCCATCGCGATCGGGATGATCGGCTCCCTCATGCGTTTTGCGGTTTGCCTGCAGGCTGTATCCCAGCCCTTTGAGCTGCCGGCGCACGGTGCTTTCGTGCACATCGAAGCCCTGCTCACGCAGCTGGGCAGCCAAATTGGCCACACTACGACTGGTCCACAAAAGCGGCGACTGCGGGTCTCCGCGTGTGGCGCCCTCCAACAGCGCCAACAGCGCCTCCCGCAACCCCGGCTCGCGATCCTCGATCGAGGGACGACCCGCCCCCGGCCGCCTCACCCGGCCCGCTGGCGCGCGATCTCCGCTGGCGACCTCCGCGATTCCACGACGCACCCGCGCCGCCGAGATCTCCGTCGCCCTGACCACGGCAGCGATCCCGCCGCGACCGTGCGAACGAGCCTCCGCCGCCGCCCACATCCGCCGGCCACGCTCATCAAGCTCATCACGCACGATAAGCCACCGCTCCCGAATCGGACCCTCATCCACCATCGCGCCCAACATGCTGCCGGACTTCGCCACCAGCACGCGCGACCCTCCCACAACACCAGCACATTTATTTAGACGTCACCCCTAACTGCACGTAGAGGGCATGTGGTTTTGCGTATCCACAAGTGACTTTGAGTCCCACAGCAACGTGAGTTCACGGCGACGTGCCCTCTGGCGAGTACCTCAAGGTGAGGCAACCTAACCGGCGGCTTGTGTTGCGCTCGGTCAGCGGCTGGGCGGGTCCCTTCGATTGAGTGTCCCCGATGGCGATGCAACGGAAGGGCGACTCTAGCTCTGGGGCGTCGACGGCCGACAACGCCCCCACGTTCTGATCGGCCCTGCCCGTGTTTGTTCGCACCGGCACACGGGTACTCCACAGTGGCTGCGACATCAACGTCCACTCAAGCCGCAACGAGAGGCAGCGGCGCCTTCACGGTCTCTCGGAGAGCCCTCATTGCGGCGCGATCGGCAACACAGAAAGGAGGGACGCTATGGCTGAGTTGACGAAGCTCGAGAGCAAGCTGGCGGAGGTGCTGGGTCTGGCGATGGCTGCACAGGGCGCGACTCGGAAGGTCAGGGGCATGCTCGAGGACGGGGATCCGCAGAGTCTTGGCGGGCTGCTCGACCGGATGCACGAGGAGGCTGGCGAAACGGAGGAGCGCTGCACTGCGCTGGCGGGAGAGTTCGACGGTAAGAAGACTGCGATTCTCGATCAGGCGCGCGAGACCAAGCAGAGCGCAACAGAGATGATGGATACTTATCTAGAGGGCGAGGATGACGTTCTGGATGGGTTTGAGTTCCTGACGATGGCCGAGGCCGGCGAGGTCGGGCATTGGTCGATCGTTGGCAAGTTCAACGAGCAGGCGGGGCTGCAGAACGTCCGGGAGCTGGTGGACTGGGCGCTACCGATTCAGCAGCGCCACTTCAAGGATGTCCTTGAGGCCTCCCTGCAGCTTGCCGGCGAGGAGGACCCGCACGAGATCGAGGAGTAGTGCGCGCGAGATGTTGTTGGCGATCTATCTCAATGACCATCTTGGGCGCGGCGGTTTGCAGTGGCCCCGGCGCTCGCAGGAGCCCTGATTCCCGCTCATCGCGCACGGCAAACATTTTGCCAGGGCTTGCTGGGGTTTGCGCATCCTGGCGGGGGGTAGATAGTCCCGGGGCGCACTCGCTTCAATCTTCTACCTATGAACGGGGGATTTTTCTGTGGATCTACTTCTGCTGTTGATCATTGCGCTGGTAGTTCTGAGCCTTGCGGGCGGGGCGTTTATCAGTCCGCTGGTGCTGCTGCTGCTGATTGTGGTGCTGCTGCTGTTCTTGGGCCCTTATCGCGGACGTCGTAGCCGCCTCTGAGGATCGAGATGCAGAGTGTCGATCGGATCCGCGCGGTGTCTGGGCCCGAGGGGTTCCTCGACCGGCCCAGATGCGTCAGGAAAACAAGTCGATTAATTGAAGGGATGGTACGCTATGAGCACGGATAAGAACGTGGATGAGGGTGTGGGTCGCCTGAAGGAGGCGGCTGGCAGCCTGGCGGGCGATGATTCGCTCAAGCAGGAGGGTTCGGCCGATCGCGCAAAGGCGTCGGTCAAGGACAAAATCGATCACGCGGCTGAGAAAGTCAAGCACCTACTTGACCACGACGAGAAATAAACACGACACCCGAAGCGGTTAGGGAGCGAGAGCGACCTCAGGCGTGGCTTGCGAGCCACGCTTCGAGCGCCTCGCCCGCCAAAAGCTGTTGGCGGTAGCCGGGATGCACAAGACCAGTTCCAGGATTTTCTTCATAGTCCGTCACGATACACGTGGATAGCGGCTGCTGATGCGATAGCACATACACTCCACCGCGTGCCTGGGAGGCCGGATTCGATGCCGCGCCCACGTCTGCGAGACAACGTGATCCCGCTGCGCCCGGGCATATCCGGGCCGCAACTGGCGGGCTGGCAGCCGGGCGCTCCGGCGATGGCGGGGCTCGGGCATCGGCTGCTGGCTGACCAACGCATCCCGGTCGAGCCCGGCGTGTCGCTCGCGGGAGACATCTCCGTGCCGAGCACGCCCGGCCGCTACCCCGCGTTGTTCTGCTTCGCGGCATACTCGAAGGAGCTGCAGACAACAGGTCTGCCGACAGGAACCAACGAGTTCGGCAGCCCGCCGGTATTCACGGACCGCGGTTATGTGCACATCGTCGTGAGCCGCCGCGGGATGGGCGCGTCCTCGGGCGAGGCGGGAATCTTCTTCGGCGATCAGGACGTCGATGACATGGAGGCGGTGATCGCCTGGGCGGCGCAGCAGCCGTGGTGCAACGGCGATGTCGCGATGTTTGGCACGTCCTACTACGGCCTCTCGCAACCGCAGGCGGCGGTGCGCCGGCCGCCCGCACTGAAGGCGTTCTTCTGCAACGAGATGTGCACCGACTACTTCCGTCACATCGTCGAGTTCGGGGGCGCGCCTGGGCTTTACTTCGCGAACACGTGGATGGGCGCCAACTTCACCGAGGCGGTCTACCGTTTGCACGTCCCCCCGGTCGTGCGCGCGCTGGCGAGCCAGGTGCTCAACTCGCGGCTCAAGCCAATCTGGGAGCACCAGGTGCAGAAGCGCATGACACGGTTGATGGCGGGCTTCGCCAAGAAGACGCCGGTCCCCGCAGCCCGCGAGTGGTATGTGAACTGGCTGTTCGACGGCAAGACGCGCGAGTGCAACGTGATACCGCCTGGCCCGTCGGGCCAACTGGCCGAGATCACAATCCCCTTCGTCGTTGTGCAGAACCTCGGCTACTTTAACCTTCATCAGTTTGGCTGCTACGACCTGTTCGAGAACGCCGGCACCCCGGCCGACCGCAAGTGGATGATCCTCGGGCCCGCGGAGTACGAGCTGCCTGTTTACTCGTGGCAGCTCGAGGCGCTCGCGTTTTTCGACCATGTGCTCCGCGGAGCAGCAAACGGGTACAGCGAGCAGCCCCCGGTGCGCTATTGGCTCGAGGGCGCCGACAGGTTCGCGACCGCCGAGTCGTTCCCGATCCCCGGCAGCCAAGTGGTCCGGTACACCTCGTGCGAGATCGCGATCGACACCAGCGTCCCTGAGCCCCTCACTCCCGGTGAGCCCGTGACCCTGTGGTTCAGCCTCACACCGGCACCGACGTGGCTGCGCGCCGGAGACCGTCTGCGGTTCGAGGTCGCCAGCCGAACGGACCTGCTCAGAAGCGACATGAGCCACGGGTATGTGCACTTCGACATGCAGGTGCCGCCGTACTTCTCGCGCAACACGCTCCACTACGGCCCCGACACCTATCTCGAGGTCCACCGAGTCTGAACGGACCGCCCCTCGATCCGCCCCGCGCAAAGATCCACTTCTTCACTTATCCACGGTGCTCGGGGTTGGGGTGGTCGGCGTGGCTGAGGTTCCAGTCGTTGGTGGAGTTGCCGTAAGACGCGATGCCGCCGGCATCGGTGAGCATGCGCGCCAGGTGCAGCACGTTCCAGGCCAGGAAGACCGTTAGATCGCATCTCTCCAGACACCCAACAAGTCATCGAGCGCGCTATCGCCCAGAGCACTGAGGGGCGCGGCTAGTTGCAACAGTTAGACCTGGGAGTCGAAAGCCAAAGCACCCCCAATGCTCAAAAAAAGGAGCGAAACGATGTCCGCAAGCAACGTGTCTGATACGACGTCTGTCGGCGACGATCACAGTCCCGGGTCTGGCCTCTATGTCGCGCTGGTACCGTGGGTGGCGTTTACGCTGCTCGCTCAGCACAGCACGCTCAAGCTCGCTTCGGTCGTTGCGCTGGTCTTGGCGATCGTGATCATGATCCGGTCGATCTTGACGACCGGACTGAAGGTGCTGGAGGTCGGGGCGGTCCTCGCGTTCGTGGGGTTCACGGTGGTCGCGTTTGGGGCGGACCATGCCGCTGGCGTGTGGATGGCCCGCTACTCCCGGGCGATCGCCGCCGCGGTGCTCGCGCTGATCGCGTTCGCATCGCTCTGGTTCACCCCGTTCACTGAGCAGTACGCGCGGGAAAAGGTCCCGCGCGAGCACTGGTCCTCCCCAACGTTCAAGGCGATCAACCGCCGCATCACGCTGATGTGGGCGCTCGTGTTCACGGCGATGATCCCCTTCCACATTGCAGCCGGGGCGATCGACAAACGCCCAACCAACATCATCTTCAACTGGGTGGTCCCGATCGGTTTGATCCTCTGGGGCGTCAAGCGCTCGGGCGAGATCGCTGATGAAGCGACCGGGGCAGCGAGCGGGGCCGCGCCCAAGCGCGCTTAGCCCACGCTTAGCCCCGCTCCCCCAAACGCATCTACGTGAGTGTTCTGGGATGAGAATGCACACCTGGATGCGTTAGGCGTCCGGATGGGGGCGTATTTTGGCGTGGTAGATGTCGACGCTGGGCAAGAGCTGGAGCAGCGCCAAGGCGACCTGTCCGAGGCCGGAGCATGCTGGCTCACGGGTGCGCTTCGATGGTCGTTACGGGCCGGATCGGCATCGCCGCCAGCGGTATCGCTGCCTTCCCGCCAACGGCGATCCGCCGCACCGGTTCATTGAGCCGCTACCGCGCGAGGAGTCTTGGCATGACGCGTGTGAGTCCTGCGAGCGCGACGTCGGCTTCCACGAGGGGCCGCATGGCGCGCGTTACTACCAGTTCGTTGCGCGGGGCATCGCGGAGGCGCTGGTGCAGGTCGGTGGCGGCTCGAGGTATCGAGACGCGGCGCTCGTGGCGCGCGAGCGGGCGAAGCGGCTGCGCGCCGATCCGGAAACTGGGGAGCTGCGCTTCTCGCGGCACGGGTCGCTGGTGATGGACTGGGTCGAGGTGTTCGCGCCGGTCGTGTTCGAGCCTTACCGGCCGCGGTCCTGGCCAGCGAGCGGCTCGCTGCTGCTCGACGACCTGCCGTTCCGGGTACGCGACCCGAACACCGGTCGCCACCGGATCGCGTTCCGGATCTTCGCGGCGATGGGCTATGAGGCGGGGCGAGCGAAGCTGTGGCGCCTTGAGGCGTTCACGACCAAGTCGCAGGCCGACTGGGAGGCGTTCCTGGCCGCGCTGCCGGGCGGCCCACCACGGGTCGTGTGCGACAACGACACCGGTCTCACCAACGCGGTCGGCATGTGCTTCCCCGGCGCCGAGCTGTACCTGTGCGAGTGGCATCTGCGCCACGCGCTGGAGCGGCTGATGGGCAAGCTCCGCACCGAGCAGCCCGAGCATCGGGAGGCGATCGACGAGCTGTTAGGCGATATCGAGGCGGCGTTCACCGGCCCGTCGTTCTGGACGCCGTTCACAGAGCGCTGCGACGCCGCCGGCATCCCGCGCGTGAGCGAGTGGCTGAACACCACCGGCCAGACCGTCGAAGACCAATTCACGCGCCGCGGGCCGCGCTCCAGCCGCCCGGCCGACACGCCGCTGTCGACCTCGCCGCTCGACGGGTTCACCAACCCAATTCGCGCCGCGATTGGGCCGCGCGCCTACGGGCTGAAGAACCGCCAACGCACCAACCGGATGCTCATGCTGATGCAGCTGCACGCCAACCGCCAAGACGACGTGAACGCCTACGTGCGACACATCCGGGGCGGCCTTGAGGCCAACCATGGTCGCCCCAGCACCCCCCGCCGCGCGGTCGCCGATACCAACGGCACGACATCGCTTCGATAAGCGCCCGCCAAATAACGCATCCAGGTGTGCATTCTCATCCCAGAACGCTCACGTAGATGCGTCTGGGGGGCCCCGCTTAGCCCGGTACTCGTGCGCAGCGGCGACACTGCCATGAGCGATGAGCAGAAGCCATAGCCACTGCCAACGCGCAGCTCACGCAGCGAACGGACAGCGGGCGACGACTCCCCGCGGCTACGGCACACCCTTCAAGCTGGTGATGCTCGCTGTCGCGCGACCCTGCCCGTTCGCGTTCGTGGCGATCAGTGTCAGCGCGGCCGACTCGTGGGCCTTGTTCTCCAGGCCGCCGATCGCATCGTTCGGAAGCTTCAGGACGAGCGTCCTTCCCACCCCGGCGGCGAGCGCCCAGCTCACCGGCCCCAGGTCGATGCGCCTGGTCTTCTGCGTGCCGTGCTTGGGTCTCTTGCCCGCGAACTCGGTGAGCACCCCCGTCAGCCTGACCGATACCGCCTGACTGCACGTCGCTGTCAGCGACAGCGTTCCGACGGGCGCGTTCGACTTTTGTCGCTTCTTCGTCTTGCGCTTGGCCAGCAGGACGGCTGCGCTCAGGGGCTTGAGCGTGCAGCTCGGTGGGACCGGCGCCTTGCTGGAGGTGGCTGTGGCGCTTGTGCCGGGGTTGATCGTGACCGGGCTCGTGCTCACCGGGCTCGCGCTTTCCGGGCTTGTGCTTTCCGGGCTCGGGCTCGTGAGGAACGTGAACTGATCGGCTGAGCTGACGGTGCTGCCGCCGGCCGGGGTGTCGACGACGACGTCAACGGTGCCGGGCTGCTCGGCGGGCGTGGTGACCTGCAACTCGGTGTCGGACTCGACGTCCAGTGCACTGGCGGGTATCCCGCCGAAGCCGACTGTGGTCGCACCCGTGAAGCCGGTCCCATGCACGGTCACCACCGTGCCGCCGGTGGCGGGCCCCTGCGTGACGTTCAATCCGGTCACGATCGGCGGCGAGCCATAGTAGAACTCATCAGCATCGGTGTTGCTGCTGCTGCCGCCGCCGGCCCTCACCACAACGTCGACCAACCCGCTACCGGCCGGGGAGACAGCGCTCAGCGCGTCGGGCGACTCGTAGGTGACTTCCGTGGCCGGCACACCGCCGAAGGTGACCGTGCTCGTTGGCGTGAATCCAGTCCCGAGAATCGTGACCTCGGTGCCTCCAGCCGCCGGCCCCCCGGGGAGGGACACGCTCCTTACCGTGGGCAGCGGCGCCGGTTCTTCGTTCGCGCACGCCATCCTCACCACCAGCCCGAGCTGAGGCGGCGGCACCGGGTAGGGGCCGATCGTCGCCTGGTCTTCGCTCGGATCGTCTACGGCGGTGCAGCCGGGAGCGCTGGCGCGGATCTCGTAGTAGCCCGAGTACACGTCCCAGTCGAAGACACCGCCGGACCCGGTGGTCTCCGGGTTGATGGCGGGCAGGATGCCGGGTTCGCTCGGATCGAGCGCCGCGTACGGCCCGGCCCACACGTCCGAGCGCAGGATCGTCACGGTTGCGTCGCCGATCGGATTGCCGCTGGTGTCGAGCACGTTGCCCCCCGGGTCGATGTAGACGTTGGGGCTGAAGCTTTCATCAGGACCCGGTGCGGGCGGCACGGGCGGCACGGGTTCTGTGGGTTTTTTGCAGGGGCCGAGGACAGCGTTCACAGCTGCCTTGATGCCCCTGTTCACCAGATCTTTGACCAGGTAGCTCCACGTGATCGGAGTGACCGCCGCGATCACGGCGTCCACCGGCCCGGTCTCGGAGAAGGCCAATGTCACGGCAGTCTCGACGTAGGGCAAACTGGCGCTGATCAGCGCCTTGACGTAGGGGTCAAGGGCGAGCTTGACGCCGTCTATGAGCAGCGATCGAAAGCTTTCGCAGCCCGGCTTCAGCGCGGCGAGGGCGAAGTCGATCTGCTTGTTGATGGACCCGTAGGTCGACAGCCAACCCGGACCTTCCTTGTAGATATCCGCGGCGATTCTGCCGGCAAGCGCTGGGCCCCATTCCAGTTTCGGCCCTTCAAGTTCAAAGAAGGGGGACAGCAACTTGGGGTGCCCCAGACCGCCCGCCGGCGCAGCATCGAGGGGCGCCCCCGTAGCCGAGAACGGCGGCGCCATCTGGGAGCCAACGCGTGCCGAGCCAGCCCCGCTGGCGAGGGCGCGAGTGTCTGTGGCCGCGATCTGTTTCAGAGCGCCGCGGGCGGCCTGCACCGGGATCGCCGGCGCGGCGCGCCTGTGACCGCGCCGCGCGGCACCCGGGACTTCGCCCGAGTCATAGGTGAACCGATCGGTCGCGCGCGTCGGGGTCGTGCCCCCGAATACCGTTTCCACGGTGATGTCCTGCGTTCCCGCGCCCGCGGGGCTGAGCGCCTCCAATTCAGTTGCGGAGAGCATGTGGAAATTCGCTGCAGGCGTCTGACCGAACAGCACCTCCGCAGCTGACTCCAGGCCGGCCCCGTGCACGATCACCCAGGTGCCCCCGGCGGCCGGGCCGCTCGCTGGGGAGATTGAATCGACCGCCACATAGGTGTATTCGCCCACCGCGATACCGCCGGCCGGAGCGCCCGACGCGGAGACGGTGACCGCGACGGTCCCGGCGCCGGCCGCAGCGACAGCCTGGATCTCGTGTTCGGAGAGCACCGTGAAGCTGCTCGCCGGCGTGTCGCCGAAATCCACCCCGGTCGCGCCGGCGAACCCCGAGCCGACGAGCGTCACCGTCGTCCCGCCGTTGGCGGGGCCTTCACCGGGCACCAGCGAGCTCGCGGCCGGCGGGCAATCGACGGCGCTCGTGATCTGCGCCGGGCCGTGGATGGGAAACTGCGGCGGCAGTTCGCCCGAGTAGATGCCCGGCGAGGTCTGCGGAAGCACGGTGAGGTCCGAGGTGAATTCGTCGCCGAACACGGAACGCCCGATCGTCGTGACCGTCGCCAGGCCGTTCGCGCAGCCCGTCACGCTCGCGGGTGTCGGATCGACATCCACCAGCAGGGGCGCTTCATACGGATAGATCGGAGCCAGTTCAATCCCTTCGAGCTTGTCGACCTCGGCGACAACCAGCGAGACGCCGCTGAGCCCCGTCGACGGGATCGCGATCGGTTCGGTCGCCGAGCTCGCCCGCGGTGGCAGCGGGTAGGCGGTGAAGACCATTGAGGTGCCGGCGAGCGCGTCGATGGTGAAGGAGCCCGACGATGTCGTCGTCGCCGTGTAGCACGGCCCGCCGGAGACCAGGCAGGCGTCGACGACCGCGCCGCCGACGCCTTCGACAGGCGGACCGGGCTCGGTTACGGTGCCGGTGACGGTCACCGGCTTCGTCGAAACGTAGAACGGGCCGGCGGTGGCCGACCCGTCGGCGTTCGTCGCTGTCACCGCGTAGCTGAAGCTCGTCGTCCCGGCGGGAACGGTGCCACCGAGCTCGCCTGTGGCTGGGTTGATCGACAGCCAGTGCGGCGCGCCCGCTGCCAGCGCGTATTCCACCGCGGGTTGGGCGGCGAACGTGTAGTCGAGCGCAACGCCCACCGCGACGTCCAGCGGCGGGCCGGCAGCCGTGAACGCCGGTGGTGAAACTGCTTGCAGCGCGACGGTGGCGAGCGGGTCGGCGGCGTTGTCGGGGATCTGAAGGGTGGCGCTGGTCGTACCGCTGGTCGCGGTCGTGGTGAGCGAGATCTTGCAGCTGTGCCCGGAAGTCAGGCTTGCCGAAGCGCATTCGTCTGATTCGATCTGGAAGGCGGTCCGCTGCGCGCCGCTCAGCGTCGGCGTACCGATCGACAGCGCGCTCGGGCCCGGGTCGGTGACCGTGACCGTTTGCGCCGCTCTGCTGCCGTCGCCGAAGCTCAGCATCGTGGGCGTGAGTGTCGGGGTCGGGGCTACCCCGGTCCCGGTCAGCGTCACCGCCTGCGGGCTGCCTGCCGCGTTGTCGCTGATGCTCAAAGACGCCGAGTAGGAGCCGACGCTCGCCGGCGCGAACGCGACGGTCACGGCGCACGCCGCTCCTGCCCCGATGCTCTGGCCGGAGCAGCTGTCGCCGGTCACCGTGTAGTCACCGGCGTCCGCCCCCGTGAGTTCGACCGCTGAGATCGCAAGCGGCGAGCCGCCCGAGTTGGTGACGGTCACCCGCTGCGCCGGCGAGGTGTCACCGGCCGTCTCGTCGCCAAACGGGACGGGAGAAGGGCTCGCGGTCACCGACGGCTGTGCGCTAGCACCGACGCGACGGATCCGATCGTTGCCGCTGTCGGCGATCAGCACGTTGCCGCCGCCGTCGACCGCGAGGCCGCCCCCACCGCCTTCCCAGTCAAGCGCAGCGTCGACCGCTGGACCGCCGTCGCCGGAGAACCCGATCGAGCCGTCGCCGGCGATCGTGTAGATGTCACCGGCAGTGGTGCTCGACAACCCGTCGACGCAGCTGCTGGCGCAGTTGGTCGCGGCGAGGAGACGCACCCGCAAATGGACGCTGTCGCTCACCAATATGTCGCCGGCGCTGTCGAGCGCCACCCAGGTCGGGTGGAAGAGGCCGGCACTGGTGGCCGGTCCGCCGTCACCGGAGAACCCCGATGAGCCGTCGCCGGCGATCGTGTAGATGTCACCCTCGGTGATCGTGCTGAGACCGTACGGGCAGGTGGCGCTGCAGCTCTGCGCGGCGATCACGCGGACGAGGTCATCCCCCTCGTCGCCGACGACGAGGTTGCCGGAGGTATCGACGGCGATCCCGGTCGGCGCGGACAGCGCGGCTTCTGTGGCCGGGTAACCGGTGGCGGAGCTCCCGTCGCTGCCGCCTCCGGCGATCGTGTAGATGTCACCCTCGGTCATCGCGCTGAGACCGTATGGACAGCCGCTGGAGCAGTCCTTGCTCGCAACGAGACGGATCCGGTTGTTGCCATCGTCGGCGATCAGCACATCGCCCTCGCCGTCGAGCGCGAGACCCTCCGGGTACTCCAGCTCGGTTTTGGTTGCCGGACCGCCGTCCCCGGAATAGCCGCCGCCGCTGTCGCCGGCGAGCGCGTAGATGTCGCCCGCCGTCATCGCGCTCAACCCGTACGGGCAGGCGTCCGAACAGCTCCGGGCGGCGACCACCTGCACCACGTCATAGTCGGTACTGCTGAGGAGCACGTCGCCGGCGCTATCGAAGAGGACGCCGCCGGGATCACTGAGCGCGACGCTCGTCGCCGCAACCGCGGTGTCCGGGAACAGCGCGGTACCACCGCCCGCGATCGTGTAGATAGCACCCGCGGTCGTCGACGCCAACCCGAACGGGCAGGCGCTGGAGCAGTCCTGCCCGGCGATCCAGCGAACCCGGTTGTTGTCGCTGTCGCCGATCGCCAAGTCCCCAGCAGCGTCGACAGCGACATCCTCGGGTCCGTGCAGCTCGGCCTCGGCCGCGGGGCCGCCGTCGCCGGAGAACAGCCTCGCACCATCACCGGCGATCGTGTAGATCGACCCCTGGCTGAGCCCGGACTGGCCGAACGCGCAATCGGTCAAGCACGCCTGCGAGGCGACCAGTCGGACCAGATCGTTGCCGCTGTCGCCGATCAACAGGTCACCGGCGCTGTCAACCGCCAGCGCGTTCGGCTGGTCAAGCCCACCATCCAGCGCAGGCTCGCCGTCGGCCACGGAGCCTCCGCCCGCGGCGACCGTGCTGATCACGCCTGTGGAGTCGACGAGCTGGACGCGCGCGTTGAGGGTGTCGGCGATCACCAGATCGTCGCTGGCGTTGACGGCGACCGCCTCGGGCCCGCGCAGCTCGGCGGCGGTCGCGGGGCCGCCATCGCCGGAGGAGCCAGCCGTGCCGTTCCCGGCCACCGCGTAGATGTGCCCCGCGACGGTTTCCGGCAACCCGTACGGACAGCCGCTCGAGCAGTCGGCAGCCGCCACCAGCTGCACCTCGTTGGCGCCGGTGTCGGCGATCAGCAGGTCGCCCGCGCCGTCCAGCGCGATCCCGCCGAGTTGCATCAGATCCGCAGCGGTGGCGGGGCCGCCTGCGCCGGATTTTCCGGCCGTGCCGCTGCCGGCCACCGGATAGATGTCACCGGCGCTCATCGCCGCCAGTCCGTAGGGACAGTCGCCCGAGCAATCGGCGGCCGCGACGAGCTGTACCTGGGAGCCCTCGCCGATCAGCACGTCCCCCGCCGCGTCGACGGCCAGCGCCTCAGGAGCAACCGCCGCCGCGGTCGCGGCATCCCCGCTGTCGCCGCTCTGGTCCTCGTCGAACAGTCCGTCGCCGGCGATCGGGTAGATCGATCCCTGCGTCATCGTGTGCAAGCCGTACGGGCAGTCGCTGGAGCAGTTCTCGCCAGCCACCAGCTGTACATAGCTGGACTCGCCGATCAGCAGGTCACCGCCGGCATCGACCGCGACCGCGGCGGGCTCCTCGAGGCTCGGCTTCCGTGGCCGGTCCGTCCTCGCCGGAGAACCCCTCCGTGCCGTTGCCCGCAACAACCGTCTCCTGCCCAGTCGGCCCGATCTCACGGACAGCGTTGACGGAGCTGTCCGCCACATACAGCGAAGTTCCGCCAGGCGCCACGGCAATCGCCGCCGGTGCCTGTGCCGTTTCCACGGCGGGACCCGAGCCGACCGGGTCGCCGGCGACCGTCGAGATCGTGCCGGCCGTGCCGGCAGCGAGCGCGGCGACCGGGGCAACGGACACGAACGCGGCAACCGCGAGCACGGCCCCGGCACGGCACAAGAGAGCTGTCAACCCTGCGTGAAACCAATCGCGCCGATCCATGCGACACCCCCAGTCCCGGCAACCCCTGGGTCGAGCACCACCGCCGCCGCGGCTTCGGTCGGCCGCGGGTGACAACCAACCCATTCGCAATGCCATCCGCGTGCCCCCTCTGGCTGCGAGTCCGGTTTTGATCCTCAGCCGGTTGCGGTCAAAGACCCGCCGAAACCCTACCAGGGCCGGCCGCAAAAGTCACCAGCGCAGACACCTAATAGTGCTTTGTGAGGTCGCCATTTTGAGGCCAATCAAGCTCGACACGACATCGCTGCGCCGTGCGTGGGATCGGGCGCATAGATCCCTGTCTGCAGGGAAGCGGGAGCGTCGCCGTAGGTCTTCGAGCTCGCGGGCGAGCCGTGCGGCCATCGGGACCGAGCGGCCTTCGTGGGACTTGGGGGTGTCCATCTGTCCCCGCGTGAAGTTGTCGGCGACCCGGATGGAGGGATGGCGGAAGCTCTCAATAGCTACCGACCGCCGTCTCGCGTCACTAATACCGCTTGCACCGCATCGTCCCGAAGCGCTCGCTGATGAGATCCATGCGATGACCGGCTGGGCAAGCAGCGTGCGTCCGCGGAATGGGCTCCTTGCTTGGATACAGGGCTGGCAGCTCCCGTTCTGGGTCATAGGAATGATCGTCGGTGCCCTCGCTGTTCGACTCGAACGCTACGCAGCGCTTTCGGGATCTTCTCAGCTAGCAGGACTGACCTCAACGGCTACAGAACTCGGTTTGTCCGACCGCCAGGCGATCTCGGCAACGTAGTCGCGGCGCCACGACATCCCCGAAATGGGCTCATAACCCGAAGGTCGCGGGTTCGAATCCTGCCCCGCTATGAGAGTTGTCTGCGAGCCTCTTCGGGGGCGGTTAACGCAACTCGTTCCCTTGCCCATCTTCGAGCGCCCGCGTTGGCCACCTCCTCGGTGCTCAGCCCGGGCCGCAGAGTTTGACGCTGGCTCGATGGTCAGCGACGGGCGAGTCGGCGTCCACTCTCGGTGTTCGGAGGGGTGTAGTTGAGCTCGTAGTGGTGGTAGAGGCTCGACTCGTCCGCTTGCGAAAGCTCCTCGCCCTGCAGCTCGATGTTGGGCGCGGCTTCGACCTGCTCCTTCGACACGGCCACCTGTAGCTCATCGGGGCCGATCTTGATCCCGCCCAGCGGTACGAACGTCAGGTGCCGGGCGATGAAGCCTTCCTTGACGGTCGCGAACTGCGGCACGTCTGTCTCGACGTCGACGTAGACATCTTGCAGCTTGCCGATCTTCTCGCCCTCGTAGTCGACAAGCATCTTTCCCTGCCACTCGGCCATGTTCCAATTTGCCTCTTGCTGATCCTCGGCCATCGGTACTCCTCCCGGGGCTCGTTCTGTTGGGTCTGTTCAGAGATGCTAGACGTCCTCAGGCAGCTTGCGGGCTACTCAAATGGCGGATCCGTCGGGCCGCCCGAGGGATCCTTGCGTGCTTGGTCTCATCGGCCGGCGACCGCGGATCTTTGCGCAGGGCGGATCGACGGGCGGTCCGTTCAGCCCGGATATGCCCGGGCGCAGCGGGATCACGTTGTCCCGCCGACGTGGGCGCGGCATCGAATTCGGCCTCCCAGCCACGCGGTGGAGTGTATGTGCTGTCGCAACGGCAGCCGCGATCCACGTGTATCGTGATGAACCATGAAGAAAGTCCTGGAACTGGTCTTGTGCATCCTGCATCCCATCGCCGTGGTTCTGATCTGGATTCGCCTGGTCGGGCGCAGCGACTTGGGCATCGTGGGTCGCCTCGCCTGGGGGATCGCGGCGATCGTGCCGCTGGTGCCGTTTCTCTACGTGCTCACAGGCAACGACATCCTGTAGGCCGTAGCCCCGAGAGCCCCACGCCCCTCACCGCCACGGAGAGCGGCGACGCCGTCTCGGCATCAAGGCGAGCATGTTCTCCTCGTCTTCGCGACGAAGTCGCGACTGACCGATGACTTCGATGTCGAACGCTCCGAGCGCTCTATCTCCTCGCCGACCGGCTCGCGGGTGCGGGCGCAAATCCCAGGTCGCCCAGGCAAGCGTCTGGCAGAGCGGAGCACCACGCCGCCTGACGGGCGGGAGCGATCCTAATAGACCTTCGGGATCGAATGCTGGATGTGGCGGTGCAGTTCTTTGGCGACCACCCACAGCGCCGGGCGGGCCGCGCCTGAGGCGCTCACCAGCCCCGCGTCCCAGGTCGCTTTGCGAGCACGCCGGGGCGAGCCGGGGGAGCGCCAGTGGTAGTAGTAGATACGCGTGATCCGCGGGCTGAGGCGCGCCAGCGAGAAGATGTTTTTGGCGACCCGCGCCGCGTATTGCACGCCGTGGTCGATCAGCTTGCCTTTGAGGCGCCAC
This sequence comes from uncultured Solirubrobacterales bacterium, assembly GCA_963812595.1. GTDB lineage: Bacteria > Actinomycetota > Thermoleophilia > Solirubrobacterales > Solirubrobacteraceae > Palsa-744. Next base: position 25,568 of record CAWEVQ010000004.1, read on the forward strand.
CACACCACGCCGCCCACCTCGCCAAACCACACCTGCCCGCGCGTGGCGGCCAGGAACCGCTCGACCAGCGTGGGACTGTCGACACTGGCGCTGTGGTAGGGGTTGAACGGCCAGATCCGCGGGTAGGGCCGCGCGCGCTTGGCGAACTCGGCAACCCACCGCTCGACGTTGCCGTCGGCGTCGAGGATGTCGGGCGCGGTGATCGTGCAGCCGCGGCAGTGGGCGGCCAGCTCGTTGTAATACTCAGCCACCAGTCCCGGGCGGTGCTGGGTGGGCTGCGTGGCATGGGTGGCCTCGTCCCACGGCGTGAACTCGTACACCCATGGAAACAGCTGGCGGAAGTGCAGAAACGCCGCAAGATAGCGAGCCGGGGTGGGCGCGCGGTCGTTGCCGACGGCGTGCTGAAAGGTGATCAGCGGCGTGATCCCGTGGGCGCGCACCGCTTCCAACCAGGCACGCACCTGCGCCAGCTGGCGCGGCACAAGTGCCACGTTCCACGACACCACGTCGCGCGCATACCCCACGCCCAACTCCGCCACGCGCGGATCGGAAAACGTGCGCGGTTCGTAGTCGGCCAGCCCGAAACCGGGCGTGGCGCTCGCCGTGCGGCCCACAGCGGCGCGAGCACCGCGCGAGGCGGAGCCGGCAACGCGATCGTGGGGCGAGGCGGAGCCGGCGGCCGACGGTCCGGTGGCGAGGAGGGCGAACGCCGCGCACGCAAGCAGCAACGCGCCGACACGACGCGCACGGCGGCGCGGCGGCGTGTGTGGGGATACGCACGTGTGCATGGTAGGTCTCCCGCGGTCCAGCCGTCCCCCCTACCGGCGTTCCTCCCGGACTCGGCGCGTATCATCGCAACAATGAGCTGGCGGCGCGCTGCTTCACTGGCTGCCCTGTTGCTCGGTGGCTTTTGGCAGACGGCGGCGCCGGCCGGCGCAGTGACGGTGGAACGCTCCCCGTTTGGGCTGTCGATGGAGTACCCGCTGATCGAGCGGGCGCTGGGCGCTGGGCCATGCCCCAGCCCGGCACTGGTGGCGACGTGGCGGGCGTTGGGCTCGCCGTCGCTGCGGATCGGCGGCGACTCTCAGGACCTGGCGGGGCTGACGCCGGCCTACCACTACGACGTGCCGCCCACGTTCTGGCCGACGTTGGGGTGTATGGCGCGTGAAACCGGCGCGCCGATCACGGTGGGGCTGAACCTCGCCACGGCGCCCCCGGCGGAAGAGCTGGCAATGGCGGCAGACGCCGAGCAGGCGGTGCCGGCGGGGCAGCTGAGCTTCTCGCTGGGCAACGAGCCCGATCTCTACGGGATCAGCCACATCCTCCCCTACGAACCCGGCTTCGTGGTGCCGGTTTTGCGCCGGCCGCCGTGGACACCGCGGCTGTATGTGCAGGAATGGGACGCGCGGCGCGCCCTGCTCGGGACGGTGCCGGTTGAGGGCCCCGACTTCGCCGGGTGGCAGTGGGGCAAGCGGATCGCGCACCAGCTGGCGGCCGACCCGCCGGCGACGTTTGACGTGCATCTCTACCCCACCAGCGCCTGCGGCTCGGGCGGGGCGCGCCCCACGGTCGCGCGCATCCTTCGCCGGCACGCCAGCGTGGGATTGCTGACGAGATATCGGTGGCTGGCGCGGATCGCGCGCGCCACGCAGCGGCCGGCGATCGTGTCGGAGAGCAACAGCGCCTCGTGCGGCGGCCGACCGGGTGTGTCGAACACGCCGGCGGCCGGCGTGTGGGCCGCGCGTTTCGTCATGTCGGCGCTGCTGGAAGGGTTTGCGCAGGTGCGCTTCCACTCGGCCGGCACCAGCTATGACCCGCTGGTGTTCAACGCCGACGGAACGGTGACGATGCGCCCGCTGGGGTATGCGCTGATGTTCCTACACCGCTGGATCCCGGTGGGCAGCCAGGTGGTGGACGACCCGAGCAGCCAGATCGCCAGAGACTCGCGGGCTGTTGGGCGTCCGCGCAACTCACCGGTGCTGGCGGTCACGGTGAGCGACAGCGCTCACACCAGCGTGATCGTCAGCTCGTTTGCGGCCAAGCCGCTGCCGTTCTCGGTGGCGGTGCCCTCCCCAGCCGGCACCCTCACCACCGAGACGTTGAGCGCCACCAGCCCGGGTGAAGCGCCCGGACAGGTCGCTGTGCGCGGGCACATCGCACGACTGACGCTCGCCCCCAACACGGTGGTGGCGCTCGAAACGAGTCCAATCGTCGTGCCGTCGGCCGAGGAACTCCGGGCGCACTCCTGACAAACGTGCAACCGCCGGTCTCGCGGTGTTCAGCGCGACGCGCCAATAGTCGGCTTCGCCGTTTGACACTATCTTCCGTCGGCGGGTTCCCTGAGAGCAGCGGAGCGGTAGGTCCCTCACCCAAGTTTGCTCGACCGAGGGGCCGTAAGCGTGCAGATCATCGAATCAACTCGGGAACGGCTCGGGCGCACGTTCGCCGAGGACGTAGCTCTCCTCGGGCTCGAGCATCCCGAGCAGCTGCGAGCGAAGCTCGGGGGTGTCCTGGTGGCCATGTGCGGTCACGGCGTGTTGTGCCGCGGTGGCGATGACCTCATCCTCCTCGCCGATGATCGTCAGCGAGCAGTTGTTGTCGCTCTCGAAGCGACGGCAGTCAGCGATCTTGCGTCCCATGTTGGTTCTCCTCCTGTTGAGTTGTGGGCGTTATTCTTATCTACTAATAGGTAAGCTGTCAAGCTCGGCTCGAAAACTGATTGGAAGGTGGATGGATGGCGGCGACGCGCTCCCGCAAACAGACCGACACCGCGCAGCGGATCCTCGACGTCGCGGAGCGACTGGTCCAGAGCCGCGGCTTCAACGGCATCAGCTACGCGAACGTCGCGGCCGAGTTGAGCATCACCAAGGCAAGCCTGCACTACCACTTCCCCGGCAAGGCCGAGCTGGGCGAGGCGCTGATCGTGCGCTACGCGGCGCGGTTCGCGGACGCGCTGGAGCAGATCGACGGCCGCGTCTCTGACGCGCGTGCCAAGCTCGATGCCTACACGGCCCTGTATGCCAACGTGCTGCGCGGAGAACGCATGTGCCTCTGTGGGATCCTCGCGGCTGAATACGAAACGCTGCCGAGCCCGATGCGCACAGCGGTCCTACGGTTCTTCGACGACAACGAGGGCTGGCTGGCGGGCGTGCTCGCACAGGGCCAATCGGAGGAGACCTTGTCGTTCGACGGATCCCCGAGCGAAGCGGCCCAGACAATCCTCAGTGGCCTGGAGGGAGCCATGCTCATCGCACGACCCTACGGCGACCCGGCTCGATTCCAGTCCGCCGCAACCCGCCTGTTGGCCAGCTTCGCCAACTGACCCAGTCCAGTCTGGGACGCTTGATCTTGAGGCGATCTATGACTCTTATGAGGGTTATGAGGGGGAGTCACACCGTCCGCAGCGCTTCGGTGGGCGACAGCCGGGCGGCGCGCAGCGCCGGCACCAGCCCGGCGATGGCGCCGATCAGGAGCGCTGCCCCGAACCCCCCCGCCCAGGCGACGGTGGGCACGACGATCGTCCAGCCCTTGGTGGCGGCGTAGACGGCGGTGGCGAGTGCGCCGACGGCGATGCCGACGGCGCCGCCGCCGAGCGCGAGCAGAATCGCTTCGGAGAGGAACTGTGTGCGGATCTGCCCGCGGGTGGCGCCGAGCGCGCGGCGCAGGCCGATCTCCGAACGGCGTTCCAGCACGGAGATGACCATGATGTTGGCAACGCCGACAGCGCCCACCAGCAGCGCCACCGCGCCGAGCCCGAGGAACAGGCCGTTGAGCGCGCTCTGGGCGTCGGCGCGGGCGGTGAGTGTGGCGGAGGGCTGGCTGACATCGACTTCGTTGGGCGCTTCCGGGTCGGCGGTGGCGGCCAGCACCGACTGCACGGCGGCGACCTGGCTGTTTTGGGCGCGCACGTAGACCGTGTTGGGGTGCCCGTCGAAGTGCAGGTAGCGTTCGGCGGCCTTGAAGCCGACGAGCACCGCGCTTTCGATTTCGGGCGTCAGCACGGAGGGTCCGAGGATGCCGACGAGGTAGAGCCACTGATTGGCGACCCAGATCCGCTCGCCAGGGTAGATGTGGTCGACGCCGAGGCGCTGTGCGGCGGCCGAGCCGAGCACCGCGACCGGCTCCCGGGCGGTGGCGGCGTTCAGGTAGCGGCCCTGTACGACTTGGACGTTGAGGGTATGCAGCAGGTCGAGGCTGGCGGCCTCGACGCTGAGGGCGTTGGTGTCGACTTCCGGGATCAGCGGGGTGCGGTACACCTTCCCTTCGACCTTCCCGGTCTCCGCCACGTTTTCGACGGGGTAGATGCGGGCGATCATCGCCGGCGCCACCAGCGGCAGCTCGGCGGTCTTGCCGGTGAAGCTCTGGCCGTTGGTGACCGTCAGCAGATTGGTACCCAGTTTGTCGATCTCTTCGAGCAGCCCGGCCTGGCTGGAGGCGGACAGGCCAAGCACCGCGACGATCGCCGCGACCCCGATCGCGATCCCGAGCGCGGAGAGACCCGCGCGCATCCGCCTGGTGCGCAGGCCCACGCTCGCCACGCGGGCGAGGTCGGAGACCCGCAGCCTCCGCGGAGCGAGGTCCACAGGGCCGACATGGCCCGCGGTGGGGTCGGCGACGGCGCTCACCGCGTCCTCATCGGGACTGGCCGGGAGCTTCGTTGACGAGCGCGAACGCCGCCGGCCTGGCGGGCTGGGCGCTGGCCTTGACGATGTAGCCTCCCGGCTGGTTGCTGGCGGTGAAGGGGGGCGCCACGGCGATCCCGCAGGCGCCCGTCTTGACCACTACGGTGTGGGCATAGGAGACGCGTGCGCGGTCACGGCGGGAGTCCCGGGAGCGACCGATCGAAGATCGGCCAGCGAAGCTCCCGCTGGGCCCCGCGGCGGGGGCGGAGAAGGTCACGAGCGCGCCCGGCACCGGGTTCTTGTGGGCGTCGGTCACGGTGACCGCGAGCCGGATCGGGAACGCCGTCGCCGCGGGAGTGGACTGCGTGGAGCCGACGCCGGGGACGATCTTGGCGGGCTTGCCCGCGAGGTCGACGAGCGCGAAGCCGACCGGCGCGACGCTGGGCGCAGCGGCTTTGCCGGCGCTTTCCGTTCCGCCCTCGCCACCGCCGCTCGAGACCGAGGCGGTGGCGGTGAACGAGCCGGCGGCGGTGTTGGCGGTGAAGGCAGGGGAGGTGGCGAGGCCGCTGGCGTCGGTGGTGGTGGTGGCCTGGGTGCCGCCGCCGTCGAACGTGGCGCTGGCGGCGGCGCTCGTGCCGCAGGTGCCGGCGCTGGCGCTGGCGCTGGCGCTGGCGCTGGCGCTGGCGCTGGCGGAGCCGAGCATGAACGTGACGGTGGCGCCGGCCACCGGATTGCCGCCCGCGTCCAGGACCCTGACCTGCAGCGGCCGTGGGAAGCGACTGCCGACCCTAGTCGACCTGCGCTCGAGGGGGATCGCGGCGAGCCGCGCCGGGATGCCGGCGGCGGTGTTGGTGAGCGAGAACGGGACCGAGCCATACCGCGAGCTCGCGGTGACGGTGTAGCTGCCGGCGGTGTCGTTGGCGCTGAGCGTCGGCGCGGAGACGCTGCCGGAGGCGTCGGCGCCGACCGTGACGGCGTCGGAGTTGCTGGCGGCGAAGCGCCCGCTGGCGCCGGCGGCAGGGGCGCTGAACGTGACCGGGATGCCGGCGGCGCCGGTGACGGCGCAGCCGTCGCTGTTGGAGAGCGCGACCTGCAGCCCGCTCGCAAAGGCAGTGTCGAGCGTGGTGGTCTGCGGTGTGCCCGCGACGAGCGTGAGCTGGTTGGGGGGGTTGGGCGAGGGGCAGTTCGACGTGCCCGTGGGCGATGATTCCGTTCCGCCGGGTGAGCCGCCGCCGGGCGAGCCGCCGATTTCCCCCGAGGCAAATGCTGGTGCGCCCACGATCGCGCCCGCCCAGGCGCCCAGGCCGGTGACGAGGATCAGCGCGAGCGCCGCGCGCCGGTCGCCGCGGCGCAGCCGCGTCCGTGCGGCGCGGGCCAGCACAGCGAGGCGGTCGGTCCGCCGGTGGGCACGCCGCGCGCTCATCGGCTGAGCGCTCTCGGTGCGGCGGTGTCGGCGACGATCTCGCCGTCGAGCACCTGGACCTGGCGGGGCAGGCGGGCGGCGAGGTTGTGGTCGTGCGTAATCAAGAGGATCGTGGCGCCCTGCGCGTTGAGCTCTTCCAGCAGCTCCAGCACGCCCGCCCCGGAGGCGCTGTCGAGGTTGCCGGTGGGCTCGTCGGCGAGCACGATCGCCGGGCGCCCGACCAGCGCCCTGGCGATCGCGACGCGCTGGCGCTCGCCGCCGGAGAGCTTGCTCGGGCGAAAGTCGGCGCGCGGGGCGAGCCCCACCCGAGCGAGCGCCGCGGCGGCACGCTCGCGGCGCTCGGCGGCGGCGACGCCGGCGTACAGCAGCCCGTCGGCGACGTTCTCCAGCGCCGTGGAGTGCTCGGCGAGGAAGAACTGCTGGAAGACGAAGCCGATGCGCGTGGCACGCACCGTGGCCAGCTCGCGGTCGGACAGCCGTGCGGCGTCGAGGCCGGTGATCGAGACCACCCCCGAGGTGGGGCGCTCGAGCGTGCCCATCACGTGCAGCAGCGTGGTCTTACCGGAGCCGGACGGGCCGACGATCGCCACCAGCTCGCCTTCGCGCACCACGAAGCTGACCTCCCGCAGCGCGTAAACCGGAGTCCCGCCCGCCCCGGCGCCGTAGACCTTGCTGACCGCGCGCAGCTCCAGCACCGCCGGTGCCTCGCCACCGTCGGCGTACGCGACGCTTGTCGGCCGTTCGCTCATGACGTCGCCGGCACCACCACGCGCTGGCCGGCGGACAGGCCCTGGCCGCTCACCTGCACAAGCCCTTCGGCGTCGTCGAACAGGCCGACGGTGACGGCCACGAGCCGGTGCACGCGACCTTCGGCGACCTCCACCGCGTAGCCACCGCCGGCGAGCGCGAGCAGTGCGTCGACGGGCACCGCCAGCACGTTCTCGACGCTTTCGGTGGTGATCTCCACGTTCACGGGCGCCTGGTCCAGGTGCCCCGTCGCGGCCGGGTCGGTGGGGGTGGCGTCGACTTCGACGGTGGGGGCGCTTTCTTCTTCGCCGCTCTTGCCTCCCGAGGACGGCGAGGTGGCGACGCTGGAGACGTAGGCGATCTTCCCCGGCGTGGTCTGGTTGTCGGGGAGCGTGATCGTGACCGTGTCGCCGACCTTGACGCTCCCCTGCTCGGAGGCGTCGAGCGCGAGCTTGACCTGGCGGGCGGTGGAGGTGACGGCGAGCACCGGCCCGGGCATGACGGTCGAGCCGACCGTGGGGGTGACGCTCGTGACGCGCACCGGCCCCTGCTCGAACACGACCGACCCCAGCAGCAGCTCGCCGGTGACGGAGGCGCCGTTCGCGGACTGGAGGGCGCGGATGGCGGCCGCGGTGGCGGCGGTGAATTCGTCGACAGTGAGCCCCTGGCCGTAGCCGAGCGCCTGCAGGTTCGCGTTCAGCTCGGCCACGTCGCGCCCCGGCGACATCCCCGCGACGAACGCCCGCGTCGGCGCCACCGAGCCGTACAGCAGCAGCACCGACTGGCCGCCGATCTCATACAAGCTCTGCCCGCGCCTGAGGATCTGGCCGACCGCGGGCAGCGCCGTGAAGGTGGAGCTCTGACCGTACAGCGCGGCCGACGAGCGCGCCGTGGACAGATTGGACTGAGCGCTCGCGAGCTGTTTTTCGGCGGAGTAGACCTGTGAGCGGTCGCCGGTGATCTTGGCGGCGGCGGCGGTGGCGTTCTGCTGGGCCGCGGACACGGCCTGCGCGTCGCTCGAGCACGAGCTCCCGCCAGCACCCGACGAGTCGTTTTCACTTCCGGGCGAGGAGCTGGCGGAGGCGGCTTCCGCGGCGGCCTCGCCGGCGCAGTCCACCCCCTCCTTCGCCCGCGCCGCCGCCAGCGTCGCCTGGTGGCCCGCGAGCGCCTGCGTGTCGGTCGCCAGCGTCGACTCGGCCGTCGCCAGCATCGTTTCGGCGCTCGTTAGGAGCTGGCTGGCCTGCTGGACGGCGGAGGGCGCGGTTCCGGACGGCACGCGGATACTCGAGGAGCCCGCGTAGCCGAGCGTGCCGCTCACCTGCGTCTGCTGCGAGAGCGACTGCCGTTTCACCGTCGTCAGCGAGGTGGCGCTGGCGTTGTCGGCGACCCCACCGGTGGATTTCCCCGCGCCGCCAAACGGGTCCGTAGCGATCACCAGCACGACGGCCGCGACCAGCGCCAGCCCCACGACCGCGAGCATCCTGCGGCGGGCGCGACCGGCTGGGGGGTCGATCCGGGGTTGCCCGCCGGAGGGGCCGAACGGAATTGCATCGCGGGTGCCCTGCGCAGGTGGCTGAGCCACAGACATCGCCTCACCGGACATGGAATCGCTCACCGCTCATCGCCCATTGGGATGCTTTTACGACACCAGCGGTTTCGGGAAGGTATCGCCGACGCACGACCGGCCACGCGCTTGAAGCTCACCGACCACCGCAATCACGGGACCGCCACCGCGGCCCCAGCTTCGCCGCGGGGCCCGCCGCTGGTGGAGGCTGCCGAGGGGGCGCCCTTCGGGCCGAGCCCGAGCGACTGGCACGCTTTCTGCGCGGCCTGAAACTGGGGAGAGTTGGGATCGATCCCGCCCGGGCCGCCCCCCTTGCCCCCGATTCGTATCCCGACACCGCCGCCGCTGTGGGAGAATTCCGGATCGGGGAAGTTCGGGACTCCGTGGGTCCGCATGCACTGCGAGAACAGCAGCGCTTTTTGCTGCATCTTGGCCTGCTCCGCCGGGCTCGGCGGCTTTCCTCCGTTTGGCGCAAGCTTTGCACAGGCCTTCTGCGCCGCCTGGAACTGCGAGGACCGCGGGTTGACTCCGGTCACATGCCCGTTGTGGTCGCCGCTGCGAATGATCAGGTGGCCTTCGGTCGGTTCGGGAAATTCAGGCACCCCATGGGAGCGCATGCACTGCGAGTAGGCGACCATCTGCTGCTGGGTGGGCGGGCCGCTTTCCGGCGAGGAGGAGCTGCTGGCGCCGCCGCTCGGGTCGGCGTTGCTGGATGTGTTGGAGGAGAGGTGGGCGACACCGGGGCTCGACGAGGAGCCGCCGCAGCCGGCGACGAGCAGGGTGGCGCTCGCAAGCACGGCCAGGCCGATGGTGGGTCTCGTCATGTCCAGGTCTCCTTCACGTGGTTGATGTCCGCTGTCCCGGTTCCCATCAGTGGTTGTGCAGGGGGAACGCGCATGTGGCCGCCGCGTGCGTGAACGTCGGCGACTGCTGGTCGATCGTGCCCGGGAACACAAGGATCACTCCTTCGATATCGCTGATCACGCCGCTGCCGCCGCTTAGGGCGGCTCGGGGGTTGGACGGGACCGTGGTCCTGGGGTCGGGGAAGTCGGGCACGCCGTGCCGACGCATGCACTGCGCGACCGTCAGGTAATGCGCGAGCGTCTGTGCGGAGGGGGGCGGGCCGGAGCCAGGGCCTTCGGGCAGGAACTTCTTGCACTTCGCCTGCGCCGCCTTGAACGCGGGCGATGAGGGATCGACTCCAGCGCCGGTGTGGAAAAGGAAGCCACCGCCGGCCTTCGGGTCTGGGAAATTGGGCAGGCCGTTGGAGCGCATGCACTTGGCGAACGCGAGCGCCGCCGCTTCTGGCGAGCCCGCGCCGGCGCCTTCGCCGGTCGAGGCGCTCGCTGAGGTGGTCGCGCCCCCGCCGTCCGCGGCTGAGCCAGCGGACGTGTTTGCGACGCGGGCGACGCCCGGGCTCGATGCGCCGCCGCCGCAGCCGGCGAGGAGCACCGCGGCGCTCACCAGCACGACCATGCTGAGGTTTCCGCGCGTCAGCGACATACGGGCATCATGCGGAAGCGACCTGAGAATTGGCTGAGAGAGGGCGAGGAACTTCCTAAGCGACGCCCGACGTGGCCGGAGCATCCAGCTCGGAGGCGGCGAGCTCGGCCTCGGTCATCTGCAGCGGTGGAAGCTCGAGCGTCAGGCGGGCGCCGCCACCGGGGTCGTTGGCGGCGTGCACCGCCCCGCCGTGAGCCTCGGCCACCTGGCGCACAATCGCCAGCCCGAGCCCCGACCCGGGTCGCCCTCGGGCCGTGGGCGCCCGGTAGAAGCGGTCGAACACTCGCGGCAGGTCGTCCGAGGCGATTCCCGGGCCGTGGTCGCGGACCTCGATCGCGCCGTCGCACACGCGCACTTCGACGGGTCCGCCAGCCGGCGCGGGCGGGTTCCATTTGCAGGCGTTGTCGAGCAGGTTGGCGATCGCCCGCTCCAACCGCGCGGGCGCGGCGCGCACCAGGCAGGGCTCCGCGTCGAGCACGATGCGGCACTCCGGCGCGTGCAGCCGCGCGCGCGTCAGCGCGCCGGCAACCGCAAGGTCCAAGCGCACGTCCTCCACCTCGATCTCCTCGACCTCCGTCTTGGACAGATCGACCAGATCGCCGACCAGTACGGTCAGCTCCCGCAGCTGCGCCTGAGCGGCGGCCAGGACCGGCGCACGCTCGCCCGCGGGCAACTCCTCGCCCATCGCCAGCGCGTCGAGGTTGGCCTGCACGCTGGTCAGCGGCGTGCGCAGCTCGTGCGAGGCGTCGGAGACGAGCTGGCGCTGGGCCAGGCGCGAGCGCTCGAGCGCGGCGAGCATCGTGTTGAAGCTCCCCGCCAGTCGCCCGAGCTCGTCATCCTCACCGGCCTGGATGCGATGGCCGAGGTCCTGCGTGCGTGCCACGCGTTCGGCGGCGCCCGTCAGGCGGCGCACAGGGATCAGCGCCGTACGCGAGACGAGCAGCCCGAGCACCGCGGCGAGCGCGATCCCGCCCAAGCACACGAGCGCTAGCACCAGCTTCAGGTGCGTGAGCGTGCTGTCCACGTCGGTCAGCGGCAGCGCCACCTGCCACACCCCCCCTTCGGGCGCACGCTCGGTCAGGATCCGCACGGGCGTGCCAGCGACGGTCGCTTCGCTGAAGAACGTGCCGCGCCGGCCAGCCGCCACGGCACGGGTGGCGGCGGTGACCGGAAGCCGCGATCCCTTGGTTTCAGAGCGCAGAACCTGCCCGTTGGACTGGAACAGCTGCACGTACCCGACCGCGCTGCCGGGCGTCGGAGGGGGCAGCACAAGCTGGTTGACGGGAGCCACGCACTTTGGCGGGTGAGCGGTGCGCGGGGCAGGGGTTTCCCCCGAGGAGGCAAGAGAGACCGCCGCGGAAGATCCCCCCGAGTAAGCGGTCTGGATCGAATGCAACACCGCCTTCGCGCAAGCGGGCACCGCCGTGACAGCGCTCCCGCGGGGCGCGAGGCCGAACCCTGCCACCGACCCGCCAAAGCCGATCCGCGGCGACGCCCCCGGCGGCAGCCTGCCTTCCCGCATCAGCTTGACAAGCTGCGCCGCGCCGACGTGCACGGTCGTGATCTTCACCGCCTGCGGCAGGCCGGGAGTGAGCTTTTGACGCAAGCTGGCGTCGACCCGCCCGCGCAACTCGTTACCGGTCACGACGTACACCACGGCCGACGCGATCACGATCGCCGTCGCCACCGCGCCGGCCGCGAGCAGCACCACGCGCCGGCGAAAGCTCATCTCACGATGGCCTCAACACGTAGCCGACACCCCGGACCGTGTGCACCACGCGCGGCTCCCCGCCGGCCTCGGTCTTGCGCCGCAGATAGCCGACATAGACCTCCAGCGAGTTGGACGCCGGCCCGAAGTCATAGCCCCACACGCATTCGAAGATCTTCGTGCGTGAAAGCACCTGACGAGGATGGCGCATGAGCAGCTCCAGCAGCAGGAACTCCGTGCGCGTCAGCTCGAGCAGGCGCCCGTCGCGGCGCGCCTCGTGAGCGATGGAATCGAGCTCCAGGTCCTCGAAGCGCAGGGTCTCCTCGTTGCCCTCCCAGCCTGTGCGGCGCAGCAGGGCACGCAGGCGGGCGACCAGCTCCTCGCTGGCGAACGGCTTGGCCAGATAATCGTCGGCGCCGGCCTCCAGACCCGCCACCCGCTCTGAGACCTCAGCGCGGGCGGTCAGCATCAGCACCGGCGTGCGATCGCCGATCGCGCGCATCCGCCGGCAGACCTCCAGGCCGTCGAGGCCGGGCATCAGCACGTCGAGGATCACCGCATCGGGTCGGTCCACCGCCAGCGTGCGAATTGCCTCCCCGCCGTCCACCGCCGTCGCCACCCCAAAACCGTTGAGGTCCAGCACGAGCTCGAGCGCCTCGCGAACGGAGGGGTCGTCGTCAACCACCAGCAGGCGCATGGACCGATGCTGACAGGCAAACCTGAAAGGAAGCTGAGAACGTCGCCTCCAAACCGCGGTCGCGGGTCATTGCCCCGGCGCCGCTTCCTGGGTGTGGCCGGAGCCACCGTGGACGCCCCCGGGGATCAACGATTCGCAGTCGTGCACCGCCGTCTTGAACGCCGGCGAGCTCTCGTTGAGCTTTTGGTGTTCGATGTGCACGCCGCCACCGGAGAAGGTCGGGTCGGGGAAGTCCGGCAGGCCATGCGAGCGAATGCACGCCGCCGCCTTCAGGTACTGCGCCTGCTCCGCCGGACTGACAACAGGCTGATTACCGGGGCCACCCCCGGGCAGCAGCTTGCGGCAGGCCTGACCGGCGGACTTGAACCTGGGGTTGCCCCCGATACCCGCGGGCACCGCCATTCTCACGCTGACTCCGCTGCCTTTATGGGAGATTTGCGGCTCGGGGAAGTTAGGCACCCCGTGCGAGCGCATGCACGCCGCGTACGCCACGGCCTGGCTGCCTGGCGAGGATTCTTCGCCACCGCCCGAGCTCGCCGCTGAGCTGGCCGCCGTCGAGCTCGTCGTGGAGGTATGCGCCCCAAGGCTCGCTACGCCACCGCCCGGCGACGTGCCGCCACAACCCGCAATGAGCACGCCCGCCGCGATCAGCGCCGCCGCCAGGCAGGCCGCTCCTCGCCAACGGACCGTCGTCGTGCCGCGGTCATGGCTGTGTCTGGCGTCGCCTTGCATGTCGTCTCCTTTTGCCTCGAGGAATCGTGCTCTTGGCTGCTTGTACGACATCGGCGGTTTCGCGAAGGTATCGCCCCCCGCGCGGCGGGTCTTCACGGGACGCTTGGCGAAACCGTGCCGAAACCGCCGGGAAGTAGCCTGGAGTGCACGCCGGCTCGGGAACCGAGTGCCGGCCTTGCAAAGGAGTGAACGTGCGGGTGCTTGTGATCGAGGACGATGAGGAGATGGCGCGGGCGATCGCGTTCGGACTGCGCCAGACGGGCATGGCAGTGGATGTCGCGCTCGACGGGCCGGCCGGTCTGTCGCGAGCGCTCCTCAACGACTACGACGTGGTCGTGCTCGACCGCGACCTGCCGGGCATGCACGGCGATGAGCTCTGCGCCAAGCTCGTGGACAGCGAGTGTCGCAGCCGGGTGCTGATGCTCACCGCCGCGTCGCTGGTCGAGGACTTGGTGGACGGTCTCGGTCTCGGCGCGGACGACTACCTGCCCAAGCCATTCGACTTCCCTGTGCTCGTCGCGCGGATCGGTGCGTTGATGCGCCGCGCCCAGCCCGCGATCCCGCCGGTGCTGCGACACGAGGACATCGTGCTCGACACGGCCAAGCATCGTGCGTATCGAGCGGGCCGCCAGCTCGAGCTCGCACCGAAGGAGTTCGGCGTGCTTGAGCTGCTGCTCGCCGCCCGAGGCCGCAGCGTCTCCGCCGAGGAGCTCCTCGCACGGGTGTGGGATGAGGCAGCGGACCCGTTCACGAACGCGGTCAAGATCACGGTCAGCCGCCTGCGCGCAAAGCTCGGTGATCCCCCGCTCATCGAGACGGTCGCCAAGTCGGGCTACCGGATCTGAGGATGACCGTGCGCTCCGACCGACCGACCCGGCTGGCGAGGCGTCTGCACTTGCCGCGGCGCACCATCCGCCTGCGTCTCGCGCTCCTGTACGGCGGCGTGTTCTTCATCTCGGGCGCCGTGCTGCTGGCGTTTACGTACGTTGGCGTTGCTGCTCGCACGCAGGGCGCCCACACACAGGTCGTCGGAGTGCCCTTCGTCGGATCTGGTACCGCTCAGGGGCCGCCCCCCATCCAGCGCGTGTTCGGTCCTGGGCACGAAGCGCATCCCCATGTCACGGTTTCGGTGATCGACCCCAACCAGCGCAATACGGATCTGCGCGTGCTCGCGGTCGTGTCCGTGATTGCGCTCGCGATCATGGCGGCCGTCTCGATGGGCCTCGGATGGCTGATCGCCGGACGGGTGCTGCGCCCGCTGCGGTCGATCACGACCGCCGCCCGTGACATCTCGGCGACGAACCTGCACCAGCGGCTCGCGCTCGACGGCCCCGACGACGAGTTCAAGGAGCTCGGCGACACCTTCGACGGGCTGCTCGCGCGGCTCGACGCATCCTTCCAATCCGAGCGTCGGTTCGTCGCCAACGCCTCCCACGAGCTGCGCACCCCGCTCGCGCGGCTCAAGACCCTGGTGCAGGTCGCACTGGCAGATCCCAACGCCAACTCGGAGTCGTTGCGCGCGGCCCACGAACGAGTGCTCGCCTCCGAGCAGCAGCTGGAGGGGTTGATCGAGGCGCTGCTCGACCTGGCGAGCAGCGAGCAGGGCATTCGTCGTCGCGAACCGGTCGACCTGGTGGCAGTCACGGACGAGGTGCTTGCGGGCCGCCGTCCCGAGATCGAGCAGCGCGGCCTGCAGCTGAGCGCCACGCTCGACCCAGCTCGCGCCGAAGGCAGCACGCAGCTGCTCGAGCGTCTCGTGGCGAACCTCGTCGAGAACGCGATCCGCCACAACACCGCCGCCGGACGCATCGACGTCACCACCGCCACCATCGCCGGCACCGCGGTGCTGTCGGTCGCCAACGACGGCCCGGTGATCCCAGCCGAGGAGCTGGAGCGCCTGCAAGCCCCATTCCAGCGCCTCGGCGCAACCCGCACCAGCCAGGGCGACGGCCACGGCCTCGGCCTCTCGATCGTCCACGCCATCGCCACCGCCCACGAAGCGCGGCTCAGCATCCACACCCGGCCTGAGGGGGGCCTGGTGGTCGAGGTGCGCTTTCCCTCCAGCGTCTAGCTGCGGATGCGAGCAGCAGGCCCGCATCAAGGTGGCTGCGCGGTGTCTCCCAGGCAGTGTCTCCCAGGCTCATACTCGCCCGGTAAACTGAGGTAATGAGTTTCACGAGGATCACGGTGCGAGCAGACCAGATGGGCGGCGTTCCGTGCATCCGCGGTCTGCGGATTCCTGTCGCGACCGTGGTTGGAATGCTCGCCGACGGTATGGGCGATCAAGAGGTCCTCGTCGCCTACCCGGATCTGGAGGCTGAGGATCTTCGCGAGGCCATGCGTTATGCCGCAGAGGCTGTCCGCGAGCGTGAGCTTCCGCTCGCCGCCTCTGCGTGAGGTTTCTGATCGACAACGCGCTCTCGCCGGTCGTCGCTGAGCGGCTGAAAGCTGCCGGACATGACGCCGTGCACGTTCGCGACTACGGACTACAGGCCGCTGACGACGAGAAGATATTCGATCGCGCACAGCAAGAGCAACGCGTGGTTGTGTCCGCCGATACGGACTTCGGGACGCTGCTCGCCCTGCGCCGAGAGCGATCTCCCTCGGTCGTGTTGTTTCGCCACGGCACGCAACGAAGACCCGAGCAGCAATCGGACGCGCTACTCGCCAACTTCGCGACTATCGAGTGCGATCTTGCCGACGGCAGCATCGTTGTCATCGAGCCCAACCGGATCCGTGTCCGTGGGCTGCCGCTGCTCCCGTAGGCACATCTCTTCCAGGACCAGCGCCGGCGGTGCACGGGTCGGCGTGGAGGTGATCGGAGGAACCGCCCAGAAGGCCGTAGTCAGCGTAACTGATACAGCGCGTCGATGTGAATCGCGTACTTCTCCAGAATTCGCTTGCGACGCAGCTTGAGCGTCTCGGTCAGCTCCTTTCCGGGGAGCCACGACTTGGTGAGGATCGTGTGGCGCTGGATACGCTCGCGTGGGTCGCTGACGGCGTTCAAACGGTTCACGGCGTCGGCGACCTGCGCGATGGCGTCGGGGTCTGATGCGAGCTCGACCGGTTCCAGGAGGAGGAGGGCAACCAGGTATGGACGGCCGTCGCCGACCAGGCAGACGTGGCCGATCAGTGGGCAGTTGCTCTTGAGCGCCGACTCGATCGGCGCGGGCGCCGTGTTGTGGCCCTGTTCGTCGATCAACATCTCCTTCTTGCGGTCGACGATTCGCAGCCGCCCCCGCTCGTCGAGGATGCCTATGTCACCGGTGTGAACGAGTCCGTCGGCCGCGAACGTCTCCGCCGTCTCCTGCGGTCGGTTGCGGTAGCCCCGGGCGCGACTGTCGGTGCGTACGAGCACCTCGCCGTCGTCGTCGAGGGACACCTCATAGCCCGGAGTCGGGAGCCCGACGGTTCCCAGGTCCGAGATGCCCAGCGCACCCATCGTGGGAACGCCGAGCTCGCTGATTCCGTAGAACTCCGCGAAGGGGATCCCGAGCGCGTGGTAGTGCTCCTGCACGCTCACCGGACATGGCGCCGCGGCGGTCATCGCACGCTCGAGCCGATCGAGGCCGATCCGCGCACGCAGGACCCCGAGGGTGCGCTCGTCCTCCTCGCTGAGCGCCGGCGGGTCGCCTCCAGCGGTGCACTGCTGGACGCGGGTGCACGCGCGGGCGAGCACGTCGCGCTCGCGCTGGTCGAGCGTTGCGTGCAGTGCGCTCTTGAGGGTCTGCCACACACGTGGCGAGCTCCATAGGAACGTGGGGCGTGTGTCGAGCAGCGCCTCCGGCAGCTCGGTTGGTTCAGGGCAGATCGTTCTCGTGGATCCGCGCATCAGGCTGCGCCAGTGACCGACGGCTCGCTCGCCCAGGTGGGCGAACGGGGCGAAGCAGATATCGCGGGATCCGTCGGGCTCGGGGTGGGGGAGATCGAAGCGCTCGAGCGTACTGATCATCGGCCCGTGCTCCCACTCCACGCCCTTGGGCAGCCCGGTGGTGCCGGAGGTGTAACAGATCGCGAGCAGGTCGCTCGGGCCCACTGCCTGCCATGACCGCTCGAACGAGAAGTCCGCCGGTGTCGGCAGGTCCTCCAGCGCCCCCGCGCCGTCGATGGTCAGCACATGCGGCACCCGGTGTCTTACATGCTCCAGCCGGCCGCGGAGCTCGCGCTCGACGAGCATGACTCGCGGGGCGCTGTCGGCCAGGACGTGCTCGATCGTCGCTTCTGGCGAGGCCACGTACAGCGCCACGCCGGCGGCTCCGAGGTGCATCGCGGCGACCTCGCAGATCGCCAGTTCGGGACTGTTGCGCGAGAGGAACGCCACGCGGTCGCCGTGTCGCACACCGAGGCCCGCAAGCCCACCCGCAACGCGCTCGACGGCCGCGGCGTACTGCGCCCAGGTCAGGCTGACCCGGTCACCGATGGTGCGCAGCGCGACGCGGTCCGGCGTGCGCGCGGCGCTCGCCTGGAACGCGGCGACGACCGTCTGCGGCGTCTGTGATTGCAGGGTGGAGGGAGTGCTGGTGGATGGGTATGTGGCTGTGCTCATGTGCAACATGCTCCCCGGAACGCTCGCGCCGCGCATCGATGAGGCTCAATGATCTTTTGTTTCCGCGAGCAGCGGCTCCGTGCGTGCGGGCAGGCGCCCGGGCAGCGGCTCCCTTTCCGCGGGCAGCGGCTGCGCTTCCGCGAGCAGCGGCTCCAGCTCGTGGCGGGAGCTGATCTCGAGCTTGCGGAAGATGTTGCGCAGGTGTGCCTCGACGGTGGATCGCGAGATGAACAGCGTGCGGGCGACCTGCGGATTGGACCGTCCGCCGGCGACCAGCTCCGCGACGCGCCGCTCGCTCGCCGTCAAGCTCTCCAGCCCGCTCGTCGCCGGTGAGCGAGGCCGGGCACCGCAGGCTCGCAGCTCGGCGCTCGCGGTCTCGACGAGCGGGTGGGCGCCGCAGCGGTGCGCGAGATCGAGCGCGCGGCGCAGCGGATCGCGCGCCTGCGCCCGTCGCCGCGTTCGCCGCAGGTGCGAGCCCAGCGCCAGCAGACACCGCGCCAGCTCGTACCTGAAGGGGCCGCCCTCCAACAGCGCCACCGCCTCTTGTAGCGGTGCCTCGTCCGCGGTTGCCAGGCCGAGCACGCGCAGGTTGGGGGCGATCGTGCTCGGGGCCCCCCAGCGGCGCGCAATGGCAAGTCCTTCGCGGGCGACCTGCGCTGCCCGGGTGTCCTCACCGGCCGCAAGGAACGTCGCCGCGGCCACATCGCGCAGGCGAATACCGGCGTGCCCTCGTGCCTGCAGTCTGCTGAGCAACGCCTCGGCGTCCGCGACTGCCTCGTCGTGGCGGCCCTGCGCACAGCGCAGCTCCATGCGCGCGACATGGAACGTGCCGACGGGCCCGATTGGCCCGGCGGGCCCCCGCTCGTCAAGCGCGGCCTGTGCCTCCTCGACGCGACCAGCCCACACCAAGGGCGTAATCAGTGCAGCCAGCAGCGACGGCTGACCCCAGGAGTGCACGAACACCGTGTCGTACGCGAGCCCCTCACGCGCCGTTGCCTCAGCCTCCTGCAGCGCCCCGAGGAACGCCAAGACTCGTGCCCGCGCGTTGAGGTAACCCACGAGCAGCGGCACATCGCCCCGGCGGCGCTCGTGGGCGATCCGCTCCTCGAGCATCCCCAGCGCGAGCTCCACGCGGTCGGCGTGAAAAACCGCGAGCACCAGTTGGATACGCGTCAGACTGCCTGGCGTCAGCTCGTCCAGTGCCTGCTCGCGCGAAAGCAGCGGCTCGATCGCGGCGGCGAACGTATCGGCGTCCACCGACGCCGTCCAGTAACGCGCGTAGGCGGCGCCGGCGAGGACCGCGCGCTCGGCCGCGCTCGCACCCGTCAACCCGAGCGCGGCCCGCTCGATCCGCTCGATCCCGCGCCGCGCCAGCGAGTCGCCAGCGAATGCCACTGTCGAGAAGTCCGCTTCCAGGCGCAGCCGGGCCTCACGAACCTCCTCCTCCGGTCCCTCCAAATCCTGGATGGCTGCCTCGAGCACCGCCGCGCCCTCCTGCGAGCGATCGCGTTCGGCCAGCGTCCACGCGCGCTCCCGAGCCAGCGCCTCGCGCTCGCCGCGATCCGAGCATGCCTGCGCCTGCGCGAAATACTCGACCGCCTGGGTGCTGTGCCCGAGCCGGCGATGTGCGCTCGCCCGCCGCGCCGGGGAGAGATCCGCCTCGACAGCCGTGCCCAACAGGGGATGCACGAATCGCAACGGACGCTCCCTCGCGAGGATCCCCGCGGCGTGCAACTCGTCCGCCGCGGCCTCAGCCTGCCGGTTGTCGAGGCCGGCGAGTGCCGCGGCATGCCAGAGGTCACCCGCGCCCAACACGGCAACCGCGCCGGCCAGCTCACGAGCCTCGGCGCTCAAACGAGCGAGACGCCGCACGACACGATCGCCCAGACGCTGCGCGGCGAGTGTTTCCAGACGGGTGGCCGACTCGCGCGTGGGGCTCAAAGCGTCCTCGCGCGCGGCGCGCAGAAGCTCCCTGACGAGCAGCGGGTTGCCGGCCGTCGCCTCGTGGCAGCGCAGGGCGAAGTCGTCATCGGCGTCGCCGAGCTCGCTTACCGCCAGCGCGCTCACCGCCTGCGTACTCAACGCCGCGGGCTCCAGCACACCGTCCCCTGCCGCTGCGCGAAGCTCCGCGAGTGCCTCATCCGACGCTGACTCCTCCCCACTGCGCAAGGCCATCAGCAGGAGCAGTGGCACATCCTCCACGCGCCGCGCGAGATGCGCGAGCCAGCGCAGCGAAGCGCCGTCCACCCACTGCAGATCGTCGACGAGCAACAGCAACGGACCCTGCTCGGCCAGCGCCCACACCAACGACACCAGCGCGTGGCGCACCAAGAACGCACGATCCATGTTGTGAGCGCCGCCGCGCTCGCGCAGAGCAAGTCCAAACACGTCCGCCGCGGGCGCCGCCGGGCCGGAGAACACGCGCTCGCGGTCGGCGCTCGTCAACACGCGCACCGCGGGTTCCAGCAGCTGACGCACCACCCCGTAGCCAAAATCGCGCTCCAGCGTCGCTCCCGAAGCGCGCAAGACCCGCACGCCCGACTGCTCGGCCAGATGGCGTGCCTCCAGCAACAGCGCCGTCTTCCCGATCCCCGCCTCGCCGACGATCAGGATCACGCTGCTGGCGCCATCCGCCACAGCGAGACACCGTCGGTGAATTGCCGATCGCTCGGCCTCTCGCTCAAGCAGGTTGTCCATGACCGTTTCGGATGCGATCCTACGCCCAGCCGGAGTGGAGGGACGATCGGGCACACTGAAATAGGCGCCAGCCTCGCAATAGAGTGTCTACGCACGACCACAGCCAGCCTCTGACCCAAGGAGACCCGATGGCCCCCGACAGAGCGATGCGTCCATGAACCACCTGCTCCGCTCGCACGCGCCGATCAGCGACACCGGCTGGCAGCTGCTTGACGACGAGGCCAGGCAACGGCTCACACCCGCGCTCGCCGCCCGCAAGCTCGTTGACTTCGCCGGCCCGCATGGCTGGTCGCATTCCGCCACCAACCTCGGCCGCACCAGCCTGCTCGCATCCGCGCCAGGCGAGGGTGTCACGGGTCTGCAGCGACGCGTCCTGGCGCTCGTCGAGGCCCGAGCGGACTTCGAGGTCTCGCTGGAGGAGCTTCGTGACGCCGACCGCGGCGCCGCCGATGCCAACCTCGAGGAGCTCGACCGTGCGGCGCACCGCATCGCGGTCGCCGAGAACGTCGCCGTGTTCCACGGCTGGAGCGGTGCGATCATCGGAATCACGCAGGCCTCACCCCATGAGCCGGTCCCGCTCGGCGAGTCCGCCGAGGAATACCCAAGCGCGGTCGCAACGGCCGTGGAGCGGCTCTTGCACAGCGGGATCGCCGGCCCGTATGCGCTCGCGCTGGGCGCAGAGGAGCACCGGCGCGTGATCGGGACCGCAGAGCACGGCGGCTACCCCCTGCTCGAGCACCTGCGGGGGATCCTCGACGGCCCGATCGTATGGGCCCCCGGAATCCAGGGAGCAATCCTCGTCAGCCAGCGCGGAGGCGACTTCCTGTTCGACTGCGGCCAGGACCTGTCGATCGGGTACGACTCGCACGACGGCCAGGTGGTGCGCCTATATCTGCAGATGAGCTTCAGCTTCCAGGCCGCCACACCGGAGGCCGCCGTCGCCCTGGTCGGGCCGAACCCCTGAATCGAGAGCGCTCAGTAATGCAGCTTGCCGACGGCCTGTATGGTCAGCGCGTATGTCTTGCGGTTGATCGCACCCGACAGAGTTCCGGTGCCGTGAGCATGCGCATAGCGGCCCGAGCCACCGGTGACCGTCAGCGAGCCTCCGAAAGTGGAGTACACGCCGGTCGAGTGCAGAGCGCCTCCGCCGTGGCCGCTGATCGAGCCGCCGCCGTTGGCGTAGATCGTGAACTTGGCGGTGACGGTCGCGCCGATGTTGAAGCTCACCTTCAGCTTCCCCGGAATCGTCCCCGAGATCGAGCCTTCCTCCATCAGTTCCGAGCCGGAGTTGCGCACTGAGCTCAGGTGCCCTTCGTCCTTCACGTTCAGCACGTGCGCCGCGCTCGCGACCGGGGAAGTCTGCACGGTGCCGTGCATCGCGGCCCGTCGAGCTGCGCCCGCACGCGGCGACGGGCCCGTCGCCGCAGACTCGGTCGCACCCGCGAGTCCGATGCCCACCGCGATCAGCGCGACGCCGAGCGCCCGCGTGGCGCCTGCTCGATCCGGCGGTCCACAACGGCAGAGTGGATGGTTCCCGGGCTCAGAGCCTCGCATTTTCAATGCCCCTCCATCCCCGCTTCGCACGGTGGCTGACGGCGGTCCCTCGCATATGCACCTTGCCGAAGACTACAAGCTCCGCTCACCCGGATCGCCGATCCAATGCGATCGATCACCCATCCGGTGCCTTGACCTTGAACGCCTCCGCGACAAGCCGCGCGTCCTCCTCGCGGGGCGCGTAGTGCAGGTAGCGCATCGTCGTCTGGATGTCGGCGTGGCCCATCCACTCCTGCACGCGGCGGATGTCCGCCTTGGCGATCATCCGCGTGCCGAACGTGTGGCGTAGATCGTGAAAGCGCAACTGCCGCAGGCCAGCGCGCTCGAGCGCCGCCTTGTAGCGGCGGCGCAGCGCCGAACCGTCGAGGAACTCGCCCGCTTCGCCGGGGAACACGAGGTCGTCCGCGGCCGTGAACAGCTCGCGGTCGGCCAGTCGTGCGAGTGCCCGCCCCACGTCCGGGGCGAGCGGCACCGAGCGCACCTTGCCCGACTTCGGCGTAGTCAGCGCGCCGCCTGCGTAGCTCGCGCGCACGCGCAGCAGCGAGCCCGCAAAGTCCACGTCGCGCCAATGCAGCGCGAGCAACTCGCCCATCCGCAGACCCGTGAGCGCCGCCGTCAGGAAGATCGCCCGGTCGCGTTCGCTCGCCGCGGCACGTGCAAGCGCCCACACCTCCTCCGGGCTGAAAACCTCGATGTCGCCGCTGCGTGTCTGTGGCGGCTTCTCCACGTCCGCCACCGGGTTGCTCGGCAGGCCGTACACCCTCGTGGCCCGCTGGAAGATGCCGTGCAGCAACACCAGCGCCTTCCTGCGCGTGCTCGGCTTGCGCTCGAGCGCGGCGATCCACGCTTCGACGTGCGCGCTCGTCACGTCCTCCACGCGAAGCTCCCCCAGGGCCGGCGCGATCCACGCGTTGATGACCCAGCGGTAGCCCTGCACCGTCGAGGGCTTGCGGGCGCGGTCGTGCTCGATATAGCGCAGGTACTCCTCCGCCGCCTGCGCCACCGTCGCCCCCTTGCCCACCACCCCGGGGAGCGCGCCTTGTCGCATCTGGTTGATCGACGGCTGGCCAGGAGTAGTTGGCGGCGCGGCCATCCCCCGAAGCTAGCGTCGATCTCGGGGCATATGCCATGCAGGGAGCGAACCTGGCGGGATCGGGTCCATGGGACACGTTGGTGAGGGTCATGCCAATGACGGTTCCGCCACGGCAGACCGGCTCAAGCCACGAGTCGCACGGGTTCGAAGGCGAGCACTTCGGCGAGCACGTCGTAATAGCGATCGACGTGCAGCACCGCGGCCTGGTGTTGCTGGGCGCACGCGGCTATGAGCAGATCGGGGATCGGCAACCGGTGGCGACCTCTCTGTCCGAGCTCCCGGTGGGCCGTCACGGCTGTCAGGATCGTCTCGGCGTCGATTCTCAGATCGCGGAAGCCAGCGAGTCGCTCCTCGATACCGGTGTAGTCCTCAGGGCTGCGAGCGCTATAGAGCAGCTCCAGTCGCACGACCGCGCACAGGCAGATCTCCCCGAGCTCGAGTGTCTCAGGGGTGGCCCGTTCCAATGCCGACTTGTCGGCGAGGAACAGGCGGCCTAGCGCCACGCCTGGTCGTCTCTGATCGCGCTCCAGTCAACGAGGCGCTGCAGGCTGGCGAGGGCCGAGCGCTGGCGCTCGCGCCGGCGACTTGCCTCGGCCTCGACCCGATCCAGGTGCAGCGAGTCGTGCCCGGCGTACGCCAGACGCATCAGCAGCTCCTTGCGATCCCCGACCTCTGGCCATTGGCGCTGGGCGTCGTCGAGCAACTCGCGCACGGGGCCGGTGTCGGTGATGGAGTAACGGGGGCGGGTTGTCGGCACCAGGTCAGTGTAGCACCGATCAAGGTAGGTGTCGCACCGGGCTTCTCAGGGAAGGGCCGACGTACCATCGTCTCAACCAGCCCATGACAACATGTTGATGACATGCTATCATCAAGTAAGCATGCCATCGATGATCCAGATCCGCAACGTTCCCGACGAGCTGCATCGTGAGTTGAAGGTGCGGGCTGCGCGTACGGGAATGACACTCTCCGACTACCTGCTTGCCGAGCTTCGTGCGTTGGCGGTGCGCCCGACGATGCAAGAGTGGCTTTCGCACAGCGAGGCGTGGGAGCCGGTCGAGGTTGGCGAGCCGCCTACGGTTGCGCTCGCAGCCGAGCGCAACCGTAGCGCGGCGTGATCGTCGCAGATGCGAGTGCGATCGCGGAGCTGCTGCTCGCGCGGCCGGCAGCCGCCGAAATCCGCGCGGTCCTGGCGCCGCATCCCGAGCTGCACGTACCCGAGCACTTTCACGTCGAGCTGCTGTCGGTACTGCGTCGTTACTCGATTCGCGGAGAGCTGAGCGAGCACCGGGCCGCTGAGGCACTGGCGGCACTGGCCGATCTGCGTGCGGTGAGGTATCCCGTGATCGAGCTTGCGGACGCGGTATGGAACCTGCGCGCTGCATTGACGGCCTACGACGCCGCTTACCTGGCGCTGGCGCGGCGGCTCGATGTGGGATTGATCACGCTCGACCAGGGCCTTGCGAAGGCGGCGGCAAAGGAAGGGCGCCTTGTGCCGAGGCAGCTATCGTGATCCGTCATCACGGGCGCTGAGCGACTGCCAAGCCACAATTGCGCGAGCGAAGATCGGGGTGCCCACGGGCCTGCGCCGCATGGCTTCCACCAGATCGATCAGCGACGTTGAGTATGTGAGCGGCATCCGCTATGCCCACAGGACGGCGATGGGCGCTGCGACGATCTTCTCGGCGAGCTTGTAGACGTGTGGTCCGGTGTGTAGGACCACACCGGCGAGGAAGCGCTCGCCGAGCTGCTCCGCCAGCCATGTGAGGTGCTTGGCGTTCCCGTGTGCGCTTGGTGCGGCGCCGGCCTTGACCTCGATCCCCACGATTTGCTGTCCCGCGAGCTCGGCGAGGAGGTCGATCTCGTGGCGGCCCTCCTCGGTACGCAGGTGATAGAGACGTGGACGGGATTTACAGATGGCAAGCTCAGGACGCAGCTGCGCGGCCACGAACGTGTCGAGCACGCGCCCCAGCAGGTCACCGTCGGAGATCACAGCCTGCTCGTCGAGGCCCAGCGTTGCGGTGATCAGGGCGGCGTCGGTCAGATAGCGCTTCGGCCGGTGAACGAGGCGCTTGAGGCGGTTCGATGACCACGCCGGTATCTGCTCAGCGATTAGCAGCCCCACCAACAGATCCTCATAGGCACCGGCCGTGACCTTGGTCACCTGTGCCGCCTCATAGATCGTTTTCTGCTCGGCGACGCCCGCCGAGTTCAGCACATACGCCTCCAGAAAGCGTCGCAGCCGCTGCGTGTCACGACGCCTGGCGGCGCCCTCCTCAAGCTGCTCGACATCGTGCGTGAGCAGATCCTCGATGTAGCTCTCGAGCCACGCCCTTCGCGCGTCTCCCGTCAGGCTCAAGGCGGCGTCGGGAAAGCCACTGCGAAGTGCAAGCTCCACATAGCCGCGCAGGTCCGGGCACTCCGCGGGAACGGTCAGTTCCTCGCCGTCGGCGACCCTGTCAAAGAACGGCTTGCCCCGCCTGCCGATCTGCTCCCCCACCGTCATCGGGTACATCGCCACACGCACGAGCCGGCCGGTCGCCGGCCAGACCTCGTGCTCCAGCTCGGCACGAACCGAGCCCGTGACAAAGAAGCGGTTGGCGCGGCGTTCGGCTTCGACCGCGCGTCGAACCGCGCCGAGGACGCCCGGCACGTGCTGCCACTCATCGAGTAGTACCGGCTCGGCCAGGCCCCTGAGCGCGACATCGGGGTCGGCCTCGAAGGCGACGGCCTGCGGGCGGCGATCGAGCCTGACCACCGTGCTCGCACGCCGGCTCAGCGTCGTCGTCTTACCCGTTGCACGCGGGCCGACGACAAGGACCGCCGGCAGCTGAGCGAGCAGCTCGTCCAAAAGTGGATCGACAAGGCGCTGCCGGTATGAGTCCGGCTGTGCGTTAGCCATTACACGCACAGTATACTAGCCACTACACGCAGAGGATGGTGGCCTTTTCACGCAACATCTCTACGCGGGGCAAGCTGGCGGCGCCTTCCCGACGCGACTTGGGGGCTCTCTTGGCCTCAGCGAACGCCCGATACAGCACGGGCGAAGATCGGATCGCCGATTGGCATACCGTCATCGCCATGCACAAACAGCGCGACGTGCTCGGCGGCTTCGGGCTCAGCATCCACGATGCGATCCAGAGCTGTGCGCGCGGACTGCTCGTCCTCAAAGGACTCGACCAAGTTGCCGGTACTATCGAAGATCGAATAGTGCATAGCTCACGCCTCCACACGCAGGATATCGGCAATCGAGCTGAGCAACTGCAAGGGACGGCCCCACAGGGTCCAATGCCCCCGCTGACCCGTATCTGCAATGCAGAAGCCGTTCCCGGGCTTTAGGTCCAACTCGGCGACAAACATCCCGATTGTCGACCACTTCAGGGCCATCGCCCTGGCCGCCGCCCGCGTCGAGAAGACGGACAGACCCATGTGAATCACCGCCAGGCGCCGCTCGTAACCGCGGGGAGGCGCTCCATGCTCGTAGTGGGATCGCAGAGACTCCAGCACTGCTGGCGCACTGCGGTCCGCTCCTCGTACGATTCGATACATGACCGTGACCTCGCACACAGGCGCAACAAGTAGATCACCGCCAGCCATCAGCGCAGCCTACTGTCTGCGTCGGCGGGAAGTCGCCTGTCACCGATGCATATGTCCCCGAGCCGTCGCTTGAGGTCATCGGCGCTGAAGCCCACGTCATGGCCCAGTTGGTGGTGGGGATCGACAGCTGGGCTGGCAGGGAGTCCTCGTTGCTGCTGCTGCCCCGACCCGCAGGGGCCCCAGAGCCGACGCGGGGACTCGAACCCCGGACCCCTTCATTACGAGTGAAGTGCTCTACCAGCTGAGCTACGTCGGCGCAGGAGTGGATGCTAGCGGGGTCGGCCAGTCCGCTGGAGCGCCCTGCGGCGCCCATCCATAGCTCGCGGCCCCTAACGATATGGGCCCTTGGGACCAATCCGTTGATCGGCGACAAGGGATCGCTAATCGGAGTAGACTTATACCAATGACACGTGATCCGCGTCGCCCCCCTCGGTTGTGGTCGCTAAGCGGCTTGTCCGGGGCCGATGCCGATGCGGTGATCACCGAGCGTTGCGATGAGCACTTGAGCGCGTAAGTCGGACGCCTGCGCAGGATCTCCTCCAGCACCGTGTTCGCCGCCACCGTGAACGCCGGCTTGCCGTCCGCGCGACCCAGACGCCACTTCCTGAGCTTCTCGTAGTGCCCCTCATCGACCGGATCATGAGCCAGCACGACTAGCGGGGCGGGCCTCGTGGATCCGTTGCGCGCCACACGCCGGGAATCCCCACGAGCGCCCGACTGCCCGGCCCTGACGACACCCGCGGCCACCTCCCGGTCACGGCCGCGCCACAGCCGACCGAGACATCACTGCGGCCGATCGAGACATCTGACGTCGATGCGCCCGTCGCCGGCGTAGCCGTAAGACGTTCAAGCGCATAGATCTGTCCCAGCGGCGCGACTTATTGCCAGCTAGGATGTTGAATGTCAATGGGATGGGAGGGGTAACGATGAGATAGCAGGAGGTTGGTCCTTCTGGGCCTCAGATCCGGCGATCCTCGATCGGGCAGGCAGGCATCGACGCTCGTTGCGCTGCCTCCTGCAAATGGATCCACGCCAGGGCTCGAGGCCCGTCAATCGGGTCTGCGCGCCGCCGACGGCAGTTCGTCTGTGCGCCCATTTGTCAAACGAAAGAAGGGGAGATCATGATTTCACGGATTGTCCAGCGTCTAAACGCCACCACGGCGGTGGCCTTTGCCGCATTGGTCATGTCGATGGCCGGTGGGGCTTTTGCATTCGGGGGCAGCGGCTCACGCCCCCAGGCGGCCTCCACTTTGGGTAGGCACACGGCCACGGCTCCCGTCGTGACCACAAGCAAGAAGAAGAGCAAGGGTAAAAGCACCAGTAAGGTCGGTCCTCGAGGGCCGGCAGGCTCCCAAGGCGCCGCGGGCCCAGCTGGGCCCGCGGGAGCAAAAGGCGAAGCCGGGTCGGCGGGCACGCCCGGAACAGCCGGCAAGGAAGGCGAAAAAGGCAAAAACGGCGAAAACGGCAAAGAAGGCGAAAAAGGCACCGAAGGCTCGCCATGGACAGACGGCAGCACTCTCCCCTCCAAAGCGACGGAGACCGGCACCTGGATCTGGACCTTCGCCAATCTTCTGCCTACAGGCACCCACGTGGCGATTTCCTTCCCGATCCGCCTGGCTGCTCCCCTCTCGTCGTCACATGTGCATTTCATCGTAGGAAATGATGAAGAAATAGTTGGATCTCACAACGAATTCTCCAAGGTCCCATCAGAAGCTTGCAAGGGAACCGTCGAAAATCCCACGGCCACTCCTGGGAACCTCTGTGTCTACCCGAGGGAAATCACTGCTCCAGAGGAAGAAGAAGAAGGCCGCTTTACTGAAATTCATAGACCAGAAGGCGGCTCTAGTGGAGCAGGGACCGTCGGCACGCTCATAGCCTTCGAAGGTTCATCGGAAGGCAACCAGGGTTATGGTACTTGGGCTGTGACCGCGGAATAGCAAGACGTAACAAAATCGACAAGAAAATAGGCTGGGGCCCGCCGGGTGGGCCCCAGCCGTTTACCGGCTGATTAGAGAACCCTTCGCCCTTTGATTTCGTTGCACTTGGCGAGACCAGTGATCCCGCCTGGGACTTTTTGCGGTATTTATGACAGCGTTTTCGCCGTTCGCTGCAGCGACGAGTTCTTTGACGCCGGGCAAAATGTTTTTTAGGCCGCCCTGCTGTGTCTGCGTTTTGACGATCGGTGCGGGGGATGGGGCGGGTGGAGGGGCTGTCGGCGCGGGAGATCGGTCGCCGGACGGGGTTGGCGCGGGACACGGTCTCGAGGCTGTTGGCGGCGGACGCGCCGCCGCGCTATTCGCGGGCACCGGCGGGGTCGATCTTGGATCCGTTCAGGGGATGGATCTGTGAGCAGTTGCAGGCTGATCCGAAGGTCCCGTCGCAGCGGTTGCGGGAGTTGGCAGTCGAGATCGGCAATGCGGGCGGCAAGACTATCTTTGACGCGTATGTTCGGGAGGTGAGGCCGTGGTTCTTGGTGAAGCGCACGTTCCAGCGGACGATCTATCGGCTGGCGGAGTTGATCCAGTGCGATTTGTGGGAGCCGAGCGTGCATGTCCCGGTGGTATGGGCAGACCCGTCGAGGGTGGTCGTGACCTGTCAGTCGTGTTGGTCACGGGCGTTTGCTGGCACTCTGGAGTTCAGCAAGGAGGTGCCGGACATCCTCGCTGGGCTCGCGCTCGATCTCGCGGCTGGGGTGCGCCCGGATGAAGGGGTCCTGTAGGTGAGCCAGGTGATCTGGTCCCATAGTAATGGACCGCTGATCTGGGCCCCTGGTTGTTGGTCTGGTCCCCGAGTAATGGGCCGCGTATGTGAGAGGGTGGGTGTCAACGGTCATCGGTTTCTCCCCATGGGCGGTCATCGGTTCTCCCCGGTGGCGGCCATGTTTTCTCCCCACTGGTGGCCGTGAGTTCTCCCTATGACGTGGGGTGCGCGGGGTCTCGACGGAGCGGAGGCCGTAGGCCGTAGCGGAGTCGAGGGCCCGCGGCGCGTTCAGCCGGCCAGGGGCCTCACCCCCTCGCCGCTGGTTGCCTGGGTGAGGCGGTAGCTCTCGGTGCCGTCGGTGAGCAGGACGTGTGCGTGGTGCAGTAGCCGGTCGACGGTCGCAGCGGCGAGTGTCTTGGGCATCAGCTCGTCGAACCCCGCGGGATGAATGTTCGAGGTGAGCGCGATTGAGCGCTTCTCGTAGGCGGCGTCCACGACACGGAAGAGTGCCTCGGCTGCGTCGGTGGCGACGGGGAGCAGCCCGACGTCATCGATGATGATCAGGTCGGCGTGGATTAGCTTGCTGATCGCCTTGGCGACGGTGTCATCGGCGCGGTGGCGGCGCAGGAGCGCGGCGAGGGACTCCAGGGTGTGCCAGGCGACTGTCTTGCCGTGGTCGATCGCGTGGTGCCCGAGCGCCTCCACCCAGTGGCTCTTCCCGGTCCCGGACGGGCCGCAGACGCAGAGGTTCTCCGCGAGTGTGACCCACTCGAGTGTCCGTAGCGCCTGCTGGGTTGCTTGGGGATCGTGCTCGCTTTCTCCTGCCAGGCGTCGAGTGTCTTACCGGCAGGCAGCTGCGATGTGCGCCGCCGCGTCCTGATCGTCGCCTGGTCGCGGCCGGCGGCCTCCTCGGTGAGCAGCACGCGCAGGATCTCCGCGGGCTCCCAGCGCTGGGCGGCCGCGGTCGCGATCACCTCCGGCGCGGCTCCGCGGACATACGGCAGTCGTAGACGGCGCAACAGCCGGTCGAGCTCCTCGGGGAGCGGTGGTGGTTGGGGTGTCTGGACGCTCATCGTGTGCTTTCCCTCTCCTGGTACTGCTCGGCGATATTGGCGAGCAAGTCCAGTTCGAACGCAAGCTTGCGTGCTTGAACAGGGTCGATCGCGCAGCGCGCTGGCTCTAGCTCGCGCCAGCTCGGACGGTCCGGGTCGTCGGTGAAGACGAGATCGATCTCTAGCCGCCAGACTCCGCTGGGGAGCTGCTCGATCTGCTCGGGGTCGAGCTCGGGGTGAACCTCGTGGTAGTAGCTCATCGCCCGAAGCCCTCCCATGAGCGCGTGGAGCGCTGCAACGTCTGCTCCTCCGAGGCCCTGACGGGAAACGGGATCACGTTCCCCGCCTGGTGGTGAGAGAGGATCGCAGCGAGGTCGCCTTCGCCGAAGCGCCCGGCCTGCGCGCAGAGCTCAAGCGCGTGAGCGACCTCCTGCTCTCCATGGAGCTTTGCGAGATCGACTGCCTCGGCCATCTTGCGGCGCACCCTGCTCGCGCCGGCCGCGGCCGCGTTGATGAGCCAAGCCTCGGCGCCTGGCCCGAGCGCGAGGAACGCCGTCTCCTGCTCGCTGCGTGCCCGGGGGCGACGCTCAAGCGCGCCGGCCGGCCGCGGCGGGTAGTGCTCATCCTTGATGCTCGGCTGCCCTGGTGTCGTCAGCGCGTGACGCGCGATCTCACGCGGACCCTCCGGCGAGTCGACGTGCACAACGACCAACTCGCTGCCGTCCACGCGCACCCACACACGCTCCTCGACCGAGCTCGACGGGACGGAATACAGCGCGCCACCCAGCGAGACCGTCGAGGACCTCGACACCCGCCGCGTCTGCCCAAAACACAGCGTGTGCGCGACCGCCGGGAGCGGGTGCAGCCGCTCTTGCTCCTCGGCGAGCATCACCACCGGCGCTCTGCGCGTGACCCTATGCTCACGCGTGTTCACCCGGTCGCAGAACTCCTCGCACGAACGCTCGAGCTCAGCGAAGGACTCATACCCTGAGCGCAGATTGTGCTCGGTCGGCACCACGTCGGCCTTCGCGATCCTGACCGTCGCCTCCGAGCCACCCTTGCTCTGTGGATCCGCCGGCACACACGTCGCGATCGAGAGCCCGTAATGACGACCAACCGCCACGATCTGCGGGTTACGCACCGCGATCCCGCACACATGATCGACAGACACCGTCCTCTCGTTATCGGTCAACGCGTACGTCGGCACACCACCAAACGCTCGCAACGCCCGGTCCAGGCCCATCACGACGCTCGCCATCGTGCGATCCCACAACGGCAGCACGACCCGGAAACGCGACCACGCAAGCCACGCGCAGAACAACACCGTCCCGTGACCCGCGACCTTCGGCCCATCGCCGTAATCCCACTGCATCCACAACCCCGGCTCACACACCCACGGCCGTGTCCGCCGCCCATGCTCCGAACGCCAAGCACGCTTCGCCCGCGCGACCGCACGACGCGTCGTGCGCTCCGAGCCCATATAGCCCATCGCGAGGAGCCGCTCATGCGCCCTATCCGCGCGGATCTTCCCCCGCGAGCGCTGCACCCACTCCTCGATCTTCACAGCGAACGGGTCTACCCGCGGACACGCCCGGACGACCACCGGCAGACCGCCGCCGGCCTCATCCCGCGCAGCTACCCACTGCGCGACCGTCTTGTGATCACAACCCGCCAGCTCCGCCGCTCCACGCAGCGAGCCCGTCAGATCAAACGCCTCCAGGATCTCCATGACTTCCTCCGAGTTCTTCATCAAGCCCGCCTCCCTCGACGTGCCTCGTTGACAAGGCACCCGGGACTACAGGCCGCTCAGGACAGGACAGTGGGGAGATCCGATGGCCACCCATGGGGAGATCCAGTGGCCGCCAGTGGGGAGTTTCAACGGCCGCCTACGGGGAGAATCTCATGGCCGCCGTCAAGGTGGGCGGCATGATTCCCCGAAGGAGAGGTGCATGCCGAAGTCTTATTCGCCGGAGTTTCGTCGTCGTGTGATCGAGTTGTGCCAGGCGGGGGGTCGTAGGCCGCGGGAGGTCGCTGAGGAGCTCGGTGTCGCTGAAGGGACCGTCTATCGCTGGATCGCCCAGGAGGAAGTCGACCTCGGCGAGCGGCCGGGCGTCCGAAGCGGCGAGCGCGCTGAGCTCTCTGAAGCCCGGGCGCGGATCAAAGAGCTTGAAGCTGAATTGGAGCTGACGCGTAAGGCCTCGGCGCTGTTCGAGGAGCAGGAGGGACGACGGGCAGCACGCCCAAAAGGATCTACCCGGTGATTGAGGTCCTGGCCGGGCAGGGACACTCAGCGAAGGCGTGCTGCAGGATGCTCGACATCGCACCGTCGGGCTACTTCTACTGGCGTACGCGACCCCCGTCGATCCGCCAGCTACGCCAAGGACAGCTCGGGGATCTCGTGCTCGATATCCACCGGGCGTCTAACGGCACCTACGGGAAGCGCAGGATCACCGCAGAGCTTCGGCTCGGGTACGGCATGACGGTCAACCAGAAGGCCGTGAGAGCGGCCATGCGCCGGCTCGGCATCCAGGGGTTGCCGGCACCCAAGCGTAAGCGACGAGGGCCGCGGAGCGACAGGGCGCCCGCCAGCGACCTGGTCGCCCGGCAGTTCGCCAGGGACGCGCCTAACCAGCTATGGCTCACAGACATAACCGAGCACCCCACCAGGGAGGGCAAGCTCTACTGCTGCGCCGTCCTGGATGCCCATTCCCGGCGCGTAGTTGGCTGGTCGATCGACAGCCAACAAGCAACAACCCTGGTGACCAGCGCGCTCGGGATGGCGGTCAAGAACCGCAAACCCACCAGCGGCACGATCATACACTGCGACCACGGCAGCCAATTCACCTCATGGGCCTTCGGTAAGCGCATCAAAACCGCCGGGCTAGCACTCTCGATGGGCCGCGTCGGCGACGCCTATGACAACGGCATGATGGAGTCCTTCTGGGCGCGCATGCAAACCGAGCTACTGAACCGCAAACGCTGGCGCACCCGGCTGGAACTCGCCAACGCGATCTTCGAGTACCTCGAGATCTTCCACAACCGCAAGCGCCGCCACTCCGCACTCGGAATGCTCACACCAACCGAATATGAGACGCTACACAACCAACAGCCCACAGCCGCCTGACTCGCACAAGCACGGTCCATCACTTTGGGACCAGATCACCTGGATCACTTCACGGGGACCCCGTCACTAATATGTTGTCGGGGCTCAGACAATTGCCTTGAGCCCCGACAGTTACTATATTTAACCCAAGCCTTTTATGGTAATGGACTCCAGTTCACTTCTTCGGTTTTTAATTCTTTATTAGCCAGTAAGACTAACCCGGTGCCTTCAAGAGTCGCCGGTTCTCCAGAGGCTTTCAGTGTTTCCAGTGCTTGTACAGAACCGGTTCCGCCTTTAATTAACCAGACTTCTTTTACCGGTGTTGCTGGGAACTTAAGTAGCCACGAGTGGGCTTCTTTTTTTTCATTTGGTAATTCAACCGGGAGTTCACCTGGATCGGTGAGCACTTCGGCAGCTACCTCGCCTTCCACAATCGTACTCCTAATGTCGCAGGTGCCGGTGAACCTTACCGTCGCAAACTGCACGCCTTTGTTCGGAAAGGCCTCAACTAACAGTTTTTTGCCTACTTTTGAGTTTTCAACATTCTCCACAAGCTCAGACTTTAGGTTGTTTGTTACGAGGGTCCCTCCTTCGACACCACAGGCCGACCCGTTGTTTGCCACGGTACAGCCGGTCAATTCGAGAATCCCACCGCCGGTGCCGGGGTTTCCAGCAGCTGAACCTAACAGCACACCTCCTTTGAGTTTTATGCCGGTGCATGAGACCGCCACTCCCGTGCTGGAGGACAACTTGACCGGGGTTGCTCCTGCTTCTCCTTCTTTCAACAATTTCGCAGTTATATAGTGGGTTTCACCCGCGCCGAGCCTTACACCTTCTCTACTCCAGAACGGCGCTTCTTCGGCTTGCGCTGCTGCCGCAGCGACTGCGCTGAACGCAAACACGCTGAGCAGTACGATTAGCATGAGTCGTACTCGATTTGACTGCATTTGATATGCTCCTTTTATCGTACTTGGCCCTGGGGCGCCCTTTATTCTCCCTTAGAGGCGTCCTGGGCCGGTTTGTCTCTGCTCCCTGCTCTGGCACGCAGACTTGTCGTGATGATGGTTTAGCACGATCCCCAAGGAGGTTGACGACACCCCCCGAATGACGGAAGGCCACCAAGAATCCCAGCCGGGCGAAAGTCTGTGTTTTGCGGGAGTTTTGGTGTCCTGCCGCAGCCGGATAGGTGGAAAAGCGCGTCAGCCCGATATGTTTCTGACGGCCCGCACCACCACCGACGGGCAGCGTCGGTGGCTCCCCGGGGACTCACAGCGCCCGACCTCTCCCACGCAGTCCGAGGCGGCGGCCCACTACTCGGCCCAGATCACCTGGATCACTTCATGGGGACCCCGTCACTACTGCCCACCGGCGGTTCCACGAGTGGGAGCGAGCCGGAGTTTTCCGGGAGATTTGGCGCCAAGGGCTGCTTGACTACGACGAGCAGATCGGGATCGACTGGTCGTGGCTGGCGGCCGACGGAGCAATGACCATGGCACCACTGGGCAGGCCGAAGACCGGCCCCAATCCCACTGACCGGGCCAAGGGGGGGCGAAGCAGCGCACACTTAAGCCGGGCCGCCACGCCCGTGCGCGTGGGGTGTTGAGCCAGGCGCGCGAGTTGTGGGGACGCTTGACGCCACCCAGCGTCGCCCGCTGCTCGACGCACGCCAGCGCGTCGCCCGGATACGCCTCCAGCTCCCGCCGCGCGACCTCGATCGCCTCCAGAGATCTCCTTCATGACCGGGACCGTAACTCGTACTCCGCCGGCACGCGGGGCCGGGTCTTAGGGGGATTGGTGTGTTGGGCTGGGGCCCGTCGGTGACGGGCCCCAGCTTGTTTGTCGTCTTGACTATTGACTGTTTGGGTTTACTGCGGGCTGCGTTGTGTGGTTTATTCTTCTTCGCTTTCGCGTACGAGTCCTGCGCCGGCGATTTCGAGTGTTGTGCCGAGGACTGCTGAGTTGGTTCCTGAGGCTGCTGGCAGCCCGAGTTTTGCGTTGATGATGGGGTCGAGTAGGAACGAGAAGAATTCGCCGCATCCGGTTACTCCTGGTGCGGAGAATTCGCCGTCGACGAGGGAGCTGTTCTTGACCTCTAGGATGCCGCCTTCGGCCTTAGAGGAGGTTTCTCCCATTTTGCCTTTGAGGGATCCTGATTTTCCGGTCGAGAGGTGGAGTGTGACTGGGTTCGAGTTGGACCCGATGTAGCATTCGTTACCGAGCAGCGGGTTTTCCAGCTTGACCTTGATCGGCAGCGTTAGCGCTGTGCCCGTTTCGAATTGGGCGGCTCCTAGGTTTAGGATTACTGAGCTGGCCGGGGCTGCGAGTTCGGTCGTGGCTTCTACGCCGGTGTATTTGTTTTCGAAGAAGAATTCGCAGGTGCCGCGCTCGACTTTTTCCCAGAAGCCTTCGCCTTTGATTTCGTTGCACTTGATGAGGCCGAGGATCCCACCGGGGACTTTTTGCGGTGTTTTTGTCAGTGTTTCGCCGTTCGCCGCGGCAACGAGTTCTTTGACACCGGGTGAAATGTTTTTCAGGCCACCCTGCAGTGTCTGCGTTTTGACGATCGGTACTTCCTGTGTACCGATCGTGATATGACCGCTTTCCGTACGAGAGACAATGCAACCAGAAATTGCGAGGTTACTCAATGGGCACTGTTCGAATACAGAGTATTCGCCTTTTGGTGTCGCCATCGCGGAGGAAACACCGAGCGCGGAGAGAGATACCACGAGCGCCGCCACCATGAGCAATGTCCTACTAATGCGATTTCGCGTCATGAGTTACCTTCCTTTTTGAAAACACTTGCACCCGTCTGCAACAGCAGACGGGTCGATCATTGATAATACGGCTACTCCCCTTTGCTACTTTTTTCGCTTCTTCTTCTTGGTCTTCTTCGTTGTCTTGGTTTTCCGTGCAAGCTTGGTCTTGGGGCAGCCCGTCACGCTGACTTTCGTGCTCTGCTGGATTTCCGCCCCGTTCTGCGCGACGAACGTGGTCGGTATCGCGAGCTTGGATTTGCAGAGGCTCCCGTCGGCCGCGAGCGCCGAGTACTTTCCCTCGGGCAAGGTTAGTTCGAAGGCGCTGAAGGGCTGGTCGGGTGTCGCCTTGAATGTGCTGCTCGTGACGTTCTTTTTGCTGATGAACGTCGTGCCGACCAGGTCGACCGTGACACCGTAGCCCTGCAGGACCATGATCAGGCTCGGGAACGCTTCACCGCCATGGCTGACGAAATAGGCCGGGCCTTCCAATGGGACCGGCAGCAGCGGTGTCGTTACCTTGGCGTGACCCACGATCGATGCTTCCGGGCATCCCGCGGGGTTCGCTTCGAACTGCGCGGCGGTACACGCTTTTTGTAGGGTCTTCAGGCGCGCGGGAAGCTGTTTGGGTAGATCGACCGTGACCTTGCCGATGTTCGCCTGGCTACCAAAAGGCGCGCTCGGATAAGCAAGCTTCACGCTCAGGCTCGCCCCTTCAGTCCTGCTCGTCTTCGCCGATGTCGACACCACGAACTTAGGTGCAAACCCGAGCGCCGCACAGTTAGTGACCTGGAACGGCACCGACACCGGCGAGCTCGCTCCCGCGTCGCTGCCGATACTTCCCGCGATTTCCATTTTATTGCAGTTGGTCGGGTTGAACGTGAACCCGGGACGATTGATCGTCACGTTGACGTGCTTGATCTGCAGCGGAATGCCGTCAAGGATGTGCGGGATCGCATAACCCTGCGCTTCGGTGTTGCTCGTGAACGTAAGCGCGGTGGTGTATGGGTTCAGTTCGAGCTTGCCGCGTACCACCACGGGGCGTCCTTCTTCTAGCACGAACGGCCCGGCCTTCGCCGGGTTGACGATCGACAACCCGAACGGTGCACCCTCGTATTTTTCGGTGAGGTAGACCTTGCCGCCCACGACCGTGAACGGGTCATCACCGAGGCCGACACTCACGATCGTTTCCCCGATCAAGCTTTCCGGGCCACACGTCCCGGCGTTTGCCTGCTCTTCGGGGCAAAGCTTCACGCCCGCGAGAATGCCCGACAGACCCGGCGGGAAGTGCAGCTGCACCGTCTGGATGCTCTGCTGGCCGTCTTCGCGAGTAATCGTCGTCGTCAGCGGACTGAACGCGCCCGCCTGGACGTTCGTCGAACCCCCCGTCAGCGACGGCGCGAACGGCAACGGGTCCGCACATGGCGCCCCGGCTGGACCGGAGCTGATCTGAAAGCTCGAGGACGGGTTCGCTATTTCAGACGGGGTCGGGTGTTCCGCGGCCGACCACGACGTGAACGCCGTCGTCGTCGTGTACGTCCCACACACCGCCGGGGTCGCAAGCGGCGCCCTGTCAGTCCCGAAAAATTCCAGTTTTACTTCACTGACAGGGAACTGCGGAACATTTTCAACCGTCGTCGTCAGCTGGCCCGTCTGCGGATTCGCCGCGACGCTTCCCGCGAGCTTGACCAGAACACCAGTTTCCGGTTCTTCGAATACCAGGTAGATCGCGATCAAGCTACCAAACGGGTTTTCAAACGCCCCCATAAAGTTCTGCGGCGCCGCCAGATACACCGCACCTTCCAGTTCGTGTTCCAGCAGCGGCGTCCTGACCCTGACGGTCGCGAGCTTCGACGCATCAGGGCAATCAGCGGGCGCAGCCGATTCGAGATCGATACCGACCTCGCTGCGTTCGCGTTCTCGTTCTTCTTTCACCGGTTCCCTGCCATGCAACAGCGGGCACGCCTGTAGCCCATCCGCCGCGCTCGGGTTGATCTGCACCCCTTCCGGCAGCGTCACCGTCGTGTTCCTCATGTCAGCCTCTCCCAGCCCGTCCGGGTTAGCCGTCGATTCCTGCGGAAGGTGCACATCTACATTCAACCCCGTCGGCGTGCTCCCCGCTGTCCCATCCGGTGCGACCGTCAGCGTCGGACTGAAATCAAGCCGGTCGCATTCCGAGAGCTCAGGCAACGAAACAACCTTCGAAGCAAAGACGCTAGGTTCTCCCCACGAATCCACATTCAACGTTGCGGATCGCTTTATTTCACACGATGTTGGGTTCGTCAAGAACGGCCGCACCGGCACATTCGCTGGACAATCACCCAGCGACTCTTCTTCGTTGTGCGGGATACCTTCTACTACTTCCCCGTAGCTATTACTTTCAGCTTCACCGAGACATTTCCCACGGATCGCATCGTGGCTGGGATCCGCCGGCACCCCCCAAATCTTCACCTCCGACCCGTACGCCGTAATACTCTCCGGTATATTATGGACACTGGCCGTGATCCCGTAGTCCCCGCCGGTACGGACCGATGCGTCCACCAAAATCGGGGCGATGCCCTTGACCAAGAACCCGAACTCAGCCGGGACACCTCCCGGTGTTTCAATATTATATACTGGATTAGTCACAACCTGGACGTGAGGAAAATATTCATTCGTTTCGGGGTTAATATAGTCTTCCGCGGCGGAGAGCCTAGTCGTCGCCTCGCCTACTGCCGTATTATCCGGGCACGTCTTTGCGATGAATTCAAGATAAGCACACTTTGGTGTCGCGTTGGGGTTTCCCACAAAACCCGGTGGCAATTCAAGCTGAAAGTTCTTCAACCCACCACCAGCAATCCGGTCATAGTGCCTACCATCAACTATAAATTCTTCCGGTTTGCCCAATGAAAACCCGGCCGCAAACATATAGGGATGCGAGCCTGCCTGCACGTCAAGCGACCCATTCCTATTCACAGCTGACACTTCGACACTCTGCAATTCAATTCCATGACCAAAACATACAGCTACCACGGAACCTGGCAAGAACGGCGCACACAGCACCAGCAAAACGGGCAACAACAACCGCTTCCCCATAATCACCGCCCCCTATGTGAGGCGCGTTTACCAGCGCCTTTTCCGCGTTTACCAGTCCTTTTGGCGCTACTCCTAATACACTTGCCACGCCTCCTAGTCAAACCTCGCTTGCAGCGCTTCACCACCACCCGTGTGACTGGCATTGCCGCGAGATTTCCAACACCCGAGAACGTCGCAGTTGCGGGCGCACCAAAAATTGACGGCTCCAACGACGCAGGTGGTTTACACGAATCAGCGTTCGTGCACACAGGTGAAGACGGAAGCACGGGAACACCTCCACCAACCCTCGCATCGTACACGTTTACGCGTGAATCTCCATCCGCCGACGCTACTAGCTGGTCTTTAGTAGCGATAAACACATTATCCCCACTCGGACTAGCATCCATAAAACGCGATTCGTAACCGCCCGCCACGTTAGACACCGGATACACACAACCATCTACGTCTACGCAGCTACCGACACCTCTGGACTCCCACTCATACACATCTGTGCGGCCATTGCTGTCTTGTGGCACAAGCGCATCCGGACTTTGGAAGAACAAGCGATCACCGTCTTCAGAGAAATTACGCGGAACATAAAACGGTGAAGGAAACACCTCCGCTGAGCCTGCTTCTTCTTCATGCCCTCCAAGCTCTGCCGGGCCAACAGGCTGAGCACCACCACGATCACACGACACACACATCAAACCTCCTGCCGCCGCGTCATACAAATACACCTCACGACACCTACCATTTTCTTTTACGTTGGTCCCAACCTGACCGTCGCACTCACCTGGTTCCGCCTGCTCGTTGTTATAGCCCGTCAAGCCCCGTTCGGACTCAAACGCCAACTGCACCCCCCCAGGAGTCACCCTAACCGTGTGGTGTTCCGGACCAAAATTTCGGGGAGCGCCAGACGGAAAATGTTCCCGTTGTTCACCACGCCAGTCGTTTGAGTCGCCGCCTTCTTCGTTGACGCCGGGTCCGATACCTTCATGGAAGGTCGCGGGCGCGAGCGTCGCGATAAATACGACTTTTCCCCCGTTGTAGAGGTATAGGTTTGGTTTATCCGCTTCGGGCATTTCTCCTTCGGCGTTACCTTCCGCTGTCAGCACACCTTCGGCGACGAAGTAAACATAAGAACCATCTTCACTAGCCGTCACTACCCCCAGCACCGCGGCCCCTTCAACATCCTTGTCTACCGAGAGATCGGTCAACGCTCCGTCTTCCAGATCGTATTCGTAAAGATTCTCCGTGTTATCCGCAGGACCCGTATTTGCATTATCGGTCAACTCTGCTCTGCTCGTGAAGAACACCTTTGACCCATCCGCACTCGCAGCCCAATACCGAGCCGGCCTCAACCCATCCGGATCTTCACCAGTAGGTTCTGCATGATCATTTGGATCGCCCGACTCACGCTGAGACGCCGAGACCTCAACCGTCCTCGCCTCATCCACTTCGCGCACATACAGCTGCCCCTGCGCTTCTTCTCCTTTTCCTTCACCACCAGTGAAGAAGACCCGCGAGCCGTCGGCAGAAACCGCATGCCACTCATCTCCACTTTCGGGATTCCCAAAGTGACCAAGTGCCCCCACCCCGTCTTCAGCTTCCAACTTTGCTCCTACGGGCGGGACATCAACCAGGCTCAATGCACCGTTCACCCACTCATAGACGTGCCCGTTGGACGATACTTCGCTGACTCCAGTCAGGTTGCCTATCTCTTGGAAGACGACACGACTAAGATCGGTCGACGCTCCAGCAGCGGACAGTTGCGCCCCGTTGAGATTGCTAGTGTACGGCTTCAATCCCGGGGGTTGAGTGGTTGTTACGGTCCGATAAGTGCTGCTGCCCGTATCCGCCATATAGAGATTGATGTACCCTTCGGGTTCGCCTCCCACAAGAGGAGTAAACGTGCTCTCCACGAGCCCTTCTGACAAGTCGGGCGTAAACAACGATTCTTTGAATGCAGGGAGAGTGTCTCCTCCCAAGGAAATATACGGCGGAGAGATGTTCTTAGTCGACCAACCACCCGGGCCACGGCGAGAAATATACCGATCGTCCACCAACGCAGACCTCGGTTCAGAAGGAGATTCGGCGAAAGAACCTGGGGAGAAATAGGCGATCGCCGGTGCTTCATCAGACACCGAAGCGCGGCTATCCACAAACAAGACATCGTTATCGTTCTTGTTCAACGGCGAGACCATCTCAAACGCCCGACAATCGGGCAACCCCAAACCATACGCCTGTTCCGTGCGAAGCTGTTCATTAGGACACAAGATCTGTGCTTGAGCCGAACTCGCGGCAATCCCGCTTACGCATAGCACCCACACTAGTACCGTTGACATCCACAACGCACTGTAGTACGAACCCAAAATGCTACACACCGACACATATCTAGACCTGACCCTCAAACCTCTCCTCCTGCCTCTCTCCACATATATATAACGCTAGTTCCCTTACGCCCCTTGCCCTTTTGCCCAAATAATATTGTCGGGGCCCAGTCAGTGACCCTGAGCCCCGACAGCTATTCTATTTAGCTCAAGCCCTTTATGGTAACGGACTCCAGTTCACTTCTTCGGTTTTTAATTCTTTATTAGCCAGTAAGACTAACGCTGTGCCTGTAAGGGTCGACGGTTCTGAAAAGGACTTCAGTGTTTCCAGTACATGCACTTCGCCGGTTCCGCCTTTAATTAACCAGACTTCTGTTACCGGTGTTTTGGGGAACTTGAGCAGCCATGAGTGGGCTTCTGTTTTTGCATTTGGTAATTCAACCGGGAGTTCACCTGGATCGGTGAGCACTTCGGCAGCTACTTGGCCTTCCACAATCGTACTTTTAACTGTGCAAGCGGTGCCGGTGAATTTTAGCGTCGCGAACTGCACGCCTTTGTTCGGGAAGAACTCGACTAATAGTTTTTTGCCTACTTTTGAGCTTTCAACATTCTCCACCAGCTCTGATTTTACGTTGTTTGTCGTGACGGTCCCTCCTTCGACACTACAGGCCGACCCGTTGTTTACCACGGTACAGCCAGTGAAGACAACAACCTCATCATTCGTGCCAGGGTTTCCTGCAGCTGAACCTAACAACACACCTTCTTTGAGTTTTCCGCCGGTGCACGTTACCGTCTGTCCCGTGGCAGCGCTCAACACGGACGGGACTGCTCCTGTTTCTCCTTCTTTCAACAATTTCCCAGTTATATAGTGGGTTTCACCCGCACCGAGCCTTACAGTTTCTCTAGTCCAGAACGGCGCTTCTTCGGCCTGGGCGGCCGCCGCAGCGACAGCGCCGAACGCGAACACGCCGAGCAGCGCGATTAGCATGAGTCGTACTCGACTTGACTGCATTTGATATGCTCCTTTTTGTCGTACTTGGCCCTGGGGCGCCCTTCATTTTCCCTTAGAGGCGTCCTGGGGCCGGTTTGTCTCTGCTCCCTGCTCTGGCACACAGAGAATTGATTCGGCCTCTGAAGACCCGCTCCGCCGAACAGCAGCGACACCGGCCCATTCGAGGCTCCGGGAGCCCGGCCTACCATCCAGCCGGGCCTGCCAGAGAAAGCTTGTGGCCCGGCAGCATCGCAGGGAGCCCCCCACGAGCGCTGCAGGACGAGCGACTGGCGACCCTGGGCCATGTGTCAATGCTAGTTTATTTGGCGGGACTATGTCAAGGCCTGATGCGCAGGTCGGATCCGACCTTGTGGCAGGATTACGACAGATCAGACTCGGAAAGCTCGCTATTTGCGGGAAGATTGCGCCCTGAAGCCCGCGATTTAGATCTCGCTCAATGTTTCCAGCAGCGACTCGCCGTGCTGCTCGCAGAACGCGGGGCCGATCCCACGAACCTCGATCAGCTCCTCCGCGCTCCGCGGACGCCTGCGCAGGATCTCCTCCAACACCGTGTTCGCCGCCACCGTGAACGCCGGCTTGCCATCCGCGCGACCCAGACGCCACTCCCTGAGCCTCTCGTAGTGCCCCTCATCGACCCGATCACGAGCCGGCACCACTGGCGAGGCGGCCGTCACAGACCCATTGCGCGCCGCGCGCCGGGAGTCGCCGCGTACGCCCGACTGCCCGGCCCGGACGGGGCCCGCGTCCGCCACCTCCTCGGTGTCCTTGCGCGTCCCGCAATACACGATCGCCGGCCGTGCGTCGGCGCCCTCCAGGACATGCAGCAGCGCCGCGCGCTTGCGCGCCACCGCCCCCTTGCCCTCGACACTGACCACGTCGAACGCAAGGTTCGGCCGGTCAAAGCCCGAGCTCACCGACACCCACTCCCGCAGCCCCAGCCTCACCGCGATCTCCGCCGCCACCCGCGGCGTCGCCGTCGCCGTCGCCGCCATCACCGGCGGGCGCCCCAGCGCCGCGATCGCGCCGTGCAGGCGCAGGTAGTCCGGGCGGAAGTCATGACCCCACTCCGCCACACAGTGCGCCTCGTCCACCACGAACAGCCCCACCTTGCGCGTCCCCAGCACCTCCCGGAACGCGCGCGAGGCGAAACGCTCCGGAGCCGCCAGCACCAGCTGCGCCCAGCCCGACTCGATATCCAGCAGCGCCCGCGCGTTATGGCCCTCCTGCATCCCCGACGCCAGCATCACCGCCTTCACACCCGTCTCCTCAAGGCGTTTCCACTGGTCATTCATCAGCGCGATCAACGGGCTCACAACCACCACCAGGCCCCTCCCCGCCAGCGCCGGCAGCTGATAGCACAGCGACTTCCCCGCCCCCGTCGGCATCACCACGAGACTGTCCCTCCCCTCCAGCGCCGCCGCCACCGCCTCGCGCTGACCCGCACGGAACTCCCTCAAGCCGAAACGCTCCAGCAGCTCCTCCGGGGCCGGCGGCGGAGCGGTATCCCGGGACTGCACGTCCACCAGCTCCCTGAGCTCGCCCGCCGCGCCGCCCAGCGCCGCGCGCTGCTCAGCGTCGAGCATCCCCCACAGCTCCCGCGCCTGGCTCAACACGCCACGCGCACGGGCGCACGCCAGCGCGTCGCCCGGGCACCCCTCCAGCTCCCGCCGCGCCACCTCGATCACCTCCAACATCTCCATCATCCCCCGACCGTACCGCCCGCTCCGGCCGGCACGCCCGCTTAGCCTTGATCCACCGTTGTGGTTGGTGGGTCTGTCCGGTGGTGGAGTTGAAATGACCTCCTGAGCAGGCAGAAAGCTGTCGATTCCGGCGACGGCGGGCCTGCACCAGGAGGTCACCTGCATGGTGCATGATCTGTCGGACCGATCCGTTGTCGTTTTCGATGATGAGCGGGCGGTCGCTAACGCTGGTGTGATGCTGCCTGCGCTGCTGGCGGGGCGCCTCGGTATCGAGCAGCTCGTCGATGACGCGGTCGATCTCGGTGATCGCGCTGGCGCGGCGAATCCGGGGCGCAAGGTGATGAGCCTGGTCTCGGCGATGGCGCTCGGGGCGGACTGCATCGAGGACTGCGACGTGCTGCGCTCGGGACAGACCGGCGCGGTGCTCGGCCATGTGGTTGCGGCGCCGTCGACGTTGGGGACGTTCTTGCGCGCGTTCACGTTCGGGCATGTCCGCCAGCTTGACCGCGTGCTTGACCAGGTGATCGCTCGCGCGTGGGCTGCGGGCGCCGGGCCCGGTGACGGTCGCTTGGTCATCGACGCCGACAGCTTCGTCGGCGAGGTGCATGGCTATGCCAAGCAGGGCGTCGGCTTTGGGTATACGCACAAGCGCGGCTATCACCCGATCCTCGCCA
Source organism: uncultured Solirubrobacterales bacterium (assembly GCA_963812595.1). Taxonomy (GTDB): domain Bacteria; phylum Actinomycetota; class Thermoleophilia; order Solirubrobacterales; family Solirubrobacteraceae; genus Palsa-744. The sequence continues at coordinate 70,426 of CAWEVQ010000004.1, forward strand.
CGCGCGCGGACACCGGCGAGGTGCTGCACATCCGCCTGCGTCACGGCTCAGCGAACACCTCGCGCGGGATGCTGCGCTTCTGCGAGGAGGTGATTGCACGCGTCAACAGGGCCGGCGCCATGGGCGAGAAGCTGCTGCGTGCCGACTCGGGATTCTGGAACAAGAAGACCTTCGCGCGACTGGACACGGCGGGCTGGAAGTTCTCGATCGGCGTGCGTATGCAGCCCCACGTCCGCGTTGCTGTCGAGGCGATCAACGAGAACGCGTGGGTCACCTTGGAGGACTACCCCGAAACGTCGATCGCGCAGATCGCCGAGACAACACTCGGGGATTGGCGACTGGTCGTGCGCCGCGTTCGCCGGCTCTCCCAGCAGGGCGAGCTGCTCCCGGTACTGGGAGCACTACCCCTTCGCGACCAACCGCACGGATACGCTCACCGTGGTCGAGGTCGAGCACCGCCAGCACGCTGTCGTCGAGCTCGCGATCCGCGATCTCAAAGACCAAGCCATGGCGCACTTCCCCTCCGGCAAGTTCAACGCCAACGCCGCGTGGACCGTGATCGCCGCACTGGCACACAACCTGCTGCGCTGGACACAGGCAATCGGCCTGCCCAACGCGACCACCAGAACAGCACGCACACTACGCCGCCGACTGCTCGCGCTGCCCGGTCGACTCGTGCGCTCCGCGCGGCGCACAACACTACGGATGCCCGCCTACTGGCCCTGGGCCGATGACTTCCTCGCCGCGCTCGCGCGACTACGCGCGCTCCCGCCACCCAACTGACCCAGCCCGCTCCGCGACGACAACCGACGCCACACCACTGGCCTCGGCCTGCCCGCAACCACGCCGGGACACAAGCCCAAGGACCACTCCGACACCTCAGCACCGACCGACGAACAGCTTCGCAACCCCCCCGGCAACAAAAGCCTCTTCAACAAACTCAACGGCCCCCCCGCCAACACCTCCAGAATCAGACCGGTGGATCAAGGCTTAGCACGATCTCCCAAGGAGGTCGACGACACCCTCCCGGGCGACGGAAGGCCAGCAAGGTTCCCAGCTGGGCGGAAGTCCGTGATTTGCGCAGGTTTTGGTGTCTTGTGACGGCCCGATACGCGGAACAGCGTGTCGGCCGGATATGTTTCTGACGGCCCGCACCGCAACCAGTCGGCAGCGCCGACGATACCTGGGTGCTCCCAAGCCCAACGCCCGGCCTCTCCCTCGCAGTCGGAAGCACAGCAATGCGCGTCCCACGGGAGAGGCAGGACCAGCGACTGGCGACCTTTGCCATGTATCAATGCTAGTTTATTTGGTAGAACCAAATCAAGGCCTGATGCGCAGGTCGGATCCGACCTTGTTGCAAGATTACGACAGGTCAGACTTGGAAAGTTCGCTATTTGCGAGACATCACGCCCTGAGGCCCCCCGACGCCGCACCGCTTCCACGCCCGTCTCCTCCAACCCGCTTCCACTGGTCGCTCATCAGCGCGATCAACGGGCTCACAACGACCACCAGACCCCTTCATCCCCCGACCGCACCGCCCGCTCCCCCCAGACGGAGCCCGATCCCGGTGGGTTGTTGGGGTGTGTTGGGCTGGGGCCCGTCGGTGACGGGCCCCAGCTTGTTTGTCGTCTTGACTATTGACTGTTTGGGTTTACTGCGGGCTGCGTTGTGTGGTTTATTCTTCTTCGCTTTCGCGTACGAGTCCTGCGCCGGCGATTTCGAGTGTTGTGCCGAGGACTGCTGAGTTGGTTCCTGAGGCTGCTGGCAGCCCGAGTTTTGCGTTGATGATGGGGTCGAGTAGGAACGAGAAGAATTCGCCGCATCCGGTTACTCCTGGTGCGGAGAATTCGCCGTCGACGAGGGAGCTGTTCTTGACCTCTAGGATGCCGCCTTCGGCCTTAGAGGAGGTTTCTCCCATTTTGCCTTTGAGGGATCCTGATTTTCCGGTCGAGAGGTGGAGTGTGACTGGGTTCGAGTTGGACCCGATGTAGCATTCGTTACCGAGCAGCGGGTTTTCCAGCTTGACCTTGATCGGCAGCGTTAGCGCTGTGCCCGTTTCGAATTGGGCGGCTCCTAGGTTTAGGATTACTGAGCTGGCCGGGGCTGCGAGTTCGGTCGTGGCTTCTACGCCGGTGTATTTGTTTTCGAAGAAGAATTCGCAGGTGCCGCGCTCGACTTTTTCCCAGAAGCCTTCGCCTTTGATTTCGTTGCACTTGATGAGGCCGAGGATCCCACCGGGGACTTTTTGCGGTGTTTTTGTCAGTGTTTCGCCGTTCGCCGCGGCAACGAGTTCTTTGACACCGGGTGAAATGTTTTTCAGGCCACCCTGCAGTGTCTGCGTTTTGACGATCGGTACTTCCTGTGTACCGATCGTGATATGACCGCTTTCCGTACGAGAGACAATGCAACCAGAAATTGCGAGGTTACTCAATGGGCACTGTTCGAATACAGAGTATTCGCCTTTTGGTGTCGCCATCGCGGAGGAAACACCGAGCGCGGAGAGAGATACCACGAGCGCCGCCACCATGAGCAATGTCCTACTAATGCGATTTCGCGTCATGAGTTACCTTCCTTTTTGAAAACACTTGCACCCGTCTGCAACAGCAGACGGGTCGATCATTGATAATACGGCTACTCCCCTTTGCTACTTTTTTCGCTTCTTCTTCTTGGTCTTCTTCGTTGTCTTGGTTTTCCGTGCAAGCTTGGTCTTGGGGCAGCCCGTCACGCTGACTTTCGTGCTCTGCTGGATTTCCGCCCCGTTCTGCGCGACGAACGTGGTCGGTATCGCGAGCTTGGATTTGCAGAGGCTCCCGTCGGCCGCGAGCGCCGAGTACTTTCCCTCGGGCAAGGTTAGTTCGAAGGCGCTGAAGGGCTGGTCGGGTGTCGCCTTGAATGTGCTGCTCGTGACGTTCTTTTTGCTGATGAACGTCGTGCCGACCAGGTCGACCGTGACACCGTAGCCCTGCAGGACCATGATCAGGCTCGGGAACGCTTCACCGCCATGGCTGACGAAATAGGCCGGGCCTTCCAATGGGACCGGCAGCAGCGGTGTCGTTACCTTGGCGTGACCCACGATCGATGCTTCCGGGCATCCCGCGGGGTTCGCTTCGAACTGCGCGGCGGTACACGCTTTTTGTAGGGTCTTCAGGCGCGCGGGAAGCTGTTTGGGTAGATCGACCGTGACCTTGCCGATGTTCGCCTGGCTACCAAAAGGCGCGCTCGGATAAGCAAGCTTCACGCTCAGGCTCGCCCCTTCAGTCCTGCTCGTCTTCGCCGATGTCGACACCACGAACTTAGGTGCAAACCCGAGCGCCGCACAGTTAGTGACCTGGAACGGCACCGACACCGGCGAGCTCGCTCCCGCGTCGCTGCCGATACTTCCCGCGATTTCCATTTTATTGCAGTTGGTCGGGTTGAACGTGAACCCGGGACGATTGATCGTCACGTTGACGTGCTTGATCTGCAGCGGAATGCCGTCAAGGATGTGCGGGATCGCATAACCCTGCGCTTCGGTGTTGCTCGTGAACGTAAGCGCGGTGGTGTATGGGTTCAGTTCGAGCTTGCCGCGTACCACCACGGGGCGTCCTTCTTCTAGCACGAACGGCCCGGCCTTCGCCGGGTTGACGATCGACAACCCGAACGGTGCACCCTCGTATTTTTCGGTGAGGTAGACCTTGCCGCCCACGACCGTGAACGGGTCATCACCGAGGCCGACACTCACGATCGTTTCCCCGATCAAGCTTTTCGGGCCACACGTCCCGGCGTTTGCCTGCTCTTCGGGGCAAAGCTTCACGCCCGCGAGAATGCCCGACAGACCCGGCGGGAAGTGCAGCTGCACCGTCTGGATGCTCTGCTGGCCGTCTTCGCGAGTAATCGTCGTCGTCAGCGGACTGAACGCGCCCGCCTGGACGTTCGTCGAACCCCCCGTCAGCGACGGCGCGAACGGCAACGGGTCCGCACATGGCGCCCCGGCTGGACCGGAGCTGATCTGAAAGCTCGAGGACGGGTTCGCTATTTCAGACGGGGTCGGGTGTTCCGCGGCCGACCACGACGTGAACGCCGTCGTCGTCGTGTACGTCCCACACACCGCCGGGGTCGCAAGCGGCGCCCTGTCAGTCCCGAAAAATTCCAGTTTTACTTCACTGACAGGGAACTGCGGAACATTTTCAACCGTCGTCGTCAGCTGGCCCGTCTGCGGATTCGCCGCGACGCTTCCCGCGAGCTTGACCAGAACACCAGTTTCCGGTTCTTCGAATACCAGGTAGATCGCGATCAAGCTACCAAACGGGTTTTCAAACGCCCCCATAAAGTTCTGCGGCGCCGCCAGATACACCGCACCTTCCAGTTCGTGTTCCAGCAGCGGCGTCCTGACCCTGACGGTCGCGAGCTTCGACGCATCAGGGCAATCAGCGGGCGCAGCCGATTCGAGATCGATACCGACCTCGCTGCGTTCGCGTTCTCGTTCTTCTTTCACCGGTTCCCTGCCATGCAACAGCGGGCACGCCTGTAGCCCATCCGCCGCGCTCGGGTTGATCTGCACCCCTTCCGGCAGCGTCACCGTCGTGTTCCTCATGTCAGCCTCTCCCAGCCCGTCCGGGTTAGCCGTCGATTCCTGCGGAAGGTGCACATCTACATTCAACCCCGTCGGCGTGCTCCCCGCTGTCCCATCCGGTGCGACCGTCAGCGTCGGACTGAAATCAAGCCGGTCGCATTCCGAGAGCTCAGGCAACGAAACAACCTTCGAAGCAAAGACGCTAGGTTCTCCCCACGAATCCACATTCAACGTTGCGGATCGCTTTATTTCACACGATGTTGGGTTCGTCAAGAACGGCCGCACCGGCACATTCGCTGGACAATCACCCAGCGACTCTTCTTCGTTGTGCGGGATACCTTCTACTACTTCCCCGTAGCTATTACTTTCAGCTTCACCGAGACATTTCCCACGGATCGCATCGTGGCTGGGATCCGCCGGCACCCCCCAAATCTTCACCTCCGACCCGTACGCCGTAATACTCTCCGGTATATTATGGACACTGGCCGTGATCCCGTAGTCCCCGCCGGTACGGACCGATGCGTCCACCAAAATCGGGGCGATGCCCTTGACCAAGAACCCGAACTCAGCCGGGACACCTCCCGGTGTTTCAATATTATATACTGGATTAGTCACAACCTGGACGTGAGGAAAATATTCATTCGTTTCGGGGTTAATATAGTCTTCCGCGGCGGAGAGCCTAGTCGTCGCCTCGCCTACTGCCGTATTATCCGGGCACGTCTTTGCGATGAATTCAAGATAAGCACACTTTGGTGTCGCGTTGGGGTTTCCCACAAAACCCGGTGGCAATTCAAGCTGAAAGTTCTTCAACCCACCACCAGCAATCCGGTCATAGTGCCTACCATCAACTATAAATTCTTCCGGTTTGCCCAATGAAAACCCGGCCGCAAACATATAGGGATGCGAGCCTGCCTGCACGTCAAGCGACCCATTCCTATTCACAGCTGACACTTCGACACTCTGCAATTCAATTCCATGACCAAAACATACAGCTACCACGGAACCTGGCAAGAACGGCGCACACAGCACCAGCAAAACGGGCAACAACAACCGCTTCCCCATAATCACCGCCCCCTATGTGAGGCGCGTTTACCAGCGCCTTTTCCGCGTTTACCAGTCCTTTTGGCGCTACTCCTAATACACTTGCCACGCCTCCTAGTCAAACCTCGCTTGCAGCGCTTCACCACCACCCGTGTGACTGGCATTGCCGCGAGATTTCCAACACCCGAGAACGTCGCAGTTGCGGGCGCACCAAAAATTGACGGCTCCAACGACGCAGGTGGTTTACACGAATCAGCGTTCGTGCACACAGGTGAAGACGGAAGCACGGGAACACCTCCACCAACCCTCGCATCGTACACGTTTACGCGTGAATCTCCATCCGCCGACGCTACTAGCTGGTCTTTAGTAGCGATAAACACATTATCCCCACTCGGACTAGCATCCATAAAACGCGATTCGTAACCGCCCGCCACGTTAGACACCGGATACACACAACCATCTACGTCTACGCAGCTACCGACACCTCTGGACTCCCACTCATACACATCTGTGCGGCCATTGCTGTCTTGTGGCACAAGCGCATCCGGACTTTGGAAGAACAAGCGATCACCGTCTTCAGAGAAATTACGCGGAACATAAAACGGCGAAGGAAACACCTCCGCTGAGCCTGCTTCATTTTCATGCCCTCCAAGCTCTGCCGGGCCAACAGGCTGAGCACCACCACGATCACACGACACACACATCAAACCTCCTGCCGCCGCGTCATACAAATACACCTCACGACACCTACCATTTTCTTTTACGTTGGTCCCAACCTGACCGTCGCACTCACCTGGTTCCGCCTGCTCGTTGTTATAGCCCGTCAAGCCCCGTTCGGACTCAAACGCCAACTGCACCCCCCCAGGAGTCACCCTAACCGTGTGGTGTTCCGGACCAAAATTTCGGGGAGCGCCAGACGGAAAATGTTCCCGTTGTTCACCACGCCAGTCGTTTGAGTCGCCGCCTTCTTCGTTGACGCCGGGTCCGATACCTTCATGGAAGGTCGCGGGCGCGAGCGTCGCGATAAATACGACTTTTCCCCCGTTGTAGAGGTATAGGTTTGGTTTATCCGCTTCGGGCATTTCTCCTTCGGCGTTACCTTCCGCTGTCAGCACACCTTCGGCGACGAAGTAAACATAAGAACCATCTTCACTAGCCGTCACTACCCCCAGCACCGCGGCCCCTTCAACATCCTTGTCTACCGAGAGATCGGTCAACGCTCCGTCTTCCAGATCGTATTCGTAAAGATTCTCCGTGTTATCCGCAGGACCCGTATTTGCATTATCGGTCAACTCTGCTCTGCTCGTGAAGAACACCTTTGACCCATCCGCACTCGCAGCCCAATACCGAGCCGGCCTCAACCCATCCGGATCTTCACCAGTAGGTTCTGCATGATCATTTGGATCGCCCGACTCACGCTGAGACGCCGAGACCTCAACCGTCCTCGCCTCATCCACTTCGCGCACATACAGCTGCCCCTGCGCTTCTCCGCCTTTTCCTTCACCACCAGTGAAGAAGACCCGCGAGCCATCGGCAGAAACCGCATGCCACTCATCTCCACTTTTGGGATCCCCAATGTTACCAAGTGCTCCCACTCCGTCTTCAGCTTCCAACTTTGCTCCTACGGGCGGGACATCAACCAGGCTCAATGCACCATTCACCCACTCATAGACGTGCCTGTTAGACGATACTTCGCTGTCTCCAGTCAGGTTGCCTATCTCTTGGAAGACGACACGACTAAGATCGGTGGATGCTCCAGCAACAGACAGTTGCGCCCCGTTGAGATTGCTAGTGTACGGCTCCAATTCCGGGGGTTGAGTGGTTGTTACGGTCCGATAAGTGCTGCTGCCCGTATCCGCCATATAGAGATTGATGTACCCTTCGGGTTCGCCTCCCACAAGAGGAGTAAACGTGCTCTCCACGAGCCCTTCTGACAGATCGGGCGTAAACAACGATTCTTTGAATGCAGGGAGAGTGTCTCCTCCCAAGGAAATATACGGCGGAGAGATGTTCTTAGTCGACCAACCACCCGGGCCACGGCGAGAAATATACCGATCGTCCACCAACGCAGACCTCGGTTCAGAAGGAGATTCGGCGAAAGAACCTGGGGAGAAATAGGCGATCGCCGGTGCTTCATCAGACACCGAAGCGCGGCTATCCACAAACAAGACATCGTTATCGTTCTTGTTCAACGGCGAGACCATCTCAAACGCCCGACAATCGGGCAACCCCAAACCATACGCCTGTTCCGTGCGAAGCTGTTCATTAGGACACAAGATCTGTGCTTGAGCCGAACTCGCGGCAATCCCGCTTACGCATAGCACCCACACTAGTACCGTTGACATCCACAACGCACTGTAGTACGAACCCAAAATGCTACACACCGACACATATCTAGACCTGACCCTCAAACCTCTCCTCCTGCCTCTCTCCACATATATATAACGCTAGTTCCCTTACGCCCCTTGCCCTTTTGCCCAAATAATATTGTCGGGGCCCAGTCAGTGACCCTGAGCCCCGACAGCTATTCTATTTAGCTCAAGCCCTTTATGGTAACGGACTCCAGTTCACTTCTTCGGTTTTTAATTCTTTATTAGCCAGTAAGACTAACGCTGTGCCTGTAAGGGTCGACGGTTCTGTAAAGGACTTCAGTGTTGCCAGTTTATGCGCTTCGCCGGTTCCGCCTTTAATTAACCAGACTTCTTTTACCGGTGTTGTTGGGAACTTGAGCAGCCACGAGTGGGCTTCTGTTTTTGCATTTGGTAATTCAACCGGGAGTTCACCTGGATCGGTGAGCACTTCGGCAGCTACTTCGCCTTCCACAATCGTTTCTGCAACTGTGCAGGTGCCGGTGAATTTTAGCGTCGCGAACTGCACGCCTTTGTTCGGGAAGAACTCGACTAATAGTTTTTTGCCTACTTTTGAGCTTTCCACATTCTCCACCAGCTCTGATTTTACGTTTTTTGTTGTGACGGTCCCTCCTTCGACACTACAGGCCGCCCCATTGTTTTCCACGGTACAGCCAGTGAAGACAACAACCTCATCATTCGTGCCAGGGTTCCCTGCAGCTGAACCTAACAACACACCTTCTTTGAGTTTTCCGCCGGTGCACGTTACCGTCTGTCCCGTGGCAGCGCGCAACACGGACGGGACTGCTCCTGCTTCTCCTTCTTTCAACAATTTCCCAGTTATATAGTGGGTTTCACCCGCACCGAGCCTTACACCTTCTCTACTCCAGAATGGCGCTTCTTCGGCCTGCGCGGCCGCCGCAACGACAGCGCCGAACGCGAACACGCCGAGCAGCGCGACTAGCATGAGTCGTACTCGACTTGACTGCATTTGATATGCTCCTTTTTGTCGTACTGTGGCCCTGGGGCGCCCTTCATTCTCGTGTAGAGGCGTCCTGGGGCCGGTTTGTCTCTGCTCCCGTCTCTGACACGCAGAGGATTGGTTCAGCCTCTGAGGACCCACGCCGCCGAACTGCGGCGACACTGGTCCGTTCGAGGGCTCGGGGACCCGCCCGAGAACAACCGGGCGGGCCTGCCAGAGAAAGCTTGTGACCCGGGAGCACGCAGAGCGCCCCCCACGAACGCGGCCGGACGAGCGACTGGCTGACCCTCGGCCATGTGTCAATGCTAGTTTATTTGGCCGGACTATGTCAAGGCCTGATGCGAAGGTCGGATCCGATCTTGTGGCAGGATTACGACAGATCAGACTCGGAAAGCCCGCTATTTGCGGGCAAGATCGTGCTCTGAGGCCTGCGGGATTCAGATCTCGTTCAATGTTTCCAGCAGCGACTCGCCGTGCTTCTCGCAGAAGGCGGGGCCGATGCCGCGGATCTCGATCAGCTCCTCGGCGCTCCGCGGACGCCTGCGCAGGATCTCCTCGAGCACCGTGTTCGCCGCCACCGTGAACGCCGGCTTGCCGTCCGCGCGACCCAGACGCCACTCCCTGAGCTTCTCGTAGTGCCCCTCGTCGACCGGATCGTGAGGCCGGCACAGCCGACGGCGCGGGCGTCGCGGACCCGTTGCGGGCCGCGCGCCGGGAGTCGCCGCGGGCGCTCGTCTGCCCGGCCCGGGCGACGCCCGCGGCCAGCGCCCGCTCCAGCTCCGGGTCGGGGTCGCACACGCTGCAGCAGCGGCCCTCCCGCGCGCCCTCCTGGGCGTCGCCGAAGTGCTCGAGGATCTGCTGGCGGCGACACTCGCTCGGCGTTGGCGATGAACCGCTCGATCGCGCGGTAGGACTCCCACCCGCGGTCCTTCGCGGCCTTGATCGCCCCGTACGCGGCGCGGCCGTCCAGCTGGCCGGTGAGGCGCACCCGCAGCACCCCGCGCGCGCCCGGCTGCAGCTCCGCCGCGCCCGCGCGCTCGGCGATCGAGAGCAGCACCCGCTCGGTGTCGTCCAGCTCCCCCGGCGCGATCTCCACGATCCCCTGCCGCGCGCGGCGGTTCAGGCGGTTGACGTACGCGCGCACGTCCTCCACGCTGCTCTGGCGCTCGGTGTTGAAGCGGATCAGCCGGCCGAGGTCCATCCGCGAGGCCAGCAGCAACGCCCGCGCCGGCTTCCCGTCGCGCCCGCCGCGGCCCGCCTCCTGGTAGTAGGCCTCGAGGCTCGTCGGGATCGCCCAGTGCGCGACCGTGCGCACGTCCGCCTTGTCGACGCCCATCCCGAACGCGTTGGTCGCGACCACGACCTCCGCCTCGCCGTCCATGAACGCCTCCTGCGCGTGGCGGCGCTGCGCCGGGGAGAGACCGGCGTGGTAGGCCACCGTGGCGATCCCCCTCCCCGCGATCAGCTCCGCCACCTCCTCGGTGTCCTTGCGCGTCCCGCAGTACACGATCGCCGGGCGCGCGTCGGCGCCCTCCAGGACGTGCAGCAGCGCCGCGCGCTTGCGCGCCACCGCGCCCTTGCCCTCCACGCTCACCACGTCGAACGCGAGATTCGGCCGGTCGAAGCCCGAGCTGACCGACACCCACTCCCGCAGCCCCAGCTTCGCCGCGATCTCCGCCGCCACCCGCGGGGTGGCCGTCGCCGTCGCCGCCATCACCGGGGGGCGCCCCAGCGCCGCGATCGCGCCGTGCAGGCGCAGGTAGTCGGGGCGGAAGTCGTGACCCCACTCCGCCACGCAGTGCGCCTCGTCCACCACGAACAGCCCCACCTTGCGCGTCCCCAGCGCCTCTCTGAAGGCGCGCGAGGCGAAGCGCTCCGGCGCCGCCAGCACCAGCTGCGCCCAGCCCGACTCGATGTCCAGCAGCGCCCGCGCGTTGTGGCCCTCCTGCATCCCCGACGCCAGCATCACCGCCTTCACGCCGGTCTCCTCAAGGCGCTTCCACTGGTCGTTCATCAGCGCGATCAGCGGGCTCACCACCACCACCAGGCCCCTCCCCGCCAGCGCGGGCAGCTGGTAGCACAGCGACTTCCCCGCACCCGTCGGCATCACCACGAGGCTGTCCCGTCCTTCGAGCGCCGCCGCCACCGCCTCGCGCTGGCCCGCGCGGAACTCCTTCAGGCCGAAGCGCTCCAGCAGCTCCTCCGGGGCCGGCGGCGGGGCGGTGTCCTGCGCCTGCGCGTCCACCAGCTCCCTGAGCTCGCCCGCCGCGCCGCCCAGCGTCCGCGCGCTGCTCGGCGTCGAGCGTTCCCCACAGCTCCCGCGCCTGGCTCAGCACGCCGCGCGCGCGGGCGCACGCCAGCGCGTCGCCCGGGCACCCCTCCAGCTCCCGCCGCGCGGTCTCGATCGCCTGCAACATCTCCTTCATGCCCCGACCGTACCGCTCGCTCCGGCCGGTACGCTCGCTCGCGGGCCGTCACATCGCTACCCCACCCCCGACCCTTGTGGGGGTCCCATCACCCTACCCGCGCCTGCGCCACACCACGCGCGTGCCGTCCCCCGGCACCAGCGTGATCGCGCGCCGGCGGATGCGCTCGCCCCGCTCGAAGCTCCGCCGCCGCGCGCCACGGTCGGCAGGCGTCGCCGCCGCGTCTCGTGCGGAAGCGAGGGCTCCAGCTCGGCGAGGATCGTGCGCAGCATCAGCTTCATCTCCAGCAGCGCGAACGACGCCCCGATGCAGCGCCTGATGCCGCCGCCGAACGGGATCCACGAGAACGTCTCCGGCTGCCTGCCGAGGAAGCGCTCGGGGCGGAACTCCCGCGGCTGCTCGTAGGTGCGCGGGTCGCGATTGGTCAGCCAGATCGACGGCGCCACGCGCGTCCCCGCCGGCAGCTCGTGCTCGCCCACGCGCAGCGGCTCCTGCGAGGGCCCTCACCACGAGCGGCACCACGGGGCGCACGCGCATCGTCTCGTGGATCACGGCCTGCATGTACTCCTCGCTCTCGCCCTCGTCGATCTCCGCGGTCAGGCGCGCCAGCTTGTCGGGGTGGCGCACCAGGCGCTCGATCGCCCACGCCACCGAGGTCGCGGTCGTCTCGTGTCCCGCCAGCAGCAGCGTCACCAGCTCGTCGCGCAGTTCGGCGTCGCTCATCCCCACGCCCTGCTCGTCGCGCGCCAGCAGCAGCAGCGAAAGGATGTCGGTGCGCTCCCCGAGATCCTCCTGCGCGCGCCGGCGCCGCAGCTCCGCGTAGATCACCTCGTCGAGGCGGTCCAGCGCCCGCCCGAACCCGCCCTTCGGGCGCTCGAGCGTCGGGCGGCTGAGCGCCACGCGCAGCAGCATCGGCAGCGTCAGCGGCGCGAACAGCGCCCCCACCGCCTCGCGCATCGTCTCCATCCGCTCCGCCTCCACCCCGAACACCGCGCGCAGGATCACCTCCAGCGTGATCGCGCGCGTGCGCTCCAGCAGCGCCATCGGCACCCCCAGCGGCCACTGCGCGACGTCGCGCCGCGTCGCCTGCACGATCGTCTCCTCGTACTCCTTCATCCGCTCCCCGTGGAACGGCGGCAGCAGCAGCCGCCGCTGGCGGATGTGCTCGGGGCCCGTCAGCGTCAGCACCGAGCTCGGCCCCATCACCGCGGCGATCGGCGAGCTCCCCGCCGCCGAGGGCGCCACCTCCGGCGGTGCCGTGAACACCTGCTTGACGAGCTCCGCCCCGCTCACCACGACGATCCGCCGCCCGCTGGGGAAGAAGCGCATCGTGAACATCTCCCCGTAGCGCTCCCCGCAGCGGTCGAGCATCCACGGCAGCGACACCGCCCACGCCACCGTCTGCGCCGCCGCTGGCCACCACGGTCCCGGGGGCAGCGAGGTGCTCGTGGGACGCTCCACTGCCGGGAGGGTGGTTGCCGCGCTGGCCATCCCCACGGACTCTACCGCGATGGCGCGGCCGGCTTCCGGGCGCGTCGGCGGCTGTTTCCTACCGCGGCGCCGGGCGCCCCTCGACCAGGCGCCGGCGCAGGCGCGCGGGACGCGTGGGCGCGCGGGACTGCGCCAGCGCCCGCGCCAGGCGCGCGTGCACGCGCTCCACCGCCTGCTCGTCCAGCCGCTGCGGCTGGCGCTCCACGTAGCCCGTCAGCATCCGCGCCGGCACCACGCGCACGCCCTTGCGCCGGCTCAGCGGCCGGTCCACCCACGCGCGGCTGAACACCACCAGCGGTTCCACGTGCTCCTCGACGATCCCCTCCACCGCCTTGCGCTGTGCCTGCGCCTGGCCGAGCACCCCGCCGTGCAGCCGCCCCACCCTGATCGGGCCCGGGTGGCTCTTGGTCTCGACCGTGAACACCCCTCCGGAGCCGATCAGGATGTGGTCCACGTTGCCCCTTCCGAGGCTCGCGTCGTGCACCACGTGCCAGCCGCGCCCGGCAGAGACCATCGAGCAGCTCGCCGACGTGCTCTTCCCCTTTGGCCCCCCGGTCGTGGCGATCCACCAGCGGCAGCACCCAGCGCGAGATCGCGAAGATCGCGAGCAGCAGCCCCACCTCGGCTCCGAGGAAGCGCGGATCCTGCCAGCCGAAGCGCCGTCCCATCACCGTCGTCTCCACCGCCAGCGCCCCCAGCATCAGCAGCGTGCGGATCCGCAGCCGCTGCACCAGCGAGCGGGTGTACTGCCCGGGCGCGCGGGCCGTCGGGTCGCGTTCGAGGCGCACACTTCGACATCGGTCCACCACCGGTATGCCTTTAGAGGGGCGGGTCGGGCTGCCGACCGCCGCCGGCCAGCAGCGCCTGCAGCCGGTAGGCGAGCGACTCCAGGGCGAGCTCCTCGGAGACGTTGAGCGCCAGCCGCAGGCGGGTGTCGCGCACGAGCTCCACCGCTTCGCGCAGCCGCGCGGGGGAGCGTCCCGCGGCGTCGCGCTCCAGCTCGGGGCGGCGATCGAGCGCGTACACCAGCTCGCCCGCGCCCTCCGCCACGCACCACAGGTCGCGCAGCCACAGCTGCGCCAGGCGCAGAGCGAGGTCGAGCGCGCCGCCCCGCGCGCGGCGCTCGGCGCGGCGCTGGGCGTCGACGGCTTCGCGCTCGTGGCGTTTGCGCTCCTTGGCGGGCAGCAGCTCGAGCTCGCCCGCCACGCGCGCCGCCACCTCCTCGCCGGCGCTCGTGCCGGCGTCGCGGGCGGCCTGCAGCAGCTCCAGCCACGGACGCCCGGCGGTGTCGCCGCTCACCGCCCCGCGCACGAACGCCTCCACGCGCGCGCGCAGTCTGGCTGCCCCACTCCCCCGCCAGCCGGCCGGCGAGGCGCGCGTCGCCGAGCCCGAGGCGCGCGCAGGCCGCGAGCGTCGCGTCCGCGGTGGCGGCGTCCACGGTGGCGGGGTCCCGCAGGCGCTCCTCGATGCGCGCGGGCGCCAGCGGGTCGAAGCGCACCTGCTGGCAGCGCGAAGCGATCGTGGGCAGCAACTCGCGCGGGGTGGGGGCCAGCAGGATGAAGTGCGCGAACGCAGGGGGCTCCTCGAGCGTCTTCAGCAGGCGGTTGGCGGCCTGGTCGTTGAGGGTGTGCGCGTCCTCCAACACGAACACCCGCCGGCGCGATTCAAACGGCGTGCGTGCCGCCGCGGCGACCACGGCCTGGTCGATGTCCCCCACCAGCATTTCCCCCGCGCCGGAGGGCGTCACCCACGTCAGATCCGGGTGCGCCCCGCGCGCCGCGCGCCCGCGCACCTCCTCGGGAGCGGCCGACCCCGCGGCCAGCAGCGCCGCGGCGAAGGCGCGTGCGACCGTGCGCTTGCCGACGCCGGCGGGGCCGTGGAAGAGGTAGGCGTGCGTCGGCCCGCGCCCCGCCGGTCGGCCGGTCGCGGCAGCTTCACCCCCCGCGGCAGCTTCCTCCCCGTCGAGCCACCTCAGCGCGGGCGCCAGCACCGCGCGGGCGTGCGGATGGTCATCCAGGCCGGGGAGGCTCACGCGGCTCATCGTAGAGGCGCTGGAGGCGATACCGTCCCGCGATGCCCGCGGGCACGCTGATCACGATCGAGGGGCTGGATGGCGCCGGCAAGACCACGCTCGCGCAGGCCCTCGCACGCGAGCTCGCCGCGCGCGAGGCGAGCCGCGCAGGCGGGCGTCGGGTCGAGCTGCTGCGCGAGCCCGGTGGCGTGCGGCTCTCCGAGCGGATCCGCGAGCTGGTGAAGGACCCGGCCATGACAGTGGGCGCGCGCGCGGAGGCACTGCTGTACGCGGCGGCGCGCGCACAACTGGTGCGGGAGCGCCTGCGCCCCCTGCTCGACGAGGGCGCCCTGGTGCTGCTGGATCGCTTCGTGGACTCCTCGCTCGCCTACCAGGGCGCGGGCCGGGAGCTGGGGGTCGAGCAGATCCGCGCGATCAACCACTTCGCCACGGAGGGCCTGCAGCCGGATCGCACGCTGCTGCTGTGCATCTCGCTGGGATCCGGACGCGCTCGGCAGGGCACGCGGGCGGGCGATCCGGACAGGTTGGAGTTGGAGGGGGAGGAGTTCTTTGCGCGGATCGACGCGGCCTACAGAGACCTGGCGCGCGCCGAGCCGCGGCGGATATCGCTGCTCGATGCCGAACAGCCACCCGATCGGGTGCTGAGCGACGCGCTGGCGGCGATCGCGGATCTGCTGTGAGTCCAGCGAGCGGGGCCCCCGATGGAACGGGTGCGGTCGGCGTGAGGCCGGCGGTCGGCCCCCGCAAGCCGCGGCGTCTCTAGCATGGGAGCGATGCCACTCAGTGCCATCCTCGCTCACGGCCTGCTGCTGACGACCACGCTGACCACGAAAACCGCCCCCGTCGTGAAGGCCGCATCCACGACGAAGCTGTCCACCGGCGCGATCGTGGCGGCGGCGCTGGCGGCGGCGCTGATCGTCGTGTGCCTGGTGTGGGCGGTGGCGCGCTGGTGGGCGTACGAGCCCCGCTGGACGGTGTCGCTGCGCCACTGCGTCGCGGAGGCGAGCTGGCGTCTGTCGGGCACCTGGGACGAGTTCGCCGACTGGCTCAGATTGGGCCGCTGAGAACGCACCGCTAAGCCCGGCCGGATCGCCTTTCTCCTCTAAAATGAAGGGTTCTACGTTGCTCGTTTTTGCCGTCCGACGACCTGGGGACCATAGCTGGCCCAGGTAACTCAGAGTCAAGTGGGCGTCCCCCGAGCGACGCCGCCGCGGAAGGAGCAAGGCCGATGCAGACAACGACCCGCACCACCACCATCGAGGAGACGACGCCCGGGCAGGCGCTGTCGATCGAGCGTCTTTTCACGTCTCCCGGGACGCACCCCTTCGAGGCGGTGGAGTGGGAGCTGCGCGACGCGCGCATCGGTCACGGCGACCGCGTGGCGTTCGAGCAGCGCGGGGTGGAGTTCCCCAAGAGCTGGTCGCAGAACGCGACCAACATCGTCGCCCAGAAGTACTTCCGCGGGCAGCTCGACAGTCCCGCGCGCGAGCGCTCGGTCAAGCAGATGATCGGCCGCGTGTCGGGCACGATCGCCAACTGGGGACGCGAGCGCGGCTACTTCGCCACCGAGGAGGACGGCGACGCCTTCGAGGCCGAGCTGACCCACATCCTGCTGCACCAGCTGGCGGCGTTCAACTCGCCGGTGTGGTTCAACGTCGGCTTCGAGGAGAACCCGCAGTGCAGCGCCTGCTTCATCCTCTCCGTCGAGGACACGATGGAGTCGATCCTCGACTGGAACACCAAGGAGGGAAAGATCTTCCGCGGGGGCTCCGGCTCGGGCATCAACCTGTCCAGGATCCGCGGCTCGATGGAGCAGCTCGCGAAGGGCGGCACCGCCTCCGGCCCGGTGTCGTTCATGCGCGGCGCCGACTCGTGGGCGGGCACGATCAAGTCCGGTGGCAAGACCCGCCGCGCGGCGAAGATGGTCGTGCTCGACGTCGACCACCCGGACATCCGCGAGTTCATCTGGTGCAAGGCCAAGGAGGAGGACAAGGCCGAAGCGCTCAGGGACGCGGGCTTCGACATGTCGATCGACGGCGAGGGCTTCAAGTCGATCCAGTACCAGAACGCCAACAACTCGGTGCGCGTCACCGACGAGTTCATGCAGGCCGTCGCGGAGGACCGCGAGTGGCGCCTGACCTCGCGCGTGACCGGCGAGCCAGTGGGAGAGCCGGTGCCCGCCCGCGAGCTGATGCGCGAGATCGCCGAGGCCGCCTGGCGTTGCGCGGATCCGGGGGTGCAGTACGACACGACGATCAACCGCTGGCACACCTCCCCCCGCTCGGGGCGGATCAACGCCTCGAATCCGTGCAGCGAGTACATGCACGTGGACGATTCGGCGTGCAACCTGGCGTCGCTCAACCTGATGAAGTTCCGCCGCCCCGACGGCACGCTCGACGTGGAGTCCTTCGAGCACGCCATCGACGTGGTGCTGCTCGCCCAGGAGATCGTCGTCGGTCCCTCCAGCTACCCAACCGAGGAGATCGGCGTGAACGCGCGCGCCTTCCGCCAGCTCGGCCTCGGCTACGCGAACCTCGGCGCGTACCTGATGGCGGACGGGATGCCCTACGACTCCGAGGAGGGCCGCGGCACCGCGGCGGCGATCACCGCGCTGATGACCGGCCGCGCGTACCGCCGCTCGGCCGAGGTCGCCGGGGCGCTCGGCCCCTACGAGCGCTACGCGGAGAACCGCGAGGAGCACAACGCGGTGATGCGCATGCACCGCGACGCGGCCCACGCGATCGCCGATGAGACCTGCGCCGACCGCGAGCTGCTGGCGGCCGCGCGCCGCTCGTGGGAGGAGGCGGTGGAGCTCGGCGAGCACCTCGGCTACCGCAATGCGCAGGCCACCGTGCTGGCTCCCACGGGGACGATCTCGTTCCTGATGGACTGCGACACCACCGGGGTGGAGCCCGACTTCTCGCTGGTCAAGTTCAAGGAGCTGGTGGGCGGGGGGCAGATGACGATCGTCAACCGCACGGTCCCGCCGGCGCTGCAGAGGCTCGGCTACTCCGAGCAGCAGGTCGAGCAGATCGAGGCGTACCTGTCAGAGCACGGCACGATCGTGGGCGCACCGGGCCTGAAGGACGAGCACCTGCCGGTGTTCGACGTGGCGGTCGGGGAGCGCGCGATCTCGCACATGGGCCACCTGCAGATGATGGGCGCCGTACAGCCGTTCATCTCGGGGGCGATCTCGAAGACCGTCAACCTGCCGCAGAGCGCGACCGTAGAGAACATCCAGGACGCCTACACCGAGGCGTGGAAGCTCGGGATCAAGGCGCTGGCGATCTACCGCGACGGCTCGAAGACCGCCCAGGCGCTACGCACCGATGCGCAGTCTGGCGAGCCGGCGGCGAAGGCCGACGTCAATCAGATCGTCGAGCAGGCCGTGGCGAAGGCGCTCGCGGAGGTCGGGCCGAAGCGCAAGCGGATGCCCCGCGAGCGCCAGTCGATCACGCACAAGTTCTCGATCGGCGGCCACGAGGGGTACATCACCGCGGGCATGTACGAAGACGGCTCGATCGGGGAGATCTTCCTCACCGACATCGGCAAGGAGGGCTCGACGCTGCGGGGCATGATGAACTCGTTCGCCACCGCAATCTCGATCGCACTGCAGTACGGGGTGCCGCTGGAGACGCTGGTGCAGAAGTTCTGCTACATGCGCTTCGACCCCGAGGGGATCACCACCAACCCGGAGATCCCGTTCGCGAAGTCGATGCCCGACTACATCATGCGCTGGCTGGCCTCGCGCTTCCTCGACGCCGACGTCCAGGAGGAGCTCGGCATCCTCACCCCCGAGGTCCGCGCCCGCAAGGCCGCCCAAGAGGCAGCCCAGTCGGTGATCGCCTCCGACACCGCCGGCCCCAACACGGGCGACCACATCGGCGACATGGGCGCGCGGGGAGCGAAGGGATCGGGTGGCAACGGGGGAACAAGCGCGCCCGCAAGCGCCTTCACCGACACCCCTCCGGTGGTGCCGGCCAGGCTGCGAGGCCTCGACCTCGGGCCGGCGTGCAGCCAGTGCGGGGGCATGATGCAACGCACGGGCTCCTGCTACACGTGCTCATCGTGTGGCAACAACACCGGTTGTGGTTGATACCGCGACGAAGTCCGCGCAAACCTGATTGCATTCCGTGTATGGGGAGTAGATCTGTTGCGCCCGCGGCGCTCGCCGCGTTGATAGGGGTCGCCGCGCTCGCGGGCTGCGGGGGCAGCGGCACGAAGACGACGACCACCGTGGTTACCGCCGCGGGCCAGGGCGCCAGCGTGGCGTCGGTGGCGCAGGCCTCGTCGGGCCCCGTGGTGGCGACGGTGCAGCAGACGCCGATCACGAAGGCGTCCTTCGACCACTGGATGTCGGTGACCGCCGCGATCAGCCACTCCACAGCACACGGCACGGCATCGCGCGCGGCGCTCAAGAACCAGGTACTCGGCTTCCTGATCACCTCGCAGTGGGTGCTCGCCGAAGCGGCCCACCTCGGGATCGACGTGAGCGAAGCGGAAGTGCACCGGCGACTGCACCAGGACACCGACAAGCAGTATCCAAAGGCATCCCAGCTCAAGCACTACCTCGCCTCCGTCAGCGAGACCGAAGCCGACCTGCGGACGCGCATCAAGGGCGAACTGCTCGATGCGAAGATCGCCCAGCACGTGACGGCCGGCAAAACCGCGTCCACCGAACCCCACCTGCTGCTGAGCGACTTCCAGAAAAGCTTCGAAACGCGCTGGCGCGCGACGACCAGCTGTCAGCCCGGCTATGTGATGGAAGACTGCAGCGAGTACAAAGGCACTCCGCACCCGCCGGCGGCGAGCAGCTCATCCTCGGCGACAGGCTCCTCCTCGTCATCCTCCTCCCACCAGGCGTCCACCAACGCAAGCTCCAACGCCAGCAGCGAGCTGCCCACGATCCCCGGAGCGATGGCGATCAGCAGCCCCGCGTTCGAACGCAACGGTGCGATCCCCGCCCAGTACACCTGCGACGGCGCCAACGTCTCACCCCCGCTGCGGTGGCAGCACCTGCCCGCCCACACCAAGGAGCTCGTGCTGTTCGCCATCGACGACAGCTCCGACGGGTCCGAAGGCGGGATCCGCTGGATCGTGGCCGGCATCGACCCCAGCCTCTCCGGCATCTCCGCCGGCCAGCTGCCCGCCGGCGCGGTGGTCGGACTCAACGGCTCCGGAAAGGCCACCTACGGCGGGATCTGCCCCGCGAAAGGCAAAACGGCGTCGGTCGAATTCGTACTGTGGGCGCTGCGCAAAACGATCCCCCTCAGCAACGGCTTCATCCCGGCGGTCGCCGAGCACGACTACAGCCACAGCGAGCTGGCGTCGGCGACGACTTACGCCACCTACACCCGCCCCTGAGGCGCGCCTCAGGACCCAGTGGATTCAGGTGAGGAGAGTGTCGCGGGCGGCACGTTCAGCGACCGCCGCCCCGTCCTCGGAGCGCCCGAGCACGCTGATGAAGACCGCGGCGAAGCCGATACCAAAGACGAGGAACTCCAGGAAGCACATGCCGGCGCCCGCGAGATGCTGGTCGCTGATCGCCGACAGGCCGAAGGCCCGCGGGGCGTGGATGTAGAGCGAGTACTCCGGCTTCGCCAGCCACGTCAACGGCAGGCAGACCGCGGCGCTCGCGAGGCGCGAGAAGCCAAGCAGCGCGAGGCGCTGGCCACCGGGGCGCAGGCGCGCGCGGGGCAGCGGGTCGACGATCAGCCACCACAACGCGAGGCCGGTGTAGAAGAGGGTGGCATGCTCGAAGGCGTGCACGGCGGCATGTTCGGTGGCGATAGTCGAACACGCCGGGGATCGCCCACACCCACGTGGCGGTCGCCCACGCCGGGATCGCCACCCACGGCGAGGTGAGCCGCGCGAGCACCCGCCCGAAGCGCCCGCCGCCGGGCGCAACCGCCAGCAGCGCGCCGCGGGAGAGACCGAGCGGCAGCAGCGGACGACGCAGCCCCAGCACGAGCAGCGCGGGGGCGATGTCGGAGAGCAGCACGTGCTGGGCCATGTGCGCGGAGAGCAGGTACCCGTCGCCGATCGGGTCGAGTGGCGAGAGCAGCGCGACCGCCACCACGATCAGCCCGGCCCCGTAGGGCACCCAGTGACCGGCGCCGACCGCGGCCGAACGAGCGCGCGGCGCGGCGGTAGGCACGCGCGTACAGCACCGCCGCGAGCCCCAGCGCGGGATCACAACCGGGTTGAAGGTCCAGGAGCCCCAGCCGGGAATCGAGCTCATCGTGCACCTCCAGAGGCCGCGGTTATCGGGTGGATCATGCGCGGCATCCTATCGATCCTGGGCCGCGAAAGCCGGCGCAGCCCAGGACGGCCGAGGAGACTCAGCTCGTTTCGTACGACACCGGCGGGGGTGCGTCGTCGCGGATCGCCGCGAGCTCGCTGAGCAGCTGCGGCCCGCTGGTGCCGCCGAGCACGCGCAGCCGCGGCAGCCGGTCGGGATCCTCTCCGGGGCGGGCCCAGCCGGGGACGACGGTGGTGGAGCCGCGGTAGCCGGCGGCCCGCTACCGCCGCCAGCACCGCGGCGTTGTATTGGCCGGAGGGGTAGCAGAACCAGTTCACGGGCACGTGATAGAGGCGCTGCACTTCGTGCGGGCGACGGCCACCTGGTAGTGCAGCTCGGCGGGGTCGAGCGTGATCAGGTCGGCGTGGCTGAAGCCCTGGGTGTCGAGCTCCCAGCCAGCGGCGATCAGGCCATGCACCTGTTCGTGGGAGAGCCCGCCCTGGGAGGGGGGCAGGCCGGTGAGCTGCAGGTTCTCGACGCCCTCCCAGCCGAGCCGGCGCAGGATCGGCAGGGCGTTGGTGTACTGGGATTGGTAGCCGTTGTCGAAGGTGAGCACGATCGGCCGGCCCGCCGGCAGCGGCGCGCCTTCTGTCCAGTTGGCCCACAGCTGATCGAGCGTGATCGCGTGAAAGCCCGCGCGCGCGAGCGCCTGCATCTGTTCGGCGAACTCTTCGGGGGGCACGTACAGACCGGGGAACGGCGCCCCCGCGGGCGGGGGATTGATGACGTGATACATGAGGATCGGCACCGCCTCGGACCGAAGCCGGGTGACACGCACCTTCGGTGCGAGTCCCCGTTTCGGCCAGCGAGCGCCATCGCGGGCGCGCCGGCGCGCCCGCGCCCCCGCCGCGGCCGACCCGCCTCCCTGCCCGGCACGGCCCGCTCCCGCCAGCGACACGGACGTGCACCGATGCGCGGGTGGAAGAGCGTGGAGGAGCCGCCGGCGAGTGCCACCACAGCGACGATCGCGGCGAGCACAGCCAAAAGGCCCAGGACGGCAAGCGCGCGCCGCCGCCGGATCTTGCGGCGAGTGCGGAGCCGGTCGCTGTCCAGCGGTGCTCGGTTCAGTTGAGGCGACTCTTCAGCGCACTCGCGGCGGAGAACTTGGCCGCCTTGCTCGCGGCGATGCTGATCGTGGCGCCGGTGGCAGGGTTGCGTCCCTGCCGGGCCGCCCGATGGCTGACGCTGAACTTCCCGAAGCCGGCGATGGCGACCTCGCCGCCGGCGGCCAGCTCGTCGGAGACGGTCTCGATCGTCGCCTCCAGCGCCTGGCGGGCCTGGTTGGGGGCCAGTCCGGTGCGCTCCGCGACCTTGTCGGCCAGATCGTTCTTGGTCATGTTTGGCACTCCTCCCTTATATCGGGGTGTGATTGCTTCAAAACGGGCAGATTAGCGTCTCGTCAGGACAGATTCGCGGATTGAGGCAGTTCACGCCGACACATTCACGCCGACACACGTACCGGCGGCGGCGCCTCGCGACGCTCCGCGGCCACCCCAGCGCGCTCCGGGAGGAGGGCCTCGGGGAGGCGCAGGCGCCCAGCGGCGTAGGCGGTCCACAGCGCGGCCAGCCAGCAGGCGCACGCGAGGACGACGTGGACCCACACGAGCTCGGTGGGCAGGTGGGTCTCGTACTGGTCGAGGCCGACCGCGCCCTGGAGGGCGAGCAGGACGCAGAGCACGGTGGTGCAGCGGCGCACCAGCTGCATCGGCACCGCCGCCGCGGCGTGCCAGCCACCACACGAACACCGCGAGCAGACCGAACGCGAGGGCGATCTCGCCGTGGCGGTGGATCACGAAGTCCATCGTGCCGCGCCCGTCGAAGTCGAGGCGGTTGATGCGTTCGCCGGGGTTGCCCCCGGCGTGGGGCCCGGCCGCGGTGGCGGCGGTGCCGGCGAAGATCGTCAGCGCGCCGAGCGCCACGAGCGCTCGGGCCGACCACACGAGCGTGCGATCGCCGCCGCGGGAGCGTCTCGCCGATCGGCTCGTTTCGGCGGGCCCGCCAGGCGAGCGCGGCGGCGGCGGCGAGGATCAGCATCGACAGCGCGAAGTGGCCCATCACCCAGCCGTAGTCGAGCTTGCCGCGCACGGTGAGCCCGCCGAGCACGGCCTGGGCGATCACGCCGAGGGGTAGCAGCGCGGCGAGCCGCAGTGAGGTCGCGGCGGTAGGGGCGCCGCCGCAGCGCGCCGAGCCAGGCGAGGCCGGCGGCGAGGCTCACGGGCACGGTGATCAGGCGGTTGGAGAACTCGATCACCGCGTGCGTCTTCAGCGGCGGGTAGAGGTTGCCGTAGCACTTCGGCCAGGTGGGGCAGCCGAGGCCGGAGCCGGTCAGCCGCACGGCGGCGCCGGTGAGCACGATCAGCGTGAGCGCGCCGAGCGCGACGTATGCCAGCGACCAGGTACTGGCGGGGCGTGACGGTGTAGCCGTTGGTGCGCTCGCGCAGAGACGGCCGCGGACGATCGGCGGGCATTGCGTGAAGTTTGCCACCTCGAGGTGGAGGGGTCTAGTGGCGGTGCCCGCGGGGCACCCGGTGGTAGATGACGATGCTGGCTTGGCTGGTGTTGCGAAGCTTGTCGACCGCGATGAACGTGAGGACGTTGCGTCCGGGTCGGATGTGTGCCGCGCCGTGCCAGTGCAGCGCCCCGGCGAGCGTGCGGGGGAACGCCTGGTTGGTGTAGTTGCGGATCAGCTTGCCGTCGATCTCGAGCGTGATGCGCCCGACGCCTTCGGGGTCGCGGGCGGAGACGCTGATCGGCAGGGTGCCGCGAGTAGGTGGTGTGGTCGGCGGGCGCGGCGACGTCGATCGAGGGCCCGCTGAAGTCCCCGCACTGTTCGGTGAGCTGATCGCCGTGGTGCGCGTAGGCCTGCATCGCGGCGAACGAGGGCTTGCGCGAGCCGTTGGCACGCAGCAGGCCGGAGGCGTCGGCGCCCTGGTCCTGCAGGGGGAACCAGATCGCGACCTGGACGTAGGGGTCCTGCGCGAGGCAGTGGTAGGCCTGGCGCGAGATAGGTGGCCTGCTGCTGGTCGGTGACGCCCTGCGCCTTGCGCCCGGCCCAGAACCCTTCGTCGCACTCCGCGGAGGTCGTGCGCCAGGAGAGCTCGGTCATCCAGATCGGCTTGTCGTCGCCGTTGGCGAGCATCACGTTGTGCACTTCGCGGTAGGCGAGGAACGAGTCGGGGATCATGTGCCCGTCGTTTTCGCGCAGGAAGGTGTAGGGGGAGACGATGTTGCAGGCGGTGTCGGTGTGCACGGCGACGGCGTCGAAGTAGCCCTTGGCGCCGTTCTGGTAGAGCGCTTCGAGGAACGGGTAGTCGTTGCCGGTCAGCCCGCCGACGAGCACGGTGGCGTTCGGGTTCGGCGGCCTTGATCACGGGGTAGGAGGCCTTCAGCAGCGCGGCGTAGGCCGCGGGGTCGGGGGCGCCGACCCACCAGCCGGGAGAGTCCTCCTCGTTCCACAGCTCGTACGCGGCCACGCGCGGGCCGAAGCGCTGGGCGAGGCCGCCGACGAACGCGGCGTAGTCCTCGGGGTTGGCGGGGGGCGTGTGTTCGTTGGAGGAGCCGGTCTCCCACTGGGGCGTGCCGACGACGTCGACGATCACTTTCGTGCCGGCGGGCAGTTCGTGGAAGAGCCGTTCGTAGTTGGCGATCCAGCTGGGGGAGTAGTCGCCGCGGGCGGGCTCCAGGTCGGGCCAGGTGGCAAACACGCGCACCCAGTGGACGCCGAGCGCCTTCAGATCCCCGACGTGGGGAGCTGAAGCTGTCGGCGAGCACGACCCCGGGTTCGGCGGCGCCCACGGGGCCGGCGGCGGCGAGCGCCAGCGCCATCAGTGCCCCCAGCAGCGCGCCGAGGAGCGGCAGGCGCGCACGACGCGGACACACACGAGCCAGGCGCGCACGACGCGGACGCAGGGGCGTATCCATGCCCTCTAGATCGTAGGCTTGCCCACTGCGCTTGACGGCAGTTGCTTCGATTTCGACGGATGGCTGCCGATCCGGGGCTCAGCCGCACACGGATCCCGGATCCCAGCTCGGCCGAGCTCCATTATCCGGCTCAGCGGAGCCCCGCCAGCTCCCGCGCGCGGTGCAGGACGGCGTCGATCATCGGCACGGTGAGCTTGCCGGTGAACGTGTTCTGCTGGCTGGGGTGAAAGCAGCCGAGCAGCGTAAACGGATCCCCGGGGTGCTCGGCGCCATGGCCGAAGCGGGGGCGCGGCCGCGGCGGACTCTCGCCCGCGGCGCCGGCCCGCAGCCGCAGGGCGGCGTCCCACGCGAACGCCCCCAGGCAGAGCGCCACGCGGATGCCGGGCAGCAGCCCGAGCTCCGCGACACTCCACGGCTGGCAGGCGTCGCGCTCGGCGGTGTCGGGGCGGTTGGCGGGGGGTGCGCAACGCACCGCGGCGGTCACCCACGCGTTCCGCACCCGCAGGCCATCGTCGCGGTGGGTCGATGTCGGCTGGTTGGCAAAGCCGGTGCGCCACAGGGCGGCGAACAGGAAGTCGCCCGAGCGGTCTCCGGTGAAGATCCGTCCCGTGCGGTTGCCGCCGTGCGCCGCGGGGGCGAGTCCCAGGATCAGGACCCGCGCGGCGGGATCGCCAAAGCCCGCTACGGGGTGCGCCGCGTAGCGCTCGTGTGCGAATGCCGCGCGCCGCTCGCGCGCCACCTGCTCGCGCCACGCCACCAGCCGCGGGCAGCGTCGGCAGGCTTCGATCTCGCGCGCCAGCGCCTCGAGCTCGGGGGCGTGCCCTCCCCCAGCCAC
Source organism: uncultured Solirubrobacterales bacterium (assembly GCA_963812595.1). Taxonomy (GTDB): domain Bacteria; phylum Actinomycetota; class Thermoleophilia; order Solirubrobacterales; family Solirubrobacteraceae; genus Palsa-744. The sequence goes on from CAWEVQ010000004.1 coordinate 96,355, forward strand.
GCTCGCCACCTACCCCGCGCGCCCCGCGACGGCTCCAACCATCCGCTCGAGCGCCTCGAGCTCGGCGGCGTTCCCGCGGGCGCTCACCCCTTCACGGCGGGGGAGGTGCCGAGCACCGCGCCCGAGGCGTTCAGCGCCTGCACCTGCACGTACGCCTCGGGGCCGGGCGTGGCGATCGCCGTCTCGAAGCCGCTGCGCGGGCCGCTGGCCACGGCCGTGAGCTGCTTGGGCGAGGGGCCGGCGAGCACCTGCCAGGAGGCGATCTCGGTGGCCCCGTTCCAGCTCGCATACACCGTCACCGGGGTGGGTGGGCTCGATTTCCTCGCGCTGGCGGCGATCGCCGGCGAGCCGGTGGGCGTGCCGGTCCAGGGGAAGCGGTAGGCCCGGTAGGACTCGTCGCCGGACGGCATGTGCGCGTCGTAGAGCAGCTGCCCGGAGGGGCTGAATTCCGAGAACCACGGTTCCGCCCCCCACCCGATGAACAGGTTGCCGCTCGACAGCAGCTGCACGTTGCCCTGGCTGCCCGCCTTCAGTGCGGTGCCGGGGTGCTCGAACTCGGACACCAGCGTCTCGGTGCCGGTCTTCTGGTTGAGCGCCACGAGGATCCCGCGCGACTGCGGGTGCACGACCGGCACGCCGCCGTTGTCGAATACGGAGATCAGGCCGTTGGGCAGCAGCGTGGCGTCGTGCTGGAAGGCGGTTAGCGTGCCCGAACCCATCTTGATCGTGCTGTGCTTGCCGCCCGCCTCCGCCACCACCTGGCCGGTTTCTTCGTTGACCTCATATAGCGCCCACGTGTTGCGCGCGGAGATCAGCATCTCCCCGCCGGGCTCGGGGTCCAGCGAGTTGGCGTGGAAGTAGTCGAACGGCCATTCGTCGCTGGCGCCGTAGGGCGTCGAGTAGGAGCTCGCCAGCGCCACGTGGTCGTCGCTGTCCCACTGGCGCCGCACGAGGCCAGTGCGCAGGTCGATTTCCTGGAAGAGGCTGTCGTTGACCGCCCCGTCCTGGGGCCCGTGGATCGCGGTGAGGTTGCAGCGGATCGGGTTGAACGCGGTGAGCAGCGCGGTGTCGTTGGCCTCCAGATGGAAGTCGTGCAGGTCGGCCGTCAGGCCGTTGCCGGCGTGGATGTGCAGGATCTGCTTGTAGGAGCTGTTGGCCACCACCTCTTCGCCCTCGCCGAACCCCTGCGGGGGGATGTATCCCTGCCACCACGTCAGCACCGGTTGGCCTTCGAAGCTCTGGACCTGCAGGTTGGTCGAGTAGGTCCCCTTGGAAAGCGGATCGAACCACACCAGCTGGCCGTCGGGTTCGGTGATCATCGGGCCGTCCCCACCCGGTCCGGAGTAGGGGGCGCTGAAGATGTCACCCGCGGCGCTCGAGCCGGCGCCGGTGTCGACCTGGATCGAGGGCGCGTTCAGGCTGGGCGCCGAGTGGTAGTGCTGCACCTCCGCCGCACTCCCTTCGGGCTCTTTGCCCGGGGGCTGGTTGGGGATCGGGTCGGGCACGGACACCGTGAAGTGGAAGGCGAACGGCTCCCAGTGCCCCTTCGCGAGCAGCTGGCCGTGAACGGTGACGGTCTCCCCCGGTTGGAAGGGCGCGGCGGGCAGGAAGCTCTCGCCGTCGCCCTGGGAGAAGGCGGCCACACGGCCGGGGTGCACGCCGGTGAACGACCCGCTGACGGTGATCTGCTTGAGCTGATTACCGGGCACTCCCAGCAGGCTGATCTGCGTGTGCGGCGTAGCGTCCAGGGAGTCCGGCAGCGGCGAGACCCGCAGCTGCGTGCCCGACAGCACGTCGGTGCGGTTCAGCGTGCTCGGTACGCACTGCGGCGCCGCCGGCCCGCGGAAGGCGGCCTCCTCGGCCATGATCCGCCTGCCGCCGAGCGTGAGCGCGCTGGCGCTCGTCGCGAGCACCAGAACCCCGCCGAGCACGAGCCCGCGGCGCAGCCAGCGGTGGTGGTGCGTCCGTGCGCGCCGGTTGGATCTCCACACCCGCACGGGCGCCCACGGTCCCTCCGTGTGGCCCGGACGGCGGTCGTTCCTCTTCACGATGTCGCCCGCAATCGCCTCTGCTGCATCAATCCTCCGGGTAAGCGCCCGCCGGTCGAAGGGCGCATCCTAGTCTCAGACAACGCCGCAGGCTATGAGTTTCGGTGCCTTGTGCGCAAAGCCTGCACCTTGCGCCGCAGCACGCCGGCAACGGTTATGTTAGGGCCATGCTAAGGGTCAAGCCCAAGAGAACGGTAAGAGCGCCCGCCTTCGGAGGGCTGCTGGCCGCGGCGCTGCTCGCCGTGGCGCTCAGCTCCTGCGGCGGCAGCGCGACCCCGGCGTCGATCGCGCTCGGCGATGAGGCGTCGATCGCCGCGGCGGCCGCCAACCCCGTCACGGTCTCGCCGCTGCCCGGGACCCCCGACGCCTCGCCCACCACGCAGATCAGCTTCCTCGGCGGCGCGGGCACGACGGTCGCGAACGTGAGCGTCGTCGGCTCGCGCAGCGGGACCCACCCGGGGCGTCTGCAGGCGTACTCCACCGGCACCGGCGAGAGCTTCATCCCCGACAGGCCGTTCGTCGCGGGCGAGCGCGTCACCGTGCGTGCGCTCGCGGGCACGGGTGGGGGGACTCCGAATCAACCGCTCACCACCACCTTCACGATCGCCCACCAGGCGAGCGTCAGCCAGGTGCAGTTCCCGCTCAACCCGGGCGACCCGCACGCCGTGCAGCACTACCTCTCGGCGCCCGAACTGACCCCCTCGACCGTCACGATCACGACGCCGGCGCGGGCCGGCGCGGCCGGCGGCGATCTCTTCTTGGCCCCCTACCAGGGTCTCGGGGCCGCCGGGCCGATGATCGTCGAACAGAACGGCGCGCTGGTGTGGTTTCACCCGCTGCCGCGCGGGCGACTCCGCCACCAACTTCCAGGTGCAGAGCTACGAAGGCAAACCGGCGCTCACCTGGTGGCAGGGCCGCATCATCAAGGTGGGGTTCGGCGAGGGCGAAGATGTGATCTACAACAGCTCCTACCAGCAGATCGCCACCGTCCGCGCCGGCAACGGCTACCGCGCCGACCTGCACGAGATCCTGCTCACCCCGCAGGGCACCGCCTGGATCGACGCCTTCGACCCGATCCACATGAACCTCTCCTCGGTGCACGGCTCCGCGCACGGGATCCTGCTGGACTCGATCATCGAGGAGGTCGACATCAAGACCGGCCTGGTGATGTGGGAGTGGCACGCGCTCGGGCACATTCCGCTGAGGGATTCGCTCAACCACGTCTCCTCCGGGGAATACCCCTGGGATTACGTTCACATCAACTCGATCTCCCCGGGGGGGACAGGCACCAATCCCGGGGGGACGGGCTCCGGTGAACCGGGCAATGTGATGCTCTCCGCGCGCAACACGTGGACGTTGTATGACGTGAACATGCACACCGGCGGCTACAACTGGCTGCTGGGCGACGGCGGGCACTCGAGCTTCAAGCTCGGCCGCGGCGTGCGCTTCTACTGGCAGCACGACGCCGAATTCCAGCCGGGCGGGCTGGTTTCGCTGTTCAACAACGCCTCCGACCCGCCCAAGGAACGGGAATCGAGCGGCCTGCTGCTGCGCCCCAGCTTCTCCGCGCACACGGTGACGCTCGTCAAGCGCTTCGCCAACCCCGGCAAAACGCTGCTGGCCTCCAGCCAGGGCAACACGCTGAGCCTGCCCGGCGGCGACTGGCTGCTCGGCTACGGGGGGCTGCCGAACTTCACCGAGTTCAGCTCCTCCGGCCACGTGCTGCTCGACGGCACGCTCGGCAAGAACGTGCAGGATTTCCGCACCTATCTCTCCTCCGAATGGAGCGGGCAGCCCACGACCGCGCCGGCGCTCGCGGTGCAGGCCACGGCGAGCGGCGCGACGGCCGAGGCAAGCTGGAACGGCGCCACCGGCGTCGCCTCCTGGCAGGTTGTTCTGGAGCCCGCCGGGGGGGGTGGGCCCTCATCCTCGGAAAGCCTCACGCCGCTCACCACCGTGGGCCGCCATGGCTTTCAGACGACGATCCCCCTGAGCGCCTCCGCCGGCACCGAGGTCGCGGTGCGGGCGCTCTCAGCGACGGGGCAGGTGCTGGGGACGTCGGCCGCGCAGCCGGTCCCCTGATCCGGGGGGTTCGCCGACCGCGGGGCCTGCGCCGCGCGGACCGTTTTCTGGTTCGCCGAACGGACTCAGCGGCCCGTGTTCGCCTTCCTCGCGACGCAGCCTCGCGGAGGCCGCGCCGCGCGCGGCTTTCTTGGCCGTGAGGAAGTAGTTCTCGAGGCCCAGCCCGTGGGCGTCGGCCAGCTGGCGCGGCAGCGGACCGCGCAGCTCCTCGCGCAGCGCCCGTTCGTAGAGTCCGATCAGCTGCCCTTCCAGGCGGCTGCTGCCGGCGCCGTTGTCGAGCTCCAGGCGCCCGGAGCGGGTGCGGTAGTCGTAGAGCTCGCGCTCCTGCCCCTCCTGCATGGGCTCGATCCCTTCCGCGCTCCAGTTGGAGTAGGTCGCGAACTTCGCGTTCGCCGTGCGCATCGCCACCACGTGCAGCGGCGCGTCGGCCGCGTACAGTTCGGTCGCGAACTCGGTCACGATCTCGTCGGTCGCGTGCAGCACGTACGGGCGCCCCGCGGCGCGCGGGTTGGCGAGGATCGCCGCGAGGTCGGCGCGGTCGGCGATGTGCGCGTAGCGCGGTTCTGTGCGCCATGCGTCCGAGCCGCTGGCGATCCGCAGCAGCAGCGGCGCCACGTCCACGCTCGAGGTCAGCTGCATTCGCGGGCCGGCGGATCGCCGAGGTGAGCGCGCCGCGCGGGTCCTTGACGATCAGCGGCACCCGGATCGCCTCCTCGTAGGCCCCCCCGCCCTTGCCGCGCAGGCCGTGCGAGGCGCCGTACTCGCCGTGGTCGGAGGTGAACAGCACGACGGTGTTGGCCGCCACGCGCGGGTTGCTTTCGAGCGTGCGCAGCACCTGGCCGATGTGTTCGTCCACGTTGCGCTGCAGCTTCACGTACAGGTCCATGAACTGCTCCCATTTCCGGAGCGCTCCGCGGGCCGGTGAACGGCACCGGCCCGAACGATGCTCGCCGCGGTCTGCTGCAGCGAGAGCTGCAGCAGCGGCTTGCGCCGGGCTTCGAGCATCTCCGGCGTCTCGTAGTTGGGGGGCAGCCCCCGCACCAGCGCCGGTGCGGTGCGCTCGGAGGGGACCTGTTCGCTCCACTTGTGCCACCACGCGATGTCGTGCGGGTTGACGAACGACACGGTCGTGCACCACGGCTGCGCGGAGTCGCCGTTTTCGGAGAACCACTGTTCGAACTGGTTGGCGATCAGCGGGTCCACGCGCCAGCCCTGGCCGGGGCCGCCGTCGGGCGAGGGGTAGGTGCCGCCGGCGAAGCCGTAGGGCTCGAGCGCCCCCGCGTTCGCCAGCACCGTCCACTTGTTGTCTTTGTGCGTGAGGTGCCACTTGCCGTACCACCACGTCTCGTAGCCCTGTTCGCGCAGCATCGTCCCCCACGTCGGGAAGCCCGGGTCGAGCGTCGAGCCGCCCGTGATCATGCACCCGGTCTGGTGCGTGTAGAGGCCGGTCAGCAGCGTCGAGCGCGCCGGCGTGCAGTCGTTGGAGGCGGTGTAGTGGCGCTCGAAGGAGACCCCTTCGCGGCGCAGGCGGGAGATGTTCGGCAGCATCCGCGCGAGCGCCGGCGAGGCGGTGAACCACTGCGGCGTGCGCAGCTGGTCGACCACGATCACGAGGATGTTCGGCTGCGCGGAGCGCACCGGCGCGCTCCGGGCCGGCGGCGGCGAGCCGAGCGCCTGCTCGGGCACGCGCGGTCGTGGGCTGCCCGGGCGCGGGCGCCGGGTCCGCGCGGGGCGCCGTCGGCGTGGTCGGCGCCGTCGCCGGCTCAGCGACCTCTTTGGCGACCGCCGCCATCGCCGTGCCGCCGAGCAGCGCCCCGCCGGCGACCACTCCCCCCTTGATGAAGGTGCGCCTGTCGATCCGTCGGTCGGGCATCGACCTCAAGGTATGTCACCGCACCCTAAGCGCAGGCAAAGGTCTAGTTAAGAGCACGTTGGGATCGTGGGGGCATGGAGTTGAGGCGTGGGGTGGTGATCAACTTTTCAGACCCCAACCCTTCACTTTGTAAAGTGTTAGGGGCCGTTTTTAAAGACATTGAACCCCAGGTCCCGACCTGCCGCGGGTGCCGTTGGGGGGAGCCCATGAGGGGGGCCTGCCCCCCTCATGCTTAGAACACGGGGGTCTCGGTGTAATCCCCGAACACCTGCTGCAGCGACTCGACGATCTCCCCCTCGGAGGCGCAGGCGCGGGCGCAGGCCAGCAGCGGCTCCATCAGGTTGCGATCGGGCGCCGCCGCCGCCTCGCGCAGCGCGGCGAGCGTGCGCTCCACCTGGGCGCCGTCGCGCGTGGCCCGCGCGCGCGGCTGCAGGCGGTCGAGCTGCTTACGTTCCAGCGCCTGGTCGATGCGCAGGATCGGCAGCGGCTGCTCGTCCTCGAGCACGTGGCTGTTGACGCCGACCACCACCCGCTCGCCGGCGTCGATCTGCTGCTGCAGCTCGAAGGCCGCGTCGGCGATCTCGCGCTGGGGGAAGTTGCGCTTGACCGCCTCGACCATGCCGCCGAGCTGCTCGATCTTCTCGAAGTACTCGTAGCAGCGCGCCTCCATGCGGTCGGTCATCGCCTCCACGAAGTAGCTGCCCCCGAGCGGGTCGGCCGTGCTCGCCACGCCGGTCTCGTGGGCGATCACCTGCTGCGTGCGCAGCGCGACGCGCACCGCCTCCTCGGTCGGCAGCGCGAGCGCCTCGTCGTAGGAGTTGGTGTGCAGCGACTGCGCGCCGCCCAGCACCGCCGCGAGCGCCTCGACCGTGGTGCGCACGATGTTGTTGAGCGGCTGCTGCGCGGTCAGGCTGACCCCGGCGGTCTGCGCGTGGAAGCGCATCAGCCACGAGCGCGGGTTCTTCGCGCCGAACGTCTCGCGCATCTCCCGCGCCCAGATGCGCCGCGCCGCGCGGTACTTGGCGATCTCCTCGAACAGGTCGATCTGGGCGTTGAAGAAGAACGAGAGCCGCGGCGCGAACTCGTCGACGTCGAGGCCGCGCTCGACCGCCTGGCGCACGTAGGTGAGGCCGTCGGCGAGCGTGAACGCAAGCTCCTGCTGCGCCGTCGCCCCAGCCTCGCGGATGTGGTAGCCGGAGATCGAGATCGGGTGCCAGCGCGGCATGCGGCGCGTGCACCACTCGATCATGTCGCCGCACAGGCGCATCGCCGGGTCGATCGGGAAGCACCACTCCTTCTGGGCGATGTACTCCTTGAGGATGTCCGCCTGGATCGTGCCCGAGAGCTGCTCCAGCAGCCGTCCCGCACCGTTCGCCGACCCGTCCGCCACGACTCCGTCCGCGACGGCTCCGTCCGCGCCGGGGAGGGCGTCGCCCGAGAGACCGGCATTCGCTTCGGCCGCCGCCACGTAGAAGGCGAGCATGATCGCCGCGGGGGCGTTGATCGTCATCGACACCGACACCTCGCCGAGGTCGATCCCGGCGAACAGCGTGCGCATGTCTTCGACCGTGTCCACCGCCACCCCCTCGCGGCCGACCTCGCCGAGCGAACGCGGGCTGTCGGAGTCGAGACCCATCAGCGAGGGCATGTCGAATGCGGTCGACAGCCCCGTCTGACCGTGCTCGAGCAGGTAATGAAAGCGCTCGTTGGTCTCCTCGCTGGTGCCGAACCCCGCGAACTGGCGCATCGTCCACAACCGCCCGCGGTACATCGACTCGTACACCCCGCGCGTGAACGGGTACTGCCCGGGCTGCCCGATCGTCTTTCCCGACAGATCCGCCTCGGTGTAGAGCTCCTTGACCGGCTCTCCCGATAGCGTGCGCGCGTCCGCCACGTCCGCCTGCGATGGAGGGGTGGCGCTCTTCACGATGACTGCAAGATACCGGCACCTGGCGGCGCTGCTCGCGACCGTGGCGCTCGCGCTAGGCGGTTGCGGCTCCTCGGGCGGCTCTGCGCAGCTGCTTCCCGGCGCGCTGCCGCACATGATCAAGGCGACGTTGATCCTCGACTTCACCCCCAACGCGGTGCACGCGGGCATCTACCGCGCGCTGGCGGCGGGGTACTACCGGCGCGAGAACATCGACCTGCAGGTGGTTGCCCCCAGCGCGACCGTCGAACCGCTCAGCCTCGTCGGCGCCGGGCGCGCGCAGTTCGGGCTGGCCGACGGCAGCGACGTGGCGAGCGAGATCGACCACGGCGGCGACGACGAGGCGGTGATGGCGCTCGTGCAGCGCCCCGTCGGCGGGCTGATCGCGCTCGCCTCCGAGCACCTGCGCTCGCCCGCACAGCTGCAGGGCCGCACGGTGGGGATCACCGGGGTGCCCTCCGATCTGGCGGTGCTCGACACCGAGGTGCGCCACGCCGGCGGGGACCCGGCGAAGGTGCACGTCGTGACCGTCGGCTTCAACGGCGCGCAGGCGCTGCTCGCCGGGCGCGTGGCGGCATTCACCGGCTTCGTCCCCGACGACGGCGTCGGCCTCGAAGTGGGAAGCGGGGCGGGCGGGCATCGAATTACATCCTTCTGGCTGGACCGCAACGGCGGCCCCGAGTACCCCGGGCTGGTGGCATTCACCAACCGCGCGCTCGCGCGCTCCGACCCCGCGCTGGTGCGGGACTTCGTCGCCGCCACAGTGCGCGGCTACGCGGATACGCTGCGCGACCCGTCGCGCTCGCTCGGTGAGCTGCTGCGCGCCAACCCTTCGCTGCCCCGTGCGCTCACCGCCGCCTCGCTACGCGCCTACCTGCCGCTGTTCGATGCCGGCGGCGTGCCGGTCGGCACGATCCAGCCGGCGCACATCGCCGAGCTGTCGCGCTGGATGCTCGCCAACGGCCTGAGCTCGGCGTCGCTCCCGTTCGCGCGCTACGGCAGCGACGCCTTCCTGCCTTGATAGAAACGTACATAGATGTATAATGCTGAGGGCGATGCGCGGCAGGGGAATGCAGCGCCGCGGGGGTTTGCAGGGAGAGGAGCGGGGCAGACAGTTTGACGGAGGGTCGCAATGCGCCTGCCCGGGACCGGAGCGAGGCGTCTGCGCGGGGGGGCCACGATGCGCCTGCTCGTGACCGGCGTGAGCGGGCTGATCGGCTCGAACGTCGCCGCGGCGGCGGCCCAGCAGAGCTGGAGCGTGCTCGGCACCTGGCGCGAGACGCCGGTGAGCCTGCTCGGGGCGCGCACCGCCCAGCTCGACGTGAGCGACCGCCACGCCTGCGTGACGCTCGCCGAAGAGCTGGAACCGGACGTGGTGGTGCACGCCGGCGCGCCGAGCGGCGAAGGGCGCCTGGAGCGCGAGTCGCGGCTCCTCGAGGCGGACGTGCTCGGCACCGAGAACACGCTCGCCGCCGCGCACGCGGTAAGGGCCCGCTATGCGCTGGTCTCCTGCGAGCACGTCTTCAGCGGAGCGCGGCCTTCGGGTGAGTGCTGGGAGGAGGAAGACGCCACCGAGCCAACCACGGCGCTCGGGCGCTCGCTGCTGGCCCGTGAGCGGCTCGTGCGGGACTTCCGCGGCGCCTGGCTAATCACCCGCCCCGCGGACGTGTACGGCGTCAACCTCGCGATCCCCGCGGCACCCGAGATCCACACACCCCCGCCCCACTTCGCTTCACCCGAAGTCCACACACCCCCGTCCCACTTCGCTTCACCCGAGGTCCACACACCCCCGTCCCACTCCGCTTCACCGGTGCCAGACGGGGAGCGCGCGCGGCACGTGTGGGAGCGCTCCGGCCAGCCGCTGCGCTGGGCGCTCACGCTGCGCGCCGGGCGGCTGCTGCTCGCGCCGGCGAGCGTGCGCCGACTCGCCGACCTACGCGTGGGATTACGCCCAGCGCCTGTGCGAGCTGATCGCGCAGGAGTGCGAGGGCGTATTTCACACCGCGGGACCCGACGACCATCGGCCGCCTCGCGCAGATGCGGCTGCTGGCGCGCGCGTTCGGCTGCGAGATGGAACTGGTGCGCGACGGCCCCACCACCATGTCGGCGCCGGCCAACACCGCGCTGTGCGACCGCAAGACCAGCTTCGTGCTGGGCCACCCCGCGGTCGATCCGTTCAGCGGCTACCGCCTGATGCGCCGCCAGCTGGAGCGGCTGCTGGGACACCGCCGATTCCCCAACCCCGTCCCCTGCGCCGGCCACGTCGCCGCTCGTGGTTGCGAACGGCTGATGAGGGGGGTAGAGATGTCTTTCAAAAAGCCCCCTACCACTTTACAAAATGAAGGGTTGGGGGCCAAAAACAAAACACCCACCCCAACACCCCCTTTACAAAATGAAGGGTTGGGGGCTGAAACCAAAACATCCAACCCCACACTCACTTTACAAAATGAAGGGTAGGGGGCTGAAAAGTTGATACACAACCCCCCGCTCCTGTCGACTTCACCCGGGCGGACGGGCCCATTTCCCGCGGGGTATCTACGCTGAGATGGTGGGCACCCTCACCGACACCACGCTGCTGCAGGCCGAGCTCGCGCGGCTGGTTGGCCCCGAGCACGTGCTGGCGCCACCCACCCCGCAAACGGCGCAAAACGGGGAGCGATGGGAGCGATGGAGGCGAGTGGAGCCAGTACAACCACGACGCCACCCGCAGCCGCGGGCTGAGCGGCAGCGCCGATCTGGTGGTGCGCCCCGGCAGCACCGAGGAGGTTGCGGCGGTGATGGCGCTCTGCTACGAGCGCGATGTGCCGCTGATCCCGCGCGGCGGCGGCACCGGGCTGGCCGGCGGCGCCGTGCCGCTGGGCTCGCAAAGGAGAGACCACGGGCTGGGCGGCGGCGGGGTGGTGTGCGCGCTGGAGCGGATGCGCGCCGTGCGCGAGCTGGAGCCGGCGCTGTGGCGGATGACGCCGGAGGCGGGTGTGAGCACGCGCCACGTGCAGCGGATCGCACGCGAGAACGGACTGTGCTTCCCGCCCGACCCGGGGGCCTCCGAGCAGTCGCAGATCGGCGGCAACGTCGCAACCAACGCCGGCGGTCCACACGCCTTCAAGTACGGCGTGACCGGCAACTGGGTGACGGGCCTGGAGGCGGTGGTGGCGCCCGGCGAAACCATCGCGCTCGGGGGCAGCTACCGCAAGGACGTCGCCGGGTATGACCTCAAGAGCCTGCTGATCGGCTCCGAGGGGACGCTGGGGATCGTCACCGCCGTGCGCCTGCGCTTGGCGCCGGCGCCCGAGGTGGCGCTGCCGCTGATCGCCTTCCATTCGACTCGCGCCCGGGGGTGCGCGGCGATCCTCGACGTGCTCGGCGCCGGGATCGTCCCCGCGGCGCTGGACTTCCTCGACGGCGAGGCGCTGCGGATGGCGGCCGGCGCGTGGGCTGGGGGCAACGGAATGGCGCTGCCGGTGCACGCCGAGTTCATGCTGCTCGCCGAGGTGGACGGCACGCGCGAAGAGGCGCGCGCCGCGTACGCCGAGCTGGCGGCGGTGCTCGGCTCGGGCGCCCTGCAGTTGCGCCGCCCCGACCGCGCGGCGATGTGGGAATGGCGTGACCGCGTGCCGGGCGCGGTGAGCGCGATGCGCGGCGGGAAGGTCAGCGAGGACGTGGTCGTCCCCGTCGAGCGCCTCGCCGAGGCACTGGCGCGCTTCGCGGAGATCGCCGAGCGCCACGGGTTGCGCTCGTGCGCGTGGGGGCATGGGGCCGACGGCAACGTGCACGCCAACCTGCTCGTCGATCCGCGCAGCGAGGCCGATCTCGCGGCCGCCGCGGCGGCCACCGAGGAGCTGTTCGCGCTCGCCGTCGAGCTCGGCGGCTCGATCAGCGGCGAGCACGGCGTGGGCTTGTGCAAGAGCGGCCAGCTGGCCCGGCAGTGGTCCGAGGGGGCGCTGCGCCTGCACGAGGAGATCAAGCGGGTGTTCGATCCGAAGGGACTGCTGAACCCGGGCAAGAAGCTCGCCCGCTGAAGCCAATTCCTTTCTGGCAAGCGGTCTTTCCGCCGTTAGCGCTAGTCTGCGCGCCTTGCTCGTAATCGATCAAAACAAGATGGGCTCGGCTCGCCGGCCTTCGGCCGACTGCGCCACCCTCTATTTCGAAAGGAAGCATCCATGAACAAGACGCAGCTCGTCGACGCGCTGTCCACTGACAGCGGTCTCTCCAAAGCTGACGCCTCGCGCGCACTCGAGTCGTTCGTCACCACCGTGGGCAAGGCGCTGAAGAAAGGCGACGAGGTCGTGATCACCGGCTTCGGCAAGTTCTCCGTGGTGAAAAGGGCGGCGCGCCAGGGCGTCAACCCGCGCACCGGGGAGAAAGTCAAAATCAAGGCCTCGAAGGCACCCAAGTTCAGTCCCGGAGCGGGCCTGAAGCAGATCGTACACCCCAAAAAATAGAGCGGGCCGCGTACGCGCACGCGGTGGGCAAGCAACCCGCGGATTCGGACGCCCACCGCCGCGGAGGAGGGAACAGAGACGAGGGATGACGCGCCGCGCGCGGTGTCGCGCGTGGTAGCGTCGCCGCATGCCGCGCGTGGATGAGCTGGAGCTGCCCACCCTCGATTACCTCGACCCGACGCTGCGGGGGGAGCGTTTCCACGCGAGGATGCGCGAGCTGCTGGCCGATCGTCGGTCGGTCGGCGGGTGGCTGGCGACGGGGCCCTACGGCTACGCGGTGCTGGACCGCGAGGCGGTCGAGTTCTTCCTGCGCACGCGCGCGGCGATCTTCCCCGGGATGACGATCGCGCAGATCTTCGACGTGCGCGAGGGGCCGCTGTATGAGGAGATGCGCCGCAACATCCTCCACATCAACGGCCCCGACCACACCCGCCTGCGCAGCCTCGTCAACCCGGCGCTGTCCCCGCGCGCGGTGGAGCGCCACCGCCCGGTGATGCGCGAGCTGTTGGAGAGGATTCTTAAGGGGATTGGGGAGGGGGGCTCGCTCGAGTTCGTCGGCGACATCGCCAAGCCCTACCCCTCGCAGGCAATCGCCCACGTGATGGGGGCGCCCTTGGAGGACGCCCCGCGACTGCACCACTGGTCCAACTGGATCCAGCGCCAGTTCGACGCGATCTCGATGACCGAGCAGAAACCGGCGATCGAACAGGCGGTGTCGGAGTTCTACGAGTACGCGTGGGGGCTGGTGCGCGCGCGCCGCGAGCAGCCCGGCGAGGACCTGATCTCGCTGCTGATCGCCGCCGAAGAGCAGGGCGAGCGGCTGTCGGACGTGGAGTGCGTGAACCTCGTGCTGAACATCCTGATCGGCGGCGTGGACACCACCCAGAGCCAGCTCGCACACGCGGTGCGGCTGCTAGCTGAACACCCCGATCAGTGGCAACTGCTTGGGGAACGGCCGGAGCTGGCGGCGCAGGCGGTGGAGGAGGCGCTGCGTTTCGAGCCGATCACCCCCTTCACCGCCCGCATTCTCGTCGAGGAGGTCACCTTCCGCGACGTCACCTTCCCCGCCGGCACGATCGTGATGGTGTGCGCATTCACCGGCAACCGCGACCTCCCCGAGGGCAACGGCGCCGGAGGGGCGGGTGCAGACCCGGACGAGTTCAACATCGCCGCCGAGCGCGACCGCGCACGTGTGCTGACGTTCGGCGCCGGCGTGCACTTCTGCGTGGGCGCCAACCTCGCCCGCGTGGAGCTGCAGGAGGCGCTGGCATTCCTCGCCCCGCGGATGCCGGGGCTGGAACTCGCCGGCGAGCCGGTGTTCGAGGGCATCACCGGCATCTACGGCCTCGCCGAGCTGCCGCTGCGCTTCGCCGCCACGTAGACCGTCCGGCCACACCGGTTTTCCGTCCAGCCGAGACGCCGCCCCCGACACCGGCTTTGGGCGCGGCGGGGCAAGGCCAGGCAACCCCACGCACCACCGGCCGCAGCGTGGAACAATTCGCAGGGGGGGCATAACCGGATCCCGACCGACATATCGGAGAAGATGACGAAGGAGACGTTGAGAGGAGCAGTTGCCGCGGGCCTCGCAGTGGGCCTCGCCACCGCCCTTGCGCTTGCGGCGTTCGCGGTGGGCGCGTGGGCGGGGGAGTACCACGTGTACTCGTGCCGTACCCCCGCCGGGCAGGTTGCACCTACGGATGGGTGGAGCCGGTCGGAACAAGCCCCCAACGACATCACCTCGAACACGTGCGAATCAGGGGGCGGACTGATTGCGGCGATAGATGCAGGCCACGCGCATACTGCGGACTCAGAAACCGACAAAGCGACGTGGGCATTCAAAGCTCCTGAAGACGAGACAATCACAGCGCGACGCTATGGCGAGCCGGCAATACGCTAGGTGGGTCAAACGAAAAGCCACATATCTCTTCTGGCTGTCAGGAGACGCTTCTCTAGGTCTCAATGCCAAGGTCTTCGATGAATGCGAGCAGGTGAAGGCTGTATTAGTGAAGGCAGCCTCGCTAATCCCCAGGCACCGAAAATCGGGTATCAGCCGCCGCCAGCGCACTCGAGGAGCCCGTATCTTTCGTTGAGTACTTACTGCGGGTCCTTCGTCAAAGAAGTGCCTTGCCCGACCAACGAAGGCGGCAAAATCACCTACGACGCCGAGGTCGAGCTCTTCGCCGCGGACATAGTCCTCTCCCAGCCAACGGGCCCCACCGTCTCCGCGGTGAGCGGTGGCCTCGCCGAAGACCCCACCGTCAGCGGCACCAGCGACGTGGCCTTCCACGCGGCGGACCCCGGCTCCGGCGTGTACGAAGCGATTATCGAGGTCGACGGCCAGGTGCTCGCAGCACGAGGTGATAAACGAAGACAGCGGGCGCTGTCACAACGTCGGTGGCACGACCGACGGGCTGCCGGCCTTCCTCTACACCCAGCCGTGCCCGGCCGAAGCGAGCGCCGACATACCTTTCGACACATCCGCTCTGACCAACGGCGAGCACCACCTCGTCGTGAGCGTAACCGACGCCGCCGGCAACGCCGCGACCGTGCTCGACCGCGAGATCACCGTCGCCAACCAGCTGCCAACCACGGGGCCGCTCCTCAGTGCATGCAACCCAAGCGCCGACGCACACAACCAGATGGGCGACCCCGTCCTCACCGCGGGCTGGAAGGGCCACAGGGGCGCCCGCCTGCGCGCCCGCTACGGCCCCGCGCACACGATCGAAGGGACGCTCACCGGCCCGGCTAGCGGGAATCACCCCGACACGACCACAGCGAGCGGAACTGGGGCGGGCGGGAATCCAATCCCCAACGCGCAACTGGACGTCTGCGAGCGGCCGGCCTACAAGGGCGCGCCGAGCCGCCTGATCGCCGCCCCGCGCACGGGGCCGACCGGCCACTGGAGCCTCGCGCTGCCCCGCGACCTACCCTCCAGCAAGCTGCTCATCGTCTACCGAGGCCACACCGGCGAAGTGCCCCCGGCGGCGCTGAGCACGCTGACGCTGGCGGTTCCCGCCGCGCTGCGCCTGCACATCACACCGCGCACAGCTGCCGCCGCCGGCACGATCCACTTCAGCGGTCGCCTGCGCGGCGGTCCGATCCCACCCGGCGGCAAGCAGCTCGTGCTGGAGGCCCGCTCCCCCGGCGGCTCCTGGATCGAGTTCCACGTGATCCACACCCACGCAGACGGGCGCTTCGCCTACCTGTACCGCTTCCGCCTCCCCGGCCCCGCCCGCTACCAGTTCCGCGTGCTCTGTGAAGCAGGAGGCCGACTTCCCGTTCACCACGGGGGTGTCGAACGTGGTGGGGGTTTTCGAGGGGTAGGCCGGGCTGGACCCAAATGTCTAAAGCTCTTCCCCGTCGATCGAGCGGTGCATGAACCAGACGCGCGCGTCGCGGGGCAGACGCGCCTCGCCGGTTTGGCGGAACCCAAACGACTTGTAGTAAGCGATGTTCTCGTGCTTGGTGGTGTCGAGGTAAATGGGTAGCTCGCGGCTTTGGGCTTCTGCGATGACGCGCTGCAGCAACGAGCGCCCGACGCCCTGGTGCTGGAAGTCTGGATGCGCGGCGAGGTACCACAGCAGCAGATGTGCGTGGTGCGGATGTGCGCGCTTCATCACGCTGTCCACGAGGGCGGCGCGCAGACCCGGGCCGGGCCCGGCCCGGAGGAACGGCGGCGTCTCGCGCAGCGTCGCATACGGCGGCGGGAATCGTGTGCCATCGGCGTAGGTCAGCGCGACACCCACAACTGTGCCGTTGCGCAGCGCGCACCAGTGCGGACCGCCCCAGCGCAGCGCCTCGCCCACCACGATCTCGTAGTAGCGCTGCAGCAGGCGCCCTCGCGCCGGGTCGCTTCTGGGTCCGATCGCGACCCACGCCGGGTCGTGCAGGAACGCGTCGGCGAGCACGCGCACCGCGTCATGTCGGAGGGGAGGGGTCAGCTCGGCGAGCTCGACCGTCGCCGGCTCGTGGCCTGGCGCGGTCGTTGCCGGCTGCTCGTCGATAGCGCCTGTGGGTGAAGAGGCCTCATTCATGCTTGGTTCCTTTCTCTTTCGTCGCTGCTTGTTGAGGGGCCGCTGTTGAGCCGGGGTCGGTTTTGACTCCTAGCGGGCCATGCTTATGCCGGATGCTGAGCCGGGCGCCGCGGGCGGGAACGAGGGTGATGTGCCGCGGGAGCGCCCACTCGTTGCGGGCGTTGGGCGCGGACAGCTCAACCTGCGCGAGCACCCGCTCGATCACCAGCCGCATCTCCAGGGTGGCGAAGGCGGCGCCGAGACAGCGGCGGCGGCCGCCGCCGAACGGGATCCATCCGTAGGGTGGTGGGGCCTCGTCGAGGAAGCGCTCGGGTCGGAACGCGTGGGGTTCGGGAAAGACCTCGCTCTGCTGGGCGAGGCAGATGGACGGCATCAGCGTGACTCCCGCCGGCAGGTCGTAGCCGGTGAGGGCGAATGGCTTGACCGCCAGGCGCGCCACGTCGGGTATCACCGGGCGTGAGCGCAGCGTCTCCTTGACAACGGCATCGAGGTAGGCCTCCTCGCCCTCGCGGCCGGCGCGCTCGGCGCGGGCGAGCACCGCGGGATTGCGGGCCAAGCGCTCGAACGCCCACGCCAGGCCGGTGGCGGTCGTCTCGTGCCCCGCGAGCAGCATCGTCATGACCTGATCGCGCAACTCGTCGTCGTCCATCGCGCTGTCGTCGTCGTAGCGTGCGCGGATCAACATCGAGAGGATGTCGCTACGCCGATCGAGGTCGGGCGCCGTGCGTCGCGACGCGATCTCCTCGCGCAGCAGGGTCTCCGCTTCGGCCTGCCAGCGAAGCTGACGGCGCCAGATACCAACTCGGCCGAGCGCCGGCCAAGCCCACATCAGCAAGACCGGGGTCGTGAGCTCGACGGTCCGTCGCAGCGCGAGACGGAGCTGCGCCAGCCGTGCCGGGTCCTCGACGCCGATGACGGCGCGGAGGATGACCTCCAGAGTGATCGCCTGCATCCGCTGGTGCAGGCGGATCGGCTTTCCCTGCGGCCAGGTGGCGATCTCGGCGTCGGCGATCTCGTTGACGACTTCGGTGTAGCGGCGCACGCTGTCACCGTGGAAGAAGGGCAGCATCAGGCGCCGGCGGCGCAGATGCTCGTCCTCGTCGGCCAGCAGGATCGAGCGCCGGCCGAGCACTGGGCCGAGGATCGCGTTGGCCTCACCGGCATGCAGGACGCTGGGATCGGCGGTGAACACGGCCTTCACGTCGTCGGGGTCGGTGACGTAGATCATCGCCTTCGCCGGATAGGCACGGACCGTGAAAGTCGGTCCATAACGCCGGCGGCAGTAGCGCAGAAAGGGTCCGGTGAACTGCCACACCAGCAGGGTCTGCAGGTTGTAGGGCAGCTTTGGTCCCGGTGGCAGTGCGCTGCGGTCACGGTCGGACAGCACACCCTGGTCGCGGTCGGGCAGCGCGCTGCGGTCGGGTTCGCTGCCGCGGTCGGCTTCGGTCACAGGCGATGCGGTCATGGCGGGGCCCCTATCAAGACGGTCGGGGGTTGGCGCGGGAAACGACCCTGCGCAAACATAGTACAGGTGTGTAGGACAAATGTGTAGGACGAGCGTTTGTGTGGCTGGATACACTCGTGTGGTGAGCAATCGCGATGCCCTGCTGGAGGGCGCCAAGCGCTGTCTGCGCGAGAAGGGCTACGCCCGCACTACCGCCCGCGACCTTGTTGCCGCCTCCGGCACAAACCTCTCCTCGATCGGCTACCACTTCGGCTCCAAGGAAGCACTGCTGGCCGAGGCCTTCGACGAGGTCTTCGTGGAATGGACGGGCCAGCTGACCGCCGCCGCCCTCGACGACCCAGCCGCCAACGCGCTCGAACGACTCGTGGCCTCATGGAAGGCACTGCTCGACACACTTCCCAAGCACCAAAACCTGATGCTCGCCTACGTCGAGTCGGTCGGGCCCACGGTGCGCTCTGAAGCCCTACGTAAACAGCTCGCCGAGCACTACGATCGCGTCCGCCTCGAGGTCGCAGACACCGTCAAGCAAAGCCTCGGCGAGGATGCCACCGCCGCAGGCGCCGACCCCGAGGTCATCGCCTCACTGCTCATCGCAATAGCCGACGGCTTCATGATCCAATTCCTCGTCGATCCCACTCGCTTCCCCACCGGCGATCAACTCGCCGGCGCACTCAGCGCCGCTCTGACCGCGATGCTCGCCCCGTTTACCGCGGCCACAGCTACTTCCTGATCGACGCCTGATAGGGGCTACAAGCGCGAGACGAGTTCGGCCACGATCTCCGCGGCGGGCTGTGGCTGTTTGGCGAGCGCAACGCTCTGTCCGGCCCACAGCGATAGCGCCTCGATCTCGCCCGTTGTTCCAACGAGCGGGGGCGCGGGGGAATATCGAAGGATCGGTTCGCCCGAAGCGAAGTGCGCTATCACGTCGCCCTCTCCCGGTCGACTACCCGGCGCCGGCCGGCCCGCGTCCTGCCACCTCTCGGCCGTTGAGTTGTGGAGGGCGCGGTGGGGAGCGTCCGGCCATCCCACCTCATAGAGGTTGGCGTACCACTCCGCATCGGTCTCGGTCGCGGCCATCAGGAGGCGCCGGTATTCCTCGTGGATCGGCATCTCGTTGGCCAAGAGGAACCGGGTGCCCAGCCAAGCGGCCTGCGCACCGAGGGCAAGCACCGCTGCGACTCCTCGAGCGTCGCCAATCCCACCGGCCGCAATGACCGGTATGGGCGCCACCGCGTCGACTACCGCTGGCACCAACGGGAGCGTCGCCACACCACCCCAGACGTGGCCACCGGCCTCCCAGCCCTGCGCAACGACGATGTCCACGCCACATCCGACTGCGCGCCGGGCTTCCTCGGCGCTGCCGACCGTATGCATGACAAGCGCTCCGGCGTCATGCACCGAGTCGACGTAGCTGCTGGGATCGCCGAAGATGAACGACACGCTGCGCAGGCCAGCAGCAAGGGCCTGATCGACGCGACGGTGTTGATCGGAGGTGAGAACGAAGTTGCCGGAAAACGGCCGGTCGGTGAGGGCTGCCGTTTCACGCACCACATCTCCGGCGTCCTCAGACCACGACAGTCCCAGGCTGCCGAGGCCACCGGCATTTGAGACCGCGGCCGGCAGGCGGGGATCTGCAGCCACCGGCGCCTCGACGATCGGGTGGTCGATCCCCAGCAACTCGCACACCGGCGTGTGGATACTCATTGGGGTGGCTCCGTTTCTGGCGCCCGCGGCGCCGATTGACTAGGCTCATTGTGGACCGAAAGGAGCAGATCATGCGCAGCGACATCGTCCCCGGCGCCACCTTCCCCGACTACGAGTTGCCCGATCACGAGAACCTTGCTCGAA
Source organism: uncultured Solirubrobacterales bacterium (assembly GCA_963812595.1). GTDB lineage: Bacteria > Actinomycetota > Thermoleophilia > Solirubrobacterales > Solirubrobacteraceae > Palsa-744. The sequence goes on from CAWEVQ010000004.1 coordinate 116,074, forward strand.
AGCTCAGCGAGATCCAGGGCGACGACCCCCTGGTCCTCACGCTCGCGCGCGGGAACTACTGCCCCAAGGAGCACCAGCAGCACCTCGAGCTAGCCGCCAACTACCCCAAGGTCGCAGTGGCCTACACGAAGATCGCCACCATCTCGACCGACACCCATCACGCCAGCCAGGAGTTCCGCGCGTCGACCGGCGCCCAGTGGCCCTTCCTCTCCGATCCGGAGCGGACCGTCCAGAAGGACCTCGAAATCCAGGAGTACACCGACCCCGAGCACGACCCGATGATCCCCCACACCCTCGTGCTGGGGCCTGGGCTCCTCATCCACAGCATCTACAACGGATACTGGTTCTGGGGACGTCCCTCGTTCGTGGATCTCTGGCACGACCTACGGACCGTGACGCGCGAGATCCGCCCGGACTGGGATCTCAGCAAGCCCGGGCTGCGCGAAGCGTGGGATGCGGACGACTACTCACCATTTCACGGATGGGACAGGCGCTCCCCTCAGGCGGCTCCGTCGTCTTACAATTCGTAACACCGTGGCTGCCCCATCGCCGGCAGCGCGACGTAAGTCACGTTGTCGAAGGTCTCGCAGAAACCGCTTAGGTTAGGCCGCAAGCGGTCGAAACGGTCGCAGCTCGTGCGCGCCCCCTGGATGGATGGTCACGGCGGTCGACTCCGGGATCTCGTGCCACGCGCCGGGGAGGTCGACGATTGGCTCGGAGACCACCAGACGATCCGCGTCGCGCAGGAGTTGCAGACGCGGGTTCTCGGGATACAGTTGCTTGATCGCGTGGGCCTCGGCGGACGCGAACAGGGTGCGCGAGTTCCCCTCGGTCGAGTAGCGCACAGCCCACAAGCGCTCGCCATCGCTCACCCCGATGCTGGCCTGGATCGCGCGGTCGATCCCGTGTCGAGCGGCTGCGTGCTCGACGAAACCGATGGTGCGCTCGAGCGCAGTGAGCGGATCGTCTTCGAGGCCCTTGGTGAGAGCCAGGTAGAAGAGCAGCTCGGAGTCGGTCGAGCCTTGGATCTCGGTGAACAGCTGGGGGTCGATCGCGAGCGTGAGCTCGCGCCGAACGGTTGAGAAGCTGTTGATCAGACCGTTGTGCACGAACAGCCAGCGACCGTAGAGATGTGGATGGCAGTTGGTCTCCTGCACCGTGCTGCCCGAAGTCGCCCGCACGTGGGCGAGGAACAGAGGCGACTCGATGTGAGCGGCGAGGTGGCGCAGGTTGGTGTCCGCCCAGGCCGGCGAGATGCTGCGATACAGGCCCGGACCGTCTCCGGTGCCGTACCAACCGAGTCCGAACCCGTCGCCGTTGGTCGGCTCGGCGCCCATCGTTGAATGCAGGCTCTGATCGATCAGACTGTGCTTCGGCTTGAGCAGCAGCTCGTCAATCAGAAGGGGCTGCCCGTGCCACGCCATCCATCGGCACATCCTGTCTCCTTTCGGCTCGTCAGGGAAGATGCAAACCAAATCCCAGGGGATTCGGTCGGCCGGAATAATATTCCGCAGCAGGCATCATCGAGCGCCACTGAGCAAGGGGGAGTACATGCGAGGTGTTGGCAGCGCATCGTTCGTGGGGATCGCAATGGATGAGCCGAGCCTCCTCGAGATAAGCGAGTGCGCTCTCCCGCGGCAGTTGCGCGGCGGGATGCGCAACCATGGGGCCAATACCAACAAGGAGGTCAGCATGAGCACCATCGATGTGAACAGTGAAGCCTCGACCGGGGGCCCTGCGTCCGCAGAGGAGATGGTCTTGGCCCACTTCATCGTGTCGGATGATGTCGAGCGTTCCCGGCGCTTCTACACGGACGTACTTGGCGGCAAGACGGTCATCTCCGGCGAGCAAGGTGACGAGGTGACGTACGTCGCGCTAGCCAACAGCTGGATCATCATCAACGTCGGGGGCGCTCCGACCGACGACAAGCCCACCGTCACGCTCGAGACGCAGCCCGACCCAGATCGAGTGAGCAGCTTCCTCAACATCCGGGTTAGGGACATCCAAGCCGTGTACGCCGAGTGGAGCTCGCGGGGCGCCCAGTTCCTGACGCCCCCAAAGCAGCACGAGACCGAGATACGCTGCTACATCCGCGATCCCGACGGCTACCTGATCGAGGTGGGTCAAACGACTCTAGCCAGAGGTTGGCGCCCACCGTCTTGATCGCGTGACGCAACGCCGATGAGTGGACGGTACCGTTTGGCGCGTGCTCGGCCTGCCTTCCCCTATTACCGCGTGCCTGTTCGACCTGGATGGCGTGCTGACGCAAACAGCCAAGGTGCACGACGCCGCCTGGAAGCAGATGTTCGACGGCTACCTGCGCCGACGGGCCGCCCAGAGGAGTGAAGCATTCGTCCCGTTCGATCAGGATCGCGATTACGACGAATACGTTGACGGCAAGCCCCGTTACGACGGCGTGCGCTCATTCCTGTCCTCGCGCGGCATCGAGCTGCCCGAGGGCGGGCCGGGCGGGGAGGGCGGGCCCGGCGGGCCGGGCGGGGAGGGCAGGCCGGGCGAGGAGGGCGGGCCCCTAAACAAGCCGGGTGTGGACACGATCCATGGCCTTGGCGACCTCAAGAACGAGATCGTGCTCAAGCTCATTCACGAGCATGGCGTCCAACCCTACGAGGGCTCGGTTGGCTACGTGAAAGCCGTCCGAGCCGCCAAGCTACGCCGCGCCGTGGTCTCATCGAGCACCAACTGCCGTGACGTCCTCGCCGCGGCGGGCATCGAGGGTCTGTTCGAAGAGATCGTCGACGGCCTCGTCGCCGAGCGTGAGCACCTCCGGGGCAAGCCCGCGGCGGATACGTTTCTAGCCGGTGCGCGGGCCCTGGGCGTCGAGCCAGCCCAGGCGGCCGTGTTCGAGGACGCGCTCGCCGGTGTCGAGGCTGGCCGCGCGGGGCACTTCGGCTTGGTGGTGGGCGTCGACCGGGTCGGTCAGGCGGCTGCCTTGCGGGCTCACGGCGCCGACGTCGTCGTGGCCGATCTGGCCGAGCTGCTCGAGGCGTCATGATCAAGAATGCGGGTTTCCGCGTGGAGTCCTGGGCCGTGCGCGAGACCGAGCTCGACCTCGACAAGCTCGCGCAGACGGAGTCGGTGTTCGCACTGGCCAACGGCCACATCGGCCTTCGCGGCAACCTCGACGAGGGCGAGCCATTTGGTTTGCCCGGCACTTACCTTGCTGGCTTCTACGAGGCGCGACCGCTGCCCCACGCCGAGGCGGCTTACGGCGATCCGGAGGCCGGCCAGACGATCATCAACGTGACCGACGGCAAGATCATGCGTCTCCTCGTCGACGATGAGCCACTCGACATCCGCTACGGCGAGCTGCGCAGCCACGAACGGGTGCTCGATCTCCGCGCGGGGGTGCTGCGCCGTACGCTCGAGTGGCGGTCTCCCGCTGGCCGTTCTGTGCGGATCGCCTCAACGCGCCTGGTCTCGTTCGCCGAGCGGGCGGTCGCGGCGATCCTCTACGAGGTCGAGGCGCTCGACGGCAAGACACCGGTGGTCGTGCAGTCCGAGCTCGTCGCCAACGAGATGCTGCCGGGCGCCGAGAGCGATCCCCGCGCCGCGGCCGCGCTCGCGGCACCACTGCACTCTGGGCAGTTTGGCGAGCGCGACACCCGTGTGATCCTCGAGCACTCGACCAGCGCAAGCGGGCTGACGATGGCCGCCGCGATGGATCACACCATCGATGGGCCACCGGGCACCACGACGGCCGCGGAGAGCTTCGCGGACCTCGGTCGGCTGCTCGTGACCGCGGACGTGGCACCCGGGGAACCCCTTCGCATAGTCAAGTTCTTGGCGTATGGGTGGTCCAGTCAGCGCTCTCCATCGGCGATCATCGACCAGGCCGCGGCAGCCCTGGCGCAGGCCCGCCAGCACGGCTGGGACGGTCTGCTTGCCCAGCAGCGCGCATACCTCGACGACTTCTGGGATCGCGCGGACGTCGAGATCGAGGGTGACACCGAGCTGCAGCTGGCCGTTCGCTTCGGACTCTTCCACACCCTCCAAGCCGGCGCGAGAACCGAGCAGCGGGCGATCGCCGCCAAGGGCTTGACCGGGCCGGGCTACGACGGACATGCCTTCTGGGACACGGAGACATTCGTCCTGCCCGTGCTGACCTACACGGTTCCACACGCGGCCCGCGACGCCCTGCGATGGCGCCATGTCACCCTCGAGCTCGCGAAGGAGCGAGCGACCTCGCTCGGGCTCGAGGGCGCCGCGTTCCCGTGGCGGACGATCCGCGGACAGGAGTGCTCGGGCTACTGGCCCGCGGGCACCGCCGCCTTCCACATCAATGCCGATATCGCCGATGCCGTCGTCCGCTATCAGGCGGCTAGCGACGACGATCGCGAGTTCGCGAGTGCCGGGGGCCTCGAGCTGCTCGTGGAGACGGCGCGATTGTGGCGCTCGTTGGGACACCACGACGCTGCTGGGCACTTCCGCATCGACGGCGTCACCGGTCCCGACGAGTACAGCGCGATAGCCGACAACAACGTCTACACGAACCTCATGGCAGAGCGCAACCTGCGGGAGGCCTTCAAGGCCGTGGGACGCCACCCCAAACGCGCCGCCGAGCTCGGCGTCGACGAGGAGGAGGCCGCCAGTTGGCGCGATGCCGCGCAGGCGATGTTCATCCCCTACGACGGGGAGCTCGGAGTGCATCCACAAGCCGAGTCGTTCACCGAGCACGAGCCATGGGACTTCGAGGCCACCGCCCCCGAGCAGTATCCATTGCTGCTGCACTACCCCTACTTCGACCTCTATCGCAAGCAGGTCGTCAAGCAGGCCGATCTCGTGCTCGCGCTGCACCGTCGCGGCGACGCCTTCAGCGACGAGCAGAAGGCGCGAGACTTCGACTACTACGAGCGCCTGACAGTGCGGGATTCCTCGCTGTCAGCTTGCACGCAGGCCGTCCTCGCCGCCGAGGTTGGTCACCTCGAGCTGGCCTACGACTATCTCTGTGAGGCCGCGCTGATCGATCTCGACGACCTTCAGCACAACACCCGTGACGGGCTCCACATCGCATCGCTGGCCGGGACATGGATCGCCGCCGTGGCGGGCTTTGGCGGGATGCGCGACCACGACGGGATCCTGAGCTTCGCCCCGCGCCTGCCCCAGGCGCTCACCCGGCTTACCTTCCGCCTGTGCGTGCATGGGCAAAGGTTGCTGGTGGAGGTCGGACACAAGCAGGCGACCTACTCCCTGCTACAAGGCTCCTCCCTCGAGATCCTCCATCACGGCAAGCAGGCCACCGTCCACGCCGAGCGGGCGTTGACCCGCCGGATTCCTCCGGCACCCGCGCGGGAGAACCCCAGCCACCCCCCCGGACGGGCACCACAGCGGCGACGCCCCGCGAAATGAGGCTCCCGTTCGCTGGAGTTGCAGGACCGGCCGAGTAGGGTTAGGTACCGTGACCGAGTCGCCCATTGACCACCTGCTCGGAGCCTTCGAGGAGCTCGATGTGGGGGCCGCGATGGCACTGATGATGCCTGGGTGCCGGCTGCTGGCTGCAGATGGCCAGCGCGCCGAGGGCACCGAAGCGGTTCGCGAGCTACTCACTGGCTTTGTTGCGAAGCTGCACTCGTTCACGCATCAAGTCACCGCCCAGTGGCACCAAGACGATGTCTGGATCGCCGAGGTCGAAGCAACCTACGAGCTAAAGGACCGGCTGCAGATGAAGCTCCGGCGCGCGTTCGTGTTGCACGACGGACCAGACGGTTTCGTCGATCTGCACGTCTACGGTGCGAACGAGCGTCCGTTCCCCGACCACGACACCAGCGAGCAGGGGATGCGACTCGGAGGGCGGTGGATACCACCGCTCTGACGCCGCAGCGCGCGCGGAACCCTGTTGTTGGCGGCTTCACGACAGCACGGCGCTGTGGGCAACTCCGTTGCTTGTCCAGTGCACGGTCTGACCGCTGACCCCGAGGCTGCGTGGTTCGACCGGCCCCGCGTCGAGGGTGTGCTTGCCGTGCGCGCCAATCGCGAGCAGGGCATGGCTGGGTGCGGCGACCCACGCGATCCAGCCATTCGCGGTAAGGGCCAGTGCTTCCTCCGCACCCGATGCAGAGGCCCGCTCACGTCCACTACGGAGATTGTACGAGCTGACTTCGGGGACGGCGCATTCTTCGGCCGCCTCGTTTGATTGGCTGTACTTCAGACAGTCGATTGCGGTCGACACGTAAGAGATGGCGACGTAGTCGCCCGCGAAGATCGGGCGGTGCCGGACTGAAAAACCTTCGGTTTCGAGCAGTTCGATAGGCCGCTGCCGTGCCGTGAGGCATCCGAATATTCTGTCGGGATCCGTCGTATACAGGCCGGTCGCGGCAGGCAGGCCGGCCAGCTGTGCGATCCCCTACGGGGTGTCTCATCGCGGCAATCGCTGAGGCATGCTCATCCAGCCTATTGTGCGACAGCACGCAGTCGCCTGCGTCCAACCAGCGGCCGAACGCGGTGGAATATCGCCCACGCTCCAATCGCGGCGGTGGCGGTGAGCGGCCCGAAGGCGGGGATCGTGAAGCGATAGTCGTACTCGGAGAGCAACACGGGTCCGGCGAGTAGGACGACGGTGGCCGAGAAGAAGAGGAGCGCGGCGCGGCGCTCTTCGCCCCTGGTGAAGATCGGAGCGGCGAATGCGAGCAACAGCAGCAGGGCCATCAACGGCCCCTCGATACGGGTATCGCGCTCATAGTCGAGCAGGAAGGTGACGCTCTTGTGGACTTCCCCGTCGCCGGGGTAGTACGCGGCGAGAATCGGGTCGATGGAGTAGAGGTTGGAGGTGTTGAAGTAGTAGTCGATCAGCGACTGCGGAGTGTTGCCATATCCGGTGCCGGTCGGGCCCCTGTTGCCGTAGGGCGAACTGGGAAACGACGGGTCGACGATCCGTACGAGATCGCGCCCGACGTATTCGAGGTATTCCACGGGCTGGCCAAGGATCGCGGCCTCGGCGAAGGAGCGCAGCTTGGCGTTCTCCCCCGGCCGCGGGACCGTCACGTCGGGCTCACCGAATACGTGCACGGCGGGCGAGATCCCGGTGAACTCCCAGGCGTCGTGGCCGGGCCGCTGAGAGCGAGGGATATGAATGCAGAGGTCGGCCGTACCAGCGGGAGGGGTGAACTTGGAGCAGTCCGCGAATGGCGCCACGCGAGCGTACAGATCGAAGTAGCCCGCGCCTGTGAACCCACCGTAACCCTCCGCCTGTTCGTGCGCCCGCAGAAAGCCACCGATTGGCAGTGCCGCCGCGACCAGCATCACCGCACCGATCAGCACTCGCCGCCGCCACGCGCCTGGAGCCGTGAGCGCTGCGACGATGACCATCGCGACGAGCAGCACCAGCCCGAGGCTGCGCACGTCGGTTGCCGCCCCGAGCGCCACCCCGGCAACCGCCGCCCATCCCCATCCACCCTTCCACGCGCGCACGATCGCATACAGCGCGAGGTCGACCAGGAAGATGAACACCGCCTCACTCAGCGGCGCGTGCTCCACGAAGATCTCCGACCCGCCGAGCATCACGACGGCGGCAGGCACCAGCGCGACCCACCCCGACAGCCCAGCCCGGCGGACGGCGCCGAACAGCAGCAGCCCGCTTGCCAGCCCGAGCAGGTGCTGCACGAAGATCGCGAACGACAGGTGCGGGTGGATGCCGTGCATCAGCCGCAGGAACTCCGAGTAGCCGCCGACGCGCGGCGGATCGTTGAAGATCCCCGTCAGCGCATCCTCGATGTAGATCGAGGTGTCGGGAAACCCGATCAGGGCGGGCCGCCAGCGCCAGATGAAGTACAGGCGAAGCGCAAGCCCCACCAAGAAGACGACCCCGAGCGCGATGTACACCGGCTGGCGCGCGGCGGTGCGAGCACGACCCGGCCAGGCCTTCAAGTATGCCTGGACACGCTCGCCACGCCCTACCCTCGCAGGGGGCTGCACTGGTGGGGGAGCGGCCATGCGCCCGAACCATATCGATGGTCCACAATGCCTTCGCGGTCGGGCTCGGAATGCCTTCGCGCGGTCGGGCTCGGAATGCGACGGTGATATCGCGCACTGCTCGGGGGATGCCCGCCGGCGCACGAGCCGGCACCTGAACAAGGCGCCAGACCCTCTAAACACTACGCAAAAGAGGGAAGTGTAATTGAATAGTGTTTACCGCGATACACTTTTCCTGTGGACACGAGACGGTTCGTCGGGCGCAGGCCTGAGCTGGCCAAGCTTCAAGAGCATCTCGACCAGGTGCGCCGGAGCGGGTCGGGTCGTATGCTCGCTTTGCGCGGGCGGCGGCAGATCGGCAAGTCCCGGCTAGTTGAGGAATTCATCCGCTCCAGCGGCGTCAAGGCGATCTTCTACACGGCCTCACGCCAGCGCGCCGCCGAGGAGCTGCGCAGCTTCAGCGAGCAGATCGCGGCGTCTGAGACGGATGCGGCGATGGTTGCGGCCGCGGGTCCGCTCGGCTCGTGGGAGGCAGCGCTGAGCATTGCCGCGAACGATGCCTCCGTCGAGCAGCCGATCGTGCTCGTGATCGACGAGCTGCCGTTCCTGATTGAGAGCGAACCGGCGATCGAGGCGATCATCCAGAAGCAATGGGATCGCAGGCTCGAGGCGCGGCCGGTGTTGCTGCTGCTCATCGGCTCCGACGTGTCGATGATGGCATCGCTGAACGACTATGGCAGGCCGTTGTATGGGCGCTTGACTGAGATGACGATCGGTCCGCTGTCGCCGGCGGCGATCGGCGACATGCTGGGACTGTCGGCGTCCGGCACCCTCGATGCCTACCTTGCGATCGGGGGCTTTCCGCGACTCGCGGAGATCTGGCGCCCGGGGGAGGATCTCTGGAAGTTCCTGCGCGTCGAGCTGCAGAACCCGGAGTCACCACTGATCGTGCTCGGCGAGCGCTGGCTCAGCGCCGAGTTCCCGTCAGAGCTGAAGGCACGCGATGCGCTCGAAGCGATCGGAGCCGGGGAACGGACGTTCACGGGAATACTGCAGCGGGCCGGTATGTCTAACAAGACGCTGGAGAGCACGCTCGCGACATTGGCCGGCAAGCGCGTGATTGACAGAGTGCTGCCTTACTCAGCGCAGCCACGACCCAAGCTCGCTCGCTACTACGTCTCCGATCCCTACCTGCGCTTCTGGCTGCGCTTCGTCCGCGCGAGCATCCCAGCGCTCGAGCGGGGCCGCGGCGATATCGTCCACCGGCAGATCCGCGAATCGTGGCCGTCGTTCGCGGGACGCGCGATCGAGCCGCTCATCCGTGAGGCCGTCGAGGCCCTACTTCCAGACCCGCGCTTCGGTGGCGCCGAGTTCGTCGGCGCCTTCTGGAACCGCGACAACAGCGTCGAGATCGACCTCGTAGGCGGTCGCGCTCTGCCGATAAGCGAGCAGATCGACTTCGTTGGCTCGATCAAGTGGCGCGACCGCGGCAGCTTCGACCGCGGCGACCTGAGCGCCCTGATCCGCCACCGAGCGCTCGTGCCCGGCGCAAGCGACGACACACTCCTGGTAGGCGTCTCCCGCAACGGCTTCGCCGTGGACGGTCTCGACGTTCGCCTGGGCCCCGAGGACATCGTCGCGAGCGTCGGCGCTTGAGGGCTCTGTAACGCTCGATGCCCAAGAGCGACAAAGTGGGGCCCACCAGTGCCCGGTTACATATCTGCTGGCTTCACGGCAGCTCAGTCGGCGGCGCTCGCCCGAAGGCGCTCAGAATGCGACGGTGATATCACGCCACTGCTCTTGGGATGACCGCTGACGCAATTGACGCTCTACCCCAGTGCGGATCTCGGCGAACTGGCTGTGGTCGAGCGTCCAGATGAGAATGATGCCGGCGTGTGAGCGTCCAGCCTCCGCCCACTGGCGCGCGAGCGGTGCAAAATCTCGGCTGTTGCGTGTGATCAGCACGCGCTGCTCGGATGCGGCTAACTCCAGCACCTGGGGGTCGGGGAGCCTCTCGAAGGTGGCGTCTTCGGCGAGCGCGAGCACATCGTGGCCGGCTTCGCGCAGCTTCGCCGCGATGCCGCGAGGAGAGAGGTTCGCGTCTAGCAGCAGCCGCAAGAGCGCCTATGCCGCCGGCGAGAGCTCGATGAACGGGTAGAGCTCGCTCAACTGCTCGGTGGTGCGACGGTTCTCCGCGATCGCCTCGGCGATCTCATCGGGGTAGCTGTTGCAGTAGGCGACGGCGAGACGCACCTGCGGCTGGCTCAGCTGCGTTTGCTCCACAAGGCTCTCGATCGAGCTGAAGTCCTCCAGCATCTGGGCGATCTCCCAAACATCGAGACCCGAGCCAATCACCCACGGGCGCCGGGCGGCATCCTCACCGCGGAAGCCGATCCCGGCGAAGCGGCGGGTGCGTGCCGCCTCCTCGGCAAGAGCCTCGACGATCGCGCTCTTGGAGCGGCGGGTCCTCCTGGCCTCATCCTCGACGAAGTGATCGGTAGGCAGGTTGAAGCGGACGCTGAAGGGCGCGCCCTTGCGGGCTTTCCCGCCCGTTGCCGCAGGTGACATGTCCGCAATGTAGCACACATAACTTACAGCGTACTTGATTCCTGGGCACCGATCGGTACGTGCGGTGGAGAGAGCCACGGAGGTGGCCGTGGCGACTGGCAGTAATCTGCCTTTGGTAATCTCATGGCATGAGGGTTGCCATAGATGCGGTTGGACGTGTGGTCATACCAAAGAGCCTGCGGGACGAGCTGGGCCTCAACGGGCCGGCCAACCTCGAGTTGACCGCCACCGACGGCAGGCTGGAGCTGACCGTGGCCGATGTGCCGGCGCATGTCGAGGAGCGGAATGGACTGCCGGTGATCGTGACCGACGAGCCGATGGCGCCGATGAGCGTTGCTGAGACGCGTGAGGCGATCGAGCGCATCCGGCGGTGACCGCCCCTGACTCGAGCGTCGTGATCGCCTCCTTGGCGCCATGGCACGAGGCTCACCAGCCCGCCCGTGCGGCGCTGCTTGCGGGCGATGTCAGATTGCCTGCCCACGTCGCCTTCGAGACCACCTCGGCTCTCAGCCGTATGCCCGAGGGACTGCGGATCGCGCCAGCCGTGGTAGTCGAGGCTCTCGAATTGGGCTTTCCTGCACCCTGGCTCACGCTCGAGGCAGCCGATCAACGCGATGCCCTGCAGCGCGCCGTCAAGGCCGGCGTGCGCGGAGGCGCGCTCTACGACGCGCTGATAGCGGCTACTGCCTCCACACATGGGGCAACGCTGCTCAGCGCCGACCGGCGGGCACGCGGCACCTACCAGGCGATGGGCGTCGAGGCCACGTTCATCGATGTGTGAAACCGTCGCGACGACTCGGAAGTGTGTATATTATGCGCATGGCCCGGGTCAACGTATACCTCCCCGACGAGCTGGCGCAAGAGGCGCGCGCCGCCGGCTTGAACATCTCCAAGGTCGCCCAGGAGGCGCTCGGCGACACCCTCACGCACAGTAAGACCGACCGCTGGCTGGATCGCCTCGATCGCCTGCCCCACCTAAACGTGTCCCACGCAAACGTGATCGACGCGATCGACGAAGCCCGCGAGGAGCTCGGCGACTCAGCCCGTCGTGCCTGAGGAGCTCGTCCTCGACGCCTCCGCGGCCGTGGAGGCGCTGCTGGGCACCGATCTCGGCATCAAGGTTCGTGAGCGGATGCGCGGCCACCGGCTACACGCCCCGGCCCACCTCGACGCAGAGGTGCTCTCGGCGCTGGGGCGTCTCCATCGCGCCGGCGAGGTCCCGCACACAATCGTGACCACTGCGCTGGGGGAGCTCGCCGCCGCGCCAATTCAACGCCACCCACTGGCCAGTTTGCTCACCGGCGCGTGGGCACGGCGCGAGAACCAGCGCCTCGTCGACGCGCTCTACTCCGAGCTTGCCGCGACACTCGACTCGATCCCGCTGCTCACGACCGATGCGCGCCTTGCACGCGCCGATGACCAGGCCGAGCTGGTCGCGTAGTCCCGCCACCATGTACGCAGCGTGCGAAATGCGAGCATGCCCGGGTAAAGCTGTATAACGAGATCATGGTTCGCGCCATGAGGCTGGTACTGCCCGTTGTTGTTGCCGCGTCTCTCTCCGGTCAGGGTTCGATCGCTTCCACGTATGCCGAGCCGGCGGGCACCGCGGGAACAGCCGGAGCCACCATGCGCTCTGCTTTGGCGCCGCGCGCCCGACGGGCACATCATGCCTGCGCCCACGTGCCGAGGCTGGTTGGCCTGAGCCTGTCCGCGGCGCGACACCGAGCGGCGCGAGCCGGCTGCAAGCTGAAGGCGAGGGAAGCCAGCAGCGGCCAGATCGTCGGGGCGCATAGCCCAAACTTGGCCCTTCCAGTCGTGCGTCAGACGCCGCGCGGGGGTCGTGCAGGCGGCGTGGGACGGACGGTCACGGTCTGGCTGAAGCCGCCGTGTCGCCAGTCCGCCGATCCGGGGCCGCCTGCCGGCGAGCCGCTCGTGAAACGGGGTCCAACCGAGCTGGTCAGTGGGCTGTTCCTGGCCGGAGGCCCCCCCAGTCACTCTCCGCGCTGCCGCTCCGGAACGCCATCTCCCGGCACCATCACGGTGACCAGCTCAACCACCGGCGCGGTGGTCGCGAGTGACAACGTCGCCAGTGGGCAGCTCGCCACGATCCCACTTGCCGCGGGCACTTACACCATCCAGGGAACCTTCGGTAACGCTTTCTCCAATGGCCAGGCCATAAGTCCGCCACCGCAGCAGGTCACGATCACTGCTGGATACACCGTCCGCCAGGATGTCGTGGCGAGCATTAAGTGAGCCGCTTTCCCGATCTCGCTGGACGAGCTGTAGTCATTGGCTCGTGTCGAGCTCGCCCGTGCGGCGGTGGTCACCATTCAAGACGCGCGCTCGTCAGCCGCCGCGACGGGTAGTCGCGCATGGCACCGCAGTCCTCGCCGCGGCGTGTGAGCCGTCTTCGAAGGCGAGCGACGCGGTGAAGGGGAAGCCTCCACGGGGACATTGGTCTGGCAGGAGGATGCCGGTGGGGTGGTAGCTGGTGGTTTTGCCGCGTACGCGTTCGTAGTAGGTGAGTCCGCGCGGTCCGAGATCGGCGTTCAGTTCTGCGACGGCGACGTTGGGTCCTTGCGGGAGGCTGGGGACGAGCGGTATGTCGATGTGGATGCTGGCGGCGTGTGGGGCTGGGAGCAGCTGCGCGGTGAGCGCGATTTGGGCATTGACGGGGTTGCCGCCGCTAGCGTAGAAGAGCAGCGCGAAGTGCCCATTTCGTTCGGGGGCGCGTACGATCGTGACTTGGACTGTCTCTCGGACGATATTTGGTCCGATGGGGATCTCGGCAAGTACGTTTCCTTGCCCCATGTGGGAGTCGGCTGGGCAGCCTCCGGGGCCGAGGATTTCGAGTGTGGTTTCGGTGCAGGTATCGAGCCCGAGACCGCTTACGGCAATGCCGAGGCTGCTCGGATAGAGCAGTTCGAGCGCGGTCAGCGGGGATGGCACGTGGCCCGGGGGCGCTGCGATCTTGAGGGTGATGTCGAGTGTTGTGGGGGCGCCCAGCCGGTCTGGTGTGAATGTGACATGGAGATTGGCCGATTGGGTGGCGTGCGCAGTGGCTGGAATGCACGCGCACGCACACGCGAGGAACGTGGCTGTGAGGCCGCGGGTGTGGCATACGGCTCTTCGGTTGCGTCGGAGATTCAGTACGAGAGTGTGCCGGTTGTGTGTATGACCATGGCGTATGTGCGGCGGTCGAACGTGCCGGATAGTCCGGTGTGTCCGTGGGCGTGGCTGTAGCGGCCGGTGCCGCCGTCGACGGTGATCGAGCCGTTGAAGCTTTGGTAGCGGCCCGTTCCGTGTGTGGTGGCCCGTCCGTGGCCTTCGATCGAGCCGCCAGTGGTGCGGATGGTGAAGCTGCCGGCGAACACGGTGCCGGTGGTGAGCACGGCGCGCATCGAGCCCGGGAGCGCGCCGGTCACCGGTCCTTCCTCGTACAGTTGCGAGCCGTTGGCCTTGATGAGGTGCAGATGCGCGGTCGCGGTTCCGTTCAATGAGCGAGCTGCTTGTGCCGCCTGGTTGCGGGCGGAGGAGGAGCCCGCCGCGCCGATGAACGCCGCGCTCCCGATCGCAAGGATCGCCAGTGTTGCGACGGTTTGGTGATGGCGAGGGTGGGACGGGGTAGGGGTTGTGAGCCCCGGATGGCTCGGCGACGGCGCGTCACGGGGCTTCCGCCAACTTGATGCTAGCCAAAACAATCTCTTCATCTTGAATAGATCCTACTGGTCAGCCAGCCAAGATGAATCGATCTGACGTGACTTGAGAGATCGGGGCGGCCCGCTCAAGAGCTTGTGGCGAGTGTTGATCTGCGCCGGGAGCTATGACGGGTCGTCGTAGCGGGCGAGGCGGTGCTTGGCGGCGAGTAGACGGACGCGCCTGTTGGGTACGGCGACGCGTCCGGGTGCGCCTCCGTAGCCCGCGCGCTCGATCTCGCGCAGGATCTCGCGGTAGAGCGCGGTGGAGAGGGCCATGCCGCGCCGTCCGCGCGCCAGGAGCGGGATCGCGTCGAGTCCTTCGTTGTAGAGCTTGTCGGCGCGGGCGATCTGGTCGCGTAGGAGCTCTTCGCGCGCGCCCGGCGAGGGGTCTCCGAAGCGCTCGATCGTGGTGCGGGCGATGTAGAGGCGGCCGTGCGCGTGATCCTCGTCGATGTCGCGCAGGATGTTTGTCCGCTGGAAGGCCCTGCCGAGAAGCGCCATTTTGCTCTCGCAGTCGGGGTGCGTGGCGCCGAACATCCTTGTGAGTACGACTCCGATCGCGCCGCCGACGTACTGGCAGTAGCGTTCGAGGTCGCTTTCGTTGTCGATCGAGCTGTGCGCGAGGTCGTGGCGCATCCCCTGGCAGAACTCGAGCAGCGCCTGTGGGGGCAGCGGGTATCGTCGCGAGAGATCGGTGAGAATGCGCGTCTCGGGGGTGTCGGCGTCCTGTTGGCGTGCCCAGCGCTCGATTGCTTCGACGCGCTGTTCCGCGTGCGGGTCTTCCTCGTCGACGAGGTCATCGATCGTGCGCAGCAGGTAGTAGAGCTGGCGGGCGTCGGCCTGGAGGTCTTGGGGCAGCAGACGCATACCGGCGTTGAAGGTGCTCGAGGCCAGCTCGGCCGCTGGGTCGCGCTGTGGCTGCGTGGTCGTGAGGGCGGTTCTTGGGCACATTAGGGACGACTGCATTGTGGTGGATCGATGCTCGCGAGTTTCCCGTGTCTCCAGCCCATGGCGGAGGGAATGGATTGGCGGTGATGGGTCACTCGGTCGAGAACGCCGCGCGTGGCTGAAATCGGACGGTCTGGACAACCGCGATGATCGATGCCGCGGCTGAGATTCCGGCGGCGATAACAACGATGCGTAGTCCGAGTTGCCATGCGGGCGCGAACTGGACGGGGGAGCCTGTGGTGTGGTGAAGCCAACCGTCGATCAGATACTGGCCGACGAGTCCTGCGGCGATGCCGACGATGCAGCCGGCGAGTAGCACCGAACCGCTCTCGTAGAAGATCAGCCTGACGAACTGACCAAAGCTCATCCCGATCGAGATCAATGACTCAATCCTCGCCCGCTGCTGCCAGATGGCGGCGATCATCAAAGCGATCACCGACGCGATGGTGGCGATCAGGACGATAATCGTGGTGTCGTTCAACCGGGAGAGGGTGCTGCCTAGCACCGCGCTGACTTCCGAGCGCCGTTCGGGCGTGGTCTCGACAAGGAGCGCTGAGCCAGTGGGAAGCGCGGCTTCGACGGCCTGCTTTCCCTGCTCGATCGAGGTTCCCGGCTTGAGGGCGACGGAGAGCTCGGAGGCGGATGAGGTGCTGCCCCATAGTCTTGCGTGGTCGTTGCCGTTCATGATGAGGGCGCCCGGTAGCCAGCCATAGTTCGCGATCGTCGCGGCTAGCCGGAGAGTGGCGTGGCCGGTGGGTGTGGGGATGGTGAAGCGCTGGCCGAGGCGCAGGTGGTCTTCGCGGGCGATCGTCTGGCTGATCGCCGCCCAGCCGCCTTCGCGCAGGTGCCTGTCGGCTGTATTGAGCGACCCTTCCAAGAGCTGGCTTGGGGCGATCTGCGCTTGTGTCTGCGGTGGGACACCCAGGACCCAAACCCGTCTTCCGGGCAGGTCCAGAAACGAGTCGCGCCAAGGCAGCACCGAGCTGACGACGTCGAGGTGCTGTAGCCGGTGTTGTGTTTCGGCGTAGGCGAAGGGCTGTGTGGTGTAGACGTTCTGCGGTCCGCCAGGCTTGATCCAGAGGTTTGCGCTGGAGAGCAGGTCCGAGGCTCCTGTGCGTACTGCGTGCTGAACGTTGGAGACCGAGCCGCCGATCAGGACCATCAAGAAGGCCGCGACCATTCCTGTGGCGAGGAGGGCCACAGAGCGGGTGGGGGAGCTCCGAAGCTCCGCGACCGCGAGACGGGCGGCCGGGTCATCGGAGTGTCGCGATGCTGCCCGCGCGAACTTGAGCAGTTGGCGTAGGACCATGGGGAGGCAGATCACGAGGCCGGCCGCGAGCCCAACGAGCGCGACGACCGTGGTCTGCGGTTGCAGCGCGGACGCGGCCACCGAGACGCATACGAGCAGCGCCCCGCAGGCGAACACGAGCGCGTCTGAGAGATGCAGTTTGTGCGCGAACGAGAGCGTGCGGCCGACCGCTTCGGGCTCGGCGGCGGCGCCCGCGCGAAGCGCCACAGTCGCTGGCAGGGCGGCCGCGGCGAACGCGGCAAACATTCCGCCCGCGAGTGCGATCAGAACGGTCGGTGCTGTGACGACGCGCTGGCCGCCGATCGCGAACGCGGCCGCGATGTAGCCGGGCACGGTGCGGTAGGCGATGAGTGAGACGACGTCGCCAGCGAGGAGCCCGAGCGCGGAGCCGACGAGGCCGAGGATGAGGGCGTCGAACGCGAGCGAGGCGACGATCATCGAGTCGGGGGTGCCGGTCTCGACCAGGTAGACGATAAAGCGCCGGCGCTCGTCGCTAGCGAGCAGCAGCGCGTTGTAGGCAAGGATCACGCCCGCGACAATGCTGATCGCGCTGAAGAGCAGCGTCACCTGCTTTTCCGGCCCGGCGGCGTACGCCAGAAGCCTTGCTTCGGTGGCGACCGGGCGGGCGTTCAGGGTTCCGCCGAAGCGGTCGGTGAGCGCGCGGCGCAGCGCGGCTTCGCGGCCGGCCCTGGGCTCGATCAGGATGCGCGTAATGCGACCTGGTAGATCCGCTGATGCTCTGCACGATCGGTAGCGGGGCGGCGGCGACCGGGCTTTCCGCGACCGGGCCGATCCTGCTGCTGGGTACGGTGGCGCTGAGCGCGAGGTGTTCGGTGCGCGCGCCGACCTGGATGGTGAGCACGGTGCCGGGCCGGGCGCCGATCGCGCTGGCGGTGGGTTCGGTCAAGACCAGCAGCCCGCGTGCGGAGGCTTCGCCCGCTCGCTGGAACTCCAGTGAGAGCCTGCCTCCGAGGGCGCTGATCTGTTCGGTCGCGCCGACCAGGGTGAGGGCGCGGCGACCCTTCGGTCCAACGGCGACGATCGGCTGCTCGAGGATCGGCGCGGCGGCCTTCACGTCAGGCATATGTTCGACTTCTTCGGCGATGCGCTGATCGAAGCCTTCGGGTCCCCGCGAGGCGAGTTCGAGTGTCGCACGGCCGGCGACGCCGTGCGCGATTTCTTCGAAGGAGCCCGTGATGCTGTGGTGGGCGACCTGGACGGCGAACAGCAGCGCGACGCCGGCGGCGACCCCGACGACCGCCATCAGCTCGCGCAGCGGCTGTACGCGCAGGTGACGCCGGTAGAAGAGGAGCAGGGTCCGGAGGTAGCCGATCATCCCCCGATCGCCGCCTGCGCCTCCAGATCGGGCTCGGTCAAGCGGCCGTCGCGCATCCCGAGCACACGATCGGCGTAGTTGCGCTACACGCGCGTCGTGCGTGACGAGGACGGTGGCCGCGCCACGCTGGCGCGGGAGTGCGCTCAGCAGCTCGAGCACGGCATCACCGGTCTCGGTGTCGAGGTTGCCGGTGGGCTCGTCAGCGAGGATCAGCTTCGGTTCGCCGACGAGCGCCCGGGCGATCGCGACGCGCTGCTGCTCACCGCCGGAGAGCATCGCCGGGGTATGGCCTGAACGGTGTCGCAGCCCCACGCCATCCAGGGCGGCGAGCGCTCGACCGCGAGCCTCGCGATGGTGCTCGCCGCGCAACAGGAGCGGCATCGCCACGTTCTCCTCGGCGGTGAGGCCCGCCACCAGGTTGAAGCCCTGGAAGACGAACCCGAGCTTCGTGCGCCGATAGGAGAGCACCTCGCGCTTGGACATCGCGCCCAGGTCGTTGCCCTCGAAGCGCACGCTGCCGCCATCCGCTCGCAGCAGCCCGGCGGCGAGCAGCAGCAGCGTGGTCTTGCCCGAGCCGCTCGGGCCGAAGATCGCGACGAGCTCGCCCCCGGCCACCCTCATGCTCAGGTCGGCGACCGCGTGAACCGCTCCGCCCGGACCCGCGTAATCCTTGCGTGCGCGCTGCAGCTCAAGCATCGGCTGCGACGCGGCGCGACCCGGCCAACGGGAATTGGTAGACCTTGCCGCGCTCGCTCATCGGCTCGGGATCGATCAGCTTGCCATCGCGTAGATAGAGGATCGGGTCGGCCCGCAGCAGCGCCGCCGCATCGCTGCCGGTGACGAGCACGGCAACCCGTGCCTGCCGCGCGAGCGTCGCGAGCAGCAACATGATCCCTTCCTGCTCGACCAGGGAGAGGTTCGAGGCCGGGCCGTCCGCGAGCAGCAGGCAGGGTTCGCTGACAAGCGCGCGGGCGATCGCGACGCGCTGGCGCTCTCCGTCGGAGAGTTCGCGCAGATCCATGCCGGCGCACTGCTCCGCCTCGCAGGCCAGCAGCGCCTCGCGTACCCGCCGCTCGGCGCCGCGATGCCCACAGCCATCCACGAGTAGAGGCATCGCCACGTGATCGACCACACTGAGCCGCTCCTGCCATGGCTCGGAGGCCCACACGCAGGCGATCTCCCGCCTGCGGAAGCGCGTGCGCTCCCTGGCGGACATCCGGTCAAGGTGCTCCCCGTTGTAGGAGACGGTGCCGGTGTCCGGGGCACGAAAGCCGGCGGCGATCCGCAACAGCGTCGTCTTCCCTGAGCCGCTCGGGCCGAAGATGCCCATGATCTGGCCGCGACTGACCTCCAGCGAGACGTCGTCCAGCGCGACCCGCATCCCGTCGGGCCTGCTGTAGCGCTTGGATATCCGCTCAAGACGAAGCATCGCCTCAACACCCGCCCACGTGCGGACTTGCGACTGGGCTCCGCTCGGCCAGCAGCCGGTCAGCCATCGCGATCCCGCCCATCGGGTGCGGCTTTCAGCCGTCGTGCGGCGATCCTGCCGAACAGCTGGTCACGGGCGCTCTGGCGATCGCGTGCCTGCTGAGAGGCGCCGGAGCGCCCATGCGTGGAGGGCCAGATCGCGTCCTGCGTGAGCAGCCACGAAACCGTCTCATGGGCATCTTTAGCCCACTCGAGCTCGCTTTCCAAGTGTTTTATGTCGGCGCTCAGACTGAGCCTCAAAAACACATGATCGGCCCGTACCCGCGACCCCACCTCGGGCGTCTCGGGAATCGCGTCACGGTCGTGCGAGAGTTTGATCAGGCGGCCTGCGCAGTCGCGCTCGTAGGCGTCGATCTGCTGCAGCGTGTCCTTGAGACGCTCGGGGCCCGCGAGCGCGATCTTGACAAGCAACGGCCGGCGCAGCAGCCGAGCCCCACGCCCCATCTCCTCCAACCAGCGGTCGAACTGCTCAACGCCGCTGACGGTGATCGCCAAGACGTGCCGTTCGTCCTCGTCGTCGGGCGCACCGTCGATACGCTCGATCAGCCCATCTGCCCGCAGTCGCTTGATCGTCTGATACAGCTGGCCGGAATTGAGAGCCCATGCCGGCCCGAGGCGATCCGCGAGGCGATCCCCCAGCTGGTAGCGGTAGGCCGGCCTATCGATCAGCAGCCCCAGCAGCGCATGCTTAGCAGACACTCAGCCCTCCCTCCCCCCCGCGACGACCCGACATCATCCATCCCCATCGATAGGAGTATTCCGATTCCGCAAACCCTACACGCAGCGCCCGATCGACGTCAGCACGTCAAGAAATACTTACTTAAAGGGCCTTTGTGGCCATCCGCGGAACTTGTGCCTGGGACGCTCGAGACCGACCAGGGTCCCATCCCTAATCCCAATCAGGAGCAGAAAAGCCGAACTCGCGGCCAGGGCAGTCCTCTAAGAAAACTCGCGGATCAGGACCCACACACCTTTCGGAATGCTTACTTAAAGGTATTGACCTAAGCGTCGCGCCCTGCACTATCTACGCTCATGGCCGCAAACGCCAGCGCAGGCCCTCCGTCCCCGGTCGATGTCTCCGACTCGCATTCGAGGGTCGGGGCAGCACGCGAGGGCGACGAATGAGGAGGGCATCGCTCATCGCCTCGCGCTCGCCCTCCGCGCCGCATCGCCCCTTGTCGAGGGGCCCCGCCCCAATCGGGATCCAGCTGCCGGACGCAGGCTACAGGCTCCCCTGGGAGCGGCAGAGCTGCCCGAGGGGCTCGACATCGCCCTGGCGCGCCCCGGGGGCCGGGTCCGCGCGGGCGCCCGCCGACGGAGAGGCGGCGGGCCGCCCGCGCGATAGATGCGCTCTCGCCCACGTCCAGACTGCCCGCCACCTCACCCGCGGCAAGTCGGTCCGGCGTTCTGACCCGCAACCCCGTTGGCACCCCGCCTGACATCGCGGATCAGCTGAGCGATGTCCAAGCCATTGGATCCCGAGCACCCGGGCAAGTTCTCCTCCTCGCTGGTAGCCGGCCTGGAGATGCTCGCATGCTTCACCGCCGAGCACCCCGTGCGCGGAATCGCCGACATGGGCGACGAGCTCAACCTGGGCCGTTCCACCACGCACCGCTACGCAAGCACGCTGGTGATGCTCGGCTATCTCGAGCAGGGACCCTCGCGCAAGTACCGACTCTCTACACGCGCCTCAGACGTCGGACTCTCGCTGTTGGACTCGATGAGGATCCGCCGAGTCGCCCGCGAGCCTCTACGGGAGTTACGGGCTCGCACTGGGCATACCGCGAGTCTGGGGGTGCTGTGGGGCACCGAGATTGCCTACATCGACCGTTGGCAGGGGTCTCACCAAGGGCAGTACGCGGTCGATCTGGGCATTGGGCTGGGCACGCGCTTGCCCGTCCACTGCACCGCCGCGGGTAAGGCGCTCCTGGCACGCCTGCCCGCGGCGGAGCGGCAGGATCTGGTCGCGAAGCTGCGCCTCACTCGGCGTACCCCCAAGACGATCGTGACCAAGACCGCTCTGCGGACCGAGCTTGAGCGGATCGTCGCGGAGGGCGGAGTGGCGGTCGAGGATGAGGAGTTCTCTGCTGGGAGACGTGCGGTTGCCGCAGCGGTGGTAGATGCGGAGGGCCGGCCTGTCGCGGCGGTCGAGCTTGCGGTTCCCGCGGGGGCGTATACCAGCGAGGAAATGTTGCGGGAACTCAAACCCAATGTTGCCGCTACGGCGCGGAACGTCGGTGCGATTCCAGATTGAAATGCGCCCTGAATATCAAGGAGTCCCCATGGCCGGCCCCCGTTTTTCAGCCGGACCGAACTCAGGGGGTCAGGCCACCCATACCTCCTAAAAAGTCAAAATTGTCGTAGTGAGCCCGTATGTAGCGGGCTGATGCGTATCCGGTTAGCTCCATCCGAGTGGTTTCGTAGTTTTGTTGGGTGTCGCGGCCTACGTATCCTCTGAGCATCTTGGAGTTTCAGGAGCGCTTTGCGACCGAGGAGGCCTGCCGCGAGTATCTGTTCGCTTCGCGCTGGCCGGAGGGGTTTGCTTGTCCAGGGTGTGGCGGCGGGCGGGCCGGTGGCCAGACGCGCCGCCACCTGTGGGTATGTACCGCGTGTGGGCACCAGACGTCGGTGACTGCGGGGACCGTGATGCACAAGACGCACACGCCGCTGCGCACGTGGTTCTGGGCGGCCTATCTGGTCGCCACTCACCACCCGGGCATATCGGCCAAGCAGCTGCAACGCCAGCTCGGGCTCTCGCGCTATGAGACTGCCTGGCTGATCCTGCAGAAGCTGCGCAGGGCGATGGTCGCCCCTGAGCGCGAGCTGCTGAAGGGTGAGGTCGAGATCGACGAGTTCTTCCTCGGTGGGCGCGAGGAGGGCCTCAAAGGCGGCCGCCAGCGCGGAAAGAAGGCGCTGATCGGCATCGCGATCGAGGTCCGCGGACACGGCTCCGGGCGGCTGCGCCTTCGGGTGTTGCCCGACGCTTCAGGGCCGATACTGCTCAGCTTCACCCAGGCGACCACCACCACCGGCGCAATCGTGCATACCGACGGGCTTCAGTCCTACCGCGTCCTGAGCAAGCACGGCTACGAGCACCGCCGACACCCGAAACAAACCGCTGCGCCCGATCAGCTACTCCCTCGAGCACACCGCGCAACCTCCAACCTCAAGGCCTGGATGCACGGCACACACCGTGGCGTCTCTGACGAGCACCTACAGGCCTATCTCGACGAGTACGTCTTCCGTCACAACCGCCGCAGCACACCAATGGCGGCGTTCCAGACCCTCCTCGGACTCGGCGCCCTGCACAACCCCACCA
This sequence comes from uncultured Solirubrobacterales bacterium, assembly GCA_963812595.1. Lineage (GTDB taxonomy): Bacteria > Actinomycetota > Thermoleophilia > Solirubrobacterales > Solirubrobacteraceae > Palsa-744. The sequence goes on from CAWEVQ010000004.1 coordinate 138,666, forward strand.
CCTATCAGCAAATCACCCGCCGAGCCGCCTAAAACCCCATCTGGAGCTAACCGGATACGCACTAGCGGGCTAACCCTAGCCACCGGCGTATACCGGACTCTTTGAGTGCCACATGGGAGAGCACAGCGGCAATCAATGCGGGGACGTAGAATATCCCAACGTCACGACCGAGATTAACTATTCAGGCGAGGGTGCAGGCTACATATACCTACAGCATACCGACCAAGTATGCTCCCTCAGTCTGCCAGGTGACAGTGGCGGGCCTTGGGCTGCTGGGGGATATGGCACCGCGATAGATGTGGCTGGTAACGGGAAAAATTGCAGTGAAGGAGGGACGTCTATTGGATATGAGCTGTCTTACGCCCTGTCTTATATTCATGTGCACATTGCGTAAGCAGCTTTCGTGAGCTAGACGCTGATCGGCTCTACCCAAGGCTCATGGTTGGACTGGTGGAAGACCAGTTCGACCATGAGCCCTACGGGATCTCTTTGAGATCCTGTAGGGGAGGTGGACAGACTATGGATACGAGCGACACTACCCGAAACGTAGATTGCTATGATTGTCGAATGTATGTCGGGATAGCGTCAACCGCAAAGCTAAGCGAGATGAACTGATGAGATCATGGCTTCCCGTGCTCCTGGTAGGGCTGGTGTGGGCGACCCCGGTAGTCGCACGGGCCGACACTGACACGCTAACCCCGGGTGCATGTGTGTTGGCCCTGCCAGACATAAGCAAACTCGGTGTTGCTGGTCAGCCGATCACCTACTCCAAAGAAATCTCTTGTATTCCGAATGGGGATGCGGTCTCAAACCCTGTGATTGAGTGGGGCGACGGTACGAAGAGCATAGGGACGATTACGACCCACGGACAAGGCCGCGTCGTGGTGACGGGCACACATGTCTATATGAGCCCAGGCGTATTCAAGATTCGGGCGAAAGTCACCGGCGTAGTAAACGGCCAGACGTACTCTCAAGGCTCGGAAATGGAGGCAGATATCCGCTCGGCGCCGGTGCCGTGTGATACTTCGGTTGCCGATCCGCCTAAGAACGGCAGCGTGTCGGCCGTCGGCTGCGAATTCAAGGTGCGAAGCGGATCGCCAGCTCGGCGTTACGAGGTAGCGCGGATTCGTGCCGGGATGCCCTCGGCCAATCTCCGCGCCACGATCTCCTGGGGCGACGGAACCAAGAGCGTAGGAGTCGTGACAGGCATCGGCACCCTGCGTGTGAGGGGACATCACCGCTGGCAACACGCTGGTCGTTACACGATCGTCGTTACGCTGACGAACGCCAGCGGTCGCCTAGTGGCGCAGGTAACCGGCCGTGCTGTGGTCGTCGTAGAGAAGTAAGCCGACTCGGAGCGGGTGGGGACTGCGCACGCGACCTCAAATCCCGGCTCGCGGACGCGACCCTAGGATCGCGATCACTCTCGGGGAGGATGGAGGAGCTTGCGTCGGCACATGCGTAGCAATGCTCGGCGAGCTGCCGCACGGCTGTGGTTCTCTGCCAGCGCGACGAGCCCCGCCGCCGTAACCTGCAAGATTGAGGGCATGCCGATCGCAGCGGCTGAGCCGACAACCACTGAGAACGTGCTCGACACGGCGCAAGCCGGGCCGGCCGCGCTGCGGGGCAGCGCGGTGCGTACCGGAGCCTATGTCACTGGCCTGCTGCTCTCCGTCATCTCCGCCCCGCTTCTAGTACGGCACCTTGGGGAAGTCGAATTCGGGCATTACATGACGGTGGTCGCCTTGGTCGCGATCGTTGCCGGCTTCACCGAGGGCGGGTTGAACACGATCGTCCTGCGAGGCTTTGCCACGCTCGGCGACGAACAGCGTCGAGGCATGATGCGCTCCGCGATCGGCATTCGCCTGCTTCTCACGCTCACGGGCGTCGCCCTGATCGTGGCATTCGCGGCCGTGGCGGGCTACAGCACCGCAATGGTGATTGGCACCGTGCTTGCAGGCGCCGGTCTCGTGCTGCAGCTACTGCAAAGCCTGCTCTCGACGACGCTCCAGAGCCGATTGCGCTTCGGTTGGGCCTCGGCGATCGAACTGCTGCGCCAGGGCGTGAGCGTCGCCCTGATCGTCGCGCTGGTGATCGCTGGCGCCGGCATCGTACCGCTGCTCGCTATCGCGATTCCTGCAGCGGCCGTTTCGCTGGCCGTCACGATCCCGCTCGTCATTCGCTACACCCCGCTGACGCCCTCCTTCCACATCGGGCGTTGGTGGCACCTGTTGCGCGAGTCGATCCCGTGGGCGACGATCAGCGCCGTCAACATCGTCTACCTGCGGGTTGCGATCGTGGCGATGTCGCTGATCGCCTCCGCTGTGCAGACGGGGTACTTCGCTATCTCCTTTAGGATCATGGAAGTCCTGATCGGTGTGCCCGGGATGGTCATCGCGCCGATCTTCCCGATCCTCGTGCGCACAGTGCACAACGATCGGGCCCGCTTCGCCCGTACCAGCGGGCGGCTGTTCGAGCTCTCGGTGTTGATGGCGACATGGCTCGTGGTCTGCGTCGAGGTTGGGGCTGCCTTTGGGATTCACGTGCTCGGCGGCCACAAAGCCGATCCCGCAATCGCAGTCTTGCGCATCCAGGCGCTCTCTCTAATCGGCAACTTCACGGCGATGGCATGCGGTTTCCCACTGCTGACGATGGGGCGGTTCCGGCCGGTGCTGATCGCCAACCTGATGGCGCTCGTCGTTTCCGCCACGGTCACTCTCCTGCTCGCCCCCGAGTTGGGTGCCCGTGGCGGAGCGCTTGCCGTGCTGGCCGGTGAGACCGGCCTCGGGCTGGTCTCGGCGCTGATCCTTATCCGCGCAATACCGGACGCCCGCCTGCCGGTGAGTATTGTACCGGTGGCGGTGCTCGCAGGATGCACCGCCACTGCTGCTGGCTTACTGCTGCCGATTCAGCCGATCATTGGGGCGATTGTTGCGACCGGCGTCTACCTTGCCGTCCTCGCACTCTGCCGGCGGCTTCCCTCTGAGCTACGGGAGCTCCTCGGAGGCCTAAGAGGTATGGTGCTCCGCGCACGATGACAGTCTCCGGACGCGATTTGCACAGGCCCACAGTCACTGTCGCGGTCCTCAACTACAACGGTCGCCAGCTGCTGGAGGTGGTGCTGCCCTCGCTCGCAGCGCAGCGCTACCAAGACTTTGAAACCGTGGTGGTCGACGACTGTTCCACCGACGACTCCGTCGCGTATCTTCATGAGCAGCATCCCGAGGTTCGTGTGGTGGACACCGGACCCGCAAACGTCGGCGTGGCGGCAGCTCTCAACATCGCCGTACGCTCCGCCCGGAGTGAGTTGGTCGCGCTGCTCAACAACGACATCGAGCTCGACCCGGATTGGTTGGGAGAGCTGGTCGCCGCGTTGGAGCGCCACCCCGAGGCCAGCTCCGCATCGTGCAAGTTGCTCAACTATTGGCGCCGAGATGAGCTCGATGGCGCGGGCGATATCTTCACCCGCGCGGGAATCGCTACCAGGCGCGGCCACGGGCAACTCGACCGTGGCCAGTACGACAACGAGACGGATGTCTTCGCACCCACCGCTGGCGCCGCGCTCTACAGAGCTTCAGCGCTCGCGGCCGTGGGCCCGTTCGACGAGTCCTTCCATGCCTACTTCGAGGATGTCGACTGGGGGCTGCGCGCGCAGCTCATAGGCTACCGCTGCCGCTATGTACCCAGCGCGGTCGCCTACCACATGGGAAGTGCCACCACCGGCGGCGAGTTCAACCGCTTCTACTTCCTGCTGCATCGCCGTAACCTGCTGGCGGTGCTGATCAAGGACCCCCCGCTTGGCTTCCTCGCCGCGAACGCGCCCTGGATCGGGTGGGCGCAGCTTCAGATCGCTCTCCGCAGCGCACGCGCCGGCATGCTGGGCGTCCACCTCTGCGCACTGGGAGGGGCGTTGCAAATGGCCCCGCGTTGGCTGGTGGCTCGCCGGCAGATTCAGCAATCACGTCAGGTCGACAGTGCCAAGTTTGGGCAGCTGGTGCGGGAGTGGGCGTGCTGAGGCGGGAGCCGACGCGCTATACAAGCACTGCGCGACCCCACCCACCTCAATAGGCAATATAGGTCGATGATCGCCGTCATACACCTGGTCTGGGAGCCGCTGGGACCAACCCCGCTGCGTAGGTTCCTGGAGTCCTATCGTGCGCACCCGGCCGGTGCCGAGCACGAGCTCGTCATGCTCTTCAACGGCGTGAGCGACAATGGCCTGCCGGCGCTGAACGGCGAGCTTGAGGGAGTCGAGCATCACCGCCTGGTGCTGGCGAAGCCTCTGCAGGATCTCGCCGCCTACGCCGTCGCCGCCGAGCGTCTGCAGCACGAGCGCATATGCTTCCTGAACTCCCACAGCACGATCATCGCGCCGGATTGGCTGGCCAAGCTGGCTGATGCCCTCGACCAACCGCTGGTAGGGCTCGTCGGCGCGACCGGCTCCTGGGCAAGTCTCCGCTCTGCCGCATTGAACGCGCTCTTCCTGCCGAATCCATACCGGGGTGTATTCCCGGAGAGAAAGCTCGCACGTGGACTCTACAGGGAGATGGAGCTCGAACGAGCTGAGGGATGGCAGCCTCCTTCTAAGCCGGCGCGACACTCCCCAGTCGGCGCGCTGACGGCCGTACTGGAGGGGCTTGCACCAATGCCCAAGCAGATCCGCCACTTCAAAGGCTTCCCGACGCCGCACCTGCGCACTAATGGGTTCATGGCCAGACGGACCACACTCACTGGCCTGCGCATCGGCGCTATCCGCACAAAGATGGATGCCTATGCCCTGGAGAGCGGACGTGAGAACCTCACACATCGGATTGAGCGCTCGGGATTACGTGCGGTCGTGGTCGCCCGCGACGGGTCTCGCCACGAGCAGGAGAACTGGCCTCAGAGCCACACCTTCTGGCAAGGAGATCAGGAGGGGCTGCTGATCGCCGACAACCAGACGCGCATATATGCCAATGGGGGGTTGGAGCGGCGGCGACTGCTCTCAGCCTACGCATGGGGACGACAGGCCGATCCAAACCCACCGACGAATGGAGCAGCGCGGTGAGCAGCCAACAGCAAGAGCAACCTCGACCCGAGGTGACAGTCGCGATCCCCAACTACAACGGCCGCGAGCTGCTTGAAGTGCTAATGCCCTCGCTTCAACATCAGTCTCTGACACCACTCGAGACAGTGGTGGTGGACGACTGCTCAAGCGACGATTCGGTGGCGTATCTGCGGGAGCACTGGCCACACGTGAGGGTCGTGGAGCTTCAGCGGCGCGGCAACGTGACCGCAGCGATGAACGAATGCTTGAGGGTTGCTCGCACCGAGCTGATCGTTCTGCTCAACAACGATGTGGAACTTGATCGGGACTGTCTGGCGGAGCTGGTGACCGGGCTCAGGGCTCACCCCAAGGCAGCAGCGGCAGCGGCGAAGCTCGTCGACTACCACGACCGGCGACTACTGGACGGCACCGGCGACGTGTTTTACTGGCACGGTGCCGCGACTCGCCGCGGTCAGGGTGAGCCCGACGATGGCCGCTACAAGGAGACCTGCGCGATCTTTGCCGCCTGTGGAGCAGTGGTTGTCTACAGGCGTTCAGCACTTACTGAGATTGGCCTCTTCGACGAGCAGTACGTCGCGGGGCTCGAGGATGTCGACTGGTCTTTCCGAGCCCAGTTGCTCGGCTACGACGTGCGCTACGTGCCAAGCGCGGTGGCCTACCATATGGGCAGCGCTACGCTTGGGCGCACGCTAACACCCGCGATGGCGTACCTCAATTGGCGCAATTGGCTGTGGTTGATTGTCAAGGATTACCCGGCGGGATCGCTGTTACGCCACGCGCCAGAGCTAGCACTGCAGCAGGCCAGGGTCTTGGCGATCGCGATTCGCGATCGATGGCTGGGAGTGTGGTGGCGTGCTTGGCGCGACGCGCTGCGCGGCCTGCCGGAGGTACTTCGCAAGCGGAGGGCGATCCAGCGCGTCCGCCGCCGCGGAGCACGCGAGCTCGAGCGCATCGTACGGAGCATTTGAGGATGCCCAGGGTTACGGCCGTAGTCCTCAGTTACAACGGACGCGAGCTGCTCGATCAACTACTGCCGACCCTGTTTGCGCAGCGCTACGAGGACTTCGAAGCGCTCGTCGTCGACGATGGCTCAATCGACGGCACAGTTGAGCAGCTGCGCGAGCGCTGGCCACAGCTCCGCGTCATCTCAAATCCGAGGAATCTCGGCGTAGCGGCGTCGCTGAACCGTGGGGTCCAAGCAGCGCGAGGAGAGTATGTGGCCTTGCTCAACAACGATCTGGAACTGGACCCGGACTGGCTGGATGCACTCGTGGCCACTCTAGACAGATACCCCGGGGCGGCAGCAGCAACCGGCAAGCTGCTCGACTTTTACAACCGCGAACTGATTGAGGCAGCGGGCGATCTGATGCGCTGGTCAGGCATGAGTGACCATCGCGGGCAGGGAGAGCGTAACGGTACAGCCTACGAGGAGCCTGCCGCCGTCTTTAGCCCGTGCGCGGGCGCGGCGCTTTACAGGCGCTCCGCGTTCACGGATGTCGGCCTCTTTGATGAGGACTTCTTCGCCTATCTAGAGGACATCGACTGGGGCTTCCGCGCCCAGCTAGCAGGGTTCACCGCCCGCTATGAGCCGGCCGCCGTGGCGTACCATATGCGTGGCGCCACGACGGGTCGACAGGCGGGAAGGTTCACGGCGCTCCAGCGGCGCAACAACATTCTCGTAGTGCTCAAGAACTACCCGGCATCCGCGCTACTCCGCCATCTCCCGCAGGTGCTTGGATTCCAGCTCGTCACGCTGGCCGCCAGTACTCGCGACGGCATTCTTGCCGCCCACCTGCGCGGATTAGGTGAGGTCGCTTTGCTGCTTCCGCGGATGCTGCGAAAGCGCATGGCAATTCAGCGCAAGCGCAGGGTGGGCGTGGCCGAGCTCGACGCCCTGATGTCGCCCGAGATCTATGCGGGAGTCCCGCTCCGTGGGCGGCTTGCCCATCTCGGCCAAGTGCTCGCGCCGCTGATCAGACGCTAACACAACTTCGAGGCCATGGCGGGCGAGCCCGACGAGGTCTGCACAGCTCTTTCACCGCCGATGAGGAGCTGTAGCTGCGGGCCACGCCGACCATATGGAATGATTGATCTTCGTGAGCGCACATTCCAGCTCCCCCAATACATTCGGGCGCCTCGGCACCTTGCTTGGCGGTTACGCGGCAAACATCAAAGCTTTCCCCAAGAATCCACGGATTCGCGATTGTCGTCGGGAACTCGCGAAGCGCTATCTGCACGGCAGCGGCCTGGAGATCGGCGCGCTGCACAATCCGCTGCCGCTGCCCCCCGCCGCGACAGTGCGCTACGTCGACCGGATGGATTGCGCGGGGCTGCGCAGCCACTACCCAGAGCTTGCCGCCGAGCCCCTCGTTGAGGTAGACATCGTCGACGACGGCGAGACCCTCCCTAGTCAGCCGGACTCCTCGGCGGACTTCGTCATAGCCAACCACTTCATCGAGCACACCCAAGATCCACTTGGAACGATCGCCAACCATCTGCGCGTGCTTCGACCCGGGGGAATTCACTACCTCGCGGTTCCCCACCGCCGCCGCACCTTCGATGCAGACCGCCCACCGACATCCTTGGAGCACATCGTTCGCGACCACCGCGAGGCCCCCGCCTGGTCACGCCTGATACACCAGGAGGAATGGGCGCGCCTCGTAGACAAAACCCCAGCCGCCGAGGTTGCGGCACGCGTACAAGAGCTCGAGCAGAGCAATTACTCAATTCACTTCCACGTCTGGGCGCCGCGGGAGTTCAGGGCTCTCTTGGGTTACGCCCGCAATGAGCTGCAACTTCCATTCGCGATCGAGACGCTACGACCCAATGGCTGGGAGTTCATTGCCATCCTCAGGCGCGTCTAGCTATCGCACATCGACACCGTGCCGCCGCGGGGAACGGAGGCCACGCGCCAGACGAGTGGGGTCACCCGCCCGAGCTGAGTGCCGTCGCCACGTCGTGGTTATAGACGTAGACGTGAACGTTGCCGAATGTCGCCTGCGCGATAGGCATGCCGAAGGAGCCGGGGACAGGGATGTTGCTGGTGGTGGCGGGGTCCGTGAGCAGGAACGTGGCGTGGGCGCCGTTCGGTTCGTACCAGCTTGAGATCTGGTTGAGCGGCATCGGGCAGACACCGAGCGGCGTGGTGCACCCGGTGAGCGGGTAGGCCTGGATGCGCAGGTGGGTGCCCCACGTCACGTCGGCCGCGTCCCAGTAAGGCCCGTACCCGCGCGTGGCGCCATGGGCGAGGAGGTAGCGCTCGATTTCACCCACGGTACGGCCGTTCGGGAAAGGGTAGGCGCCCGGTGCCCCGGTGATTTCGCTGATGTCGAAGTACAGGCCGATCGCGAGGAACAGCGAGATCGCGAGGGCCACGACCGTATGCGCGGCGCGACGCTCGAGCGGGGCCAGCACCGGCAGCAGCGCGGCGAGCGCGACGAAGTCGGCGGCGATGTAGCGCGCCGAGATGAGGTTAATGGGGCTGCTCGACAGCAGGAAACCCCCCGTGAGGCAGATCAGGACAAACGCCCAGAAGAAGGTATAGCCGACGCCCGCGGCCGTTTGCGGGGACTCCTCCTCGCTGGGGCGCACGAGCAGCGCGGGGGCACGGCGCCACAGCCAGCGCGCGACCGCGAACAGCGCCGCGAAGCCAAGCGCGGCCGCGGCGAACATCAGGACGCCGGTGGCGCCGGCGGGGGCGCCGAAGAAGTTGCCGCCCACCAGATAGGCGAATGCGTTGATGAAGATTTCGAGGTTCGCGATGAGGTGTTCGGGTGCGACGAACGACACCGTGTACCCCGTCGGAGTGACGTGGTCGTTGTGCATCGCCGCCACCGCCAGCTCCCCGCCGAGCACCGCGAGCGCGCACACCGCGAGCACAAACAACGCTACTCGGCGCTCTCGTGCTCGCCTCGTCCGCGCCCACACCAGGATGCCGGCGAGCAGAAACGGGACGATCCCGGCGATGAACATCGTCTTGTCCGAGGCGACCCCCAATGCGGTGATCGCGCCGACGAGCACCGCGAGCGCCCCCAGGGCCCAGCCGCTCAGCCGCACACGGAGCACCAGCACGAGCGCCGCGAGCAGCACACAGTCGTGGACCACGAGCGGGCCGTGGAAGTCCATCGTGAAGAGGGTCTTACGCAGCGACACCGTCGTGCCCGCGAGCAGTGCAGCCACCAGCAACGCCCGGGTTCGCCCGAAGCACACCCAGGCGCAGAGGACCACCAGGCCGTAGCCGAGGGCGGTGAATGCAACTGGGGATGCCTCCCAGATCTCCCGGTGGCCTGGTAGACCACGGGTCAACCGCATGAACCACAGCGACTCGTACCATGGGAATTGGCCGAGCAGCACCGTACGCGAGCCTGGCGCATGCCCAATCAATGTGGCGATCACCGGCGCAGAGGCGACATCGCCGTCGGTGTACAGCACTCCGATGATGTGCGGCAGGCGCACCAGCACCACCAGCGCACCGAGTCCGCCGAGCGCCACCGGCAGCCAAGGCGAGAGCCACTCCAGGAAGTCCCGCCGCCACACATAGAAGGCGGTGGCGCGTTTGCGCGTGCGTCCCTCGCTCACAAACCCACTGCTGACGAGTCTCTTGGCGCCATCGGGAATCACAGCCAGAGACGCTAGTCCGCAAGGTGGTCGGATCCTAAGCTCCGGATTCCTCCGTTCATGCGCCTCGGCGCATCGCTCGGCGGCTACGCGGCCAACATCAAAGCTTTCCCCCAGAACCCGCGGATTCGCGATTGTCGCTGGGAGCTCGCGAAGCGCTATCTGCACGGCAGCGGCTTGGAGATCGGCGCGCTGCACAATCCGCTGCCGCTGCCCCCTGACGCAACGGTGCGCTATGTCGACCGGATGGATTGCGCGGGGCTGTGCCGCCACTACCCCGAGCTGGCCGCCGAGGTAGGCGTTCAGTTGGTCTGCTCAGGTGAGCAGGGGCGCGGGTTCGCCGCGGGCGTGGGCGGCGATGGCGTCGGTGAGGTAGGCGAATAGAGAGCGTTGTTTTCGACGCCCCCGGCTTATGTCCCCCAACCCACTGAACGGTTACAGAAACCAGCGATTTTGCAGGCCATTTCTTGTATCGGGGAGACAGGGGTTGGAGGGCATGGTTGCGGGGGTTTCGACGGGGCGTGAGCGGTTTCGTGTGCGGTCAGCGGCGTAGTGCTCATTCTGACCACCGCAGAAGGCGAGGTCGCCTCGCCCACATGACGACTATTGTCTGATAAATGTCGACGCCCTACCGGTTCTTGCTGCTTGTCAAACGCCTCAGCCGAGTCATCCGCCCGACCTACATCCCCGCCTGGCTCAGCAAGCCAAATCCCGCACTCGACGGCGACATGCCCATCGACCGCATCGCTCAGGGCGATTACCGCTCGGTAACCCGCCTGATCTCAGGTCTCGAGGACCCAGGCGCGAGCTGACGCGCTCTCCCACCCAACGCACATGAGTTCCAGCGACTAGGATCGTGGCCTTCCGCTGCCGCAGGCAGCCGCACCACGAGGAGTCACGGAGATGGCGCGCCGTAGCGTTTGGGTACAGATGCAGCGCGAAGCCGAGCGTCGTCGGCGCGACGCCGAGCGAGCTGCTCGCGCGCTCGAGAAAGAGCGGCAACGTCAAGCGAAAGAAGCGGCCCGCCAGCGGGTGTACGACGAAAAAGAGCAGAAGCGCCTCTATGCCGAGCAACGTGCATACGAAGCTGAGCAGCTGACTCGCGAGATCGCCGATCGTGTCGAGCAGCTCGAAGGACTCCCTGTCGACCGACCCGTCCTTGGACATCGAGGCGCTCAAGGAGCAGCTAGCCACGATTCCATTCGATCCCGGTGAACTTGCGACGCCGATCGATCCCCCTGTCAAGACGCTGCCATTAGCCCCATCGTTCCTCGGGAAACTCCTGCCCGGAGCGGGGGCAAAGCACGAACAAGCTGTGTCAGAGGCCGAGGCCCGCTACGCCGACGAGCTTGCTCAGGCCGTCGAGGCTGAGCGAACCCGGGCGGCAGCCCTTGCCGCCGCCGAAGGCGAGCACAAAACGCGCGTCGAAGCGGAGGCTCAGCGCATAGCGACTCAGAACGAGGAGGTAGATACCTTCAAGACCGCCTACGAGGCACAGGACCCTGACGCGGTCGTCAGCTACAGCTCGATGGTGCTCGCCGCGAGCCAGTACCCGGACGGATTTCCGCAGCAACACAAGGTTGCATACGTGCCAGAGTCGCGGCAGCTCGTAATCGAGCTGGACCTGCCGACGTTCGACGTGGTGCCAGACGTGGCCGAGTACCGCTACGTCAAAGCCAAAGACGAGATCGCGGCCAAAGCCCGACCGGCATCTCAACGCAGAACGCTCTACGCAGACGTCGTCGCGCAAGTGACGCTGCGATCCGTGCATGAGACGCTCCGAGCTGATCGCGGTGGTCATGTCGAGTCGATCGTCTTCAACGGCCACGTTCAGACGATCGACCCTCGCACGGGACAGCCAACCCATCCCTGCTTGATCACGCTCCGCACAACTCGCGACCTTTTCGAGAGCCTCGACCTCGCATTGGTTGAGCCCGGTGCATGCCTACAGGGACTCAGTGCGTCGATCTCCCGTAATCCGGCGGAGCTTGCCCCCGTGCGCCCCGTCCTGGAGTTCAGCATGGTCGATCCTCGATTCGTGGAGAAGACCGACGTGCTGTCTTCGATTGACCACCGCCCCAATCTGATGGAATTGACACCCGGAGAGTTCGAGACCTTGATCACGAATCTGTTCGAGAAGATGGGTCTCGAGACTCGACTAACGCAGCCCTCCCGAGACGGCGGAGTTGACTGCGTCGCATACGATCCGCGGCCCATCTTCGGCGGCAAGGTTGTCATTCAAGCCAAGCGCTACAAGCACACAGTTGGTGTGAGCGCCATCCGAGATCTGTTCGGGACAATGCAAAACGAGGGCGCAAGCAAGGGAATCCTCGTCACAACGAGCGGATACGGCAAAGCGTCGTTCGAGTTCGCCCAGAACAAGCCCCTTGAGCTGCTCAGCGGCAGCAACCTCCTCTACCTCCTCGAGGAGCACGCGGGAATCACGGCCAAGATCGAACCACCCGAGGACTGGGCTCAGCCCGAGGAAAAATCGGCCGGGGAAGCGCAAGTCGAGATCAGTGCTCCACCTGAGAGCACACAAGTGGCCCGTGACCCTGCCGCAACGAGCGACGTCGCGTAGCGACCGTCTCGCCGGCGCTACGGCCCGACGTCGGCGAGACTTCTGCCGACACCGCCGATCAACGCCCACAGGCGACGGGCGGACTCCCCACCCTGGCGGAGGGCGATCAGCGTCGCGACCTGCTGCGGAGCGGTTTCTGCCAAAAGCAATGCCCGCGCGACGGCCGCGCTGTAATAGCGGCGGTGTGCACCGGCTCGATGAGACGGGACCAGGTCCTCGTCGCTCCAATGCCGTAGCTGGCGCTCGCTCGCTCCCGTCAGAAGGTGGAGCTGGCCGAGCGTGAGCGGGTATCGCGCGTCCTCCGCGAGCGCTGGATGCGAGCTGGGGTCGGCGACCCACATTTGCTGCTCGGGGGTCAGCTCGCCATACACGCCGTCCTCGAAGGCTCTCTCCATCTCCTGCGCGTTCGCCTGGAAGCCATCCAGCTCCGCCGACGGCTGTCGCGTCGCGTCTCGCTCTGCCATCGGAGACGCCAACAGGTCTCGCTGCGTCGTCGAGAGCTTCTTGGGGGCGTAGCGCTCGCCCAGGCGCGCAAGGCGAACGCGCACCGGCAGCGGAAGCTCTGGTCGATCGGCGAAGTCGTCGACCCACTCCCCGGCGTATGTGTAGCCCTCGCCTTCGGCGCGAACGAGAGGCATCGGGCTTTGCAGTGAAGACTCCATTGCTCAAACTTACTTTCGCATGGAAGATTAGCAAAATCATCATGCCGACGGCATGTAGATGCCGTCCGACCACAGCCAGTTCCCCTGGCGACGTATCCCGATCCCGACCAATGCAAGCGACAAGTCCAGAACCGCTCCCGGAAGCGCACTGTGCACGTAGCTCCTGTGCGAGTAGCGCCGCCACGGGAAGGCGTCGTCGCGAAGAACCACGACGCCTTCGATAGCGATCACGGGCCGCCCTCTCGCGAACAGGAGATCCAAGAGCTTCTCGTCGAGCATCGAGCGCGGCTGCACTGTCGTGACGTACAACCCATGCCCCGCGCTCCCCGGCTCCTGAGGGATGCGGAAGACCTGCTCGGCGAGGATTCTCGTGGCGTGCTCGTGCTCGGTGTAGTGGAACTTGACCCTGGCGCCCTGCTCCCATACGAGACGTGTCCTTGCTTGCATCCTCGGATCATCGGACACGTCGCGGACCTTTCCGTCGAGTTCCGAGCATCAGGCCAGCCTCAGCTGCGTGTGGCTGGCCGTCCGCTCGTAGGCAGCGGCGACTCGATCAAGCGCACGGTCGCGGTCGCGGTGTCCGTAGAGCCGGCGGACGAGCTCGCCCCCGTCGGTGTGTCCGAGCGCGATCGCCACGTCCTCGGAGGGCAGCTCGAGCACGTTGACCATGTATGAGCCGGCGAAGTGCCGGGTCGCCAGATACAGGCTCCCCTCCCACCCCGCCGCCGCCCTGACCGCCTTCCAGTGGTAGGCGCGTGCCGAGGCGGTCCAATGTTCTCCGCGGATCGGCGCGAGGCAAAACTCCCGTTCGACCGGCAGCGAAAGAAGCGCCTCGCGCACGGGACCGGTCAATGGCGCCTCGCGCACCTGCCCGTTCTTCGGCAGCGTGAACGTGCGCGTCGCCGCGCTGAACTGCTCAACGACCCGTATGCGCGAGCGGTCCAGATCGACGTTCGCGCGTCGGAGCGCATCCAACTCACCAGGCCGCAGACCGGAGAAGGCCGCGACCTGGAGCCACGCAGCGAACGATGGTGTCGCCAGCTCACGCGCGCAGCGGATCAGCTTCCAGACCTGCTCCTCACTCGGCGGCTGCTCGTCCCGGCGTCCGGGGCCACGCGAGATGCCAAGTCGCGCGAACGGGTTGCGGCTCACCAGACGACCGCCCTTGGCCGAGGCCGCGTCGTTAAACATCGCCCTCAGCGCCGGGACGGTGCCATTGCGAACCAGTCGTTCGGGAACGGCACGAAGATCAGGACCGCCCATCCCACCGCAAGCAGGTAGTACGTGCGGGCTCGCCAATGAGCCTTCGCCCATCGCCAGCGGCCGAGAGCAAGCGTGACCGGCCAATTATGTCCTTCTTCGCGCCTCGCGTGCCATCTGGCGAGACGCGCAAGAGATCCCAGCGCAAACCAGCGCCTTGCTCGGAGGGCTCTTGGGCCACGCGACGTTCGAGAGCCTGTGGCAGGCGAGGTGGTGCTCGCGTTCATCGGCGTGACAGCGTAACGACGCCACACCCGGAATCACGGGCTGGTTCTAGCTGACAGAACGGCGCTACCACACTCCCTACTGAGCGATCGCGACCACCAATGCAACCAACAACGTCACGATCGCGACGACCAGCGCTATCCGGGCCAGTTTGATGGCTTGCTCGTTAGTTGCGAGCATGCGTTCCTGTTGCTCTGCTGCTTGGCGGTCCCGCTCGGCCGCACGCTGGTCCCGCAGCTCCGCCTGCGCCGCCGCGTCGTCCACGAGGCCGCGCATCTCCACGGCTGCCTCCCGCAACGACGTGAACTCCCTAGCTTTGGCGGCCGACGTGAGGGTCGCGTCCCGTTTCCCGGGTGAATTCACCGAGGCGTAGCTCCGTTGGCTGCGGATCTTATGCGGCGATCACCTCCTCGGTGTCGTCGGTCACGGGTGGGACTGGGTCCTCGCGCAGCTGACGGCGTAGGCGCTCGATCTCAGCGACGGTCTTGGGGTTCATCTTCACTCCCCGCCAGCCTCGGGAGGAGAGCTCGAGCACGGCCCAGATCAGGGACAGCGCTGAGGTCTCGCCGGGGAAGCGGCCGATGGCCTTGGTGCGCCGGCGGACCTCCACGAACGTTCGCTCGAGGAGATTCGTGGTCCTAATTCGCTTGCGGTGCTCGGACGGGAACCGCAGGTGCGTGACGAGGGCGGGCAGGTCCGTTTCGATGACGGCCATCGCCGAGGGATACGCCGTGCGGTAGTCAGCGATGATTCCCTGCAGCTCGCTGGTGGCCTCGCCAGGTGAGCGGGCCCCATCGAACGCTTTCCACCAGCGGGCCTTGACCTCCTGGTGGTGGCGCTCCGGGAGCTTGCCCGTGACGTTTCTGAGCGCGTGGACGGTGCAGCGCTGCTCCAGAGCATTGGGCCAGAGCTCACGGGTGGCCTTCCAGATCCCTGGTGCACCGTCGGCGATCACGAGCGCCGGTGCTCTGAGCCCGCGGGCGATCATGTCGCGGCCGAACGCGAGCCACGCGTCATAGCTCTCGCGGCTTCCCAGAGCCAATCCGAGCAGGACCTTGCGGCCCTCCAGCGTCACTCCCCAGCAGACCAGGACACCCTCCGAGGGTGTGTCGTCGGGATGCAGCTTCAGGTAGATCGCGTCCAAGAAGCAGTAGACGATGTCGTGCCCCTCCAGCCGCCGCCGGCACCACTGCCGGTAGCGCTCCCGGGTGTCCTCACAGATCCGCGAGACCGTGCTCTTGGACGCGATCGACTCCTCGAAGACCTCCTCCAAGGCGGCCTCCACATCCCGCGTCGACAGTCCCCGAAGGAAGCCGCTGATCACCAGCGACTCCAACGCGTGCGTGCGCGCCACACCCTTGCCGAGGATCCTGCTCTCGAACCCGAGCTTGCTCGCATCACGGATCCTCGGGCGCTGCAGGCGCATCGCCCCGCTCGTCGTCTTCACCGTCTTTGGCTCATAGCCGTTGCGATGACTGACCGTCTCCTCAGCGCGCTCATAGCGCCGGCGGCCGAGGAACTCGCTGACCTCGTCCTCCAGTGCCTGCTGCAGAATCAGCCGGGCACCAAGGCGCCCGACCGTCTCGATCGGGTCCTCCTCGCCGCCGACACCGGCCAGCACCTCATCCAGTTCAGAGCGGAACCTCTCGCTCGGGGCTACCTTCTCCATGCGGGCGTACCTCCATCGCTTTGGTCTTGTCAGGACAAAGCGGAGGCTACGCCCGTCTTTTCAAATCCCCCGGCCGGTGGGACGCGACCGACGTGAGCGTTGTAAACGTAATGAGCGCGGCGGCTGAGGAGAGCGTCCTCCAGTCTTCCTTGGCTTCTTCGCCCCTGTTCAGGCGGAGGATCAAGTTCCCCCACGCTGTGAACGCCGCGAAACGAGCCATGGCGCCAAAGAAGAACCAGACCTCCGTCGGGTGGATATTTGCTTTCAGCCAGCGGATGGTCGGCCCTGGAACCACTGAGCCGCACGGTAAGACACGACGTGGACAGCCCGAATGAGGCACTGGCACTGAGGCCCTGCTGGGCGTGCAAGCCGATCGCCGCGCCCGACGCTTCCAACAAACAGCGAGCGCTGAAGGACGGTCACAGATTGGGCAGGTTTCTGAATCTGCGACCTTCGGCCGTTGAGCCTGCGTCTCGCCGGCGTGGGCGGTCAGACCCACTTGACGTGGGCGGTTCGTGGGCGGAACACTCGAAAGTCGGCCCAGCTGCCCCGCCTGTTCTTCCCGATCAGATCACCGCGCAATCGCGCTCCCAGAGCCAAACCCTGCCCTCTCAGGACGCCCCCAGCCCCTCCCAGCATCCGCCAGCAAATCTATCGGGGAGACAGGGGTTGAACCTGCGACCGCCCGGCCCCCAGCCCAAGGGTTCTGGTGCCGCTGAGTGCCCGGAGCCCGCGTTTACTGGGTTTGAGAGCGTCTGAGTGCTCCTGAGTTGCGCTCACTTTGGACCCCAAACTGGACCCAAGACCAATAAGTCTTGACTTCTACAAGCTTTGGTTTATACTCGCTGGGTGTGGGAAGTCGAGTACACCGACACGTTTGGATCGTGGTGGGATGAACTCACCGAAGACGAGCAAGAGCGCGCCACCGCCGCCGTCGAGCTGCTGGAGCAGGGAGGCCCTGCCCCCTCGGACGCCCGCTGGTGGACCCCCTCAAAGGCTCCCGCCATCCGAACATGAAGGAGCTGCGCCCACACGGCGGACATGCGCGTGCTGTTCGCCTTCGACCCCCGTCGCATGGCGATCCTGCTCCTGGGCGGCGACAAGAGCCAGCGCTGGAGCAGCTGGTACGTAGAGGCGATCCCAGCCGCCGACGCGCTCTACAACGAACACCTACAAACACTTCGCGACGAAGGAGCAATCCCATGACCACAACCAAGACCACAAAGAGCCGCAAAGGGTTCAACGAGCTGCGCAAGCAGATCGACGCCGATCCGGCGCGTCGTGCGAACGTCGAGGAGCACAAGACGGCGATGCTCAGCGAGCTACGTCGCAAGCTCGACCTCACCCAGGCGATCGTCGCCGACCGACTTGACGTCACCCAGGAGAATATCTCCCAGATCGAGCGCGGAGAGGCAGACGTTCGGCTGTCCACGCTGAGCCGATACATCGAGGCCCTCGGGGGGCACCTAGAGGTTCGAGCCGCATTCCCAGAGGAGACCGTCGCGCTCAGTGTGGGGACAGCCGCGACGATGCGTCGCCGGCGAACGCGAGGGGGATCCGCCGCTACAGCCAACACCACGAGAGTAAAGAAAACACGAGCAGCAAGCGACGCCTGACACAGACCGAGCACTCCAAGGGTCAGTGGCGACCGGATCAGCAACAAGCTGCGGTACTTGGCTTGACGGAGGTCGCCGTGACCGCCATGGCAAGAAAGGGAACATGCGTTCGATAGGTCCCATGGGTGAGACCGCGACGACTCTAGGCGACCACCCGCCTTGAATATCCGCCTTCGCAGATAAAGCCTTAGAAAGTGCTATTCCTCGTCGAAATCCGCCAGCGGATACTGCCTCCGCAGATACTCGCCGAACAAGGGGACCGTAAAGTCGATGAGCCCCCTGCGCGGGCTGTAGACAAGATCCTTTCGAAGCAGTGCGTCGCGCACGACCGATGCGCCTGCGCTGTCTTTGTACCCCGCGCGAGCGGCAACGTCGGCAGTTCGGACCGGACCCTTCCCCCCATCAGCCATTGCCGCCAAGTAGCGCTGCTCAGCGTCAGATGCCATCTCGAAGCGGTCCTTGAAGAACCGGCGATCGAGCGCGTCATCGATGAGCGCCCGTGCGCCCTGTACGTCGCTCGCGCTGATCGGCGACTCCTCAACCTCGTTCCAGAGCACCCGCCCGTACTCCTGGATGAAATGCGGGTAACCGGCCGAAGCGCCGACGATCAGCTTGACGGCGTCCGGCTCGTACATGACACCGTGCTGGCTGGCGGGGCGCCACCAGTGCTGTTCGAGCCTCAGCGTCTGAGAGCCGGTCGAGTTCGTGGTAGGCGAACATGCGCTCCGCGTAGGGCTTTGCCGTCCTGAGCAGGCGTGGGAGTGGTGGTAGCCCCGCCCCGACGAGGGCGACCGGGAGTTCTCGCTGCCCGACCCTGTTCATCGCCATACAAACGGCGGCCAAGGCAGCCTCGTCAAGACCCTGCATCTCGTCGAGGAAGAAGACCACCCCGGTTCCGCCGCTCTGGGCAACCTGCCCGACCTCCACGATCAGCACGGCCAGGTCTCGCTCTGGGTCGCCGCTGTCAGCGGTTCCGGTTGCAGCTTCGACGTCGATCCTGGCGCTCAGTCCGCCGGGGATCCCGACAGAGAAGGCCTTGAGCACGCCGAGCGCCTTCTTCGCGCGCTTCTCCATCCGCTCCCGGAGACTCATCGACAGCAAGAGCTGGTAGGCAAGCTCAGCGAAGATCTGGCGGAAATCGCCGGAGCCCACCTCCTCGACGTCATTGCAAACCCAGCCCCGCTCGCGGGTCAATGTCTCGAACTCGAGAAGCAGCACCGTCTTTCCCACTCCCCTCGAATAGGCGTTGCACTACTCATGTTGTGGATCCGTTGCCGGAGCGGGTTTGTCTGGTGGGCGCTCCTGGGGGGTTGCGTGATGTTGTGCTCGGGGTGAATGGTTGGACGACGGATGATGCTTCGGGTGAAACGGTGCTGGTCTGCCGGCTGGTCGATGGGAGCGTGGGTGAGATCCCTGCGCGGTGGACCGATTTGCCGCGGCGGACGGAGGAGCAGCGTTCGCTGGGTGTGGTAGCGACGCCGGGAGCGTGGCGGCTTTTCGGTGAGCGCCTCGGAGCGCTCAGAGCAGCGCGGCGTCCGGCGCGGAGCGCAGGCTTCGGCGAAAACGGAGGTGTGAGTCGTGTCGGGACAGTTGGCGCTCGTGATGGGCGAGGAAGCGGTGGTCGGGGCGGCGGTGTGGGAGACGCTGACGCCAGCGGCCCAGCGGGAGATCGTGCTGGGGTTGGCGCGCCTGTTGGCGAGGCTGGTGGAGGGGGAGCGCGATGAGTGAGCACGGGAAGATCACTGAGGTGCATCTTCGTCGGCGGGCGGTTGTGTATGTGCGCCAGTCGACGCTTGCGCAGGTGGAACGCAACGTGGAGTCTGCGGCACGCCAGTATGGGCTCACGGAGCGCGCGGTCGAGTTGGGCTGGCCGGCGGGGTCGGTCACGGTCGTCGATGAGGACACCGGCCGCTCGGGCAGCACCGCCGAGGGACGCATCGGCTTCAAAGAGCTCGTCGCCGAGGTCGGTCTCGGTCACGTCGGGCTGGTGCTCGCGCTCGAGGTCTCGCGTTTCGCTCGCAGCTCGGCGGACTGGCACCAGCTGCTGGATCTGTGTGCGCTCACCGGCACGCTGATCGCTGATGCTGATGGCGTGTACTCCCCGGCGGATTTCAACGACCGGATGCTGTTGGGGCTGAAGGGCACGATGAGTGAGGCCGAGCTGCACCTGATCCGCGCGCGGTTGAACGGTGGGCTGCGCCACAAGGCCGAGCGTGGGGAGCTGCGCTTGGCGCTGCCGGTTGGGTTGGATCGCGACGAGGACGAGCGGATCGTGCTGTGCCCCGACGAGCAGGCACGTCACGCGATCGAGCGCGTGTTTGTGCTCTGGCGGCGGCTGGGCTCGGCGCGCCAGGTAGTGATGGAGCTGGTCGGCGAGGGACAGGCGCTTCCGCGGCGCACGGTCGGTCAGCGGCATATTCGTTGGGCGCGCGCGAGCTATGGAGCGGTGCACGACTTCCTGACCAATCCGGCGTATGCGGGAGCGTTCGTGTTCGGCCGCACGAGCCGCGAGAAGCGCGTGCAGCAGGACGGGCGGGTGCGCGTTCGCGCTGTCGAGGTGCCGATGGCCGAGTGGTCCGTCTGCCTGCCCGATCACCATCCCGGGTATGTCAGCTGGGATGAATATCTCGCGACGCGCGAGCGGCTGCGGGCGAACATGACCTGTAGGGGTGAGGGAAGCGGTGTCGCGCGCGAGGGCTCAGCGTTGCTGCAGGGATTGGTGCGCTGCGGGTGCTGCGGGCGGCGGATGCAGATCGCCTATAGCGGCAAAGGCGGCCGTGACCACCGGTATGCGTGCGTGCGTGGCCGTGACCTGCACGCCACCGGCAAAGCTTGCCAGTCCCTCGGCGGCAAGCGACTAGAGAAAGCGGTCCTTGCGTCGTTTCTTGAAGCGGTCACGCCGGCGGGAATCGAAGCGACAGCACGCGCGATCCGCGAGCTGCAGGACCAGCACGAGGAGCGCCTGGCCGGGCAACGACTCGCGCTCGAGCGAGCCGAGTTCGAGGCCGAGCGTGCAGAACGGCAGTTCGACGCGTGCGAGCCCGAGAACCGGCTCGTAGCCCGCACGCTGGAGCAAAAGCTCGAGCAAACGCTCGCTACGGCCGAGCAGGAGCGCGGCAAGCTCGCCGCGATCGAACAGGCGCGTCCCTCGCCGCTCACAGACCGGGAGCGAGTGGCGCTCACGCGCCTAGCGCGTGACCTGCCGCGCCTCTGGGACGCGGAGAGCACCACCAACCGTGACCGCAAGGAGCTGTTGCGCACCATCATCAGCGAGATCGTCATCACGATTCACTCGAGTGAGCGCCGCGCGGCGCTCGAGATCTGCTGGGAGGGCGGAGCCAGAACCGAGCTTCAGATGCAGCTCAACGCCAACGTCCTGGACCGCCGGCGCACCAGCGAGGACACGACCGAGCTGATCCGCCGCCTCGCCCAGCACTATCCCGACCGTCAGATCGCCCAGGTCCTCTCCCGTCAGGGACGCCTGACCGCCAGCGGACTGCCATTCACCCAGTCACGCGTACGCAACGTCCGCGTCAAAGCCGCCATCCCCGCCGCACCGCCACCGGACCCGGCCAGCCAACTGTTCTCGATCCTGCAGGCCGCCGGCGAGCTCGGCGTCTCCACCAACACCATCCACCGCTGGCTACGCCAAGGGCTGCTCCCCGGCGAACAAGCCACCCCCGGCGCGCCCTGGCGGATCCGCCTCAACGACGAGATCCGCGCACGCTTCGTGCCCGACGTACCCGACGGCTACGTGCCGCTCGACCAGGCCGCACAACTACTCGGCTGCGCCCGACAGACCGTGTTGCACAAGGTCCAACGCGGCGAGCTGCGAGCAGTCCAAGTCACCCAAGGACGCCGAAAGGGCCTAAGAATCGAGGCCGCCAGCGCCCAATTAGACCGAATGATCAACCAGTAACAACGGAGATGCAGTGTGAACCAAGACCGCTCAAACCGGAATAGATCAAGCTTCGCTCCGGCCGACCATCCCCCAGACGGTCAAGGAGCACGCCGAACGCATCAAGATCAGGGTCTCGACCCGCGAGCTTGAGAGGCTTTACGCCCGAGCCGGGCGTGTAGGGATTAGAGCGCTGGTCCATTTCTATCTGCGAACGTAAAGAAAAGCAGATAGACCGACGAACAGCTCAGCTCGGCCGTTCGGCAGCGTGAATGTGCGTGTCGCCGCGCTGAACTGCTCAACAACGCGGATGCGCGAGCGATCCACGTCTGCGTTCACACGCCGCAGCGCGTCCAGCTCGCCCGGCCGGAGTCCCGTGAGCGCCGCGACTGCAGACCTCTCTCGCGGCCGGCGTGAGCCCGTGGCCGCAGGCCACGTCCACCCTATGGAATGATTGACCTTCGTGTCACATTCCAGCTCGCCCAGCCCGTTCGGGCGCCTCGGCGCATCGCTCGGCGGCTACGCGGCCAACATCAAAGCTTTCCCCCAGAACCCGCGGATTCGCGATTGTCGCTGGGAGCTCGCGAAGCGCTATCTGCACGGCAGCGGCTTGGAGATCGGCGCGCTGCACAATCCGCTGCCGCTGCCCCCTGACGCAACGGTGCGCTATGTCGACCGGATGGATTGCGCGGGGCTGTGCCGCCACTACCCCGAGCTGGCCGCCGAGCCCCTCGTTGAGGTGGACATCGTCGACGACGGTGAGACGCTCTCCAGTCAACCGGACTCCTCGGTGGACTTCGTCATCGCCAATCACTTCATCGAGCACACCCAAGACCCACTGGGAACGCTCACCAACCATCTGCGCGTGCTCCGTCCCAGGGGGATTCACTACCTCGCGGTTCCCCACCGCCGCCGTACCTTCGACGCAGACCGCCAGCCTACGCCGCTGGAGCACGTCGTCCGCGACCACCGTGAGGGCCCCGGCTGGTCACGACCAATACACCAGGAGGAATGGGCGCGCCTAGTGGACAAAGTTCCAGCCGCCGACATTGCGGCACGCGTGCGGGAACTCGAGCAGAGCGACTACTCCATCCACTTTCACGTCTGGGCACCGCGGGAGTTCAGAGCTCTATTGGAATATGCGCGTGGCGAGCTGCAACTTCCATTCGTAATCGAGGGACTACGTCCCAACGGCTATGAATTCATTGCCATCCTCAGGCGCGTGTAGCTGGAGCGCATCAGATACCGCGCCGTCGCGGGGCACGGGAGCCCCGCGCCCATGCGCGCGGGAGCCAGCCGACTCACGCGGATGCACCACCCCGAATCTCCGCGCGCCGCACCCGCGACTGGGAGCGAGCCTCTCCACGGCTGCACCGGCGGCTCTTGCGCGACGCGTGGGGACGCGCTGGTGGTCCCTTTGACGGAGACATACATGCAAACCACACACTGATGGCGGCGCAGTCGGCGTCGGCTGACCGGCGTTGCTTGCGTCAGGCGGGGCGCGCTTCGCCTGCGGCTGCGGACGCCGGTCGCACTGTGCTCCCATTCTCGGCCTCGTGCAGCATCTCGATCGCACGGCGGGCGCCTTGGGAGAGCAGCATCGCGCTTTCGGCGACCTCGCGGTTGACCTCCGGGGTGGTCTCTACCAGTCGGTCTCCGCAGACTGTATGGGCGCGGCTGAGCGTCTTTTGTGGAGGGCGATGACCGTTTTCCATGTCTTGAGGGTATCTCATGTCGGATCGCTACTTGCGCGCACGATGCGCGTCGCTAGGAGTTGAGCAAAGGGCTCTGCGTCCCCAGTCGCGGAGATAAGCGCCGGAACCAGGGCGTCGTCATGCGCGATCATCTCCCCGGCGCCGATGAACCTGACGTTCGGTAGGCCAAAGGACCACAGCGCCGCGGACAAGGCGATGAAGCCCACGCGGTGGTTGCCGTCCACGAAGGGATGCACCCGCAAGATGCCGGCATACAGGGCCGCCACGGCTCGTGCATAGTCGAGAGTGTTCGTGGTCTCCAACGTACCGAACTCCTCGACTCGGCGGTTGAAGGCGGTGCATACCGTGGCGAGATCGCGCAGGATCAAATCGGGATCCACCCCTTCCAACTGCCTCATTCCGCCGCCGGGCGGTACCACGCCGAAGAAAGCAAGCTCCCGACGGAAGCATCCACCGTCATGCGGAAAACGGCGAGCGAAGATCGCTCCGTGCCACCAGCGGACACGCTCCGGGTCCATCCGCAGCCGTGTTCGCCAGAACGCGCGCTGTGCATCATCCAAGACGCGGGCAAGTTCGTCCGCCAGAGCCTGCCACGTTCCCTCGGGCGAAAGGCCATGGGCCTGATAGAAGCGCGAGTCCTCACGGTCGCGGTAGCGCGGGTGTCGTTGTCCATGCATCCCTACGAGGATGCCAACAGCCGCGGACCCTAACCCTGCCAGCTGAGCACTTGGCCACAAAGAATCTACAGCATCCTCCTGGCTGCCTGACCCGCAAGAGCCGCGCCAAGGCGCAAGCAACCGCACTGCTGCTCGAAGCAAGCCGACAAGCTCGACACGCGACTGGGGGCGAGCCTCCACACGGCTGCGCCGACGCTCTCGCGCGACACGTGGGGCCACGCTGGAGAGGTCCCCTTAACCGACACACGTGATTGGTGATCGCCAGCGCCAGGGTTTACAATGAGGTTATGCAACGCTCCGCTATCGCACGTAATGGCTCCGCCCCAGATGAGGTTCGCGTGACCCGCAAGCAGGCTGTGGCCGACGCGGAAGGCCTGTTGCGTGTTGAGGGGCTTCAGCCGAGTCCTGAGCACCAGGAACAGGCGCAGCGAGGGTCGCTCCCGGATCTCCGGCAAGCACCAGATCACGATCCCGATCGAGGCCTTCAACGAGGCTGGGTTGCGCGAGGGGGATGTCGTGCAAGTCAAGGCTCAGGGACGTGGGCGTGTCTTGATCGCACGTATGGATGACCTCCTCGATGAGTACGCCGGCTGCCTGAGCACGAGTGGGGAGCTTGGTCGAACCGTGCGTGGGCTACGCCAAGAGTGGGATTCCGTAACGCCCCCCTCCACTTGACACTGCGCTGTTGCGGGCGCCGCCTGAGCCGTCAGACCATTACGACGGAAAGCGCAGCATGGGCTTCCGCCATCCGGCTGTAGTCGTCGTCTTGTGTGACGACGGGTAGTCCGTGCTCGACTGCTGTGGCAGCGATCAGCGCGTCGGTGAGCTTGACTGTCCTCTGGATGCCGGCTTCGCGGCAATCGGCGACCAGCCTGGCCCATGTTGTCATCACGGCCTCGCTCACTGGGATTGGGTCTGCTGCGCGGGCGAGAGCGAGCGTGTCGGCACGTCTTGCCCTCGATATGTCGTCGCCGGCGGCGAGTACGCCGAGCTGTAGCTCGCCGATGCTCACGACGGAGACAGCGACTCGGTCGGGGAGGTCCCCGAGCGGTCGTCCGCTCTCCCGGGCGATGAATATGGAGGTGTCGAGCAGCCCGGCTGCGGATGTACTCAAAGCTCGTCCAGTGTTTGGCCGGCGAGCTCGTCCAGCTCCCGCGCGAGATCCGAATCTGCGGCGCGGGTTTGCAGCGCGCGCCCCAGACTTGGTCCCGATAGCCAGCGTGCGCGTTGCTGGTGCGGAACTATGTCCGCGATCGGCTCGCCATGCACGGTAAGCGTCACGCGCTCGCCGGCTCGTACGGCGTCGATCACCTGGCTCGTCTGGTTGCGTAGCTCACGGACGCCCACGTTCATGTGCGACACAGTAGCACAGGCGGGTTTGAAACCGTAGCACAGGCGGGTTATTAGAAATGGCAGGAGCGCTGAGGTCTTCGACCCTCCCAAAGACGACGACTCCTCCACGCGTTCACGAATCCCGTAACGCCCCCCGGCGCAGCGCGAGCGAGTCGCGTAGCGAGATCGAGTGGTCGATCGCCTCCTCGGGGGGCCACGGGTGGCGCTCGCAGCCCCGCGCTGCCCGCCAGCCCTCCAGGCGGCCGCGCAGCGCTTGCAGGTCGCGACAGACGACCGCGTCGGCCGCGACCACCAGCGCCTCGGTGAGCAGTGCCCGCGGCGCGGCGCGCCGGCGCAGCACGCCATAGCGGCGCAGCAGGTAGCCGCGGCTGAAGCCCGCCTGGCGGCGTTGCGCGGGCGAGCGGTGGCCGTAGGTGACCGAGCCGAGGTGCACGCCCACCGCGTCGGGGGCTTGGGCGGTCGACCAGCCGGCGCTGCGCAGACGCAGCGCGAGGTCGAGGATCTCCATGTACGCGCTGATCGTCTCGTCAAAGCCCCCCACCTGCTCCCACGCCGCGCGCCGGTAGGCGCCCCCGGTGCCCTCCGGGCCGGTCAGCGCCGGACCGCCGGCGTGGATCCCACCCGGCGGTTTACCCTGCATGCGGGCGAAGCCGGCGAGCGTGACGTCAGCACTCACCCCGAAGCTGTCGATCGCGCCCCGCTCCCCCGGGGCGAGCATTAGCGCCGCCACCGAGCCCACGCGCTCGTCGTGCTGCATCGGCGCGACCATCCGCTCCAGGCAGTCGGGACGGGGCTGCACGTCGTTGTTGAGCAGCACCACGTACTCGCCCTCGCCCTCGCGCACGCCGTGGTTGACCGCGCGGGTGTAGCCGCCGTTGGACTCCAACTGCAGCATCCTCACACCCGGCCACTCCCGCCGCAGGCGCTCGGGTGAGCCATCGCGCGAACCGTCGTCGACGACGATCACGCGGTGCGCCACACTCTGGCTCGCCAGATGCGCCAGACAGGAGGTGGTCAACTCGTAGTGCTCATACACCGGCACCACGACGTCGATCGCTGGTTGCGATGTCACCCACCGCCCCCGGTGTTGATCAGCCCCCGCTCGATCGCGTAGCGAACGAGCTCCGCTCGGGTGGAGAGGCCCAGCTTCCGCTGGATGTGGGAGCGGTGGGTCTCGACCGTGCGGACGGACAGGTAGAGCTGCTCAGCGATCTCCGCGTTGGTGTGGCCGAGCGCGATCAGGCGCAGCACGCCGACCTCGCGCTCAGAGAGATCGTCGGGTGGGCCGGGGGGCGGCTCGGAGGCGATGCGTGCGCCGAGGCTGGGGTTGAGGTAGCTCTCGCCCGCGGCGGCGCGGCGTACCGCTTCGACGAGCTCCTCGTCGGCGGCCTCCTTCAGCACGTAGCCAAGCGCGCCCGCGCCCAGCGCCTCGCGCGCGAAGGCGGGCTCCTGCTGCATCGTCAGCACGACGATCTGCGTGTCGGGCGACTCCGCGCGGATCGCGGGGATCGCCCGCAGGCTCGAGCCACCGGGCATGTTGAGGTCGAGCACCAGCACCCGCGGGTGGTGGCCGCGCACGTAGCGCCGCGCACTCTCGACGTCGGCCGCCTCCGCCAGCACCTCGAAGTCGAGCTCGCTGTCGAGCAGCAGCCGCAGCCCGCTGCGCACCACGGCGTGGTCGTCGGCTAGGACGATCCCGATTGGCTGGGCGCCGGCGCCCGTGGCGTCCTCCGCCCCGCAGGCGGCGCCGGCTGGCTTCGTGTCACGCTCGCTCATGTGCGGAAAGTTACCGAGTGCGCCACCGAGTGTAGCCCCAGACACGCACGACGGGTGTCTGACGAGGCCTCGTTACAGGCGTCGATCGGTGATCCGTCGCCGCGCCTGTCGCGTAAGGCTTCCGGGAGAACGAGATTGGTCGTGCTCCCCAATCAGATTGCCACATGCCAGGACACCCCCAAACGAATGGAGCAAGCATGCACAACCAGCACGACGATCCCGAGGTCGACTACGCGGGACGGCAAACGCCGGAGGACCCGTGGGCAGCATCCACAACGCGCAAAAGCTTTCTAAAGGGCGCGGTCGTCGCGGGCGCAGGCGTGACCAGCCTGGGGGCGCTCGCGCCCGCCGCCGCACTTGCCGGCGCCAGAAAGAAAGGGCTGACCCATGGCGATCTGGCAATCCTGAAAGCCGCCCAGATCGCGGAGGCGCTGGCGGTTACCACCTACACCAACATCATCAACACAGCGCCGTTCTTCAAAAATATCCCCTCCGACGACCAGGGCTACCTGAAGGGTGCGTTGCAGGAGGAGATGTCCCACTACCTGCTCGAGGAAAGCCTGACCGGCAAGCCCTCCCCCTTCACGGCGTTCTACTACCCGCCCAAGATGTTCGCCGACGCGCAGACCACACTCAACATTCTGGTGACGCTCGAGGATGCATTCATCGCCGCCTATCTGGTGGGGGTTCGCGACTTCAGCACCCCCGACCTGCGGGTCACGGCAGCGCGCATCATGGGCATCGAGTCCGATCACCGCACCCTTGCGCGCGTCGTGGGGCCTGATGTGGCAAGTGGGGATGGTGGACCCATCGAGGAAATCACCGGGATTCAGAAGACGGCCGAATCGGTGGCCCCACCCAACAACAACGGCTACGAGCGCACGCTCCTGCTGACACACATCGAGCAGGCGGTCGAAGCGCTGCTGCCGTTCGCAGAAACGAAAGCTGCCGAAAAGGAAGGCTTCGACACCTCGAAACCCTACCCGTTCGTGCCATTCACGCCAACGCTGCCGAGTGCCCTCGGCGAATTCCACTCGCTGAAGGGCTGATCCCGCAGCTCTCGCGGTGGGACGCCCTGTTGGCGACCTGCGGCAGGGATGCCGCGGGTCGCCAACAGCTGTCGCCATCGTCCAAGTGACGCGTTTGGACAGGGCTAGGATTGGGATCGGGCCCAAGGCACCAGCCCTTGGTCAAAACTCGTCGAGGAGGCATCACGATGACCACCCCACAGCTCGTCACCGGCGTCGACTTCGTCGGCTGCCCCACCAAAAACCTCGAGGCTGCCGTCGAGTTCTACGGCGCAACCGTCGGCCTGCCCCGCTCCGTCTATGTCAAGGAGCGCGGCTACGCGGAGTTCGAGACCGGCAACCTGACGCTCAGTGTGTATGACGCCGAGTCAATGGGACTCCCGCACCACGCCAACCCCAACCCGATCGCGCTGCACGTCGAGGACGTCGCGGCCGCGCGCGCGGCGCTGCAGGAGCGCGGGGTGACGTTCAACGGCGAGACGCTCGACACCGGTGTCTGCCACATGGCGTTCTTCGCCGACCCCGACGGCAACGCGCTGATGCTCCACCACCGCTACGCCCCGCGGTAGGCCCTACGCTGCCTGTGCCGCCAGCTCGCCGCTCGCTCGGTCGGAGAGAAGGTCGACCTCCTGCGGCTGGGAGGCCACGGGTGGGCGCAGGATCAGGAAGGCGGCGAGGATCCCGAGCGCCACGCACACGGCCGCCACCACGTATGCGAGGTGGTATCCGCCAGTCAGCGCACTGGTCAACGGTTGCCCTGCGGCGCTCAACGCCTTGGTGTGGTCGGTGGCAATCGTCCCCAGCGCGGCCAGGCCGATCGCGCCGAACAGCTGCACGGAGACGTTGATGATCCCCGACGCCAGGCCGGCATCGCGTGGGGGCGCGTCGGCCATGCCGATCGTCAGCAGCGGCAGGAAGGAGGCACCCGCGCCGAGGCCAAGCGCCAGGAAGGCGAAGAACAGGCCGGGGAAGTAGCTGGCGTGCACGCCCTGAGCAGCCAGCAGCACCAGGCCGATGACGATGCCCGCGAGCCCGGCCGTCAGCGTCTGAATGGGGCCGAAGCGCACCACCGCGCGTGCCGATATGCCCATCGACATGGCCGCTATGGCGAGCGTCAGGGGCATGAACGCCAGGCCCGTGTCGATCGCGTCGTAGCCGAGCACGCGCTCGAGGTACAGCGCGCCGAGGAAGAACGCGGAGAACATGCCCGTGATGAGCAGCCCGCGGACGAGGCTCGAGCCCATCAGCGCGCGCAGGCGCAGGATCCGCAGCGGCATGATCGGGTTGGCCACGCGCGCCTCCAGCGCCAGGAAGGCCCCCAGCAGAGCCAGCGAGGCGCCGGCCGCACCGAGCGTGCGCGCCGAGAGCAGGCCGTAGTCGCTCGACTTGACGATCGCAAACGCGCCGAACATGGTGGACAGCGTGATCAGAGCCGACCCGAGGACATCCACGCCGCCCGAGAGGCCGATGCCCACGTTCTCCTCGATCAGCATCCAGCCGAGCAGCAGGGCGATCACACCGATCGGCACGTTGACGAAGAAGATCCAGTGCCAGCTCAGCGACTGCGTGAGCGCCCCGCCGGCGAGCAGGCCAATCGAGCCGCCGCCGGCCGACACGAACGCGTACATGCCCATCGCCTTGGCCTGCTCGGCCCGCTCCGGGAACTCGGTGACGATGATCGCCAGGATCACACTCGAGGCGATCGCGCCGCCGATCCCCTGGATCAGGCGGGCGCCGATCAGCATCTCCTGGCTGCTCGCGAGTCCGCACAGGATCGACGCCGCGACGAACAGTATGAGCCCGCTGAGGAAGACCTTCTTGCGCCCCACCAGGTCGCCGAACCTGCCAGCCAGCAAAAGGAAGCCGCCGAATGTGATCAGATAGCCGTCGATCACCCACGTGAGGTTGGCCTGCGTGAAGTGCAGCTCGCGCTGGATCGAGGGCAGGGCGACGTTGACGATGGTTGCATCCAGCACCATCATCAGCTGGCCGAGGCACAGCACGCCAAGCGCGATCCAGCGGCGCCGCTCGCGCCTGCTGGCCGCCTTCTGAGCGCTCGTCTGGCCGGCGGCCTGCTCGCCGGTACTCGGCTGCAGTGTATGAAGCTGGGTCGGCCCGCCGATGACCTCCTCGCCGGTGGCCCGCTGCGGTGTCTCAAGTTGGTCTGATGCGGTGGCGGTGGTGCTCATCGAATGCTCCTTTCGGGTGCGCGAAGGGAACACCATAGCAGGGATTATCACTGGAGCAGGTATTATCGTTTTAAACGTGATGCTTGCTGCAACGTGGTATAATCCTGCCGTTATGACCGATGAGGCTCTCTCTCCCTCCTGTCCTCCCAACTCGATGGTGCTGTTGACCCGCCTTGCCAAGCAGGTCTATAGGCGCAGCAGCGAGGAGCTCCTGGGCATGCACATGCGCCTGTTGATGGCACTCAGCTACGTTCGCGACCACGACAGCACCCCCCAGCAGGAGCTGGCGGAGGCGCTGTGCATGGACGCCAACAACGTCGTGCTGCTGCTCAACGAGCTGGAGGATCTGGGGTATGTGACCCGCCGTCGCGACCCCGGCGATCGCAGGCGCCACCTGGTTGAGCTGACCGAGGCGGGATTCCGTGCGCTGAGCAGCGCCGAGCGCGCGCAGGAAACGATCGAGGACGATGTGCTGCGGGCGCTCGACCCGAGCGATCGAGCGATCCTGTGGCAGCTGCTGACCCGTGCGCTACAGGGCGCCGAGCCGGACGTGACGCCCGATTCGGATCGTGCCGCGACCGCGTCTGTCTCCGCTTAATGGCGCGTTCCGGGTAGCGACGCAGGGGTACCTGCGATCATGCCAAGCGCCATGGCCCGCCTGCCGCCCCTGGATCACGCTGACGCTGAACCGAAGGTGCGCTCGGCGCTCGAGCGTCTGCCGCCGCTGGCAATCTTCGCCACAGTCGCCAACGCGCAGGGCGCGTTCGTCAACTGGCTGCGCTTCGGTCGCGACTGCCTGGACTCGCACTGGTTTGACGCGGTGCTGCGCGAGCTCGCGATCCTGCGCGTCGCGCGCCTGACACCGGGCGCGGAGTACGAGTGGGCCCAGCATGTGCCGATCCTGCTGGCGGTCGGCGGCACGGACGCCCAGGTGGCAGCGCTCGAGGCGGACGACGTGGAGGCGGACGCACTCGGCGAGGACGGGCGGCTGGTTGTGCGCTTCACCACGCAGGTGGTTCTCGACGCGACGCCCAACGACGCCACGTTCGCGGCGATGAGCGCGCGCTTCAGCACCGCGGAGATCGTGCAACTGCTGCTGGTGATCGGCAACTACATGATGGTCGCTCGCGTGATGGCCACCGCTCAACTGGAGATCGACGCGGTGCTCGGCGCGGACGTTCTCGCAGGCGTCCGCGAGACGACACGCCGGGCGCGGGCACGCCCGTAGCGCGTGTCAGAACCGAGTGCGGTATCAAATGCGAGCGCTTGCTCATTTTGCTTGTTTGCGCTCACGAATATCCGTTTGTTCCCTCTCGCTTTTGCATGACCCCGCCGCCTGGCAATACATCGCGGTGCTTACAGCAAGCGCTTTGGGAGCACGCGGCGCTAGGAGAACTCGGCAGCCAGCTCCAACCCAACTCTCGGCAACACCCGACGTACGCGGCGATCGAAAGATGCAACGCTTGCTCGATGCGCCTGAGCAGTCGCTAGGGCAAATCCGTCTGCCAGGCTGATGTTGAGCGCGCGATGCCGCGCCGCATCAACTGCGACGGCCGGCGTCGGAGCGATAAGCCGGATGCCCAAAGTCGCCACAGCGTCCATTGCAGCACCTAGCGATCTCTCGTCGGACGCCGGCCTCACGAGTGTCTCGGCGTAATTGATCAACGAGAGCAGCAGAGGAACACCACTGGCGATCATCGCCTTGATTCCCTCTGCCGCATCCGCGTGGTGAGCATCGCTCCGGTCGAGAGCAGCGATCACCACATCCGTGTCAAGCACGCAACCACTCATGCGCGCTCTCCAGCGCGCAGCTGCTCCAGATAG
Source organism: uncultured Solirubrobacterales bacterium (assembly GCA_963812595.1). Taxonomy (GTDB): domain Bacteria; phylum Actinomycetota; class Thermoleophilia; order Solirubrobacterales; family Solirubrobacteraceae; genus Palsa-744. The sequence continues at coordinate 170,803 of CAWEVQ010000004.1, forward strand.
TCGGGCTCGTATAGGCCGTCGAAGACCCCAAGCGCCTGCTCCACATCGCGCAGCACTCGGCGCACGACGATCCGATCGTCTCCGTCAGCTTCGATGGCGACCTCATCGCCTACGTTCAGCCCCGTCCGCTTCAACGTCTCGACGGGGAGCGTTACCTGATGCTTGCTCGAGATCTTTGGCATGCCTTTACCTTATCGTAAAGGCCCAGCAGGGTGGACGGAGAGGGCGGGATTCGAACCCGCGATGGAGTTTAACCCCCATACTCGCTTAGCAGGCGAGTGCCTTCAGCCACTCGGCCACCTCTCCCGGAGGTCGAGCCACCAGTGTAAAGCCTGGCTTGCCGCGCGGGAGTCCTCGGAGTCGACTGGTGCCGGACCCGCGCCCGCCCTCGTCGTCGAACGCAAGCGCCTCTTCGATCAAGTGGTGCCCCACCGCAGTGCTCCCTCACACGCGTACACCTACCGCGAGCAGATACTCGAGCTCGAAGCGCGCGTGCCCGGCGCTACCACGGTCCCACTCATCGCAGAGCTCGTCAAGTACCGCATCGAGCTCCGCCTCGCGCCCGCTTTGCGCCGCGTTCGCGCGCGCCGCGATGGTTGGGCCGTAGCGCGCCTTGAAGTGCTCGGCGAAGTCACGCGGATGCTCGAAGGCGGTGATCTCCAGCACATCGCGCTCCAGCGTGCCGAAGTCGACGCGCTCGCCGAACAGCTCAGCGAGGTGCTGTTCGCTGCCCCACAGCGGTGGCGGTTGTGCACCGGGTGGAGGCGGCGGCGCGAATGGGCCCATCGCCCGGAACAAAGCGCCAATCTGACCCTCAGGAGTCCAGCTGAGAAGTCCCACCCTGCCACCCGGACGACACACACGGATCAGCTCGTCGGCGACTTGCTGGTGATGAGGAGCGAACATCGCACCGATCGAGGAGATCACGACATCGAAGGACTCGTCCTCGAACGGCAGGTGCTCGGCGTCGGCCTCCACCCAGTCGAAGGCCAACCCTTTGCTCTCGGCTTGGGTGCGACCCGCCTGCAGCAGCTCTGGCGTCAGGTCGCTGGCGGTCACCCGAGCGCCCGCCTGAGCCGCGGGTATCGAGGCGTTGCCCGTACCGGCGGCCACGTCCAGGAGCACCTCGTTGGGGCCGATGCCGCAAGCCTCAACGAGACGCGGTCCCAGCGGAAGCAGGAACGTCTCGACCATATCCGGGTAGTCGCCCGACGCCCACATGGCACGGTGCTTGGCCTTCAGAGCACGATCGTCTCCGACCTCATCGATATGCGTAGTCATCCGCGTCTCCTTGGCGAGTCAGTCGCCGGTTGATGGGTCGATGACGGCCGAGACCTTGGAGATGCGGTCGGCGGGGAAGCCGCCGCAGCGAGCGTGCTCGAACAGGATGTCCTCATCCGGGGCTACATAGACGCAGTAGATCTTGTCGTCTGTGACGTAGCTGGTGAGCCAGCGAATCTCGGGGCCGAGCTCCCCGATCACCTTGTTCGATGTCGCCGATATCCCCTGCAGCTCCTCCGCGCTCAGGTTCCCGGCTCCGGGTAGCTCGCGCTCGATGACGTACTTAGGCATGCGTGTCACCCCACTGATGTCGATTGACCTCCGCTAACATACTGACGGTATCCATTATGCATACCCAGAGTACGGATGTCAAGGACAAGAAGGCCAAACAGGGCGAGGCGACCCGCCGCGCTCTGATCGAAGCCGCGCGCGCACTGTTCGGCGAGTACGGCTATGCCGCCACATCCCTGGACGAGGTCGTGCTGGCGGCCAAAGTCACCAAGGGCGCGCTCTACCACCACTACCAAGGCAAGCAGGAGCTGTTCGCCGCCGTCTATGAACAGGTCAAGCTCGAGGTCTCCGATCGCTTCGCGGTGGCGTTCATCGAGCCAGACCCCTGGAAGGACCTGTGCGCCGGATGTCAGGCGATGCTCGACGCCCACCTCGACCCCTCCGTTCAACGCATCGTGCTACACGATGCACAGGCGGTACTCGACGCGGACACCATCCGCCGCGTCGACGCCCGCTACGGCGCCGTGGTGCTGCGCGGCGCACTCAGGCGCGCGATCCGCGCCGAAGTAATACGACCCCTCCCCTAAAGACACTCGCCCTGATGCTCACCGGCGGGATCCTCGAAGGATGTATGGCCATCGCCTACAGCGACGACCCGGACAGCACACGAGCAGAGGCCGGCAACATCCTCACCGCCATCTTGGAAGGGCTGAGGGCAGAGCCGGCCAATACCGAGGGGGAGCCCCCGCCAGGCGAGCACGCCGCCGATGGACAGCCACGCAGGCCAGCCGACCAACTACGCCGGCAAGTCATGGATTCAGGGTGACCTTGCCGATGTTGCGACGCTCGACGATCATGGTCTGAGCGGCGCCGGCTTCGTCGAAGCCGAACGAGCCGGCGATCACTGGGTTGATCGTGTCGTCGTCGATGAGCTCCTGCAGGGGTTTGATCCACTGTTGAAGTGATCCGTGTTCATTCCACAGGGTCAGCATGTTCAGTCCGATGACCGCCTTGGATTCGCCGGTCTGCTTGATCATGTTGAAGCGCGGCATGCTTATGACAGCTTTGAGCGCCGCCACGGGATTGCGCTTTCTCGCCAGAGATCACCGATGAGACGCCGTAGGCGATCAGCCGCCCGCCGCCGCGGAGCATCGAGTAGCTGCGCCGAAAGCTCTTGCCGCCGACCGCGTCGAGGATCACGTCGAACTTGGGGAGCCCTTGCTCCCATCCGGGCTGGTCGTAGTCAAGCGCCTGATCGACCCCGAGCTCCAGGATCCGGCGCGCTTACCTGGGGACGCGGTGCCGTAGACCTCTGCTCCGAGCCGCTTGGCGATCTGGGTCGCGGCGATCCCAACGCCCCCGCCGGCGGAGTGGATCAGGACGCGCTCGCCGGACTTGAGGTTGCCGTAGTCCACAAGTCCCGCCCAGGCGGTTGAGTAGTTGACGGGTATCGCGGCTCCCTGCTCGAAGCTGAACCTGTCGGGCAGCGCGAACGCGTTCCCGGCCGGGACAACCACCTCGGAGGCGTACCCGCCGAACTTCGTGCTGGCCACCACCCGCTGGCCCTGAGAAAACGCCTCGACACCGTCGCCTACCTCGGTAACCGTGCCGGCGACCTCGTAGCCCACGACGCACGGAGTCTAGGAGCATCGGGGTACAGGCCGATACGCGCCATCACATCGGCGAAGTTCACGCCCGCGGCCGCGACATCGATACGGATCTCTCCCGCCGACAACGGGGGAGTGGGCTGCTCCTGGACCTTGAGGACTCCCGGGCCGCCGTGCTTGGTGATGACGACAGCCCTCATCGCCCTGCGCTCCCAGCATCGGCGCTTGTGGCCGCGCTCAGACCCTCGTCCTGTGAATTCATCGACTTGCCTCTCGTTCGGGGTGGCCTCAGCGCCGCGCGCCTCGACCGCAGACAATACTTGCTAGTTCCAAGTAGGCACTTGTTATCATAAAGTACAGTGGCGCGCGGCTACAACCAGCACTGCACCCTCGCCCACGCGCTTGATCAGGTCGGAGAGCGCTGGACACTTCTGATCATCCGCGAGCTGCTCACTGGCCCTCGGCGCTACACCGATCTCGCCCTGGGCTTGGTGACGGTTCCCACCAACGTCCTCGCGAGCCGCCTGCGCGACCTTGAAGCGCTCGAGCTCGTGACGCGACGGCGACTGCCCGCGCCGGCCGATCAGGTCGTGGTCTACGAGCTCACCAAAGAGGGCACGGCGCTCTCCGACGCGGTCGCCGCACTCGCGCGTTGGGGCCAGCGCACCCTTCCTCCGACGACGGACGGAAAAGTATTTCGGGCCCGGTGGCTGATCCTGGCGATGGAGGCCCGCTTCAACCCCGAGGCCGCGGCCGGCGTCAATGAGTCCTACCAGCTGCAGGTCGACGACGAGGAACCCGTCCACTTCACCGTCGAGGACGGTCACGGACAGGCTCACCCCGGAACCGCGCGGGAACCCGCGGTCAGCGTCAAAGCCGATGCCGAGACGCTGCTCGCCCTCGCCAACGGCGCCATCACGATCCCCGACGCGACCACCAAGGGCGCACGAGTCGAAGGGACACCTGAGGCGGTCCAGCGAATGCTCGAAGTTCTTCCCGCGCCGGCTCCGACCGAGTGAGGCGCCCACCGCGACCGTGCACTCGATCGATCGCGCCAGCTCCAAACAGGTAGGCTTCACCGAGCATGGCTCCCGAGCTCGTCCTGCACGTCGTGCCACCGTCGCATCCGTGCATGACCGCAACCGTGGCTCTGCGCCTGAAGGGACTGGAGTACGAGCGTGTCGAGTTTGTCCCCGGAGAGCACGTCGAGCAGATGCGGGCGATCTACGGCGAGGGCAACCACACGGTCCCGGGTCTGCTCGTGGACGGCGAGCCCGTGCACGGCTCCCGCGCGATCCTGGCGCGCTTGGAGCAGCTGGCCCCCGACCCGCCGCTCTACCCCTCCGCGGATGTCCGCGAGGCCGAGCGCTGGGGGGATCAGGAGCTTCAGGACCTGGGGCGGCGGCTGCCCTGGGGGGCGCTGCACTTCCGTCCGGAGGCGATGGGCACCTTCGGCGGCGCCGGTCCGCTCGATGGGCCGGGCACCGATTTCGCGATCCGTTTCGTGCGCTCCACCTGGAAGTACCACGGCATCTCGGCGGCACGCCTGCAAGAGGATCTCGCCGGACTGTCGGCCAAGCTCGCCCACGTCGAGGAGCTGGCCGCCGCCGGCGTCATCGGCGGCGAGCAGCCGAACGCCGCCGACCTGCAGATCGGCGCCACGCTGCGCGTGCTGCTGACCCTCGGCGACCTGCGTCCGCTGCTAAGCGCGGGAGTGGGCGAGCGGATCGCTATGCGCAACTTCCCGGATACGCCGGAGACGTGCCCGCTGGCGCGTTCCCAGCCGGCTGGGTGCCGGCGGCTTAAGCACAAACAGCGGGGCGTACGGCGTGCAGTGATGGCCGGAGCTTGGGCTTCAACCGTTGACGGTTGGTGCCGATATTGGTTGGGTGGTCGGCGATTCGAGCGGGTGGTGCGTATGAGGTGCGTGGTGAGGTGGGGTGTTCTCGCCGTGGCCGCTCTCGCGAGCACTGCCGCCTTCCCGTCGGTCGCCAACGCGAGGACAGGGGCGCATCGTGCTCTACGGCGCGCTCACACAGCGGTGGTCGGTGGGCAGTCCGCGGAACCCGGCACGTTCCCGTGGATGGCTTACGTCCTCGACGTTCGCGGCGACGATGTGGAGCAGTGCTCCGGGACGGTGGTGGCGCCGAACCTAGTCCTGACGGCAGGGCATTGCACCGAGAACATGCAGACCGGGGTACCGACCAGTTCTCCGGCTACCAGGTGGTGACCGGCAACGGCGGATCGGACGCGCCGACAACCGAACGGCAGGCGTCGGGGTCAGCAGGGCCATCGTCTGTTCCTGCTTTGACCGTCGCACCGACATCGGCGATGTCGCGCTGCTGCAGCATCCACCCCAACCAGCGCGCCGGCGGTCACGCTCGCGACGAGCCCGCCCGGCGGCACGCGGGCGTCCTGGCCGATGGGGTCGGACGCACTCACAACGAGCAAGCCCCGTCCCAACGGTTGCAGTGGGTGCGCATGATCGTGCAGGGCCCCAAACGCTGCGAACACGAAGCGCCTCCATTCAGTCCAGCCAGTCAGATCTGCGTGATGGATGGCCGCACGGGCGCGTGCGAGGGACAGCGGCGGTCCTATGGCTGGTGGCCGAACCGT
>CAWEVQ010000005.1:0-504845 GCA_963812595.1 uncultured Solirubrobacterales bacterium
CGCGCAGACCGGTGATCCGCACATTGCGTCGCTTCTCCGGATAGTCGTCAAGCAGTCGTTCGAAGCGTCGAATCTCCCCCGCGCGACCAGCAAGATAGGGGGGACGCGTGCCGACGCCGGGGCTGTAGGGGTTCTTGGCCACACGGCAAAAGATAGCAAAACTAACAGACAGTCACAGAGTTCTGTGAGGTTCTGTGAATCCAGGTCATGTCCTGTATGAATCGGCAAACGGCTTTCTGGGGAGACCGTCGGGTTCGAAGCGCCCGGCGGTAAAACTCCTGCAAATCGCGATACAACCGTAAGCGTTCACCGGTAGGGTTGGATTACAAGGATCGTCGGCGGGGAGGGCGAATCTTGGGGTTATGGAGCGCTCCGAGGCGGAAGCGGTCTATGACGTGGGGCGGGAGGCGTGCGTTGAGTTTCTGCTTGAGCTGACGGCACGCTATGAGCGTGAGATCGCCCGGCTGAAGGAGCGCGTGGCGCGCTTGGAGGAAGAGTCGCGCAAGGACTCGAGCAACTCCTCAAGTCCGCCCTCGCGGGATCCGCCGGCCTCGCGTGCTGAGCGTCGCGCGGCTGCGCGCGAGAAGGCCAAGCAGTGGGCCAAGCGGGACGGCGAGAAGCGTAAGGCGGGTGCCAGCCTGGGCACGAGGGCTCTGCTCGCAAGCTCTTGGGAGAGGATCAGCTCGATGAGATCGTCGAGCGCTAGACCCTATGTCGTAGGTCGCCCGCTGGGTTGACCGTCGGAGGTAGGCCGGACACTCCTCGCGGGGGTTTGTCTGGCCGGAGAACCGCTCCGGCTGACCCCAGAAAAATGAGGAGGTCCGGCCATGACCGGAATGGTGACTTATGCGGGGCTCGATGTCCATGCCCGCTCGACGCATGCCGCGGCGATTGATGTCTCGACGGGTGAGCTTTTGCGCGCGCGGTTCGGGCCGGGCATTGAGGAGCCGGTCGCGTGGCTTCAGAGCTTGCCTGGCCCGGTGCGTGCTTGCTATGAGGCGGGGCCGACCGGGTTCGGGCTCTACCGTGCCGCGGTCGCGGCCGGGGTAGAGGTCGAGGTGATCGCGCCGGGCAAGACACCCCGGGGCCCCTCGGATCGGGTGAAGACTGACCGCAAGGACGCGGAGCTGCTCGCGCGGTTGCTGCTGGCCGGCTCGTTGACGAGTGTTGTGGTCCCGCCGGTCGAGGTGGAGGCCGCCCGCGAGCTGATGCGCGCTCACGATGCGTGCCGAAGGGATCTGATGACGGCTCGTCACCGGGTCTCGAAGATGCTGTTGCGTCACGGCCGGGTCTACCCGGAGTCCTCGACCTGGACTGTCGCGCACCGGCGTTGGCTCGCAGCCCAGCAGTTCGATGAGACGGCGAGCGAGCTGGTATTCGCTGATCTGATCGCCTCCGTCGACGGCCTGAGTGCGCGCAAGGCGCAGGTCGCGGAGCGGCTCTCGCGCCTGGCAGAAGACGAGGCATGGTGGCCGACCGTCGCGAGGCTCCGCTGCTTCCGGGGCGTTGACACACTGACAGCGTTCGCATTGCACCTCGAGCTCGGCGGCGACTGGCAGCGTTTCAAGCGAGCGAACGCACTGAGTGCGTGGCTCGGGCTGACCCCTTCCCTTCACCAGTCTGGAGAGTCATCGCACCAGGGGTCGATCACGAAGACAGGATCGGGGTTCGCTCGCCGGCTACTGGTCGAGTCGGCCTGGCACTACGGGCGAGACCCACGGATCGGGGCGACACTCAAGAACCGTCAGCAGGGCCAGCCCGAGCATGTCCTGCAGATCGCTAACCGTGCTCAGCACAGGCTTCACCGGGTTCACGACCGGATGCGCGGCCGCGGCAAGGCGCACAACGTGATCGTCGTCGCGTGCGCCCGCGAGCTAGCGTGCTTCCTCTGGGCAGCAGCAACCGCCGACTGACCCCCGGCTGACAGCCCCACGGTCGGGAGGCCGGGGCGCCGAGCCATCAGCGGCCAGCACGCGCGGAACTACTATGGGCAGCACCCCAATACGGAGTGCCACGCCCGTTCCTAGCCACTTCCCCCGGATAAATCCTGGGGACTGAAACGGCCGCGCTGGGTTGGCGCGGCCGTTTCAGGCTCTTTCATGGTTTGCCCGGTTGGAGGCGGGCTGGTGGGAGTGTTTCAGCCGGCTCGGATGGCGAGGGTGTCGAGGTCGTAGGCGAGGATCGCCCAGCCGGTCCAGGTTCTCATCCCGTCATGGCTCTTCAGCCGGGAGCGGCGTAGTCCGTAGCCGCGCTTGAGGTGGCTGATGCGGCCCTCGATGCCGGTTCGGTAGCGGGCCCTGCGCTTGCGGGTTCTGCGGGAGCCGGGCTCGTGACGCCCGGATAGCTGTATCTGCTCGTTGGTGAGGTCGGGAAACGCGTCTCGGGTCGGGCCGGGCATGAAGCCGCCGTCGCCGACGATCTCCCGGAGTTTGACCCCGGCACGGTCGATCTCGGTGGCGGTCTGCGTGAGCAGCCTGTTCTCGGACGGGTTGCCCTGCGCGTGGCCTGCGGGCAGTATGAACCCGCGGGCGCCCTTTTGGGTGTTCTCGGTCACCTCGCAGATCTGCGCGACATACCCGAACTCGGTCGGTTTGCCGAGCTTGCCCTTGCGGATCGGCCGGGCGTCGGGGTCGGTGATCGACACCAGACGATCTTTGATCGCGAGTCCCCGCGCGCGACGGTCGATCTGCTCTGCGACCTTTTGGCAGCGGGCAGCGAGAACCTCCAGCTTGGCAGCCGCGCGCAGCTTGGCGCGCGCGCCGCGACCACGAGCACAGGCTCGTGCCGCCGCGGCCAGACGCTGTGCTTCTCTGGCCTGAACAGTGATCAGAGCGCCGGCGCGCTCGTTCAGTTTCATCACCTGCGTCTTCGCTTCTCCGGTGCGACGAGCGAGCGTCTTTGAGATCGCACGAACCGTCTTGCCGATCGACCGCGAACGGTTCCTGACTCGCACAGTCTGGGCCTTGATCATCGCGCTCACCTTGCGTCCCTGCCGAGCCAGAGCCCGCCCACCCGCAAGCGCAAGCATCGCGTCGGAGGGATAGCGGATGTCCGCCTCGACCACGGTCGAGTCGATCCGTGCCGCCCGTGGCCTGAAGCGCGTCTCGCGCTTGGCCTTCTCGATCACGACACGGGTGATCTCCTCCACGACCACTGGGCCCAGCCGGCGAGCAAGCTTTCTGACCGTCGACTCCTCCGGCACGCGCTGATCGATCGCGACCTGGCAGAACCGCCGCAGATGCAACGAGTCCGAGACCTCCCTTACCAGCGTCTCGTACCCCCAGCCGGTGCGCTGCTTGACCACCATCAACCGCACGAACGTGCTCATCGAGATCGACGGGCGACCATGACCACGCGCCGTCTGCTCCCACCCCGCAGCGATCGGCACAAGCAACGCCGGGTCGCAGAGCACGCGGTCCAGCCTCGCCAGATCCTCCGGCAACTCCCGTGCCTGCACCGGCAACACCTCGTCCCACAAACACTCCACCTGCCCGCCCACAAGCGTCAGCATCACCCCTCCAATCATCCGGAAAACCATGCATGAGCAGGAGGAATTGTCTTAAACACACCGGACGGCACAGCTCGTTCTGACCGACCCAGATGCGACCCTCCCAACAATCGACAGATAGGAGGAGCGATGCCCAGACCCGGTCGCAACGAGCCCTGCCACTGTGGCTCAGGCCGCAAGACCAAGCGCTGTTGCGGCGTGGAACGCGGACCCCCCGAGGACCAGCTCGCGGGTGCCCACCTCGCGCTGCTCGCGCGCGAAGCATCCGCAGACCTCGCCGGTCTCTCTGAGCGAGCCCTGGACCCTCTCTGGGAGGGACTCATGGACCTACCCGGCGTGGACTACTCGCTGCTGGTCACGCTCCCGCAACTGATCGGCCCCGACCTCCAGCGCCTCCGCGAATCAATCGAACACGACGATCCCGACTGGGGATGGGACGCACTCACCGCCGTCCACAAGCAGATCGACACCCCACAACAACGAGCACGACTCGCGGACGCGATCGTCCGACTCCGCGACCAGCATCAGATCAACCGCCGCCAAGCCGCCTACGCACTCATCGACCTCCACAGCCAATCCACCCGACTCATCGCCGCCAGCCCGCTGCAAGCTGTCGCCGTCTCAGTCGGTGCCGAGCCCACCCCCAGCGGCCTCCACCTCGCCGCCTAACCCAACCCATTTATCCGGGGGAAGTAGACAGCGCACGCTGGCAGCACGAAACCGGGCCCTGGGGTAGCCAACCCCCGCATCATCAGACTGGCAACGCCGACACCGAGCCCGGCGTCCCGACCACCCCAAACCACGCCCGCCCCAGCGGACGCGACCAACCCTGCCCACTTGACAAACGGCGCGACATATCAGTAGTGCTCCGTTAGGTTGGTGGTGGGTGTGGTTGGTGGTTGGGCGGCATCTCTCTGTGGCAGATGGGGCAGGTGCCTTGCCAGCAGGCCAGGAGCGTTTGTAGCTTCTGGAGGACCCGGAAGAGGGTTAGGCTGCCGCCCTGGCTGGAGGGCGCCGGGTTCGCTCCAGGGTGAGGAATGCGTGTGCGATGGAGACGAGGGTGACGTGGTGGTGCCAGCCGCGGTAGGTGCGGCCCTCGAAGTGGTCGAGGCCCAAGGCGTCCTTGAGCTCGCGGTAGTCGTGCTCGATCCGCCAGCGCAGCTTCGCGAGTTTCGCCAGCGTCTTTAGTGGCGTGTCGGGCGGGAGGTTGGAGAGCCAGTACTTGGTCGGCTCGTTCTTACCGGGAGGCCACTCGCACAAAAGCCAGCAGACGGGGATCTCCTCGCCGTTTCGGTTGGCGTTGTTGCGTAGCTGGATGTTCGCGGGGCGGACCTTCAGTGCCAAGAATCTCGAGGTCATGCTGCCGCGTGTGCCCTCCCGCCAGGTGACTCTCTGAGCGGCCTGTTTGCCGGCAGCGAGGGCTAGCGCCTTCAGCGAAGACGGCTCCTGGCGGTAGCGCGCCTTGGACGGCCGTCCGGTCCCGTTCCACTCCGGGCGCTCGGGCTGGATGCCTTCACCATAAGCAGAGGTGACGCCCTTGACGTCCAGCACATACTGCAGCTCGCGCTCCTGCAGACCCAAGCGGAACTCGGTGACATCGCCATACGCGCCATCGCCGAGAACCGGCGGCGGCTCGATTCCCCAATCGATGAGCTCATCGATCATCTCGAGCGCTTGGCGCCATTTCTCGACGTGGTGAGCATCGTGCGGCAGCTTGGCTTTCTCACGCCGCTTGAGGTTTGACTCGCTGTCCTCGTCCCACTCCTGCGGGATGAACAGCCGCCAGTCTAGCGGACACGAAGCCTGTTCTGACGCGGCGTTGATTGACACCCCGAGCTGGCAGTTACCGACCTTTCCCAGCGCACCGGAATACTGGCGCGCGACCCCGACCGACATCTTCCCGAACTTCGGGAACCCAGTGTCGTCAACAATCCACGCCTCAGGCTCGATCTCGGCGCTCACCCGTACCGCCAGCGCCCCGCGCACAGGCCGCCAATCCCACGGCGACTGATTCACAAACTGCTGCAAGCACTGCTCATCCCCGTCAGGCAGCCTGGCGGCCATCGGCTCGATCGACTTACGCTTGCCATCCAACATCAGCCCACGCAAATACACCTCGCCCCAACGCCGCTGGTCCTTCCGGCGCATCGAGTCGAACATCTCCCCCGCGAACTCCTCCAAACGCCCCCGCACACGCGCAAGCTCACCCAGCGAAAGACCAGCCACAGCCTGCATCTTGACCTCCCAATCGACAACAACCATCGACAAGAAGATTCAACACCCCAACCCAAACACCTTCAACCTAACGGAGCAGTGCGTCACGAACGTTGAGGAGGAAGTCATGTAGAAGACATCTTTCATAGGCGGTGCTGTGCGAGAGATGGAGGCTTGTTGGCCCTCCAGTGTCGGCCTTGCGGGGGCGGGCGCTAAACCACCCTGGTGCTGCGTTGGCTGAAGACCGTCGTGGTGAGCGATCGGGGAGAAGGCGCGACCTGATCGCGTCAGGTGGGGACCAGGAAGACGTTCCAGAAGCGTCTGGTCGGGCCGGTGGTCTGGTCGGGCGTCGCTGTTGAGGCGTCGTGATTAGTTTTGATGGCATCAAAACCGGGGGTCCTTGCTTTTCCCTCGGGATGAGTCTGGCGGGTGCCCGTGTTCCTGGCCAGGTGGTGTCCGGCGTAGAGGCGGTGTGAGCCTGGTCTGCGGCTCTTGCACGGAACGTGAGAAGGCGAGCGTCGATACGGCGTCCCGGGACCGCAGGTCTCCAAGGGTCGCGAAAGGGAGCGTGCCGAGGCAGCAACCGAAGGCATTGAGTACCGACGCGGCGCTCGCTGGCGGACCGGTCCGTAGTAGCTGTGAAGTTCCTGCTCGCTGGGGTGGGGGTGGAGCGAAGGGGCCGGCTCACCTGGAATGTCCATTTCGGTCAACCGGGGTGTGAGCCCTGGGAGGAAGCGAGGATGAACATGCCAAAGCCCAAGGACAAGTCGTTTGCGATTCCCAAGCAGTTGGTCTGGGAGGCGTGGCGGCAGGTCAAGGCCAACAAGGGTGCCCCGGGAGTGGATGGGCAGACCCTGGACGAGTTCGAGTCTGATCTGAAGAACAACCTCTATCGGATCTGGAATCGGATGAGCTCGGGGTCCTACTTTCCGCCTTCGGTGCGGGCGGTGGAGATCCCCAAGCTGCATGGCGGCGGGGTCCGAGTGCTGGGCGTGCCCACGATCTCAGATAGGGTCGCGATGACGGCGGCAGCCATGTTTCTGGAGCCGTTGGTGGAGCCGAGGTTCCACCCTGACTCTTATGGTTACCGGCCGGGCAAGTCGGCCTTGGAAGCGGTCGGGGTGTGCCGGCGGCGGTGCTGGAAGTACGACTGGGTCATCGATCTTGATGTCCAGAAGTTCTTCGATGAGGCGCCGTGGGAACTCATCGTCAAGGCGGTGGAAGTGGTCACCGACGCTCGCTGGGTGCTGCTCTATGTGAAGCGGTGGCTTGCCGCCCCGTCACAGCAGCCCGACGGTACCCTTGTGCAGTGCCAGAAGGGAACTCCGCAAGGGTCGGCAGTTTCGCCGGTCCTGGTGAACCTGTTCATGCACTTTGCGTTCGATGCCTGGATGGCCCGGGAATACCCGGACTGCCCATTTGAGCGCTACTCCGACGATGCCATCGTGCACTGCAAGTCACGGCGGCAGGCCGAGGAGGTGCTTGCCAGGATCGCCGCGCGGATGGAAGAGGTGGGCTTGAGGCTGCACCCGCAGAAGACGAGGATCGTCTATTGCAAGGACGATAACCGTCGCGGGCGCCACGAGCACACCTCCTTCACGTTCCTGGGGTTCGCCTTCCGGCCACGGGAGGCGCGACGCAAGGACGGCGTGAGGTTCACGTCGTTCCTGCCGGCGATCAGCCCCGAGGCGCTGAAGGCCAAGAGTGCTCGGCTCCGCCAGTTGCGGATACACCGGCACATCAACCTGCCGCTCGACGATCTGGCCAGGTGGCTGAACCCCATCGTGGCCGGGTGGATGAGCTACTACGGCCGGTACTACCGGTCAGTGCTCTATCCCCTCCTGCGGCGCGTCAACGTCTACCTGAGGCGCTGGGCAGGGAAGAAGTACAAGCGGCTGCGGACCTACAAGCGGTTCAAGCAGTGGTGGGCCAGACTCTTGAAACGAGAGCCCGGCCTGTTCGCCCACTGGCAATGGGTCCCAACGCCCTGACACGGCTGGTGAGAAGAGCTGGGTGACGGGAGACTGTCACGCCCAGATCTGTGGGAGCCGGGAGCTGCAACGCTCCCGGCCACCCGCCCTACTAGGAGGGTGTCGCACGAGACGATCTATCTGAGCCTGTTCATCCAGACTCGTGGAGCGCTCAAGCGCGAGCTGCTGTCGCACCTTCGTCGGGCCGGAGCGGTACGCCGTCCTCGAGGCGCCAAAGCTCGCAACCAGCTCGCGGCGTTCATCCTCGATGCGCCGTCGATCCGTGAGCGCCCGGCCGAGGTCGCCGACCGAGCGATTCCTGGACACTGGGAGGGCGACCTACTCGCGGGAGCAGCGAACACGCACATCGCTACGCTCGTGGAGCGTCACTCGCGCTTCGTGCTGCTCGTCCAAGTCGACGGGAAGGACACGAGGTCGGTCCTCGGCGCTCTCACGCGACAGATGGGTGCCCTGCCCGATCAGCTGCGCCGGTCGCTGACATGGGATCGCGGCACCGAGCTGGCCACACACGCGCAGTTCACGATCGCCACCGACCTGAAGGTCTACTTCTGTGACCCCCAGAGCCCATGGCAGCGCGGCTCCAACGAGAACACCAACGGCCTGTTGCGACAGTACCTGCCGAAAGGCACAGACTTCTCACAGTTCACCCAAACACAGCTCGACGCGATCGCCAACCGTCTCAACACGCGCCCGCGCGAGACACTCGGCTTTCACACCCTAGCCGCTACCCTTGACGCCGCGTTGCGCTGACGCATTGAGATCGCCCTCGCCGACTTCAAGATCTCGTTCGCGCGACGCAACTCCCTTGACCTCGCGCCGCAACGAACGGATCTCCTCCCGCTCCTGGGTGCTCAGCAACTCGCCACGCCTGCCGCTATCAGCCTCGGCCTACCTGACCGCTTTACGCAACGCCTCGCGCTCGATCCCGAGATCCCCAGCAACATGCGCGATCGGGCGCTCGCTCTCGAACGCAAGCCTGAGGCCCCGCTCGATCAACTCCGGTGAATACTTCCTCGTCCTTGGCATGCCAGAAGGCTCTCCTCTCCCGCGGACAGATCCACGGAACAGGGCCTCCGTCAAAACCGGCCTGGCTCAATCGAAAGGGGCACCGGCAAGCAAGGCCGGTATTTCGAGATCGCCGGTGTCCCGCGCGGCCTGTTGGACTCCTTCTCCCAGCGCAGCCGCGAGGTCGCCCGTGCGGCGGAGCGGTTCCGTGCGAAGTGGGGTCGCGCACCCGAGCGCGGAGAGCTACGCGCACTCAAGCTGGAGAACCGCAAGGCAAAGACGCTCGTCACCAAGGCCGACCTGCAGCTGGTATGGAGCGAGACCGCCGCGCGCTTCCAGTCCGCACCGGGCGAGCGCGGTGACCACCAGCAGGACGGCTTGGCCTGACCCCCTGAGTTCGGTCCGGCACTATATTCGTCGTCGACGCGGGCAACAACAGAATCCAAAAGTTCAACGAAAAAGGCGAATTCATCTCCACCTTCGGGTTCGGAGTGAGCAACGGCGAAGCCAAATTTCAGACCTGCGTAAAAGCTAGCGAATGCCGCGCAGGTATCGCCGGTTCGGGCAATGGGCAGTTCTCCGAACCGCGCGGCGTGGCGGCGTCCACCACGGGACACGTCTGGGTAGCAGACCCGGGCAACAGTCGAATCCAAGAGTTCAGCGAAAGCGGGGAATTCCTAGCGAAGGTCGGCAGCAATGGTACCGGTAACGGCCAGTTCGAGGAACCGAAGGGAATCGCAATCGACAGTGCTGGCAATATCGGGTGACAGATGCCAAAGCAGGCCGGCTCCAGAAGTTCACCTCCACGGGGACATTCTTGTCGGCCGCAGGCTCAAAGGGCGCGGGAACGGGGCAATTCGAAGCGCCGTGGGGACTTGCCATCACATCGGGAGGCGAAATCTACATCGCCGACGTGAACATCGCCCGCATCGACCATTGGGGTCCCACAGTAACAGGCAACGAAGGCGCTCACGACACCAAGACTATCTACTACACCGCTGCTGCGAACTTAGAATACAAAGAATGCGGAGAACGCCCAGCAATAGCGAACCTCCCATGCGAGACCACTCCAGCCGCGCAGCCCGGAACCGCCGGACTACCAGAATTATCCACTACAAAGTACAACACATACAACATATGGAGTGAGCCAGAAACCACCGTTGAAACGGTTGGGTCCACCAAACGCACCAAGACCAACGCCTACGACGAGCGGGGCGACTAAAAACCGCCGCAATAAGCTCAACAGTGGGAGAACCACTTCCGACAGTCACAGACGAATACAACAAAGAAACAGGCGCCCCTGAAAAGCAGTGCACAAACGAAGGCAAACCCTGCACCGAAGGCAAACCCAAGACCATCACAAGTCTCTACAACAAGCTTGGCCAGCTAGAAAACTACACCGACGCGGACGAAAACACCACGACTTACGAATACGAAAAAGAAAAGGGCGCCCGTCTAAAGACCGTCAATGACAAAGAGGGCACAGAATCTTTTGAATACGGCGAAACATCTGGTCTGCTAGATGAACTGACCTACACAAACGGCACCAGCACCAAAATGGCCTTCAGCGCGATGTACGACGCAGAAGGGAACATGCTTACCGAAAGCTACCCCAACGGCATGACCGCCACCTACACCTATAACCAGGTCGGCAAGCCCACCAGCCTCGTATACAAAAAGACCACCCATTGCACGGAAGAAGAAAAAGAAAAATGCAAGTGGTTCAAAGACACAGTCATCCCGTCGATTCACGGCCAGTGGCTTGAACAAACAAGCACACTCTCCCACCAAGCCTACACCTACGACAACGCCGGCCGTCTGACCCAGGCCCAGAATACCCCCGCCGGCGGTAAATGCACCACCCGAATCTACGTTTACGACGAAGACACCAACCGGACGAGCCTCACCACCCGCGAACCCACATCCGAAGGCAAATGCGCCACTGAAGGCGGAAAAATCCAAGAACACACCTACGATACCGCCGACCGCCTCACCGACCCCGGCACCGTCTACAACACCTTCGGCGACATCACCACCCTATCCGCCGCCGACGCCGAAGAAAGCGCAGCACACGCACTCACCAACACCTACTACACCGACAATCAAGTCGCGTCCCAAACCCAGCATGAACAAACCGTTGGCTACAACCTCGACCCCACCGGCCGCACCCTCGAAACCATCTCCAGCGGCAAACCAAACAACTCAACCATCATCTCCCACTACGCTGGCCCCGGCGACGCCCCTGTATGGACCACCAACCCGGTCTCAAACGAATGGAGCCGCAATATCACCGGCATCAGTGGTAGCCTTGTCGCCATCCAGAACAACGGCGAAACCCCAGAACTCCAGCTCACCAACCTCCACGGCGACATCATCGCCAAAGCCTACCTGTCCGAAACCGCCACCGAACTAGCCGCCAAGGCTGACACCAGCGAGTTCGGCGTACCCACCGTCACCGCCCCAGCCAAATACGCCTGGCTCGGCGCCAGCGAGATCCCCACCGAACTCCCTTCCGGCGTAAGCACGATGGGCGTCCGCTCCTACGTGCCCCAGATCGGACGTTTCCTGCAACCCGACCCCATCCCTGGCGGCTCAGCCGATGCCTACAGCTACACCTTCGGCGACCCCGTCAACAGCACCGACCCCACCGGCGCCTACACCAACAACGGATCACTAGCCATCGAGCAAGCCCTAAGCCACGAAGCCGAAGCCGCCGCGGCAGCCAGACAAGCAGCCGCAGAAGTCGCCGCCAGGGCAGCAGCCGAAAAAGCGGCTCGCGAAGCAGCCGAAGCGGCAGCGGCCGCAGCCGGCCCCCAATATGCCGAAGGCGAAGAATGGGAAGAATGGGAAGAAGAAAGCGAATACGAATACGCCGCATACAAGCACGGGCGGGATGAAGCGCATGTCGAACCCGCAGTCCTAGTCCAGCCGTTGAATGGCGAAGTGGGCGAGGGTGAAGAAGCGGGTACGCTCGGCTCGGCTGTGCCGCTTTGCAAGGCGGGATCTGAAGCGCCGTGCGCTAGTCCTGTGCGGGGTGGGGAGGGCACATGCAAGTCATGTCGTCGCCGACGTCGCTATACGAAAGCGCAAATAGAACAATTTGAACACGAAAAATGTCAAACGGTTGGAGTCGGGATGGCGATAGCGGGTTTCTTTGTCCCGGAGGCGAAGCTCGCGAAAGCTATCGCAGCGGGGATTGGGGTTGGGACAGCGCTTTCATGTTGAGTTGGGGAGACGAGGATAGGATCCTGATGCACTGGTGTCAGAACGTGTCGCTTCAATGCGGGATCGTTGTGCGATGGGTTGGAGACAAGTCGTATTCCCGTCGTGGACGATCTCGTCAAGTCCGGCGCGCACTTGGCTTCATGCCGCGTTTCGACTCTCTGTCGTATCACTTGGGGTGTGTATTGCGCTTGGTGTTCATGGTTGGTATAAATGGGTCCCGGTGGGTGTGATGGTGCTTTGTTTGATCGTAGACCTCCCTCTTTCTTATAGGGATAAGCATGCGGGGCGAGTTTGAAAGACAGCGCCAGCACGAGTGATGTCTATGTTCCCCGCTGGAGCCCTGGCCTTTTACGCTGGCGTCCATCGAGGCGGTGAAAACGGTGGCCAGGAATCGGTCGTGTTGTGGTTCGTCCGCCGTTGAGGGTGGTCGTCTTTGCGTGGCAGGCTAGTGTTTCGTCGGGTGGGTGGCCTATGGGTGGTAGTCGGGGCGTTTAGCTGTTTTGGCTTGTGAGTGCGTGGAGGCGTCTGCGGGTGAGGAAGGCGTCGAGGAGGTGGAGGAGGCTTTGGCGGTCCTCTTCGTCGAGCTCTGAGAGTCCGGCATAGGATGTCGTCAGGAAATGGCAACCGAAAAGATTTTTTTTTGGGCTGGTTTGGCGCGTATTCCGGATGAGGTGATCGAGCGGGTCAAGGGGGAGGTCTCGCTGGTGCGGCTGGTTGAGCTGGCGGGATCGAGCTGCGCCACCAGGGCAAAGACGCAGAAACTCGGGCCAGATCGTGTCCAGGCAAACCTTGACCGCACCGCGAAGCCGGCGGCGCTCGCGGCGCAGTCGCAGCCGCTCCAGACACAGCGCGTGCGCGCAAGACAGCACCGGGGGATCGGGGGCGCACAAGACGGGAGTAATCCAGGGCGCCGGCGAGGGTGCGGGCATCCACACGATCGGACTTGGCGCCCGTGATATCGCACCCGCCGCGCAGCTTCGCGACGGTCGCCGCGCTTACCCGACGGACCTCAAGACCTTGCCCGGAGAGTTCCTCCGCGAGAGCCTGCCAGCGAGTCGCGGTCGGCTCGATGATCACAAGAACGCGGCCTCTCAGCCCCGCAAGCTCTCCGACGAAACCATCGATCCCGTCACGGGAATGGGCGAATCGCGTGCGTCGCTCAGACCCATCCGGTGCCCGCAAGACCGCTTCGTGCGCCGCGCGGCGACCAAGATCGATGCCGACTGTCCACGTGGGCTCGCCCGCATGGACAGTCCCAATCACGTCCGTCATCCTCTGCATTCAGCCTCCTTAAGCCCGCACACACCTGGGCCGATGAGCTGCTCGAAGAGGAGGCTGACCTACATCCCGGCGGCGAAGAACAGGCCCCGACTTCCAGGCGAACCTAATTCGTTGGATGCTTCTATGTTGTCAAGGGTGTTTTTGTGAAGTGTTGGTAGATGTCGCGGGAGAGGTATCGCTTGAGGGATCTGATGGCTTCTCGCTTGGTCTTGCCTTCCTTGGTTCGGCGTTGGATGTAGGCGCGGCTTGGGGCGTGGTGGACGGAGCGTGAGAGCGCGATTGTGTAGATCGCGGTGTTGATTTGGCGGTCGCCTCCGCGGCTGAGGCGGTGGCGGACCGTTTTTCCTGAGGATGCTGGTTGTGGGGCGGTGCCGTTGGCGCGTGCGAACGCGGCCTCGCTGGTGAAGCGTGATGGGTTGAACGCGATGAGCTTTGCGGCGCAGATCGGCCCGATGCCTGGTTCGTCCATCAGTGCGGGAGCGAGCTCGCGTGCGAGCGTGTCGATCTGACGGTTGTATTCGTGGGCTTGCTGGTCGAGCACGCGGGTGCGGTTGGCGATGTCGCGCAGGACCTGGAGGGTGGTGTTCTCTTGCAGGCTGGCGTTCGGGCGTGTCCGCATCCCGGTCAGCCTTTGTGCGAGCTTCGCGCCGTTCTTCGCGGGTCCGACGCGTTCGCGGAGTGTGGCTGGTGCGGTGACGTTGAGAGCTTGGAGCTGGTTATAGAGGCGTGAGCGCTCGCTGATGACGGAGCGGTAAGCAACGAGCAGCATCTGCAGTGCGACGCGCTTGCCGTGCCCTCTCGGCGTGGAGAGCCCATCATTGGCGAGCACCTTCTTGGCGGCCAGCAACGCGTCGAGCTGGTCGGACTTCCCGACTCGTCGCTCGCGGCGTTTGGGGCGCTCGACCTCGAACACGGTGATGCCATTGTCCTGGAGGTATTCGCATAGGCCGGCGCCGTAGCTGCCGGCGCCCTCGATCCCGACCCGGATCTCTCCCTCAAGCCGTGTGATCCAAGCGAGCAGCTCGCGGTAGCCGACGAGAGTCGCGGTGATCGTGATCTCGGCGAGGAGCTGCCCGAGAGCGTCCACGGCAACGGCGAGGTGCTCGTGCTTATGGGTGTCCACGCCCACTGCGATCATCATTTCCGGTCTCCATTCTCTGGTTGGCGCTGGTGATGTGGAGGCCGCCAGACAAAGCCATGTCGAGCACAGCAGCACGCTTCTATGAAGTCATGGCGGCGTCCGTGGCAGGCGACGGGAGACAAATCCAACGTAGGGCACCCGCAAGGGGCCAGCCGTTTTAATCGAGTCATCCCGCCGTCTGCCACACCCTCAACGGAGCACCGGACGCCACTGCATCGCCACCGCTTCGCTACGCCCTACAGGCTTCGCTCCGCGGAGACGAGCCCGTAATCCCAGGGCCCCAACAGGCCCAAAAGAAACTACATGGCCGTTTTGGGCGTCTCACGGTCAATAACCACATGGGAACCGATCTACATGCTCGACCGGGCAGCGCAACGACCATCCGTGAGGCCCCCGGATCACGGGGGGTAGCCGCTTCGCGGTTGCTTACGGCGGACGAACTCGCTGCTCGTCTAGGAGTCCAGCCATCGTGGGTTAGCAAGGCAGCGCGGGCGAATCGCATCCCTCATGTCCGCGTGGGCCGCTATCGACGTTTCCGGTGGCCGGATATCGAAGCATGGCTAGAGAGCCAGCGGTCGGACGCATGACTGCGCCGTCTCAGGTCTCCCATAAGATGCCGCATACACATAGGGAGTGCCCTCGGGGTTACAGCCCCGAGGGCACTCGGAACAGCAGTCGAGCAGCGCTAGGAACCGTTGCTCGACTCCGGCATCAGGAAATGAGGTCCCGATGCAAGCTCAAAGAACGCATGTACTCGTCAAGGTCGAGCTCTCTAAGATGTGCAAGGGCAAGCCGCGCTCCAAGCCCGTGTGGGTCATGCGCTATGTCCTTTCCTCGGGTAAGGACTCGCGCAAGGTGCTCGGCCCCGCTTGGACGAAGAAGGGCCGTCCGCCGCACGGATACCTGACCGAAGGCGAAGCAGTCGAGAAGGCGCAGACGTTCGCGGCGTCGCACGCGACGGAGGTGCCGAGCACTCGTCACACGTTCCGTGTCGCTCTGGATCGGTTCGTCCGCTACTCCAAGGAGGAGAAGGGTCTGCGCGGCTCGACCCTGCACGAGTACGAAAGGATTGGCGAGCGGCTGGCCGAACGACCCTGGCGGTCTGACTCGACGTGGGCCGATCGCGTGCTCGACACATTCAGCGAGGACGATCTGCTCGCCATTCGGCGGGAGCTGATGACGGCCGGACGCAGCGCTGACACGCTCAACCACAACCGCCGCGTCGTCCGGGGCATCTTCGGGACGCATCCGACGAGTCCGGCGCTCGCATGGGCCTGGATGCCGCCCAAGGTCGAGAGCGAGGGCAAGCTGCGCTTCTATACGCCCGAGCAGGTGGAGCGACTGATCGCCGAGGCATCCACCACCGACGACGAGGCGATCTGCACCGTCGCGACGGAGGAGGGGGCGCGAATGAGCGAAATCCGCGCGCTGAAGGTCTCCGACGTCGATTTCGCCGTTGGTGTAGTGCGGCTGGAGGATGGCTATACGACCCACGGCGGTTTCGCCGGCAACAAGGGCCGACGTACTCGATCGGTGCCGATGAGCGCGCATGTCCGTCGGGTGCTCTGGCCGTCTGTGCGAGGGCAAGGAAGGCGACGAGCTGGTCTTTCAGCGTCGCTCCAGGCCCGGCGAGCCGATCTGCAGCAGCGACCTCTATCGGCGTTTCGTCCGGGCGTGCGAGCGAGCTGGTTTGCCCAGGCTGAGCTTCCACGAGCTGCGCCACACGTTCGGCACGCAGGCGATCCGCATGTTCAAGATCCACGAGGTCCAGCGGATGATGGGCCACCGCCACATCACCACGACCGAACGCTATCTGCACTACGCGCCCGACGCAGACGCCTCGGCGAAGCTCACGGAGCTGTGGGGCGACCGTGGCGCTCGGGATGGCGGCGCTCCGCCTACGAGCACGCCGACGAACGTCGTACCGATTCGCCGCGCCGCCTGAAGCGTCGAGAAGCGCGTTGGGCGAGGGGGCGGGCCGCATGGCTCGCCCCCTTTTCGTTATCGAGCAGGACCCCCGTTCTGGGAGAGTTTTGGGAGAGTAGGCCGTTTTTGGGAGCCTTGGCGCCGCAGCCGGGACACCAAAAAGCGCTGTTTTGCAGGCTCTTTGCATGAAGGCGACGACCGGAATCGAACCGGTGTAGACGGCTTTGCAGGCCGCTGCGTAGCCACTCCGCCACGTCGCCAGGATTGCCCTAAAGCGTATCGGGTGGGGGCGAGCCTCGAGGGCGGCCGCACGCCGTTGGGAGCCCGTGATCGCTGGGACGCGGCCTGCCGCCGCCTGCGGTGCGCTTAGCCCGCGGTGGGCGGGGCGTTATGAACTCCTTCGTCCTTCGTTAGCCACGCTTTCGCCCATTGTTAGCGGCTGCACAGCAGGCCCCCTGATCATCGTCTCATCCCCACGAACCCGGAGGTGACCCATGAGGCGACTATTTCTACCCATGCTGTTGGCAGGTTTTACTGGAGTCGTTGCTGCGAGTGCGGCGGTGCTTCTAATCGGTGGGGGGGCGGGGCGCTCGACAACGAAAGCGCGCACAACCACGGCGTCGGACCAGGTCTCCTCGCCCTCCTCCGCCGGTACCCGCCGCGATGTCTCCGCGACGGCGCTGTCGGCGACGCAGATCTATGAACGAGACTCAAAGGGAGTCGTGTCGATCAAGGTTGTCACCGCGGAAGGCGAGGACGAGGGCACCGGCATCGTCCTGAACGAAAAGGGCCTGATCCTCACGAACGATCACGTGGTCAAGGGCGCGACGAGCATCACGATCGACGCGAGCGGATCCTCGAACACGACCCGCGGTGCGACGCTCGTCGGCGAAGAAGCCAACAAGGATCTGGCGCTGATCCGCGTCAACCCGTCGGGCCTCGGCCTGAAACCGCTGACGCTCGCAAGCTCCAGCTCGGTGCAGGTCGGCGACACTGTGTACGCGATCGGCACACCGTACGGCCTCGAAGAGACCTTCACCAAAGGCATCGTGTCGGCCCTCGACCGCGAAATCTCAGCCCCCGACGGGGGGAAGATCACGGGCGCAATCCAGACTGATGCAGCACTCAACCCCGGCAACTCGGGTGGGCCGCTACTCAACGAAGAGGGCGAAGTGATCGGCGTCAACTCGCAGATCGCCAGCGATGCGGCGAGCGTCGAGGGCTCGCAGCCGGGCAGCACCGGTGTGGGCTTCGCGATCGATTCCGACACATTGGTCGCGGCGGTGCGCACGATCGAAGCCGGCAAGGGTGTCACCTACTCCTCCGCAACCGGGCAGAGCACCGGAGAAAGCCCCTATGGGACGCAGAGCCCCAATGCCGAAGCCGAAACCGCGGGCTCTGAAGGTCGCGAAGAAGCCGGCGAATCCGGTTCCAGTGGCGTGGAAAGCACGGGCGAAGCGGCCTCCGGTGGCTCCGGCGCGGTCGTCGGTGGGGGAGAGCGCGTTGTGATCGTGCCCTGATCCGGGCGGGAGGTTTGCTGGCGCCTCTGGATCGGCGAGCTGGGCAGGCCCGGTCGGCCGCGACCCGTTGATACGCTTGCAGCCGGCCCTGGGCGATTAGCTCAGCTGGGAGAGCGCCGCCTCGACAAGGCGGAGGTCACTGGTTCGAGCCCAGTATCGCCCATCACACGCATCAGCCCCGACAGGAGCGGAAATGCCTGCAAAATCACGCATTTTCGTCTCCTGCTTCGGGTTGGGCCGCCCAGGACAAGGGCGGACAATGAAGAACAAATGATACCTCGCCTTGCGGCAAACTTGCGGTAAAAGGGCTGGGGTCGCGGACGGCGGATAGCAGTCCCCGACTTTCTCGGAGGACGAAGGACGAGCGCCAGTGCGTCGAGGCAGGCTGACGCCTGCTCTCGCAAGGACGAAGTAGAAGCGCTCGCTTCGCGCTCTGCACGCTGGCAGCTCGTCCTGAGCGGGCACGTCAAGCTCGGCCATCGAGATGCTCGCTCTCGCCGCAACGGAGCATTCTGCTCCTGCCGGGCCGCCAGCGTCGGGAGCGGTGCGATGGTGACCCCGAGCAGGACGGGCCCGATGTAGCTACGCAAGCCTGCCCAGGCTCCCGGTAGCATCACGGCATGACAGGCGCACTGCGGGGGCGCGTCGGTGGCGTGGGGGCGGGCTGTGTAGCGGCGATCCTGATGTCCTTCGCGGCATGGCCGAGCGCAGCGCAGGCAGCCCCGCGCTGCGTTGTTCGCGGACACGGGGTTGCGGGCGTTCGCACCTCCAGAATCGTTGAGCGCACGGGCGAGGTCATCGTCTATCGCACCAGGCCGATATCGGAAGAATACGGCCCGCAATACACAGACGTGTGGGCATGCGACCGCAGGAGCAACCAGTTCGTCCTCGTCGCTGTTGAAGAATTCGAGCAGGAGTACGGCACAGAAGGCGTCCTGCGTGGGTTCCATGT
This sequence comes from uncultured Solirubrobacterales bacterium, assembly GCA_963812595.1. Lineage (GTDB taxonomy): Bacteria > Actinomycetota > Thermoleophilia > Solirubrobacterales > Solirubrobacteraceae > Palsa-744. The sequence goes on from CAWEVQ010000005.1 coordinate 18,764, forward strand.
TGCGGGCACGTGGTTGATCGCCGTGCAGGAAACCGGGTCGACCGGCTTCACGGAGTGCGAGAAGTACGGCGGCAACGAACAAGACTGTCCGCGGCCGACCGAATCGCTGCTGCTAGTCGATACCGCTAATGGCTTGGAGGGGAGCGGCCCGGCAATTGGTGTGGCGACGCCGGTGTGGCTGTCCGCCGACGGAGCCCTCGCGTGGTTGCTCGGGCAGGAAACGCAACAAGCGGCCAGCACATCGCTCCGGGCCTGCGTGGCTGCGCGCGCAAAGCGCGGACTCGTCTGCAGGCCGCGTCAGGTCGCTCAGGGCGCCATCTCTGCCGCGTCCGTGCATCTGGCGGGCAAGACACTCAGCTGGAGTGCCGCTGGACAGCCGCAGTCGAGCCTGCTTTAGGGCCGGCCTGTCGGCCACCGGGCGGCGGGCGTGACTCGCGATGAGAACCGGGCTGAGGGCCAGCCTGCATCTTCGCCCCAGGGGCGCACATGATTGATCCCACGGGGCTGACCAACGACGCTCGAGTGTCGTTCGTAATCGAGCTCGCCATCAACGCAACGCCCACGAGTGGCGCTGCATGCGAGAAGCAGGCGTCCTAGATCACATTTTCGCCTCGCGACCGCCCTGGACGAGGAGGGCAGTCTCGGCGGCTCCGCCGAGACGCCTCGTTTCGCCATGGGACAGCCGAAGCCAGCCGGGCGATCGTCCGGACTGCTGCAGCTCGTCCGTTGCGCTCATATGGATCGGAGCGTGTCAAGGGGTTGCGTCGGTGCCGGCCGGATGGGTCGGGGTGTTGCAGGTCATGGTGGCGTGGGCGGTTCCCGGGGCGGCACGAGCTGAAGTCCGGCTTGTTCGACCGATCTTGGTCAGGCTCATATGCGAGGGCTGGTTACCTCAAGACCCTTGTTCGTCGCCGGGCTCGCAGTCTAGTAACGGGCGCGGCTCAGCCAGCCAGCTGGGTTGCCCATAGCGCAATCGCGGGCCCGTGGGTGGCGACGTGACGGCCTTCGTGATGCTCGTGCGCGCCCCGGCAGCCGCCGGTGCACGTTGGTGGTTGTCAGATGTCGGTGTCAGTCCAGGGTGGCTGCCTCCCAGCAGAACGCGGCGAGCTCGCGCGCGCACGCGACCGCGACGGTGCCGAACGGCTTGCCGCGCCCGGCGCCGAGATGGGCCCAGCGGGCGTGCAGACGACGCTGCGCGCGCCAGGCGATCTGGATCGCGCGCGGGTCCTGGCCGGCCTGGCGAGAGGCGAGGCCCTGGCTGATCACGGGGCGCCGCCGGTAGTGGTGGGCGGCCTCGACGAGTAGCCGGCGTGCGTGCGTCGGGCCGGCCTTGGTGATCTGGCCCTGCACGCGCTTGCTGTCTGAGGTGTACTCGCTCGGCACGATGCCGAGGTACCCCGAGAGCAGGTTGGGCTTGGCGAACCGTGCGAAGGTCCCGACCTCGGCGCACAGGTCGCGTCCCATTAGCCGGGGGAATTGATTAGACGGGCGTAGCCTCCGCTTTGACCCTGAAGAAGTCGAAGATGGAGGTACGCCCGCATGGAGAAGGTAGCCCCGAGCGAGAGGTTTCGCCGTGAGCTGGATGAGGTGCTGGCCGGTGTTGGCGGCGAGGAGGACCCGATCGAGACGGTCGGCCGGCTCGGTGCTCGGCTGATTCTGCAGCAGGCGCTGGAGGACGAGGTCACCGGGTTCCTCGGCCGCCGGCGTTATGAGCGCGCCGGTGAGACGGTCAGTCACCGCAACGGCTACGAGGAAAGGACGGTCAAGACGACCAGCGGGGCGATGCGCCTGGAGCGCCCGAGGGTTCGTGATGCGAAGCGGCTCGGGTTCGAGAGCCGGATCCTCGGTAAGGGCGTCGCGCGCACCCACGCTTTGGAGTCGCTGGTGATCAGCGGCTTCCTCAGGGGCCTCTCCACTCGAGATGTCGAGGCGGCGCTTGAGTAGGTCTTCGAGGAGCCGATCGCGTCCCGCTCGACGGTCTCGAGGATCTGTGAGGACACCCGGGAGCGATACCGGCAGTGGTGCCGCCGTCGGCTGGATGAGCACGACATCGTCTACCTCTTCCTCGACGCGATCTACCTGAAGCTGCGCCCCGACGACACACCATCGGAGGGCGTCCTGGTCTGCTGGGGCGTGACGCTCGAGGGCCGGAAGATCCTGCTCGGGCTGGCATTGGGCAGCCGTGAGAGCTATGACGCGTGGCTCGCGTTCGGCCGGGACATGATCGACCGCGGGCTGCGCTCACCGGTGCTGGTGGTCGCCGACGGGGCACCCGGGATCTGGAAGGCGACCCGCGAGCTCTGGCCGCATGCGCTCGAGCAGCGTTGCACCGTCCACGCCCTCAGGAACGTCACCGGGAAGCTCCCCGAGCGCTACCACGCCGAGGTCAAGGCGAGGTGGTGGAGAGCGTTCGACGAGGCCCGCTCCCCGGGCGAGGCCACAAGGGAGCTGCAGGGCATCATCGCCGACTACCGGACCGCCTACCCCTCGGCGATGGCCGTCATCGAAACGGACCTCCCGGCCCTGGTGTCTCATCTGCGGTTTCCCTCCGAGCACCGCAAGCGGATACGGACCACGAATCTCATTGAGAGGACGTTCGTGGAGGTCCGCCGGCGCACCAAGGTCATCGGCCGGTTCCCCGGCGAGACCTCAGCGCTGTCTCTGATCTGGGCCGTCTTGGAGCTCTCATCCCGCGGCTGGCGCGGAGTGAAGATGAACCCCAAGACCGTCGCCGAGATCGAACGGCTACGCCGTCAGCTGCGCGAGGACCCAGCCCCACCCGCGGCCGTCGACGCCGAGGAGGTGATCGCCGCATAGGATCCCCAGCAAGCGGAGCTACTCCACGGTGAATTCACCCGGGAACTGAGACGCGACCGGCGCAGGCCCGCAGCCGACAGCGTGTCGATCCCGCGGAAGCAGCGCAACCGCGCGATCACCGCAGCGTGACTGCTGTCGGGCACGACCTGCTCGAGCACCGCGATCAACGCCGCGCGACGCGCCACTAGCGCCTGAACCGCGCACCAGTAATCGATGAACGTGGCACGCGTGAGCGCATCATCGAAGCTGAGGCTGCGCAACCAACGCTCGTGCGTTTGCGTCCACGCGCACCCACGGAAGCGCTCACCTCGTCGCAGCAGGAACTTCGACAGGCGGTGACGTGCGCGCATCAGATCCTTGCGCGCGTCATCGATGCAGCGCACCAGATCACGGAAACGCTCGTCCGCCTCGCTCGGCACGAACGCAAAGCCAAGCTCCCCGGCCGCGAACAGCCGCACCAGCCGCTTGGCATCACGCCGATCAGTCTTCACCCGGTCACCCGGAGCCCTCGGGATCGAGCCCGGCGCCACGACCCGAATATCCAAGCCGCGCTGCTCGGCCACGCGAGCCAGCGTGAACCCCGTCGGGCCCGCCTCATACACCGCCGCAACCGGGCGATCCAGCTCCTCCAAGAACACCGGCACCACCCTCGCCGGCTCGCCACGCAGCCGCTCCACACGCAGCTCGCCGGTCGAAGGGTCCAGCAGCGCCGCAACCGTCTGCGCCTGGTGAACATCAAGCCCGACAAGGGCCATACTCTCTGACATGGTCGGCACCTCCCATAGCTGGGGTGTCGGCGCCAGGACCACCCTGACGCCCAGTCCCCGCACATCTATGCGCGGGGTGCCGGCCAATCCTTCACCAAACACCGCAGAGCCGACGATCCATAGGGTCTAGTAAGCGTCTCCGATGCTCAGGCGCCCGCCCTCGGTGGATAGCAGGACTCCCCATTGTGGCTGGTGGTGGCCCATGCCGGCAGGCACAGGCCACCATCCCGGATGCGTCTACGGCGACGCGATCGTGTGTGCTTCGGTTCGCGTTCGCAGTTAGTCGCTGGTGGCATTCCGTCGTGGGCGTCGTGGTTAGTCTTCTGTTTCCTTGGCTCCCCACAGCGAGTTCAACGCGCCGCCGAGGATCGAGTCATAATCCCCCCGGGCACTATTCTCGAGGCCGCCAACGACCGTGTTGGCACCCACTTCGGTCCTGCCACCTTGTGACAAATCAAAGCATTTGTCGGGTGGTATGGCAGGCACCGCTTCGCCAGTGTAGTTTTCGCAGCCACCCAATATCGAGTCCCAAACTTCGCCTGCGACGTTCCACGCCCCTCCGCTGACGGAGGCGTACTGGCCGTTGGCAGTGTTGTGGTCGCCTCCGCTGACGGAGGCGAGTTCGCCGACGACGGTGGCACTCGCGCCGCCGCTGACCGACGCCCATTCTCCTTTGGCGACGTTGTAGTCCCCTCCGCTGACCGCGGCGGCGTGTCCGCTGGCGGTGTTCGCCCCGCCTCCACTGACAGAGGCATACCGGCCAGCGGCGAGACCGTCTCCGCCTCCGCTGACCGCCGCCACAACCCCGCGCGCGGTGTTTTCTGCACCGCCGCTGACCGAAGCCGCGGCGCCTTCTGCCTTATTTACTGCGCCGCCACTGACCGACGCGGCTTCGGCGTTGGTTTCGTTTTCTATGCCCCCGCTGATCGAGGCCTCCTCGCCCTGAGCAACGCCCTGTAGGCCGCCGCTGATCGACGAGTAGCTTGCGCTGGCTTTGTTTGTGGAGCCGCCGCTGACCGAGGCCTGGTGTTCACCGCTGGCTTCGTTATCAAAGCCGCCACTGACGGATGCTTCTTCGCCGCTAGCGATATTAGAGCGCCCACCGCTGACCGAAGCGCTCGGACCCGCAGCGACGTTTTTATAGCCCCCGCTCACAGATGCCTTGTCGCTTACAGCAAGATTTTCGGTGCCGCCGCTGACCGAGGACGCGAAGTGGTTCGCGACGCCGTGCGAACCTCCGCTCACCGAAGCCTCCAGGCCCGCAGCGGTGTTCTCATATCCCCCGCTCACCGACGCATATTCTTCGCTGGCCTGGTTTTCCTTACCGCCGCTCACCGACGCATCCCGCTTAGCGGCCGTGTTCTTTTCGCCGCCAGAAACCGACGCGTTGGCTTCACTCGCAGCGTTTTCCCGGCCGCCGCTGACAGAGGAGCTGGTTCCCGCCGCCTTGTTTAGCGTGCCTCCGCTAACCGCGGCAGCTTCGTTGGCCGCGACGTTATTGTGCCCGCCGCTAACGGAAGCATCCTTGCCGTTGGCTTCGTTGGCCTTGCCGCCCGAAACCGACGAGTCTTCCGCGACGGCAGCATTTTCAAGGCCAGCGCTGACCGAGGAGTACTCTGCGCTCGCTTCGTTTTCAAGGCCCCCAGTGACCGAGGAGTACTTTGCGCTGGCTATGTTCCCAGAGCCGCCGCTGACCGACGCCTGAAATTCACCGCTAGCTTCGTTATCGAACCCGCCACTCACCGATGCTTCCTGGCCCTTAGCGGTGTTCGAGCGCCCACCGCTGACCGAGGCGTCTGGGCCTGAGGCGAGATTCTTATACCCCCCGACAACCGACGAGAACGGGGCGCTGACCATGTTGAACGACCCCCCGAGAATCGACCCGTAGCTCGTGAAAGACTGGCCCGAACCGCCAACCACGAGGTTATTAGAGCCTGTCTGTGCTCCGGGTTCTTCGTCGTTACCGACAACTAGGTTGCCAACACCGGAGGCTTCGGCCTCTTTGACTCCAGCAACGACCTGCACGTTTGCACCGGAGAACTGGATTGTTGGCTTACCACCCACACCAGCGCCGACATAGTCGATGTACGGCAGGATCGCCTTCAACGTCGCCTCCTCGCTGCCCGACAGGCCATTCGTCCCACCTTCCTTGCCTTCCTTGCCAGCCTTGCCTTCCTTGCCAACCTTGCCTTCTTTGCCTTCCTTGCCCGCAGCGCCCGGTTTGCCTTCGGCCCCCGGCTTGCCTTCCTTGCCTTCCTTTCCTGCCCCCCCGAGCTTGGCGAGCGTAAAACCTTTCTTGCACACGCCTTTCACCGGCGTGACGATCGACTTGCCTTCCGTCTTCGGGACACACACCTTGACTTGGGCAGCCAAAGCCCCGCCCACCATCAACCACAGCAAGCCCACGACCACACATGCAGCTAACCCAACGCCGCGCAGAGCCTTCAAGCCCATCATCACGCCACCCCCTGCTCGGAGAGCGGACGAACCCATGTGCCGCCCGCGACACACAGCCATCCTCCCACCTTCACGCAAGCCGCGTCGACTGCCAACGCCCACGCCACCAAAGCACGATAATCCACGGACTTCCGCCAAACCTTGACCCGACGCCATCGCTCGGAATTAGATATGGCGCAGTACCTGTCGCCGAGCGTCACGGCCCGCAGCACTGCCGCTTTCCGGGCCGAGCGAGCATCCGAGCTGGGGCCGAGCATACGACCGGATCGGACGACGAGCAGCAGCCAAGTCCACGTCTCGACGTTATGCTCGCTCTCAACGCGAAGCAGCAGCCTGCCGACGATAGTTCAGCAGCAACCGGCGACCGCGTAGCCATTGCACACGCTTCTCCGCGAATGCCCGGCTTCTCCAGGCTGTGCCACCCTGTCGTCATGGGAGTTCACGCCGTGGCGATGCCACATCTGGGAGCGCGTCGCCGAGCAGAGCGTAGCCCCGACCCAGCGGCTGCGATAAATGTGCAGTTAGGGCAGTTTTGTGCTAGGATCGGCTGGTGAAGACCCTGCATCTAGACCCAGCCGCTCGTGACCAGGCCGCGCTCGTGGCCGAGGAGATCGAGAGGATGCTTGCGGACGGCAAGCATGTCGCGGTGACACTCGCCGAGGAGCAGGAGTTGCTCTCCCCTCAGCAGGCGGCCGATCGGCTTGGCTTTTCCCGGCAGCACGTGATGCGGCTGATCGGTTACGGCGATCTGGTGGCGCAGCGGCTCCCCGGTTCCAGCCACTGGAAGATCCCGCTTTCGTCGCTGCTTGCGTTCGAGGAGGGCAGGGCTGAGCACGAGCGCCTCACGGCGGAGTGGTCGCGTGAGCTCGACGCGATGGGCGCACCGCCCGAGTGAACGAGCGCCGGCGGCCACGAGCGGTCCTCGACGCCGACATCATCTTCTCGCGCGTCCTGCACGAGCTGATGGGACGCATCGCCGCAGAGCTGCGACTGCTGGATCTCTTCTGGAGCGAGCAGTTGTTGGCAGAGGCGCAGAGGTCGCTCGTCGCGAAGAAGCAGCTCTCTCCTGAGTCTGCGCGACGATGGGTCGACTACCTGCGCCTGGGCTTCCCCGCCGGGCGCATCGACCTCAATCCACATATCCCTGACGTGCCTGGCCTCACTCGCGATCCGGCGGACGCCCACGTGTGCGCTCTGGTCGTGGCTGCACGCGCCGACTACCTCTTCACGCATGACCGCGGCTATCTGCGCGACGGTCTCAGCCACCATGGGGTGCAGGTGCTCGCCCCGGATGGGTTTCTCACCGGCGCGCTGGACTTCGACACCCGTGGAGTGCTCGAGATCCTGGAACTGCAGGCGAGCACGTGGGCCGGCGGGCACGCGATCGGGGAGCTCCTCGATGCTCTTGAGCGTGCTGGTACGGCGACCTTCGCGTCCAAGGCCCGCGAACTTATCTGACACCCCAGGTCACTGTGCATCGCGTGACGTCGGCGGCCAAATCACAGGCTCCAATGACTTAAGGTCCTCGTTGGCGCCTGTGGGCGAGTCGGGCGAACAGACCGCGATGTGGTTCGCGTTCCGGTGCGCGCTGTTCGCTCAGGGCCTCGCGTGCGACGCGCCACTCGACGTCGGCGGGTCGCAGCTCGTGGTGTCGCAGGTCCTCGATCGGGAACGAGTAGTGGTCGCTGAGCATCTTCAGGCTTGTGCCGCACTCGCTGGCGACGATTTGCGGGTCCTCGGTGCGCAGGCGCAGCGAGATGCCGCCGCGGCGTAGCGCGTACGGGGTGGCGCCGAGGATGCTCGCGAACTCTGTGCGCATCGCGAGGGCTAGCACCGCTGGCTTGAAGCGTGTCTGGACCCACTTCTTCGCCTGAGTCCGGCTGAGGTGAGCCGCACCCGTCGCCGGGTCGCGCACTCCCTGTTCAGCGCCGGTGAGGTCTCCAGGAATGATGAAGTCCACGTCGCGGGCGGGGTGGCCGCTGTCCACGAGAGCCCGGCGCCATTGTTGGAGGTCTTCGCGCAGGATGCTGGGTATCGCGGTATGCCTACGGGTGCTCATTGCAGTCTTGCCCCAGTGCTCGAGCCGTCCGTAGCTGATTACTTCCGTCACCCATGCAAAGTACGCGTCGATCGAGGACCAGCGCAGTCCCCAGGTCTCCTGGTTGCGGGTCGCGAGCCCGTATTGCAAGCTGACGATCGTCGCGTCTCGGTGGGTGAGCAGCGCGTTGCCCCGTTCGCCGCAGCGGAGCATCTGTGCTCGGATTGCCTCGACGGCTTGCGGAGAGAGCGCCCAGCTGGCCAACGTACGCGGGGGCGCCGCGGGCGCGTAGCCAGTTCCACCGCGACGAGCTGATCGGCGGCGGCTGATGACCGGCTCTTTGGCCAGACGACACCCGTTCGTCTCGATCTCGGGCACCAACGCCGAGGCGGACGCCCAGCTCAGCGCAGATGAGAGTGCGCGCCACGCACGTATGCGGGTCGAGCTTGGCACGCCCGCCTGGCGCATCTGCTCCCGCCATGCCCTGGGAGCCTGTGGCCGGTTGAAGTGCTCCGCGGGAGTAGCCGCAATCACGACGGCGTAAGGTGCTGCCGGCACCCTACGCCGGCTCCCTCGCGTTCTGCGCGGCTTGCCGAGCAGGTGGCTGTCCAGCACTGCGGTGTAGTCCGCGTAAGTCACGGGCGCGAGCCCTTCCTCGTTGCGCGGATGCGCGTCGGTCTCCAGGAACAGCTCGACGATCTCGGCGATCGTGCGGCCTTCCACTTCGTTGGCCACTTCTGCATCGAGATCCAGCAGGAAGCGCCGCAGGCTGTTGCGCCCGCGACGCTCGGCGGCGATGTAGTCGTACATCCACTCGCGAGCGTGGCGCGCCGAAGGGAAGCTCTTGGTGCGCTCGCGCTTGTCGTGGTCGTAGAAGCCGACCCGGTAGGAGCGCTTGCCGCTCATGGCGACATACGGCCACGCGGAGCGCTTGCGCCACGGTCTAGCCACCGCTACAGCTCTCCTCGCATGATCGAACAGGGCTCCCGGTCTAGTCCACGACCGCAACATCGGCGGCTGCCTGAAACGCGGCCTCTGTCGTTCTCCGAACATATTTTGCGCAGAACCGCGGTCCTGTTGCGGTAGCGGCACCCCACATTCTTCCCACAAAGCTCCGATCGTCTTCTGTTCGCAGGCGTTCGGCGCGCGCAGGCCGCGGTGCTTCAGGGGTTCCCGGCTGGCTATCCGTGGCGGGGCTCCCGTGGCCGGCAATTGCAGCAGGTCGGCAACGCGGTTTTTTCCGTCGCAAAGGGCCTACGTGCCAGGACTTGTGCCAGTCGTGTCACGCCGACGGTGAGCGACGCTGGGACCTCGCTGCGGCTTGCCCCCCGGCAGCTCGGGCGTCAGGGCGCCAGGTGGCGGGGTTCGCCCTTCCGGCGCGACCGGCCGATCGCGAGCCTTGGCACTGGAACGGTGCTCGAGCTCGACGATTTGCCTGCCTGGCAGCGGGGGTTTCTCCGCAGGGGCTCGTAAGGAGCGGCTGCGGTTCCCCGCAATCAATGACGTCGCGGCTGCCCTGGATGGGCGTGTGCGCGCGTGGAGCGGATCCCGACACACCCGATGACTGTGTTGACTGGGTTCTTCGAGGCATTCCGGCGGGCGCCCGAGGAGCTGCCGTTCGTGGTGCCCAGTCGATGTGGGCGCTGCTCGAGCTGGGCGATCCGCTCGTCCTGGCGCGCGACCCGCGCGGTCAACGCCTCGATCTGGGCATCCATCCGCAGAAGCACCTCAACGGCCCTCACGGCCAGCGTCATAGGCCGCTTCCGCCTCAACCCGCTCCACCCCAAGAGGTTCGACACACCCCCGCTAAACCGCCGCTAAACCCCCCCCAACCCACTGAACGCTTAGAGCGCCGGGATAAACCGGCATGGAGAAAGGAATGAGAGAGTCCGACATGGAAGGTGTAGCGAGCCACGGTGGCCCTGGGTCATGCGCTGGCGTCTGGGCGCGGCGGTTTGCGCTGGCCCCGGCGCGGCGGTGGGCCCACCCTCGGGTGGTAAGGGAGATATCTGCCCCTGCTGTATTCCCAGTAGGTGATGTGCGCTGGGCCGAGCGTGGTGTCGAATTGGGCCAGCACAGTGTGGATTGCGAAAGGGCGGACGGCGACCATCGCAAGAAGCTATGCGTGGGTCCGGACACATATTGGGCCGCAACGCGCAGGCGCTGCCTGACCGGCTCACTCATCGCCGTGGTACTCGGGATGAGAGTCGGTCAGGCGGCGGCGAGGATCGGCTGGAGCTCGTCGGCGGCGAGGTGCTCGGTCGGTAGGCTCAATGTGAGCTGTCCCTCCCGTTCGAGGGTGTGGCGTACGTTGAGGAGTGTGATGCCGATGACGGCGCCGGACTCGTCGTAGTGGATCGAGTGGCCGTCAGGCGTCTCAAGGCCGCGCGCGGCAGGGCGTGGCTCGCCGACGTTGAGGTAGAGCACGTCGCCGCGCTCGTCGTAGTGGTGGTGGTCGAAGGGGATGCCGGCGATGGTGATGGTCATTGCTTGTAGCCTCGCGGCGGGTTGTTCTGGACCAGGGCGGTCACGACCCACGCTGGCTCGTCGTTGAAGTCTACGACGACTCTGAGCCAGCGCCGAGGGTCGAGGTCGCGGCGGTAGAAGTGCTCACGTCCTGGGATGGGATCCTGGATGCGGTGGTCGGGATGGGCGACGGTGCCGAGGATGAGATCGACCTCGCCCATAAGCTCGGGGCGGCCGAGCGCAAGGTGTTGGCGGGTGCCGGCGTCGAATACGACGAGGCGACCGTCGGGGTCGGTCGTGCTGGGGGCGTCGTTGGCCACGGACGGAAGTTACGAGCTGCGCCAGACGCCAGCGCGGCGGGCGGCGCTCCCCGCCCCGGAATGGCGTCCTCAAGCCGGGCCGAGCCCCTCCATCGCTTCCCATACTCTTCCCACAAACTTCCTACAAACGACGCCGAACTACCCGCGAGCGGCATTGGGGCGTCAGCCCAAAATCCGCATAAACACTAGGTTTCGGCCGCCATAATCCGACGTAGCTATCCCGCCCAACCGAATCGACAAGGCGGAGGTCACTGGTTCGAGCCAGTATCGCCTTTCGTAACCGTTCAGTTGGTCGCGTCAGGCGAGCGAACCTCAACGACCGTGTCACCGAGCGCGCCGCGGATCGCCGCCGCGAAGCGTGGGTCGGCGTGACGGACCTCGCTGTAGTGGAGGCCGATGCGGTCGTAGGTGGGAGCGCTCACCGCTTTGCACTCGCGCGACGGCGGGGCGGTTTCTCCGAACTGCCGTCCCGCATAAGGGAGACGAGCAGCTCGACGAAGTCGCCGTAAAGGTCGTGGCGCACCGCGTCGGGGCTGACCAGCGATTCGATTGCCAGCCCGATGCCGAGCGCGCGCAGGACGAGCGCAAGGTCATCCACGGGCATCGCCAGCTCCACTTCGGCCTCTTGCTGGTAGTGGGTGATGTAGCGCGCGACGGCCTCGCGCATCGCCGCGGAGCGGGTGCCAAATCGCCTTGCGAGCTCAGGGTCCCGGTCGGCGTGGGCGATGAACTCGATGTGCAGGGCAAGCGACTCGCGGTCCCGAGCGAGCCGGTCCATCCACTGATCGGCCAGCGCGCGAGCACGGACCTCGAGGGGGGCATCGGCGGGAAGCGCGGTCTGCGTTTCGGCCAGCTCGCGAACCCGCTCGGCCATGTAGTCCTCGAAGACGGCGAGAAACAGGTCGGCCTTACCCTCGAAGTTGGAGTACACGGCCCCGTGCGAGTAGCCAGCCTCCTCGGCTATCTCCTCGACACTCGCTGCCTGAAAGCCACGCCGAGCAAACACCTTCGCGGCGGCGTCGATTAGCCGAGCACGGGTCTGAGCCTGTTGCTCGGCTCGCGTCAGTCGTCGTGCGGCAACCATCCTCAGATGAGGGTACCAACTCAGATTGTGGCTATCATTCATGCGCATGCTCCCCGCCCCATCCCGCGGAAGTCTTCGCGCCGCCTGCTCATCGTTTCGACGGCGTTGCCGGAAGGCGTGCCGTTACGGCGTCGGGAGGAGGACGCAATGAGCGATCTCGATGGCCTGCTGGCTGAGCAAGCCCACTACTACCGTGAGCGTGCCGGTGAGTACGAGGACTGGTGGTTCCGCCGTGGACGCTACGACCACGGCCCCGAAACGAACGCCCGGTGGTTCGCCGATGCGGCCGAAGTCGAAGTCGCCCTGAAGCGCTTTGCCCCGGCCGGAGACGTCCTCGAGCTCGCGTGCGGAACCGGCCTATGGACCCAGCGGCTGGCCTCTTACGCCACCTGCTTGACCGCGATCGACGGCTCCTTGGAGATGATCGAGCTGTGCCGAGCTCGCGTAAACGACCCGCACGTCACGTATGCCCAAGCGGACCTGTTCGAGTGGGAGCCCACCAGGACATACGACGTTTGCGTCTTCGGCTTCTGGCTCTCCCACGTCCCCGAGGAGCGCTTCGAGGCGTTCTGGGAGAAAGTCAGGCGCGCCATCGGGTCGCAGGGCCGGGTGTTCTTCATCGACAGCCTGCGCAGCGAGCAAGCATCGGCCGTGGATCACACGCTCCCCGATCAGGGCGAGGAAACGATGCTCCGCCGACTGGCCGACGGTCGTGAGTACCGCATCGTCAAGCGGTTCCACGAACCCCAACCGTTGCAACAACGACTCACCGACCTCGGTTGGAGCGCCCTGGTGCAGACGACGAGCGAGTTCTTCATCTACGGGCAGGCAAGAAGCGCACGCTAGAGGCGATGATCACGCGAAACGCCCTCGGCGCAGCGTTGGCCTGCGCATTGCTCCTGGCATCAGTCGCCGTGTCGAGTGCATACGCATCCGGGAGCTTTGGGATCGAGCGCTACGAAGTGAGCGCGGCTGAAGAAAACGGCTCGGCGGATACCCAGGCTGGGTCGCATCCGTATGAACTGACGGTGGAAGCGGTACTTGAGCCGAATATGCACAGCACAAGCACTGATGAAATCAGGAACCTGGATTTTGAACTGCCGCCGGGGCTGATTGTCAATCCGGCCGGTGTTCCACAGAATAACGCCGTCGGGACGGTACAAATGAGCGTGGCCGGGAAAATCGTGTCCGCTGCCCTATACAACTTGGCTCCGAGCCCGGGCATGCTGGCGCGGTTCGGCTTCACGCTCGAAGGCGCCTGGATGGTCGCCGACATCTCAGTTCAGCCGGGCGGCGATCATGGGATGACTTTGAGCATCCAGGATGTGCCTCACCTAGGGATCGAATCAATCAAGCTGACGTTGGGACCGGCGAGCTCCACGTTGCTTGTGTTGCCCACCTCATGCGCCGGGCCCCTGCGGACGACGGTGCAAGGCGAATCCTGGGGAGAAGAAAGCACATCCCTGTCGGCCTCCTTACCTCAACTGACCGGCTGTAATCGGCTTCGGTTTCAGTCCACGCTGAGTGTTGTGCCGGATATCACGGAGGCCGACGAGCCATCGGGCTATCAGATGCAGCTGAACGTGCCCCAGGGCGATAGCCCGGACGGGCTGTCCGCGGCACTGTTGCGGGACGCGAGTGTGACGCTGCCCGCAGGCACGTCTCTGTCACTGTCGGCCACGGATGGATTGACCGGTTGCGAAGAAGCGCAGGTCGGGCTCGATTCCAGCGCACCAGCCACGTGTGCGAACAGCTCCAAGGTGGGGCTGGTCAAGATCGCCACGCCGTTGTTAGCTCATCCACTCGAAGGCGCGGTATTTCTTGCGACCCCAAACGCCAACCCGCTCGGGGCGCTGGTGGCGTTGTACGTCGTCGCTGAAGAGCCGCTCTCCGGTGTGCTCGTCAAGCTCACAGGACAGATCGACCTGAATCCGGTCACAGGGCAGCCGACGTTGACGTTCGACGAACTGCCGCAGCTGTCGATCGGCGACATCGAACTGGAGCTGTTCGGCGGTGCGCGGGCGCTGCTGAGCACCCCTGCGACATGCGGCAAGGCCACCAGCACGAGTGAACTGACGCCCTGGAGCGGGACGCTCAGTGTCACAGCTGCCAGCAGCTTTGAAATCACCTCTGACGCCAACGGCACGCCGTGCTCTGAACCGCCGCCTTTCAGCCCGGCGTTCTGGGCGACGAGTACAACCAATGAAACTGGTGCCTACAACTCCTTGACCTTCGTCGTCTCGCGGGCCGAGCAGGAAGAAGTTCTGAGCACGATCGCCCTACAAGCCCCTCCAGCCGTCGGTGAGATGTTCACGGGTGTGCCGCCATGTAGCGAAGCGTTGGCGTCCGAGGGGGCATGCCCAACGACCAGCCAGGTCGGGACCATCGAGCTGGCGGCGGGACTTGGGCCGGATCCGTACGACCTGAGCGGGAGCGTCTACCTGACCGGCCCCTACCGTGGGGCGATGCAGGGTCTGTCGATCGTGGTTCCGTTTGACGCCGGCCCATTCCAGCTGGGAACCGTGGTGGTTCGCGCGGCCGAGCAGATCGACCCTGGCACAGGACAGTTGAGCATCCTCAGCGATCCCCTGCCGACGATCGTGGACGGTATCCCAGTGCAGTTGAAAGCGCTCGCTTTGCAGCTCGACCGGGGCGAATTCCGACTCAACCCGGACGGTTGCGAACCGGACACCGTCGCGGGTACGATCACGAGTGCGAAGGGTAGCTCCCTTGCGATCACCTCCGGTCTACTGGGCGCGTCGCCTTCGCAGTGCAACCCGCCGCACACCGAACCTCCGGTTGGGATCCCCGAAGGTGATGGCGCGTCGTCCAGCGCCGTTACCGTGTTGCCAGTCGGCACACGCATCGCGACAAATGATGGTGAGGCGACCGTTGAGCTGGCTTGCAACGGCACGGGCACGTGTCGCGGCGAGCTGATGTTGAACCTCAAGACGAGGAGCAAGGGCAGAGGGAGAGCGATCTAAAACCACGACGATCGGGACAGCCGCCTTCTCGATCCCAGCGGGCAAGACCGCGGCCATCAGACTCATGCTCGATGCCCGTGCTCGCGCACTGCTCAGCGCGCGAGCGGATCATAGGAGACTCAGTGCCATCCTGACGGTCCTGGAGTCTTCCCCCGCACCGTCACAGACACACACCGAGAACGTACAGCTTGTACAGCAGGTTGCCGGCGCGAAGAAATTGACGAGGTAGACCGGCCGACCTCGCGAACTCCGCGTGATTCATCCGCAGGCACCTTGCTGACCCTGGCTCGTACGAAGCGATGGCCGTGTGTTGCCGCCTCAGTCTGAACCGACGCGCAGCACCAGCTTGCCGATATTCTCGCCACGGAACAGCTTGAGCAGCGTGTCGGGGAAGGCGCTCACACCGCCATCGACCACGTCCTCGCGCGAGATCAGCCGACCTTCGCGCATCCACCCGGCGATCTCGGCGCCAGCCTCACCGTAACGCGCGGCGTAGTCGAATACGACCATGCCCGTCATCGATGCGCGGGCGACCAGCAGCGCCATGTAGTTGGCGGGACCGTGCATTCCCTCGGCGCTGTTGTACTGCGAGACGGCCCCGCAGATCACGATGCGCGCGCCGCGCGCCAAGCGTGTGAGTACCGCGTCGAGGATCTCGCCGCCGACGTTATCGAAGTAGACATCCACGCCCTTGGGTGCCATCTCGCGCAGAGTTGCGTGGACATCCTGGGTCTTGTAGTCGATCGCCGCGTCGAAGCCCAGGTCCTCGACTAGCCAGCGACACTTCTCCTCGCCGCCCGCGATCCCGATCACGTGGGCCCCCTTGATCTTGGCGATCTGGCCTGCCACGCTGCCAACCGCGCCGGCGGCGCCTGAGACGACGACCGTGTCTCCCTCGCTCGGCTTGCCCACGTCGAGCAGCCCGAAGTAAGCAGTCATGCCCGTCAGCCCCAGCGTGCCAAGATACGTGGGCAACGGCGCCACCGATGGATCGACCTTCATCACTCCGGCACCACTCGACAGCGCGTACTCCTGCACGCCGAACGCGCTGTACAGGTGCTCGCCGACCGCGAAGTCGGGGTGCTCGGAGGCGATCACCCGTCCCACCGCGCCCGCGCGCATCACCGCTCCAATCTCCACCGGCTCGATGTAGGAGGCTCCCGCGTTCATCCAACCACGCATCGCCGGGTCCAGCGAAAGGTGGGAGATCGCCACCACGAGCTCCCCGGCGCCCGGCGTCGGCACGGGCTCCTCGACGATGTTCCAGTCGGAGGCCTGCGGCAGGCCGGTTGGACGTGCGGCGAGGCGTACCTGATGGTTGATCTGACTCATTTGCGGATCTCCAAGCGATTTTGGGTTGTGGGGTCAAGCAGACGATTTGCACTCCGACACCTCCATTATCGGGGCTCAACCCACGGGGTAGAGTGCGGTGTGCGTGAAGTCTGGGAGATTCGCAGGAGCAGGGTGCGTGGTGGCGGTGCTCGCCACGCTGAGCCTCTGGCTGGCGGCATGTGGGGGATTGCAGTCGGCCGGCACCTTCACCCCTGGCACTCCCGGGACGCTGACGGTCGCCACGGCGCAGATCCCCGACCCCGGGTTCTGGACGGGAACCACACAACGTCCGACCGGAGGCTTCGAGTACGAGCTCGCACACGCGCTGGCGCAGCGGTTTGGGTTGGCGAAGGTGAAGGTTGTGCTGGTGCCGTTCGAGCAGTTGGTGGCGGGCGATCTCGACGGCGCCGATCTGGCGCTCTCGGACATCACGATCACCGAGGAACGTGGCGAACACGTGAGCTTCTCGACGCCCTACCTGCCGGCACCTCCCGCGATCCTCGTGCGCCCCGGCACCCAGGTGGCCGACGTCCACGCCGCCCAGAGTCTGCGGTGGGCCGTGGAGCAGGGAACGACCCTGCAAGGTGCGCTCGAAGAAGCGATCGAACCCTCCGGGGCGCCGCTGGTCGTCCACCACGAGCGCGAAGCGCTGGCGGCGTTGCGCGCCGGCCGGGTGGACGCGGTGATGCTGGATCTCCCTGTCGCACTCTCCTACGCGCGCGAAGCGCCTGGCGCCTACGCCGTCGCCGCGCAACTGCCGAGCGAAGACATGCTCGGCGCGGCGCTGCCGAAGGGATCGGAAAATGTGGAAGCCGTAGACTCGGCGCTGCGTGGCCTGATGGCGGACGGCACGATCGAACGCATGGGGCGCAGGTGGTTGCACACTGAACTGAGCGAAGGTCAGGCCGAACACGTGCCGGTGTTGAGGACGGGCGAAGAATGATGCCGGTGCGGCTACACGGAGCGCTGGCGGGGGTCGTCGAGGAGTGATGCCGGTGCAGCTGCACGGAGCGCTGGCGGAGGTCGTCGAGCTCTCAACGCCGAAGGGGGCGCCCTGGGAGTTTCTGGTGATCTTCGCGACACTGCTGCTCGGTCCGGCGATCGTCGAGCGCGCACGAGTCCCCGGGCTGATCGGGCTGCTGCTGGGCGGGTATGCGATCGGCCCGCACGGGCTGGACCTGATCGGCCCGGGCAACACGACGGTGCCGGACCTTGGCCAGCTCGGGCTGCTGTACCTGATGTTCGTCGCGGGGGTCGAGCTCGATCTCAACCTGCTGCGTCGCTACCGGCGCTCGGCCGTGGTGTTCGGGCTGCTGACGTTCCTGTTGCCGATGGCGTTCGGGACCACCGTCGGCCTCGGCCTGGGGTGGGAGGTGCTGGCGGCGATCCTGCTCGGCTCGCTGCTGGCGTCCCACACGCTGATCACCTATCCCACGGTGCGCGACGCGGGGCTTGCATCGGATCCCGCGGTCGCCACCGTCGTGGGCTCGACCGTGCTGACCGACACGCTCACGCTGGTCGTGCTGGCGGCCGTGGCGGGCGCGGTCGGAGGTGGCCGCTCGACGCTCGACGTCGCCGTTCAGATCGTCGTGGGGCTGACGGTTCTGATCGCCTTCAGCATGCTCGTGCTGCCGCTGCTGGCGGGGTGGGCTTTTCAGCTGTTCGGCGCCGAGCGCGCGGTGCGCTACATCGT
Organism: uncultured Solirubrobacterales bacterium; assembly: GCA_963812595.1. Lineage (GTDB taxonomy): Bacteria > Actinomycetota > Thermoleophilia > Solirubrobacterales > Solirubrobacteraceae > Palsa-744. Next base: position 36,722 of record CAWEVQ010000005.1, read on the forward strand.
GGCGATCACCGCGTTTCTCGCGGCGGCGACCGTCGCCGAGGTGTTCGGTATCGAGGGCATCGTGGGCGCGTTCTTCGCGGGCCTCGCACTCAACCGACTGGTGCCCAACGAAGGGCAACTGATGGATCGCATCGGGTTCTTCGGCGGCGCGGTGTTCATCCCGGTGTTTCTGGTGTCGATCGGGCTGATCCTCGACCCGGCGGTGATCCTCAAAGGCGAAACGCTGGGTCTCGCCGGCCTGTTCATCGTCGCCTGCCTCGGCGGCAAGGCGCTGGCGGCGGCGGTGTCGGCGCGGCTGCTGGGCTTCTCCCGCCCGCAGGCGGGACTGCTGTTCTCGCTGAGCGCCGCGCAGGCCGCGGCCACCCTCGCGGCGACGGTGGTGGGGTTCCAGCTGGGCCTGTTCAGCAGCGCGGTCGTCAACGCGGTGCTGGTGCTGATCTTCGCGAGCGTGCTGGTCTCGACGATCGCCGGCACACGAGCGAGCGCCGCCATGTCCGGGCACGAGGATCGAGCCCGGCCGATCGGCGCGCGCGTGGTGGTGGGAGTCGGCGATCCCGAGTCGGCGGCGGGCGCACTGTCGATCGCGGTGCGCATCGCCCGTGCGGATGGGGGGGTCGTGCAGCCTGTGCTGGTTGTGCCGCAATCGGCTCCGTTCGCGCCCCGCGCCGCGCACAGTCGCCTGCGGCACGCCGCGGCTGTGGCCGGAGTCGATGGCATGGTTTCGACGGTGGTGGATCGCTCGCTGCTGCGCGGCGCGATGCACGCCGGGGTGGCAGCGGAAGCCACGCTCGTGCTCGTCGCCGAGCCCGTGGCGATCGACGCGGCTGGGCTCGAGGCCGCCCGGGCGATCGTGGCAGAGGGGCTGTCGGACGCCCCACCGGTTGCGGTGGTGCGCGGGAGCGCCTCGCGTATTGGGGTCGTGCGAACGCTCGCGGGCGGCGAGGGGGGAGAGGGCTCGCATTCGCTGCTCGGCGAGCTGTCCCAGCGCGTCGCCCGCGGGTCCGCGGATCGCCTGCACGAAGGTGACGGCGATTGGGCGACGCTGCTGGGCGCAGACGATGTGACGTTCGTCTCGGTGGGGTCCGACGCGGCCACAACCCTTCCCCCGGATGCGCCGGGAATCGTGGTCGCCGCACTCGATCTGGGCGCCGTGTGAGCTGAGTGCGAGCAACGCCGCTCGCGACCGCCAGCCAGCGTCGCAGCGATGCAAAGATGGTGAGGTGGCGGCGACAGAGGACCACCCGACGCTGATCGTGATCGACGCGGCGGCGTGGGTGGCGTGGCTGGAGAGCAACCACGAGCAATCCTCTGGCGTGTGGTTGGGCCTCGCGAAGAAGGGAACCACCGAGCCGACTAGCCTCACCTACGACGAAGCGCTGGAGGAGGCGCTGTGTCACGGCTGGATCGATGGCCAAGTGAGGCGGCTGGATGCACGCATCTACCGCCAGCGCTTCACCCCCCGGCGTCCGCGCAGTGCCTGGTCGAAGCGCAACGTGGGGATCGTGGAGCGGCTGAGGAGCGAAGGCCGGATGCGCCCGGCGGGGATCGCCGCGGTGGAGCGGGCGAAGGCGGATGGGCGCTGGGAGCAGGCGTACGCGGGGCAGGCGACGATCGACGTGCCGGCGGACCTCACGACGGCGCTCGATACGCAGCCGGCAGCGAAGGCGATGTGGGAGGTGCTCACCAGCCAGAACCGCTACGCCGTGCTGTACCGGATCGACAACGCCAAGCGCGCGGACACGCGCGCCCGGCGGATCGAGCAGTTCGTGGCGATGCTGGCCCGCGGCGAGACTCCGCATCCGCAGAGACGCAAGCGTCCCGACTGACGCTCACATCGGCGCATGGCGCGAGCCGCCTCATCGGTGTAGTCTCTGCGGCTCGCAGGCCAAGCCCAATAGGGGGTAAGTTGTCTACCCAAGCGCTGTCACCCATCTCCGAGAAGCTCGCGTTCTACCGGCGCGCCACCAACTACATCGCGGTGGCGATGATCTACCTGCAGGACAACCACCTGCTGGAGGAACCGCTGAAGCCCGAGCACGTCAAGCATCGCCTGCTCGGCCACTGGGGGACGGTGCCGGGGATCAACCTGATGTATGCGGGGCTCAACCGCCTGATCCTCGACAACGACGCCAGCGTCCTGCTGGTGACCGGCCCTGGTCACGGCGCGCCCGCGAACCTCGCCAACCTGTGGCTCGACGGCTGCCTGGAAGATGTCAAGCCGGAGATGAGCCGCGATCGCGAGGGCCTCGCCAAGCTCGTGCGCCTCTTCTCCTGGCCGGGCGGCTTTCCCAGCCATATCGCCCCGATCGTGCCGGGCACGATCCACGAGGGTGGCGAGCTGGGCTACGCGCTGGCGACTGCCTTCGGCGCTGCGTTTGACAACCCGGAGCTGATCGTCGCCTGTATCGTCGGCGACGGCGAGGCGGAGACCGGACCGACGGCGGGCGCGTGGCACTCCAACAAGTTCCTCGACCCCGCCACATCGGGCGCGGTGCTGCCGATGCTGCACCTCAACGGCTACAAGATCGCCAACCCGACGATCTTCAGCTCGATGAGCGACACCGAGCTGACGAAGCTGTTCGAGGGGTACGGGTGGCACCCGCTGATCGTGCAGGGAGAGGATTTGGATGGCGAGCTGGCGCTCGCGCTGGACACCGCACACGGAGAGATTCGTGAGCTGCAGAGCGCCGCCCGCGAAGGCAGCCGGCCGGTGCGGCCGATCTGGCCAATGCTGATCGTGCGCTCGCCGAAGGGCTGGACCGGCATCCGCGAGCTCGACGGCATCCAGGTGGAGGGCACCTCCAAGTCTCACCAGGTGCCCGCGATGCAAGCGCGCACCAACCCCGAGCACTTGCGGGCGCTGGAGGAGTGGCTGCGCTCCTACGGCCCCGAGGAGCTGTTCGACGCAAACGGCGGGCCCGGCCCCCGAGATCGCCGCGATGTGCCCGACCGGCGAGCGGCGCATGGGCGCCAACCCGCACGTCAACGGCGGGCGCATGCGGGTCGCGCTGCAGCTGCCCGAGCTGAGCACCCACGCCGTCGCGCTCGAGCGGCCTGGCGCCACCACCGAGAGCTCGCTCGGCGCGGTCGGCGAGTACCTCGCTGGGGTGTTCGAGCTCAACCGCGAGCAGGCCAACTTCCGCGTGGTGTGCCCCGACGAGGTCGCCTCCAACCGGCTGGGGGCCCTGTTCAAGGTCGAGAATCACGCCTATGAGTGGCCGGTCGATCCCGAGATCAACCCCGACTACAAGCCCGACGGACGGATCATGGAGGTGCTCTCCGAGCACAACTGCCAGGGCTGGCTGCAGGGTTACGTGCTCACCGGCCGCCACGGCGATCTTCCCCTGCTACGAGGCGTTCATCCCGATCGTCGACGGGATGGTCAACCAGTACGGGAAGTTCCTGAAGATGTCGCGCGAGGAGGCGCCCTGGCGCGAGCCGGTGGCCTCGCTCAACTACCTGCTCACCTCCGAGGGTTGGCGCCAGGACCACAACGGTTACTCCCACCAGATGCCGGGCTTCATCAACTCGATGCTCAACCGCCGCGAGGAGCACGCGCGGGTGTACGTGCCGCCGGACGCCAACACGCTGCTGGCGACCGTCGACCACTGCCTGCAGGCCACCAACTGCATCAACCTGATCATCGGCTCCAAGCTGCCGCTGCCGCAGTGGCTGACGATGGACGAGGCGCGCGAGCACGTCCGTGTCGGGGCCTCCGCGTGGGATTGGGCGAGCAACAACGACGACGGCGATCCCGACCTGGTGCTGGCCAGCTGCGGCACGATCCCCACGATCGAGCTGCTGGCGGCCGCCAGCCTGCTCAAAGAGGACGTGCCCGATCTGAAGGTGCGCTTCGTCAACGTCACCAACCTGTTCGCGCTGGCGGCGCCCGGCAAGCACCCCGACGCGATGCCGGCGGGCGCGTTCGGCGAGCTGTTCACCAAAGGCCGGCCGGTGATCTTCAACTTCCACGGCTACCCCTCGGCGGTTCACCAGCTGATTCATCGCCGCCCCAACCAGGAGCGCTTTCACGTGCGCGGCTACGCGGAGGAGGGGACGACGACCACGCCCTTCGACCTGCTGGCGATGAACGGCGTCGACCGCTACCAGCTGGCGATCGAGGCGCTGAGCCGCGTGGACCTCGGGATCAGCGACAACATCGGCGGGATGTCGGGCGCATTCGCGGTACGCAACATCGGAGGAGCTCAGGAGGCGATCGCGAAGTACCGTGCACAGCTCGCCGAGCACCGGCGATATGTGCGCGAGGTCGGCAACGATCCGCTAGAGCTGACCAACTGGGTGTGGCCGGGATCGAAGGCGTGAACAAGAGGTGGAGAGGACACCCGACGAGGTGCAGGGGTCGATGACGAACACGGACGCGGCGCGGGGCGATGACGCCCAGCTTCAGGCCGCTGCGATGCGGGGTGATCGATGAGCACCGGACCCATGCAATCGGCAAGCGCTCAACTCGAGGCCGGCAAATATCGCGAGGCCCGCGAAACGGCCCTCGCCGGCCTAGCCACGGCGCCGGAGGATGTCGAGCTGCTGGTGCTCGCCGGGCGCGCGGGTGTGGAGCTCGACGCCGAGGATGCGACCGAGCAGCTGCGGCGCGCGACCGAGCTCGCCCCTGAGAACGCCGATGCCTGGCACTACCTCGGGGAGGCGCTCGCCACCGAGGGTCAAATGGACGAGGCCAACGACGCCTTTCGTCGCGCGGTTGAGCTCAACCCCGCCGACCAGGTGGCGCTCAGCCACCTCGGCCACACCTCGGCCGCGACCGGGCGCGAGGAGGAGGCCGTGGGCTACCTCAGCCAGGCGGCGCAGAGCATGCGCGGCGCCTCCACCGCGGCGATCAGCCTCGTCGACATGTACCGCACGCTCGGTCACTACGAGGAGGCGCTGACCCAGGCACAGCGGATCGCCGAGGCCGAGCCCGAGGATCTGGTCGCAGCGCTCGACGTTGCCGAGCTCAGCCTCGAGGTCGGGCAGCTCGAGGAGGCCGTGGCCGCGTTCGAGCGTCTGCGCACGCTCGACGACGTGCCGGGCCACGAGATCTACCCGCTGCACGGGATGATCAAGACCGCGATCCAGCGCGGGGATTGGCCGCGTGCGCTCGAGCTTGCCCGTACCGCGCCGGTCAGCGATCCCGAGGGCCGAACCCTCAATCTGATCGCCTTTCTCCAAGCGCAGGCGGGCGAACCGGCCGAGCAGGCGCCCGCGCGCGAGGAGGTCGATGCCGCGCTGAGCGCATCGCTGTTCGAGTACCGCCGCATGCACGCCGACGACCGACGTCTCGCCTCGGAAGATCTCCTTGGCTGAGCTCGCAACAGCCTCCCGCGCCGACGTGGTGGAGTGGTTTCGCTGCCCCTCGTGCGCGGCGTTCGTCTACCACAAGCGCCTGCGCCGCAACCTCGGCGTGTGCCCCGACTGCAACCACCACTTCCGGCTGCGCATCCGCGAGCGACTCGGCCAGCTGCTTGGACGAGGGCAGCTTCGAGGAGCTGAGCGGCGACCTCGAGATCCTCGACGCGCTCTCCTTCGCCGACTCAAAGCCCTACGTCGAACGGATCGCGCAGGCGCAGAAGAAGAGCGAGACGAAGACCGGCGCGCTGCACGGCACCGGCACGATCGACGGCCTGCCGATCGTCGTCGCCGGCATCGACTTCTCGTTCATCGGCGGCTCGATGGGCGGCGCGGTGGGGGAGTCGATCACACGCGCGGCCGAGCTGGCGCTCGAGACCCGCACGCCGCTGCTGGTGATCTCCGCCTCCGGCGGCGCGCGCATGCAGGAGGGGTGCATCTCGCTGATGCAGATGGTCAAGACCTCGCAGGCGATGGCGCGCCTCGCGGAGGAGGGCGTGCTGTTCATCTCGCTGCTGACCGACCCCACCTACGGCGGCGTCAGCGCCTCCTACGCGACGCTCGGGGACATCCTGATCGCGGAGCCCGACGCGCACATCGGCTTCGCCGGGCCCACCGTGATCGAGCAGACGATCCGCCAGAAGCTGCCCGACGGATTCCAGACCGCCGGCTTCCTGCTCGAGCATGGGATGCTCGACCTGGTTGAGCCGCGCGAAAGCCTGCGCCGCACGATCCGCAACCTGCTCGAGCTCCACGCCCGCGCCGAGGCGGCACGCGGCGAGGACGCGGCGGCGCGCCAGGGACGCCTCCCAGCGGTTGAGGGGAAGGCGCCGATCGTCGATCCCGAGCAGCTGCCGGCGCGCGACCCATGGGAGATCGTCCAGCTCGCGCGCCACATCGACCGGCCGCGGTTCCTCGACATCGTCGGCTTCGCCTTCGACGGCTTCCAGGAGCTGCACGGCGACCGGATGTTCGAGGAGGACCATGCGATCATCGCCGGCCTCGCGCAGCTCGGGGAGATGGCGGTGATGGTGATCGGCCAGCAGAAGGGCCACACCACCAGCGAGCTGGTCGAGCACAACTTCGGCATGCCCGAGCCCGAGGGCTACCGCAAGAGCATGCGCCTGATGCGCTACGCCGCGCGCTTCGGCCTGCCGCTCGTAACGATCGTCGACACGCCCGGCGCCTATCCGGGCCTCGGGGCCGAGGAGCGCGGGCAGTCCAACGCGATCGCCGAATCGATCATGCTGATGTCGCGCCTGCCCGTGCCGGCCGTGACCGTCGTCACCGGCGAGGGCGGCAGCGGCGGGGCGCTCGCGATCGCGGCCGGCGATCGGGTGCTGATGATGGAGAACGCCTACTACTCGGTGATCAGCCCCGAGGGCTGCTCGACGATTCTCTTCAAGGATGCCTCCGCCGCTCCCCGTGCCGCCAAGGCGCTGCGCATCACGAGCCCCGAGCTGCTGCGCCTCGGCGTGATGGACGCGGTCGTGCCCGAGCCCGAGGGCGGCGCGCAAACCGACCCGTCGGCCGCGGGCGCCAACCTCAAGGCCGCGATCGTCGCCAGCCTCGGCGAACTGTTGCCGCTGAGCACCGACGAGCTGATCGCCCAGCGCTACGAGCGCTTTCGCAAGTTCGGCACCCCCGGGCGCCAGCCAACACTTCCGCCACTATCCCAGGGGGAGACATCATGAGCGACAACGAGAACACCACGAGCCCCGACCGCGAGCTGATCGAGTCAGTGTGGGCCGAGGCCCGCGACCTGATCAAGCGCCTGGAGGGCAGCACCGTGCAGCGCTTCGCGGTCGCCGCCGGCGACTACAAGATCGAGATCGAGCGCGGAGCGCCGGCCGCGCCGGGCGTGCCGGGAACAGCCCCCTATCCTCCTGCACCCAACCTTTCCCCCAGCGGCCCTGTTGCCACCGGGGCGGGTCCCGGGATGAGCATCGCTCCCGGCGCGCGCATGGCCTCGGGCGTCTTCACGATCGGCGATCTCGAGGCGGACCGTAGGGTGCCGGTGCTGGCGCCCCTGGTTGGCACCTACTACGGCGCAGCGCAGCCTGGTGCCAAGCCGTTCGTGGAGGTTGGCTCGAGTGTCGAGCCCGGCCAGACGGTGTGCATCGTCGAGGCGATGAAGATGATGAACGAGGTTTCTGCCGGCGAGGGCGGCAAGGTCGCTGAGATCGTCGTCGAGAACGGCGAGTGGGTCGAGTTCGAGCAGGTGCTGATGTATCTGGAGCCTGCTGATGACTGAGGGTCCCCAGGACGAGGGCTCTGTCGAGCGTCCGGCATCGCCGAGGAGCTGATCCCGTGTTCGAGAAGGTGCTGATCGCCAACCGGGGTGAGATCGCGCTGCGAGTTGCCCGTGCCTGCCGCGAGCTCGGCATCAAGTCGGTCGCGATCTACTCCACAGCGGACGCCGAGTCGGCCGTGGTGCGCTTCGCCGACGAGGCCGTGCACGTTGGGCCCCACCACCCTGGCAAGAGCTACCTGCACATTCCCAACGTGATCGGTGCCGCCCAGAAGACCGGCGCCGACGCGATCCACCCCGGCTACGGCTTCCTCTCCGAGGACCCGTTCTTCGCCGAGATCTGCTCCGACAACGGGATCACGTTCATCGGGCCGCGCCCCGAGGTGATGGAGAAGGTGGGGGACAAGGCGATCGCGCGCGACCTGATGCAGAAGGCCGGGCTGCCGCTGCTGCCCGGCACGATCGAGCCCGTGCAGACGGCGGAGGAGGCGCAGGAGATCGCCGACGGGATCGGCTACCCGGTGATCATCAAGGCGGTCGCCGGCGGCGGCGGACGGGGCATGAACGTGGTGCGCCGCGCCGAGGACCTGGTGCGCCTCTATGCCACCACGCGCGCCACCGCCCAGGCCGTGTTCAAGGACAGCGCCGTCTACATCGAGCGCTACCTGGAGGCCCCCCGCCACACCGAGGTGCAGCTGGTGTGCGACAGCCACGGCAACGGCGTGTACTTCTTCGAACGCGACTGCTCGGTGCAGCGCCGCCACCAGAAGCTGATCGAGGAGGCGCCCTCGATCCACCTGTCGGAGGCCCAGCGCAGAGACATCGGCGAGCGCGCCGTCGCCGGCGCCCTCTCGGTCGGCTACACCGGCGCCGGCACGATGGAGTTCCTGCTCGACCACGAGGGCAACCTCTCCTTCATGGAGATGAACGCCCGCATCCAGGTCGAGCACCCCGTCAGCGAGATGGTCACCTCCGTCGACCTGATCCAGGAGCAGATCCGCGTCGCCGCCGGCGAGCCGCTGTCGGTCACCCAGGATGACATCGTGCTGCGCGGTCACGCGATCGAGTGCCGCGTCAACGCCGAGGACCCCGACCGCGACTTCGCCCCCGCCGCGGGGCGCCTCGATGTGTACGTGCCACCCGGAGGGCCGTGGACTCGGGTGGATTCCCACTGCTACCCCGGGTGGAACATCGCCCCGTTCTACGACTCTTTGATCGCCAAGCTGATCGTGTGGGCGCCGACGCGCCTGGAGGCGATTGAGCGGATGGACCGCGCGCTGTCGGAGTTTCAGATCGAGGGTCGCGGCGTGAAGACGACGATTCCCTTCCACCGCCGCGTGCTCGCCGACGCACAGTTCCGCTCCGGCGATGTGACGACCGACTTCGTCGAGCATTTCCTCGCGCGCGAGACGGTGACGGCAACATGAGCCACCAGTTTCGCGCGACCTCGGCGCCTGGCCCGGAGCAGGACCAATTTCTCGCGACCGCGACCGACCCACAGCAAGGAGACCCCCATGAGCAGCGGTGAAGCCGCAGTGGAGATGTTGCCCGAGGTGCTGGACTATCTGGGCGAGCAGCGCACGCTCACGCTTGCCACCGCCAGCCCGAGCGGGGTTCCCCACGCCGGCACCTTCCTCTACGTGCACGACGGCCCCGAGCTGTACTTCTGGACGAAGGCGCACACCACCACCGCGCGTCACATCGAGCAGAACCCGCTCGTCTCCTTCACGATCGACGGCTCCTCCGATGACCTGGAGAAGATTCGCGGGCTGCAGGGCATGGGCGAGTGCCGCGTGATTCTCTCCGGCGAGCAGATCGCGCGCGTGGCCGACCTCTTCGGGCAGAAGTTCCCGGCGCTCTCGCCCGGCACGACGATGACGATCTCGTTCTTCCGGATCGTGGCGAGCGAGCTGCAGTTCACCGACAACACCGACGCAGCGATCCATCAGCAGGAGGGGACCTTCGGCGTCGACTTCCATCGCGAGCGGGCCTACTCCGTGTTCGCGACCTGCCGCTGCAGAGCGTCTCCAGCCTCACCGGCGAGCTGCAGATCCTCGACTTCCCCGCGGGTGAGACGATCGCCCGCGCGGGCGGGCCGGCCGACAAGTTCTTCATCGTCGTCGACGGCGCGGTCGAGGTCGACCGCGAAGGGGTCGGCGGCGACGCCCCGGTGTCGCTCGGTCCCGGGCAGTTCTTCGGCGAGCTCGCGATCCTGCGCGACCGGCCGCGGACGGCCACCCTGAAGGCGCTCGAGCCCACACGGCTGCTGGCGATGGACCGCGACACGTTCCGCGACATCGTCGCGGAGTCCCTCGGTACGACCAAGGACTTCGACGCGATCGTGCGCGAGCGGCTGCGGAGCCTCGACTGAGGGGCTCCCGCGAGCACACGCCTCGCTCATGCCAGCGCCAGCCTTCAGCAGCAAGGACTTCCGCGACACCGTCGGTGCGTTCGCCACCGGCGTCACGGTGATCACCACGCGCGGGGAGGAGCACTCCTACGGGATGACCGCCAACGCCTTCTCCTCGGTGTCGCTCGACCCGCCGCTGGTGCTGGTGTGCACGATCGCGCGCTCGGAGGGCAGCGAACATCTGCGGCGCAACGGAGTGTTCGCGGTGAACATCCTCGGCACCGAGCAGGAGCCGCTGTCGCGCTACTTCGCCTCCAAGGACCGCCCCCGCGGCCGCGACGCGTTCGCCGAGGTGTCGCATCGGGTGGCCAGCAGCGGCTCGCCGATCCTCGAGGGCGCGCTCGCCTACCTCGATTGCCGGCTGCACGCCGAGCACGAGGCGGGTGACCACGACATCTTCATCGGCGAGGTGCTGGAGCTGGGCACGCGCGACGACGCCGAGCCGCTGATCTTTCACCGCGGGCAGTACCGGCTGCTCGGGGCGGGGTAGGGGCTCAACCGCCCGGGGGCGCGTCGCGCGTGGCCAGATTGTGGCGCGCGCGACCGTGGCCGGTGCGCTCGCCCGGGGATGCCAGCCCTCGCGGGGGTGGTTCAGGCGGTCGCCCCAGCGAACGCCGACAGCTTCTCCGGCGAGTCGGCGGCGAACACTTCCACATCGCTGTCGATCTGACGCACCAACCCGCCAAGTACGCGTCCGGGCCCGAGCTCCAGGACCCTTGTGCAGCCCTCTCCGACCAGCGTCTGCACGCAGTCCACCCACAGCACGGGGCTCGCGATCTGTGCTACCAGGGCCCGGCACACCTCCTCGCCGGTTCTGATGACCGTGCCGGAGGCGTTGGCCACGAGCGGGACCTTGGGGTCCTTCCAGGTGAGCTTGTCCATCGCCTCGGCCATCGCCCGCTGAACCGGCTCCATCAGAACGCTGTGAAAGGCGGCCGACACCTTCAGGCGCACCGCCTTGCTGGCGCCGGCCTCCTCGGCCAGCTCGAGCAGCCGCTGCACGCCCGCCTCCTCGCCGGAGACGACGGTCTGCCGGGGGCTGTTGAAGTTGGCGGGAGCCACGGTGCCTGCCTCGGATGCTGTTACGCACAGCGCCCGCACGTCCTCGGCCGGCAGGCCGACGATCGCGGCCATCCCGCCCGGGCGCTCGGACCCGCAGTTGGCCATCAGCCTCCCGCGCAGCGAGACGAGCTCCATGCCCGCCTCCAGGTCGAGCGCGCCCGCGGCGACCGCCGCCGTGTCCTCGCCCAGGCTGTGCCCGGCCACGAAGTCGGGCTCCAGACCCGACTCGCGCGCCAGCTCGTGGATCGCGAGCGAGAGCGCAAACAGGGCCGGCTGAGTCACGTCGGTGCGCGTGAGCTCCTCGATCGGCCCCTCCAGAGCGAGCTGGCGGATCGGCAGTCCGGAGGCCGCGTCAGCCAGGCCGAAGTAGCGATCGAACAGCTCGGGGCGCGCCTCGAGCAGTTCCGTGCCCATGCCCACACGCTGCGAGCCCTGTCCGGGAAATACAAATGCTGTTGCGGCCATGTGTGCAGTCCTCTCCTTTGCGATCGCGTCCTCCCACGGCACCTTATAGGCTTGCCCCTCATGCGAATCGGAACGTGTTTGGACGTCGGCGCTTCGGTCTCTTGCAAACGCGTTCGCAAAGGAGGGTCACGTGGATCTCGGGCTTAGCGGAAAGCGGGCGCTCGTCACGGGCGGCTCGCGCGGTATCGGGCGCGCGCTCGTGCTGGGGCTGGCGCAGGGGGGCGCCTCGGTTGGGGCTTGCTACAACCGGGAGTCCGAGGATGTGGAGCGCCTGCGGGGAGAGTTGGCGCAGATCGGCGGAGCGAGCTTCCTTGCGCAGGCCGACCTCTCCAACCCGGCGTCGGCGGAGGCGTTCGTGAAGGACACGAGCGAGCGCTTCGGTGGCCTCGACATCGTCATCAACAACGCCGGCGTGGTGAGCCACGCGATGATCGACCAGCTGGCGCTCGAGGAGTGGCACCGGGTGATCGACACCAACCTGACGGCCGTGTACCTCGTCTGCCAGGCCGCCCTGCCGGCGATGGGGGAGGGGGGGTCGATCGTCAACATCACCTCGGCGGTCGCGATGCGCGGGATGCCGGGGCGGGTGCACTACATCTCCTCCAAGGCCGGTCTGATCGGCCTGACCCGAGCCCTTTGCAAGGAGGTCGGTAGGGCGGGCATCCGCGTCAATGCGGTTGCGCCCGGCATCATCGAAACCGACCAGACCGGTGAGCTCGACGAGGCCGGTCGCGCGCGCTACTCAGGCCTCGCGGCGCTCAACCGGCTGGGACGGCCAGAGGAGATCGCGGACGTTGCGCTGTTTCTCGCCAGCGACCACGCGAGCTTCGTCTCGGGGGTTACGCTGAATGTTGATGGGGGGATCTGAGGGTACGTCGATGTCGGCGAGCAGTGGGCTGTCGGGTAGGGGTCTGGCGCGGCGCCTGATCCCTTTCTATGCGATCTTGGCGGCGCTCTCGGTCGTCGTCGTGTTCGTCGTGATCGACAAGGGTGGCAGCGAGAAGGCGCTTCCCACGATCGCCGGCGGATATGTCGCCAGCGCGCCGAGCAGCTGCCTGGGTCCGGCACCCGCGCCCGTGGGCGGGGCGCCGTTGCCCGCGACCGCGCCTACCCAGCTGCCCCCGCCGGGACCGGCGTTCAGCGTCAACCAGTCCGGGCAGTTCGTCAACCTCACCAACAGCCAGCGGACGCTGGGCGGTCAGCTGCGCCTGAAGCCCGGCGCCACTCCCGCCGGCGCTCATCGCCTCACCGGGACGGTCGACTGTATTTCAGGCAAGCAGCAGACGCTCGACGCCCTCGTGATGCCCGGAGTGAAGGGGTCGATCGCCGGGACGCTCGGAGGCGCCGCGTTCGCGGCGACCCTCAAGTCCCCGCCGCCGGCACCCGGCGCGGCGCTGCCGCGCACGCCGAGCGCAATCGCCGGCAAGTATGCGCTGTCGCCCACCTCGATTTGCTTCGGCAGCTCGTTCACGCTGAACGGCAGCGGGTCGAGCTACACCCTCGTCGCCGCCAACCATACGCTCGGGCGGCTCTCCTACTCAACCAAGACAAGCGCCGTCAGCGGCGATGTCGCGTGCACGAAAGGCGGCTCCGTGCGCCTGACGGCGACGGCGAACGACATCCTGCTGCAGAACGTCAAGCTGATTCCCCTGCAGGTGGCGGCGCCCGTTCCGTCGGCTGCCAAAGCGGTCGCCAAACCAGCCCTGATCACCCCTTCGGGCCTGCCGCCCTCGGGCGAGCAGTTCACCGCGACCAAGCAGCGCAGCTCGTTCACCAAGCTTGTGGCCGCCTTCTTCCTGGCCGTCCTGATCGTGCTGATCGTCGCGCGAGGGTTCGGGATGGTCGCGGTGCGGGTCGGCCAGCCGCGAGTGATGGGGGAGGTGATCGCGGGGATCGCGCTCGGCCCCTCGCTGTTCGGCCTGCTCGCGCCCAACCTCCAGGCCACGATCTTCGCAACCGACATCCTCCCCGCGTTCGGCGTCGCCGCCAACCTCGGGCTGATCTTCTTCATGTTCCTGATCGGCATGGAGGTCGATCAGAAGCAGCTCAAGGGCAAGGCCGCGCCAGCCGCGGCGATCTCCAACGCGAGCATCGCGCTGCCGATGCTGCTCGGGATCGTCGCCGCGCTGCCGCTGTACAAGCTGCTGGGGCCGAACATCAAGTTCGCCGCGTTCGCGCTGTTCATGGGCGTCGCGATGTCGATCACCGCCTTCCCGGTGCTCGCGCGGATCCTCACCGAGCGGCGGATGCTCAAGGGGCCGGTTGGCTCCCTTACCATCGGCTGTGCCGCGATCGACGACGTCAGCGCCTGGTTTTTGATCGCGCTCGCGACCACGATCGCCGTCTCCGGCTCGTTTGGGGTCGTCGTGCGGACGATCGCCGAGGCGGTCGCGTTCGTGCTCGTGATGGCACTGCTGGTGCGGCGGGTCCTGGCGCGCATGGCGACCGCCTTCGACGAGGTTGGGCAGATTCCGTCCGGGTGGTTTGCGGCGATCGTCGTCGGCGTGCTGCTGTCGGCGTACATAACCGAAGCGATCGGTATCGACGTGATTTTCGGCGGCTTCATCATGGGGATGGTGATGCCGCGGCACGCGCGCCTCACCGAGGAGGTCACGCGCCGGGTCGAGGACTTCGTGGTCACCCTGCTGCTGCCGCTGTTCTTCGTCTACACGGGCTTGAAGACCAACATCACGCTGCTCGACCGGCCCGAGCTGTGGCTGATCACCGCTGGCCTGGTGGTGCTCGCGATCGTCGGCAAGCTCGCTGGGGCGGCGATCGCGGCGCGCGTGTGCGGCTTCGACTCGCGGGCCTCAATGGTGATCGGCACGCTGATGAACACGCGCGGGCTGACCGAGCTGATCGTGCTCAACATCGCGCTCGAAGTCGGCGCGATCTCGAGCGTGCTGTTCACGGCGCTCGTGATCATGGCGATCGTGACCACGCTGATGACGGGTCCACTGCTGAAACTGCTCGACCCGCGCAACGAGTACGGCACCAAGATCGAGGACGAGCTTGCCGGCGCGGCCGTCGTCGCTGCTCGCGAGCATCCCGGTCTACCAGTGGCGGAGCGCTCGATCCTCGTCGCCTCGCACTCCGACGCCGCGCTCGAGCGCCTGATCGAGCTGGCCGAGCCGCTGGCCCGCTCGGCGCCGCAGCGCGAGCTGATCCTCACCCGCCTCGTCGAGCCCCCGCGCGGCGCCGGCGTACGCGGCGGCCTGCAGACCGAGAACCTGCAGCTCGAACGGGCCTCGCAGACGATCGCCCAGGCGCGCGAGCGCCTGGCCGCCGCAGGCGTTCTCGCCCGGGGCGTCGCGCTCAGCTCCAGCCACCCCGGCACGGATCTCGCGCACGTTGCCGAGCGCGAGCCGGTCGACCTGGTGCTGACCGAGGGGCGCCGCCGCCTGATCGGCGAGAGCGTGCCGTTGGGGGACGTGAGCGTGCTGCTCGAACGGGCCGAGTGCGACGTCGCGGTGCTCGTCGCGAAGGAGAGCGCGTCGATGAAACTAGGGCCGCAGACCCCGTTGCTAGTGCCGTTCGGCGGCGCGGAGCACGACTGGGCCGCGCTGGAGCTCGGCTCGTGGCTCTCCTCGGCCACCGGTGCGCCGCTGAAGCTGCTCGGCGCCGGCGGGCAGAGCGACGACGGCAAGTCGGTCACCCGCATGCTCGCCGACGCCGGCCTGCTGGTGCAGCAGACGACCGGGATCGCCACGGAGCCACTGGTCATCGCCGGGGGGCGCGAGGGCATCGTTTCGGCCGCCGCGGGCGCCGGCCTGCTGGTGATCGGCCTCTCCGAGCGCTGGCGCCGCGAGGGCCTGGGTCCCACCCGCTCGGAGATCGCCAAGGCCGCGCCCGCGCCAGTGCTGTTCGTACGCCGCGGCACCCGCGCCGGCCTGTTTGCGCAGCGAGACAACGTCACCCAGTTCAATTGGTCGCGGGCCGGGCAGCCGTCGGTGAGGTAGGGGAGGCTGGCAGTCAACGACGTTGACGTCGGCCTCTGCCTCCAGCATCATCCGCAAGCCGTCCCTCACGACCGCCTGATCGTCGGCGATTACGCGGTCGTGAGGAGGGAGCTACTGGGACTTCGTGAGCCCCTCACCGGCCTCATCGGACGTGAAGTCGCCGTTGAAGATGTCGCCCGTGAAGAGGTGCAGCTTGAAGTTCTCGGGCTCGTGGGCATCCGTGAAGAACTCGCCGAAGCGTTCGATCGCCCGCTTGTGGTACTCAGCCTCGGTGCTGGACAGCAGCTCGTCCTCGCCCTCCCAGAAGGTGATCGAGAGCGCCTTGCCCGAGTCGGGATCGACCAGTGAGAGCGCGCCCTTGAACCCTTCGCGCGCCATTGTGACCGGCAGAACGTTCTCATACCAAAGCTTGAGGCCCTCTTGCACCCGTCCCTCGGGCGCCTGGACGTGGGTCACGCGACAGAACACATGCTCCCCCTTGTAGGTGGGTTGGACGAGTTGAAGCTCGCGCCGATCCTAGCGCTCCGCCGGTGGGGCTGCGATGTCCCTCGCCGGTGAGGTCGAACGAGATCCGGCACCGCGGGGATGCTGAGGGCCAGCAGGTGGCGAACGCATGTAGGATCCCCGCCATGGTGCGCGCGACTCTGTACATGACGGTCAAGGAGGGTCGCGGGCCGGACTTCGAGCGGGCCTGGCGGGCGATCGCCGAGCAGGTTCGGAGGGTCCCCGGGAACGTCCGCCAGACGCTCGCGCGCGACCCCGAGGACTCCGATAGCTTCGTCGTGACCAGCGACTGGAGCGACAGGGAGGTGTTCGGGGAGTTCGAGCGCAGCCCTGAGCAGGACGAGCTGACGGCGCCGCTGCGCGAGCTGCGCTCCTCGGCGCGCATGACGGTGCACGAAATACTCATCGACATAGAGGGTGGCGCAGGCGGCCGTACGTCGCCGAGCCGGGATCCTCTTCTTCAAAATCGGGACGGAGGGGCGATCTGAATGGCCGCACGTGTGATGGTTTTCGCCAAGATCAAGCGTGAGGACGCCGACGCGTTCGAGGCAGCGTATGCGCAGGTCACCGCCAACGTGAAAGGCACGGCCGGGCACCTCGGCGACGAGCTGTTGCGCCGTCGCGAGCCGGCCGACCCTGACGGGGAGCCGCTCAGCTACATCCTGCTCAGCGAGTGGGAGAGCAAGGACGCGTTCCTCGCGTGGGAGGAGTCGCTGGCCCACGTCGCCAAGCGCTCGCCGATGCACCCGTATTGGGCGGGCACCAACGAGCGGATCATCTATGACGTCGCCCACACGATCAAGCCGAGCGCCTGAGGGGGCATTATGTACGCGCGAGTCAACACCACCGAGTGGAACCCCGAGAAAGTCGATGCCGGCATGGAGCTGACGGAGGAGAAGATCATCCCCTCCTACCAGGAGCATCCGGGCTTTCGCGGCTACATCCTGCTGACCGAGCCCGACGGCGGTCCGCACGCGGTCGCGATCACGCTGTGGGACAGCGAGGAGACCCGTGAGTCGAGCGCCGGAATCGCCCGGGCGATGGTCGGAGAGCTGAAGGACGTGCTGCGGGCGCCGCCCAAAACCGACCACTACGACGTTCGCTTCTACGTGCAGGGCTAGAGCGAGAAAGGAGGGATTGCGATGGCGCAATACTGGGCACTCATGTGGGACATCAAGCCGGGCTCGCAGGACGCGGTGCGCCAGGCCTTCAAGGAATACGGCCGACCCGATCACACGGTCCGCGACGAGGACGGCAACGCCGTCGGAACGCTGCTCAGCACGCAGGTGTTCATGAAGGGCAACACGGTGATCAGGGTGGTCGAGACGACCGACGACGTGCCGCTGCCGGTGCTCGGCCAGCACATGGGCAGCCAACCGGCGATCCGCGAGCTGGAGGACAAGCTCGACGAGCTAGGTGGCCGAGCCCCGTGACATGTCCACCAGCGAGGGCGCGCGGGAGTTCTTCATGAAGAGCACGATGGAGCTGCTGGTCACGCGGCGGCACGACGAATGAGCAGGGGGACCGGACCGCGGCGGCGGGCCGCCGGGCCCGCCGATCGTGGTGGACGAGCGGCGCGCCGCCGACTTCGCGTCGCTGTTTCGCCTCGACGGCCAGCGCGTGATCGTCGTCGGCGGCTACGGCGGCATCGGCGAGGTCACCACACGTCTGTTCGCGGAGTGCGGCGCCGAGCTGATGATCGCGGGACGCTCTCAGGAGAAGGCGCAGGCACTCGCCGAGGAGCTCGCTGGGGCGGGGCACGTCGCGCACGGCGTGCGCGTGGACATCTCCAGCCGCGAGAGCGCGCGCGAGCTGATCGCAGCGGGCCAGACGGGAGCTGGGTGGGGTGGACGTGCTCGTCAACCTCGCCGGGATCGACATCGAGGCGCCGGCCGAGCGCTTCGAGGAGGAGGCGTGGCAGTCGCTGCTGGACATCAACCTCTCGGGCGCGTTCTGGCTCTCCCAGGCGGCCGGCGAGGCGATGATCGACGCCGGCCGTGGCGGGCGCATCATCCACTACTCGACCACCCGCAGCGTGGCGGGCGGGCGCCGCGGCTTCGCGGGGTACGCCGCCAGCAAGGCCGGCCTGAACGGTCTCATCCGCCAGCTCGCCACCGAGTGGGGCAGGTACCGCATCACCGTCAACGGGGTCGCGCCGGGGTTCGTCCCGACCGAGCTCGTGCACGATGCGGCGGCGGATGATAGGTTCGTCGCGATGATGCTCGGACGGATCCCCTTCGGCCGCTTCGGCGAGCCGGTCGAGCTGGCCAGCGCGACGCTGTTCCTCGCCTCGCCGGCGGCCAGCTTCCTCACCGGGCAGGTGCTGTTCGTCGACGGCGGCGTGACCGCGAGCTCGTAGCGTGTCCTCCTCGCCCGCCGACAAGCAGCGGATCGCGTTCATCGGCCTCGGCGTGATGGGCAACGGCATGGCCTGCCGGCTGGTCGAGTCGGGGTATGACATCACCGTCTACAACCGCACGCGCGCCAAGGCCGAGGAAGTCGCGGGGCTCGGCGCGCGCGTCGCCGACTCGCCCGCGGACGCGGCGCGCGAGGCCGACGTGGTGATGCTGAGCCTCGCCAACCAGGAGATCGTCGCGCGGATGCTGTTCGACGCCGACGGGGTGTTCGAGACGCTCGGGGAGGGCGGTTACATCCTCGACATGAGCACCGTGCCGCCCGACTTTCCCAGGGAGGTCGCGGCGCGCGCGGTCGAGGCCGGCCACCACGCGCTCGATGCGTGCGTGCTCGGCAACCCGATGCACGCCCGCCAGGGCGAGATGCGGGTCATGGCCGGCGGCGAGGAGCAGGACTTCCGGGCGATGGAGCCGCTGCTGGAGGTGCTCGGCAAGGAGGTGACCTATCTCGGCGGGAGCGGCATGGGCGCGACGATGAAGCTGGTCCTCAACATGCTGATGGGGGTGCAGATGCCGGCGCTCGCCGAGGCGGTCGTGTTCGGCGAACGCGCCGGGCTGGAGCGCGAGCAGGTGCTGGAGATGATCGCCAAGAGCGGCTACAGCTCGCCGGTGATGAGCTTCCGCTGCGCGATCATGGGCCAGCGCAACTTCGAGTTCGCGGCCTTCAAGCTCGGGCTGATGCGCAAGGACATGACGCTCGTGCTCGGCGAGGCGCAGAAGGCGGGAGTGCCGATGCCCGTCACCGAGAGCGCCCACGCGATGCTCACCGCCGCCCAGCAGCAGGGGCTCGGCGACCTCGACGTCGCCGCGATGCTCGCCTTCCAGGAGCGGATGTCCGGCGTGCACGATTACCCCTGGCCCGGCGCGGATCCGAGCGAGGACGGTGGAGCCGCGACGTGATCGACGAAGGTCGGGAGCGTTTCGCGATCGTCGACGATCGGGGGAGCCGCGACGGGACCGCCGATGTTCGCGGAGCCTCGTCGTGATCATCGACGTCCACGGCCACATCACGCATCCCGAGCTGTTCAAGCGCTACCCGATGCCGCCCGCGCTGGCGGACATCGAGGGGATGCTCGATCGCAAGTCAGCGGCCGGGATCGGCGTGACGATCGTCGGCAGCCCGGTCGGCTTCGGGACGATGAGCAAGCGCGGTCACGACAACTACGCGCAGTCGGCCGACGAGTTGAAGTCGTTTCACGAGTGGCTCGCCGAGACGGTGCGCAAGCACGCACCACGGCTGGCCGCCTACGCCTACACCAACCCGTTCGGCGACTCCGCGCTGCTCGACGCAGACCGCGCAGACGGTGCGCGACGGAGGGTTCGTCGGGCTGATCGTCAACACCAGCGTGGGCGGCGAATACCTCGACTCACCGCGCGCCGACGAGTTCTTCGCGATGGCGGCCGAGCTCGGCAAGCCGATCTTCCTGCACCCCCCCGCCGAGCCGGTCGGCAGCGACAGCATCGAGGACTTCCGTTTGGTCGAGCAGGTCGGGCCGGTTCATGGACGTCACCGTCGGCCTGGCGACGCTCGTGTTCGCGGGCCGGCTGGAGCAGCACCCCGATCTTGAGCTGATCGCGGCCACGGCGGGCGGCGCGATCTCGCTGCTCGCGGGGCGCATGGACCAGGCCTACCAGCCGCGCCACTGGGCCGGTGGCGGCCCACCCGGCGGCGGACCTCGGGGGTCTCCGGGCGGTGGACCTCGGGCGGCCACGCGGTGGACCTCCGGGTGGTGCACCTCCGGGCGGCGGCGCGCCTGGAGGTGGCCCCCTGGCGGCGGGCCGGGCGCCGGCGGACCGGCGGGCCGCCCGCCAATGGCGCAGTACACCAACAAGATCACCCAGCCCCCAAGCACGTATCTGCGGCGCGTGTACGTCGACACGGCCAACTCCAGCGTGCCCAACCACCTCGCCAACCTGGAGCTGATGGGCGCCGACCACATGCTGTTCGGCACGGACTCGCCACCGCTTGCGACGCCGCTGCAGGACGCGATCGCGATGGTCGACGGACTGCCGATCTCGGCCACCGAGAAGCAGGGCATCCTGGAGGACAACGCACGGCGGCTGTTCGGGCTGTGATGGAGTCAGAACACGAGTTGGACGATCGCGACCACGATCGCGATCACCAACACGAGCAGCAGCAGCGGGACGAGAATCAGGACGGGACGTCGGGCTCGCTCAGGCAGTCGGATGAGCAACTGCAGCACGCGTATCCCCTTGGGAGATTTCATCAGCAGGCGGACCGGCAGCGGTATGGTCGGGGGAGGACCGCCGCTCGGAGGCTCGGGAGCCTCAACCGCGGGAGCCTCTACTGCGGCAGTCTCCACCGGGGCAGTCTCCATGGGTTTGGCCGGCGCTGCGGTGCGATCTGAGAGGTCGGGCGTGGGGCGTATCACGGTGCGATCGGAGAGGTCGGGCGTGGGGCGTATCACGGTGCGATCGGAGAGGTCCGGCGTAGGGCGTATCACCGTGCGATCCGAGAGGCCCGGCGTGGGGCGCATCACCGTGCGATCCGATGCGTCCGAGGGTGGTTTTTCGCCATCTGGCATGCTCGGTGGCAGCCTAATGGTTGGGGGAGCCCACGTCAACTTCGCGTGCTGTGAGAGTCACCGCGGCGGCGCGGTTGAATCCGGCACCTCGGTTGCTCCCGCGTCGCTCGTCGCGCCGTCCTGCTCATACACCGGCCAGCGGTACTCACGCTGACGACGGGCGTTCAGTGCGACCAGTCCACCGATCTCGCTCAGCAGCGCGCGCCGGTCGCACCCGGGCCGTGCGAACACGCGTCCCATCGCGGCGGCGAGGCGCGGCGGAGTGAGGACCTGCGAGGGCTTGCCGCGGTGACTGAAGAGATCGATCAACGGCGCCAATTCGCCCCGGGCCAGCAGCCGTTTGCCGACCTCGGGAAGGGCGGTGGGCGGTTTGCCGGCGCCGCCGATGTCGGTTGCCAGCCAGTAGTGCCCGATCGCGTCCGTCGTTGCGCCAGCGGCCCCACTCGACCAGCTCCTCGTCGAGCGCCCGATCGGAGCCTTCCAGGCCGCGGACGATCGGCTCCACCAGCGCTTCGCCCTGCCTGAACGCGTCCCCGATGCCCTGGCCGGCGGCGGGATCCTTGAAGTGGCCGGCGTCGCCGAGCAGCACCCAGCCGGCGCCGGAGGCGTCGCGGAAGAAGCCCTGCCAGCGCAGCATCCCGAAGATTTTTCCCACCCGCTGTGCCTCCCGACGAGCGCCTCGGCCACCGGCTGGCAGCTGCGGGCGTGCTCGAGGTAGCTGCCCTCGAGGTCCTCCCGGTAGCGCGGGAGCTCGTGTAGCTCGGGCATCACCACTACCTGATACAGCCCGCTGTCCGATGGCGCCGCGATCACGAACCGCTTGCCCCAGCGGTGCAGCAGGAATGCCGGGTCGGAGCCCAGCGCGGCTCCCTCGAAGAACGACCAGTAGGCAAACCGCTGGTTGTACACCGCGTTGTACTTGCGCGCGCCGGCGCCGCTCGCCACCGTCGAGTTGCGGCCGTCGGCGCCCACGACCAGCCGGGCCTGCAGCGTGCTCTCCGCGCCATCGCGCGTGACCCGCACGCCGGTCACGCGCTCGCCATCCTTCACGACCCCGGTCACAGTCGTGCCCATGAGCATCTCGGCGCCCGCCTCGGCCGCGGCGTCAGCGATGATCGGGTCGAGCACCAGGCGTCGCACCGATCTGAGCCCGCCGACGTCGCCGGGCTGCTGGGGGATGGGCGCCTGGAACTGGAGGTCTTCGATGCGGAGGTTGACCATCCCCACGCACGGTGAGCCGATCGCTTCCAGCTTCTTCGTCACTCCGAGACGCTCGAGGGAGGCAAGCGCCTGGGCTTGAAAGAAGTGGGTGGAGAGCGTGTCGCGGGGAAACGTTGCCTTCTCCACCACCGCCACACGCAGACCGCGATGGGCCAGCAGCGCCGCCAGCGGCGAGCCCGCACAGCGCGCGCCGACCACTACGACATCGAAGCGCTCAGCGATGCGAGCCTCGCAGCGATCTCCATACACCCCACGAGCTGCTCGCAGGACTTCCGGCCATCTCTACGCTGGCGGTCCGCCGGCGCCCGGAGGGGGTCCACCGACACCCGGGGGTGGTCCACCGACACCGGCAGGCGGTCCGCCGACGCCCGGAGGTGGGCCACCCGCGAACGCGAGCGAGGAGTCCCACATACCATCGATCCCTGTGACCATCTCGCGCGCCTGCTCGATCGTCAGACCGGGCTCTTCGAACAGCCCGTCCGCCTCCCACCGCGCGGGATCGAGGCTCAGGGCGTATGGGTTGATCGGCCGATCGGCCGGAGGTCCCTCCGGCAGCGCCTGTGCGGCCTGGTTGAAGATCGCGATCGCCATCGCCTCGGAGTTGCGAACGTTGGCGCGCAACTCCTCCAGCAGCGCCTCCTCGTCGGGGTACTCCTTGACGAGACCGACGAGCCCGCCGAGCAGCACCGGGAAGGTCGCGAGTATGTCCGGATCGCGCGGCTTGCGCTCAAGCTCGTGCCATTCGCGAAACAGCTTGTGCATGTTGATGTTCAGCTTGCACAGACGATCCAGATACTCGTCGGCGCGCCTCATGAAGTCGATGTCGGTGAACTTGTTCTGCGTGAACGCCAGCACGCCGCCAGTGTGGTTGGAGTAGAAATCCCAGGTCAGCAGACCGCACATCACCCAGGGGTTGCCGAACACCGGGTAGGTATCCCGATAGCGGGAGATGACGTGCGCGAACAGGCGCTGGTAGAGGTCGTTGTAGTAGTCGGCGCGCTCGCCGATCTCCTCGCCGTTCAGGTCGCGAGTTACGAGGTCGGCGGTGAAGGTGTTGCTGTAGCCGATGAAGTCCGAGCCCGGGCGAGTAGAAGGGGTCGGCGAACGCTCCCGCCTCGCCCACCAGCGCCCAGCGGTCGGTCGAGAACATCTGCTTGACCCCGTACGCGAAGTCTTTGACGCGCAGGAAGTCCTCGATGTCCTGCGGGCGCTCTTCGATCGACGCGGCGAGCTGGGGCTCGTGCTTGCGCAGCCAGCCGAGCAGGCGCTCGAGCTCGTTGATCTCCTCGTACGGGTGAAAGCGGGGATCGGCGCACACGCCGATGCTGATCGGTCCCGTGGAGAGCGGGATCATCCACACCCAGTAGCCCTCTCCCATCAGGTGGTTGGTGCTGAACTGGCGGATGCCCGGCTTGGACATCCGCGCCATCCACTCGGCGTCGTCGGCGCCCCACGCCTCGAGGTCGAGTCCGCCTCCGAGTCGCAGCCAGGCGGAGTTGATGTGGTGCCCGCAGTCGGCCATCAGGTCGAGCTTGCGCTTGAGGATGCTGGCGCGACCCGCGGCGTCCACGACCCAGCGCGCGCTCGAGCGTCGTCTCCTGCGTCGAACTGCTCGAACGTCACGCGGTGCGGGTCGGCGTCGAGATCGATCTCCCGGACGCGCGCGCCCTGCTGCAGGTCGACGCCGAGCGCCCGCGCGCGCGCCGCGAGCTTGTTCTCGAACAGGCCCCGATCGAGCTGGAAGTTGTCGTGCGGCGGGTACAGCGGTGGGCCGGCCTCGACCCGCTTGGTGATGTCCTCGTTGCCGTTGGCGGGAGGGAAGTAGCGCAGCCCGCACTTGACGAGCTGTTCGGAGAGCAGGTGGTCGTGCATCCCCACGACCTCGGAGAAGTAGTGGGCGCCGGAGGGGACGGTCGACTCGCCGACCTTGAACGCCGCCAGCGGCGCCGGTCCCTCGCGCTTCTCGAGCACGACCACGCGTCGTCTCGGGCCGCATCTGCTTGAGCTGGATCGCCAGCGTGAGACCCGCCAGGCCGCCACCGAGGATCGCGACGTCGTAGTCGCTCCGCGGCGGGCGAATCGCCGCAAACTCCACAATGGACTCGCCTCGTTCGATGCTCACGGGTCGCCATCCTATACGACCACGCCGTCGCGCACGTCGAAGCTCGATCGGCTCGCCTGCGCGAAGCAGGCGCGCAGCGGCGCCAGCAGGCGGGCGTGATCCTCCGAGGCGTCCCAGCCGTTGGAGAGCTCGATGCTCTCCCACTCGCTGATCACCAGCCAGCGCTCGCCGTCCTCGCGGCGACTCGCACAGCTGATGGCCGATCAGTCCCGGCTCCTGTGCGACCCGCGCGCGCAGCGCGGCGTAGGCGCTCAGCAGCTCCTCGCGGGACCCCGGCTTGATGCGTACGTCGACGACCAGCCTGACGCTCATGCCTCGGCCGGTGGGGCGGGTGGGTCCCAGTTATAGAACTCCCGCGCCTGGGCGTCCTTCGGCGAGCGCCACGTCTCGGGGTTGTACGGGGTGATGTAGGGATCGAGCTGGGCGCTGATCTCCCTGAACAGGTCGTGGTTGCGCACCTTCTCGACGGCGTCGGCGAACTCGTCGTCGGTCTCCACCAGGTGGATGTAGATGTCGTCGAGCACGAACAGGCTGCGGTGGCGCACGCCCGTGATGTGCGGCAGCTCGGTCTCATCGGACTCGCCGAAGATCCGCGCGACCTCCTCCTCGGCGCCGGGCTTGATGCGGGCGACGATCACACCTCGCTTGATAATGACCTGCCTCCTTTCGCCCGGTTGCCAGTTGCTCGCAGCCGGAGCAGTCACTCTGCGCCCGGAGCATATATTGTCCACGCGCGAGCCGCCATGTCACGCCGACGACTGCTGATCATCTCCCGCCATCAAACCAGGCTGCTGCTCGGCAACCCGGGGGCGCTCGTGATCTTCGTGATCATCCCGCTGCTGACGATGGTGATCATGAAGACCACGCAGAAGTCGGCGCTGCTCGGGGCCGGCTACCGCCACGTCAACGGGGCCGAACAGGTGGTGCCGGGGTTGACGGTGATGTTCGCGTTCTTCTGGCTGGTGTTCGTCGGGCGCACCTTCTTCGCCGAGCACGCGTGGGGCACGTGGGACCGCATGCAGATGATGGCCTCGACGACCGAGGTGATCCTTGGCAAGCTGCTGCCCTCGTTCGTCGTGATCACGCTGCAGATGATCCTGCTGTTCGTGATCGGCGACCTCGTGCTCGGCATGAGCTCGAAGGGCTCGATGGCGGACGCTGGTGATCCTCGCGCCGGCGCTGGCGATCTGCGTGCTGGCGCTGACCTTCGCGCTGGTCGCGTTCTGCACCACGATGAGCCAGCTCGACGCCTTGGGCAACCTGTTGATGCTGGTCTCCGCCTCGCTCGGCGGCGCGCTCGCGCTGACCGCCACGCTGCCCGGGTGGGCGCAGAGCATCGCGCCCGCGATCCCCAGCCACTGGGCGATGCAGGCCTCGACCGACGTGATCCTCAAGGGCGACGGGTTCGGCTCGGTGATCGGGCCCACGGCCGTGCTGCTGGGTTTCGCCGCCCTCTTCACGGTGCTCGCGGCGATCCGCTTCCGCCCGACCGACCGCAAGCTGGTCTCGTGAGCGCGGGCGAGCTGATGCGCGTGATCGCCGGGCCGGCCGCCGGCAGCGACATCCCGCTCGGGCACGACGTCTCGATCGGACGCACCGTGCAGGGGCCGGGCGCCCTCGGCGGCGATGAGGAGCTTTCGCGCGCACACGCGCGCGTCGTGCTGCGCGGCGATGGCGCCTATCTGCTCGAGGATCTCGGCTCCACGAACGGCACCTACCTGAACGGCTGGCGGATCCCCGCCTCGCAGCTGCTCAGCACCGGCGATCAGATCCAGGTCGGTCAGACCGTGCTCGAGGTCGTGCTGGCGCCCGACCCGCAGCGCACCGCGATGCGCCGCCGGCCGGTGATCCTGGCCGACTCGCCCGACGCGGAGGAGCTGCGCACCCCGCGCTCGCAGGCAACCCTCTACGTGAGTGGCGTGCGCAAGTCCTACGGGGACTTCGAGGTTCTGAAGGGGGTTGACCTCGAGATCGAACCGGGGGAGATCGCAGGGCTGCTCGGCCACAACGGCGCCGGCAAGACGACGTTCGTCTCATGCGTGGCCGGGCTGCGGCGGGCCGACTCCGGCACGATCCTCGTCAACGGCGTCGACGCCACCTCCGACCCGCTGAAGGCGCGTGAGCACCTCGGCATCGCGCCGCAGGATCTCGGCATCTACCCGACGCTCACGGTGCGCGGCAACCTCGAGCTGTTCGGCGAGCTCGGTGGCCTGCGTGGGCGCGAGGTCGCAAAGCGCGCGGAGGAGGTGGGGGAGGCCCTCAGCCTCACGCCCAAGTTCGATGCGCAGGCGGGCACGCTCTCCGGTGGACAGCAGCGGCGCCTGCACACCGGCATGGCGATCGTCTGCAAGCCGGCCCTGCTGATCCTCGACGAGCCCACGGTCGGCGCCGATATTCGCACCCGCCAGGAGATCCTCGATCTCGTCAAAGGACTCGCCGACGAGGGGCACGCGTCTGCTATTCGACCCACTATCTCCCGGAGATCGAGCAGCTCGGCGCGTCGGTGGCGCTGCTGCAGGGCGGCGCGATCATCGCCCGCGGATCAATCGCCGAGCTCGTCGCGATGAACTCCACCCAGGTCGTGGAACTGACCTTCGACGGGCCGGCGCCCGAGATCGCGGTACGCGGGGGGGAGGTCGTGTGCGATGGCTCGGTGCTGCGCATCTCGACCGACAACGCGGCAACGATGGCCGCCGCCGCGCTCGCGCAGCTTGGCGGCCACACGATGCGGCTGCGCAACATCGAGCTGGTGCGCCCCAGCCTCGACTCCATCTACCTGACGCTCACCGAACAGCGTTACTCCAGCGAGGAGCCGGGGGCCGGGGGGGATGCGGAGGGCGATCGCGCTGCCCCGGTCATCTCGCGGGCCGCGCTGCAGAACTCCGGGCTGAACTTCAGTCGGCCCTGAGCCTGTCCGCGAGTCTGCAGGCCGCCTGCGCTCGGCGGGGTTCGCGACACAAAGTGATGGGGATTAAGGCCCATCCGCCCGCCCACCCGGCTGCACCGGCCCGTCAGAGCCTTAGGGCCTATCCCGGAAGGGTTATGTAGACCGGTGTTGAATCTTTGATCGGCCGGCCTTTATGCCATTCGATCAGGAGGTCTGTGATGGGCTACATGGTCAGTAAGGATGATGGTTGGCGGATGCCGGACTGGTTGTGGGAGCGGGTCGAGCCGCTGCTTCCAGCACCGCCGTTTCACCCGTTGGGCTGTCATGCGCCGCGGGTGCCCGACCGTGATGCGATGGACGCGATCTTGCTGGTGCTTAGGACTGGGATGCAGTGGAACGCGTTGAACGCGACAGGGGTCTGCTCCTCGAGTTCTGCGCATCGGCGTTTTCAGGAATGGGAGCAGGCCGGGGTGTTCGCCGAGATCTGGCGTCAGGGTCTGTTGGAGTACGACAAGGTCGTCGGGATCGATTGGGCGTGGCTGGCGGCTGACGGCGCGATGACCAAGGCCCCTTTGGGTGGGCCGAGGACCGGGCCGAATCCCACTGACCGAGCCAAGGGGGGGCGAAGCGTGAGGTTCTCAGCGAGGGAGCGGGGGTCCCGGTCGGGCTGGCGCACGACGGCGCCAACCGTCACGACCAGAAGCTGCTAGAGCCGACCCTCGCCAGCATCCCGATCGAGCGTCCCGAGCCGACCGCGGAGTGTCCGCAGGGGTTGTGCCTCGATCGCGGCTTTGACTCCCCGGCGATGCGTGATCTAGCGGTCAAGCACGGGTACACGCCGCACATTCGTACGCGCGGTGAAGAGATCGAGCTCAAGGCGCGCACGCCCGGTTGGAAAGCCCGCCGTTGGGTCGTGGAGGCTTGTCATTCCTGGATGAACCGCAACCGCGGGATCCTTATCCGCTGGTCGAAGAAGGAGGAGAACCACCTCGCGCTACTCCAGCTCGCCAGCGGCCTCATCGCCTTCAAGAAGGCACACCTCGCGACCCTCGCCACCATCCAACCGGGATAGGCTCTTAGTCGTGGGCCCTCACCCCTCCCAGATCGCGTCGATCCCGTCGACGATCTCCCGGGCCTCGGTCACCGTCAGGCCGGATCCGTCGAACAGCCCATCCCCCTCCCAGCGGGTGGGGTCGAGGCTCACCGCGTAGGGGTTGATAGCGCGATCCGCGGGCAGCGCCTCGCTGCGCGCGCGTGAGGCTCGCTCGAAGATCGCGACCGCGATCGCTTCGGAGATGCGCACGTGCTCGGCCAGCGCGTCCAGCACCGACTCGTCGTCCGGGTACTCCTTGACGAGACCGGCGAGTGCCTGGATCAGCACCAAGGGGGGGCGCGGCATCGCCGGCGCCCGTGGCTTGTGCTCGATCGCGTGCCATTCGGGGAACATCGCGTGCATTCTGGTCGCCAGTCGCTCGAGCCGTTCGAGGTGCTCGTCGGCCTGGCGCATGAAGTCGAGGTCGGTCAGCCGGTCCTGGGTGAACACGACGTTGTAGCCCACGTGGGAGGCGTAGAAGTCCCAGGTGAGAAAGCCGCACGCCACCCAGGGATTGCCGAACACTGGATAGGAGTCGAGGTACCTGGCGAGCGTGGAGGAGAACAGGCGCTGGTAGCGCTCGTTGTGGTGTTCCACCCGCGCAGCGATCTCCTCGCCGTCCAGGTCGCGGACGATCAGATCGCCGGTGAGGATGTTGCCGTAGCCGATGAAGTCCGACCCGGGGGAGTAGAACGGGTCTGTGAACGCCGCCGCCTCGCCCACCAGCGACCAGCGGTCGGTCGAGTACGTCTGCTTGACGGCGTAGGCGAAGTCCCGCACGCGCAGGAAGTCCTCCACGTCCGCGCGGCGGTCGGCGACCGCCGCCGCCAGCTGGGGCTCGTGCTCGTGCAGCCATTCCAACAAACGATCGAACTCGTCGATCCGCTCGTAGGGGTGAATGCGCGGATCGGTGCACACGCCGATGCTGATCGGCCCGGTGGAAAGCGGGATCATCCACACCCAATACCCCTCACCCATCAGGTGGTTGGTGCTAAGCATGCGCAGACCCGGCGCGGACATCCGCGCCATCCATGCCTCGTCGTCTTGGCCCCACTGCTCGAGATCCAGTCCCCCGCCCAGCCGGAACCACGAGGAGTTGATGTGATGTCCGCAGTCGGCCGCCAGCCCGAGCTTGCGCTTGAGGATCGCCGCTCGCCCGGCGGCGTCGACCACCCAGCGGGCGCCCAGGCTGCCCTCCCGGTCGAACTGGTCGAAGGCGACGCGGTGATCCGGCTCGCCGAGGTCAACGTCCTTGACCCGCGCGCCCTGCTGGACGTCCACACCCAGCGCGCGGGCGCGGGCGGCGAGCTTGTTCTCGAACAGACCCCGATCTATCTGGTAGTTGTCGTGGGGCGGGAAGAACGGCACGCCCAGCTCCGCCCGTCGCGTGATGTCGTGGTTGCCCTCCCCGGAGAGGAAGTAGCGCAGGCCGCACTTCTTCAAATGTTCACGCTGGAGATGCTCGCGCATTCCCACGGTCTCGGAGAAGTAGTGGGCGCCGCAGGCGACCGTCGACTCGCCGACCTTGAACGCCGCCAGCGGTGCTGGGCCCTCCCGCTTCTCCAGTACCACGACCTCCGTTTGGGGGCGTGCCAGCTTGAGCTGGATCGACAGCGTCAGTCCGGCCAAGCCTCCGCCGAGGATCGCCACGTCGTAGCGGCCGGCTGGCTCTCTCAGGTTCGCGATCTCAAGCAGCGACAGGCCCGATTCGATATCCGTCATGCTCGTGCACGCCCCTTTGCGCTCTGGTGCCGCAGATTCGTATGCCCGCAGCGGCGAAGCTTATCTGTCGCCGCGAGCGATGCCCCGCACGGCGAGCCGGCCGCGGCCGACGTCACAGGTCGTACTCGACGCTGCTTGCGAGCGCTTTGCGCCAAAAGGTCTTGGGCACGGCGCGCAGGGCGGTGTTGCGCACCGTCGCGAGCGCCGGGTTCGACAGCGACAGCATCTGCCCCCGGCGCCGCGAGGTCAGCACGATCTTCGCGCAGCGCGGCATCCGCTCCCGCTGGAAGGACTCCAGCGCCCCGGCGAGCATCCGCTGGTCGCGCAGGCCGTCGGTGAGCGCCAACTCCTTGGCGAGCACCACCGCGTCCTCCATCGAGATGCCCGCTCCCTGCCCGATGAAGGGGGTGGTCATGTGCGCGGCGTCGCCGATCAGCACGACCCGGCCCTTCACCCACGTCTGCTCCGGGTCGCGGTCGCAGATGTCGGCCCTGATGATCTTCGCCTCCTCGGTGGCGCTCACAAGCCGGCGCGTCACCTCGGGGAAGTCGCGCAGGTGGTCGCTCAGCAACTCGTGCATGCCACTCGTGGGCGTCGTTGCCCCCTGGGGTTCGCGCTTCAGCAGCCCCCAGTAGATCCGGTTGGCGCCCACCGGGAACATCACGAATTGCCTGCCGGCGCCGAGGAACGTGCGCGAGGTGTCGGCCGGCAGCGTGTCCGGGCTCATCTCGACGACCGCTCGCCAGCTGGTGAAACCCGAGTAGCGGGGCTCGGCGTCGGCGGCTCCGTACAGGTGCCTGCGCGCAACCGATCGGCCGCCGTCGGCGCCGATCAGCAGCGCGCCCCGCTCGGTGTGGCCGTCGGCGAACCTCGCCGCGACCCCCTGCTCGTCCTGCTCGATCGCGACGCACTCCGAGCCCAGCTGCAGCACGCCCGGCGGGATCGCATCGATCAGCGCCAGCTGGACATCGGCGCGCAGCAGGCTGATCGTGGGCGTCCCGTACTCGTCGGCGACCTCTCCCTGCGGGAAGCTGAACAGCCGCTTGCCGTGGATGTTGCGGAACTCCTGCACGCGCAGCTCCGTCCCCGCCGCCTCGATCCGGTCGCCGATGCCGAGCTTCTGCAGGGCGCGCAGCGCGTTGCTCTGCACCCCCAGCCCCGCCCCTGCCTTGCCGAGCTCGGGGGCGCGCTCGAACAGCCGCACCTCGATCCCGATGCGGCTCAGCGCGATCGCCGCCGTCAATCCCGCCGGCCCGGCCCCGACGATCAGCGCGCGGTGGCTGCCATCAGGCTCCATCCTCCGCCTCCGCCTCCAGGCGCTCCTTGATGACCTGCATCTGCACCTTGGTGTTCTTGTTCATGTACTCCTCGGCGTGCTCGTCGTCGGCGGGCGCCTCGGGCTTCATCGAGAAGTCCTGCACCCACCGCATCGCGGTGCCCTCCTCGGCCTCCTCGAAGTACCACTCGATGTTCATGTACTGAAACGGACCGGTCTCGATGCGCTTGGACTTCGAGCTGTGCGTCGCGGGGTCGGCGGTCCGCTCGGAGGTCCAGCTCCACACCTGTCCGTCGTAGTCGGGGTCGGGGTGGGTGGTCAGCTTGAAGCGGACGGTGTCGCCATCCTGCTCCAGCACCTCCGCGGCGGCGTACTCGCTGAACAGGGTGGGCCAGCTCGCGATGTCCATCATCCGCTCCCACACGAACTGCAGCGGGGCCTGGATGACGACTGAGTTGTCGGTATGCGCGGCCATCGCGACTACTCCTCTTCGCCGAGGCGCTTGTTTACATAATCGATCGCCTCGCCCACGCTGTGGATCTCCTCGGCGTCCTCGTCGGGGATCCTGAACCCGTAGTCCTGCTGCATGGCGAGCTGGATCTCCATGAACGCGAGCGAGTCGAGACCCATGTCCTCGAACGTGGCTTCGCGGTCGTCGATCACGTCGGCCTCGGGGAGGCCCACGCGATCCACGAGGATCCGCTTGAGATCATCGAATTCGAACTTCGTCTGCTCGGGCAATGCCTTCTCCTTCGGTAGCGGTTGGTTGATCGGCAGGGGCGCCGGTCGTCAGGTTGACAGGGTGCCGGTTTTCAGATTGGTGGGTGTGCCGGTCGTCAGATCGACCGGTGTGCTGAGCGCTTGCAGCGCCGGCAGCTGCTCCAGCGCCGCGCGGCGACCGGCGGCGAGGAACAGGTCGGCGAGGTGGAAGTCTCGCCAATGCGCCGGTCCGAAGCGTGGTGTGATCGTCACGTCGGCGAGCTCGGCGTGCCGGGCGCTGGTCTCCAGCTGGCTGAGGTCCATCACCTCCAGCAGCGTGTCGAGTGTGCCGCCGCGCGATTTGCGCTCGCGCGCGGGCGCGAGCTCCGGCTGCTCCGGCCACGCTGCGAGCACCTCAGCGCCGTTCAGGTTGACTGAGACGGCGAGGTCGGCTCCGTCTTCGAACACGGCGCCGGTCGGCACCGGCACGAGCGCCAGGCCGTCCACCAGGCGGTGCCCGCCGCGCTCGTAGGGTGGGAACACCCCGGCGAGTGCAGTGGCGGCCAGCAGCGCCTCCCACACCGGCCCCTCGCGCAGCGGCGCGGGCGCGCGGTCGGTGAGATCGACGGTCATCACCGCCAGCGGGATCGACGTGTCGGCGAACGAGCGCTCCCCGGTGCTCTGGCGCATCAGCTCGGTCATTGCCTCCAGGCCCGAGGAGCCGCCGCTGCCGCCCATCGAGGTTTTGAACAGCCGCGCCACGTTGTCGGCGTCGAAGGCGCCGCGCAGGGTGGCGTCGATCGCCGCGGCGTCCATCCCGAGCGCCACGTAGGCGCCAACGATCGCGCCGATGCTGCTGCCCGACACATAATCCACCACGTAGCCGGCCTCCTCCAGCACCTGCAGCGCGCCCACGTGGGCATACCCCTTCGCGCCGCCGGCGCCCAGCGCGAGGCCCAGCTTGGTGCGGGTGAGGTGGCGCGCCAGCCATGCCTCCTCGGCGGGGGGCATCCGGCCGGCCGCGGAGATGGTCCCGGCTCCGTTTGCGGCGGTGAGCCCGGTGTCGTCGTCGGTGGTGGACGTGGCGTTGCTGCCAGGCGCCTGCCCGGCGTGGTCCGCTCGCTGACAGGTGCGCACTACGCGGATCGGCGCGCCCGCCGGCCATTCGCGGCTGGCCGCCACCGCCTCCTCGCCGATCAGCACCGCCTCGACCTGCGCGCCGCCCCCGTTCGAGCCCCGCGCGAGCGCGCCCAGCCGCTCCGCGTCGCGAGCCGAGCCCACCAGCGCCACCACGCGGTCGACTTCGTCGAGCAGCAGCCCCATCGTCTCGGGGTCGAGCTCGCCGGGCAGCAGCACCGTCGCGTGCTCATCGGTCAGGTCGTCCGCCGCCGTCAGCGTCCCGGCGAACGACAGCCGGCGGTCCAGCCAGATCACCGGGCGGGGGCTCACGCGCTTGGCGAGCTCCGCAACGCGCGTCGCCGTCGCCGCGAGCGCCGGGCTGCTGAGGAGCGCCACCGTCTCGCCGCGCTCGTGCTCGACGCGGCGCGCGTTGGCGATCACCAGTCGCTCGCTCTGGATGCGGATCAGGTTGACGAGGATCGCCGGGTAGCGCTGCGCGAGCGCGAGGAAGCGCTCGGCGTCGAGCTCCATTGCCGAGACGGGGAGCGCAGCCACCACGGTGGCCGTACGCGGCTCGCCGGTGACCGCGCCCTGGGCGCCGACGACGTCGCCCTTGCGCTGGCGTGCCACCACCTCCCCCGCGGCGGCGTCGGCGTGCCCGGCGAGGATGTGCACGAGGCCGCCGGTGATCAGCCACAGCCGGTCGCTGGCCTCGCCGGCGGCGCAGATCTGCTCGCCGGCGGCGAACTCCCGCGGGCGCATCTGCTCGGCGACCGCCTTCAGCTCGGCATCGGCCAGTCCGGCGAACAGCGGGGTGGTGGTCAGCGCGTGCGGTGTCACTGGAGCCCCGCCTCGTGGGCTTGGAAGCTGCGCTCCAACTCGCGCCGGTCGGGCTTGCCCGAGCTCAGCAGCGGTAGCTCGGGCAGCACGCTGACGCCGTAGGGCACCTTGTAGCCCGCGATTCCCGCACGCGCGAAGCTCACCACGTCACGCCCGGCGAGCGTGGCCTCGGGGCTCGGCACCACGAAGGCGTGCAGCGTTTCGCCCATCGCCCTGTGCGGCACGCCGATCACGCTTGCCTGGCCGATGCCGGGATGGGTGAGCAGGAAGCTCTCGACCTCGGCGGGGAACACGTTGAAGCCGCCCACCTGCACCACTTCCTTGGCCCTCCCGGCGATCGTGAGGTTCCCGGCGGCGTCGATCCCGCCGAGGTCACCCGTGCGAAACCACTCGCCGTCGAACGCCTCGTCCCGCTCGCGTGGGCGGCCGTGGTAGCCGGCTGTCACGTGGGGGCCTCGGACCTCGATTGCTCCCAGTGCGGCGTCGTCATCACCTGAGCGAGCCCCACCCCCGACCCCCCCTGTGGGGGTCCCCTTCCAATCCCCTTCCCCTTCCCCTGTCCCCGCGCTGGGACCGACCACCCGGAACTCATAGCCCGGGAGCGGGCGGCCCACGGTGTGGTGGCGAACCTCGGGGGGGTCCTCGGGACGGCAGCTGCTCGCCGCGCCGATCTCGGTCATGCCGTACATGTTGAGCACGCGCGCTTCGCGGCGGTCGAGCTCCTCCAGCACCTTCGGCGGGCACGACGACCCGGCCGTGAAACCGCTCTTCACTGGCAGCGTCGCCGTTGTCTTCAGCACCCGCGCGAACAGCGCCGGCGAGCCGTGCAACACGCGCGCTCCGTGCCGCTGCACCGCCTGCACGAGCGGCTGCAGCGAGGTCGTGGAGTCCACCAGCACCGCCTCGCCGCCGGCGGCCATGCAGCACAGCAGGCACGCCAGCCCAAACGCGTGCGAGGCGGGGGCAACCACGACGCATGCACCCTGCGCCTCCTCGCCCAGCAGCTCGGCGAGGTGACGCCCCTCGGCGATCCCGAGCGCGTGGGACATCAGCGCGCCCTTCGGCTCGCCGGTCGTACCCGACGTGTACATGATCGCCGCCACCTCCGGCGCCAGCGGCTCGGCGCTCTCCGTCGCCGGCCACCGCAGCTCCTTGCGTGTCTCGCCGAACTCGTCGACGACGATGCCGCTGGCCAGCGTCGGTATCAGCTCACCGAGGGCGTCCAGCTCCTGGGCTAGCGAGAACCCCCCGTGCGCGGCGAGGGCGATCGCCACCGAGGGCTGTGCGTCGGCGAACACGCGCCGCAGCTCAAAGCTGCGCAGGCGGGCGCTCAGCGGGACGACGGTCGCGCCCGCGCGCCATGCCCCGAACAGGGCAACCACGAGCGCGGGCACGTTGGGCGCGATCACGGCGACGCGCTCGCCCGCGCGCTCGCCCAGGCGCGCCGCCAGTCGCTCGACGGCCTCGTGCAGTTGGCGGTAGGTGAGCTCGACCTCGCCGTGCGCCAGCGCCGGACGGTGTGGGCTCTGCGACACAGCCGCCTCCAGTAGAGCGCCGATCTGTGGTGGCTGGGGCATGAGCAGGGTGTGCCCGATGGTCGCTGAAGCTCAGCTCATGCGCCTGAGCACGAGCGCGCTGTTGAAGCCGCCGAAGCCGCGCGCGTTGACGAGGATCGTCGAGAGCTCCCCGCTGCGCTCGGACCCCCTGACGAAGTCCAGCTCGCCGCTGGCCGGCTCGTCGAGGTTGACGATCGGGGGCAGGGTGCCGTCGCGCAGGCACAGCAGCGCCGCCGCCGCATCCAGCGAGGCGCCGCCGGCGTACATGCGTCCGACGCCGCTTTTCGGGGCGATCACCGGCACCTTCCCGGCGTGCTCCCCGAGCACCGCTTTGATCGCCTCCACCTCCAGCGCGTCGATCTCGGGCACGCCGAAGGCGTCGGCGACGACGGCGTCCACGTCGGCAGGTCCGATCCCGGCGTTCTTCAGCGCCACCGACATCGCCCGCGCGGACTGCGTGGGGTCCGGTGCTGGGCGGCCCCAGTGGTGGGCGTCGTTGGTGGCGCCATAACCGACGATCTCGCCGTATATCTGCGGGGCCTCGCGCTGCTGGGCGCTCTCCAGGCTCTCGACCAGCAGGATCGCTCCGCCCTCGCCGGGGACATACCCGTTGGCGCGCGCGTCGAAGGGGCGGTATGCCGCGGCCGGGTCCTGTGCGGTGCTGAGGAAGCCGGTGCCCAGCTGGCAGGTGATCGCGTACGGGCCGATCGGCGCCTCCACGCCGCCGCTCACCGCGGTCTCTACGCCGCGGCGGATCGTGCGCCGCGAGTGGGCCAGCGCCTCCAGCCCGCCGGCGCCCTCCGCGAGCACCACGCCGGAGGGGCCCTTCATCCCGTGCTTGATCGAGATCTGCCCCGTGGTGGCGGCGTAGAACCAGGCGATCGACTGGTAGGCGCCGACGAACACCGGTCCCTTCTCCCACAGCGCCTGGATTTCGCGCTGCCCGAACTCGTTGCCGCCCGAGGAGCTGGCGGTGATCACGCTCATCGAGTAGGGGTCGTGCTCGCTCGGGTCGAATTGGGCGTCATCCAGGGCTGCCTGTGCGGCCGCGAGCGCCATCCACGTCCAGCGGTCGGTCTGCTTGATCAGCCGCTGGTCGATGTAGCTCTCGGGATCGAAGTCCTTCACTTCGCCGGCCAGCGTCACCGGGTAGCGCGAGGGATCGAAGCGCGCGATGCGCTCGATGCCGCTGTCGCCGGCGCGCGTCGCCTGCCACCACGACTCGCGGTCCTGGCCGGTCGGGGCGACTACGCCGATGCCGGTGATCACGGAGCGACGGTCGGGAGATGGGATCGTGGGGCTCATCGCGGGTTCACGCTCCTGGCGCGGCGGTCGGCGGACGGGCACGGACGGCGATCGGGCTGGGGTGAAAGGCTCATCGCGCTCACAGCCCCGCGTTGCGGCGCTCGCCGGGAACCGAGAAGATCATCGCCGACTGGAAGCCGCCGAAGCCGCTGCCGGTTGAGAGCGCCACGTCGATCTGCTTGCGCACCGCCACCTTGGGCGTGTAGTTGAGGTCGCACTCGGGGTCGGGGTTCTCCCAGTTGGCGGTCGGCGGCACCACGCCGCGGTCGATCGCCAGCGCGCAGGTCGCCATCTCGATCGCGCCGATCCCCCCGAGCGAGTGGCCGACCATCGACTTGATCGAGCTGATCGGCACGTTGTAGGCGTGCTCGCCCAGCGTGTTCTTGTACGCCGCCGTCTCGTGCCGGTCGTTCTGCTTGGTGCCCGACCCGTGGGCGTTGATGTAGTCGATGTCCTCTGGCTTGGTGTCCCCCTGCGCCATCGCGTCGAGGATCGCCTCGCTCATCTCGCTCGCGTCGGGCTTCAGACCGGTCATGTGGAACGCGTTGCCGCGGCTGGCGAAGCCGGTCACCTCGCAGTAGATGTGGGCGCCGCGCGCGAGCGCGCTTCCCATCTCCTCGAGGATCAGCACCGCCCCGCCCTCGCCCATCACGAACCCGTCGCGGTCGCGATCGAACGGGCGCGAGGCGTGCTCGGCGTCGTCGTTGCGCCGCGAGGTCGCCTTGATCGGGTCGAAGCACGCCATCGAGATCGGGGAGATGCCCGACTCCGCGGCGCCCGCGATCACGATGTCGGCCTCGTCGTCCTGAATCATCTGGTGGCCGTACCCGATCGCGTCGATCCCGGAGGTGCAGCCGGTCGAGACGACCACGGAGGGGCCGTGCGCCCCGAACTTCAGCGCCACCTCGCTGGCCAGGCTGCTGGGAATCAGCCCCTGGTAGAGAAACGGGGGGGCATAGTCGGGGTCCACCAGCCACTCCTTGCCGTGGTTTGACACCGCCACGTAGCCGTCCTCGAGCACCATCGTGCCGCCCACCGCCGAGCCGAGGCTGACGCCGGTGCGGTCGAGATCGATCGTGTCGGCCTCCAGCGCGCTGTCGGTCATCGCCTCGATCGCGGCGGCCACGGCGAACTGGATGTAGCGATCCATGCGGCGCTTCTCGTGCTCGCTGAGGCCGGCCGCCAGCGGGTCGAAGTCGCACTCGGCGGCGATCTGCGAGCGAAAGCCGGAGGCGTCGAAGAACGTGATCGCTCGCGTCGCCGTACGCCCCGCGGTGATCGCCTCCCAGAAGGCGTCGCGCGTGCTGCCGCCCGGAGCCACGACGCCCACCCCCGTCACCGCCGTCCTGCGTAGCGTTCCCCCGCTCATCGCCGTCCTCCTTGCAGTCCCCCGATGTCGCTCATCTCGCCTCTACTCCGTGTCCACGTGGCCGGCGTCGGGACGCGGCGCCAGCGGCCCGAGGTGGAAGACGATGAACGCCTCCTCCTGGCCGTCGTTGACGAGTCGGTGGCGCACGTTGATCGGGATCATCAGCGCGTCCCGGGCGCCGAGGCGATGGGACTCGCCGTCCAGCTGCGCGTCGAGCCCGCCGCTGACCACGAAGATGAACTCCTCCGAGTAGGGGTGGTAGTGCTCGCTGATCCGTTCGCCCGGCCCAATCGTCGCCACGCCCATGAAGCCGGAGGTCGAGCCCGCGGTCTTGGGGCTCAGCAGAGTGCGCACGTCGCCGCCGCGCCGCGTGTCGGCCGGCATCTCGTCCACCTTGCGGATCTGCGGCGCGCCGGCGGGCTCGGATGACTGCTCTGAGGACATGATGAGCTTTCCCTCGTCTCTCTGTGGTTCGTGTGGGGACCGGACCCGAGAATCTATCCGACAAGGGTTATGCTTGCGCTGCGCTGGTGAGCCGGGAGATCAGGAGGATCGGGTTGGAAGTCGGACCGATGTCATCGATCGACGTGATCGCCTCGGCGCTGGGCGAGGATCAGCCCCAGCTCGGCGAGATGAGCTCGCCCGACGGAGCGCTCACGCTGCTCTTCTGCGACATCGAGGACGCGGCCGCGATCGGCGAGGAGCTGGGGGCCGAGCGCTTCGCGGAGCTGCTGGCCGACCATCGCCTGATCGTCGAGCGGGTCGTCGGCCACCACAGCGGCACGGTCGTCAAGGCCCACGACGACGGCTTCATGGTCGCCTTCGACAGCGCCCACGCGGCGCTGCGCTGCGCGCTCGACCTGCAGAGCGCCCTCGCCGACAGCACCGTCCCGGGCGGTGAGCGCCCGTTGCGACTGCGCATCGGCCTGCACACCGGCTTCGTGATCCTCAACGAAGAGGAGATGTACGGACGCAACGTGGTGCTCGGCGCCCGCGTCGCCGGCTGCGCGCGCGGCGGCGAGATCGTAGTCTCCTCGACGCTCAAGGAATACACCGAAACCGATCCCAGCTTCCGCTTCGAGGAGCGCGGCGAGCACCGCTTCAAAGGGGTCCTCGGTGAACACCACGTGTTCGCCGTCGTCCGCTGAGGCGGCGAGGTCGGCGGACGGCGGCGGGGACAGTCCCGAGCCGTCGCATCCAGGCCGGCGGATATTGTGGGCGGGCAGCGAGGAGCCTGTGGCAAAGAGCATCTACATAACCGCGATGGGGCCGCACAGCGGCAAGTCCGTCGTCGCGCTCGGCTTCACCGAGATGCTCGCGGCGCGCCTGCAGCGGGTCGGCTTCTTCCGCCCCGTGATCCGCAGCGCCACCGATCCCGACCCGCAGATCGAGCTGATGCGCGACCGCTACCAGCTGCCCTTCGAGTACGCCGAGCTGCACGGTCCCACCGTCGAGGAGGTGACGGGGCTGACCGCCCACGGCGCCCACGAGGAGATCGAGAAGCGGGTGCTCGCCGCCTATCGCGAGCTTGCGAGCCGCTGCGACTTCGTCGTGTGCGAGGGCACCGACTTCGTGGGCGCCACCCCGGCGCTCGACTTCGACCTCAACGCCAACCTCGCCAACCAGCTCGGCTGCCCGGTGCTGGTCGTGGTCAACGGGGCGGGCGGCGGCGATGTCGTCGAGGAGGTGCAGCTGGCGCGCGAGGTGCTGCAGCGCGGCGGCTGCGAGCTGTTCGGCGTGATCGTCAACCGCGTAGCGCCCGACGCCGTGCGCGAAGTCGAGCTCCGGCTGGCGCCGCACACCGGCCAGGAGTGGGTGTACGTGATGCCCGAGCTCGCCGAGCTCGCCTACCCGAGCGTCGGTGAGGTACAGGCCGCGCTCGGCGCCCGCCCGCTGCTGTCCGTCGATGGCATGCTCGACCGCGACGTGCGCGAGGTGCGGGTCGCGGCGATGAGTGCCGAGCACTTCATCGAGGACCTCGTCGACGGCGCCCTCGTGGTGGTGCCGGCCGATCGCTCGGACATCGTCGTCGCCTGCCTCGCCTCGACGCTCTCACCCTCCTTCCCCGCGGTCTCCGGACTGCTGCTGACGGGCGGCTACGACCTCTCGCCGACGCTGCGGGGGCTGCTGGAGACCGCGCCCTTCCCGGTGTTGGAGATCGACGCGCGCACACACGTCGCCGCGGCCGCGATCGCCAGCGTGCGGCCGGTGCTGCGGGCCACCAACGAGCGCCGGATCGCCACCGCGCTCGGCCTGTTCGAGCGCAGCGTCGACAGGGTGGAGCTGCAGATGCGGTTCATGGTCGAGCGCCCGGTGCGGATGACGCCCACGATGTTCGAGTACGAGCTGATCGAGCGGGCCAAGGCCGCCCGCCGGCAGATCGTGTTGCCCGAGGGCGAGGACGAGCGCGTGCTGCGGGCGGCCGACATCCTGCTGCGCCGCGGCGTCGTCGCGCTGACGGTGCTCGGCGACCCCGAAACGGTGCGCGGTAGCGCCGCCGCGCTCGGCCTCGACCTCGACGAAGCGAGGATCGTCGACCCCCTCCACGCGCCCGAGCGCGAGCGCTACGCCGCCGTCTACCACGAGCTGCGCCAGCACAAGGGCGTGACCGAGGCGCTCGCCTTCGACGCGCTCGCCGACCCCACC
Source organism: uncultured Solirubrobacterales bacterium (assembly GCA_963812595.1). Taxonomy (GTDB): domain Bacteria; phylum Actinomycetota; class Thermoleophilia; order Solirubrobacterales; family Solirubrobacteraceae; genus Palsa-744. Next base: position 77,549 of record CAWEVQ010000005.1, read on the forward strand.
TACTTCGGCACGATGATGGTCCATCTGGGGGATGCGGATGGGATGGTTTCGGGCGCGGCGCACACCACCGGCGACACGATCCGCCCGGCGTTCGAGTTCGTCAAGTCCCGTCCCGGCGTGTCGGTCGTCTCCAGCGTCTTCTTCATGTGCCTCGCCGACCGCGTGCTGGTGTATGGCGACTGCGCCGTCAACCCGACGCCCGACAGCGCCCAGCTCGCCGACATCGCGATCTCCTCCGCCGACACCGCGGCGGCGTTCGGCATCGCCCCGCGGATCGCGATGCTCTCCTACGCCACCGGCGACTCCGCCAAGGGCGCGCAGGTCGACGCGGTGCGCGAGGCGACCGAGACGGTGCGGCGGCTGCGGGGCGACCTGAAGGTGGACGGGCCGATCCAGTACGACGCCGCGGTCGATGCCTCCGTGGCCAAGCTGAAGCTGCCCGATTCCGAGGTGGCGGGCGCCGCCACGGTCTTCATCTTCCCCGACCTCGACACCGGCAACGTCGCCTACAAGGCGGTCCAACGCTCCTCGGGGGCGGTCGCGATCGGCCCGGTGCTGCAGGGCCTGCGCCGGCCGGTGAACGACCTCAGCCGGGGGTGTTCGGTGGCAGACATCGTCAACACGGTGGCGATCACCGCGATCCAGACGCAGGAGAGCGGCTGAGGGCCGTCACTGGATCTGGTAGGTGCGCTCCTGCTCCCACAGCAGCTGCCAGAACTTCTGCGGCATCGCCGATAGGACGCGCTCGCGCATGAACAGCCCCATCGGGTGCTTCACGTGCGAGAGTTTCGCTAGTTTCGCGGACCGGTCGACGATCTGGGTCGTGCGCGGGATGCGCTTGCGCTCGTAGGAGTCGAGCGCCGCCTGCATCGCACCGGGCGCGGAGAGGCTACCGGCGGCAGAGAGCTCGCGTCCGAGCACGACGCCGTCCTCGATTGCCATGCCCGCGCCCTGGCCAAGCGTGGGCGTTGTCGGGTGCGCCGCGTCGCCGAGCAGCGTCACGCGCCCATTGCGCCAGCGCTTGAGCGGCTTGCGGTCGTAGAGGTCCTGGCGGAAGAGCTGCTCCTCGGGGGTCGCTTCGATCACCTGGACCACCTCCGCGGGCCAGCCGGCAAACGTGTTCAGCAGGTCCTGCTTGCGGCCGATCGGCGGGTCGACGGCGCCCTCGGGGCGGATCTGGCTGCCCCACCAGAAGAGCCGCTCATCGACCGGGTACATCCCGAAGATCGACGCCGGGCCGTACACCTGTTGGGCGAAGTTGCGCCCCAGCGATTTGTGCTCGTACTCGGGCAGCGCCCGCCACACCGTCGCGCCCGAGTACCGCGGCCGACCGTCGCCGATCAGCTTCGCGCGGATCACCGACTCCAGCCCGTCCGCTGCCACCAGCGCCGCGCCGTGCTCCTCGTGGCCGTCCGCGAACAGGGCGGTGACGCTGCTCGCATCCTGGCGGAAGCCGGTGCACTCCATGCCGCAGTGGACGATGCCCTCCTCGTCGACGGCCCGCGCGAGAATCTCCAGCAGTTCGCCGCGATGCACGGCGACGACCTCGCCATGCCACGGCACCGCCGCCATCGTATGCCCGTCGCGCCACGACAGCAGCTGCAGCTCCTCGAACCCAGGCCCCGAGATCTTGCGCAGCTCATCGCGCAGCCCCAGCATCGACAGCGCCTGCGCCGCCACGCGCTGGATCCCCACGCCCGTGCCCAGCTCTCTGAGTGCCGGCTGGCGCTCGAAAACCTCCACGAGGATCCCGCCGGCTTTGAGCGCGGCCGCGGCTGTGAGGCCACCGATACCGCCGCCGATCACCATCACCCGTTCGGAGTTCTGCATCGTTGGGGACTCTACTTGTTGCGGTTCGCAGAGCGAGCACCCGGCAACCGTCCGGCTGCCAGCACACGGGGTACCGCGCCGTGGGTGCCCCCACTCTGATTCAATTGGGCTGTGCGAGGTTCTCAGCCGGGGGGGCAAATAGGCGTTCGGGCGGTGCTCAGCGCGGCACTCGCGCTCGCGATGCTGCTCGCGCTTGCCGTGCTGGCGTGGCAGCCCGCCGTGGGCTCCGCGGAAGTCATCAACAGCGCAGGCCCGCTCAGCGTGATCAACGTTGAAGGCGACCTCGACTGCCAAGTCCAGGCCAGCGGCGACGCCAGCCCGAGCTTCTTCGGCGAAGCTACAGACGGCGGGTGCGGGACGTTCCTGGCGCTTGCCGAAGGCCAGGAAGTTCCCGTAGGCGGCACACTTTTCGGCCCCAACCCAGCAGCCGGTTCGTTCACTGCAGAAAAGCCCGACTTCACGCCCGGCTCCCAAGCGCTCACCGGCCATGGCACTGCCTCCGAACCATATGTGATCACCACCCAGGTCACTGCGAACGAGCCCACCGATGGAGAACCCATCAAAGTCGCCGAACTGACCGAGACCGACAGCTACGTCACCGGCCAGGACAGCTATGAAACCACGATCGTTGTCATTAACCTCGGAACGAAAGCGCTGAAAGGCGCCCTCTACCACGTCGGTGACTGCTTCCTCGCCGATGTGGACACTGGCTTCGGCGCCGAAAACGTGCCTTCTGCCGATTCGGTCGCCTGCGCAATCGACACCAATAACAGCCCGCCAGCGCGTTTCATGGCTTTCACGCCGATCGCCACCAGCGGCTTTCCGATCGGCTCGGCCAGCCACGTGGAGAGCCAGTACCCCACGTTCTGGGAGGACATGACGCCGACCGGGGTACCCCTCCCGGGCACGGTCGATACCACAGGTTTCGAAAATAAACCCGAGGACAACGGTATGGGCCTTTCCTGGCCGGTCGCGCTGGCGCCCAAAGCAACAGCGACGCTGAAACTCACGACCACCGTCTCGCCTGACAGCGCCCCCACTTCCAGTTCCAGCGCCCCCAGCGCCAGCGCCGGCGGTGCGTGCGTCTCCAGCGGGCAATTCCCGGTGACCATCTCCGCGGTTGATGGCACTAACGCTGTGCACTACGCAGTGGATGGTGGGTCCGAACAAACCATTGAAACAAAAGAAGCCCACGAAGTTTCGATCCCGCTGCCGACCGGCCAGCACACCCTCGAATACTGGGCTGAAGACTTGGCCAAAGTCCAGGAAAACCCTCACCACACGGTGACCGTGCTCGTGAACTCCGGCGCACCGGGCCTGACGATCACAAGCGAACAGGGCAAGAGCAGCTATCTGGTCGGCGAAACGGCCTCGGTCGCGGTCGCTGCCACCGGCCTCGACATCACAAGCAACCCCTCAGCCACCAAATTGGCGCTCTCGACCTCAGCGGCCGGGAGCTTCTCGGTAGCGCGCGCCGCCACCAACCCCTGCGGCACGACCAGCGCCAGCTTCGCCTACACCGTCGCCCACAACACACTGGCCACCCTGCCGCCGCCGGTGCTCGGCAAGACCGTCAACGTGGAACCAGTCAGCGGCGAAGTGTTCGTCAAGCTGCCGCCTGGGTACGCGAGCGCATCGGAGGCGAGCCTTGCGGACCCACTTGCGGCTGGCGCACCACTCGATATCGCCACCGAGAGCCTGAGCAAGGGGATCGGCTTCATCCCGCTGCGCGAAGCGCGCCAGATCCCGGTGGACTCGGTCCTCGAAACGACCGGCGGCGTCGCCCGGATTGCGACCGCGACCTCGAAGCCCAAAGAACAGCAGTTCGGCAACTTCGGCGCGGGGATCTTCAAGATCCTGCAGAACCGCAAGCAGAAGGGCCTGACCGAAATGAACATCATCGACAACCGCAGCTACAACAAGGTGTGCGCCTCGGTCGGCAAGTTGGGCAAGGGCAAAGCCTACGCGGCCAAGCTGAGCTCGAAAACGCTCGGCCGGGTCAACGCCAGCGGGCACGGACACTTCACAGTGCGGGGCCAGTACAGCGCGGCGACCGTGCGAGGGACCGTCTGGAATGTCGGCAATCGCTGCGAAGGGACGCTCACGCATGTCACGCGCGGCGTCGTCTCGGTGCGCGACTTCAGCCGTCGCAAGACGATCACGCTGTTCACCGGCGAGTCCTACATCGCCAAAGCACCGCGTCGTCACTAGGCCGGCTGCGATGCGGTCCGGTCTCGGTCCACGCCCAAGTTCGTATCCGCGTAGGGCGGTGGCTTGGTTCGTGGTGCTGGTTGCGCTGGTTGCAACCGTCGCGCTCGCCGCGTCGGCGCAGGCGGCGATGTACACGGTGGGGACGCACAGCGACACATCCCGCGGCGAAACGTGCCCGGAACCCAACTCTGGCACCTGCTCGCTGCGGCAGCTGATCGAATACGAGGACGCGGCTCCGGAAGCACCCAACCCCCCAGACGTCATCGCCGTCCCGAGCGGCAAGTACGAACTGCTCTATGGCACGCTCACGATCACGCAGTCGCTCCTGATCGAGGGCGCGGGTGCCCGCACCACGACCGTGGACATATCGCCGGACGGATACCAGGAACGAGTGTTCAGCGCCCAGAGCCCCGGGGAAAATGCGATCGGCATCATCGGCCTCGAGATGGCGGGCGGGACCGCTGACGCCGACGAAGGCTATGGCGTCTTCGGCGGCGATATCCGCAACCAAGGTTCGTTGCTCCTCAGCGAAGATTGGGTCACCGAAGGCACCGCGTCCGCCGGCGGCGGAATCGCCAACGTCGCGGGCACGCTGGTGCTCGAACGCTCGCTCGTGTCGGGCAACCACTCCAGCACCAATGCGGGCGGAATCGAGAACTACGGCTCCGAGGAATGCATCACCGCCTGCGGTCCCGGCAAGAAAGCGGTGTTGGCCGTCGAGGACTCGACGGTCGCTGGCAACGACGCGACCCTGGGCGCCGGCATCTTCAGCGTGACCGAAGGTGACGTCGCCGACGAAAACGGCGTTTCGATCATCGACTCGACGATCGCCTACAACAGCACGACGGGTGAACCCGGCGCGGGGCTGCTCGCCGACGACGGGACCATCGACGTGGTGGGCTCGATCGTGGCCTACAACAGCGCGACGACCGCAGGGATCAACGCCTACACCAACTGCCGGGCCACGAGCCCGGCGAAGATCGTCTCCATCGGCTACAACCTCGAGACCGGCACCGACTGCGAATTCGAATCCACCGGGGACAAACAGAGCACCGATCCCGACTTCAGCTCCTCCACGCCGCAGGACAACGGCGGCAACACCGAAACCCTCGCACCCGAACCGACCAGCCCCGCGGTCAACGCGATCCCCACCAGCTTCGAGTTCTGTGAGGACCTCGACCAGCGCGGCGTAACCCGTCCGCAGGGCGCCGGCTGCGACATCGGCGCAGTGGAGCTCACCAGTGAAACCGTAACGTGCGGTCTCGAGTGCGAAGCGCCGAAAGAAGCGCCGAAAGAAGCACCGAAAGAAGCGCCCAAAGTACCCCCACCCGCGCCGCCGACGCTCGTCGTGACGTCCCCGCCGACCGTCCTGTCGACGACGAGCGCGGCGTTCACGACGACGGTGGACCCGGAGGGGCTGGCAACGTCGGTGCATTTCGAATACGGGCCGGTCCTGCCGGGCGCCAAGGCGGCGGCGATCACCTATGGCTCGGTGACACCCGACCAGCCGGTGGGGTCGGACTTCGCCAATCACGCGGTCACGGCGACGGTCACCGGCCTTCTGCCGAACGTCACATACAACGTGCGGCCCGTTGCGACCAACAGCGCCGGCAGCGCGACGGGTCCCAATCAGATTCTCGCGACGCCGGCCGATCCGCCACCGCCTCCGCCGGTGCTCGGCAAGTCGGTGAACGTGACGCCGGTATCGGGGGTCGTCTACGTCGAGCTGCCGCCCGGCGCTACGCAGGCATCGGCATCATCGCCTTCCCCGTTTTCCCCGTTCCTGCGGGGGAGGCAGGCCGTCGAGGCGATCACGAAGGGACAGGCGTTCATACCGTTGACCGAGGCGCGCCAGATCCCCGTTGGGTCGGTGCTCGAAACGACCGGTGGCGTGGCCCGGATCGCGACCGCGACATCGAAGCCCAAAGAACAGCAGTTCGGCAACTTCGGCGGGGGAATCTTCAAGCTGCTGCAGAACCGTAAGCAGAAGGGCTTGACCGACCTGGACATCATCGATAATCACAGGGCCGGCCAAGTGTGCGCCACAGTCGGCAAGAGGGGTAAGGCCCTCGCGGCAAAGCTGAGCTCGAAAACGCTCGGTCGGGTCAACGCCAGTGGGCACGGGCACTTCGCCGTGCGGGGGCAGTACAGCGCGGCGACCGTGCGGGGGACGGTGTGGAGTGTGGCCAACCGCTGCGAAGGGACGCTCACGCACGTGACGCGCGGCGTCGTCTCGGTGCGCGACTTCCGTCGCCGCAAGACGATCACGCTATTCACCGGGGAGTCCTACCTTGCCAAGGCACCGCACCACTAGCCCGGCGATGAGCTTCAGCGCTCCCCCATGGCGATGGTCGCGCTCATGCTTGGGACCCGCCATGTGCGCGGTGCTCGCCGCGTTGACCGTCGGGGCTGGGCTGGCCACGTCGGCGCAGGCGGCGACGTACACGGTGGGGACGCTCGAAGACCGCACCGGGATCTGTGAAACCCCCGCCTCCGGCACCTGTTCGCTGCGGCAGCTCATCACCTACGAGAACAACCTCCTCGAAACACCCAACCCGCCCGACACGATCGACGTGCCCGCCCCCGAAGGCTTCGCCTTCTACGACCTCTCCAACGGGCCGCTCACGATCTACAAAAGTGTCTCGATCGTCGGCGCCGGCGCGCGCGCGGTGAGCATCTTCCAGGAGTCCTCTCCAGCAAACCGCGTCTTCTTCGTCGAGCCGAATCCCCGCAGCAAAGTCGTCCCGACCGTGACCATCTCGGGCCTGTCGATCGTGTTCGGTCACGCCAATGCCAACAACGGCTACTTTGGCGGCGACATCCTCAACGAGGCCACGCTCACGCTGAACGAAGACGACATCACGAACGGAACGGCCGAAGAAGGCTCGGGCGCCGGCATCTCCAACGACGGCGGCACGCTCACCCTGACGCACTCGCTGGTGGAGAACAACTACAGCACCAACCAGCCCGACGGGGCCGGCGGCGACTCGGGTGGTATCCAGAACGTCGGTCCCAACCCGGTGACCGAAGCGGCCGGGAAGCTGACCGTCAACGACTCGACGATCACCGGCAACAGCGCCGCGCTCGGCGGCGGGATCTTCAGTTGGGGCGACACCGCCAACACGACCTCGATCGCCAATTCGACGATCGCCAACAACGACGGTGGTACACGCAGCACCGAAGGCGGCGGCCTGTTGGCCAGCGAAGGCACTATCTCCGTCGAGAACTCGATCGTTGCCGGCAACACAGTCGAAAACCCGCTCACCGCCGAACGCGTACCATCGAACTGTGGGGCCGGCGGCATCTCCTCTCTCGGCCACAACATCCAGAGCGCGGCCGACTGCGCCTTCACCGCCACCGGAGACCTCAAGAACATCGAACCGGGATTCCTGTCGAGCGGCCTGCAGGACAACGGCGGCAACACCGACACGCTCGCTTTGGAAGCGACCAGCCCCGCGGTCGACGCGATTCCCTCGGGCGCTCCGGGCTGCAGCGCAACCGACCAGCGGGACATCGCGCGACCGCAGGGTACCGGCTGCGACATCGGCGCCTACGAGCTGTTTCAGCCGGTCGAGGGGCAGCAGTTCTCCGAGGTGGTCGGCGCCGCCTCACCACGCGAAGGAACCACGCCCACGATCAACTGGGGAGACGGCACGTCGCCGTCAGCGGGCAAAGTCAACGCCAACACCGGGCAACTCACCGGCACGCACACCTACACCAACGAGGGCACCTACCACGGGAGCTTCACCTATACGAACAGCGACGGCTCCCCCGAAACCCGCCCATTCGACGTCAAGGTCCAGGACGCCCCGCTGACCGCGGTCACTGGGGTGCCCGTGAGCGCAACCGCGAGCGTGGCCGTCAAGGCCAAGGTGGCGACGTTCACCCATGTGAACCCGGCGGGAGCTGCGTCGGATTACACCGCAAGCATCACTTGGGGCGACGGCACGGCGAGCGCGGCGGGGACGGTCAGCGCCGCGGCCGGTGGGGGCTTTGAAGTCAAGGGCTCGCACACCTACGCCGCGGCCGGCAGGTACACGACCAGCGTCGCAATCGATGACGTGGGCGGCGCCAAAGCGACCGCCACGGGCAGCGCCAGCGTGGTCGGCCCGCCGGTCGTCTCGAACGTGAACGTCGTCTCGGTCACCGAAACGACAGCCAAGATTGGCTTCGAGATCGACCCTGACGGCGCTGACACCACCTATGTGATCGAGTACGGGCCGACCACTAGCTATGGCAAGCAGACAGCATCGGTGGACATCGGCGCGACTCCCGGTCCACAACCGCTGACGCAGACGCTCACAGGACTCGAACCCGGCAGGACCTACCACTTCGACGTGGTGGCCACCAACCCGGCCGCGCCGAAAGGTGTGGGTGGCGGCGATCGATCGTTCACCACCGAATCTGACGCCCCCCTGACCGCGACAGGTAAATCGGTGAGCGGGACCGCAGGCGTGAAGCTCGGCGCCACGGTCGCGACATTCGCCGATGCCGACCCCAGGGGGGTCGTGTCGGATTACACCGCGAGCATCGACTGGGGTGATGGCACGGCGAGCACGGCCGGAACGGTCAGCGCCGCGGCCGGTGGGGGCTTCGAAGTCGTGGGCTCGCACACCTATGCCGTCGCCGGCCAGTACACGACCACCGTCACGATCGACGACGTGGGAGGCGCCAAAGCAACCGCCACCGGCAGCGCCGATGTCGCCGGGCCGCCCGCCGTCTCGAACGTCACCGTCCTCTCCGTCACCGAAACGACAGCCAAGATCGGCTTCACGATCAACCCCAACGGCGCCAACACGACCTACATGATCGAGTACGGGCCGACCACGAGCTATGGCAAGCAGACAGCACCAGTAGACATCGGCGCCAACCCCGGCCCACAGCCACTGACCCTCATGCTCACAGGACTCGAACCCGGCAAGACCTACCACTTCGACGTGGTGGCCACGAACTCGGCTGCGTCGAAAGGCGTGAGCGGCGCAGACCAGTCGTTCACCACCGAATCCAACGCCCCACTGGGCGCGACCGGCAAATCCGTGAGCGGGACGGCCGGCGTGAAACTCAGCGCCACGGTAGCGACGTTCACCGATGCGGACCCGAACGGGGTGGCGTCGGACTACACCGCGAGCATCAGTTGGGGCGATGGCACGGCGAGCACGGCGGGGACGGTCAGCGCCGCGGCCGGCGGAGGCTTCGCAGTCAAGGGCTCGCACACCTACGCCGTCGCCGGCCAGTACACGATCACCGTCACGATCGACGACGTGGGAGGCGCCAAAGCAACCGCCACCGGCAGCGCCGACGTCGCCGGGCCGCCTGCCGTCTCGAACGTCACCGTCCTCTCCGTCACCGAAACGACAGCCAAGATCGGCTTCACGATCGACCCCAACGGCGCCGACACGACCTACATGATCGAGTACGGGCCGACCACGAGCTACGGCCAGCAGACAGCACCGGTAGACATCGGCGCCAACCCCGGCCCACAATCGCTGACCCTCACGCTCACCGGGCTCGAACCCGGCAGGACCTATCACTTCAACCTGCTCGCCACCAACGCGGCGGGCCCCGGCGGAGTGAGCAGTGCAGACCAACCGTTCACCACCGTGCAGCCCAGTCCGCCCACCGGACAGACGAACCCATCCACGGTGCCACCTGGTCCCTCCACGAACAACCCCGGCCCCCCAGCCCCCGAAAGCCCGGGACCCAAATCGGGCGTGCTCGGCTTCCAGGCAGCGCAGGCGCCGCTTCCACTGCCGGTACTCGGCAAGACAGTGAATGTGACGCCGGTGTCGGGGACCGTCTACATCGAGCTGCCGCCCGGCGCCAGCTTGGCATCGCTCTCAACGGCTTCGCTTTCGACGTTCGCGCCGTTCGCGCTGGGGGCCCAGACGCTCGAAGGCGAGGTTCGAGGCGCTCGCCAAGGGCCGGGCGTTCGTGCCGTTGACCGAAGCGCGCCAGATTCCCGTCGGGTCGATCCTCGAAACGACTCGCGGCGTGGTGGGTATCACCACGGCGACCACCGCGTCCGCGAAGGGCCAGCTGCAGACCGGGGACTTCGGCGGGGGGATCTTCAAGCTGCTGCAGAACCGCAAGCAGAAGGGTCTGACCGACCTGGACATCGTCGACAACCACAGCGCCAGCCAGGTGTGCGCGACGGTTGGCAAGCGGGGGCAGGCGCTTGCGGCCAAGTTGAGCTCGAAAACGCTCGGCCGGGTCAACGCCAGCGGCCACGGGCACTTCGCGGTGCGGGGCCAGTACAGCGCGGCGACCGTGCGAGGGACGGTGTGGAGCGTGGCCAACCGCTGCGAAGGGACGCTCACGCACGTGACGCGCGGGGTCGTCTCGGTGCGCGACTTCCGCCGTCGCAAGACGATCACGCTGTTCACGGGGGAGTCCTACCTCGCTCGGGGCCCCGTTAACAGCTGACTCACCTACCTCTCCATGTCGGCATCAACGTGTGGCATGATGTATGGCATGAAGCGGACGACCATCTATCTCCCGGACGAGCTGAAGGTCGCGCTGGAGCGAACCGCTACGGCAGAGGGCTGCAGTGAGGCCGAGATCGTGCGCTCGGCACTGACGTCGGCGACTGCCTTGCATGCCTACCCGCCACCGCGGCTGCCGCTATTCGACAGCGGCGATCCGACCCTCGCCGAGCGAGTGGATGAGGAGCTCGCCCGCGGCTTCGGCGAGTGATCCTGCTCGACACAAGCGGCCTGCTCGCCGCACTCGACGCCAGCCAGAGCCACCACCCGGAGGCAGCCGCGAGTCTCGCCGCTGCGCGGCCGCCGTTTTTGCTATCGCCGTTCGTGCTGGCGGAGCTTGACTACCTCATCGCCTCGCGTGTCGGCCCAGCCGCCCGGGCCAGTTTGCTCGAAGAGGTCGAGCGCAGCGCTTATCTGCTCGAGACGATGACGGGCACGGACGTCGCCCGTGCGCACGGGATCATCCAACGCTACGCCGACCTTCAAATCAGTCTCGCTGATGCGTCGATCGTGGTACTCGCAGAGCGCTGTCGTGTGCGTGACGTCCTGACTCTCGATGAGCGGCACTTCCGCGTCCTCACCGCAGACGGGAAGCCACTTCGTTTGCTACCTGCGGACGCCTGAGACAACCTGCATTCGCGTGGATGAGCGCCCGATCGCAGGCCGGCTCAAGCGGGACGATCCGCGATCGCCGCGCGCCGAGGCTGGGCATCGCCTCGCTGTCGGCTTCGATCGCGCTGACGACGAGCTCTGCGAACAGCGCCGCGCGCTCGGCGTCGTCGGGCCCGTAGTGCCCCCCGTCGCGACGGTCGAGCAGCGACAGCACGCCGATCGGGCGGCCGAGGCGGATCAGCGGGACGACCAGCATCGTGTAGGGGACGTGGCCGGTGCCCGCGGCGATGCGCGACGCGAAGCGGGGATCGGTGCGGCATTCGGGGACCGCCAGCGGCTGCCCGTTTTCGACGACGCTGCCGGCTAGGCCGTGACCGGGCGGCAGGCGCACCCCCACGATCTCGCGCGCGCCCGCGCCCCACGCCGACTGGTAGACCAGCTCACGGGTGTTGGCGTCGGTCAGCGCGATCGAAGAGGCCGCCGCACCGAACACGCCGGCGGCGGTGCGCGCGATCCCCTCCATCAGGCTGCGCCGCGCGGCGGGCGCCTCGATCGAGAGCGTCAGCGACCCGCCGATCGTGGGCTGCGCGTGACCCCGGGGCAGGGTGTGGCTGCCCAGGGCGCGGGCGAAGGCGGCGACCGAGGCGACGCGCCGTTCGGGCACCATCTCCAGGCCCGCCTTCACGGCGTCGGCGATCTCGGGGGGGACGTCGGGGGCGAGCTCGCGCAGCTCGGTTGGGCTCGCGTACACCGGCGGGCGTCCGACGATCAGCGTCCACAGCGTGGCGGCCAGGCCGAAGACGTCGCTGCGCGGCGAGACCGAGCCGCCGGCAAAGACCTCCGGCGCCATGTAGCGCGGCGTGCCGACCCCGACCGTGCCTTCGTCTTCTTCCTCGTCCTGGAGCAGTCGGGCGATCCCGAAGTCGACCAGCACGATCCCGTCCTCACCGAGGATCAGGTTATGCGGCTTGACGTCGCGGTGCACGATCTGCTGGTCGTGCACGTACTCGAGCGCCTCGCAGCTCTCGCGGGCGTAATCCAGCGCCTGCGCCAGCGGCAGCCCCGGATCCCCCCGCTGCGCCAGCAGGGCGTGCAGATCGGTGCCCTCCACCAGCTCCATCACCAGATACTGGCCGCGCTCGTCGGCGAAGTGGTCGGTGACCTCGACCACGCGCGGGTGGCGCAGCAGCGACAACAGCTGCGCCTCGACCTCGAAGCGCTCGGCGTGGCGGGTGTTGGTGACGTGCTTGATCGCCACGGCCGCGCCGGTGTCCGTGTCCCTGCCGCGGTAGACCGCGCCCATGGCGCCGCTTGAGATCGGCTGCCCGACGGTGTAGCGGTCGGCAAGCATGAGCCCCTGCGGCAGTACGAAGCGTGACGGGTCCTCCATCTTGATGGCCAGCGTAACGTAGCCTGCGGCCCACGCCGTCCTTCGAGGCTTCGCATCGGCGCAATGACATGGTCGGCAACCGGGAACTCGGGTAGCGTTCAGCGTCGGTGAATCGATGAAACGCAAGCGCAGGCGCGCCGGGGCGGCACGCACGCGGCAGCTGCGGCGGGTGCTGCTGGCGATCGTCGCGCTGGGCGCCACGGGCCTGGCGGTCGTCGCCTACGAGACGAACCTGCTGCGCTCGCTCGAACTGAGCACCGTCAACACCCGCTTCACGATCCGCGGCCGCCAGCGGCCGCCGTCGAACATCGTGCTGGTCGAGATCGACGAACAAACCTTCGACGAACTGGACCTGCAGTGGCCCTTCCCGCGCCGCGTGCATGCGCGGGTGATCGAAGACATCGCGCGAGACCATCCCAAGGCGATCGCCTATGACGTGCAGTTCAGCGAGGCCAGCGCCTGCCCGCTCTCCACCAAAGGCACCCAGCCGCCGCCGGGCGAGTGCCCGCAGGCCCGCAGCGATGAGACCGCGCTGCTCGAAGCGCTGAACAACGCCGACGGACGCACCGTGATGACCACCACCGAAACCGAAGGCAACGGGAAGATGAGGTTCCTCGGCAGCGAAGGCAACGCGCTGCTGAGCGAAGTGGGTTCGCGTCCGGCCAACGGGCTGCTGCCGACCGATCCGGGCGGCGTCCTGCGTCGCGTCAGCTACTCGGTCGGCGGGCTCAAGACGCTTGCGGTGGCGAGCACGGAAGTCGCCACCGGTCATCGGGTGCGCGCGAGCGCGTTTGACGGAGGTCCCGCGTGGATCGACTACTACGGGCCGGAAAACAGCTTTCGCCGCGTATCGTTCTCGACGGTCTATCTCGGCCATATGCCGCGCGGCTTCTTCCACGACAAGATCGTGGTCGTCGGCCCCTCGGCACCGACGCTGCAGGACATCCACCCCACCTCCACCGCCCGGCAGATGCCTGGAGCCGAAGTCCAGGCGAGCGCGATCGCGACGGTGTTGCGGGGCCTGCCGCTGCGCTCCTCGGCGGCCTGGCTGGATCTGGCTTTGATCGTGCTGCTGGGCTGCGCCACGCCGCTCGCCACGCTGCGGTTCGGCTCGATCGCCACAGTCGGGCTGGCGCTGGCGCTCGCGGCGGCATTCACGGTCGGTGTGCAGGTCGCCTTCGACAACGGGCACGTCGTGTCGTTCATCTATCCGCTCGGGGCGCTGATCCTCAGCGCGGCGGGGGCGCTGTCGGTGCAACTGGTGACGGTCGCCTTCGAGCGCGAGCGGGTGCGCGACCTGTTCTCGCGCTTCGTGCCGGAGAACGTCGTCGACGAGGTGCTGGCGAGCGCGGGAGGGGAACTGCGCCTCGGCGGGGTGCAGCGCGAGGGAACCGTGATGTTCACCGACCTGCGCGGCTTCACCTCGTTCGCGGAAACGCTGACGCCCGACCGTGTGATCGAAGTGCTCAACCGCTACCTGAGCGAGATGAGCGACGCGATCCTCGACCACGGGGGCACGCTGGTGGCGTACATGGGAGACGGGATCATGGCCGTGTTCGGCGCGCCGATCGTGCAGGCCGACCACGCCGACCGCGCGCTCTCGACGGCTCGGGAGATGCTCGCCGTACGCCTGCCTCGCTTCAACGGGTGGCTGCGCGAACAGGAGCTGGGGCAGGGGTTTCGCATGGGCATCGGCCTGAACTCGGGGCGGGTGATGTCGGGCAATGTCGGCTCCGAGCGGCGCGTCGAGTACACGGCGGTGGGCGACACCACGAACGTGGCTGCGCGGATCGAGCAGCTCACCAAGGGGACACCCCATCAACTGATGCTCTCGGGGGCCACCAAGGAAACGCTCACCGCGCAACCCGACGATCTCGCGTTCGTCGACCAGATCGAGCTGCGCGGGCGGCGGGCGGCGATCGCGATCTGGGCGCTCGCCGAGGAGCCGGAGGTTCTAGCGGAGGGTTCCCCATCCGCCGATCGGCGTGGGGATGACCGGCCAGAGTCTCCGCCGGACGATCAGTCTGAAGAGAGCCAGCCGGAGCGCCCGGCGGCCGATCAGCCCGAAACGGTGTAACCAGCCTGGCGCAGGGCCGCAAGCGCGCTCGTCGTGTGTGCGCCGTCGCTGCCGATCGCATGCTGGGCCTGCGCGTAGGCGGCTTCGTTCCCGGCGCGCGCGGCGGCGGCCAGCGCGGCGTAGTCGCGGCTGAGCGCGGCCAGCGAGGCGGCGAGGCTTGCGTTGGCGCTCTGCACCGCGGGGCTGACGGAGAGTCGAGCGAGCGCGCGTGACGCGGAGGAGTAGGCCGCGGCCAGCTGCGCGGCGGCGGCGGCCTGTGCGGCGGCGCTCGACGCGGCGCGCAGGCGGGTCGTGCCGGTGGAGACGGCGCTGTTGAGTGTCGCGACGGTGCCCCCCAGCGCCGCGGCATACCGCGGGCTGGGCGCCAGCCCGAATGCGGTGGTGCCGTTCAGCTTCAGGGTGGCGGCGATCTGCGCGCATTGCGACCCCGAGCCGGCGGCGGTGGAGCCCAGGCAGGCGATCGTGAGGACGCCGCCCGCGGTGGGCACTGTGTAGAGCGTCAGTGGTGCGGCGAGGCCGTGCACAGAGATGCCGCTGTAGCGGTAGGCCTGATAAGCGCCAAGCCGCACCGGGGCGGGGCGGGGCAGCGTCCCGTTGAGGACGGCGGTGAATGTAGCGGGCAGCAGCGAGCGCCCGTGGGCGCCGACCTCGCCGGCAAGGAGGCGCTGGCCAGAGGAGGCCGAGTAGGTGTTGGAGGCGCCGGCGCCGGCGGCGTAGCCGGTGCTCAGCGCGAGCGGCTGTGAGAAGGCGAGTCCGGGAACCGTGGGGGTGCTTCTGAGCCGCTGCCAACTGGATGGGAAGGAGAGTTCGACGTAACCCGCCGACGCCGAGTTGGTGAAGGCTGCGCTGGAGCCGCTCGAGCCCCCGCCGAGCAGCAGCCCGGCGACGAGCGCGAGCCCAGCGGCGAGGACGAGCAGCGGCACGTATCTCCGGTTGGGAGCGCCGCTCGCGGTGCTTGTGTCGCCGATAGGCGCCGGTGCGCCACGCTCGCCGACGGATGCTCGCGGTGGGGCCTGGGGCGCCGTCCCGGCAGCCGCGGCGAGGCGGGTCGCGCCGGGATCGCTCTTCGCGACAGTTCGCGGCGCACGCGTGGGGGCCCCGGCAGCAGGGCGCAGGCGCGTCGCGTCGGTGGAGGCGGGTGGAGCGGAGGCTTCGGCTGGCATCGCGCCGAGCGCCCGCCGTGCTTGCAACATCAGCTCGCCGGCTGACGCGGGCCGGTCGGCGGGATCCTTGGCCATCCCTTGCGCGATCACTTCGTCCATCGCCGCGGGGAGGTCGGAGCGCATCTCCGAGAGACGCGGTGGAGGCTCGGTGAGGTGCGCGAGCAGGGCCCGCTCTTCGGTCGCCCGTTCGAACGGAACCCGGCCGGTGAGGCACTCACAGAGCACGGCCGTGAGCGCATAAACATCACTGCGGGCCGTGGCGCGCGTCCCGCGGGCCTGCTCGGGGGAGATGTAGTCGATCGTGCCCACGAACTGGCCGGTTTCCGTCATCGCCGCGTCGTCGTTGCCCTTCGTCAGCCCGAAGTCGGCCAGATAAGCGTGGTCGCCGACGCCGACGAGCACGTTCTGAGGCTTGACGTCGCGATGGATGAGTCCTTTGGCGTGCGCCGCGTCGAGCGCCTCGGCCACCTGCGTGAGCAGGCGCAGCGCCCGCCGGTCGTCGAGCTGGTGGCGCAGGATCAGATCCTTGAGCGTGGGACCCTCCACCATGCGCATCGCGAGGAACAGCCGGTTGTCGGTGGCGCCGGCCTCGTAGACGGTGACGATGTGGGGGTGGTCGAGGGCCGCCTGCAGCAGCCCCTCACGCCGGAAGCGCTCGCGGAAGGCGGGGTCGGCGGAGAGCTCCGCGGTGAGCACCTTCAATGCCACCACGCGCTCCAGTGAGAGCTGGGTGGCGCGGTAGACGGTGCCCATGCCGCCCTCCCCGAGCGTGCCGTCGATGCGGTAGCCAGCTACGACCGTGGGGTTGTCCAGCGAGTCCACTAGCGGCCCCTGCCGCCACGCGGCGACTGGTTCACAGGATGAACCACCAGATCACCGGTACTGCTCATCGATCGGGCCTCACGCACTCATCGAGACTACCCCACGAGCACCGGGCCGCTGCCTTTGCCGCCGCTCGGAGCGGCCGGTTTGGAGGGCGTCGGAGTGGGAGCTGGGGTCGAAGTCGATTCCGGGGTGGTGGTCGGAGTCGGGGTGCTCGTCGGCGTGGGCGTGGAAGCCGGAGCGGGAGTGCTCGCATGCGGCGGACGATGCAGCGCCGGTGGCGTGGCGGGCACTGCGATACCGGAGAGGTGCACCGGGGTCGAGGAGACCACCATCGGGGCGGGCGCCGGCACCGGCTGTGCGCTGCTCGCAGTCGCCTTGCGTACGCCGAAGCTCACGCCGAACACCACCAGCACGACGATCAGCGCCGCGATTGCCGCGCGCCCACGCGAGGGGTGCGGGGCGGAGCTCATGCGTGGTGCTCGGTCATGGGGCGCATCGGCGGCGGCGCCCGGTCATTCGCAGCGCTCGGGTCGTTTCGAGCCCGGAGCCAGGCAGCGTTGGATCTTGGTGAAGTTGGCGTGCGCAATCTTGTATTCGATGTAGGTGCCGATCTCGTTCTTGGCGGTCACGTAGATCTTCAGGGCGGCGCCATTGGGCAGCATCGCCCCGTGCAGTCCGGGGAAGCGGAGCGAGCGAGCGGTCTTGGCCTGGGGACGGCAGCCACGCGTGCAGCGCACTTCGACGCGGGCCTTCTTCGGGGCGCTGACGGCGAGGTTCAGGACCTCCACTCCGCCGGTGAGCGGCTGCGCGGTGAGCGTCGCTTCGGCTTGCAGGCGCTTGAGCTGGACGACGTAGTCGAACAGGAACTCGAGGCTGCCCCCGGCCGATTCGACCCCACCAAGCTGGATCGTGTACGACTTTCCTGCTTCGACGTTGGCGAACAGTTCACCGGCCATCGTGGGCTCGTTGATGGCACACTTGCGTTGCGCGTTTTCGGGCAGCAGGGTGGTGGGGTTGTAGGGCATGACCGCCATCACCGTGCCGAAGGACGCCGAGGTGCGGATCCGCACCAGCCCGTTGGCGTTCGGATAGAAGTCGTACCAGATCGTATTGCCCTCGCTGACGCCGTTGCAGCCGGTCAGCTCGGCGGGCCCGGGCTGCGGGCTGAGAACGTTCGACTGGACGGTCGCCGCCGTCGTGTTGCGTTCGTCGCGCAGGGTTTCCGTGCGGTTGAGCGGCGTGCCCGGATGGTGCGCGGAGGCCGGTTCGTTGAGGTTCAGCGCATTGAGGTAGTTGTCGTTGATCGGGGGGGCGGTCGCCGGCGCTGCGGCGGTCGCTGCCATCGCCGTCGTGGCCCCGATCACCAGCAGCGCCGTCAGCGCGACGAGCACGAACGACCGCCGGGAACGCGCCTGTCTTGCCCGCATCAGACCACCTCGCTTCATTGCGCCTCGCCTCATTGCCTGATTCCATCATATGCCAGGTATCGGCGCTCCGTGCCGATACCGCGTCGAGTGGACAAGCGCGGGAGACGATCGGCATGGCGAGATGCGCTGAGACCTGCAACCCTGCCAACGTGCAGGTAGCATCGCAATTGGAAGCGGACCGAGGTGGCGGGCGTGAGTGACGAGCCAAAAGACGAGCAGCCGGCGGCAGCCGGCGAGGCGCCCGACCCGCTGATCGGTGTCACTGTCGGGCGCTACCGGATCGAATCGCTGCTGGAGGTTGGCGGCATGGGGCGCGTGTACCGGGCGATCGGCGCCGAGGGTGAGCTGGTGGCACTCAAGCTGGTGCGGGGCGACCTCGCCGAGGACAGCATCTTTCGCAAGCGCTTTGAGCGCGAGGCGATGATCGCCCAGCAGGTGAAGAACCCCCACGTGGTGCCAGTACTGGACACCGGCGAGCACGAGGGCGTGCCCTACCTCTCCCAGCGCTTCATCGAGGGCGGCTCGCTGGAGCAGAAGCTGGGGCGCGAGGGCCAGCTCGACGTGCCCACCACGCTCAAGCTCTGTGCGGAGGTCGCGGACGGGCTGGACGCGCTGTTCGCCGGCGGGATGGTGCACCGCGACGTGAAGCCCGCGAACGTCCTGCTCGACCTGGACGGGACCGCGCTGATCACCGACTTCGGCCTTGCGAAGGACAGCCAGGGCACGAACCTCACGCGGCCCGGCCAGGCGTTGGGCTCGCTGGATTACATGTCGCCCGAGCAGATCCGCGGCGAGGCCGTCAGCGCGGCGACCGACGTATATGCGCTGGGGTGCGTGATCTGCCAGTGCCTCAGCGGGAGTCCGCCGTTCGCCGATCGCAAGGGCATGCGGATCCTGTGGGCCCAACTGCAGGACGAGCCGCCCGACCCCTGCGCGGAGCTGCCCGACGCGCCACCGGGGCTGGGAGAAGCGGTGCTGCGAGCGCTCGCGAAGAGTGCTGCCGAGCGCCCGCAGAGCGCTGGCGAGTACGCTCGCCTGCTACACGAGGCGGCAGGCATCGCACCGCCATCGGCCACGTAGCCTGGGCTGCCAACTCGCCCGTGGGCGCCGGCACCTGGCCACGCGGCGTGCGCTACACGTCTTGGTCGGATCCCGCCAGGGTGGCCCGCCAAATCCCGTCCTCGAGCACCACACGCACCGTATCTGCGCCATCCCCAAGCACGATGCGTGCCTCACGGGCATCGAAATCAACCTCCAGCGCGAGCGCGAGCGGCGGAACGGGCGGGGCCGGCTCCACGGGCACGCGCGACACGACGGTCGGGTTGGCCACCACCACGGGTTCGGGCTCGACGATCGCCTTGACGAGGAGCGTCGTGCCGCCAACCTCGATCGAGTCCTCGAGCGCCAGCAGCCGAGGGCTCTGGATCCGCAGGCCGTTGACGAACGTGCCGTTGGAGGAGCCGAGATCCTCGATCGCGTAGTCGCCGGTGGCCTCGCGCGAGATGCGGGCGTGCTGGCGGGAGATCTCCTCGTCCTCGGAGAGCTGGCCGGCCCCGTCGGCGTGTCGCCCGATGACGAGCTCGTCATCGACGACGATCGTGTCGCCGGTCGCGTTGCCGCTGATCACCTCCAGGCGCAGGTAGGTCGCAGTCGGTGTTCATCGGAGCACCGTAGCGATCGCCGAGGTCGGATCCTGCTCGCCGCGCTCGGCACGGATCACGTGCATGACGGCGTTGATCAGGGCCAGGTGGGTGAAGGCCTGGGGGAAGTTGCCGAGGTGGCGGCCGGTGCGGGGGTCGATCTCCTCGGCATACAGCCCCAGCGCGGAGGCGTGGGAGATGAGCTTCTCGCACAGCGCCCGCGCGCGCTGCAACTCGCCGATCTCGCACAGCGCGGAAACCAGCCAGAAGGAGCAGATCGTGAACGAGCCCTCCTCGCCGGTGAGCCCGTCGTCGGTGTCGGCGACGCGGTAGCGCAGCACGAGGCCATCCTCGGTGAGCTCGTCGGCGATCGCCAGGACGGTGGCCACGATGCGCGGGTCCTCGGCCGGCAGGAAGCGCACGAGCGGCGCCAGCAGCAGCGAGGCGTCGAGCGTGGTGGTGCCGTAGTGCTGGGTGAAGACCCCGCGCGAGTCGAGCCCGTGCGCGCAGATGTCGGCATGGATCTCCTGCGCCGCCGCGTGCCAGCGCTCGGCCCACTCGCTGTCGTCGCGCAGCTGCGCCAGGCGGGCCCCGCGGTCGGCGGCGACCCAGCACATGAGCTTGGAGGAGGTGAAGTGCTGGGGCTCGCCGCGGACCTCCCAGATCCCGTGGTCGGGCTCGCGCCAGTGCTTCGAGCGCGCCTGCCACCTGGCGCTTGATGATCGGCCACAGCCGGTCGGGGAGCTGGTCGCGCGAGCGGGTGTGCAGGTAGATCGAGTCGAGCACGGCGCCCCACACGTCGTGCTGGCGCTGGCGGTAGGCGCCGTTGCCGATGCGCACCGGCTGCGCGCCGCCGTAGCCGGAGAGATGGTCGAGCTCCTGCTCCTCCAGGCGACTCTCGCCGCCGATCCCGTACATGATCTGCAGCTCCCCCTCCTCGGCCTCGGCGAGGTCGGCGACGAAATAGAAGAAATCGTTGGCCTCCCAGTCGAAGCCGAGGGTGTAGAGCGCCCACAGCATGAACGTGGAGTCGCGGATCCAGGTGTAGCGGTAGTCCCAGTTGCGTTCGCCACCAAGCGTCTCCGGCAGCGAGGTCGTGGCCGCCGCCACCATCGCCCCAGTGGGGGCGTAGCTCAGCCCCTTGAGCGTCAGCGCGCTGCGCTGCAGGTACGTGCGCCAGGGATGGTCGGGGAAGGTGCCCTGCTTGAGCCACTCCTGCCAGTGATGGGCAGTGCGCACGAGTCGCTCGTTGGCCTCCACACAGGTCGCGGGCAGCGGGTGCTCGGACCAGCCCAGTGCAGCGAATCCGGCCTCCCCTTCACGCAGGATCGTGCGCGCGCGGGCGCGCGGGCCCTCGAACCCGAGGTTCATGTCGGTGACCAGTTGGAGCTTGAGGTCCATGCCCTCCGAGCCGGCCGTCGCCTCGTTGTAACCGGGGCCGGTGTAGGACCATTCGGCGGCGAGGCCGCCGTAGTCGAAGACCGGTTCGCAGTCGAGGTGGATCTCGGCCCACCCCTGCACGCAGAAGACCGTCCGCAGCAGCACGTGGTCGGCGTCGTAGTCGGTGGGGGAGCGCCGGTGAGTACGCGAGCGCTCCTGGTTGTGGTACCAGGGCCCGATGCACAGCACGTCGCGGACCACCACCCACCCTGTGCGCGTCTCCCAGCTGGTCTCCAGCACCAGTGTGCCCGGCAGGTAGCGCACCGCGCCGGGCACGGTCACGCCGGCCGGCCCCAGTCGAAAGCCGCCAGCGTCGCGGTCGAGCATCGCGCCGAACACGCTCGGCGAGTCTAGGCGCGGCAGGCACATCCACTCGACGTTGCCGCTCGGCGCGATCAGCGCGCACGTCTCGCAGTCCGACAGAAAGCCGTAGTCGGCGATCGGTGGAAATGGGCTCCCCGGGCTGCTGTGAGGTGTGGCGTTCACCGCGCCAAGGCTACAGGGGCCCACGTCAGAACCTCTGGGGGCCCCCCAGCGCCCCGTGGCGGGGAGGCGCGAGCAGAGTTGCGGGGCTGGCGCGCCTGGCCGTCGGGCTGGAGGCGGTGGGCCGCGGGCGTCGGGCGGGCGGGGCCGGATAGGCTCTGGGTGGATGACCTGGGTCGAAGTCTTCATTGTGTTTGTGATGTCGCATCTGGTTGGGGACTATCTCCTGCAGACCAACTGGCAGGCCCTTCACAAGCGTGGCGGTCTGGAACGGGGAGCATCCAGACGCGCGCCGCGCGCTGTTCACCCACGTGACCCTTTACACGCTCTGCTTCATCCCCGCGCTGGTGGTGGCCGATCTCGGCGTGGAACTGGTATGGGTGATCCCCGCGATCTTCATCCCCCATCTCATCCAGGACGACGGCAGGCTGCTGCACGCCTACATGAAGGGGGTCAAGCGGCTGGATCCGAAGGAAAACCTGGCTGTATCGATCGCCGTCGACCAGACGTTTCATCTGCTGGCGCTGCTCATCCTGGCGCTGGTGATCGGCTCCTGAGCAGATCCTCTTGTCGCTCCTGCTCGGCCGCGGCTGAGTCGGCGACCGACCGGCTGCGGCTCATCACCGACCGACCGGCCGCGGCTCAGTCGGCCAGCTGCGGGGTCGGCTCGCCCCGCGCGATCCGCCGTCGCTCGGTGGCGGCGACCATCCGGAACTCCGGGATGCACGAGCCGCGCGCCAGCCGGCGTGGCAGCAGTGGCCGGGTGCCACGGGAGGTGGCGAGCAGCGCCGCGCACGCCGCCTGGTGAAGAGGGGTGCAGCGCAGGCCGTACAGTGCGCGCACACGCGGAGGCAGCGAGCACAGCATCACCAGGTCGTGGACGCGCTTGCCCAGCTGGCGACTGGCAGGCATCGGAATCGCGAAGGCCGAGGCATAGCCCATGTAACGTGCCTCCTCGGTCAGGTGCAGGTCCTCGGCGGCCAGCTGGCACTCGTACCACGCGCGGAAGTCGCCGTAGGTAGCGGGAGCGGACTCCGCGGGCATCCCGAACAGCTCGCCGAAGCGCACATAGTCGCGCCACAACGCCTCTCGCTCGGAATCGCTCATGCGGCGTACCAGCCGCTCGTAGAACCACTCGGCCGAGTCGGCGATCACCGCCACCGTCCACAACATGAGCTCGGGGTCGACGGCCGAGTAAGGAGTGCCGGCCGGGTAGTGGGGCCCGGCGGCCTGCGGGAGCTCGCCGACGACGTGCTCATGCATGCGCCGCACGGCCTCCAGCACGCGATCGGCCTCCGCATGGGTGCCGAAGAAGACGGCCTCGAACATCTCGCCGGTGTGCGAGAGGCGGCGAAAGGGTGTGCTCTTGTTGTGAGTGTGCCTGCTCGTCCCCACATAGTTGAGCGGCTTCACCGCGCCGACGCACAACGCGCGCTGCCCGTAGAGGAGGCCCACCGCCTTCTCCTCATGGACCCGGCGCAGCATCGATGCGCCTCGTGGAAAATACCCGTCCGGCATCCTCTTGCCACCGTACCAGTCACCTCGCGCGCAAACGCTCACCGGTGCAGTTGAGTGGCATCATCGATCGATGACCGACCTCCCCAAGCTCTCCTTGAGGGCGTTCTCCGAGGACGACGGTCCCGTGCTGATGGACCTGTTGGGAGCACCCGAGGTAGCTCGCTGGCTGCTGCCCGCGGGACGTGCGCAGGCCCACTCGGAGGCCGACTGCGCCGCACGGGCCCGCGCCGGCGCAGCGCACTGGCGGGCCCACGGGTTCGGTCCGTGGATCGTCGGCGATCGTGATCGCACGGTCGCCTGCGGCGGCCTCGGCCTGCGACTGCTCGACGGTCGCCCGGAGCTCGAGCTCGCCTGGGCAGTCATCCCGGACGCGTGGGGCCGTGGGATCGCCACCGCGATCGGCCGCGAGGCGCTCACACTTGGCGCCGCCCGGGGGGCACGGGAGGCGGTGGCGCTCAGTCGCGCCGACAACCTGGCCTCGCGGCGGGTGATGGACAAGCTGGGCATGACTCCGGTCCGCGAGCTCCAGCACGCGGGGTTTACGCATGTGCTCTACCGCGTGGCGGTTGAGTGAGTAGGGGAGGCGATCAGCGACATGCCTGGATTTTCCTCCCGGGTGGAGGACTTCAGCGCAACGGCTCACACCGACGGCAGCGAGTACTTGCGCGTCTTCGGCGATTGCTCCAGTAGTCCGACCTCCACGAGCGTGATCACATAGCGGTGGATCGTGCTGGCGCTGATCCGCAGGCGATCGGCGATCTCCATCAGCCCCAGCGTCGGCTCGTCGGGGCCGAAGCAGGTCAGGATCGCCAGGCCCCGCAGCAGCGAGCGCGACAGCCGGCGGTCATCGTAGGTGGGCATGCCGCTTGCATCGGCGCGGCTCAGCGCGGCCGAGATCAGTGCGCCGAAGCCGGGGGCTCGCCCGGGGTCGGCGGCGCGAACGATCTCCTCGATCTGTCCGGGGGAAAGTGTGATCGAAATCTGTGGTTCGGTAGCCATTGCGCAATCCTCGCAGATGCTGCGGACGATTGTCAGCGCCGTACACATTGTTGGAGTTACCATCGACGAGTTGGGAAGGTGCCGGCCTGCGCGGCTATCTTTGGGGCATGGGCGAGATCGAGGTCACCTACTTCAACGACCCCGGCTGTCCGTGGGGCTACTCGGTCAGCCCGGCGCTCGCGGTCCTGCACTGGCGCTACGGCGCGCAGCTGCGTTGGCGGCTGGTGACGATCGGGCTTGCGGAGGACCCCGATCGGTACGTCAAAAGCGGCTACACGCCGACACATTCGGCGCTCGGCCAGCTGATGTACCGCGCGCGTTACGGGATGCCGTTTGCGTCGATGCCACGAGCGCGCGTGCTCGGCACCGGGCGCGGGTGTCGGGCGATCGTGGCCACGCGGCTGCTCGATCCCGAGCGCGAGTTGGTGGTGTTGCGGGCGCTGCAGTTCGGGTGGTTCACGACGACGCTGCTGCTGGATGAGGACGAGGGGATCGCGCAGGCGCTCGCGCACGTGGAGGGACTCGACGTCGGCGCGGTCGTGGGGATGCTCGACGACCCACGCGTGACCGAGGCGTATGAGGCCGACAAGCTCCAGACGCGCCAGGCGGACGGCGGGCCTACCCACTTCCAGGGCAAGGCGCGCCAGACCGATGGGCCGGTGCGCTACTCGGCACCCTCGCTGATCTTCGCGGCCGGCGCGGGATCGGCCGGCGAGCGGCGCCTGGAGGCCGGAGGCTTTCAGACGATCGAGGCCTACGACGTGCTGATCGCCAACCTCGATCCGTCCCTCGCGCGCGAAGCCCCGCCGGAGACGCCGCTGCCGGCGCTCGAGCGGTTTCCCAACGGCCTCGTCACGCAGGAAGTGGCGGCGATCATGGCGCCGGGCAACAACCCCCCCGACCGCACCGCCGCCGAGCGGGCGCTGATCGAGCTGGTCGGGGATGGGCGCGCGCGGCGCACCGCCCTGGGTGACGACGCGCTGTGGCAGCCGGTTTGACGTCGCCGAGCCGGCCGCTCCCGAGGGCTCGGGCGGCTGGTCGCTCGGCGGACTTGCGGGCGCGTCAGGCTCGCGCTTCCCACCCATCGCGGCGGTAGGTAGCCTCCAACGCTCGATGAGCACCACAGTCACACTCCCCGACGGCAACGCTCTGGAGCTTCCCGACGGCGCCACCGGCGCCGATGCGGCCGCGGCAATCGGCGCCGGCCTGGCGCGCGCGGCGCTGGCGGTGGAGATCCGCGGTGTGGATGGCGTGGCCGCGGGGGCGGGGGGCGTGGCCTCCGAAATGCGCGACCTCTCACGGCCGTTGCCCAACGGCGCCTCGATCGCGATCCTCACCGCGCGCTCCGAAGGCGAGGAGCCGCTGCGGCTGATCCGCCACGACGCCGCCCACGTGCTCGCCGCCGCCGTGATGGAGCTCTACCCGGGCGTGAAGATCTCGATCGGGCCGGCGATCGAGCAGGGCTTCTACTACGACTTCGAGTTTCCCGACGGAGTGAGCGTCTCCGAGGCCGACTTCCCGGCGATCGAAGAGCGGATGCGCGCGCACGTGAAGGCCGCGGAGCGGTTTGCGCGCGAGGAAGTGTCTGTCGCCGACGCCCGTGCGCGCTTCCTGGCGGCGCAGCAGGATTACAAGGTGGAGCTGATCGACGATCTCGTGCGAGCTTCCCAAAGCATCGGTGGTGGGAACGGTGGGAAAAACGGTGCGGCAGGTGGCGAGCTCGGCGGCCAAGGGGACGCCGGCGTCGGCGGGCGCGGGGAGGCGACGCTAGAAACAGTTTCGCTGTACACCAACGGCCCCTTCACCGACCTCTGCCGCGGCCCGCACGCGCCCTCCACGAAGACGGTGGGCGCGTTCAAGCTCCAGTCGGTGGCGGGGGCCTACTGGCGAGGCGATTCCACACGCACAATGCTCACCCGCATCTACGGCACGGCGTTCTTCTCGAAGGCCGATCTGGAAGGGCACCTGGAGCGCCTGGAGCAGGCGCGAGCTCGCGACCACCGCAAGCTGGGACGGGAGCTCGACCTCTTCCAGTTCTCCGAGCTCGCGCCCGGCAGCCCGATCTGGAAGCCCGCTGGCATGGTGATCTGGAATGCGCTCACCGAGCTGTGGCGGGAGGAGAACCTCCGGCGCGGCTACCGCGAGGTGAAGACGCCGATCCTGTGGGATGCCGAGCTGTTCAAGCAGTCCGGCCACTGGGACACCTACCGCGAGCACATGTACTTCGTCGACGTCGACGAGCGCCAGATGGGCCTCAAGCCGATGAACTGCCCGGGTCATGTCCAGATCTACAAGGACGCGCGGCGCTCCTACCGCGACCTGCCGATCCGCTACTCCGAGCAGGGGCTGGTCCACCGCCACGAGCTCGCCGGCGTGCTGCACGGGCTGATGCGCGTGCGCCCGATCACCCAGGACGACGCGCACATCTTCTGCACCGAGGAGCAGGTGCAGGAGGAGGTCGTAGAGTGCCTGCGCTTCGGCTTTTACCTGTACCGGCTGTTCGGCTTCGAGCCCTGCCTGGAGCTGTCGACCCGTCCCGAGAAGCGCATCGGCGAGGAAGAGATGTGGGACCGCGCCGAGGCCGCGCTGGCGGGCGCGTTGCAGGCCGAGGGCTTGGAGTACGCGCTGAACCCGGGGGACGGGGCCTTCTACGGCCCCAAGATCGACCTGCACATGACCGACTCGATCGGGCGTTCCTGGCAGCTCGGCACCGTCCAGCTCGACTACTCGATGCCCGAGCGCTTCGACCTGCACTACACCGGCGCGGACAACGCCGACCACCGGCCGGTGATGATCCATCGCGCGCTGCTGGGCTCCTTCGAGCGCTTCATCGGCATCCTGATCGAGCACTACGCGGGCGAGCTGCCGCTGTGGCTGGCGCCGGTGCAGGCGATCGTGCTGCCCGTCTCAGACGGCTTCAATGAATACGGCGACTCGGTACAGGAGCGCCTGCGAGAGCAAGGTCTGCGCGTCGAGGTGGATAAGCGCGTCGAGTCGATCCCACGCAAGGTCCGAGATGCCGAGCTGCGCCGAGTTCCAAACATACTCGTTGTCGGCGGGCGGGAGG
Organism: uncultured Solirubrobacterales bacterium; assembly: GCA_963812595.1. Classification (GTDB taxonomy): domain Bacteria; phylum Actinomycetota; class Thermoleophilia; order Solirubrobacterales; family Solirubrobacteraceae; genus Palsa-744. The sequence continues at coordinate 104,713 of CAWEVQ010000005.1, forward strand.
CGGGGGAGGGCACGGTGTCGGTGCGCACCCGTTCTGGCCCAGGCGAGCACGGTATACGGGAGGTAGGCACCCATTCGGTGGACGAACTCACCCAGCGACTGGCGGAACATGTGCGACGGCGCGCGTCCTCACCGTCACCACCCATGGGGCAGAAGGACACCGCGGATCAGAGGGACACATAACTGCTCACCGCCGGGCTGGTGGGTGCAGTTGGAGGGCGGAATCGGATGATCGTCGAGCAACTCCCCTTGTGCGCCGCCGACACCCCGTTATACTCGGCCGCCTTGAGTAGCTCCTGCATCCCATTTTCAGTGTGCCGCGCCATCGAATCGGCTTGACGCGCCGCCTGGACAGCTAGTGGCCGTACCCCGGAGGTTCGACCGGCGCCCGCCCGAGCGGGACACGACCAGGGTCAACGAGCGTATTCGCGTGCCCGAGGTGCGCCTGATCGATGATCAGGGCGGGCAGGTCGGGGTGCTGAAGACCCCCGATGCGCTGCGCTTCGCCCAGGAACGCGACCTCGATCTGGTCGAGGTCGCGCCCGAGGCGCGCCCCCCGGTGTGCCGGGTGCTGGACTACTCCAAGTACAAGTACGAGCTGGCCCAGAAGCAGAAGCAGGCGCGCAAGCACCAGCAGCAGATCACGGTGCGCGAGATCAAGTTCCGCCCGAAGATCGCCCAGCACGACTACGACACCAAGAAGCACCACGTCGAACGCTTCTTGCGCCACAAGGACAAGGTGAAGGTCACGATCATGTTCCGTGGCCGCGAGGTCACCCACCCCGAGCGCGGCACCATGATCCTCGACCGGCTGGCGGAGGAGATTGCGGAGTTGGGCGTCGTCGAGCAGCGCCCGATGCAGGAGGGACGCAACATGACGATGATGCTCGGCCCCTCCAAAGCGGTTCTGGCGGGGCGCTTTGACGGCCCCTCGCCCGACGGCGCCGAGCCGGTGGAGGAGGCTGCCGCCCCACAGGCTCCGGTGCCCGTGGAGGCAGACGGCTCGGTGGGGTCGCCGGAGAGCGAGGGTGCTCCGGCGCCGGCACAGCCGGTCGAGACGCCCGCGCCCGAGACTGCGTAGGCGGCGCGGCTCAGGCCGCGCGCGTACCCTTCATCGAGAGCATCGCCGCGTCGGCGTGGTGCAGCAGCTGCTCGGCATTGGACCCGTCGTGCGGGTAGACGCTTGCGCCAAGGCTGGCGCCGACTTTGACCGCGCCCGCCTCCACGCGAATCGGCTCGGCGAGCGTGAGACGCATGCGCTCCATGAACGCCTGCACCTCGGTGGCGGGATGGCGCAGCATGCTTAGCAGCGCCACGAACTCGTCGCCGCCGTAGCGGGAGATCAGCTCGTCATCGCGCACCGCGCCGCCCAGCCGCTCGGCCAGCGTGCGCAGTACCTCGTCGCCGGCGTGGTGGCCGAGCGTGTCGTTGACCTGCTTGAACCCGTTGAGGTCCATGTACACGAGTGCAACCGCGCACCCGTGACGTTGGGCGCGCGAAATCGCGCGGTCGAGCTCTTTGTGAAACAGCCTGCGGTTGGCGAGGTCGGTGAGCTGGTCGTGGTGGGCCTGATGGCGCAGCTGCTCGAGGATTGTGCGCCGTTCGCTGATGTCCGCGAAGGTGGCGATCGCCCCGCACTGCTGCCCCTGCTCGTCGAGCGCGGGCCGCGAGCTGAGCGAGATCCATGTCACCGCGCCGTTCGGTTTCTGCACCCCGATCGTCACCGAACGCGCGGAGCGTCCGGTCTGCAGCGTCTCGGCGCTTGGGTGCGAGGCGACCGGCCAGGGCGAGCCGTCCTCGTGCAGGAAGTGCCAACGGCGGTCGCGGACGTGCCGGGCGAGCAGCTGGTCGTGGCTCATGTTGAGGATCCGCGCGGCGGCGTTGTTGGCGTAGACGGTGCGCCCGTGGAGATCGAACACGAGCACGCCCTCCGCCAGCATCTCGGTGGTGACCTGCATGCGGTTCTCCAACGTGCGCAGCTCGGCGCGGCGGGCTCGCAGCTCGCCGCGTAGGCGCTCGGTGGCGGCGATCGACTGCACGAGGTGCTCACAGGCGAGATCCAGGGCACGATCAGGGTCGACCGTCCCGACCTCCGCGATCTCGCGCAGAGCTTGGGTGATCGCGCTCGGCGCGGCGTTCGGCAGTCGTTCAGCCTGCTCAACGAGAGGGTGCGCGATCGATGCTCGATCCATCAATGGATTCATCGGCTCTCGGCGGCCGATACATGACAGCCATTTGCGCCGATGGAGGCCATGTATGGAAGCCCATCCACCCGTCTGCCATAATCACCGCCCGAGAGGGTGGCGCAGCCGGCCAGAGGCCGGCGAGCCGAGCTAAGCCCTCTTGCTTAATCTCTATGCCCAAGATGAAGACTCACTCCGGCGCCAAGAAGCGCTTCAAGCTCACTGCCACTGGCAAGGTGCGCGGGCGGCATGCCTTCACCAGCCATATCCTGGAGAAGAAGTCGCCCAAGCGCAAGCGCGCCCTCGGTGCCCCCGCGTTGCTCTCAGCGGACGACACCCCGCGGATCAAGCGGATGTTGGGCGCACCGACGAAGAGCGCCCGCAGTGCTGCTGGCGGGTCCCGCAGGGCATCGGGCGCCGCGCGCGGCGCCACCGCCGCGCCACGGGGATCGAGGACGGCCGCAAAGCGGGAGGACGGCTCGTGAGGGTCAAGCGCTCCGTACACGCGCGCAAGAAGCGCCGCGCGACGCTCGAGCTGACGAAGGGCTTCAGGGGCGAGGCGCACTCCAACTACCGCCGCGCCAAGGAGGCGCTGATCAAGGCGGACACCTACGCCTACCGCGATCGGCGCAACCGCAAGCGCGACTTCAGGCGGCTGTGGATTACCCGCATCAACGCCGCCGCTCGTCAGAACGGGATGAGCTACTCCCAGTTCATGCACGGACTCTCGCTGGCGGGCGTCGAGCTCGACCGCAAGGTGCTCGCCGACATCGCGGTGCGCGACGCCGACGCGTTCCGACGTTTCGCCGAGGTCGCCCGCGAGGCGTCGGCCGCCTGACCGAAGGCCACCGCCATCAACAGCCTCCCGGGCGCCGCTGGCCGATTCGGGGACACGAAAGTGTCTCCCTAATCGGTAAGGACGGCGCCTTTTTTGTTATCCAAGCACATACCCACCACTTCACAAAATGAAGGGTTGGGGTCCGAAAAGTTCAATACATCCTCCGACTCCGTCCACCGATGAACACCACCATCACCTCCCCCCACAACCCCCACCTGCAGGAGCTGCGGCGCCTGCAACGCCGTCGCGAGCGTACGCGCAGCGGCCGCTTCCTCGCCGAGGGCGAGGATCTGCTGGCGGCTGCCGCCGAGGCGGGGTGGAAGCCCGTGGAGGGGTATCGCGTCGCGGGCAGCGAGCTGGGGGAGCCCGGCTTCCTCGACGTGGAGCCGGCGGCGCTGGCGGCGGTCAGCACACTCGGGTCGGGAACGCGCGCAATCGGTGTGTATGAGCAGCGCTGGAGCCCATGTCCGAATGGGCCGCTGTGCGTCTACCTGCATGAGTTGGCCGACCCCGGCAACGTCGGCGCGGTGCTGCGTGCGGCCCACGCCTTTGGTGCCTCGTGTGTGGTGCTTGGCCCGCACTGTGCCGACCCCTGGTCGCCCAAGGCGGTGCGGGCCAGTATGGGCGCGATCTTTCACGTGGCGCTTGCGCGCGCAGGGTCGATCGCGGAGCTGGCGCCGGAACGGATTGCGCTAGTACCGGATCCGAGACCACCGGCCGAGCCGCTGCACGGACCGGCGGAGGGCCCGATCACGCTGCTCGTGGGCGCCGAGCGCGACGGCCTGCCGGCGGAGCTGATCGCCGCATGTGAGCGGGTTGCGTACATCCCCATCGCTAACGACTCGCTCAACGCCGCGATGGCGGCGACCATCGCGCTCTATGAGTTGACTAGGGTCCAGTCGTCGTGATCGAACGGATCGAACAGCTGCGTGCGCAGGCCGAAAGCGAGATCGCCGCGGCGTCCACCGCCGAGGAGCTGGAGGCCCTGCGCGTGCGCCACCTCGGGCGCAAGGCCGAGCTGCCGCAGACGCTGCGCGGGGTGCGCGAGCTGCCTCCCGCGGAACGGGGCGCTGTGGGCAAGGCCGCCAACGAGGCCCGTGTCGCCCTGGAGCGGCTGATCGACGCGCGGGCTGGCGAGCTGGCCGGCGCGGAGTTGGGCGAGCAGCTGCGGCGCGACCGCGTTGACGTCACCCTGCCAGGCGCCCCGCCGCAGCCGATCGGGCGTCTGCATGTCCTCACAGCGACGATGCGCGAGCTCGAAGACGTGTTTCTCGGGTTGGGCTTCACCGTGATGGAAGGACCCGAGATCGAGACCGTCCACTACAACTTCGACGCGCTCAACCACAGCCCCACGCACCCCGCCAGGGCGCGTACTGACACCTTCTACATCGAGACCCCTGCAGGTGGCGAGGAGACGGTGCTGCGCACGCACACCTCGCCGATGCAGGTGCGCGCGATGGAGGCGCACCCACCACCGCTGTACGTGGTGATCCCCGGTCGCGTCTACCGGCCGGACTCCGATGCCACGCACACCCCGCAGTTCCACCAGATCGAGGGGCTGGCGGTGGACGAGGACATCACGCTCGCCGACCTCAAGGGGACGCTACTGGTGTTCGCGCGCGAGCTGTTCGGCGACGCCCGCGAGGTGCGCCTGCGCCCGCACTTCTTCCCCTTCACCGAGCCCTCCGTCGAGGTGGACGTCTCCTGCTTTCACTGCTCCGGCAAGGGCCACCTGCGCGACGGCGCGCGCTGCTACCTGTGCAAGGGCGAGGGGTGGCTGGAGGTGTTGGGCGCCGGCGAGGTGGACCCCAACGTCTACTCCCAGGTGCCCACCACGTCCGCCAACGCGCCCGGCTATGACCCCGAGAAGGTGCAGGGCTTCGCGTGGGGGATGGGCGTGGAGCGGATCGCAATGCTCAAGCACGGCATCCCTGACCTGCGGCTGTACTTCGAAAACGATCTCCGCTTCCTCGAGCAATTCTGATGAGAGCTCCGCTTCCATGGCTGCGCGAATACTGCGATCCCGAGATGGACGTTCAGGCGATCGAGCAGCGCTTGACGATGACTGGGACGAAGGTCGAGGCGATCCACCACCACGGGGTGCCGTCGGCGGAGCACTTCGTCCTCGGGCGCGTACTGAACGCCGAGCAGCATCCGGACGCCGACCGGCTGCGGGTGTGCAGCGTCGAGCTCGGCCTGCCCGACGGCCCGGCGACGATCGTGTGCGGCGCCCCCAACGTCGCCGCCGGGCAGACGGTGGCGGTCGCCCGCCCCGGTGCGGTGATGCCCGACGGCACGAAACTCGGCAAGGCGAAGCTGCGCGGCGTGGTCTCCGAAGGAATGATCCTCGCCGAGAGCGAGCTCGACATTGATTTGAGCCCGCCCACCCAAAAGGGCATCATGGTGCTCGACGGCACGAGCGTCGACGGCGAGCTCGCGCCCGGCACGCCGCTGCAGGACGTGCTGCCGATCTCGATGGACGTGTTGGAGCTCGAGATCACCCCCAACCGCCCCGATTGTCTGGGTGTGTACGGGGTCGCGCGCGAGCTGCACGCCGCCACCGGCGCCGCGCTTGAGCCCGCGCCGTGGAGCGAGGACCCCGGCAGCCCGGGGCCGCTGCCGGCGAGCGGCGGCGGAGCGCCCGCCACGGTCGAGGTGCACTGCCCCGAGCTCTGCCCCCGCTTCACCGCGCGCGTGTTCGAGAACGTTACGATCGCGCCCTCCCCGCCGTGGCTGAAGGCGCGGCTGAGCGCCGCCGGGCAGCGTCCGATCAACAACGTGGTGGACATAACCAACTACGCGATGCTGCTCACCGGCCAGCCGCTGCACGCCTTTGACCTCAACCGCGTCGCCGGCGCACACCTCACGGTGCGCCGCGCCGCCGACGGCGAGCAGGTGCAGACCCTCGACGGGCAGACGCGCACGCTCGATGGCGAGATGGTGGTGATCGAGGACGCCGAAGGTCCCACGTCGATCGCTGGGCTGATGGGCGGCGCGCGCTCGGAGGTGGAAGCCGCCACCACACGGGTGCTGCTGGAGGTCGCCAACTGGAGCGGGCCCGCCATCCATCGCGCCTCGTGGGCGCTGGGTTTGCGCAGCGAGGCGTCGGGTCGCTTCGAGAAGGGCCTTGCCCCCGAGCAGTGCCTGCACGCCCAAGCGGTCGCGTCGCGGTTGATGCTCGATCTGTGCGGCGCCACGCTCGTGCCCGGTACGATCGACCTTGGCGCCGCGGGGGAGTGGGCATCGCCCGCGCCGCGGGCGATCAGGCTGCGTGAGCGCCGCGTGCGCGCGATCCTCGGCGTGCCCGTGGCGGTGGCGCGCCAGGCGGAGATCCTCGAGGCGCTCGACTTCAACACCACGCTCCGCGAGGATGGCCTGGACGTCACCGTACCGGCGCTGCGCCGCGAGGATGTCACCCGCGAGGTGGACCTGATCGAGGAGGTCGCCCGGATCGACGGCCTCGAGCGTCTGCCCGCCACCCTGCCCGCCCGCCGGGGCGCCGCCGGGCGGCTCACTCACGCCCAGCGCGTGCGCCGCGAGGCTGAGGACGCGCTGGTGGGACGCGGGCTGCATGAGATCGTCGGTTGGAGCTTTGCCGACCCGCAGCTGCTCGACCGGCTGCTGATCCCGCCCGAGCACGCGCTGCGCAACGTTGTGATGCTCGCCAACCCGCTGTCGGACAGCCAGTCGATGATGCGCCCCACGCTGCTCGGCTCGCTGCTGGATGCCGCCCGCCACAACGTCTCGCGCGGGCGCCCCGACATCGCGATCTTCGAGTCCGGCACCGTCTACCGGGCGGCGACCGAGGTGCGACCCGCCAAAGATGGTGTCGCCGATCCTGCCGCCGACGAGGGTTCGGCCGCCCACAAACGCCCTGCCGACGAGCACCATGGACTCGGGGTGCTGTTGAGTGGGCACCTCACGCCCCGCTCCTGGCGGGGAGAGCGCACGCAGGTCGACTTCTTCGCCGCCAAGGCGCTGCTCGCCGGGCTGCTCGATCGCTTCCACGTGCGCTGGTCGGTGGCGGCCGCCGACTGGCCCTTCCTGCATCCCGGGCGCAGCGCGGCCGTGCTTGCCACCGCTCCTGAGGACCCAGCGCACGCCGCCGCCGCCGGACGGTCGATGCTCGGGTTCCTCGGCGAGCTGCACCCGCTCGTCGCCGACGCCTGGGGCCTGGAGCGCGCCGCGGCGTTCGCCATCGACCTCGGTGAGCTCGCCGCGATCGTCCCCGAGACGGTCCCATTCCAGCCGTTCGGCGCCTTTCCCGCGCTGCGACAGGATCTCGCGGTGACGCTGCCTGAGCTCGTTGGCGCCGACGAGCTGCTCGCGCTCGTGCGCCGCGCCGGCGGCGAGACCCTGGAGGAGGCCGAAGTATTCGACGTGTACACCGGCTCGCAGGTGGAGGCGGGGAGGCGCTCGCTGGCGCTCGCCCTCACCTTCCGTGCGCTCGAGCGCACGCTAACCGACGAGGACGTCGCACCGGCACGCGCGCAAATCGTCGCTGCGCTACGGGAGCTTGGTGGTGAGCTTCGTGGTTGAGCAACTTTTCGCGACCAACTCGCCGCGCGTGCTGGTTGCGGGCGCGACCGGGTTCGCGGGGGCGCTCGCGGCCAATCTGTTGTGGCGCCACCCCCAGTTCGAGCTGTGCACCGTCACCGCGCGTGCGGAGGCCGGCCTGCGCTTGGACAAGCTCTACCCGCGCTACCGAGTGCCGCTGGTGCTGCAGGAGCTCGACCTCGATCGCCATGGCGACGTGGATGCCGCCATCGTCGCTTACCCGCATGCAGCCTCGGCCCCAGTCGTGGCCGCGCTCCGCGCTCGCGGTGTGCGCGTCGTGGACCTCAGCGCAGACTTTCGTCTCAGCGAGCTCTCCACCTATGAACGATGGTACGGCCCGCATCCCCACCCGGAGCTGCTCGAAGACGCCTCCTACGGGCTGCCCGAGCTGCACCGCGAGGCGATCGCGGCAGCGGACCTCGTCGCCACTCCAGGTTGCTACCCGACGGCTTCGCTGCTCGGCCTTGCCCCGCTCGCACGCGTCGGGCTGATCGCCGACCTCGTGATCGACGCCAAGCAGGGCCTGTCCGGTGCGGGCCGTTCGGCGACCTGGCAGACGCACTTCTCCAACAGCGGCGAGAACATCCTCCCCTACAACATCGTCCACCACCGCCACACGCCGGAGATCGAGCAGCAGCTGGACGATCTCGACCCCACGCATCCGGGTTTGCGAGTGCAGTTCACTCCGCATCTCGTGCCGCTCGACCAGGGGGAGCTCGTCAACTGTTACGTGACGCCCACTCGAGCGATGGAGCAGGACGAGCTCGACGTCATGTATGAGGACGCCTACGCGGGTGAGCCGTTTGTGGAGCTGACGCCGGCGCCGGCCGAGGTGCGCGACGTGCGCGAGACCAACGTCTGCCGGCTGCACGTGGCGCTCAGCGAGCACACCGGCAAGGTCGTGGTGCTCTCGGCGATCGACAACCTGTGGAAGGGCACCTCATCGCAGGCGGTCCAGAACCTCAACCTGATGTTCGGCTTCGCCCGAGACCGAAGGACTTCTATGAGCGCTCATGGCTGCGCTGGATCGGCGTCCTCGGTCGCTCGCGTGCTAAGCACGCCACGCTCCCTGCGTCCTTGCCCAGCTTGCCCTGAGCACTCATACGAACGTGGTCATGTTCCGAGGTTGTCAACATGAGTGCCGGCAATGACGTGTGGGGCGATCGCTCCAGCGATGGTCCGCCGCGGCCGTTCTTCGGCTCGCGCTGGGTGACAAGCGCCCGCACACGTGCGCGAACTGGAGCCCGATGCGGGGCTGCCGGCCGGCTTCCGCGCGGCGGGCGTCGTATGCGGGATCAAGCCGAGCGGCAACCACGACCTCGGCCTGCTGATCTGCGACGCCGAGCACCCCGTCAGCGCCGCCCGCTTCACCGCCAGCGGCACCGCCGCCGCGCCAGTGCTGCTCAGCCGCGAGCGGTGTCGGCTGGATGCACTGCGCGCGGTGCTCGCCAACTCCGGCTGCGCCAACGCCGCCACCGGCAAGCGCGGCCTGGACGACGCCGCCAAGACGCAGGGCGCCGCCGCACTCGCCATGGGCGTGCAGCCGCAGGAGGTGCTGCTTGGCTCGACTGGCGGCATCAGCTGGTATCTGCCGGTCGACGCGGTGCTGCAGGGGATCCTTGCCGCCAGTAGGCAGCTGCGCCGCGAGGGCGACATCGACTTCCAGAAGGCGATCCAGACGACCGACGCGTTCGAGAAGCGCGCCAACCTGGCGGTCGAGCTGCCCTCCGGGACCGTGCACCTCACCGCCCAGTGCAAGGGGGCGGGGATGATCTCGCCGAACTTCGCCACGATGCTGTGCTTCGTGCAGACCGACGCGGCGCTGCAGCCCCACACCGCCGAGCTGCTGCTCGGCGTGTGCGTGAAGCGCTCCTTCGACCGCTGCACCGTGGATGGCGACCTCTCGACCAACGACACCGCCGTGCTGATGGCCTCGGGCGCGAGCGGCGTGACGATCGCGCCGGAAAGCGAGGACGAGCTGCGCTTCGGCGACGCGCTCGACGCGCTCCTGCGCCAGCTGGCGATCATGATGGTCACCGACGGCGAGGGCGCGGCGCGGATCGCACGCGTGGTGGTGCGGGTCGGGTCGGTCGGCGGTGGGCGCAGCGCGCTCGAGACGGTCGAGGCGGCGGCGCGGGGGGTCGCCAACTCGCCCCTGGTGAAAGCGGCGCTGCATAGCGCCGACCCCAACTGGGGGCGGCTCGTGATGTCGGTGGGAGCGGCGTTGCCCGGAACCGCCCCGCTGCTCGTGGACGTCGCGATTGAGGGCATCCTCGTGTGCTCGGCGGGCACCGCGATCGACTACGACGAGGACGCGCTCGCGCGGGCTATCGACCGGCGCGAGGTCGAATACGAGATCACCCTGGGTGGGCGGGATTCGATCTACGCCGAAACTGAGGTCTTCTTCTCCGACCTCTCGCACGAGTACGTGCGGATCAACGCCGAGTACACCACTTGATGTCTTCAAGACCACCACTCACGGAAGGTCGAGCCGGTGCGTGACGTCGCCACTCTCCTGGAGGCGCTCCCCTACATCCGTGAGTTCCACGGCAAGACCGCGGTGATCAAGTACGGGGGCGCGGCGATGGAGGATCCCGCGCTGCGCGAGGAGTTCGCGCGCGACGTGGTGCTGCTCAAGTATGTGGGGCTCAACCCGATCGTGGTGCACGGCGGCGGCCCCGACATCACCGCTTACATGGAGCGCCTCGGCCTGCCGGTGCGGTTCGTCGGCGGTCTACGCGTCTCTGACGAGGCCACCGTCGAGGTCGCCAAGATGGTGCTGGTCGGCAAGGTCAACAAGGAGATCGTCGGCCGCCTCCACCGTCACGGCCAGCCCGCGGTGGGTCTGTGTGGCGACGACGGCGCGCTGTTTCGCGTCGAGCGCCGCACCGCGCCCGGCGGCGAGGACATCGGCTTCGTGGGGCGCATCGAGCGCGTCAATGTCGACGTCCTGCTGCACATCGCGCGCGACTACATCCCCGTGATCGCCTCCGTCGGCGCCGACCGCGAGGGGCACTCCTACAACATCAACGCCGACGAGGCCGCCGGCGCGGTGGCGAGGGAGCTGGGCGCCTATAAAATCGTGTTCCTCACCGACGTCCGCGGCTGGCTGGCCGACCCCGAGGACCCCGCCAGCCTGGTCGGCCAGGCCACCGCCGAGCAGGTGCGCGAGGCGTTGGGCGGCCTGGAAGGGGGAATGCGCCCCAAGCTGCAGGCCTGCCTGGAGGCGATCCAGGGAGGTGTCAGTTCAGCGCACATCATCGACGGGCGGATCCCGCACTCGCTGCTGCTCGAGTTCTTCACCGACGCGGGGATCGGCACGAAGATCGAGGCAGCCCCATGAGCACGTATGGCTGCGCTGGCCGGCGTCCTCGGTCGCTCGCGTGCAAAGCACGCCACGCGGGGTGGGTGGGCCTCTTCTGCGTTGGCCAGCTTGCCCTACGCACTCATGGGGGGCGGACTGCAAGATGACGCTGAGCGACCTGCAGGAGATCGAGGCGGCGAGCCTGATGGCCAACTACGTGCGCTTTCCGGTCGAGTTCGTACGCGGCGAGGGTGCGCGCGTGTGGGACGCCGAGGGCCGGGAGTATCTGGACTTCCTCTGCGGCATCTCGGTCACCAACGTCGGGCACTGCCACCCGCGCGTGGTGGAGGCCGTGCGCGAGCAGGCGGGGAGGCTGATGCACGTCTCCAACCTCTTCTACACCGAGCCCGCGATGCGCCTGGCGCAGCGGCTCTCGCAGAATAGTCTCGGCGGCAAGGTGTACCTCTGCAACTCCGGCGCCGAGGCCAACGAGGCGGCGATCAAGCTCGCCCGCAAGGCGCGCCCCGGGGGAGACATCGTCTCGGTGTACAACGCCTTTCACGGGCGCACCTACGGCGCGCTCTCCGCCACCCCCCAGGAGTCAAAGCAGGCGCCGTTCGCGCCGCTGGTGCCCGGTTTTCGCGCGGTTGCTGCCGAGCCCGAGGCACTCCACGAGGCGATCGATGAGCACACCGCCGCCGTGCTGCTGGAGCCGATCCAGGGGGAGAGCGGCGTCAACGTGCTCTCCGCGGAGCTGCTGCACGCCGCGCGTGCCGCCTGCGACGAGCACGGTGCCGCGCTGATCTTCGACGAGATCCAGTGCGGCATGGGTCGCACCGGCTCGCTGTGGGCCTACGAGCAGGTCGGTGTGCAGCCCGACGCATTCACGGCCGCCAAGGCGCTCGGCGGCGGTCTGCCGATCGGCGCGCTCGTCACCGGCGAGCGCCTCGCCGACGTGTTCGCCCCCGGCGACCACGGCTCGACCTTCGCTGGCGGCCCGGTGATCTGCGCCGCCGCGCTCGCCGCGCTCGAAATTGTCGAAGACCCGGCGCTGTTGGCACAGGTGCGCGATCTCGGCCTGCGCCTCGCCGCCGGCCTGGAGGGGCTACCGCACGTGCACTCGGTGCGCGGGCGCGGCCTGATGCTCGCCTGCGAGCTCGACATCTCCGCGCCCGAGGTGGTGCGCCGCGCGCTGCTGGAGCAGCGATTGATCCTCAACGCCACCGGCCCCACCACCGTGCGGCTGCTGCCGCCCCTGATCCTCACCGAGGCCGAGGTCGACGCAATGCCTGGAGCGGTTCGGTGCGGCGCTCGCCGAGTGATGCTCGACGGGTGGCCCCCACGAGCGGCTCGACGGATGGCCCCCAAGAGCGGCTGACGGGTGGCACGACAGATTTGCGCTTGACGGATAAGGTCTGCGCCCGTGAGTGACGACTCCCGCCAGTTTCCCCCCCGCACAGCCTCCTACGAGGCCGACCCCGAGCAGGTGCACCGCGTGCTGCTGCTCTATTCCGGTGGCCTCGACACCAGCGTGATGCTGAAGTGGATCCAGGACCGCTACGACGCCGAGGTCGTGTGCCTCACCGTCAACCTCGGGCAGCCCGGCGAGGATTACGCGGTGATCGAGGAGAAGGCCCGGCGGTTGGGTGCGGTGGAGTGCCACGTGGTGGACGCCCGCGAGCAGTTTGCCCACGAGTTCCTCGCGCCGGCGATCCGCGCCAACGCCGTGTACGGTGGCGGCTACCCGCTGTTCACCGCGCTCGGACGGCCGCTGATCGCCCAGCTCGCGGTCGAGTACGCGCGTCGCAGCGGCTGCGACACGATCGCCCACGGCTGCACCGGCAAGGGCAACGACCAGGTGCGCATCGAGGCCACGGTCGCCACGCTCGGCCCCGAGCTGAAGGTGATCGCACCAGTGCGCTCCTGGCAGATGGGCCGCGAGGAGGAGATCGCCTATGCGCGCGAGCACGGCATCCCCGTCAAGGGTGGTACAGAGACCGTCCCCTACTCGATTGACGACAACCTCTGGGGGCGCTCCTCGGAGGGGCGCTGGATCGAGGATCTCCAGCATGCGCCCGATGAGGACGTCTTCCAGCTCGTGACCCCGCCCGAGCGTGCCCCCGACGAGCCCGAGCTGGTGCGGATCGGCTTCGAGCGCGGGGTGCCGGTGGCGCTCGACGACGAGCCGCTGGGGCTCGTGGAGCTGCTCGAACGTGCCGCGGAGATCGGCGCCCGCCACGGCGTCGGGATCGTCGACCACATTGAGGATCGCATCGTCGGCTTGAAGGTGCGCGACATCTACGAGGTGCCCGCCGCGGCGCTGATCCTCCCCGCCCACCACGAGCTGGAGCGGTTGGTGGGCACGATCCACCAGAACCAGTTCAAGCCCCAGCTCGACCGCCAGTGGGGCTACCTCGTGTACGCCGGGCTTTGGTGGGAGCCCCTGCGGTGCGACCTCGACGCCTACATGGAGTCGGTCAACCAGCGCGTCACCGGCACGATCGGCGTGAAGCTCTACAAGGGCCACGCGCGCGTCGTCACCCGCGAGTCCCCGCACGCCGTGTACGACGCCAGCCTCGCCTCCTTCTCGGAGTCGGGCGGCCTCTTCTCGCAGACCGCCTCGCCCGGGTTCATCGAGCTGTGGTCGCTGCAGTCGCGCATGGCGTGGCGGCTGCGCGAGGAGGGTAGCGGCGGGAGGGGCGGAGGGACGCCCGGTCGTCAGGCAGGCCCCGGTGGCAGCGGAGAGCCGCAGACGTCCGATCGCGCCCATACTCTGAGCGGCGGTGATCCCCGAGGAAGAGGAGGCGCGGCGCAAACGTACCCCGCGGGAGGAGGAGCGCGACACGTTCGCCGAGCGCCGCGCCCGCCGCGCGTGGCTCGGCGACGCGGCCCTGCTGCGCCGGGCGGAGGCGGCCGAGACGTCGGTGCGCACGCTCGAGGCCCACCTCGCCGATCTGCGCCGGCGCCAGGCCGGAGAGCGAGCGTCTGCGGGAGAGCACCGTGGCACAGCTCGCCGAGCGCGAGCTTGAGTTGCGCCGGGTCAAGCAGCGCGAGTACGCCGAGCAGCAGCTGCGCGTCGAGGCCGAGGAGGCGGCCGTGCGCGCTCGTCGTGGCCGGCGCACCGAGCTCGACCGCTGGCAGCGGCGTGCCGAGGAGGCACAGGCGGCGGCACAGTACGCCGAGGAGCAGCGGGACGCACTCGCGGCTCGCCTCGCCACGGTCAACGAGAGCTGCGAGCGCCTGCGAGCAGGGCGTCGTCACGCTGCAGGGCGTCGCCGCCGAGTTGCGCACCACCTTCGAGCGCGATCATCATGCCTTCCGGGCGCGGATCCGCCAGCTTGAGGGCGAGCTCGAACGTGCCCGCGCCACAGCCGCCCACCGAGCAGGCGCTCAGTGGCCGATGAGGCCCAGCGGCGCGAGGAGATGGCGGGTGCGCTCGCCGCCGCGGTCACGCGTCTGCGTGCCCGCGCTGCCCCTGCTCTCTCTGAGCTGCCTGCTCTCAGGCTCGTCGGAGCTTGCTCCTGGCTGCTTTCTGGGGGCTGCCTGCTTCCTCTGAGTCCCCTGCTTCCTCTGAGCTCCCGGCGGGGAACCTCTGCTCGGAGCCACTCGCTCCCCAGGCCCCAGCTCCGGCGCCCCCGACGGAGATCCCCACGGTGGTCGTGGTGCCTCGCCTGTTCGTCAGGGCCGGGCGGCTGCGCCCGGTGGCCCGGCGGATCGCCGCGCGCCTGGCCGCAGTGGGCCGGGCCCCGCGCAAGCAGCCGCCCCGCTCCTGAAGCGGCCCACCGCTCCGCCGCTCGCAAGCCTAAGATCCACACCGGTGTCCAACCCCGCCTGCGCCCATCTGCACGTGCACTCCGAGTACTCCCTGCTCGACGGCGCCTGCAAGATCGACGCGCTCGCCGAGCGCGCCGCTCAGTTCGAGCAGCCGGCACTCGGTCTCACCGATCACGGCGTGATGAACGGCGCGGTGGAGCTCCACAAGGCGTGTGCCAAGCACGGCATCAAGCCGATCGTCGGCTGCGAGATATATCTCGTGGACGATCACACTGCCGCCACCGCCGATCGATCCGATCGCCACTCGCCCTCGCGTGCAGCGCAACCACCTCACACTGCTGGCCGCCGACGACACCGGTTACCGCAACCTCGTCAAGCTCTCCTCCGCCGGCTTCCTGGAGGGACTGCAGCGCGGCAAGCCGACCGTCGACCTCGAGCAGGTCGCGCGCCACTCCGAAGGCGTGATCGCGCTCACCGGCTGCCTCGCCTCGCGCTTCTGCCAGCGCCTCACCGAAGACCGCTCTGAGGACGCGCGTGCCCACGCCGACGAGCTGCTTGGGATCTTCGGCTCCGAGAACGTCTACTTCGAGCTGCAGAAGAACGGGCTGGCCGCCCAGGAGAAGTGCAACGAGGGGATCGAGCGCATCGCGCGCGAAGTCGGCGGGCGCCTGGTGGGTACCGGCGACGTGCACTACCTGCGCCGCGAGGACTACGACCACCACACCGCGCTGTTGTGCGTGCAGACGAAGAGCACGATCGCCGCCCCGAAGCTCACCTTCGACACCAACGAGTTCTACCTGCGCAACAACAAGGAAATGGCCGAATCCTTCGCGCAGTGGCCGGAGGCGCTCGCCAATACGCTGGAGATCGCCGAGCGCTGCTCGGTTCACCTGGAGCTCGGCAAGCAGCTGATCCCGAGCTTCCCGACGCCCGACGGGGCGCCCGAGCGCGAGTATCTGCGCGCGCGGGTCGAAGAGGGGCATGCGCAGGCGCTACGGCGACCCGCCCACGGCGCAGGCGCTGGAGCGGATGGAGATGGAGCTCGGCGTGATCGATCGCATGGGCTTCAACGCCTACTTCCTGATCGTGTGGGATTTCGTCAAGTACGCCAAGGAGAACGGCATCGCGGTGGGCCCCGGCCGCGGCTCGGCCGCCGGCTCGATCGTGGCGTACTGCCTGCAGATCACCGACGTGGACCCGCTGCGCTACGAGCTGCTGTTCGAGCGCTTCCTCAACCCCGAGCGGGTGTCGATGCCGGATATCGACATCGACTTCTCCGTGCGCGGGCGCGAGCGCGTGATGCGCTACGTGACCGAGAAGTACGGGCGCGAGTCGGTCGCGCAGATCGTCACCTTCGGCAAGATGCTGCCGCGCGCCGCCACCCGCGACGCGGCGCGCGTGCTCGGCTTCGACTACGGCAGCGGTGATCGCCTGGCGAAGCTGATCCCCGACCCGATCATGGGCCGCTCGCCCTCCTTCGAGGAATGCCTGAAGCCGGGCGAACCGCTGCGCAAGGCCTTCGACGAGGAGCCCGAGTCGAGGCGCATCATCGAAACCGCCCAGGGCCTGGAGGGGATCGTGCGCAACTCCTCGATCCACGCCGCCGCCGTGGTGATCGCCGACCGCCCGCTCACCGACATCGTGCCGCTGCAGCTCGCCGACGCCGGCACCGGCGAGAACGGCGAGCGCAGCTTCCGCACCGTCACGCAGTTCTCGATGAAGCCGATCGAGGAGATCGGCCTGCTGAAGATGGACTTCCTCGGGTTGCGCAACCTCGACGTGATCGAGGACGCGCTCGACATCATCGAGCGCTCCACCGGGGAGCGCCCCGACATGGACCACGCTGCCGCTGGACGACGTGAAGACCTACGAGATGCTTGCGCGCGGCGACTCGATCGGCGTCTTCCAGTTCGAGTCCGAGGGCATGCGCGAGGCGCTCAAGAAGGTGCGCCCCGACGAGTTCAACGACCTCGTCGCGCTCAACGCGCTGTACCGCCCGGGCGCGATGGACCAGATCCCCGTGTACGCCAGAGGCAAGCGCAACCCGGAGGCGATCTCCTACCCCGACGAGCGCCTGCGCCCGATCCTGGAGTCCTCCAACGGGCGTGATCCTCTACCAGGAGCAGGCGATGCAGATCGCCAAGGAGCTCGCCGGCTTCTCCGGCGCGAAGGCCGACGACCTGCGCAAGGCGATCGGCAAGAAGAACCGCGTCGCGATGGCCGCACTGAAGCCCGAGTTCGTCGAGGGCTGCCGCGCCTCGGGCACCAGCCAACGAGGTGATCGAGTTCCTGTGGCAGACCAACGAAAAGTCGGCCGACTACTCGTTCAACAAGTCCCACGCCGCCTGCTACGGGCTGATCGCCTACCGCACTGCGTGGCTGAAGGCCAACTACACCGCTGAGTACATGGCGGCGCTGATCTCCTCGGTTATGTCCACCAAGGACAAGGTGCCGTTCTTCGTGGCTCGCTGCGAGGAGATGGGGATCGAGATCCTGCCCCCCGACGTCAACCTCTCTGACCACGAGTTCACCGTCGTGGAGGGCAACATCCGCTTCGGCCTGGACGCCGTCAAGGGGGTCGGCCACCAGGCGGTGGAGGCGATCAAGCGTGCGCGCGAGGAAACGACCGGCCAGTCGGGAGCGAGGCCGCGGGTACATCGACCCGCCCAGCGCGTTCACCTCGCTATGGGACTTCTGCGAGCGCGTGGACAACCGCACCGTCAACAAGAAGGCGATCGAGGCGCTGATCAAGTGCGGCGCGTTCGGCTCCACCGGGTGCCTCCCGCAAGGGGATGCTCGCCGTGCTCGAGCAGGCTCAGGCCGCCGGGCAGAAGGCCCAGCAGGACGCCCAGATCGGACAGGGCTCGATCTTCGACCTGGAAGGCGCGGGCGGCGCACAGGACGGCGGGGGAGCGCTCGGCGCCGGCGTGGGCGCGGGGTTTGGATGCCCGACCCGGCTCGGCGCGGCGCGGGCGGGGATTCGATCGATTACCTCCGATCCCCGCCGAGGAGTTCGATCAGGCGGAGCTGCTGGCCGCGGAGAAGGAGGCGATCGGGCTGTTCGTCTCCGCCCACCCGCTCAAGCCCGTGCGCGAGGCGCTGCGCGCCCGCGCCGACTGCCCACTGGCGGCGCTCGCTGGGCGGCGCGACAAGGATTGGGTGACCGTCGGCGGGATCGTCACCGAGTCCAAGCGCATCCGCACCCGCAACGGGGATCACATGATGTTCGCCACGCTCGACGATCTCGAAGGCTCGGTGGAGATGCTCGTGTTCGGCAAGGCGCTCGCCGAGCACGAGGCGGTGCTCGCCGTCGATCAGGTGGTGCTGGTGCGCGGGCGCGTCGATCACAAGGAAGCCGGCAAGACCTGCCTGGTGGTGCAGTCGGCGGAGACCTTCGCCCCCAGCGAGCAGGAGGTGGCGGACGCGCGCGCGGCATCGGCGCGCGCGGCGAAGCCGGCGCGGCCGGTGTGCCTGCGGATCGACGCCACCAAGCTGCCCGCGAGCGCGATCGATGAGCTCAAGCACGTGATCGGCAACTTCCCGGGCCCCGCGGAGGTAGTGCTCGAGATGGACACCACCACCGGCCCTCGCCGCCTGCGCCTCGGAGAGGCCTACCGGGTAGACCCAACCCCCACGTTGCGTGCGGAGCTCGAGCAGGTACTCGCCCCAGCTTGTTTGGCCGTCGCCTAAGCTTGCCGTCTGCGCCGCGCCTGCAGCCCCCGCTTGCGTAGCGCCATCGCCAGCGCGACCTCCTCGGCGGTGGGGCCGCCGTCGCCCGGGGTCTCGAGCACGCAGGGCAGATCCTCGAAGGGCGCGGCGGCGAGGAAGGTCGCACAGCCGCGCTCGCCCAGCTCGCCCTGCCCGACGTTGGCGTGGCGGTCACGGCAGGAGCCGAGGGTGCCCTGCGAGTCGTTGAGGTGCAGCGAGCCCAGCCGCTCCAGGCCGACCTTCGCGGAGACCTCCTCGAGCAGCTCGTCCATGCCCGCGGGCGTGCGGATGTCATAGCCGGAGGCGAACAGGTGGCAGGAGTCAAGGCACACCCCCAGCCGCTCCCCGCCTCCGGCGGCGTCGATCAGGGCAGCCAGCTCCTGCACCGAGCGCCCCAGGGTGCCGCCGCCGCCCGCGGTGTTCTCCAGGTGCAGCGGGCAGCCCTCGCTCTCGGCGAGCGCCTCGCGGATCGTGGCGCCCGCGCGCGCGATCGCCTCGCCGACGTCACCGGTCTTCGCCGAGCCGGGGTGCAGCACCACGCCGCTCGCCCCGATCGACGCCCCCACGCGCAGCGAGTGGATCAGCGAGGTGAGCGTTTTGGCGCGGATGTCGGGGTCCTCGCTGGCGCAGTTGAGCAGGTACACCGCGTGGATCAGCACCGCGTCGATCGGGCTGGCGGCGAGCGCCTCCACGAATGCGGCCACGTCCTCATCGCGGTACACGGTGGGTCGCCACATGCGCGGCGACTGGTTGAAGATCTGGATCGCGCGGCAGCCGCGCTCCTGCCCCCGCTCGATCGCTTTCGGCAGGCCGCCGGCCGGCGAGACGTGCGCTCCGATTAGCATGGCGGCGATCTTATGGTTTCCGCCGCTCCCGGACAGGCCGACAGCATCGAGCGCCGATGCGCGTGAGGTTCGCTCCCTCCCCCACAGGCGCCCTGCACATCGGCGGCGCCCGCACCGCCCTGTTCAACTGGCTGCTGGCGCGCGGCAATGGGGGGCACGCTGGTGCTGCGCATCGAGGACACCGACCGCGAGCGCTCCACGCCCGAGAACGTCGAGCAGATCCTCGACGCGCTGCGCTGGCTGGAGCTCGACTGGGACGAGGGGCCGATCTTCCAGACCGAGCGCACCGAGCGCCATCAGGAGGCGCTCGCAGCGCTGCTCGCGAGCGGCCACGCCTACCGCTCCAGCGCGACCGCCGATGATGTGAAGGCATACAAGCAGCTGCACGGGGCCGACCGCGGCTTCCGCGGCGAGGCGCGAGGCGGAGGGGCGGTGCGCCTGCGCGTGCCCGACGACGGGCGCGACCGTCGTCCACGATGTGATCCGCGGCGACACCCGCTTCGAGCACGTCCACCTCGACGACCCGGTGATCGCGCGCGCCGACGGCTCGGTGCTCTACAACTTCGCCGTCGCGATCGACGATCTCGACGCGCGGATCACGCACGTGGTGCGCGGCGAGGATCACCTCTCCAACACCCCCAAGCAGCTGCTCGTGCTCGAGGCCGCCCGCGCCGCCGGCTTCGCGCCCGACGCTGCGCTGCCCGTGTATGCGCATCTGCCCCTGCTGCACGGGCCCGACGGCAAGAAGCTCTCAAAGCGCCACGGCGCGGCCTCGGTGCAGGAGCTGCGCGACGCCGGCTACCTGCCCGAGGCGGTGCGCAACTACCTGGCGCTGCTCGGGTGGGGCGCGGGAGACGATGCCACGGTGATGTCCACCGAGCAGCTCGTCGAGCGCTTCGCGCTGGAGCGCGTCAGCCGCAACCCGGCGCAGTTCGACGAGGCGAAGCTGCGCTGGCTGAACGGCGTGTACATCCGCGAGCTCTCGCCCGCCGAGCTCGCGCGCCGCCTGAAGGAGTACACCGGGCGCGACGACCTCGAGCAGGCGGCACGGATCAGCCAGGAGAAAATCCAGACGCTCGCCGACTTCTGGCCGCTCGCCGGCCCGCTGCTCGAGGACCCGATCGACGATCCCGCGGCGCGCACGCGCTGGCTGGACGACGGCGGGCGCCAGGTGCTCGGCCAGGTGCCGCTCAGCCCTGAGCGAGATCGGCGAGCTTCGACGAGGCCGCGGTGCAGAAGGCGCTGGAGGCAGTGATCGCCGACCGTGGCGCCAAGCCACGCGAGGTGTATCAACCGCTGCGCGTGGCGCTCACCGGCACCACGGTGTCGCCCGGGATCTTCGAGAGCGTGGCGCTGCTCGGTCGCGATGAGACCCTGCGGCGGATCGACGAGGCTCTCGCACGCAGCGTCCTGAGAGGTTCTGGGCGAATCGTCCAGCGCCCTTGAAAATGCCGGGCTGCGGTCGATTACCGAGCCATACCTGCGGCTAAATGCCTCAACCGAACGTCCACGCCTGCCGATAGACGCACTCAGAGGGTGGCGCAGTCGGCCGAGGGCCGGCGAGCCGGGCCTCTCTTTTCAGACCAGGCGGCCCAACGGATTGGGCGGCGAGCGATAACAAGGTAGGTGCGCAGGAGCATGCAGGCAACAGCCACCACACAGCGGCAGCGGGCCAAGGAGCGGCCCAACGCGACCGAAGCCGGGAGACACGCGCCTGCGGCGCTGGCCATTCGATGCGCCCGTTTCGGCCAGCGAGCCCCTCCTCGGGGAACGGCCGCCATCAGAACGAGGGGCACGGACGGCGCCTGACCCAGGCGTTCGAAGCGCTCGAGGGCTTCCCGGCGCTGGCGGAGTCGCGCAAGCGGCTGCTGGCGGTGATGTCCAAGGACCACGTGGCGACCGCCGACGTGGTCAGCGCGGTGGAGTCGGATGTGGCGCTGGTGACGGCGGTGCTGCGCATGGCCAACCAGGCGCAGGGCACGCGCGGGCGCGTGGACACGGTGGTGGGAGCGGTGGAGGTGCTCTCCCCGCAGACCGTGCAGGCGCTGGCGGCGAGGGTGAGGACCTTCGACTTCTTCGAGCGCGCGAGCGTGTGGGACGCGGCGCCGGAGCGCTTCAGGCTGCACGCGCTGGCGACCCAGCACGCGGCCGACCGGGTGGCCGCGGAGGTCGGCTATGAGAACCGCGACCGCCTGACGGTGACGAGCCTGCTGCACGACATCGGCAAGCTGGTGCTGATGCACGCCTACCCCGGGTATCCGGCGCAGGTGCACCAGGGCGCGCAGACCCCCGAGCAGCGCATCCACCAGGAGCGCCGCGAGCTGGGCGTCGACCACGCGCTCGTCGGCGGGGTGCTGGCGCGACGCTGGGGGATGCCGGTGTCGATCGCGAGCGTGATCGAACGCCACCACAGCCCCGGAGGCCGCCGGTGAGGCGGCGTTCGTGCGCCTGGCGGACATGCTCGCCCACTACACCCAGGGCGCCCAGGTGTCCCCGACGGAGATGCTGCGCACCGCGCGCCTGGTGGGCCTCGGCCCGGAGGAGCTGCGCCGGGTGATGTACGAGCTGCCCACGCGCCACCAACCAGCGCCAGCGCCACGTCGATCCGTGCCCGCTGTCGGGCCGCGAGCTGGGCGTGCTGCAGCGCCTCGCCGAGGGCAAGGTGTACAAGCAGATCGCCCACGAGCTGACGCTCTCCACCAGCACGGTGCGCACGCACCTGCACAACATCTACGGCAAGCTCGGCGCGGTGGACCGCGCGCAGGCGGTGCTCATCGCGACGGAGCGCGGCTGGTTGTGAGACGCCTCTGCGCGACGGCGCCAGCACGTGCGGCGTCCTCCCTCGCTCGTGTGCTAGCGCACACTTCGCTCAGTGCGTCCTTGTCTGGCTTGGCCAGAGGCCGTCTCAGGGGCGTTGTTTCGTAAAGTCGCGTGAATGAGAGCGAACGCGCGATGATCTCGATCACCAGCAAGTCCCCCTACGCCGTGCTGGCGCTGACCGAGCTGGGCCGCAGCGCGGGCTCGGGGCCGGTGCCGATCGGCGAGCTGGCACGCCGCCGCGAGGTGCCGGTGCAGTTCCTCGAGCAGCTGTTCGCGGTGCTGCGCCGCGCGGGGATCCTCAGCTCCCAACGGGGAGTCAAGGGTGGCTACACCTTCGCGCGCGACCCCGCTACGGTGAGCGTGCTGGAGGTGGTGGAGCTGCTCGACGGTCCCCTCGGACGCGACTCCGAGGGCGTGTTCGCGGATGCCGCGCAGGCCGCGCGCAAGGTGCTGGGGGACATCACGATCGCCGACGTGATCGAGCGCGAGACGCGCGCGGCGGGTGCGAGCATGTACCACATCTAGGGGCGGTCCAGCGACTGAGCCAGATTTGGCTCTACCGCAAGGGTTTCGACCGCGGGACGACCGCTGAAAACCGCTGTGCGCGGCACTCTCAACTGTCGCGCGATTGTCGCGCACAGGGGGCACCTAGGAACGGGAAATCCGCCACGTATGGGCAGAGCACGCGATGAGCATTTGGGCTTGCCCACGGCGGAAAGAGCTTGCTGTATGGAGTTGACAAGTGGGAAAGGTTGGTGTACGGTCATTTTTGTCATGGTCATCCTTTGTGGGGCCGGGCGTACATAGGGTCTGGTTGGGGTCATACCGCCCCGGTGGTTGACGTCAAGCGCTTGCAGGGTGTCGGTTTGGGAGAGGGCTGGGTCACGATGCATGAGGGAGCAGAGGTTTAGCGTGAGTTCGATGAGAACAGACGTTCAGAGAGGTGCTGCGCGCCCGGCAAGGGCTGATGCTAGATGCGCCAGCTTGGCGCTGTCGCATCTCTCTCTCTCTCTCTCTCTCTTCGGGTCTAGGGCCGGCAGCTAGAAGGCGTCGTTCGGCGCGAGCGCGCCGCCCGGGCTCTCCGCCACGCGGGGAGGGCACCTGTGTGCTCTGTCGAGGGCGGCTCGGTGGATCGCCCCGGGGTGGCTTTGAGTGCTTGCCTGGCGGACGGGGTCGTTCTCGCTGCGGTCGAGCTCACGAGCCCTCCGCTGGGTTGCTGCGGGGGGTGGTGTAGGTGCCCCGCGCGAATGGGCGCCCTGGTGGCGCGCAGGTACGCGCCAGTGGTCTGGCGCGTGTACGTGAGGCGGGCCGGGGTGAGCGGCTGACGGGTAGGAGTGTGCCGCCGCGTCGGCAGGTCGCTGAGATTCAGCGTTCGCGGCTGCTGGCGGCGGCGGTGAGGGCCGTGGACGAGCGGGGTTACGCGAATACGACGGTCGCGGATATCGTCGCGCGATCGCGGCTTTCGCGGCGCACGTTCTATGAGATGTTCGCCGATCGCGAAGAGTGCCTGGCAGCGGTCCTGGAGGACGCTCTCGCCCTGATCGAGACGGAGCTGGACCAGGCCTCCCTGGGGGGCCTCTCCTGGCGTGAGCGGCTGCGCAATGGGCTGTGGGTGATCCTCACGTTCTTCGATCGTGAGCCGGTGCTCGCCCGCGTCTGTGTGGTGGGGGCGTTGAGTGGTGGCCCCGCGGTGTTGGAGCGCCGCGAGGAGGTCCTCGCCGGGCTGGCGCGGGTGGTGGATGAGGGCCGCGTTCAGAGTGGTGCTCGTGCGCGGGAATGCACTTCTCTGACCGCGGAGGGCCTGGTGGGCGCCGCGATGGCGATCCTTTACGCGAGGCTTCTGAAAGACAAGCGCGAGCCGTTGACTGGCCTGCTGGGTGAGCTGATGGGGATGATCGTGCTGCCCTATCTCGGCCCGGCTGCGGCCCGTCGTGAGCAGACCAGACCCACGCCCGTGAGGAGCCTCGCGCCCGTGCGCGCCGCGGCCGTTTCGGTCAGGGAGCAGCCGGATCCGTTGGAGGGTGTCCCGATGCGTTTGACGTATCGCACTGCGAGGGTGCTGGAGGGAGCGCGGCAGCACCCGGGGGCCAGTAACCGCGAGCTCGCAGACCACGCGGGGATCCACGACCCCGGCCAGGTATCAAAGCTCCTGGGTCGCCTGGGGCGTATCGGGCTGCTCGCGAACACCGGCCAGGGCGCGCATCTGAAGGGTGAGTCCAACGCCTGGAGTCTGACCGCGAAGGGTGAGCAGGTCACGCGGAGTATCCGGATGCATACCCCACCGCAGCGCGAGGCCGCGTGATGCTGCGCGTGGGAGCCCTCCTCCCGTCACGGACGGGGGAACACCTATCGAAATCGCTGACACATCTCTCTCGCACCACCCCAAGAAAGGCACAAGCATGAGTAAGCCACGGGTCTTAGTCGCGTCCCTCTTCAACCGCCCCGGCGCCGCCCGGAGCCAAAGCAGCGCCGCCTTCGCCCCCCGTGCTGCCTCCCCCGACGCCGACGGGAGTGGTGCGCCCGCAGCCGGGCTGGTCGACGGGTATGGTGCGTCTTCAGGCGGGACGTCGCTCGCGGGGAGCAAAGCGGCCCGCAGAGCGCTCGGTACGTCCCGTAGCGCGCTGCTGTTGGTGGTCCTCTCGTGCGGTGCGCTGCTGGCCCTCGGCGGCGGCGTCGCTTCGGCGAAGATCACCCGCGCCATCCAAGGCAGCTTCAACGGCTCTGAAAGCCCCGGCGGGGCCTTCGCCTTCGGTCCCTTTGGTGGGGTCGCGGTGGACAACTCCACCGGTGCCGGCGCCGGCGACCTCTACGTCGGTGAAACGGACTACTCCACCGGAGAAAGCCGCGTCGTCAAGGTCAAAAAAGACGGCACCTACGCAGGCGTTGAATTCAACGGCTCTGCAACGCCCGCCGGGTCCTTCTCCTTTATTGGGGGTTTCAGCCGCCTCGGCGGTATCGCCGTCGACAGCTCGACGGGCGCAAACAGCGGCGATGTCTATGTCGCCGACGGCGTCCACCACGTGGTCGATCGCTTCAGCGAAACCGGCGCCTACGAGTGCCAGATCACCGGCGCAGCGACGGCCTCGGCGAGCGAGTGCGCGGGTGCGAGCGGCAGCAAGACGACGGCCGGCGGCTTTGAGCCCATCAACGTCGCGGTCAACAAGGCGAACGGTGACATCTACGTCAGCGATGTCGAACACATGGTGATCGACGAGTTCAACCCAGGTGGCGAATACATCGGGCAGATCGTCGACCCCCACCTCACCTCCCCCAGCGCGCTGGCCTTCGACTCCAGCGGCGACCTCTACGTTGACAACGGTAGTGCCTTCTCGGGCGAAAGCGTTGTCAAGTTCGACTCGAGCGGCTCCTTCGTCTCGACGGTTGACAGCAAAGCGCCGAACGCCCTCGCGGTGGATGCCGCGACCGGCCACGCCCTTGTCTACGAGATCGAAGGCGAACAGATTGCCGAATACGACTCCACCGGAGCACTGGCCGGCGTCTTCGGGCACCAGTACAGTTTCACCGCTCTCGCCGCCAACGAATCCGCCAACCTCGTCTATGTCACCAACATGAGCTTAGGCGGTTCGATGGTCGACATCTATGGCCCTCCGGTGATCGTCCCCGATACCACCGCCACCGCGGCCACCGAAGTCAAGCCGTTCACCGCGACGCTGAACGGCGAAGTCGGTCCGGCCGGCGGCGGGAACGTGGAAAGCTGCCAGTTCGAATACGGCACGAGCACCTCCTACGGGCAGACCGCGCCCTGCTCGCCGGCCCCCCCGTACGCCAGCGCGACGAATGTGAGCGCGAGCCTGTCTGCTCTTTCGCCGGAAACCACCTACCACTTCCGGGTTGCGGCAAGTAACTCGAACGGGGTCGTCAGCTACAGCTCCGACCAGACGTTTACCACGCCTGTCGCGGTGGTGACCGGCCAGGCCACCAAAGTGACCGAAAAGAGCGCGACGCTCGGCGGGACGGTCGACCCGGATGGCACGACGATCACCGAATGCCACTTCGAATACGGCCCGACAACGAACTACGGTGAAAGCCAGCCGTGCGCGAGCACGCCGTCGGGCTCGAGCCCCGTTGCGGTAAGCGCCGGCATCACCGGCCTTGCGGAAAACACGACCTATCACTTCCGGCTCGTGGCGGCCAACTCGGGCGGCTCTTACACCGGCTCGGATGAAACGTTCACGACGCTGAGCAGACCGCTGATCGACGCCGCCTACACCACCAACCTGACCGAAAGCTCGGTCGATCTGAACGCGGAGATCAACCCGATGGGGTTCGATACGACCTACCGGTTCGAATGGGGCACCAGCACAAGCTACGGCAACAGCGTGCCCGTGCCGGACGCGGACGTCGGCTCGGGGTCGAGCGATGTGCCCGTCAGCCAGCATCTCAGCGGCCTCAGCGCAAACACGACCTATCACTGGCGGGTGGTGGCGACCAGCTCGATCGGCACCATCGAAAGCCAGGACCACACGTTCATCTACCAGCCGCCCACGTCCTCCGGCGTGGGCTGCCCGAACGAACAGCTGCGGGTGGAGAATGGCTTGTCGCTCTTGTTGCCCGACTGCCGCGCCTACGAGCAGGTCTCGCCGGTCGACAAGGACGAAAGCGACGTCAAGAACGACTTCGAATCGGAGGTGAATCAGCAGGCCTCGGTGGACGGAGAACGGGTCTTCTACGAATCCTATGGCGCCTTCCCTGGGTCGCCGAAGAATTCCAATAATGTCCAGTACCTCGCCTCGCGGGACGCGAGCGGGTGGTCGACGAGGGCGGTCGATCTTCCGGTAACGGCGACCAACGAGCACGGAGCGCTCGATCAGGATGAATATGGCCTACTACCGCTCTCGCCCGATCTGTCCACTGGCGTCATCAGTGTCGAACAGCCGCTTGTCGCCGGCGCCCCGGGCCCCGAAATTTGGAACCTCTACGTTGGCAATCTCCTCACCGGCTCCTACCAGCTGGTGACGGATGTCACCCCACCGAACCAGAAGGGCCCCAACTTCGAAGTAGACCCCGTAGGGGCCTCGAGCGACTTCAGCCATGTCGTCTTCACTGCCAACGACGCCCTGACGCCAGAAGCGCCGTACCCCGCCAATAACCTGTATGAGTGGGTGGAAGGCCAGCTGCAGCTCGTCAACCTGATCCCGACCTCGGGCTCGAGCTGCAGCGGGGCGGAATGCACCCCCGCGGCCCAGGCGGTAATCGGCGGAGGGAACATGACGTGGAACCTCCACGCGACCTCCGCCGACGGCTCGCGGGTCCTCTTCACGAGCGGCGGCAATATCTATGACCGCCTGAACGGCACCACGACGGTCGAGGTCTCCGCCTCCCAACGCACCCCTGCCGAACCCGACACCGGAGAAGCGCAATACCGGGATGCAAGCGTCGACGGCTCCCACGTCCTCTTCATCAGCGGGGGGGCGCTGACCAACGACGCCGTCCCCGGCAGCGGGCCGAACCTCTACGACTACGACGTCGAAACTGGCCAGCTGGCCGACCTCACCGCGGCCAACCACGTCGAATTCCGGGAAATCGTCGGGGTCAGCGAAGACGCCTCCCACGTCTACTTCGTCGCCGAAGGCGTCCTCACCCCCCCCTCCCAGCGCAACGAAAACGGCGAACACGCCGAAGCCGGCAAGCTCAACCTCTACCTCTGGAACGGTGGTCAGACGACCTTCATTTTCCACGGTGACGAATACCCCAACGTATCTCCCGCCCGGGTGACCCCCGATGGCGCCCACCTCGCCTTCAACTCGGTGGCGAGCCCGACCGGCTACGACAACACGGTCAGCGGCGGTGGCAGCTGCGGGAAGTTGTCGGGCAGCGATCAGCTGGGCTCGCGGTGCACCGAGACCTTTCTCTACGACGCCGCCGCGAACAGGCTGATCTGCGCGTCGTGCAACCCGAGCGGGGCAAGGCCGATCGGGCCCACGGACCTCAGCGAGTCGGGGATTGCGGGGACAGAGTTCCCGTACCGGCAGCGCAACCTCAGTGTGGACGGCAGCCGCCTGTTCTTCACCTCGCGCGACGCTCTGCTCCCGGGCGACACGAACGGCCTCGCGAATGTGTACGAGTGGGAGGCCGACGGGTCCGGCAGCTGCCAGAGTTCCGCCGATAACGGCGGCTGTCTATACCTGATCTCGGACGGCAGCGGAGCCTCGAATTCCTACTTCGCCGACGCCAGCGCGAGCGGCAACGACGTCTTCTTCGAGACCTCCACTTCGCTCGTGGGCCAGGACGAAGACCAGCTTGAAGATCTCTACGACGCCCGTGTCGGCGGCGGCTTCGCCTCGCAGGACAAGCCGGTCGTGCCGCCGGCCTGTACGTCGCTGGAAGCGTGCCTGTCGCCGCTGAGCGAACCGCCCGCGCAATTGAGCGTGGCCTCGGCGGAACTTCACGGCTCAGGGAACCTTGTCACCCCGCCTGAAGTGCCCACAACGGCGGTCAAAAAGACAGTGATCAAAAAGACAGCCGCCCAGATCCGAGCCGAAAAGCTCACCAAGGCGCTCAAAGCCTGTAAGAAGGAGCCGAAGAAGAAGCGAGCTCAGTGCCAGCGGCAAGCGAACAAGAGCTTTGGAAAGGCCAAGTAATTATGTTTTTCACTAATAAGTCTCTAAGAGCCCTGGGAACTCTTTCTAGCTTTGTGCTGGTGCTGGCGCTGAGCTGTGTGGTGGTGGGCGTGTGCCTGCTCACGGCTGGCCCCGCAGTTGCGTCGCCGCCGACGCCGGTCTGGGGCATCATCGCCAGCTCGCAGCCCACCAACTTCGCGCAGGGCGGCAAAGCGCGGTACCTGATCGAGGTCACGAACGTCGGCAGCGTACCGACCGATGGCAGCGACGTGATGGTCACCGACACGCTCCCGAACGGGCTGACGCCGACCGAATGTGCTCCCATCGAAGAGAATGCGCGCCATTATGAATCCTGCGTGATCTCGGGCCAGACCGTCACCGCGACCGGTACGGGCGTGGTCGAACCCGGCCAGGTCCAACGCCTCGGGATCGAAGTGGAAGTAACGCTGCCCGCGGCAGAAACCGTCTTCAACAGGGTGTCGGTCAGCGGCGGCGGCGCGCCGACCGTGACGACCACCGAACCGACCACGATCGGCTCGGCGCCGTCGTTCGGGATTGCGAGCTTCAGCACTCCGGCGATCTTCTCGGACGGCACGCCGGACACCCAGGCCGGCGGGCACCCGTATTCGTTCACGACGAACATCTCCTTCAACACCACCGGAAGCGAATACCGTGACACGTTCGGGGACCACAGCGCGATCAGCGGCGAAGTCAAGGACATCAATCTCACGCTGCCGCTGGGGCTGATCGGCAATCCCCAGGCGCTCCCACAGTGCACCCAGGATCAGTTCCGCGAACAGATCTGCCCGCCAAGCTCCCAGGTCGGGATAACCCACACCGACTTCTCTGGCTCAAAACTATGTTCTAAGTGCGCTCCTATATCAGAGCTATCGACGGCGGTCTACAACATGGTCCCGCCGCCCGGAGTCCCGGCCCAGTTTGCCTTCTCCTACAATGTCGGTGGTCTACACGTGCGAACGCGCTATAACGCCCGGCTCCACAGCGGCGGCGACTACGGCGTGAGCATCGTGGCCAGTGGCATCTCGCAGGTGTTTCCGCTGTTGGCGATCCCGGTCACGATCTGGGGGGTGCCGGCGGATCCGAGCCACGACGATCAACGTTGCAGGGAACCGTCACACGAAGCGGAAGCGATATGCGCCGGCCCACCTGGGACCGATTACGGCCCCAACCCCTCGACCGCTCCCTTGAAGCCGTTCATCACGATGCCGACCGCCTGTCCGGGCACGCCGCTGCGGGCGTCGGTGGAAGCGGACTTCTGGCAGGAACCGGGCAATTTCGTCTCCGGGGGGGAATCGACGCAGGCTGCTGTGGAAGGCTGTGGCAAGCTTCCTTTCGAACCGGGTTTGGAAGCGCGGCCGACGAGCACGCTCGCCGATTCGCCGAGTGGCTTGAACGTCGATCTGCACGAGCCGCAGCCAGATGGCTGTAAGGAAGAAGGTGGGGGGGTGCAGTGCGAACTCGCCGAGGCTGAGTTGAGGGTCGCGACGGTGACGCTGCCGGCGGGGATGGTCGTTGATCCGTCTTCGGCTGATGGTCTGGAAGCGTGTTCGGAGGCGCAGGTTGGTTATCTGACGCAGAAGAGCGTGGAAGTGGGCTATCAGCAGTTCACGCCTGGACCGGCGGAATGCCCGAACGGGGCGAAGGTCGGCACTGTTGAAGTGCTCTCGCCGCTCGTGAATCACCCGTTGCCTGGTGCTGTGTATGTCGCGGCGCAGGATGCCAACCCGTTCAAATCATTGTTGGCGTTGTATGTAGCGGTGTACGATCCGGCCACGGGCGTGGTTATCAAGCTGGCGGGGAAGATCAGCCTTGACCCGGTGACCGGCCGGTTGACGACGACGTTCGCTGAAAGCCCGCAGCAGCCGTTCAATGATTTCAAGCTCGACTTCTTCGGCGGGTCGCGTGCGGCGTTGACGACACCGTTCACGTGCGGGTCGTATGCGACCAGCAGTGTTTTGACGTCGTGGAGCGCGCCGGAAGGTAAGGATGCCGAACCGTCGAGTTTGCCGTTCGCGGTCTCCGGCGCGCCGGGTGGCGCGGCGTGCGTGGACAGTGAAGCGCAGGCGCCGAATGCTCCCGTGTTTGAAGCTGGCACGGCGAGCCCGGTCGCGGGCTCCTACTCTCCGTTCGTGCTCCAATTGAAGCGCGAAGACGCTTCGCAGCGTTTCAGCGGGTTGAACGTGACGTTGCCGCCGGGGTTGCTGGGGAAGATCGCGGGGATCGAACAGTGCTCGCAGGCAGCGATCGAAACGGCTCAGGGGCGCAGTCATGAAGGCGAAGGCGCGTTGGAGCTCGCTCACCCGTCGTGTCCGGCTGGCTCTGAAGTCGGGGTGGTGCATGTCAGTACGGGCTCCGGCGCTCCGGAGTACGTGACGGGCCATGCATATTTCGCTGGTCCGTATGAGGGCGCGCCGTTCAGTGTGGTGATCGTGACGCCGGCGCTCGCGGGCCCGTTTGATTTCGGCACCGTCGTTGTGCGGGCGGCCTTGTATCTCAACCCGAACACGGCACAGGTGACGGTCAAGAGCGATCCGTTCCCGACGATCCTGGATGGCGTCCCGCTCGACATTCGCGATGTCAGCGTGGATATGAATCGCAGCCAATTCACGTTGAACCCGACGAGTTGCGCGACGATGGCCGTGACCGGGGAAGAGTCGAGCACGGCCGAGAGCACCGCGGTCTTGTCGGATCGTTTCCAGGCTGGTGGTTGTGCGACACTGCCATTCAAACCGTCGTTCACGGCCTCCACGAGCGGGACGGCCAGCAGAGCGCAGGGCGCGAGCCTCAATGTCAAGCTCGTCGCGAGCCCCGGGGAAGCGAATGTCGGCAAAGTCGACGTGCAGCTCCCCAGCCAGCTCCCCTCGCG
Organism: uncultured Solirubrobacterales bacterium; assembly: GCA_963812595.1. Lineage (GTDB taxonomy): Bacteria > Actinomycetota > Thermoleophilia > Solirubrobacterales > Solirubrobacteraceae > Palsa-744. Next base: position 136,209 of record CAWEVQ010000005.1, read on the forward strand.
CCTGACCACGCTGCGCAAAGCGTGCACCGAAGCGCAGTTCAACACCAACCCCGCGGGGTGCCCGGCAGCGTCGGATGTCGCGACTGCGACCGTGCACACCCCGATCCTGAACGTTCCCCTCACGGGGCCGGCGTACTTCGTCTCCCATGGCGGCGCCGCATTCCCCGAGCTCGTGCTGGTGCTCCAGGGCGAAAACGTCACGATCGACCTTGCCGGCAACACCGACATCAAAGGCGCCGTCACGTACAGCCGTTTTGAAGCGGTCCCCGACGCGCCCTTCACGAGCTTCGAACTGAACGCGCCTCAAGGGCCGTATTCGATTCTCGGAGCGAACCTCCCAACGAGCGCTAAATACAGCCTCTGTGGACAGAACCTGACGATGCCGACGGTCCTCACGGGCCAGAACGGGGCCGTCGTCAAACAGACCACGAAGCTCGGAATTACTGGATGCCCACCCACCCGCGCGAAGGTCGTCAAGAAGGCCCTGACGCGCGCGCAGAAGCTGAATGCGGCGTTGAAGGTGTGCCGCACGAAAGACCGTGGTGAGAGCAAGGCGAAGCGGCGTAAGCGCGAAACGTGCGAAACGGCCGCCCAGCGGAAGTACGGCCCGGTCAAGAAGGCGAAGGGCCCTAAGCAGCGCACGGGCGAGAAGTCGAAGGGGAGGAAGTGAGGTGAGAGGTATCCGTCGCCTGCTTGTCACGGCTACGTGCCCGCTCCTGCTGGCGCTCGTGTGTGCCACGCCCACGCTGGGCGCGCAGGCGTGGTGGCACGTGGATTCCGGTTCGCGTCCGGCGAGCATCCCTGCGGGTGGCACTGGGGAGCTTGTCGTGACGGTCGAGAACGTGGGCGACGCGCAGGCGCTCGGGCCGGTCACGGTCGCGGACGTGTTGCCCGATGGGCTGCGCGCGACGGGGATCATCGCGGGGAGCGCGCCGAAGCGTGGCGGGGCGCTCGGGGAAACCGTCGCGCTGTCGTGCTCGCTTGAGCATTTGAGCTGCGAAGCGCCGGGGCCGCTCGCGGCGTATGACGCGATCGAAATCCGGATCGGCGTGGAAGCGTCGCCGGGCGCGCAGGGGGGGGAAGCGAGCACGGTCAGCATTTCCGGTGGGGGTGCCCCGCCGGTGCGGGTGAGTCGTCCCGTCTCGGTCGGGCAGCCCGGGGTGTCCGGGGTGGAAGGGTATGGGCTGGCAGCCGAATCCGAAGGCGGCGGGCCGGTTACGCAGGCCGGCGCGCATCCGTTCCAGGTGACCGGCTCGATCCTGCTCGACCAGGGACCAGACGGCGCGTCGCTCACTGGCATGCCAAATGCGGGTCCGGCTGTGCCTGCGCTGGACGTGGTGGCTCGTTTGCCGCCGGGGTTGATCGCGAACCCGAGCGCCACACCGCGCTGTTTAGCTTGGCAGTTCGCGGAAAGCGTCGGCGGTGGCGAACAGGATCGGTGCCCGTACCAGTCGGCTGTGGGTGCCGCGTCGGTCACGTTCGATCAGGGTGGGGTGACGCGCACGGTCGCGACACCCGTGTTCAATATCGAACCCGAACCCGGCGAACCGGCAAGATTCGGGTTCTACGTCCCCCTGGACGGCGTGCCGGTCGTGTTGAGCACGAGCGTGCGCTCCTCTGAAGATTGGGGTGTGGACCTGTCCTCCAGCGAGCTCCCGCAGAACAGTGGGATCTCCAGTGTGCGTGTGACGTTTTGGGGTGTCGCGGGCAGCGCCCTCCACGACAATGCGCGCGGGTGGGGTTGTCTGGCGGAAGCGCGTGGTCGCAGCGATGTTTATGAAGAAGTAGGGTGTGTCCATTTTGAAGAACGGGAACCGCCCGCGTTTGTGACGTTGCCGACCTCGTGCACCTCCTCGCTTGCGTCGAGCTTGGAAGCGGATTCGTGGGCGGCGCCCGGCGCGTTCCAGAGCCTCCAGGCCACCGAACCGCTGGCGCCGTTGACGGGCTGCGGCAACGTGCCGTTCTCCCCGACGATCTCAACGACGACGACTACCGGTTCGGCGTCCTCGCCGTCGGGGTTCGCGTTCGATTTGACGTTTAGTCGGGAAGGCCTGACGAGCGGGACGAGCATCGCTCAATCCAACGTCGAGAAGACGGTCGTGAGTTTGCCTGAAGGTTTGACGATCGACCCGTCCGCGGGCGTGGGATTGGGAGCTTGCACGCCCAGCCAGTATGCGGAAGTGACCCTCAACTCGCCTGAAGGCGCGGGGTGTCCTGAAGACTCAAAGCTCGGCACGGTAGAAGTGGAAACGCCGTTGCTGTTCACGACCGTGTACGGGTCGTTGTATGTCGCGCAACCCTATGACAATCCGTTTCCCGAACCGGGGCATCCGGGCGGGTCGTTGATCGCGGTGTACGTGGTCGCGAAGAGCAGGGCCGAACGGGGGATCATCGTCAAGCTCGCGGGGAGGGTCGCGGCAGACCCGGCGACGGGTCGCTTGACGGTGACGTTTGAAGGCGATCCGCCGTTGCAGTTCGATCGTTTCAATTTTCATTTCCGTGAAGGGGCGCAGGCGGCGTTGATCAGCCCCGCGACGTGCGGGTCCTACACGACGAGCGCCGACCTGTTCCCGTACTCCGCGCCGGAAGATCCGCTGACGGACACGGCGTCGTTCCAGGTCACATCCGGCTCGGAAGGCTCTGCCTGCCCGAACGGCGAGCCTCCATTCGCTCCCACCATTAAAGCCGGGACGCTGACGAACCATGCCGGGACGTTCAGCCCGGTGTATGTGGATCTGTCGAGAACGGATGCGATGCAGTACATATCCTCCTTCTCCACCGTTCTGCCGGTCGGTTTGACGGCGGATTTGACGGGCGTGCCGCAATGCCCCCAGGCTGATGTTGAAGCAGCACGTGCGAAGACCGGGACAGAGGAGGAGCAGTATCCCTCATGTCCCGAAGCTAGCTTGATCGGACACTCCCTGGTCGGGACAGGGGTTGGTGCGATCCTCGACTACGTCCCCGGCAAGCTGTATCTGTCGGGCCCGTTCCGTGGCGACCCGTTGTCGGTCGTGTCGGTCACGAGCGCTGTGGTCGGCCCGTTTGACCTCGGTACGGTCGTCGTCCGGTTCGGTTTGCATATCGACCCTTACACCGCCCAGGTGTCGATCGACCCGACAGGATCGGAACCGATACCGACGATCATCGACGGGATCGTCACCCACGTCCGCGATATTCAGGTCTCCATAGACCGATCCAACTTCACGATCAACCCGACAGCTTGCGAATTGCGCCCGATATCGAGCACGTTGACGAGTAGTCTCGGAGCGGTCGCGAGCACCTCGACGCCGTTGCACGCCGAAGCGTGCAACGAACTCGCGTTCAAACCCACGTTCAAGGCGTCCACGAACGGCAAGACCAGCCGCGCGGCCGGCGCGAGTTTGTCGGTGAAGCTGACGATGCCGATCAAGCTCGGTACGCAGGCCAACATTCGCGAGGTGAAGGTCGAACTGCCAAAACAACTGCCCTCACGCCTCACGACGCTGCAAAAGGCGTGCACCGAAGCGCAGTTCAACGCCAACCCCGCCGGATGCCCCCCCGCTTCGTTCATCGGGCAGGCGCGCGCGAACACCCCGATCCTGCCGGTGCCGCTGGAAGGGCCGGCGATCTTCGTCAGCCACGGCGGCGAAGCGTTCCCCAGCCTGATCCTCGTACTGCAGGGCTACGGCTTCACGATCGACATCGTCGGCGCCACTCACATCAGCCCCCAGGGCGTCACCTCCACGACGTTCAAGACGATCCCCGACGAGCCGGTCGGCAGCTTCCAGATCACGATCCCGCAAGGCAACTACTCGGCGCTCGCCGCCAACGCGAACCTGTGCAAGCTCACCCGCGTGATCCACGTCAAGCAGAAGGAGGTCCGCGACGCCAAAGGGCAACGACGCCACGTCGCGATCACGACCAGCAAGAGCATCGCCGCAAAGCTCGTCATGCCGACACTGTTCATCGCCCAAAACGGCGCCGAAATCCACGAGAACACACCGGTCAGCGTCACTGGTTGTCTGAAGGCGAAGCTGGCAAAGAAGCACAAGCAGGCGAAGGGGAAGCGCAAGAAGAAGTAACCGCCGGCTGTCTTTCGAGACCGGTGCCGGAGCGGGTGGTGGGTCTCAATCCTCGAGGACGCCGGGTGCCGATCGCCGCCGCCAATGGCCTCCCGTGTACCACATCTGAGTACCGCCGCGGCGTTGCATCGCCTGGCGGGGTCCTCGGGACGACGCGCCCACTATTGTCGTGCGGGGATGCCTCAAATTCCGATCAACATTGCCCAATTGGTGGGGGAGACACCGCTGGTGGAGCTGCCGGGGCTGCTGGGCGAGAAAGAGCGGCGCGAGGGGGTGCGGTTGTACGCGAAGGTCGAGTCGGCCAACCCTGGCGGGAGCGTGAAGGACCGGATCGGCGTTGCGATGATCGAGGCGGCCGAGGCGGAGGGGCGGATCGAGCCGGGGCGCACGACGATCGTGGAGGCGACCAGCGGCAACACGGGGATCGCACTGGCGATGGTGTGCGCGGCGAAGGGGTACGAGCTGGTGCTGACGCTGCCGCAGGGGATGAGCCGCGAGCGCGAGAGCCTGCTGAAGCTGTACGGAGCGAAGGTGAGGATCACCGAGTCGCTGGGTGGAATGAGCGAGGCGGTGGGGGCGGCGCGGGAGCTGGCGCGCGGGGAGGACGTGTGGCTGCCCGACCAGTTCTCAAATCCCGCCAATCCCGAGGCGCACCGGCGCACGACCGGCCCGGAGATCGAGCGTGCCCTTGAATGCGCGCCGGATGTGCTGGTGGCGGGGGTGGGGACCGGCGGGACGATCACCGGAGCCGGGGGCTACCTGCGCGAGCGCAACGAGCACCTGCGAATCGTCGCGGTGGAGCCGCGGGGCTCGGCGGTGCTCTCGGGCGGCAAGCTCGGCCCTCACCGCATCCAGGGCATCGGCGCGGGCTTCGTGCCGCCGGTGTTGGAGCGCGCGCTGCTGGACGAGGTGATCGGGGTGAGCGACGAGGATGCGATCCACACCGCATGGAGCTGCGCGCGGGGCACGGGCCTGCTGGCGGGCATCTCGGGCGGGGCGGCGCTGTGGGCGGCGCTGCAGGTGGCGGCGCGCCCAGCGTCGAGCGGCCAGCGAATCGTCGTGATCGTGCCGGACTCGGGCGAGCGTTATGTATCGCAGGCGTTCTTCGCGCCGTCCTAGAGGAGGCTCCCGAGGCCGTGGATCGCCGCGCTGCCCAGCACGACCTCGAGCACGATGCCCGCAACGCCGACGACGAGTGCCACTACGACGACGACGAAGTCATCCGTGGCGGGAGGCGAGCCACGCGGCGCCGGTTGCGACTGCGGCGTATCCACCAGGTTGAGGTTAGAGAGAGAGAGAGTGGGAAGGGCCGGCGAGCCCAAGCCGCGCTCCGCCCCAGCCGATCTCAGGGTGTTCGCTCCGATTGCCATGGGTCGATCAGATCGATTCCTGTGCCTTCGAAGTCGCCGGTGTTGCGGGTGGCGAGCATCGCCCCGAGATTGCGGCAGATCGCTGCTATCTGCCCGTCGGCGAAGCTGATAGGACGGCCTTCTCTGTCTCGGCCGCTGACCAGAGCGGCGTAGTGCGCCGCGCAACTCGCGTCGAACGGCTCGACGCGACCGCCGAGGTCGTCCTCGATCAGTCGATGTGTTGCCTCGCTCAGCAGATCCCTGCGTGGCCCGGCCGGCAGACGGGCAATGCCGTACAGCAACTCTGCGGCTGTGATCGCGGTAGTGGCGATCGTGGTTGCATCGAGTGAGTCCATCCACCTCAGCACCCCATCGTCAGGATCGCGACGGATGAGCTCGGAGAGGACGTTCGTGTCGAGGACGATCACGTCTGCAGGTCCGCCGCACGCGGCAGCTCACGCCGAGTGGGCAGATCGAACTCCGCCCCGCCAATCGCAGCGAACCGGGCGTGAATGCGACTGCCGAGACCGCTCGAAGGGGTCTCAGAGGGCAACGCATCTTCAAGGATGGCACGCACCTCGGCCTCCATCGAGCGCCCGTGGTGCGCAGCCCTTACGCGCAGCCTGGTCTTGGTTGCATCATCGAGTCCACGTACGGTCAGTGTCGCCATATCGTCTCTTCAAGCATTGCCTACATTGACTGCGATGCTAGCAAATCTACAGGGTAACAGGGCTGGGTCGGCGGGAGGGGCTGCCGCGACCCGACGCTACCCTGTGGGCATGCTAGGGCTGGGCACCTTCGCGGGCGTCGTCAAGGAGTTGCGCCGCGACGTGGAGGCGGCCCGCGACCGCGATCCAGCCGCCCGCGGGGTGGGGCCCGCGGAGATCGTGGCGACGTGGCCGGGCATCCAGGCGCTGCTCTGCCACCGGGTGGCGCACGCACTGCACGAGTCGGGAGTGCCGCTCCTGCCGCGCACGATATCGATGCTGACGCGCACGCTCACCGGCATCGAGATCCACCCGGCGGCGCAGATCGGCAAGGGCCTGTTCATCGACCACGGGGCGGGTGTGGTGGTGGGGGAGACCGCCACGATCGGCGACGACGTGACGCTCTATCAGGGGGTGACCCTCGGCGGGACGGGTTTTGCCACCGGCAAGCGCCACCCGACCGTAGAGGACAACGTGACCATCGGCTCGGGCGCCAAGCTGCTGGGTCCGATCACCGTCGGCCACGGCGCCAAGATCGGCGCCAACACGGTCGTGATCACCGACGTGCCGCCCAATTCCACCGTGGTGGGCAACCCCGGCCACCCGGTGCGCGTGGACGGCCGCCGCCCGGAGGGCCCGGACGCCGACTGGATCCACTTGCCCGACCCGATCGCCGAGGCGCTGCAGGGCCTCTCCAGCCGCATCGGGGCACTGGAGCGCGCGGTGGGCGAGCTCTCCGGTGGGCGTATCGAGCCGCCCGTCGCCAAGGTCAGGCCGCTGCGGCCGGTGAAGGGCCCCAACCCCGCGGGAGGGTAGGACGAGGCCGGCGGGTTTGGCTGACGGACGCGTGGCTCGGGACGTCCGGAGCCGGGAGCGAGCGCCATCGCCGCCAGGACACGAGTCCCGGACACTGTTCGCCGACGCGCGTTGAGGTGGCCATCTGCCGCTGCTCAGCTTTGAGATGCCCGTGCCGATACCCGTAATGGCCGAATGGCCCGCCTGTGGGCGTGCGCGACCAACGACAAGGGGGCACGATGCGCAGACGAATTGGAGTAGTCACGGCGATTGGCGTTGTGGTGGCGCTCGGAGCGCCCGTCATCGCTGGTGCGACCCCGACGTGGCTGGCAGCGAGTCCTCTGTCGCAATCCGCGGCCGAGTCTGCGGACACGGCGATGGGATCGAGCGGCGGCGCGGCCGTAGCGTGGTTGGGACCCGGACAGGTTGTGCAGGTCGCCACACGCCAGCCGCTCGGGGGCTTCTCGTCCCCACTCGACCTCTCGCCGGCCGGGGAAAACCGCGCTCCCCAGGTGGCCGAGGACGCCGCGGGGGACGCGACCGTCGTCTGGTACACCTTCGGGTCGAATTTCCTCGTGGAAGCCGCCACCGTGACAGACGGGATGCCCTCGACCCCGGTGACGCTCTCCGCGGTGGGAAAGAAAGCCCTATTGCCGACGGTCGCTATGAACGACCGGGGGGATACCGTCGTGGCCTGGACGCGCGGCGAAGGCTCCGACGGGGTCGTCCAGGCGTCGTTCCGCCCGGCCGGCGCGAGCTTCGGCGCCCCGGTGAACCTCTCCACCGGCGGCGAAAGCGCCACTGCGCCGAGGGTCGCGATCGACGACGCTGGCGATGCCACGGTCGTCTGGGATCGGTACAACGGCGTTCACGAACTCGTGGAAGAGGCTACGCGACCGGCGGCGACCGGCAGCTTCTCCAAAGCGGCGGTGCTCTCCAACGAAGCCGAATCTGCGATCCAACCGTTCGTGGCGATGAACGCCGAGGGCGACACGGCCGTCACTTGGGCCGCCTCCAACGGCGCTACTCAGGTGATGCGTATCCGGTTAGCTCCAGATGGGGTTTTAGGCGGCTCGGCGGGTGATTTGCTGATAGGTGGTGGGGTTGTGCAGGGCGCCGAGTCCGAGGAGGGTCTGGAACGCCGCCATTGGTGTGCTGCGGCGGTTGTGACGGAAGACGTACTCGTCGAGATAGACCTGTAGGTGCTCGTCAGAGACGCCACGGTGTGTGCCGTGCATCCAGGCCTTGAGGTTGGAGGTTGCGCGGTGTGCTCGAGGGAGTAGCTGATCGGGCGCAGCGGTTTGTTTCGGGTGTCGGCGGTGCTCGTAGCCGTGCTTGCTCAGGACGCGGTAGGACTGAAGCCCGTCGGTATGCACGATTGCGCCGGTGGTGGTGGTCGCCTGGGTGAAGCTGAGCAGTATCGGCCCTGAAGCGTCGGGCAACACCCGAAGGCGCAGCCGCCCGGAGCCGTGTCCGCGGACCTCGATCGCGATGCCGATCAGCGCCTTCTTTCCGCGCTGGCGGCCGCCTTTGAGGCCCTCCTCGCGCCCACCGAGGAAGAACTCGTCGATCTCGACCTCACCCTTCAGCAGCTCGCGCTCAGGGGCGACCATCGCCCTGCGCAGCTTCTGCAGGATCAGCCAGGCAGTCTCATAGCGCGAGAGCCCGAGCTGGCGTTGCAGCTGCTTGGCCGATATGCCCGGGTGGTGAGTGGCGACCAGATAGGCCGCCCAGAACCACGTGCGCAGCGGCGTGTGCGTCTTGTGCATCACGGTCCCCGCAGTCACCGACGTCTGGTGCCCACACGCGGTACATACCCACAGGTGGCGGCGCGTCTGGCCACCGGCCCGCCCGCCGCCACACCCTGGACAAGCAAACCCCTCCGGCCAGCGCGAAGCGAACAGATACTCGCGGCAGGGCCTCCTCGGTCGCAAAGCGCTCCTGAAACTCCAAGATGCTCAGAGGATACGTAGGCCGCGACACCCAACAAAACTACGAAACCACCCGGATGGAGCTAACCGGATACGCATCACTCAGGTAGTTCAGGTCGCGGTGCGGCCCGCCGGTGGGACATTCGACAAAGCCGTGAGCGTGTCCGCCGAAACAGCGAACGCGGCGTTCCCCCAGGTGGCCCTCGACGGCCGCGGGGATCCGGGCGTTGTGTGGACGCTTGAATTCGGCGGTGATCTCATCGTCCAATACGTGGCCGGAACATTGTCGGGAACCTTCCCGACGGTTCAGGACCTCGCGTTTGAGTCGTGGGCCCCCAGCATCGCCGAGGACCCAGCCGGCGACACGCTGGTCAGCTATGGCGACGCGCTGAGCTACAGCGCCTTCGCGGTCGTGCGTCCCGTCGAAGGCCGCTTTGGCGAGCCCCAGGAAGTGTCCTCCGCTGGGCAGATCGTGAGCCCCAACGGCGAGAGCGACGAGCAGGGGCTCAACGCGGCGATGGACAGCAACGGCGACGGCGCGGTCGGCTACACCATCCAGGGCAGCGAAGATCTCCCCGAGGTGAGCCTGCTCGATGCGGGAGGGCCGACCCTGGAGAACGTGTCGATCCCGGCGACCGCGACCGCCGGGACGCCCGTGAGCTTCTCGGTGGCGCCGGTCGACCAGGTCGATCCGACGCCCGGTGTCTCGTGGTCTTTCGGCGACGCCTCGACCGCGAGCGGGGAGACCGTCACACACACGTTCGCCAACCCCGGCACCTACAGCGTGTCGGTGACGGCCACCGTCGCGCCCGGCGACTCCGCAACGCACACCGGCACGATCACCGTCGTGGCCCCGATGCTCCCAGCGGTCCCCGCATTCCACGTGGCCACGCTCGGCCCCGCGACCGTCGCCGCCGACAGCCACGGGCGGGTGCACCTGAAGGTCGTCTGTCCCGCCGGTGGAGCGGCTTGCGCGGGAACAGTGACATTGACGCTGCCCGCCACATTGAGTGGCTTGGCGGTCGCGGCCCGTTCGCAAGGCACACCCGTGACCGTCGCCGCCGGCGATGCCTCATTCAGTGCGGCGGCTGGGGTCTCGACGACGGTGAATGTCGCGTTGTCCCCCCCGGTGCTGCAACTACTGAAGCGCCACCACCACCTCATACTTGTGGTCGCGCTCGAATCGCATAACGCTACCGGCCAGAGCGCGATCGGCAGCGGCAAGGTGCTGGTCGATGCGTACGCAAAGCCGAAGAAAGCGAAAGGGAAAAAGAAGAAGAAATAAACGCGCGGGCTTTCAACGCGTGGGCTTCCATCCGTAGACGTAAAACGTCAACCGATCGCCACTGCTCCTCGCCCCGGTGCCCCAACGAGGGCATCACAACGGAGGCTCAGTAGTACACGCACCGGCAGCGATGTCGCGGGCGCGCCTTGTACTCGGGGGCCTGGCCTCGATTCCACAGGCGGTGGTCGAGCACCCGCGGGGGGACGCCGGTGCGCGCCGAGATCAGCTCGCAGGCGTGGACCGCGCAGGCACGTATCTCGCGCTCGGGACCGCCCGGCGGGAGCAGCTCGCCGGCGTCGATGCGGGCGGCGAGCGACTCGTCGTAGACCAGGACGCCCTCGCAGCGCAGCACGTGGGGGACGAGGTTGTCGGCGAAGATCGTCAGCCGGTCGAGGTCGGCGAAGCTGGCGACGCTCCGCCAGCGCGAGGTCGGCGGCGACGATCTGAGCGCGCTTGTAGAAGCCGCGGTCGTCGAACATCGCCATGCCGCGCGCCAGCGCATGCGCCAGCCGCTCGGCCGAGCCGCCGCATTCGCGCCACGAGGTCCAGCGCGCGGCGCTCGCCGAGGAAGCGACCCAGCTCGCGCAGCGCCTGGGCGTAGAGGCTCATCAGCTCGTGGTCGGGCCGCTGGCCGAGGATCCCCGCGATCGTGCGGGTGTCCACCGCGCGCAGCCACGCCCCGTCGAGCGCCCACCCGCCGCCGGCGGCGTGTTGCGCGCGCACGTGGTCGGTGAGCCCCCACGCAACCGTGAAGTAGCCGCTGACGGGCAGCCCGCCGTCGAGACGCTTGCGCAGCGTGGGGAACCAGCCCGAGCCGAAGTTGATCGCGTCCAGCGCCAGCAGGTAGTCGGCGACGTCCGCGGGCTGCGCCCTCCAGGTAGTGGCGCACCGGGTCGAGCTCCGCAGAGGACACGCCGTGGCGCGGGCGCGGCGATCTTCGCGAGGAGCTCCTCATCGGCGAGCGGCGTCCATGTCGATTCGCACCCACCGCGCGTGCGCGGCGATCTGCGCACAGCTGGTGCGGACCTCGTCGAGTAGGGGCATGGCAGACACGTTACGCCCGCCGAGCCCGCAACTATGCTGAAGGTGATGGTCGACAACCCCCACGCCGAGCACCTCCAGGAGCTGCTGGAGGGTCTCAACGAGCCCCAGCGGGAGGCCGTCACGCACGGGGAGGGGCCGCTGTTGATCCTCGCCGGCGCGGGCTCGGGCAAGACGCGCGTGCTCACCCACCGCCTCGCCTTCCTGATCTACACCGACCAGGCACAGGCGGGCGAGATCCTGGCGATCACCTTCACCAACAAGGCCGCCAAGGAGATGCGCGAGCGCGTCGAACGAGCTGCTCGGCCACAGCACGCGCGGGATGTGGCTGATGACCTTCCACGCCGCCTGCGCGCGCATCCTGCGCGCCGAGGCCGAGCGGCTCGGGTACACGCGGCAGTTCACGATCTACGACCAGGCCGACGCGCGGCGTCTGACCAAGCGCTGCATGGACGCGGTGGGCGTCGACCCCAAGCGCTACACGCCGGCGGCGATCCACAACCAGATCTCCTCCGCCAAGAACAAGCTCAACGACGCCTCCGCCTACAGCCAGGCGGTCGGCTCGCAATTCGAGGAGCTGGTCGGCGAGGTGTACACGCTGTACGAGCGCGACCTGATGCGCATGAACGCGATGGACTTCGACGACCTGCTGTTTCGCACCGTCAACCTGCTGGAGCTCTACCCCGAGGTGCGCGAGCGCTACAGCGAGAGCTTCCGCCACGTGCTGGTCGACGAGTACCAGGACACCAACCACGCCCAGTACCGCTTCCTGCAACTGCTGGTGGGCGGCGGGCGCCAGGCGCCGGCGCGTGGGCAACCCGTCCATCTCGCGGGCCATCGCAACCTCGCGGTGGTCGGCGATGACGCGCAATCGATCTACAGCTTCCGCAACGCCGACATCCGCAACCTCCTCGACTTCCAGGAGGACTTCCCCGACGCGCGGGTGGTGAAGCTCGAGCAGAACTACCGCTCCACCGAGACGATCCTGAAGGCCGCCAACGCGGTGATCGCCAACAACCGCGGCGGGATCGCCAAGCGCCTGTGGAGCGAGCTGGGCACGGGCGAGCCGATCCAGGTGCGCGAGCTCGAGGACGAGCACGCCGAGGCGCGCTTCGTGGTGGGCGAGATCGAGCGCCTCGTCGACGAGGGCGCCTCGCGCGCGGAGATCGCCGTGCTGTACCGCACCAACGCGATGTCGCGCGTGCTGGAGGACACGCTCGTGCGCCGCGAGATCGCCTACCAGGTGATCGGCGGCACGAAGTTCTACGAGCGCGCGGAGATCAAGGACGCGATCGCCTACCTCTCGTGGCTGGCCAACCCATTCGACGTGGTGAGCTTCACGCGCGTCGCCAACTCTCCCCGGCGCGGGCTCGGGCAGACATCGCTGGGACGGATCGTGGTCGCACTCCGCCACCGTCGGTGTCTCGGTGTGGGAGGCGGCGGCCGCGCCCGATGCGATCCCCGGCCTCGGCGCCGCCGCGGTGAAGGCGCTGCGGCGCTTCATGGACACGATGAGCGAGCTGCGCGTGCGCGTGGAGCAACGCGTGCCGGTGGGTGAGCTGCTGGAGGCGGTGCTCTCGCAGACCGGCTACGTCGAGGCGCTCGAAGCGGAGCGGACGATCGAGGCGCAGGGCCGCATCGAGAACCTCGAGGAGCTGGTGTCGGTCGGCCGCGAGTTCGACGCCACCGCCGATGCCCGGACAGGACGCGCTCGAAGTGTTCCTGCAGCAGATCGCGCTCGTCGCCGATGCCGACTCCCGCAAAGACGAGGAGGAGGGCCTGGTGACCTTGATGACGCTGCACAACGCCAAGGGCCTGGAGTACCCCGTGGTGTTCATCGTCGGCTGCGAGGACGGCGTGTTCCCCCACTCGCGAGCGCTCGACGAAGGCGGTTTGGAGGAGGAGCGGCGCCTCTTCTATGTCGGTGTGACCCGCGCGATGCGCAAGCTCTACCTCACCCACGCCCGCCGCCGCGTGGTGTTCGGCGCGCAGGCATATGGCCTGCCCAGCCGCTTCCTCGACGAGATCCCCGCCGAGCTCACCGAACGCGAGCAGCCGCGGCTGTTGGTTGCGAGCGCGGCGCGAGGGGGCGGTGGGATGAGCTGGCAGGCAGACGCGCGGGGGAGTCGCGCACTCGTCGGTGTCGGCGGTGGCTGGGATTCGGCCGCCCGCGCTGGCGCCGGAGTGCTAGCCAACGGCGCGGGTGGGGCCCGCAGCGTGCAGGCGGGTCCCGGGGAGTCGTTCCGGCTGGGCGAGGACGTCACCCACGCCTCCTTCGGCGAGGGGGTCGTCACAGCCGTGGAGCCTCACGGCGTGATCGTCGTGCGCTTCGCCAGCGACGGCACCGAACGCAAGCTGATGTCCGAGTTCGCTCCCGTCACCCGGCGATAGCATCCCGCCCGATGAGCGCCACGGTCATTGACGGCAAAGCGATCGCCGCGGGCGTGCGCGCGCAGGTCGCCGAGGATGTGCGCGCGTTCGTGGAGCTGACCGGGCACACACCGGGCTTGGCGACCGTGCTGGTCGGCGAGGATCCGGGCTCGGCGGTGTACGTGGGGGGCAAGCAGCGCGCCTGTGCCGAGGTGGGGATGACGCCCTTCGACAAGCGCCTGCCCGCGGATGCCTCCTTCGCGCAGGTGGCCGAGCTGCTCGAGGATCTCAACGAGGACGACGCGGTCAACGGGGTACTGCTGCAGCTGCCGGTGCCGGCCCACCTCGACGGCCCGTCGCTCACCGGCCTGATCGACCCGGACAAGGACGTGGATGGCCTGACCCCGGTCAACGCCGGCCTGCTCTCGCTCGGACGGCCGGGGCTGCGGCCGTGCACCCCGCTAGGGGTGATGGAGCTGCTCGCGAGCGTCCGCGGTGGCGACGCCGCATGGCTGGAGGGCGCCGAGGTGGTGGTCGTTGGCCGCTCCAACCTCTTCGGCAAGCCGATGGCGCAGCTGCTGCTCGCCGCCAACGCGACCGTCACCGTCTGCCACTCCCGCACCCGCGATCTTGCGGGCGTGTGCGCCCGCGCCGACGTCCTGATCGCAGCGATCGGCCGCCCGCGTGCGGTTGGCGCCGAGTTCGTCAAGCCCGGGGCGGTGGTGATCGACGTCGGCATCAACCGCCTCACGCCGGAGGAGGCGGGCAACAAGAGCGGGCTGGTCGGCGATGTGGACTTCGCCGCGGTGTCGCCGCTTGCCTGCGCGATCACGCCGGTGCCCGGTGGCGTCGGGCCGACGACGATCGCCCTGCTGCTGCGCAACACGCTCGACGCCGCACGCCGGCAGGCGGGGGTCCTGGACCTGCGGCGTCTAGCCGACATGGAGGAGCGTCGTGTGAGCCGCCGATGGGCGTGGAGGAGCGTCGATGAGCCTGCGTCGCCTGCGCTCCGGAGAGCTGATCGCGCTCGCGGGGGCGATCTGCCTGATCGTCGCGCTGGCGCTGCCGTGGTATGAGAACTCGCAGGGCAAGCTCAGCGCGTGGGCGACGTTCGGCGTGGCGGTCGCGCTGCTGATCCTCGCCGCCGCCGGGGCGCTCGCGCTGGCGCTCGCCACCGTCACCGAGCGCACCACCGCGATCCCGGTCGCCGCCGCGGTGTGGGGCACGCTGTTCGGGATCCTCGCGACGGTTGCCGCCGTGGTGCGGCTGCTGGAGCGTCCCGACCACGCGACGATGCTGTGCTCCGGGGCGTGGCTGGCGCTGATCGGCGCGCTGCTGGTGCTGGTCGGGAGCTGGCAGTCGATGCGCGACGAACGCACCGGCCTCTACCCGCCCGACGCCACGCCGCCACGCGAGGTGCCGCCGGCCGGAGCCGGGTAGGACGCGGCAGGTTCGGCGCGTCGCGAGAGGCGTGGCGAGGGGCAGGAGAGGCGCCGCCGGCCGGAGCATAGAATCCCCGCCGTGATCGATCGCGACGAGGTCCTCCACGTGGCGCGCCTGGCACGCCTGAAGCTCGACGAGGGCGAGGTCGAGTCGATGGCGCGCGAGCTCTCCGCCGTGCTCGACCACATCGCCAAGATCGGCGAGCTCGACCTGGACGACGTGCCTCCCACCTCGCATGTGGTGGAGGTCGTCGGCCGCCTGCGCCCCGACGAGCCGCGCCCCTGCCTGCCGCGCGAGGTGGCGCTCGAACAGGCACCTTCCGTGGCCGACGGGGGCTTTCTCGTCCCCAGCCCCCAGGCGTGAGCACTTCCGAGATCATCGACCTGTCGGCTGCGCAGGCGGTTGCCGCGATCGAGGCTGGTCGGCTATCCGCGACCGAGCTGTTCGAGGTCTACCGCGTGCGGGCAGCCGCTGACGAGCTCAACTGCTTCACGTGGGTTGCCCCCGGCACGGGCGAGGCGCAGGACCGATGGTCCCCTGCACGGCGTGCCGCTCGCTGTCAAGGACCTCTTCTGCACGGCCGGCGTGCCCTCGCAGTCGGGGTCGCGCATCCTCGAGGGCTACCGCCCGCCCTACACCGCCACCGCCGTTGCGCGGCTCGCTGCGGCCGGGGCGCCGCTGCTTGCCAAGACCAACCAGGACGAGTTTGCGATGGGCTCCTCCAACGAGAACTCCGCCTTCGGCCCGGTGCTCAACCCGTGGGATCGCGCGCGCGTGCCCGGGGGGTCGTCGGGGGGCAGCGCCGCCGCCGTCGCCGCCGGCCTCGCTCCCTGGGCGCTCGGCACCGACACCGGAGGATCGATCCGCCAGCCTGCCGCGCTGTGCGGGATCGTCGGGCTGAAACCGACCTACGGCGCCGTCTCGCGCTACGGGATGATCGCGTTCGCCTCCTCGCTCGATCAGGCCGGGCCCGCTCACCCGCGATGTGACCGACGCGGCGCTGCTGCTGCGCCACATGGTGGGCCGCGACGAGTGCGACGCCACCTCGCTGGGGCACCCCGAGGAGATCGCGCTGCCCACCGCCGAGACTCTTTCCGGTGTGCGCTTGGGCGTGCCCGAGGAGCTTACCGGCGAGGGGATCGACCCCGGGGTGCTCGACGCCTTTCGCGGCGCCCTTGCGCGTGCGCGGGAGCTCGGCGCGGAGATTCACGACGTTCGCCTGCCCCACGCGCCCCATGGGCTCTCCGCCTACTACGTGCTGGCGCCCGCCGAGGCCTCCTCCAACCTCGCCCGCTTCGACGGCGTGCGCTACGGGCTGCGCGCCGAGCAGGCCGAGGACCTGCTCGAGCTCTACACCCACACCCGCCACGACGGTTTCGGCGCCGAGGTGAAGCGGCGCATCATGCTCGGCACCTACGCACTCTCCGCCGGCTACTACGACGCCTACTACGGCCGCGCCCAGCGTGTGCGCACGAAGATTGTCGCCGACTTCGACGCCGCGTTCGCGGAGGTTGACTTCATCCTCACGCCGACCTCACCCACCGTCGCCTTCCGGCTCGGCGAGCTCACCGGCGACCCCTGGTCGATGTACATCAACGACTTCTGCACCGTCCCGATGTCGCTCGCCGGCATCCCCGCGATCTCGATTCCCTGTGGGCTCGCCGGCGACGGGGCGGGGGGGAGCTGCCCGTCGGGCTGCAGATCGCCGGGCCGGTGTTCAGCGAGAACAGTCTGCTCGACACCGCGTTTGCGCTGGAGCGGGCGCTCGGCTTCGATGGGTCGCGGGCGCGGGCATGAGGGTATGGGTTTGGGTCGCATCCGCGCAGCTCTGTGCGTACACCAGGCGGATGGGGGCGGGACTTCCTGTCCCGCCGCCGAGGTTGACGAGCGCGGAGTCGCAACGGCCTGGGCAAGGAGAGGATGACCTGTGAGCGCCGTCGAGTACGAGCCGGTCATCGGCCTGGAGATCCACATCCAGCTGGCCACGGCCACGAAGATGTTCTGCGGCTGCGCGCTGTCCTTCGGCGAGCCGCCCAACACCCGCACCTGCCCGGTCTGCTTGGGATTGCCCGGCAGCCTGCCCGTCGCCAACGCACGGGCCGTGCACTTCGGGCTGATGATCGGGCTCGCGCTCGGCTCCGAGCTCGCGCCGCGCTCGATCTTCCACCGCAAGAACTACTTCTACCCCGACCTTCCCAAGGGCTACCAGATCTCCCAGTACGACTCGCCCCTCTGCCTTGGTGGGCGGCTCGGGGAGGTGCGCATTCACCGCGTGCACCTCGAGGAGGACGCAGCCAAGCTCGTGCACGTCGGCGCCTCCGGGCGCATCCACGGCTCCGATGCCTCGATCGTCGATTTCAACCGCGGCGGCACCCCGCTCGCGGAGATCGTCACCGAGCCCGACCTGCGCTCCGCCGAGGCCGCCGGCGAGTGGCTGCGGCTGCTGCGCACCACGATGCGTGTGCTCGGCGTCTCCGATGTGAACATGGAGGAGGGCTCGCTGCGCTGCGACGCCAACATCTCGCTGCGCCCCGTCGGCAGCGATCGGCTCGGGGTGAAGACCGAGTTGAAGAACATGAACTCCTTCCGCTTCATCGAACGCGGCATCCGCGCCGAGCTCGCCCGCCAGGAGGCGATCCTGCGCGGCGGTGGGCGGGTGCAGCAGGAGACGCTGCACTTCGACCCCGCTTCCGAGCGCATCACCTCGTTGCGCTCCAAGGAGGAGGCTCACGACTACCGCTACTTCCCCGAGCCCGACCTCGTGCCGGTCGCGATCGACGCGGCGATGCTCGACGCCGCCCGCGCCGCTCTCCCGGAGCTGCCGGCCGCGCGCGCCGAGCGCTTCGAGCGCGAGCTCGGGCTCTCCGCCGACAGCGCCCACCTGCTCGCCTTCCGCACCGAGCTCGGGGACTATTTCGAGGCGGCGCTTTCCGCCGAGGTCGATCCTGCGCCGCCGGCCCAGGCCCTGGCCAACTGGATCTCCGGCGACCTGCTCGCGCGCCTCGGCAGCGGGCAGGTGGGCGGGAATGCCGTCGCAGACACGGATGGGGAGACAGGTGGGGGAGCAGTTGGGACTGGCGAGGCCGCCGGCGCGGATCCGCGCTCCTCGCAGGTGCAGCCCCAAGCGCTCGCGGTGCTCGTTGGGCTTGTCGCCGCCAAGCGAATCTCCGTCGGGGCCGGCCGCCAGGTGCTCGACCGCCTCGTCGCCGAGGGGGGCGATCCGGCGGCGATCGTCGAGGCCGAGGGTCTCGCCGCGATCGACGCCGGGGATGAGCTTGCCGCGATCGTCGCCGAAGCGCTGGCCGCGCACCCCGAGGCCGCCGAGAACGTACGCGCCGGCAACGCCAAGGCGATCGGTCCGATCGTCGGCCACGTGATGCGTGAGACGAAGGGTCGCGCCGACGGCGGTGCCGTCACCCGTCTTGTGCACGAGCAGCTCGGCATCTGAGCCTGAATCCACGGATAACGGGTGAGGTGGGTTCAGGCTGAGCTGAGCGGCTGCCGCCTGATCGGAGCTGCCCAGCAACCGCCACACCGCCACCGTTCAGATCTTGTACCGCGGGCCAAATACACGCGCGCGCGTGGGCGCCACAATTGGGGAACCTCCAAGGTGACCTTCCAAATCTCGCCTCCGCGGGCTCCCCTCAACCGCGGATGGGCGGTGCAGGATGCGTGCGGCCGGGCCGGGGCGCCAGCTCCCGCCCGGCCGTAGCGCACCACACCTGTGAACCGCCGCGCCTGCGAGCGCTACCATCTGGGGATATGAACGAGTCGCCCACATCCACACCCTCGTCGTCGCGCTCGCTGGGCCGGATGGTCGTCGCGGTGCTGATCCTTGCGGTCGCCGCCTGGGTGCTGCTGCACATCGTGATCGGCATCGTCACCTTCCTCGCCATCCCCGTCATCGTGGTTGCCGCCATCGTGGCGCATCGTCTGGGCTGTGCGCGTCCTGTTCTGAGAGGCGCCGCGCGATGGGATACGTGGTGATCTGCTTCGGCTTCGGGCTCGCCGGCGGAATCGTCGGCCGTGTCAAGGGCAGCTCGTTCATCCTGTGGTTCCTGATCTCGGCGGTCGTCCCCGTCTTTGGCCTGCTCGCCGCGATCGCCTACCGCATGGAGAGCAACGAGCTGCGCCGCCGGTGCCCCCACTGCGGGCGCGTCACCAAGATCTATGACGCCCTCTGTACCCGCTGCGGCACCGAGCTCGACTGGGTGGGCGGGGATCCCAGTCAAGTGGTTGCGCCGGAGTCATGGCAGCCTCCCACTGCGGCAAGCGGCTGAGGGTCCACGCACCAAGACCCCTGAGCTGTCGCGCTGGCGCGTGGCCTCGCCGGCACGTCCAACGCCAAGCCAACGACCGCCCAACGCCAAGCGAAGGCCCTCTGTACAGGGGGCATCCGTTAGGGAGCCCGAAACAGCGCAGGCTCTATAAACCTGGGATGAGCGCCAAGGCCCCATCAGTGCCCGCGCACGACTCGCTGATCGCGCGCCTGATCCACCGCGCTGGCTTTCCCGACGAGCGCGACTTCGTGCTGCGCGTCGTGCAGCCAGCGCTCGTCGGCATGATCGACGGCACCGTCTCCTCGCTGCCGCCGATCTTCGCGGCGGCGATCTCCTCCGACTCGCACGTGGCGCTGCTCGTCGGCTTCTCCACGGCGCTGGGCGCGGGCGTCAGTATGGGCTGGTCGGAGGCGCTGTCGGACACGGGTGAGCAGACCGGTCGCGGCTCGGCGGTCGTGCGCGGCGCGATCACCGGCGGCATGACCACGCTCGGTGGCATCTTCCACACGCTGCCGTTCTTCATCAGCGACGTCCACAAAGCGCTGCTGGTCGCGGGCTTCGTCGTCGCGTTCGAGCTGCTCGCGATCGCGTGGGTGCGCAAACGCTTCCTGCACGTCTCGATGCGCTCGTCGCTGCTGGTGGTCACCGTCGGCGGCGCAATCGCGCTGGCGATCGGGATCGGGATCGGCTCCTCCTGACGGCCGCTGGCGCTGCGCCGGTCGAAGCCGGTGACACGGGCCTCCGGGCGCGAGTCACACGGGGTGGGCGGCGCCTTCTCGATTCCTTGCTCGGCTTGGCCATCGACCGCCAGGAGCCGGTGGCGGCGGTGAAAACCCGCTGGTACACTGCCTTTTTGGCCCGTTTCGAGTGCAGTGGAAAGGCGGTTGGCGGACATGCGCGCGGTTGACGCACTGATGGAGATGCCTCAAGGCGGAGGGCGTCGAGGTCGTCTTCGGCCTGCCCGGCGGCGCCAACCTGCCGACCTACGACGCCTTCGTGGACGCCGGCATCCGCCACATCCTCGTGCGCCACGAGGCCGGCGGCGGGCACGCCGCTGAGGGCTACGCCAAGGCGACCGGCAAAGTGGGCGTCGCGTTCGCGACGTCCGGCCCCGGCGCCACCAACCTGATCACCCCGATCTGCGACGCGATGATGGACTCCGTGCCGGTGGTGTTCATCACCGGCCAGGTGCGCACCGAGCTGCTCGGCACCGACGGCTTCCAGGAGGCCGACACGATCGGGATCACGATGCCCGTCGTCAAGCACTCCTTCATGATCCAGCACCCCCTGGAGATCCCTCGGGCGATCCACGAGGCCTTCCACATCGCCTCCACCGGGCGTCCCGGCCCGGTGCTCGTGGACATCCCGCAGGACCTCTCGCGCGCGGAGATCGCCTACGAGCCGGTCACCGACGTGCGCCTCCCCGGCTACCAGCCGACGGTGGAGGGCAACCAGAAGCAGATCCGCCAGGCCGCCAAGGCGCTGGCCGCCTCTCAGCGTCCGGTGATCTACGCCGGCGGAGGTGTCGTCAACGCGAACGCCTCCGCGGAGCTGGTGGAGCTCGCGGGCTGCGACCGCTTCCCCGTCACCTGCACGCTGATGGGCCTCGGCGCCTTCCCCGCGCGGGTGGGCGGGGAGGGAGGGTGGGGAGGGCGGAGGGGGGGGTGGGTTGGGGAGCCCAACCCTCAGTGGCTGGGGATGCTCGGGATGCACGGCACCCGCACCGCCAACTACGCGATGGACGAGGCCGACCTGATCTGCGCCGTCGGCGCCCGCTTCGACGATCGCATCACCGGCAAGCTCTCGGAGTTCGCGCCCCACGCGAAGTTCATCCACATCGACGTCGACCCGGCGGAGATCTCGAAGAACGTGCCCGCTCACATCCCGATCGTCGGCGACGCCCGCCACGTGCTCGCCAAGCTCGCCATCGAGTACCGCGCGCTGGGAGCCGACCCCGCGCGCCTCACCGAGTGGTGGAGTCGCATCGAGGGGTGGCGCGAGCAGTACCCGCTCAAATACGAGGACAGCACCGACGCCGAGATCAAGCCCCAGTACCTGATCCAGGCGCTGTACGAGGCGACCGGCGGCGAGGCGATCGTCTCCAGCGACGTCGGCCAGCACCAGATGTGGACCGCCCAGTACTACGACTTCCCCGCGCCGCGGCGCTGGATCAACTCCGGCGGCCTGGGGACGATGGGCTTCGGGTTGCCCGCCGCGATGGGTGCCGCCGTCGGCTGCCCCGATCGCCTTGTGTGCTGCGTCGCCGGCGACGGCTCGGTGCAGATGAACGCCCAGGAGCTCGCCACCTGCGCGCAGGATCAGATCCCGATCAAGGTGTTCATCATGAACAACGGCTACCTCGGCATGGTGCGCCAGTGGCAGGAGCTCTTCTGGGACGGCCGCTACTCCCACGTCGACATGGGCAAGTTCCCCGACTTCGTCAAGCTCGCCGAGGCCTACGGCGCCACCGGGATGCGCTTCGAGGACAAGCACACGCTGGTCGAGGACATCAAGCGGGCGATCGCCACGGAGGGCCCCGTGGTGGTGGACGTGCGCGTCACCCGCGAGGAGAATACGTACCCCATGATTCCCGCTGGCCAGGCGGCGCGGGAGATGGTGGGGTGATGGGCGAGCCGGCCACCAAGGCGCCGCTCAGCCTTGCCGAGCTCGAAGCCTCCGGCAACCTGCGCACCGGGCGCAAGCACGTCCTCTCGATCCTGGTCGAAAACAAGTCGGGCGTGCTGACGCGCATCGCGGGGCTGTTCGCCCGCCGCGGCTTCAACATCGACACGCTCACGGTCGGCCCCACCGACGACGAGCGCGTCTCGCGCGTGACGCTCACCGTCGACGGCGCTCTGCACCCGATCGACCAGGTCACCAAGCAGCTGCACAAGCTGATCAACGTGCTGAAGATCCGCGACCTCGACCCGGTCGACACGGTCTCGCGTGAGCTCGCGATGTTCAAGGTCGCCGCCGACGGCGTCCAGCGCGGCGAGCTGATGCAGATCACCGAGATCTTCCGGGGCAAGGTGGTTGACGTCACTAAGCGCTCGGTCATCGTCGAGATCACCGGCACCACCGAGAAGATCCAAGCCTTTGAGGACATGGTGCGGCCGTTCGGCCTGATCGAGATGATGCGCACCGGTGAGATTGCAATCGCCAGGGGTCGCAGCGAGACCTGAGGGCCGGATGAGCTGCGCATCTCTGCGTCCTCGATCGCTCGTGTGCAGAGCACACTTCGCTCACTGCGTCCTTGACCTGCTTGCTCACCGACCCTCAGGAGGCGCTCTTGCGGCTACGTACGGTTGAGCGCTCCCCGTTCGCGCTCAGCGACTCCGACCGCGAGCGGCTTGCGGCGCGCCTGCAGCTCGCTGTCAAGCGCGCCCGGCGCAGCGGCCGCCAGACGCTCGCGGCGCTCACCCTGCCACTGCCGGGCGACCTCGACCCCAGCGCGGTCGTCTGTGCCTCGCGGCGGACCGGCGAGCCGTGGTTCCTGTTAGAGCAGCCCGAGCGTGGGGCGCGTGCGCTGGCCGCGCTCGGCGAAGCCGTCTGCCTGACGGCCACCGGGCCCGAGCGCTTCGCCACGGTGGCCGACCGCTGGCGCGCGCTCGCCGCGGCGGCAGTCTCCGAGCCGCCCGAGGACCCCTCCGACGCCGGGTCCACCAGCGGCGGGCCGATCGCCCTGGGTGGCTTCGCGTTCGCCGCCGAAGGCGGCGCCGACCTGGCGTGGAGCGGTTTCGCGCCCGCGTCGCTGATCGTGCCCGAGGTCGCGTTCACACGCGAGCGACGCCCTGGCTGCCGCACGGGTGGGGCGTCGCCGACCTCAGTCACCGATCCGCGCGCCGCGACGGACGACATGCGCGTGCGGATGACGCTGTGCGCGCTCGCCGCCCCCGACGACACGGTCGAGCAGCTGCTCGACCGTCTGGAGCGCCGTCTCGGCGAGCTGCGAGTGGAGCCGCTGGCGCTGCTCGACCCGGCGCCCACGGGGCGCTACCGGATCGCGAGCGCGATGCCGCCCGAGCACTACGAGGCCGCTGTCGCGCGCGCGGTCGAGCTGATCCGCGCCGGGCAGCTGGAGAAGGTGGTGCTCGCGCGCGAGGTGCAGGTGCACGCACCACGCGATCACGATCCCGCCGCGCTGTTCGGAGTGCTGCGCGAGGGCTTCCCCTCGTGCACTGTGTTCTGCGTGGGTCGCGACGACGCCGCGTTCGTCGCCGCCAGCCCCGAGCTGCTGGTGCGCCGCGAGGGCCACCGCGTCAGTACGCTCGCACTCGCCGGCTCGATGCGCCGCAGCGCCGACCCGGCCGTCGATGACCACCTCGGCGAACAGCTGATGCACTCCGAGAAGGACCGCGAGGAGCATGCGATCGTGATCCGCCGGATCGAGCAGGCGCTGCGCCAGCACGCGCTGTGGACCGCCGCCTCGCCCGAGCCTGCGCTCGTGAAGGTCGCCAACATCCAGCACCTCGGCACCCCGATCCGCGCCCAGCTCGCGCAGCCGCTCGACGTGATCGAGCTGCTGGAGCTGATGCACCCCACGCCCGCCGTCGGCGGCGAGCCGATCGAGCGCGCGCGCCCGCTGATCCCCGCGCTGGAGGGCCTCGACCGCGGCTGGTACGCCGGTCCCGTCGGCTGGGCTGATGCCACCGGCGACGGCGAGTTCTGCGTCGCCTTGCGCTGCGCGCTACTGCGCGGCCGTGTCGCGCGCTGCTACGCCGGCGTCGGCGTCGTGCGCGACTCCGACCCTGCGGCGGAGCTGGCGGAGACCGAGGTGAAGCTGGCTGCCCTCTTACCGCTGCTCGCGGGCTGAGGTGTACAGCGTGTCGTCGCACCTGCCCCGAGGTTACGGACGCATGTTATATCAGCGGGCTTCAGAGCGAGGAAGCAGCGTATAAAGCCACAATCGCGCAATTTTTCTGCAATAATAAGGGTCTGATGCAGGATCAAGTTGCTCATGACGCATCGATGCTGCTCGCGTTTCGCGCAGAGAACGCCCGGTCGTTTCGTGACCAGATCGACTTCTCGATGATCGCAACCTCCCGGGCCGAGCCGCGAGTCGTGCGCGAGATCAGTTGGCAGGAGTCCGGCCGGCCGATCAAGGTCGTTCCGGTAGCAGGTGTTTTCGGCG
Organism: uncultured Solirubrobacterales bacterium; assembly: GCA_963812595.1. GTDB lineage: Bacteria > Actinomycetota > Thermoleophilia > Solirubrobacterales > Solirubrobacteraceae > Palsa-744. The sequence continues at coordinate 160,602 of CAWEVQ010000005.1, forward strand.
CCAACGCATCCGGCAAGTCGAACTTCCTGGAGGCGATGGACGACATGCGAATGTACGTCTTGGAGTCGTTTCGACGGAATCTACGCCCAGGCGAGCGGTGGCCGTTTCGTCTCGATACCGAGGCTCAGCGATCTCCGTCGCGCTACGAGATCGATCTCGTTCTCGACGGCGTCCGACACGAGTACGGGTTTGCCCTCGACGACGAGCAGATCCTGGAAGAGTGGGCGTTCCGGTATCCTCGCGGTCGGCCCGCTCTTTTGTTTGAGCGCAAGGGCGAGCAAGTCGAGGCCGGATCGGCCGGGCGCAGCGATACGCGCGCTGTCGAGAGGCTTCTACGTCCCAACGCTCTATTCCTTTCCGCGGCGGCGGCAGCAAATCACCCGCTCCTTCTCCCCCTGCACGCTTGGTTCCATCGCAATCTCCGGTTTGCCCGCAGTGGCAACCGCCCGGGCAGGCAGGCGTTTACGATCGAGCAACTCAAGCACGAGGGCAGACGCGAGCGCATTTTGAACATGTTGCGTGCGGCCGACTTCGGCATCGTAGACGCCAAGGAGCACGAGATCTCCATCGATCCGCTCGTAAAGGAGCATATGGAGCGTGCAATTCGTGAGATGATGGGAGACGAAGACCGGGCCGACAACGACGAGGTCGGTCCGCCACTTAAGCTGAATGCCGTTGGATTTACGCTTGTTCACCAGGGGGTAAAGGATCTGGTGGAGCTCCCGCTGGAGTGCGAGTCGATGGGAACCCAGGTCTGGCTGGGTCTTATTGGTGCTGTTGTGGCTGCCCTCTCCGATGGTGTCGTCCTGCTCGCGGACGAGCTCGACGCGAGTCTGCATCCTACTTTGGTTGCGCAGTTGGTGAGACTGTTCCAAGACTCTCACACAAACCCTCATCGAGCTCAACTGGTTTTCAACGCCCACGATCCGACGATGCTAGGTGACTCAAGCGACAATCGTCTTCTTGGGCGCGATCAGATCTGGTTTACGGACAAGCAGGCCGATGGAAATAGCCGTTTGTTTCCCCTTACGGACTTCAGCCCACGGAAGAATGAGGCCATTGGACGTCGCTATCTTGATGGCCGGTACGGCGCCACTCCAATCCTGTCTCAACAAGACTTTGATAGCGCCGTCGAACTGCCGCTCCCAACCGATTAGACGTGGCAAGGCATCGCCCACGAGGAGTACCACGGCCGCGTGCTGTGCCACAGCAGCAGATGTTGCAGATTCTGGTTTTCGCCGAGGGGGCGCAAACGGAGGACGGCTACTTTAAGCATTGGTGGCGCCTCAATCGACGCAATGTGATCGTCACGATAGATGAGTTCACAGGTGCCACTCCACTGTCGTTGGTCGAACGGGCTGTCGCGGCGAGCAAGCGGGAGATGGTGGATGCTCGGCGTGGACGTGGCCGGGCTCACGACGAGATCTGGTGTGTGTTCGATGTCGATGAGCATCCGAAGTTGGCGGAGGCGATACGACTCGCTGAACGCAACGACATCAAGGTAGCGGTTTCACACCCTTGTTTCGAGCTTTGGTTAATACTGCACTACATGGATCAAACAGCCTATATTGAGCGCGATGACGCGCAACGCCTCGCAAAAAAGCTTCTCCGATGCGGAAAGACGCTCAGTGCGCAGGCGCTCGGTGAATTGGTGGTCCGTTACCCCGATGCGGCGAAGCGCGCGAAGTCACTTGACAAGATGCACGACCGCAACGGCAACCCTCCGCGGTACAATCCGAGCAGCGAGACTTGGAAGCTCGTTGACCGGATCAGCGACTTCCGCGTTGTCTAAAATGGATCACGATGCCCATCGTGCCAAATCGTCGCGCGGTCGCAGACGACGGCCCGCCAGCCGCTCGGCATGCGCGCGGGGGCGACGCCCGGCGGGGTCTGCGGTGCGAGCAGGCAGTACTCGGGGGCGGGGCCGAACACGAGCGCTCGGCGCCACAGGCTGGCGTGTGCGGGGTCGACGCCGTCCGCGAGCAGCTGCACCAGCTCGCCGCGTGGCTCGCCCGGTGGGCGGGAGACCCACACGGCGCGATGCGTGTTCGCGAGGTCGGCGTGCCCCTCCAGTAGGCCGTACAGTCCGCCCGCGCCGGAGCCGAAGCGCCGGGCGATGCCGTCGTGTGCGCTGCTGTGGCCGTGCGTCACCGCCGCCTCGTTCAACACGCCGAGGGCGGTGAAGTCATCGAGCAGATACCAATCCTCGTAGGTGCTCTCCAGCGGGCAGGCCAGCCACGGGCACTCGGTGAGACGCAGTACCGCCGAGCCGCGGAAGCCAGCCGGGGGGGAGTGGTGCAGCGAGCGGTGAAAGCGTTCGCTGGCGTGCTCGTAGGTCTCGCGCTCGACCCCGTCCGCGGGGCGGTGCCATAGGAGATAGGCGAGCATGAGGTTGTCCCCTTGCGGCTCCCGCGGAGCGCGCTCAGGCTCCCCCGTCCAGCACGCCGGCGACGGCCTCCCACGCGCGGCGGTGCAGCGCCACGTTCGCCGCGCGGTCGGTGCGGACCTCGATGATCCCCGCGCGACGCGGGCGTTGTGTCAGGGCGCGCTCCAGCGCCGCGCGAAAGGCGAGCACGTCGGTGACGGTCTCGTGCTCGAGGCCGTACAGCCGTGCCGCATGCGCGAAATCAAGGCCGGTGGGGGTGGCGATGTGGCGAGTGTAGAGCTCCTCCTGGGTGGCGGCCACGGGCAGGAAGTCGAAGATGCCGCCGCCGCCGTTGTCGATCAGCACGATCGTCAGATCGAGCTCCAGGCGCCGCGCGGCGAGCAGGCCGCCGATGTCGTGCGCGAGCGCCACGTCGCCGATCAGCAGGATGACTGGGCCCCCGCCCGCCCCGAGGCCGGCAGCGGCGGCGCCGAAGGCGCTCGAGACGGTGCCGTCGATGCCGTTGGCGCCGCGGTTGCACAGCACGCGCGGGGGGTCGGCGCGCACCGGCCAGAAGCTCTCGATGTCGCGCACCGGCATCGAGGAGGCGACCCACAGCGTCGCCCGCTCGGGCAGCAGCACGCCCAGCTCGGCGGCCACGGCGGGCTCGCTGAGGCCGCCCGCGCCCAGCACCCCGAGCAGCGCCTCCGCGGCGCGCTCGTCCGCGCTGCGCCAGCTCGCGAGCCAGTCCGGGTCGGGCGCGGGCGCGTCCTGCGCCAGTGCCCGCAACGCCGCGGCGGGCTCCAGCGCGAAGCGCCGGCAGAGCGCCGCGTCGGGATCCTGCCAGCGGCCCTCCTGGTCGATCGCCGCCTGCGGGACGTCGCACATGCTCGCCAGCCACCCGCGCAGCGGCTTGGACGTGGGCAGGTCGCCGACGCGCAGCACGAGGTCGGGCTTGACGCCCGCGGCGAACGGGCCGTGGCGCAGCAGCGCGTCGTAGTGCGCCACCGCCGCCTCCCCGCGCCGCGCGCCCGAGAGTGGGTCGGCCAGCAGCGGCCAGCCGGCCGCCGCGCAGAACGCCGCCGCGGCCTCTCCGAGCGCGGTGTCGCGCTCGTAGCGCCCGGCCACGACCACCCCCCGGCGGGCGGCGGCCACCGGCACGGCGAGGGAGCGCGCGTCCTCGGGCGCCGTCGGGCGCGCGGGCGTGCAGGTCACGAGCGGACGGCCGTCGGGGCGCCCGGTGCCGTCGTGGGGCAGCGGCTCGTCTTCGCTGCGCACGAGCGGCTCGCGCAGCGGGAAGTTGAGGTGCACCACGCCGGGCTGGCCCTCAAGCGCACACCAGTACGCGCGGCAGGCCAGCGTGCGGATCCAGCGCAGCCGCTTCTCCGTGGCCTCGTGCGTGCCGACCTCGAAAAACCACTTCGCGGCCTGCCCGAACAGCTTCACCTGGTCGATCGTCTGGCCGGCGCCGTTCTCGCGCAGCTCGGGTGGGCGGTCGGCCGTGAGGATCAGCAGCGGCACGCCGGCCTCGTGCGCCTCGATCGCAGCCGGCAGCAGCTCCGCGGCGGCGGTGCCCGAGGTGCACGTCACCGCCACCGGCGCCCCCGTCGCCTTCGCCAGTCCCAGCGCGAAGAAGCCGCTGCAGCGCTCGTCGATGTGCGAGTGGCAGCGCAGCCGCGGCTCGCGGGCGAGGCTCAGCACCAGCGGCGTGCAGCGCGACCCCGGCGAGGTGCACGCCTCGCGCAGCCCGCAGCGCGCCAGCTCGTCCACGAACGCGCGCAGCAGGAGAGTAGGTGTCGGTGGCGGTGGTCATAGGATCGGCGGTGTGAGCGAGAGAACCTCGTCCTGCTGCACGGCTTCGGCGGCACCCACCGCGCCTGGGACGGCGTGGTGGGGCTGCTCGACCATGAACGCTACCGGCCGCTGGCACTCGACCTCCCGGGCCACGGCGCGGAGGCGGATGCGCCGCGGCCGATCTCCTTCGCCGGCTGCGTCGAGCACGTGCTCGCCGCCAGCCCCGAGCGCTTCGCGCTGTGCGGCTACTCGCTCGGTGGGCGCGTCGCGCTGCACGTGGCGCTGGCGGCGCCGGAGCGGGTGGCACGGCTGGTGCTGATCGGGGTCAACCCCGGGATCGAGGATGCGGGCGAGCGCGCTCGCCCGCCGGCTTGCCGACCGTGCGCTCGCCGACGATCTCGAACGCGGGCCCTACGAGGAGTTCATCGAGCGCTGGCGCACCCAACCGCTGTTTGCCGCCGACCCTCCAGAGGTGGGGGCGCTGGCGCGCGCGGATCAGCGCCGCAACCGGCCCGACGCGCTGGCCGCCGTCATGCGGGGACTCGGCACCGGCGAGATGCGGCCGCTGTGGGATCGCCTCCCCGAGCTGGCGATGCCGGTCACCGTGCTGGTGGGGGAACGCGACGGGAAGTTCCTGGCGTTGGGGCGGCGGATGGTCGAGCTGCTGCCGGCGGGCGAGCTGGTCGTCGTGCCCGGCGGCCACGGTTTGCCGCTGGAGAACCCGGCGGCGATCGCTCAGAGCGTTCTAAGGCGGGGCCACAGCCCAACCCCGGGGCATGGGGTGGGCACCGGCGATGCGACCGTCACGCCCAACCCCGGGCGGAGGGCACCCTCCCGCGCGCCTGCCGCGGGTGGTCCTCCTCCAGCCCGTCGAACAGCCCGAGCGTCGCCAGGCCACAGGCCGGCAGTGGACCGCGGGAGGCCAGCGCGGCGGCGGCGTGCACGGCGGCGGCCACTCCGAGCGGGCCGTCGAGCGTCGATGCGAGGTAGACCTCCGCGCCGGAGGCCCTGACGAGCGCCGCGGCGGCGAGCAGGCCGGCGATGCCGCCGCAGCGGGAGATCTTCAGGCACACCGCGTCGGCGACGCCCGCGCCCAGCGCCCCGTGCTCGGCCGCGGTCTCGTCGATCGCCACGCGCGCCGCCACGCGCTCGCGCACCTCGCGCACCGCCTGCAGGCCGTGCGTGGGCTCCTCCACGAGCTCCAGGCCCACGGGGGTGAGCGCTTCGATCGCGCGCACCGCCTCCTCGACGTCCCAGGCGCCGTTGGCGTCGACGCGCAGCGCGGTGTGGGGGCCCACGGCGGCGCGCACCGCCGCCACGCGGCCGGCGTCGTCGCCGACGCCCACCTTCAGCTTCACGCACTCATACCCCTGCTCCGCGGCGCGCGCGGCCTGCTCGGCGGCGCCCGCGCGGTCGGTCGCGCCGACGGTCGCGTTGACCTGGATCTCCACGGCGGGGTCGTCGGTGAGCAGCGCCGCCACCGGCTTGCCGGCGCGCCGGCCGGCGCGGTCCCACAGCGCGAGGTCGATCGCGGCGAGCGCCGCGGGTAGGTCCTCGACGCGCCGGCACGCCTCGATCAGCTGCGCGCCGTTCGCCGTCGCCGACTGCATCAGCACCGGCCGGTACGCCTCCAGCGCCGCGCGCACCCGGGCGATGCTGACCCCGTCGTAGGGCTCGCAGCGGCGCCGCTTCGCCGTGGCCGCTGCACGCCGTCGGCGTCGGTCAGCGTCACCTCCAGCAGCCGTCGCTCGCGCACCGCGCCGTATGAGGTCTGCAGCGGTGTGCGCAGGCGCAGCGTGCGCTCGGTGACGGTCATCTGCATCGGGTCATCTCCCTGGCCCGACCCTGTCACCGTCGCGGGCGCTTGGCGACCGGTCAAACGAGCTCGACTCCACGGGCGGTGCGCGACGGTGTCTCCCACAAACATCGCCCCTACCCGCCGATGCCTCCGCTGGCGAGGATCCCGGCGGCGAACAGCAGGCAGAACAGCAGCTGCAGCAGGCCCGTGCGCGCCAGGGCCCCGTTCAGCGCGGGGCCGTCGATGCGGGTGCGCACCACGCGGATCAGGGAGAGCGCCAGCGGGATCGCCGCCCACGGGAGCAGCAGCCAGGCGGTCATCGAGCCGAGCGCCCACGGCAGCGGGGCGGCGAGGAAGGCGATCGTCAGCATCGCGGTGTACAGCGCGCGCGTGCGCTGGCGGCCGAGGCGCACCGCGAGCGTGCGCTTGCCCGCGCGGCGGTCGGTGTCGATGTCGCGCACGTTGTTGACGACGAGGATCGCGCTCGCCAGCAGGCCCACCGGCACCGCGCACGCGAACGCCTGCCAGGGCAGGTGCTGCACCTGCACGTAGTAGGAGCCCGCCACGGCGACGATCCCGAAGAAGAGGAACACGAACATCTCGCCCAGCCCTTCGTACCCGTACGGGCGCGGGCCCGCCGGTGTAGAGGACGCCGGCGAGGATCGACGCGGCGCCGACCGCCAGCAGGCCCCAGCCGGCGACCGAGATCAGGTACGCCCCGCACAGCACCGACAGGCCGAAGGTGACGTAGGTCGCGATCAGCACCTGGCGGGGGGGCACGAGGCCGCCCGCGGTGACGCGCACCGGCCCGAGGCGATCCTCGGTGTCGGCGCCGCGTCGCGCGTCGGAGTAGTCGTTGGAGAGGTTGGTGCCGACCTGGATGAACACCGCGCCGAGCAGCGCCGCCACGAACGCGAGCGCCCTGAAGTGGTCGTCCCCCAGCGCCAGCGAGGTGCCGACGAGCACCGGAGCGATCGCCGCGGGCAGCGTGCGCACGCGCGCGGCCATCACCCAGATGCGCACCGCGCTCGCCTCTCGGTGGGCCGCGACGGTGGACACGGCGCTCACGCCCTCCGCGGAAAGCGCGAGAAGTCAGGGGTGCGCTTCTCGCGGTAGGCGTTGCGGCCCTCCTGGGCCTCCTCGCTGCCGTAGAACAGCAGGTTGGCGTCGTGCGCCAGCTGCTGCACCCCGGAGAGGCCGTCCTCGGCGGCGTTGAACGAGGCCTTCAGCAGGCGCAGCGCGAAGGGGGAGAGCGCGAGCATCTCCCGGCACCACCCCACGGTCTCCTCCTCCAGGCGCTCCAGCGGCACGACGGTGTTGACGAGCCCCATCTCGAGCGCTTCCGCGGCGTCGTACTGGCGGCAGAGGAACCAGATCTCCTTCGCCTTCTTCGGCCCCACGAGGTTGGCGAGCAGCCCCGCGCCGAAGCCGCCGTCGAAGGAGCCCACGCGCGGGCCCACCTGGCCGAAGCGGGCGTTCTCGGCGGCGATCGTGAGGTCGCACACGAGGTGCAGCACGTGGCCGCCGCCGATCGCATACCCGGCGACCATCGCCACCACGGGCTTGGGCAGGCGGCGGATCTGGATGTGCAGGTCGGTGACGTGAAAGCGCCCCACGCCGGCGCGGGTGGGTGGGGATCTCAGCTCCTCGTCGGTCAGGTACCCCGAGTCTCCGCGCACGCGCTGGTCGCCGCCGGCGCAGAACGCCTGTGGCCCCTCGCCGGTGAGCACGATCGCCCCGACGTCGAGATCCTCCTGCGCCTGCGTGAGCGCGCGCGAGATCTCGATCACCGTCAGCGGCCGGAACGCGTTGCGCACCTCGCGGCCGGTCGATCGTGATCTTCGCGATCCCCCCGTCCTCTGTCTTCTCGTAGCGGATGTCGGTGTACTCGCCGGCGGCGATCCAGGTGGTTGGCATGCGCGAAGGCTAAAGGAACCCCGCTCACCCGCGCAGCCGGCCCAAGGCCGCCTGGAGGGTGGCGAGCCGGGCCCCTCATGTCGGCTAGCCTGTGGGGATGGCGGTTGAGGCTTGGCTGGAGCGCGCGGCGAGAACCGCGCCCGCGGCGATCGCGGTGGAGACCCCGGCGGGGCCTGCTCCTACGCGGAGCTGCTGGAGCGGGCGCGGGAGGGCGCCGGTGAGCTTGACCGCGCGCGGGGCGGCGCAGGGCGAGCGCGTGGCGATCGCGCTGCCGGCGGGCCTCGACTTCGCGTGCGCGCTGCACGCCTGCCTGCTGCTCGGCGCGGTGGCGGTGCCGGTCGACCTGCGCTTGGGTGAGCGCGAGCGCGCGGCGATCGTGGATGGGGCGGCGGTCGTCGTGGACGAGCCGCTGCGTGCCTCCGGCGGGCCGGCGCGCGGCGGGCGGGATTGGGCCCGCGGGCTCGGTCGCGACGCACGACCTCGACGCGGTGGCCGCGGTGATCCACACCTCGGGCACCACGTCGGCGCCGAAGCCGGTGGAGTTGACGTACGGCAACTTCCTTTGGAGCGCACTCGGCTCGGCGGTGGCGCTGGGACTCGACCCGCACGAGCGGTGGCTGTGCAACCTGCCGCTCTCGCACGTCGGCGGGCTGTCGATCCTGCTGCGCAGCGCGATCTACGCCACGACGGCGGTGGTGCACGAGCGCTTTGACACCGAGCTCACGCTGCGGGCGGTGATGGGGCCGGCGGAAGACGCCGTGACGCTCGTCTCGCTGGTCGCCACCACGCTCACGCGCCTGCTCGACGCCGGCCTGGAGTGCCGACCACCGGCTCCGCCGGCGGCCTTGCGCTGCGCGCTCACCGGCGGCGGCCCGGTGCCGGCGGCGCTGCTGGAGCGCGCGCGCGCGGCGGGGGTGCCGGTGAGTCTCACCTACGGCATGACCGAGGCCTGCTCGCAGGTGACGACACTGCCGCTGGCCGATTCGGGGATCGCCGGCCGAAACGGGGATGCGAGCCGAAGGCGATCGTCTCCCGGCTTCGGTACAGCGAGTGTCTCCCGATCGCGTCGCACCGTCGAGAGCGGCTCAGCGGCGCCCGCCACGGCAGGCCCGCCGCTCTTCTGCACGCGCGTGCGCACCGCCGCCGACGGGGAGATCGAAGTCGCCGGCCCAACTCTCGCGCGCGGCGTCGCCGGCGAGGATGGATGGTTGCGAACGGGAGATGTGGGTAGATTGAATGGTGAGGGCAATCTGTTGGTAACCGGACGGAAGGCTGACACGATCGTCAGCGGGGGGAGAACGTGGCACCCACCGAGGTGGAGGCCGTGCTGGAGGAGCATCCTGGCGTGCTCGAGGCGGCGGCGATCGGCCGCGCCGACGAGCGCTGGGGCGAGGCGGTCACCGCCGTGGTCGTGGTGCGCAATGGTGCCAAACTGCACGGCGAGGAGCTGCGCGCGCACTGCGCCGCGCGCCTGGCTCCATACAAGGTTCCAAAGGAGGTGGCGCTGGTGGAGGGGCCGCTGCCGCGCACGCGATCGGGCAAGCTGCTGCGAAGGGAGCTGCGATGAAGGCCGATGCCGGATCACATCGAAGTGGAGCGGAGGTGGGGCGCCGGCGCGCAACGGCGCCGATCCGGTGGGCGAGGCAGGAGCATCCCGCCGAGGAGCATCGCCGTCGCAGCGCCGAGCACTGGGAGGAGGCGGCGAGCGGCTGGGTGCGCCGCCAGGAGGCGATTCGCGCATTTGGCGCGCCTGTATCGCACTGGATGGTCGAGGCGATCGAGCCCAGCACGGCCAGCGCGTGCTGGAGCTGGCGGCCGGCGTGGGGGAGACGGGTCTGCTGGCGGCCGAGCTGGTCGCCCCCACCGGCGGGGTGATCCTCTCCGACCACGCCGAGGCGATGCTCGAGGGCGCTCGCGCCCGCGCAGCGCAGCTCGATCTGACGAACGTCGAGTTCCAGGTGTGGAACGCCGAATGGATCGACCTGCCGGTGGCGAGCGTCGACGCGGTGCTGTGCCGCTGGGGCTACATGCTGATGGCCGACCCGCTCGCCGCGCTGGTGGAGACGCGCCGCGTGCTGCGCCCCGGCGGACGCGTGGCGCTGGCGGTGTGGGACGCGCTCGCCGCCAACCCGTGGGCGCTCGCGCCGCGAATGGAGCTGCTGGAGCGCGGTCTGGCGCAGCCCCCGGCCGCAGTCCATGGAGTACACGCCCGGCCCGTTCGGGCTCGGCGACCGCGAGCGCGTGCGCGCGCTGCTGGGCGAGGCCGGCTTCACCGAAATCGTCATCGAGGCGATCGACGTCGTGCAGCGCCATCCCTCATTCGAGTCCTTCTGGGAGACGATGCTCGACATCTCGCGCGAGCTGCACGACCTCGTGCTCGCCCAGCCGGCGGCCGAGATCGAGGCGATCGAGGTCTCGCTGGCGGCGCGCCTGGCCCCCTACACGGCGCCCGACGGCACGCTGGAGATCCCCGGCCGCTCGCTGGTGGCCGTTGCTTTTGCCTGAGGCCACCTTGCGCGAGTGGCCAATGCGGCGACTCGGGGCGCGCTCGGGGTGCGACGGCTTTCGGATAGCCTGCCCGCCATGCTCTACGACGACGACGCGGATCTCAAGCTCCTCGACGGTAAGACCGTCGCAATCATCGGCTACGGCTCCCAGGGCCACGCCCACGCGCTCAACCTCAAGGACTCCGGCGTGCAGGTGGTGGTCGGGCCTGCGCGAGGACCTCGCCCTCGGTCGCCAAGGCGCGCGAGCAGGGGCTCGAGGTGCTGCGTGTCGTCGAGGCGGCCAGCCGCGGCGACCTGGTGATGATCCTGCTGCCCGACGAGCTCCACCACCAGGTGTGGGAGGCGGAGATCGCCGACGGCGATCGCGCCCGGCAACATGCTGCTGTTCGGTCACGGCTTCTCGATCCACTACGGCGAGGTGGCCCCGCCGCCGGGCGTGGACGTGGCGATGGTCGCGCCCAAGGGCCCCGGCCACCTCGTGCGCCGCCAGTTCACCGAAGGCAGCGGCGTGCCCGGCCTGATCGCGGTCGCCCAGGACGCCACTGGTCAACGCGCGCGCGCTGGCGCTGGCCTACGCGAAGGGGATCGGCTGCACGCGCGGCGGCGTGATCGAGACGACCTTCAAGGACGAGACGGAGACGGACCTCTTCGGCGAGCAGGCGGTCCTCTGCGGCGGCGTCTCCGAGCTCGTGCAGGCCGGCTTCGAGACGCTGGTCGGCGCGGGCTACGACCCCGAGATGGCCTACTTCGAGTGCCTGCACGAGGTCAAGCTGATCGTCGATCTGATGTACGAGAAGGGCCTCGCGGGGATGCGCTACTCGATCTCCAACACGGCGGAGTACGGCGACTACACGCGCGGCAAGCGGGTGATCACCGAGGAGACGCGCGCGGCGATGCGCAAGATCCTCGGCGAGATTCAGTCTGGGGATTTCGCGCGCGAGTGGATCGCCGAGAACCGCGCCGGCCAGGAGAACTTCCTGCGGATGCGCGCGGAGCAGGCCGACACGCAGATCGAAGCGGTGGGCAAGGAGCTGCGCTCGCACATGGATTGGATCCAGACCTCGTTTTAGCTACACTCGCGCCTGTCGCGACTGGCGCAGCAACGAGGTGGAAGTGACCACCGGGAAGCGACACACGCAGCACCGCCGCGCGCCTGGGCACCTCCGATCCATAACCTTCGAGGCCGAAGCGAGGAAGCCCATGAGCACCAGCGCAGAGCAGCAGTTGACGATCCCCGCCGAGCTGAAGCCCGCCGATGGGCGCTTCGGCTGCGGCCCCTCGAAGGTCCGTCCGGAGGCGCTCACGCGGCTGGCCGAGGGGGCGGCGCCGATGGGCACCTCGCACCGTCAGAAGCCGGTGAAGGCGATCGTCGGCGAGATCCGCGCCGGGCTGCGCGAGCTGTTCGGCGCGCCCGAGGGTTATGAGGTAGCGCTCGGCAACGGCGGGGCGACGGCCTTTTGGGACGCCGCCGCGTGCGGACTGATCGAGCGCCGCTCGCTGCACCTGACATACGGTGAGTTCTCCTCGAAGTTCGCCGAGGTGGCGCGCGAGGCGCCGTTCCTGGAGGAGCCGGTGGTGGTCGCCGCCGAGCCCGGTGACGCGCCTGACCCGGAGCAGGCTGGCGTACCTGCCGCAGAGGCCGGAGTGGATGTGGTGGCGTGGGCACATAACGAGACGTCCACCGGCGTGATGGTCCCAGTGGTGCGGGTGGGCGGGGGCCAATCAGACGACGCGCTGGTGCTGATCGACGCGACCTCGGGCGCCGGCGGGCTGCCGGTCGATGTGGCGCAGGCCGACGCCTACTACTTCGCGCCGCAGAAGAGCTTCGCCGCCGACGGTGGGCTGTGGGTGGCGCTGTTGAGCCCTGCCGCGCAGGAGCGGATCGCCAAGCTCGCGGGTACGGAGATGCCCGCCCACACCGGTGGCGGCGATTCAGTACCCGCCCACCCCGCGCTGGATCCCGCAGTTCGCTCTCGCTGAGTACGGCCCTGGAAAATTCGCTCAAAGACCAGACCTACAACACGCCGGCGGTGGCGACGCTGTTCCTGCTCGCTGACCAGATCCGCTGGATGCTCGACGGCGGTGGGCTGGACTGGTGCGTGTCGCGCACCCGCTCCTCCTCCGAGCACCTGTATGGGTGGGCCGAACGCACGCCGTACACGACGCCGTTCGTCGCCGACCCCGCGAAGCGCTCGCTGGTCGTGGGCACGATCGACTTCGACGAGTGCCGTCGACGCCGCCGCGGTCGCCAAGACGCTGCGCGCGAACGGGATCCTCGACACCGAGCCCTACCGCAAGCTGGGGCGCAACCAGCTGCGGATCGGGATGTTCCCCGCGGTCGAGCCGGCCGACGTGCAGGCGCTCACCGCCTGTATCGAGTGGGTCGTGGAGAGGAGCGCGTCATGAGCGCCGAGGCGAAGGTCACCGCACCAACAACCCCCCCTCCTCCCCCTCATCGGCAAACGCTCGCCTGAAGGTACTGGTCAAGGAGAAGATCGGCGACTCCGGCGTGGAGCTGCTTGCGCGAGCACTTCGACGTGGACCTCGGCTTCGACTGGAGCGATGAGCAGCTGGCGGAGCGGATCGGCGAGTACCACGGCATCCTGATCCGCTCGGCGACGAAGCTCACCGCTGAGCTGATCGAGCAGGCCACCAACATGCGCGCGATCGGGCGCGCCGGGGTCGGCGTGGACAACGTCGACGTGCCCGCGGCCACCAAGCGGGGGATCGTCGTCGCCAACGCGCCGCAGTCCAACGTCGTCACCGCCGCCGAGCACACGATGGCGCTGCTGCTGGCGCTCGCGCGCAACATCCCGCAGGCGTACGTCTCGCTGACGGCCGGCAAGTGGGAGCGCTCGAAGTTCTCCGGCGTGGAGCTGTACGAGAAGACGCTCGGGATCGTCGGCTTCGGGCGGATCGGCCAGCTGGTCGCCGCGCGCGCGCGCGGCTTTCAGATGCGCGTGCTCGCGTTCGACCCGTTCGTCAGCGCCGAGCGCTACCGCGAGCTGGGCGTCGAGAAGGCCGAGAACAGCGAGGAGATCTACGCGCAGGCCGACTTCATCACGATCCACCTGCCCAAGACCGATGAGACCAAGAACTGGCTGAACGCGGAGGCGTTCGCGCAGATGCGCGACGGCGTGCGGATCCTCAACGTCGCGCGCGGCGGACTGATCGACGAAGCGGCGCTGAAGGACGCGCTCGACACGCGGCAAGGTCGGCGGCGCGGCGCTCGACGTGTTCCCCACCGAGCCGATGACCGAGCACCCGCTGTTCGGCTACCCCAACGTGATCGTCACGCCCACACCTCGGGGCCTCGACCGCGGAGGCGACCGACCGCGCCGGCTACCAGAGCGCCGAGCAGGTCGTCGCGGCGCTCACCGGCGGCGTGGTCTCGACGGCGGTCAACATCCCCGCGATCGGCGCCGAGGACATGGAGGTGCTGGGCCCGTTCCTGCCGCTCGCCACGCAACTCGGGCGCCTGGCGATGGCGCTTGCGGAGGGCAGCTCGGTCGAGCGGATCGAGGCAGCGTTCATGGGCCGGATCGCCGACTTCGACACGCGCCTGCTGACGCTCGCGGTGATCCAGGGCGCGCTGCAGGGTCGCACCGAGGAGCAGGTCAACCTCGTCAACGCTCCCTCGATGGCCGAGGAGCGCGGGATCGTCGTCGAGGAGAAGACGGTCTCGGAGGCGCAGGACTACAACGAGCTGATCCGCGTCACGGTGATCGCCGGCGATCGAACGGGTCGCGGTCGCCGGCACCGGCATCGGCCCCAACCGCGTGCCGCACCTCGTCGAGGTGCAGGGCCGGCGCCTGACGGTCGAGCTGGAGCCGTTCGTGACGGTCTTCCGCTACGCCGACCTGCCGGGCATGATCGGGCGCGTCGGCACGATCTTCGGCCGCCACGGCATCAACATCTCCTCGGCCGCGGTCGGGCACACGCCCGACGGAGCCTCTCACGCGGCCAGCGAGGACGGCGCGTCGCGGCGATGGTCGTCACGACCGACGCGCCGGTGCCGGCAGCGGTCGTCGATGAGATCGTCGCCTCGGAAGGGTTCACCGGTGGGTGGGCCGTGGTGCTAACCTAGGCGCAGCATGTCGTTGCAGCTCTCGATTCGACTTCTCCTGATCCTCCCCCCTCGGGGGGAGTAGTGCGTGGCGGCCGCGTAGCCGCAAACACAGCCGGAGGAAGTTCAGAACGAGACCTAGAAGGAGCAGAGCGACATGAGCGATCAGCAGGCGGCACCAGTACGAGACGAGCAGCAGTCGTGTGCGTGTCTTCGATACGACGCTGCGCGACGGCGAGCAGTCGCCGGGAATCTCGCTGAACAGGCAGGAGAAGCTGGAGATCGCCCAGCAGCTGGCGCGGCTGGGCGTGGACATCATCGAGGCGGGCTTCCCGATCACCTCGCCGGGCGACTTCGAGGCGGTGCAGGCGATCGCCCGGGAGGTCGAAGGCCCGGTGATCTGCGGCCTGGCGCGGACATCCAAGCAGGACATCGAGGCGGCGTGGGAGGCGGTACGCGACTCCGAGCGCCCGCGCATTCACACTTTCATCGCGACCAGCGACATCCACATCGAGCGCAAGCTGCAGACCACGCGCGAGGATGTCATCGGCCAGGCGCGCGCGGCGGTGGCGCAGGCGCGCGAATACACCGACGACATCGAGTTCTCGCCCGAGGATGGCTCGCGCTCGGACATCCAGTACATGGCCGAGGTGATCCAGGTTGCGCTGGAGGAGGGAGCAAGCACGATCAACGTGCCCGACACGGTCGGCTACACGATGCCGCACGAGTACGCGGCGATGTTCGAGGAGCTCTACCGGCTGGTGCCCGGCCTGCGCGAGGTCGTCGTCTCGGTGCACTGCCACGACGACCTGGGCCTGGCAGTCGCCAACTCGCTGGCCGGGATCGAAGCGGGCTGCCGCCAGGTGGAGTGCGCGATCAACGGCATCGGCGAGCGTGCCGGCAACGCCTCGCTGGAGGAGATCGTGATGCTGCTGCACACGCGCGAGCCCACCCTGGGACTGTGGACGGGAATCGAGACCACCGAGATCGCGCGCACCAGCCGTCTGGTCTCGCGCCTGACCGGCTATCCGGTGCAGCCCAACAAGGCGATCGTCGGGCGCAACGCGTTTGCGCACGAGGCCGGCATCCACCAGGACGGGGTGCTGAAGGAGCGCACCACGTACGAGATCATGGACGCAACGACGGTGGGGCTGCGCTCGAACGCGATCGTGCTGGGCAAGCACTCCGGCCGCCACGCGCTGCGCGAGGCGCTTCAAGAGCAGGGCATTGCGGTCGACGGCCAGGCGTTGAATGCTGCCTTCAAGCGTTTCAAGGAGATCGCCGACCGCAAGAAGTCGGTCACGGCGATGGACCTGGAGGCGTTGGTCACCGACGAGCTGCGTGGGGGCGGCGAGCCGCAGGCGTACACGCTGCGGGGCTTCGAGGTGCACGCCTCGACGAGCGAGGCGCCCCGGGCGAGCGTGGTGGTGGCGCCGCCGGAGGGCGAGGATCTCCGCGCCGAGTCCTCGGGCGATGGCCCGGTCGATGCGATCTTCCGCGCGATCAACGCCGCCAGCGGCGTCGGCGCCGCCTTGCGTGAGTTCCACATCGACGCCGTCACCGAGGGCCAGGACGCGCTCGGCGAGGTGTCGGTGGTCGTCGAGGTGCAGGGCCAGACCGGCTCCGGCCAGGGCGTCTCCACGGACATCATCGAGGCGGCCGCGCGCGCCTACGTGCGGGCGCTGTCGGTCGCGCTTGCTCGCGCGCAACGCGATGCGGACGCGGTAGGACTGCCGGCCGCGGCGCCTTGACTGAGAGCGCGAGCTCGCCATCGGGTTCACGTCGTGGCGGATGGGGCCCGCCGTGAGGATGACCAATGCGTCCAGCGGGACGCGCATGAAACCAAATACTGCTAATAGATAGACCGAGGATCGGAATAATGCCAAAGACACTGTTCGAGAAGATCTGGGAGGCGCATGAGGTGGGTGGGCCGGGGTCCAATCTCATCTACATCGACCTCCATCTGGTGCACGAGGTGACGAGCCCACAGGCGTTCGATGGGCTGCGCTTGGCGGGTCGCAGGGTGCGCCGGCCTGAGCGCACGCTGGCGACCGCCGACCACAACACGCCCACGGACGGCACACTTGTGGCAGCGCGCATCAAGGACGAGCTGTCGCGTGTGCAGGTCGAAACGCTCGAGCGCAACTGTCACGAGTTTGGGGTGCCCGTGTACTCGCTCGGCTCCGAGCGCCAGGGGATCGTGCACGTGATCGGCCCCGAGCTCGGTGTCACGCAGCCCGGGACGACGATCGTCTGCGGCGACTCGCACACCTCCACGCACGGCGCGTTCGGCGCGCTCGCGTTCGGGATCGGCACGAGCGAGGTCGAGCACGTGCTGGCGACGCAGTGCATGGTCCAGCGCAAACCGCGCTCGATGCGGATTCGCTACGAGGGCCAGCTCGGTTTCGGCGTCACCGCCAAGGACCTGATCCTCGGGACCCTGGGCCAGCTGGGTGTGGGCGGGTTGACCGGCCACGCCGTCGAGTACGCCGGCCCCGCGATCCAGGCACTCTCGATGGAGGGGCGGATGACGGTCTGCAACATGACGATCGAGGGCGGCGGGCGCGCTGGCATGATCGCCCCCGACGAGACCACATTCGCGTGGTTTCGCGACCAGGAGCGCCCGGGCGCGCCCAAGGGCGCTGAGCTCGATGCGGCGATCGAGCGCTGGCGCGAGCTGGCCACCGACGAAGGCGCTGAGTTCGACACCGAGGTCGTGATCGACGCCTCCGCCATCTCCCCGCAGGTCACCTGGGGTACCAACCCCGGGATGGTGCGCGCGGTCACCGACAAGGTGCCCTCGCTCGAGGAGTTCGACAGTCCCGCCGAGCGCGAGGCCGCCGAGCGGGCGCTGCACTACATGGCCCTGGAACCGGGGACGCCGATCGAGGGGATCGCGATCGACCGCGTGTTCATCGGCTCATGCACCAACTCGCGGATCGGCGACCTGCGGGCCGCTGCCGAGGTCGTGGCGGGTCGCCGGGTGGCATCGAGCGTGAGCGCAATGGTCGTGCCCGGCTCCCAGCAGGTGAAGGCGCAGGCCGAGCGGGAGGGCCTCGACCGGGTCTTCCGCGACGCGGGCTTCGACTGGCGCGTGGCGGGCTGCTCGATGTGCCTGGGAATGAACCCCGACACCCTCGCGCCGGGCGAGCGCTGCGCCTCCACGTCAAATCGCAACTTTGAGGGCAGGCAGGGACGCGGCGGACGCACGCATTTGGTCTCACCGCAGATGGCGGCGGCCGCCGCCATCGAAGGGCATTTCACCGACATACGCAACTGGAGCTAGGGAGGGCCAGGATGGAAGCGATAGAGACCATTTCAGGCGCGGTGAGTCATCTCGACCGCGCGAACGTGGACACCGACCAGATCATGCCCAAGCAGTTCCTCAAGCGCGTGGAGCGCTCGGGCTTCGGACAGTTCCTGTTCTACGACTGGGCAAAGGAGCCCGGCTGGGACTTGCCCGCCAACCCGATCCTCGTGGCGGGCGAGAACTTCGGCTGCGGCTCCTCGCGCGAGCACGCCCCGTGGGGCCTCGAGGATTACGGCTTCCGAGCGGTTGTGGCGCCCTCGTTCGCCGACATCTTCTACTCCAACTGCACGAAGATCGGGTTGCTGCCGGTCGCGGTCGACGAGGAGCACTGCCGCGCGCTGGCGCAAGCGGGGGAGGGGCAGGTGGATCTGCGTGCGCAGGAGGTGCGTTACCCCGGTCCCGACGGGCAGCTGGTGTCGGTGGCGTTCGAGATCGACGCCGAGACGCGCCGGCGGCTGCTGGAGGGCCTCGACGACATCGCGGTGACGCTTGGGGTGCAGGAGCAGATCGCGGCCTACGAGACGGCGCGGGCGGGTGGATCGGATCCCGCCCACCCACTGGTGGGGGCCGACACCACCGCACTGTGAGCGGCCCCGCCGACCCGCCGCTCGCGGGCGAGGCGCTGCCCGGCTACGCTTCCCCCTCGACGGATGGAGAGGATATTCCGATGAGCAAGCGCATAGCGATACTTCCGGGGGACGGGATCGGGCCTGAGATCATGGCGGCGACGCGAGACGTGCTGAACGCGCTTGGCGACTTCGAGTTCGACGAGCGGCTGATCGGGGGTG
The DNA here is from genome assembly GCA_963812595.1 of uncultured Solirubrobacterales bacterium. GTDB lineage: Bacteria > Actinomycetota > Thermoleophilia > Solirubrobacterales > Solirubrobacteraceae > Palsa-744. Next base: position 179,147 of record CAWEVQ010000005.1, read on the forward strand.
CCTCGATCGACGCCCACGGCGAGCCGCTCACGGCGGAGACGCTCGCGGCGTGCAGGCGCGCCGACGCGGTGCTGCTGGGCGCGGTCGGGGGCCCGAAGTGGGACAGCACCGTGCCGGGGGCGCCGCGCCCGGAGCGGGGCCTGCTGGAACTGCGCCAGGGCCTCGAGCTGTACGCCAACGTGCGCCCCGTGCGCCCGTTGCGCCAGCTGTATGAATCCTCGCCGCTGCGTCGCGAGCGGATCGAAGACGTCGACCTGCTGGTTGTGCGCGAGCTGACAGGCGGCATCTACTTTGGCGAGAAGACGCGCACGCCCGAGGGCGCCACCGATCTCTGCGCCTACACGGTGAAGGAGATCGAACGGGTGGCCCGCACGGCCTTCAACGCGGCACACGCGAAGGTGACGAGTGTCGACAAGGCGAACGTGCTGGAAACATCGCGGCTGTGGCGCGAGGTGGTGAGCGGCGTGCAGGACCGCGAATACCCGCACGTCGAGCTCGAGCACATGCTGGTCGACAACGCTGCGATGCAGCTGATCGCCAATCCTCGTCACTTCGACGTGCTGCTGACCGAGAACATGTTCGGGGACATCCTCTCCGACGAGGCGGCGATGCTGACGGGCTCGATCGGGATGCTGCCGAGCGCCTCACTGGGCGATCGCGACCGATCGGAGACTGGCCGGCACGCGCCGGGGCTGTACGAGCCGGTGCACGGCTCCGCGCCGGACATCGCGGGGGAGGGGATTGCCAACCCGATGGCCATGTTCCTGTCCGCCGCTTTGATGCTGCGCAACAGCCTCGACATGGATGAGCAGGCGCTGGAGGTAGAATCAGCCGTGGAACGCGCGCTCGACGATGGCGTGCGCACCCCCGACCTGGGAGGCGCTGCCAGTACGGCGGACGCGACGCGGGCGGTGCTGTACTACCTATAGAGGGTGGCGCAGTCGGCCGAAGGCCGGCGAGCTGGGCCCCTCTTTGTTCCAGACATAAGGGTGGCGCGGCCGGCCGAAGGCCGGCGAGCTGGGCCCCTCTTTGTTCCAGACATAAGGGTGGCGCGGCCGGCCGAAGGCCGGCGAGCCGGGCCCCTCTTTTTTCCAGACATAATGGGCGTGGCGAGCCGGCCCAACCTCCCCACCAGCGAGACGAGAACAGGAGCAGGATCTTGGAACCCACAGACCTCATCTGGATGAACGGAGACTTCGTTCCGTGGCAGGAGGCCAAGGTCCACGTCCTCACGCACGGCTTGCACTACGGCACTGGGGTGTTCGACAGCATGCGCTGTTACGAGACCGATCTCGAGCCCGCCCGCCCCACCCGCCCCCCGGCGGTGTTCCGCCTCATGGATCACATCGAACGGCTGTTGCGCTCCGCGGAGCTGTACTACATGCCGGTGCCCTACACCGCCGAGGAGCTGCGCGCCGCGACGCTCGAGCTGGTGGCGCGCAACGGCCTCAGCTCGTGCTACATCCGCCCGATCGTAAACCGCGGCTATGGCTCGATGGGGTTGAACCCGTTGGATGCCCCGGTCGACGTGACGATCGCCTGCTGGGAGTGGGGCACATACCTGGGCGAGGAGGGCATGCGCCACGGCGTGCGCGCGAAGGTCTCCTCGTGGCGGAGGATCAGCCCCGACTCGCTGATCCCCCACGCGAAGGCCACGGGTCAATACCTCAACAGCGTGCTGGCGAAGGTGGAGTCGGTCAAGGCGGGATACGAGGAGGCAATCCTCTTGGACGATCACGGCCATGTGTGCGAGGGGACCGGCGAGAACGTGTATGTGGTGCACGGTGGGGAGATAGTCACGCCGGGGCAGCACAACTCGATTCTCGACGGGATCACGCGCCGCACGGTGATCCAGCTTGCGCAGGATCTCGGCTACACAGTGGTGGAGCGCAATGTGGCGCGCGCGGAGATGTACCTCGCCGACGAGGTCTTCCTGTCGGGCACCGCCGCGGAGCTGGTGCCGGTGCGGGAAGTCGATGACCACAAGGTCGGCACGGGCGAGCCGGGCGAGGTGACGCGTGTGCTGCAGGCGGCCTTCGACGACGCGATCCACGGACGCACCGAGCGCTACCGGGAGTGGCTGGACGTGGTGAGCGCCCCGGCGCTCGCCACGCCCACGGGCGAGGCACCGGCGCCCGCCGCACAATCGCAGAGCGCTGCCGCGAGCGGTTGAGCCAATGTCCAGGGTCGAGCTCTACGACGCGACCCTGCGCGACGGCATGGGCGGCGGCGGGTTGAGCCTGACGGCGGACGAGAAGCTGCGCGTGGTGCACGCACTCGACGAGCTCGGCATCGATCTGATCGAGGCCGGCTTCCCCGCGTCCAACCCGAAGGAGCGGGCGCTGTTCGGGCTGCTCGAGCACGAGTCGCTCACGCACGCCGAGATCGTCGCGTTCGGTATGACCCGCCGCCGCGGGGTCGTGGCGGCGGCGGACGACGGGTTGCGCGTGCTCGCGGAGTGCAACGCGGCGGCCTGCACGCTCGTGGGGAAGGCTTCGCCGCTGCACGTCGAGAAGGTGCTGCGCGTCTCGCGCGAGGAGAACCTGGCGATGATCGGGGAGTCGATCGCGTTCCTCGCGAGCGCCGGCAAGCGCACGCTGCTCGACGCCGAGCACTTTTTCGACGGCTACGCGATCGACGCCGACTATGCGCTTGAGTGCGTGCGCGCGGCGGCGGAGGCCGGCGCCGAGCGGGTTGTGCTGTGCGACACCAACGGCGGCTCACTGCCGACGTACGTGCGCCGGGTCGTGGAGGAGGTGCACGCGGCGCTGCCCGGAGTCGCGCTCGGGATCCACACGCACGACGATGCTGGCTGCGCTGTGGCGAACACGCTGGTTGCGGTCGAGGCTGGAGCCACCCAGGTGCAGGGCACGATCAATGGGATCGGCGAGCGCACCGGCAACGCCAACCTGGTGACGATCATCGCCAACCTGCAGCTGAAGCTGGGCAAGGAGACGCTCGAGCCCGAGCAGCTCACACGGCTGAGCGAGACCGCGCACTTCGTCGACGAGCTGCTCAACCGTGCGCCCAACCCGGCGCAGCCGTACGTGGGCAAGCATGCGTTCGCGCACAAGGCCGGCCTGCACGCGGCAGGAGTGAGCGCCGACGCGCAGACCTTTGAGCACGTGGACCCGGCCCTCGTGGGTAACGGCCGCGACGTGTTGGTATCCGAGCTGGCGGGTAAAGCGACGGTGATGGAGAAGGCGCGTGACGCGGGGATCGAGTTGGACGGCGACGCCGCGTTACGTACAGCCGAGCGCGTGAAGGAGCTCGAGCACCGCGGCTTCCAGTTTGAGGCGGCCGACGGCTCGTTCGAGCTGTTGATGCGCAGGGAGGCGGGCGCGTACGAGCCGCTGTTCCGGCTGGAGGCGTGGCGCGTGATCGTCGAGCAGCGCGCGGACGGCGCCGTGGAGACAGAGGCGACGATCAAGATCTGGATCCCCGATCCCGAGGGCGGCGAGGAGCGCCGCTATGTGCGCACCGCCGAGGGCAACGGCCCGGTGAACGCCCTGGACACCGCGCTGCGCAAGGCGATCGGCGAGATCCACCCGCACCTGCGCGAGATCGAGTTGGTCAACTACAAGGTGCGGATTCTCGACGAGGACAAGGGCACTGGCGCGGTCACGCGCGTGCTGATTGACGCTTCCGACGGCCAGCGCGTATGGGGCGCGATCGGCGTCTCGGAGAATCTGATCGCGGCCTCGTGGGATGCGCTGGTGGACTCGCTGGAGTCGGGGATGCAGTCATCGCGACCAGCGACGATCCCGGCGGGCGGGCGGTAGGAGCGCCGGTGGCCGAGAGCTCGCAGGGAAGGCAGTCGGGGCGCCCGCTGCGCTACGTGCGAGTCCCCACGGAAGGGGGCGACGAGGAAGTGCTGAGCTCGTGCGAGGAGGAAGAGGAGACGATCCCGCTGGCGCGACCGACGCTGGGAGCGGCGGAGGAGCGGGCGGTGCTCGAGGTGCTGCGCTCGGGCGCGCTCTCGCTGGGCCCGAAGGTGGGCGAGTTCGAGCGGGCGTTCGCGCAGCGCGTCGGCGGGGTGGGCAGCAATCCCATCTTTACGAGCGCGGTGTCCAGCGGTACGGCTGGCCTGCACCTGGCGCTGCGGGCAGTGGGGGTGGAGCGGGGCGACGAGGTGATCACCAGCCCGTTCTCGTTCGTGGCCTCAGCAAACGTGGCGCTGTACGAGGGCGCGCGCCCCGTGTTCGCGGACATCGACCCGGTGACGCTGAACCTCGACCCGGAGGCAGGCGGAGGCAGCGATCACCGAGCGCACGAAGGCGATACTGCCCGTGCACATCTTCGGCTACCCGGCCGAGATGGAAGCCTTCGAGGAGATCGCGCGTCGCCACGACCTGGCGATCGTCGAGGATGCCTGCGAGGCGCTGGGCGCGCGCCACTCCGACGGCATGCCGGTCGGCGGAAGGGGCAACCCGGCGGTGTTCGGCTTCTACGCCAACAAGCAGATCACCACCGGAGAGGGCGGCATGATCGCGTTCGGCGACCAGGCGCTGAAGGCGGGTATTGACAGCGAGCGCAATCAGGGCCGCGCGCCGAACATGGAGTGGCTGGATCACGATCGCCTCGGCTTCAACTACCGTCTCTCCGACATTGCGTGCGCCCTTGGCGTGGCGCAGCTGGAGCGTCTGGACGACCTGCTGGCCGCCCGCGCCCGCCTGGCCCACCAGTACCACGAGGCGCTGGTGCACGTGCGTGGTGTGCAGCCCCCGTGTCCCGACATGGAAGGCAACCGCCGGGGATGGTTTGTGTACGTGGTCCAGCTCCCTCGCGCCGCCAACCGCGACGCCGTGATCCGCGAGCTGGCCGCGGAAGGCATCCAGAGTAAGCCCTACCTGCCGGCGATCCACCTGATGCGCCACTACCGGGAGCGGTTTGGCTACAGGGAGGGCGACTTCCCCGTGGCCGAGGACATCGCCGCGCGGTCGCTGGCGCTGCCGTTCTTCGTCGGGATGGAGGAGTGGCAGGTGCGGTGCGTGGTGGACGTGTTGCGGGAGGCGGTGGGGCGGTAGGGGTCCCCGGGCCGCGGCCTTGACGGCCGCGCGCCCTGGTGGCGAACGCAAGCGCCGCTAGCGCGCTCGCGGGCAATCGATCGAGGCGAACGGGGCAGCGGCCGTGCGGTCCTGAAAACGGACCCGTTCGCACGGGCGCCGTGGCCCCGTGAATACCGTCGGGAACCCCCGCGTGTGCCGGTGCTCACCGATCGCAGTCTGCGAGCGGCGATCGGGCGCGCCCCGAGCGGAAAGCGTTGTTCCGCTGCTCGGCAAAGCCCGTAGAGTCAGAAACAACCCCGGTGGTTGTCATTGACAGCGAGCGGGGGGATCTGGTACGGTGAGTGTGCAACCTCGAATCGGGCCACTGGGTGGGATCACCATAGCGGCTTGGAGGAGAGGGGCTAACTAAGAAGCAGCACCTACATCAACATATAGGCCGGCACCGCGGCGTCTTGCGTTTGAAGACGGGCGCTGTGGCGTTGGTCGCCAACCCGATAAACAAGGAGCAGTACAACATGAAGTATCTAAAGATCATGGGGCTCTGCCTCGTGGCGGCGCTGGCGTTGAGCGCGGTTACGGTGGCGTCGGCTTCGGCGGCGGAACTGGAACTGGTCAACAGCTCAGGCAAAAAGGTGGAAGGTGAATTCAAAGGCGAAGGCGGCAAAGGCACACTAGAAACAACCAACGAATCGAAAATCACCTGCGAAAAAACCAAATTTAAAGGCACAACTAAAACCACCAAAGAAGCTGAAGTCACCACGACATTTACTGGTTGCGTAGGAAAAGGCTTTAAATGTAACTCGGAAGGCGCAAAAACTGGTGAAATCATAACGAAATTGACGGCCATACCAATTTACATATTACCAGGCGTCAAGGTGGGCTTACTCCTTACGATATTACCGTACGGCACCGCAACGGTTGTGCTTCACTGCACAGCATTGCAGAAGCTTACAGTGAAGAACGGGCTAGTTATACCAATAACTTCACCAGGACTGAACACGCTTTCAAAAACCTTCGACATAGAAGCCAAACAGTCAAAAGGCAAACAGGAATTCACGAAATACATGATCAGTAGCACGGAAGCCGAAAAAGAAGCCTTCCTGGAAACGGAAGCATCCGGTTTTGTTGAAAACTTCGCATTCCTGCACTCCGGCGAGGAAACAGGAGCAGTAGAAGTAGAATTCGCAGAAAAAGCTGAGCTTATTGAAAACTAGGCTACTACACTGGTAGGTAGGTCTCGCTGCTGCGCGGGGTTGTACAGTTCCGCGCAGCAGCCTAGTCTGTAGTAACGAGCTTTGGCAAGCTCGCGTGGCGGGACTGAACAGTGAGCGGCGGCCAGAACATTGATGACGGAGAGGGAGGGGGCGAAGTTGACGACGGTTGCTGTCAAGGGCGGGAGTGAAAGAGATGTGGTTCGGGGCGACGCCGCGCCGCGGCGCTATCGTGCGCTGCGTGCCTTGATCGTGGCATCTGTCTGCGCAGGATCGCTTATTTGCGGGAGTTCGGCGATTGCAACGACGACCGGGTTTGGGCTGCCGGATGGTCGTACGTGGGAACTGGTGTCGCCGCCGAACAAGCACGGCGCCGGGCTCGAGCCGGCGGCAAGCGAAGGCAGCGTGATTCAAGCTGCGGCGAGTGGAAACGCACTCACGTACGTCGCGACCGGCCCGATCTCGTCGGATCCAGCTGGAAATCGCGCGGTCGAATATTCGCAGGTGATCGCACGCCGGACAGCCGCGGGCTGGACGTCCGAAGACGTTGCGACTCAGCACGAAGAAGTAGCTCAGGTGCAAGCGGGTTCGCAGGTCGAATACAAGTTCTTCTCGGAAGACCTTTCGTTTGGGCTTGTCGAGCCAAAAGGGGCGACACCCTTGCCGCCGCTCGCATCCGGGGCGGAAAAAACAATTTACCGCCGTAACGACGAGGACGGTACCTACCTGCCGCTCGTGACCAAGGCGAATGTGCGCGAAGGAGCGACGTTTGGGGACGAAGCGGCGGAAAACACGGTTACCTTCGTAGGCGCGACGCCGGATCTCGCGCACGTGGTGCTGAGTTCAAACGAAGCGCTGACGGCCAAATACCCGGCTAGCAGCAACAGCGAAAAATACCAGAACCTCTACGAGTGGTCGGAAGGACTGTTGGGACAGGTCAATGTTCTACCCGATGGCAGGACCAGCGTGGAAGAAAATCTGTCGCTTGCCTCGTTGGGCTTTAACAACAACGAGCTTGTTCGTCACGCGATCTCTAATGACGGCTCGCGGGTGGTGTGGAGTTCCGGCGGGCATCTGTACATGCGTGACATGCCGGCCGAAGAAACGGTACAATTGGATGTCTCGGAAAGCGGTGTCACCGGTGGTGGCGGCGAACCGGTGTTTCAGGGGGCCAACGACGATGGGTCGCGGGTGTTCTTCACCGACGGTACGCGGTTGACCGCCGATGCGACTGAAAGCGAAGGGGGTGCCCCCGATCTTTATGTGTTCGAAGTGACCAGTGTAGGGCCCCTGCAGGGCAGGCTTGTGGACCTGACCCACGAACTAATCGAAGGGGAAAACGCCGCGGTGCAGGGAGTGATTCCGGGTGCGAGCGACGACGGCTCATACGTTTATTTTGTGGCCAACGGGGCGCTGGCTCCAGGAGCGAGCGAAGGCAATTGCAGGACACTCCCGAAACCGACGCACACGTGCAGCCTGTACGTAACGCATAACAACGGAACGACCTGGGAAGCCCCAAGGTTTATCGCGACGCTGTCGAACGAAGATCAGCCGGACTGGGGAGGGGAAACTGGCACCAGGGACGATCTTGCAAATATGACCACTCGTGTGTCGCCCAACGGCGAATACATTGCGTTCATGTCAGAAAACAGCCTGACTGGCTACGACAACGCTGACGCGAGCAGTGGCGAGCCGGACGAGGAGGTCTACCTCTACGATGCGCGCACTGGCACGCTGACATGTGCGTCCTGCGACCCGACAGGCTCACCGCCGCACGGAGTGCTGGATCCGAGGTTCAAGTCAGAACCGCAAGGACCGGGCGCCATGTTGGTCGACCAGACGGCAGTGTGGAGCGGCCACTGGCTCGCCGGCAGCGTGGTGGGCTGGACGCCGATAGACGGGACGCACGCGCTGCGTCAGCCGCGCTACCTCACGGACAGCGGTCGCCTCTTCTTCAACAGCAGCGATGCCCTCGTGCCGGACGATGTCAACGGCACCGAGGACGTCTATGAGTATGAGCCGGAAGGTCGAACGTGCGACCGTGAAGGCGAAAGCGCGAGCGAGGTGTTCAAGCCGGCTCGCGGACCGGAAGCGGCGGGCTGTGTTGCGCTGATCTCGTCGGGTACGTCGAGCAGGGAATCGGCGTTCCTCGATGCGAGCGGGGTCGGGCTCGGGGGCGAAGAAGGCGAAGACGTCTTCTTCCTGACGGCTGCGCAGTTGACCAAAGGGGACATCGACAGCGCGTACGACATCTACGACGCGCATATCTGTTCCGCCGCATCGCCCTGTCCGCCATCGCCGGTCGGTGTGTCGGCGCCGTGCGGGGAAGTGGCGTCGTGCCGAGGCTCGTCGGCGCCGCAGCCGGAAAGCTTCGGGCCGCCGGCGAGCGCGACGTTCTCTGGTGTGGGAAATCCGGTGCCCCCCGTGGCGGGCACCATTGGCAAGTCCACGACCACGAGCCGCGATCGGAAGCTGAAACATGCGCTTGCGGTCTGCAAGCGTCTGCGCAAGCGGGCGAGGCCCGCGTGCGAGCGAAGGGCCATGGGGCGCTTTGGGGCCAAGTCGAGCATCAAGGCCAAGGTCGGCAGGGGGGGTAGGTAGTCATGAGCATCGGCTCTCTGCAAGCAAAAGCAGACGATCAGCGTTCCTGTCGCGCGTGGGGTCTCCGATGGGCGGTCGGCCTTATCGTGGCCTTGAGCCTGCTCATGGGAGCAATGGCGTCGGTTGCGCATGCCGCGGCGCCCTGGTGGAAGGTCGGCTTTGACGCACGTCCGTCGGTGCTCCCAATCGGCGGCAGCGGGCAGATCGTGCTCACGGTCGAGAATGCCGGCGATCTGGCCGTCGATGGAGCGAGCTCGCCGGTGACGATCACCGACAAGCTGCCGCCGGGGCTCAGGGCGAAGCGGGTCGTGAGTAACGGAAACGAAGGCACGGTGGCGGGGTACGCAGGTGAGCGTGGCCCGATCACGTGTCCGACGACGTTCCCGTCCGAAACAGTGACGTGCGAATGGGCCGGTCCTGAACCTCTCCAGCCGTACGAACTGCTCGAAATCACGATCGAAGTTGAAGCGAGTGTCTCGCCGGCCGCCGCAAGCAACGAAGTGGAGGTTTCGGGCGGCGAAGGTTACACGTGCGAAAAGCTTACGAGCGATTCGGGAGAATATGCGGGACCGTTTTGCGGAGTGGGGGAAAAGAGCGGCGCAGACAATGGTGGCTTCGAAGGATCGCCGACGGGGGCCGCCGTGCAGTCAGCATCTTTCGATCGTGAACTCGAAGTGGGGAACAAGGCAACTCCATTTGGGGCCGAACAGTATGAACTCACTCCGGAAAATGAGGGCGGTTCTCCCGATACCCAGGCTGGGTCCCACCCGTTTCAGGTGACGACGGCTTTTGCGCTGAATGAGGATGCCAATCCGCGCCAGCCGCCGGCGCTGGTGAAGGACGTGCGCTTCAAGTGGCCACCGGGTCTGCTCGGCGACCCCACCGCAGTGCCGCAATGCAATGAAACGGAATTCGCCGCGGCATTCGGCGAAGGCCTCACGAACGCTTGTCCGGACAATACCGTTGTCGGCGTCGCGTCGGTTACCATAATCCTGCATAAAGGCCTGCCCCTCGCGGCGTTGGTGCCGGTCTTCAACCTTGCGCCGGCGGCCGGCGAGCCCGCCCGATTCGGATTCGTCGCCTTGCGGACGGGGGTCACCATTGACACGGCGGTGCGGACGGGCGGCGACTATGGCGTCACGGTGAGTGTGGACAACGTAACCTCGACTGCGGCGTACCTTTCAAGCAGAGTCACGATCTGGGGTACTCCGGCCGATCCGCGGCATGACATGGCGCGTGGCTGGGGTTGCGTGCAGGGTGGCACGTGGAATCAAGGAGAATATCTTCCGTGCAGCCCGTCAAACGAAAAGGTGGCAAAGCCATTCCTGACTCTTCCGACCTCCTGCACCGGGCCGCTGCAAACCTCGGTTGAAGTCGACTCGTGGCACGAACCGGGCCGGTTCCTCACATCCGGTCCCACCGCACCGATGGAGAGCCTCGAAGGCTGCAAACACCTGCCCTTCGGCGCGAGTCTCGAAGTCACGCCTGACGGCCACAGTGCGAGCACGCCGACAGGCCTGAGCGTCAAGGTGAAGGTGCCGCAGGAAGCGAGCACAAACCCGAATGGCCTCGCGGCCTCCGACGTCAAGGACACAACGGTGAGCCTGCCGGAAGGCATGACGCTCAACCCGGCAGGCGCCGGCGGCCTGCAGGCCTGTTCGGAGGCCGAGATCGGCTACCTGCCTGGCGAAAGCGCGCCGCCTGAAGACCTGCGCTTCACGTCCGGGCTGCCGGCGCCCCGTGAAGCTGCGCCGGAACCGTTCTGCCCGAACGCGTCGAAGATCGGCACGGTGAAGATCAAGACGCCGATCCTGCCGAATCCGCTCGAAGGCGCCGTGTATCTCGCCACGCAGGAGGAAAACCCGTTCGGGTCGCTCCTGGCGATGTACCTCGTCGCCGAAGAACCAGTGTCGGGTGTGCTGCGTGAAGCTCGCCCGGCGAAGTGTCGCTCTAACCCGGCAACGGGCCAGATCGACGACGACGTTCAAGAACACGCCCGCAGGCTGCCGTTCGAAGACGCTCGAACTGCATTTCTTCGGCGGGGAACGCGCGCCGCTGGCGACGCCGGCGCGTGCAGGACGCGGCGACGTACACGACCACGGCCTCATTCACGCCGTGGTCGGGCAACGAGCCCGGTCGCAGCCAGCTCGGAACTTCGACATCACCTCCGGCCCGCACGGGGAGCCGTGCCCGGCGCCCGCCTGCCGTTCGCGCCCGTCGCTGACGGCCGGCACGACGAACGTCCAGGCGGGCGGGTTCAGCCCGTTCACGATGACGATGAGCCGCGAAGACGGCAACCAGCAGCTGCAGGGCATCCAGCTGCACATGCCGCCGGGGCTGCTGGGGATGCTCTCCAGCGTGACGCCGTGCGCCGAAGCGCAGGCGAACGACAGGCGACGTGCGGCGAAGAGAGCATGATCGGCGAAACGACGGTCAGCGTCGGCGTCGGCGGCGACCCGTACACCGTCACCGGCGGCAGGGTCTACATCACCGGCCCCTACCACGGCGCGCCGTACGGCCTGTCGATCGAGGAGCCGGCGAAGGCCGGGCCGTTCGACCTCGAGCACACCAAGGCGCACCAGCCCGGCGTGCGACTGCCTGGTCGTGCGCGCGAAGATCGAAGTCAACCCGCTCACCGCGGCGTTGACCGTCACGGCCAACTCGGGCTGCGAAGAAGACGCGATCCCGACGATCCTCGAAGGGATCCCGCTGCAGATCAAGCACGTCAACGTGACGGTCAACCGCGCCGGCTTCACGTTCAACCCGACCGACTGCGACCCGCTGACGATCACGGGCACGCTGTCGAGCGCCGAAGGCGCCGACCTCCTCGCTGCCGGTGCCCTTCCAGGTGACCAACTGCGCGGCGCTTGCGTTCAAACCGACGTTCGCGGCGTCGACCGCGGCGCACAACACCCGCACCGAAGGCGCGAGCCTGACGACGACGCGTGACCTACCCGAGCACGCCGCAGGGGACCGAGGCGAACATCGCCAAAGTCAAGGTCAGCCTGCCGGCGAAGCTGCCGGCGCGGCTGACGACGCTGCAGAAGGCGTGCCCGGAAGAGACGTTCGCGGCGAACCCCGCGAACTGCCCCGCCGCCTCGAGGATCGGCGAGGCGACGACGAACACGCCGGTGCTGCCCAGCGCCGTTGAGCGGCCCGGCGTACTTCGTCTCCCACGGCGGCGCCAAGTACCCCGAACTGGTGATCGTGCTGCAGGGCGACAACGTCACGATCGACCTGCACGGCGAAACTGCGATCTCCAAGAAGGGCGTGCTGACCTCGACGTTCAACGCGGTGCCCGACGCGCCCTTCTCAACGCTTCGAGCTGACGCTGCCCGAGGGTCCCTACTCGGCGCTCACGGCCAACGGGGCGCAACCTCTGCAAGTTCGGCGCGCTGACACATGCCCACCGAACTGACGGCGCAGGACGGCGCGGTGATCAAACAGGACACCAAGGTCAAGATCACCGGCTGCCCGAAGAAGCACGTCAATCACAAGAAGAAGGGCAAGGGCAAGAAGCATAAGAAGTAGTGGTACTGCTCACAACTTGCGGGCCCCACCCAACGTCTCTCCCGGGCGCCCGTGAAGACGCCGGAAGCGTGACTTCCTCTCCACGCGTTCGGACACAAGCCGCGCGGCGGCGTCGGACTCCACCGGAGCATGGGACCCGGCGTCGTCGCCGGCGGTTGCGGCGTGTTCGACATCGCGCGAGCTGAGGATGGCCGGCGCCGCACCTGGCACCTACTGTGGGATGCGCCAGGCAGCATCCCTGCGGCCCGGCGCATCGCCACATCCCTGGCTATACGCCAATGACAGCGTAGCGCATTCCGACAGGTGGTGTAGTGCGAGCGGGCGGCCCAGGCCCCGACTCGCGACCCCGGGTGGGGCTTGCTGCGCGCGAGCCCCTGGAGGAGCGCCGGAGCGGCTCTTTCTACGCCTCCGCGAGCGCGCCGGCTGGCAGCGCGGCCGTCGCGATCTCCCCCGCGTCGTGCGCCCCAATGAACGGCGCCAACGCGAAGTATGTGGCGCGCGGAACCATCACGGGGAGCTCGTGCATGCGGCGCCGCAAGGCGTGGTGGAGCATAAGCTCGAACAGGCCTCCGGCGATCGCGTGCACCATGACCTCTGGGGGGCGCCCGTTGGGGGCGTGCTTGGGGTTGGGCTGCAGCATATGCCCGTAGGGTGCCGCGCCCTTGAACGCCCTCGCCGAGGTGCGCTCGGTTGCCGCCAGCACGTCGATCATCGCCATGTGCGCGAATGCCGGCTCGCCGGCGAGGAAGTTGAACAGCGCCGTGAGGCCGCCGCGCACCCCGTGGCGCCAGTCGGGCTGGGCATCGTAGGAGCGCTCGACCAGCGCCAGCGCTTTGTCCTGGCCGATCTCGTAGGCGACGAGGAAGGCGTCTTCCTTGTCGCTGAAGTGTTCGTAGAAGGCTTGCAGCGACACCGACGCCTCGGCGGCGATCCCCTCGACGGTAAGGGCCGCGTAGCCGCTCTGCGCCGTCAGGTTGGTGACGGCATCGAGAATCCGCTCGCGCTGGCTGTGCACCACGAAGCTTCTCGGCATCCCGTTCTCCCCGCGCGGCAACCGCCGCCGGCGGCTGGTCGCGGCGCCGAGCGAGAGCGAGCCCGGAGCTCGCCCACCGGTCAGGTCGACGTGCAGCTCCTGCAGCGTGGGGTCCACCAGCGTGAGGATCGACTCCGGCACCGGCCAGTAGGAGTTTGCCCATCTGACGAGATCCGGCAGGCGTCGGCGTAGCTGTTTGCGCTCACCCCGGCGCAGGTGGGTGTAGATCACGTGCAGGATCCCTCCGACCACGCCACGCAGGATCGGGTTGGGGATCGCGCCCGGCCCCGCCGGCAGGCCGAGGCTTTCGCGCAGGAAGTCTTCGTAGCGCACCACCAGCTGTTCGCGGCGCTCGATCCCCGCCGGGCCGGCCGCGCCGATCTCGACCATCAGCACCCGCAGCGCCGCCGGCCGCGCGACCGCGAGCTCGATCAGCTCCCCGAGCGCCGCCTGCACGCTGTCGGGAACGTCTTCCGCGCGGCGGAAGGCCCTCGACACCCCGCGCCGCCCGACCGCGGCGATTGAGTCGTAGGTGGCCAGGAAGCACTCCTCCTTGTTGGCGAAGTGCTCGTAGAAGGCCTTGCGCGAGACTCCCGCGCGGCGGATCACGTCCGACACGGTCGTGGCCGCGTAGCCCTTTTCCCCGATCGCGTCGATCATCCCCTCCAGCAGGCGCAGGCGCTGATTGGTCGCGACCTGCTCGCGCGTGAGCGAGTGTGGCCCCCGTGGCAACCCCGGCGTGGGGCCGATCCGCGGTGGTTCGAGCACCTCAGGCATACCGTGAGTATCGCGCGTCCGGTCGTGCGGTGCAGGCGGTGTTTCCATCTTCCCTGTGTCGTCGATTCTCTCCATGGCCTAGGTTAATAATATCGGGACTATCAGAATTATAGACCGTACGAGCTACCTCGCATTGTGCTCATCCGCGTCCCGCTGGGCCGGTTGCAACGGGGATCTTGGAAGGCGAGCGTCCCTTGTCTTCGGCCGCTTCGGGCAGCTCGACTCGCGACGCTCGGACCCTCGATCTCCGCTACTGTCCAGCAGACCGCATCCATGTCCCGCTTCAGCGAGCCACAGCACCCCGACTTTCGGCGCCTGAACGCCTCGCTGCGCTTCGACCGGCGGCTGTGGCCGCAGGACATCGAGCAGTCCCGCGCCCACGTTTGGATGCTGGCCGAGCGCGGGATTATCTCGATCGAGGACCGCAACAACCTGATCGAAGCGGTCGAAGAGACCGAGGCTGAGCTGGCGCTCGGCATATTCGCCTTCGAGGACGCCGACGAAGACATTCACACCGCGATCGAGCGGCGCGTCACCGAGCTGGCGGGGCCGGTCGGCGGCAAGCTGCATACCGCGCGCTCGCGCAACGACCAGGTGGCGACCGACGTGGCGATGTTCGTGCGCGCGCAGGCGCGCGCGGCTCACGACGCCGTGGGGGAGCTGATGGGCGCGCTGCTCGCCCGCGCTGAACAGCACGTCGACTGGCCGCTGCCCGGCTACACCCACTCCCAACGCGCACAACCGGTGTATCTCGGTCACCACCTGCTCGCCTACTTCTGGATGCTCGAGCGCGACCGTCAGCGCTTCGCGTTCGCGCTCGAACAGGCCGGGCGCCTGCCGCTCGGCGCCGGCGCGCTGGCGGGCGTCAACTTCGACACCGACCGCCGGGCGGTCGCGCGCCAGCTTGGCTTCCACGACATCCTGCCCAACTCGATCGACGCGGTCTCCAACCGCGACTTCGCGCTGGACTACCTGTACGCGGCCGCCACCTGTGCCACTCACCTCTCGCGCCTGGGCGCCGAGCTGGTGCTGTGGTCGAGCTCGGAGGTTGGCTTCTGCGAGCTGCCCGACGCCTGGTCCTCGGGCAGCTCGATCATGCCGCAGAAGAAGAACCCCGACGCGGCCGAGCTGCTGCGCGCCAAGGCGCCCCGCATCCTTGGGCACCTGACGGCGCTGCAGGGGGTGTTGCACGCGCTGCCACTCACATACAACAAGGACCTGCAGGAGGACAAGGAGCACCTGTTCGACACGGCCGACACGCTGGAGCTCGCCCTGATCGCGGCGCGCGGGATGATCGAAGGGGTGAGCTTCAGGCGCGAGCCGATGGCGCAGGCCGCCTCCGAGGAGGCGCTCGGCGCGACCGACATCGCCGACATGCTGGTGCGCCACGGGGTGCCCTTCCGCCAAGCACACGGCATCCTTGCCGGTCTCGTGCGCGCGGCGCTGGATGCGGGCAAGAGCCTCTCCGAGCTGACGCCCGCGGAGCTCGCCGCGCATAGCCCCGCGCTGGGCGAGCACAGCGAGGAGTACCGGGCGCTGCTCACTCAGAGCTCGTGGCTGGAGAGCAAGGTCTCCGAGGGCGGCACCGCGTCCGTGCGCGTCCAGGAGCAGCTTGAGCTCGCGCGCGGCGTGCTCACCCATCCGCCCGTGGAAGAGTCCAACGAGCCCTGGGATTGACGTGCCGGGAGCGCCCGCCGTGGCTGGCTTCGCCGTGCGTGCGCCGCGCAGGCCGGCGCCGGGCGCGCTGCCCGTCGAGTTCTACCGGCGGCCGGTGGTGGAGGTTGCGCGGGCTCTGATCGGCTGCGTCGTGGAATACCGCGCCGCCGCCGGGATGATCGTCGAGACCGAGGCCTACCACGAACACGAGCCGGCCTGCCACGCGTTCGTCGGTCTCACCCCGCGCACCCGCACGCTGTTCGGGGGCCCTGGTCGAGCCTACGTGTACCGCTCCTACGGCATCCACGCGCTGCTGAACGCCGTGTGCGAGGAGCAGGGCGTCGGCGCTGGGGTGCTGATCCGCGCGCTGGAGCCGCTGCGTGGCGTCGCGCGCATGCGCGAGCATCGCGCCGTGCGCAACCGCGAGGAGCTCTGCTCGGGCCCCGGCAAGCTCACCGTGGCACTCGCGATCGGGCTGCTGCACAACGACTGCGACCTCACCCGCGGGCCAATCACGATCCATCCGCCGCGCGAGTCGTGGCTGCAGCGCCCGCACGAGATCCACAGCGGCACGCGCATCGGGATCAGCAAGGCGGTCGATCTGCCGTGGCGCTTCTGCCTGGCGGGCAACCCGCACGTCTCGCGCCCGCGGCCCTGAGCGGTGAGGAGGGACGCCCCGCGGTCGGCCGCTGATGGGCGGGCGACGCCGCAGCCGGGCGAGCGACGCTACGTGGTCTGAGCGAGCTCAGGGTTTGGCGCCGCCCGTGGGAGCGCTCGTGCCGCCGCTCGCCGGCGGCGTGGACGTTTCCGGCGCCGGCGCCGGATTCGCCGCTCCGCCGCCTGCCGCGGGTGCTGGGCTGGCCGGTGTCTGGGGCGCGGGTGCGGGCGTACTCGCCGGCGGGCTTTTGCCGGCCGGCGCTGGGGCGCCTTCGCCACTTTCGCCACCGGCGGGCTTGCCGCTCTGCCCGGTGGTGGGGCTCGCAGGTGCGTTCGCGTGGCCTTTGGCGCCGGCTCCCGCGCCGGGCGCTTCCCGCGGGGAGGAGGGGGGGGGGTGGCTGTGCCTGTGGTGCTGCCCGTTTCGGCAACCCTCCCGGTGGCGCTCGCGCCGCCGGCGCGCTTGGCCGGGGTGCTCGGATGCTTGGCGACTTCTTCGGCGGCGCGTTCCTTTTCGATCTGCATCGCGCCGATCATGAAGTTGTGCCAGATCAGCGCTGGGAAGGTGCCGCCCAGCACCGGTCCGCCGTCGTACTCGGTCGTCATTGGGACCAGCGCGTTGGGGAAGCCGACCCACACGGCGACCGTGTAGCGGTGGTCCCAGCCGACAAACCACGCGTCCCCGTAGTTGGAGGTTGTGCCCGTCTTGCCGGCCGCGAACTGCCCCAGCGCGGCCGCGTGGGCGGTGCCGTACTCGAGCACCGTCTCGAGCACTTCGGTCTCGGTGCTCGCCACCTCCGGCGGCAGCACCTGGTGCAGCTGCGTGTGGTCGATCTGCGCGTGCGGATTGCTCCCCACGCTTTCGATACCCACCGGCGCGCCCGGTTCGCCAAGCGTGCCGCTGACCCGCTGCCCGCCGTGCGCGATCGTCTCATACGCATGTGCCATGTCCAGCGGCGTCACACCCGTCTTCAGACCCCCGATCGTCATCGCCGGGTTGGTGGAAATCGGCGTCGTGATGCCCATCTCGCGCGCCAGCTTGGCGATCCTCACGGTGCCCACCTTCAGACCCACTTCGGCGTAGATCGAGTTGTCGGAGTAGGCCGTCGCTCCCGTCAGCGTGTTCTCGCCGGTGTAGGCGTTTTCGTCGTTGTGCACCACGAACAGTTCGGTGCTGTGCGGGACTTTGAAGACCTTTTCCTTGGAGGTCCACACCGAGTCGGGGGAGATCCCGTCCTCGAGCGCCGCCGCGAGGTCGAACGCCTTGAAGGAGGAGCCCGGCTGGCGCTCCCCGTCGGTGGCGAGGTTGAAGGGGCTTTCGTCGTAGCCCCGGCCACCGACCATCGCGCGCACCTTGCCGGTGGAGTTTTCGATTGCCACAAGCGCCGCGGTGGGGCCTGCCGGGCCCGGCAGGTAGCCGGCGATCGCCTGTTCTGCTGTGCGCTGCAGGCCGAGGTCGAGCGTGGTGTGGATCTGCAGGCCGCCGTAGTAGGCGCGCTCGGCGCCGTAGCGCGCCACCACCTGCGGCCCCACCCAGCTGTCGAAGTAGCCGGTGTCGATCCCGTCTACCAGCGGCTGGTTGGGGGGCGCGATCTCCTGCGGGGAGGGCAGCGGCTGGACCGTGCCTTCTTCATACTGTTGGCGCGTCAAGTACCCCTGTTCGCGCATCTGCGTGAGCACCACGTTGCGCCGTTCGCGCGCCGCCGTCGCGGCGGTCACCGGGTTGTAGTCGGTCGGCGACTGGATAATTCCCGCCAGCAGCGCCGCCTCCCACGGCCTGAGCTCCTGCAAGCACAGCGGGTACTTCGGCAGGCCGCAGTCGCGGTGGGCGGGCTCCTGGCCGAAGTACGTCTGCGCGGCCGCCTCGATTCCGTAGGCGCCATTCCCGAAATAGATCGTGTTGAGGTACTCGGTGAGGATCTTCAGCTTCGACCAGTGGTGGGCCAGATGGAACGCCAGCGCCGCCTCCTTCAGCTTCTCGAGAATCGTGCGGTGCGCCTGCTGGGCGAGGGCGTTCTTGACGAACTGCTGCTCGATCGTGGAGGCGCCCTGCACCGCGCTCTGGTGCAGCACGTCGGCCACGAACGCCCGCGCCAGCGAGCGCAGGTCGATGCCGCTGTTGGTCATGAAGCGCTTGTCCTCGATCGACATCACCGCCTCGCGCACGATCGGCGGGATCTGCTGCTGGGTCACGAGGATCTGGCTGCGCTCGCTGAGCACTCCGATCGGCGTGTCGCGATCGTCCAGCAGCACCGAGTTGCGCGCGTTGACCTGGCGGTACTTGGCTTCCAGATGCGGCAGGTCGGACGCCACGGCCATGAACATGCCGAACGCGAACGAGATGAGGCCGAGCAGCGCGAGCGCCAGGAAGATCAGCAGGAAGCGTAGCTTCTTCAGGCGCGTCGTGCGCGAACTGCCAAGGCGTTGCGCCCGCGCGGCGTGGTCGGGCAGCGAGACGGACTCCACCGGGGGCGAGAGTCTAGCATTGGCCCGCCATGCCGAGCCCCGATCCCGAGCGGCTTGCCGCCCTCCTATCCCAAAATGCTGTCGATTCGCTGCCCGACGGCGCGCTTGCCGAGAAGCTCGCCGAGGCGCACGGTGCCGGCCGGCCGTTGCGCGTCAAGCTGGGGATCGATCCCACGGCTCCGGATATCCACCTGGGCCACGCGGTGGTGCTGCGCAAGCTGCGCGAGCTGCAGGACTCCGGCCAGACGGTGGTGCTGATCATCGGCGACTACACCGCCCGCGTCGGAGACCCCTCAGGGCGCTCGGCGCTGCGGCCGATGCTCTCCGAGCTCCAGATCGCGGCCAACGCCGCCACCTTCCGCGAGCAGGCGCTGCGCATCCTCGACGCCGACCCGGCGCGCCTGGAGGTGCGCTTCAACGGCGAGTGGCTGGACATGCCGATGGCCGAGTTGCTGCGCCTGATGGGCACGACCACCGTCGCGCAGCTGCTCGAACGAGACGACTTCGCCCAGCGCTACTCCGCCCGCGCCCCGATCTCGATGCTCGAGCTGCTCTACCCGCTGTTGCAGGGGTACGACTCGGTGGCGGTCCGCTCCGACCTGGAGCTCGGCGGCACCGACCAGAAGTTCAACCTGCTGCTGGGGCGCGACATCCAGCGCGCCTACGGTCAGCCCTCTCAGGCGATCCTCACGATGCCGCTGCTCGTCGGCGTCGAAGGGCGCCGCAAGATGTCCAAGTCGTTGGGTAACCAGATCGGCATCACCGACCCGCCCGCGGAGATCTACGGCAAGACGATGAGCATCCCCGACGAGGTCGTGAGCGACTACTTTCGCCTGCTGCTCTCTGGTGAGCCGACGGCCGGTGCCTCGCCGCGCGACGCCAAGCGGGAGCTCGCTCGCGGGATCGTCTCGTGGCTGTACTCCGCCGAGGCCGCCGCGGCCGCGCAGGACGAGTTCGACCTCGTCTTCGTCCACCGCCGCGCCCCCGGCGAGATGCCCGAGGCACGCGTCGCCCCCGAGGACGGGGTCGTCCACCTGCCCGCGGTGATCGCGGAGGAGTTCGGCTTCTCGCGCGCCCACGCCCGCCGCCTGATCGACCAGGGCGCCGTGTCGCTCGGCGCGGTGGCGGTCAAGAGCCATGAGTACGACGCTCCCGTGGAGCGCGCCGACGGGCAGGTGCTGCGGGTCGGCAAACGCCGCTTCCGGCGACTGGTCGTCGAGTAGGCTATACTGCTCCGCCGGTCCCAAAGTGCCCTCGGGCGCTGGTCCGGATCGACTTCTCCGGGGAAGTCCTCCCCAAAGAGGCTCGACGGTCTTTGAAAACTCAACAGCATGCGCACCGACGATCGAAGATCGATCGTGGTGTGCGTCCAGGTTCGACCCGCTTGCAGCGGCGCTTCGGCGTGGCGGCAGGCGGACAAAGAGTCAAGTAGGAGCAGTACCCCGTCATGGTGCTCGTGGCCACGTGTATAGGCCTCGGCACGCCGGTATACCGATCTTCGATCGGTGGCCCGGCAAACCAATGACAGCTTTTCGTGAAGTTCTTCACGGAGAGTTTGATCCTGGCTCAGGACGAACGCTGGCGGCGTGCTTAACACATGCAAGTGGAGCGACGAACCAGGGCTTGCCCTGGGGCAGAGCCGCGAACGGGTGAGTAACACGTGGGTTACCTGCCTCGATGACCGGGACAACCCGAGGAAACTCGGGCTAATACCGGATGTGCCCGCAAGGGGAAAGGAAGCTTCGGCCTCCGCATCGAGATGGGCCCGCGGCCCATTAGCTTGTTGGTGAGGTAACGGCTCACCAAGGCTTCGATGGGTAGCTGGTCTGAGAGGACGATCAGCCACACTGGGACTGAGACACGGCCCAGACTCCTACGGGAGGCAGCAGTGGGGAATCTTGCGCAATGCGCGAAAGCGTGACGCAGCAACGCCGCGTGGGGGAAGAAGGCTTTCGGGTTGTAAACCCCTTTCAGTTGGGACGAAGCTTCGCGGTGAATAGCCGCTTGAAGTGACGGTACCTTCACAAGAAGCACCGGCTAACTACGTGCCAGCAGCCGCGGTAATACGTAGGGTGCAAGCGTTGTCCGGAATTATTGGGCGTAAAGAGCGTGTAGGCGGCTTGATAAGTCTGCTGTGAAAGTCCAGGGCTCAACCCTGGAAAGCCGGTGGATACTGTCAAGCTAGAGTCCGGAAGGGGCGAGTGGAATTCCTGGTGTAGCGGTGAAATGCGCAGATATCAGGAGGAACACCAATGGCGAAGGCAGCTCGCTGGGACGTGACTGACGCTGAGACGCGAAAGCGTGGGGAGCAAACAGGATTAGATACCCTGGTAGTCCACGCTGTAAACGATGGCAACTAGATGTGGGGGGTGTCGACTCCCCCCGTGTCGAAGCTAACGCATTAAGTTGCCCGCCTGGGGAGTACGGCCGCAAGGCTAAAACTCAAAGGAATTGACGGGGGCCCGCACAAGCAGCGGAGCATGTGGTTTAATTCGACGCGACGCGAAGAACCTTACCTGGGCTTGACATGTGAGTGACAGGTGTGGAAACACACTCTCCCTTCGGGGCACTTTCACAGGTGGTGCATGGCTGTCGTCAGCTCGTGTCGTGAGATGTTGGGTTAAGTCCCGCAACGAGCGCAACCCCCGTCGCATGTTGCCAGCATTAAGTTGGGGACTCATGCGAGACTGCCGGTGACAAACCGGAGGAAGGTGGGGATGACGTCAAGTCATCATGCCCCTTATGTTCAGGGCTACACACGTGCTACATTGGCGCGTACAGAGGGTTGCGATACCGCGAGGTGGAGCGAATCCCTTAAAGCGCGTCTCGGTTCGGATTGCAGGCTGAAACTCGCCTGCATGAAGGCGGAGTTGCTAGTAATCGCGGATCAGCAATGCCGCGGTGAATACGTTCCCGGGCCTTGTACACACCGCCCGTCACACCACGGGAGTGAGCAACACCCGAAGCCGGTGGCCTAACCCGCAAGGGAGGGAGCCGTCGAAGGTGGGGCTCGTGACTGGGGTGAAGTCGTAACAAGGTAGCCGTAGCGGAAGCTGCGGCTGGATCACCTCCTTTCTAGGGAGCACATAACAGTGCCCCGGTCCCAGCGGCCGCTCGATCTCCTCCTCGAAGCCTTCGGGTTTTAGCGAGGTATGAGATCGGACGGTGACAAGAGCAGACCGGGCCTAGCATGTCGACCGAACCTGACCGGCGCGCCGTTCTCTGCGCCGAGTTCCGTCCTACTCGGAGCTCGGGAAGAGGCGGCATTCAACCCGCCGGCATGCTGTTGAGCTTTGAGAGACCGGCGCCCGCCCGGCGTCAGGCGCAGTGGCGATAGAAAAGATCGCCTCCGCACATGCCCAGCGCAGGCCGGCGTACAAGCCTCTCCACGGTCCTTGAAAACTGCACAGAAGCCACATTGACCGCCCATCGATAAGCGGGCGGTCAAAAACGGGTATCACCGGGCCGCTCGCGATCATTCTCATCCGTGTCCGCTTGTCCAGGGAAACGGAGGATCACGATCGGTCTGATCACCGTCAAGATAGTAAGGGCACATGGTGGATGCCTTGGCACCAAGAGTCGATGAAGGGCGTGAACGGCTGCGATAAGCCACGGTTAGGCGCTGAATAGCCTTTGACCCGTGGATTCCCGAATGGGGAAACCCAGCGCTGGTAATGCGGCGTTATCCCCGGCTGAACACATAGGCCGGTGGAGGACAAGCGGGGGAAGTGAAACATCTCAGTACCCCGAGGAAAGTAAATCAACAGAGACTCCCTGAGTAGTGGCGAGCGAAAAGGGATCAGCCCAAACCTGCTGCGTGTAAGCGGCCACGCGTTGCGTAGCGGGGGTTGTAGGGCGCTTGTTCCGAGCCGTGGCCGGCTCGGCGGAAGTTACAAAATCATGTGGTAGTCGAAGCGTGTGGAACCACGCACCATAGAGGGCAATCGTCCCGTAGACGAAACTGCATGATCTTCCGTCAAGCGTTCCTGAGTAAGTCCGTGCCCGTGAAACGCGGACTGAACCTGGGGGGACCACCCTCCAAGGCTAAGTACTCCTTGGTGACCGATAGCGGACAAGTACCGTGAGGGAAAGGTGAAAAGTACCCCGGAAGGGGAGTGAAATAGTACCTGAAACCGCGTGCCTACAAGCGGTGGGAGCAGGCTTGTCCTGTGACCGCGTGCTTTTTGCATAACGAGCCGGCGAGTTACTCGTCTGCGGCAAGGTTAAGCGATGAGCGGAGCCGTAGCGAAAGCGAGTCCTAATAGGGCGACATAGTCGTAGGCGGTAGACCCGAAACTGAGCGAGCTATCCATGGGCAGGCTGAAGCGGGGGTAAGACCTCGTGGAGGGCCGAACCGACCTAGGTTGAAAACTGGGCGGATGACCTGTGGATCGGAGTGAAAGGCTAATCAAGCTCAGTGATATCTGGTTCTCTCCGAAATATATTTAGGTATAGCCTCGGATAAATTGCGTGTTGGCCGTAGAGCACTGTTTGGACTAGGGGCCCTACCAGGTTACCGACTTCAGGCAAACTCCGAAGACCATCACGTCTACTCCGGGAGTCAGTTGCTGGGGGATAAACTTCAGCGTCGAAAGGGAAACAGCCCAGACCGCCAGCTAAGGTCCCTAAGTACTAGCTAAGTGGGAAACGATGTTCGAGTGCATAGACAACCAGGAGGTTGGCTTAGAGGCAGCCACCCTTGAAAGAGTGCGTAACAGCTCACTGGTCAAGTGTTCGAGCGCGGACAATGTAACGGGGCTCAAGCTAGTCACCGAAGCTGCGGGTGTGATATAGACCTTCGGGTCGATATCACGCGGTAGGAGAGCGTTCCCATGCCAGTAAAGCGGCGGCGTAAGCCAGCCGTGGAGGCCTGGGAAGTGAGAATGCCGGCATGAGTAACGAAAGAGAGGTGAGAATCCTCTCCACCGATTGCCCAAGGATTCCTTAGTAAAGTTCGTCTACTAAGGGTTAGTCGGGACCTAAGGCGAGGCCGAAAGGCGTAGTCGATGGCCAACAGGTTGATATTCCTGTACCACGTCGCTTCCGTTTGACCGATGGGGGGACGAGGAAGGCTAAGGGAACTCAGGCGATGGTTGTCCTGGGACAAGCATGTAGGGGCGGCTCCAGTCAAATGCGGGGCTGCATTCAACCCGAGGTGCGATGTGAGCTGGCGTACAAGCCGGCGCCTCCCCGACGCCATACCTCCAAGAAAAGCCTCTAGGGAGGAAGCGCGTGCCCGTACCAAAACCGACACAGGTGGGCAAGTAGAGAATACTAAGGTGATCGAGATAACCCTCGTTAAGGAACTCGGCAAAATTGCCCCGTAACTTCGGGATAAGGGGCGCCCCAGTAGGGTGAAACCGCTTGCCGGTGGAGCCCGAGGGGGCCGCAGTGAATAGGCTGAAGCGACTGTTTACCAAAAACACAGGTCTCTGCTAAGTCGTAAGACGACGTATAGGGGCTGACGCCTGCCCGGTGCCGGAAGGTTACGTGGAGTTGTTAGGGCTTGACCCGAAGCAGCGAAGCTAAGCCCCGGTAAACGGCGGCCGTAACTATAACGGTCCTAAGGTAGCGAAATTCCTTGTCGGGTAAGTTCCGACCTGCACGAATGGCGTAACGACTTCAGCACTGTCTCAACGAGGGGCTCGGTGAAATTGCAGTCTCGGTGAAGATGCCGAGTACCCGCGGCTAGACGGAAAGACCCCGTGAACCTTTACTACAACCTGGTATTGGGATTCGGTGCATCTCGCTCAGGATAGGTGGGAGGCTTTGAAGCGTCGGTTGCGGCCGGCGTGGAGCCATCCTTTAGATACCACCCTTGGTGTATTGGGTTTCTAACAGCATTCCGTGAATCCGGGTGCTGGACAGTGCCAGGCGGGTAGTTTGACTGGGGCGGTCGCCTCCCAAAATGTAACGGAGGCGCACAAAGGTTCCCTCAGCACGGTTGGAAATCGTGCGTAGAGCGCAAAGGTAGCAAGGGAGCTTGACTGCGAGACTGACAGGTCGAGCAGGTGCGAAAGCAGGTCTTAGTGATCCGGCGGTAGCAAGTGGAAGTGCCGTCGCTCAACGGATAAAAGGTACTCCGGGGATAACAGGCTTATCGGGCCCAAGAGTCCACATCGACGGCCCGGTTTGGCACCTCGATGTCGGCTCGTCGCATCCTGGGGGTGGAGTTGCTCCCAAGGGTTGGGCTGTTCGCCCATTAAAGCGGTACGCGAGCTGGGTTCAGAACGTCGTGAGACAGTTCGGTCCCTATCTGCCGTGGGCGTTGGAGAATTGCGAGGATTTGTCCCTAGTACGAGAGGACCGGGATGAACGCACCTCTGGTGTATCTGTTGTCCTGCCAAGGGCATAGCAGGCTAGCTACGTGTGGATCGGATAACCGCTGAAAGCATCTAAGCGGGAAGCCGGCCTCAAGATGAGTTCTCCCATCCCCTAGAGGGAGTAAGACCCCTGGTAGACCACCAGGTTGATAGGCCGGATCTGGAAGGGTGGTAACGCCCGTAGGAGACCGGTACTAATGGTTCGAGGGCTTGACGGATTTTTGATTTCAGGTGGTACCCGCGTGGCGCTGTGCAGTTTTGAAGGACCGGGGAGGTCGGTCTCTCGCCTTTTTCCGGTGGCTTTGGCGAGGGGGAGACACCTCTTCCCATTCCGAACAGAGCAGTTAAGCCCCTCAGCGCCGATGGTACTTGGCTCGCAAGGGCCTGGGAGAGTAGGACGCCGCCGGTTTTCTATCCACGAGCCGCCCCCTGGGGGCGGCTCGTGGTCGTTGAGGACTGGTGCCGACCCGGGTGTGTGGCGATGTCGCGGAGTTGGCTCTGCGCGCGCCCAGGGTCGCGGTGCCGCGAGGAGATGCGCCGAGGGTGGGGCGCTCCGGCCAGCGCTGCGCCGGTCGGGTAGGCTTGGCCCGTGTCCCGGGTCGCCGACTTCTACGCTCGTATCAGTCCCTACGTCGCCCACCGCCCTGGCAGCGCTCTCGCGTCGCAGGCGCACGCCTGGCTCATACGGCGCACGGGAGGCCGACTGGGGGGCCGTATGGTGGGAGCCGAGCTCCTCGTGTTGCGAACTATCGGACGGCGCAGTGGGCAGCCGCGCGACGCGCCCTTGTTCTTCGCCCCCCACGGCGCTGGCTTCGCGGTGGTGGCGTCCAACGCGGGGTCGAGTCGTACGCCGGCGTGGTGGTGCAACCTGCAGGACAACCCCGACGCCGACGCGCTGGTGCACGGACGCAGCCGCCCGATTCGCGCGCGCGTCGCCACCGAGCAGGAGATCGCCGAGCTCTGGCCGCGGTTCGTCGAGTCCTACAGCGGCTTCGCGCACTACAAGTCGATTGCTACCCGCGAGATGCCCGTCGTGATTCTCGAGCCGCGCTGAGGGTTACTCGTAGTAGCGCGAGATCACCAGCGGCTTTCGGAGTTGGCGGAACGCCGGCGGCGGGTTTGGAGTGCCGGGCCTGCGGCTCTTGGGGAGTGGCGAGAGGCACACCTGCGGCGGGGCAGCCGGTTGGCCTCCCCGCCGCGGTGTCCGCCACCTACGCAGCGACGCGCGGTGCGCGGGAGTCCATGCGGGCTCGCGAGGCACCCCCGCGTGTTCCTCCTCGCCGACCTCCCAGTCGGCCGGATCGTCGTCCTCGAGCAGGAGGAACGCGCGGGTCAGCGCAAGCGCATCCCGGGCGCGCTGCGTGAGCTTCGATGTCCGAGTTGAACAGAACATGTGTTCGTACAGTAGGGGGGCTCCTCGGACGGAAACGGTCGAACATACGTGCGTGCTCTCTTGCGCGTCGCGGAAATGGCACGGTTGAGCCAGATGGAGGCGCTCGACGTTGCAAGGAAAGTTGCGTGGTGGCGAGGCGCTCTCACTCGGCGGTGCCGCCGAAGGCACTGCGGCTTGCGCGCAGGCCCCTACCGCGTCGATCGTGCACCCGCCGGGTGCTCCCCGCACGAGCGCCCCACCCGCATCATTCTGCCAGCGGGCGCCGGTCGTGAAGGTTCCGCGGCGCCGTGCGCGAACTTCAGACCATGGCTGTTACCCTTGGCTCACGACGCCGCGCCGGCCCGATCCTCGGTCGCCAGGGGCGCTCGAAGCCCATGGAGAAGTTCGTCATCGAAGGCGGCGTCCCGCTCTCCGGCACGCTCACCCCGGCCGGGAACAAGAACGCGGCGCTGCCGATCCTCGCCGCCTGCGTCCTCACCGAGGATGAGGTGCTCGTGCGCAACGTGCCCCGGATCCGCGACGTCGAGGCGATGGTGGCGATCCTCGAGCAGTTGGGGGTACGCGCCGCGTGGGTGGGGCCCAACGAGCTCTCGCTGTGCGCCGCCGGCGTGCACGGCGTCGAGGTCGAGCCCGAGCTTGCCGAGCAGATCCGCGCCTCGTTCCTGCTCGCCGCACCGCTGCTGGCACGCTTCCAGCGAGCCGTGATGCCCCCGCCGGGGGGCGACGTGATCGGCCGCCGGCGACTGGACCCGCATCTCGACGCGTTCCGCGCGATGGGCGCGCGCGTGCACTGCGGGCGCGACATCGTGCTGAGCGCCGCGGGTGGTCTGCGGCCTAGCGACGTGTTCATGGACGAGCCTTCAGTGATGGCGACCGAGAACGCGCTGATGGCTGCCGCGCTCACCCCCGGGCAGACCGTGATCGGCAACGCCGCATCCGAGCCGCACGTGCAGGACCTCGCGCGGATGCTGGTGAAGATGGGCGCCGACATCCAGGGTATTGGCTCCAACCTGCTGACGGTCAACGGACGCTCGCAACTGCGCGGCTGCGAGCATCGCATCGCCCCCGACCACATCGAGATCGGCAGCTTCATCGCGCTCGCCGGGGTCACTGGCGGTGAGCTGCGCGTGCGCGACACCGTCCCCGGCGATCTGCGCATGATTCGCCTCGTCTTCGAACGGCTGGGCCTGCGCACCGAGGTGCACGGCGAGGACGTCCTCGTGCCCGGTGGACAGCGGCTGGTGGTGCAGGCCGACGTGGGGGAGTACAAGAGCAAGATCCAGGATGGCCCCTGGCCGGCGTTCCCCGCCGACCTGACGTCGATCGCCCTCGCGCTTGCCACCCAGGCTGAGGGCTCGATCCTGGTCCACGAGTGGATGTTCGAGAATCGCCTGATCTTCACCGACAAGCTGATCCTGATGGGGGCTGACATCGTGCTGTGCGACCCCCACCGCGCGATCGTGACCGGCCCGCGGCGTTTGCGCGGCGAGCGCGTCGAGTCGCCCGACATCCGCGCCGGCATGGCGATGCTGCTGGCCGCCCTGTGTGCCGACGGGCGCTCGGAAATTGGCAACATCCGCCAGATCGACCGTGGCTACGAGCGGATCGACGAGCGCTTGCGTGAGCTTGGCGCCAACATCGAGCGCGTCGCGGTCGAGCCCTCACCCGCCGTCCACGCCTAGAGGGTGGCGCAGTCGGCCGGAGGCCGACAAGCCGGGCCCCTCTTTTGCCAGACTCTGAGCGCTATGACCCACCCGATCCCCAGCGGCACCCGTGACGTGCTGCCCGACGAGATGCGCGAGATGCGCGCGATCACCGAGGCGCTGCGCGGCGTTTTCGAGGGCGCCGGCTACGGCGAGGTGTACACGCCCGCCCTGGAGTACGAGGCGGTGCTCGCGCGCGCCGACCGAGTGGGAGCTCTGCCCGCCCCGCCCGCCTACCGGCTGTTCGACGAGAGCGGGGCGCTGCTGGTGCTGCGCTCCGACATGACCGTCCCGATCGCGCGCGTCGTCGCCACCCGCTACCCGCACGCGCAACTGCCACTGCGGTTCTGCTACCTCGCCCACTGCTACCGCGCGGTGCGCGCCCAGCGCGGGCAGCCCCGGGAGCTGTTGCAGGCGGGAATCGAGCTGATCGGCTCGCCCGCTCCCGAGGGCACCGCCGAGGCGCTCACCGTGCTGTGCCGCGCGCTCGACGCCACGGGCCTCGAGGGTTACCGCGTCGGGTTGGGCGACGCCTCGCTGTTCCCCGCTTTGATGGCGGGGCTGCAGGTGCGCGAGCACGTCCGCCCCGACCTGCTGGAGGCACTCGCGCGCAGGGACTTCGTGGAGCTCGAGCGCCGTTTGGGCGACGCCGGCCTGCCCGCGCGCGAAGCCGAGCTGCTGGTGAACGTGCCCCAGCGGCGTGGCGGGCCCGAGGTGCTCGCCGACCTTCCACGCCCCGCCGCCGACGCGGTCGCGGGGATGCGCATGGTGCACGAGCTGCTCGAGCCCGCGGTCGCCGAGCGGGTGATCTTCGACCTTGGCCTCGTGCGCTCACTCGGCTACTACACCGGCGCCGTGTTCGAGGTGTACGACCCCGCGCTCGGCGCTCCCCTTGGCGGCGGCGGACGCTACGACGAGCTGCTCGGGCGCTTCGGCCGCTCGCTGCCCGCCGTCGGCTTCGCGCTCGGCATCGACCGCCTGCACATCGCGCTCGCCGGGGAGGAGCGCGGCCGGGGAGCGGGGCTGACGCGGTGAGCGCTCCGGTGGCAGCGGGGCGGAGCATGTGCTTGAAAAAAGCCGCCCTACGCGCACGCACGCGCACGCTCGCGCGGCGGGCCCTTTTTTTTCAGATCCACCCCCCGACCGTGCGGCGAGCGATGAGCGCCGTCAACGGCCTCACGATCGCCGTACCGCGCGGCGCGCTGTTCAAGGACACCGTCGCGTTGCTCACCCAGCTGGGGGTCGACACCAGCGAGCTGAGCGCCAACGACCGCAAGCTGCTGTTCGCCGAGATCGGTGTGATCACGATGCGCCCCTCCGACGTCCCAACCTACGTGGAGGCCGGCGCTGCCGACATCGGCATCACTGGCAAGGACGTGCTGGCCGAGCGCGTGATCGGCGAAGTGGGCGGAGCCGGCCGGTCGGTGACTGGCCGCGAGGTGTACGAGCTGCTCGACCTCGGATATGGCCGCTGCACGATGGTGCTGGCGTCGATCGCCGGCGAGCCTGACCCCGCGGCCGAGGCGCTGCGCCGCCTGGGGGTGATGCGCGTCGCCACGAAGTACCCGCTGATCGCCGCCGCCCACTTCGAGGAGACCGGCCGCCAGGCGGAGATCGTCGAGGTGAAGGGCTCGGTCGAGCTGGCCCCGCTCACCGGGCTCGTGGAGGCGATCGTGGACCTCACCGCAACCGGCACCACGCTGCGTGAGAACGACCTGCAGGTGCGCGAGGAGCTGTTCGAATGCACCGCCCGCCTGATCGCCAACCCCGTCGCGCACAAGCTCAAGGCCGCGGCGATCGACGACCTGCTGGAGCGTTTGCGTGAGGCCTGACGCGGGAGGCTCGGGTGCGAGTTGAGCGCCTGGACACCGACGGCCAGCCCGTCGCTCTCGCTCGACGCCTGCGCCGGCTGGCGCCGCCCGGCAGCGACGCCGAGGAGGTGGTGGCGGAGATGATCGCGGTGGTCCACCACGAGGGCGACGAGGCGGTGCGGCAGTACACCCGCGAGCTCGACATGGACGGCGCCGACCCACCGTCACTGCTGGTGAGCCACGCGGAGCTCGACGAGGCGATCAAGAGCGTGGCGCTGGAGGTGGTGGCGGGCCTGCAGGTGGCGATCGCCAACGTCGCCCAGGTAGCGCAGGCAAGCGTGGAGGAGGACGTCGTGGTGGCGCTGCCACAGGGCCAGCGCGTCACCGTGCGCGAGCTGCCGGTGCGCTCAGCGGCTGTATACGTCCCAGGCGGTCGCGCTCCCTACCCGAGCACCGCCGTGATGGGCGTCGTCACCGCCCGCGCCGCCGGGGTGCTGGACGTGGTCGTGTGCTCGCCCCCCGGGCGCGACGGGGCAGTCGACCCGCTGATCCTCGGCACCTGCCGTCTGCTGGGGGTGGAGCGCGTGTACCGGATGGGCGGCGCGCAGGCGATCGCGGCGCTCGCCCACGGCACCGAGACGGTGGCGCGTGTGGACGTGATCGTGGGCCCCGGCAACGTGTACGTGCAGGAGGCCAAGCGGCAGCTCGCGCACATCGTCGGGATCGACTCCTACGCCGGCCCCAGCGACCTGGTGGTCGTGCTCGGCGAGGACGCCGACACGCACCTGGTGGCGCTCGACCTGCTCGCCCAGGCCGAGCACGGTAGAGGCAGCTTCGTCGCGGCGATCTCCCCCTCGCCCGGCGCCCTCGAGGCGCTCGCACGCGAGCTGGAGCGGCTGGCTGTGGGGCGAGCGGAGCCGGAGCCCGAGGCGTGCGTCCTGGTGCGGAGCGCCGACGTACGCGAGGCGGTGGCGATCGCCAACGAGTTCGCCCCCGAGCACCTGCAGCTGGTTGGCGTCGACGCCGAGGCGCTCGCCCCGCTGATCGCCACGGCCGGCTGCCTGTTCGTGGGAGCGGCGGCCGCCACCGCGTTCGGCGACTACGTGGCCGGCTCCAACCACATCCTGCCAACGGCGGGTGCCGCGCGCTTCGCCTCCGGGCTCTCGCCGCGGCACTTCCGCCGGCGGATGGCGGAGGTGCGGCTCGGCGAGGTGGGGGGCGAGACGGCGCGCAAACTGGCCGCCGCGGGCGCGCCGATCGCGCGCGCCGAGGGCTTCGAGTGGCACGCGCGCTCGATGGAGGCGCGCGCGGCGATGCCCGAGGCGGAGTCCTCGGTCGCCAGAATGTCACCAGAGACTCCGGTCGGGGAGAATCCACAGCTATGACCCGCACCGCCGCGATCGAGCGCCGCACCGGCGAGACCGACGTCAAGCTGACGCTCGGCCTCGATGGCGCCGGCAGGGGCGCGCGTGTCACCGGTGTGGGCTTTCTCGACCACATGCTCGATCTGGTGGCCCGCCACGGCCGGTTCGACCTCGACGTGCAGGTGAGCGGCGACCTGCAGACGGGCGCCCACCACACGGCCGAGGACACCGCGATCGTGCTCGGCCAAGCGCTCGACGAGGCGCTCGGCGACCGCGCCGGGATCGTCCGCTACGGCGAGGCGTCGGTGCCGATGGACGAGGCGCGCGCCAGCTGCGCGATCGACATCTCCGGGCGCCCCTACACGCTGTTCGAGGCCGACCTGCCGCCCGGCGCCACCGGTGGCTTCGAGCACGAGCTGACCGAGGAGTTCTTCCGTGCGCTCGCCAACGCGGCGAAGCTGACGCTGCACCTGCGCGTCGAAGCTGGAAGCAACGCCCACCACATGATCGAGGCGGCGTTCAAGGCGTTCGCGCGCGCCCTGCGCGGCGCCGTGACGATCGACCCCACCGAGACCGGCGTGCCGAGCACGAAGGGGACGCTCACCTCATGACGCCGACGATCGCTGTTGTCGATTATGGGATGGGCAACCGCCGCTCGGTGGAGAAGGCTTTGGAGCGGGTGGGCGCGCGCGCGTTCATCAGCCGCGACCACGACGAGCTGCGCGCCGCCGACGGCCTGCTGCTGCCGGGCGTGGGGGCGTTCCCGGCCGCGATGGCGACGATCCGCGAGCTCGGCCTCGACGCGCTGCTGCGCGAGCTGGCGGCGGCGGGCACGCCGCTGTTCGGGTCGTGCATGGGGATGCAGCTGCTGTTCGAGCGCTCGCAGGAGCACGGCGGCGCCGAGGGCCTGGGGCTGCTGCGCGGCGAGGTGCGCGGGTTGTTGGGGGGTTCTCCGTCGGGCGGCCGGCGCGTGGCCGAGCCTCGATCGGTGGACGCCGGATCCTCACCGACCCTGAAGCTGCCGCACATCGGCTGGAGCGAGGTGCGCTGGCGGCGGCGCACAGCACTCAACGAGGGCCTGCCCGACCCGGCGTTCCTTTACCACGTGCACTCTTTCGTTGCGTACCCCGCCGACCCGGAGGTAGTTTTGGGAACGGCGGAGTACGGGGAGATCTTTCCCGCGGTCGTTGAATCCGGAAACATCTTCGGCGCGCAGTCGCACCCCGAGAAGTCCTCCACTCACGGTTTGCGGCTGCTGGGCAACTTCGTCGGCATCTGCGCCGCCGCGGCGGCGGCCCGTCTGCAGACTCAGCCCTTCGGGCTGTGTGCCCCATCGTGATCCTCTACCCCGCGATCGACATGCTCGGCGGCAACGCCGTGCGCCTCGTCAAGGGCGACTTCGACGCGAGCAAGGTGTACGACCAGGATCCCCTCACGGCGGCGCGTCGCTGGGTGCAGGAAGGGGCCGACCACCTGCACATGGTGGACCTCGACGGAGCCCGCGCGGGGCGTCCGGTGAACCTGGAGCACGTACGCCGCGTCACAAGCGAGCTCGACGTTCCGGTGCAGCTCGGTGGTGGGCTGCGCACGTCGGAGGCGATCTCGCAAGCGCTTGCGGCGGGCGCCACACGCGTGATCCTCGGCACGGCGGCGTTCACCGATCCCGACCTTCTGGAGCGGGCGCTCGCCGAGCACGGGCCGGAGCGGGTGATGGTGTCCGTGGACACCCGCGGCGGCCGCGTCACCACGGAGGGCTGGACGCAGGCGACGGATCTCGGCGTTGACGAGGTCCTTGCCACGCTGCTGGCCCGCGGGGTGCGTGAGCTGATCTACACGAACGTAGACCGCGACGGGATGCTCGAAGGCGTCAGCGGTGAAGACGTGGCGGGGGTGGCAAGGGCAGCTGGCGAGGGACGTCTGACCTACTCGGGAGGCATCGGTCACGTCGATGACCTGTTTGCGCTCGCGGCGCTCGGCGAGCCGAATCTGGTTGGTGTGATCGTCGGCAAGGCGCTGTACGAGGAGCGCTTCACGGTCGCCGAGGCCCGAGCCGCACTCGGAGGTTGACGCCCGGCCGCTACCGTGAGCGCGTGCACCTCAAGCGCGTGATTCCCTGCCTGGACGTGGACGGCGGCCGCGTCGTCAAGGGCGTCGAATTCCTCGACATCCGCGACGCTGGCGACCCGGTGGAGCTGGCGGCCCACTACGACCGCGAGGGTGCCGACGAGCTGGTGTTCCTCGACATCACCGCCACGCACGAGCGGCGCGAGACGATCGTGGCGCTCGCGCGACGCACGGCCGACGAGGTGTTCGTGCCGTTCACGATCGGCGGCGGCATCCGTTCGGTGCGCGACGCCCAGGCGGTGCTGGACGCGGGCGCCGACAAGGTGTCGGTCAACTCGGCCGCCCTGGAGCGCCCCGAGCTGATCGACGAGCTGGCGAGGGTGTTCGGCGCGCAGTGCGTGGTGCTCGCGATCGACGCCAAGGCGCACGCACGCCCGGCGGCCACCAACCGTGCTCAGCCGAGTG
This sequence comes from uncultured Solirubrobacterales bacterium, assembly GCA_963812595.1. Lineage (GTDB taxonomy): Bacteria > Actinomycetota > Thermoleophilia > Solirubrobacterales > Solirubrobacteraceae > Palsa-744. Next base: position 213,208 of record CAWEVQ010000005.1, read on the forward strand.
GCGCGGAGAGTGTGAATCGCGAACGGACGTGGGAGGCGTACGTCGCGGGCGGGCGCACCCCCTCCGGCCGCGACGTATTGGAATGGGCGCGCGAGGCGACCGCGCGCGGAGCGGGCGAGATCCTGCTGACCAGCATGGACCGCGACGGCACCTCCGACGGGTACGACCTGCCGTTGACCGCCGCGGTGAGCGGTGCGGTCGGCGTGCCGGTGATCGCCTCCGGCGGCGCGGGTGAGCTGTCGCACCTCGCCGACGCGCTGGGCGCGGGCGCCGACGCCGCGCTGTGCGCCTCGATCTTTCACTACGGCCGGCACACGATCGGGGAAGCCAAGGAGCATCTGGTGCACGCGGGCATCCCCGTGCGGCGGTGAGGCCGGGTGAGCGCGCCATCCGGGGTTGACCTGCTGGAGCGGCTGCGCGCCGAGCCGGGCGGAAAGGAGCTGCTGGCGCTCGCGGCTCCTGGAATCACCCTGGTGGGGGGCGCCGTGCGCGACCTGCTGCTGGACCGCCACCCGCGCGAGCTGGACGTGGTGGTGGAGGGCAAGGGCGACGCGTTCGGCCACGCCGCCGCACAGCTTGCCGGGGCGCTCTCCGCCGGCGTAGGTGCGCTTGCCGGGGCGAGCGAGCACGAGCGCTTCGGCACAGCGACCGTGGAGTGGAGTGCGGGGCGTATCGACATCGCCACGGCGCGATCCGAGCGCTACGCCGCCCCCGGAGCTTTGCCCGAAGTGCAGCCGGCTTCGCTCGGGGAGGATCTGCTGCGGCGCGACTTCACAGTCAACGCGCTCGCGCTTGCGCTCGACGGCGAGCGCCCCGGCGAGTTGCGCGCATGCGCCTCACGCGCTGGAGGATCTCGCGCGCCGGTCGTCTGCGTGTGCTGCACGAGCGCAGCTTCCTCGACGACCCCACACGCCTGTGGCGTCTGGCGCGCTACCGTGCCCGCCTCGGCTTCACAGTGGAGGAGCGCACCGCGGAGCTGGCTGGCGCCGCGATTGCGCAGGGCGCTCCGCAGACTGTCTCCGGCGCGCGCCTCGGCGCCGAGCTGCGCCTCGCGCTGGCCGAGCCCAACCCGCTTGCCGTCCTCGCCGAGCTCGATCGCCTCGGGCTGCTCACCGCGCTGCACCCGCGTCTGCGCTTCGAGGCAGCCGCTCGCGCGCCGGTCCCTGGAGCTGCTGGGCAGTGTCGCTCCCTGTCCTGACGATGCTCGTCCGGGGTCTGGCAACGCCGAGAGCACTCACCCCGACCTGTTGCTGCTGGCGGCGCTCGTCCTGGCGCTTGCCCTCCGCGCCGACGGCGACCGTCGTGCGGAGATCGCCGCGCTGCTCGACCGCCTCGAGTTCCCCGCCGCCGAGCGCGATCGCGTCGCCGCCGCGGCGGTCGCGGTGCCCCACCTGGCTCGACGAGCTGCCCGATGCCGCATCGCCCTCGCGAGTGCGCACGATTGCCCTGCCGGTCCCACCGGAGGGAGTCGCGTTGGCAGGCGCGGCAAGCGCTGCGGCGGCCGCCGCGGCCCACCACTGGCTGCGGGAGATACGTCACGTTCGCCTGCTGATCACCGGCGACGATCTGCTCGCGGCCGGGATCCCGGAGGGCCCCGAGATCGGCCGCCGCCTCGAGCAGACCCTGCGGATGCGTCTCGACGGCGAGCTTGCCGACGAGCGCGAGGCGGAGCTGGCGGCGGCGCTGCAGCTACGGTGAGCGTCGATGGGGAATCGCCTCGCCCGCACACCGACCTCTCCCTGCGCTTCGAGCTCCCCGGCGGCGGCCACGCGCTGTTCACGACTCGCGCCGAGGGCAACCTCTCGACGATGCGAGGCCCCGGTCACGAGCGCGGCCGCTCCGAACGCGACCGACTCTGCGAGCAGCTCGGCCTGCGCTGGCTGTGCGCCAGTCGCCAGGTGCACGGCACCGCGGTGCAGCGCGTGGTGGAGCTGCCCGAAACGGGGATGTTCGCCGGAGGCGAGTGTCTCCCGGCTCGGTTGGCCGGGCGGGCAGGCCATGGAGATCGATGCCGACGGCCACGCCACCGCGCTGCGCGAGCTCGGCACGATGGTGTTGGTGGCGGACTGCCTGCCTGTGATCCTCGGGTCGGAGGGCGCCGTCGCGGCAGTGCACGCCGGCTGGCGCGGGCTCGCCGGCGGGGTGCTCGAGGAGGGGGTGCGCGCGGTGCGCGAGCTCGGCGGGAGCGGGGAGCATCGTCGCCGTCATCGGCCCCGGCGCGCGCGGTTGCTGCTACGAGGTCGGCGAGGAGGTGCACCGCACGTTCGGCAACGCCCACCGCGAGGGGCGCAACCTCGACCTCGCGGCGGTTGCCCGCGATCGCCTGGAGGCTGCCGGGGTGACGCGCATCGAGGACGCCGGGGTGTGCACGATCTGCGACGCGCGCCTCTTCTCCCACCGCCGCGAAGGGCTCGCGGCGGGCCGCCAGGCGGGGATCGCGTGGCTCGACGGGCTGACGCATGCTGAGCGATCGCCGGCACCGCCGAGCGCGTCCGCGCGAACCTCGCGCGCGTGCGTGAGGAAATCGTGCTCGCCGCCAAGGAGGCCGGGCGCGACCCCTCCGAGGTGCAGGTGCTCGCCGCCACCAAGTACGTCGCCGCTCGGCGATCTGCCGGCGCTCGCCGAGGCGGGCGTCTGGCTGGTGGGCGAGAACCGCGCGCAGGACCTGCAGGAGAAGGTCGCCGCCCACGGCGATCGCTTCGCCTGGCACTTCATCGGCCAGCTCCAGAGCCGCCGCGTGCCGCTGATCGTGCCGCACGTGCGCCTGATCCACTCGCTCGCCAGCGAGTCGGCGCTGCACGCGCTCGAGCGCCACCGCGAGCGGGCGAGGCCGGGGATGGAGGTGCTCGTGCAGGTCAACATCGCCCGCGAGGACGGCAAGGCCGGGGTGCTGCCCGAGGAGCTGCCGCTCTATCTGGAGCGCTCGCCGTTGCGCGTCGCCGGGTCTGATGACGATGCCCCCGCTCGTCGCCGACCCCGAGGAGAGCCGCCGCTGGTTCGCCGCGCTGCGCGAGCTGGCCTGGGAGAACGGGCTGGCGGAGCTCTCGATGGGTACCTCCCAGGACTACGCGACCGCGGTCGAAGAGGGCGCCACGATCGTCAGGCTGGGCTCCGCCCTGTTTCGCTGACTCTGACGCAAAACGCTACGATAAGCAGGGAATTTCGCGCTATCCGCGAAGACTCTCATCTACAATGGCGTTTCGCGACTCATGGCATCGTGCGCTCGTGTACTTCGGCCTCGCCGAGGAGTACCACGAGGAGTACGAGGACGAGGCCCCACACGAGGCGGCGATCGAGGATCGCTACCGCGAGCGCCCCAACGTCCGGCGCCTGCGCCGCCGCCGCGACGACTACGACGAGATCTTCGCCGAGGATGAACCGAGCGCGGCGGGCGGGAGTCGATCGACAGGGGGCCCTACGACCGTGCTGCGCTCCGTCGGCTCGCGCACCAATGGCGACGTGCGCGTGCACCTCGTGATTCCCAAGTCCTTCAACGACGCCCAACAGGTGGCCGACCGCTTCAAGGACTCGATCCCCGTGATCCTCAACCTGCAGAACACCGAAACAGATCTCGCCAAGCGCCTGATCGACTTCGCCTCGGGCCTCACCTACGCGCTCGACGGCGGTATGCAGCGGATCGCCGACAAGGTGTTCATGCTCACCCCGCGCAACGTCGAGATCTCCGCGGAGGAGCGAGCGCGTCTCATAGAGAAGGGCTTCTTCAACCAATCCTGATGCCCGGTAGTCGGGCAGCAAGTAGGGTAGGCCGACTATGCAAGTAGGTCTGATTGGTGCAGGCAACATGGCGCGCGCGCTTGCCCGCGGGTGGGGCCGGCCGGTGCTGTGCTTCGATCCCGTCGCCGAGCGTGCCCGCGCGCTCGCGCAGGAGACCGGGGGGGAGGCGCTGGCGAGCAACGCCGAGGTGGCCGCCCGCGCCGAGCTGGTGGTGCTCTGCCACAAGCCCGCCCAGCTGGGCGACGTCGCCGAGGAGGTCGCTCCCCGCGCGCGCGCGGTCGCTTCGATCCTCGCCGCCACGCCGCTTGCCGACGTGAAGGAGGCCTACCCCGGCCGGCCCGTCTACCGCTTCATCCCCTCGCTGCCCGTCGAGGTGCGCCAGGGGGCCGTCGTGCAGGCTGCCGATCCGGCGCGAGCGGCGGCGCTCACGGGAGATCTTGCAGTCGATGCGATCGAGGAGACGCCCACGGAGACGCCCAGCGAGGACGGCGCTCTCGACGCGCAGGTGCGCGAGCTGTTTGCCGAGCTCGGCACGCTGGTTGTGCTCGATGACGCTCTCCTCGACGTCGCCACCGGCCTGATGTCCTGCGCCCCCGCCTACGTGGCGCTCGTCGCCGAGGCCCAGGTCGACGCCGGCGTGCGCCGTGGCATCCCCGCCGCCGAGGGCGCGCGTCTCGTCGTGCAGACGCTCGCCGGCACCGCGGAGCTGCTGCGCCGCCGCGACTACGACACGCTCGCGCTGCGCCGCGAGGTCTCATCGCCCGGGAGGGCTCACCGCGCGCGGAGTTGCGGCCCTGGAGCGCGGTGGGGTGCGCGCGGCTTTCAGCGACGCCCTCGACGCCGTGCTGCGCAGGCGCGGAGGACCTGGCAGCGGTCGCGGGCGGCCGCGACGCATGATGCTGCTCGCCAGCGCCCGCACGAGGTCGCCAATTACCTCTCGACGCTGATCTACGTCTACATCCTGCTGATCTTCGCCCACATCGTCGTGGGCTGGCTGTTCGCCTTCGGCGTGCGCCCGCCCTACTCCCGCGGGGTGGGTGCCGTGATCGGCTTCCTGCGCGACGTGTGCGAACCGTTCCTGCGGATCTTCCGCCGCGTCCTGCCATCCTTCGGCGGCCTCGACTTCAGCCCGTTCGTCGCACTGATCGTGCTGGAGCTCGTCAACAGCATCGTCGTGCAAGGCATCATCCACGGTTGATCCGCTCCCCCTGGACCCGCGCCGCGCTCGTTGCCCTCGCCGTCGTCGTCCTCGACCAGCTCGCCAAGCACGCCGTGCGGGCCTCGATCGTCCAGGGCGAAGAACGCGGCGTGCTGCCCGGCCTCGCGCTGGTGAACACGCGCAACCGCGGCGTCGCCTTCGGCTTCCTGCCCGGCGACCCGGTTGCGGTGACGATCGTGATCGCGCTCGCGCTGCTGGCGCTGCTCGTGTACTTCGCCCTGCACACCGCGCGTCCGCTGATCTGGCTGCCGACGGGGATGCTGCTCGGCGGGGCGCTCGGCAACGTGATCGACCGTCTGCGCGCCGGGTATGTCACGGACTTCGTCAAGCTGCCGCTCGGCTGGCCGCCCTTCAACCTCGCCGACGTCTCCATAACACTTGGGGTGCTGATCCTGCTGCTGTCATCGAGCGTCCCCGGGGGGCCTGATCCCTACCTTCACGATCGCCTACGAAGACGACCACCTGCTCGTCGTCGACAAGCCCGCCGGCCTTGTGGTGCACCCCGCGCGCGGGCACCGCGAGGGCACGCTCTCGCAGCTGCTCGCCGGTCGTCGCCGCGGGAGGCGATCCGGAGCGCGCCGGCATCGTGCATCGCCTGGACCGCGACACCTCGGGCCTGCTCGTCGTCGCCCGCTCCGACGAGGTCCACCGGCTGCTGCAACAGGCGCTCGCCGCGCGGCAGATCGAGCGCGAGTACCTCGCGCTGGTCGAGGGCCGCCCGCGCGCGCGCAGCGGCACGATCGAGGCGCCGATCGGGCGCGACCCGGCGGTGCGCACGCGCATGGCGGTCGGCGGCAACTTCCCCCGCGAGGCCCGCACTCACTTCACGCTCGATCGCGCGCTCCCCGCGCACTCGCTGCTGCGCCTGCGGCTCGACACGGGCCGCACCCACCAGATCCGCGTGCACCTGCAGGCGATCGGCAATCCCGTCGCCGGCGACCCCGAGTACGGAACCGCCGGGGCGCTCGGTCTGGGGCGCCAGTTCCTGCACGCCACCCGCCTCGCGCTGGCGCACCCGATGACGGGGGAGCGGTTGGAGGTGCATTCGGAGCTGCCCGCCGATCTCGCCGCCGCCCTGAAGCGGGCTGAACGGCTATCCTGATCGACTGATTCCGACCCTCGACCCGTACGGGGCACGGATCGTGGCCCTGCTCGTGGTGACCGGCCTGCGCCGGTGGCTTCCCGCGAGTCCCACGACCCGCCGTACGGATTCCAATACAGCAACCCACCCCAAGGCACATAAGGGAGACACCGTGGCACAAGTAGGCATCGCGGAACTGCTGGAGGCCGGCGTTCACTTCGGTCATCAAACGCGCCGCTGGAACCCCAAGATGCGCCGCTTCATCCATGGCGAGCGCGGCGGCATCTACATCATCGATCTGCTCAAGACCGCCGTCCTGCTGGAACAGGCGCGCGAGTTCGCCGGCACCCTCGCCCACCGCGGCGGAGTGGTGCTGTTCGTCGGCACCAAGAAGCAGGCCCGCGACATCGTTCGCGACGTCGCCACGGCCGCCGGCATGCCGTACGTCAACCACCGCTGGCTGGGCGGGCTGCTCACCAACTTCCAGACGATCAACCTCCGCATCCGCCGCCTGCACGACCTCGAACGCTACGAGGCCGACGGCCAGCTCGCGCTGCTGCCCACCCGCGAGCGGATGGCCCGCCAGGCCGACCTGCATCAAGCTGCGCGCCAACCTCGGCGGCGTCAAAGACATGCAGCGCGTCCCCGACGCGATGTTCGTGATCGACCTCAAAACCGAGGCGATCGCGGTGCGCGAGGCGCAGCGGCTGCGGATCCCGATCATCGGCCTGGTCGACACCAACTGCGACCCCGACGGGATCGACTTCGTGATCCCCGGCAACGACGACGCGATCCGCTCCTGCTCGCTGATCACCCGCGCGATCGGCGACGTCGTCGCGGAGGGCCGCAACGTGTTCCGCGCCGAGGAGGAACGCGCCCGCCAGGAAGCCGAAGAGCGCGCTCGGATCGAGGCCGAGGCGCGCGCCAAACGCGAAGCCGAGGAAGACGCCGCCCGCCGCGAGGCCGAGGAACAGGCCGCCCAGCAGGCCCAGGAACGCCTTGCCGCACAGCAGGCGGCTGCCGCGGCCGCGGCGGCGACGAGGCAGCGCCTGCGCAGGCGGCTCCGCACCCGCGCCGGCGCCTAAGGCCCCTGCGCCCGCTGCAGAGGCGCCCAGCAGGCTCCGCCGGCCGCCCCGCCGTCCCGGAGCCACCCGCCGTGGAGGCTCCTGCGCCGGGCCCGCGGAGCCGCGCCGCAGCCCGCACCGGCCGAGCAGGCCACCGCGCCGAGGTCCCGCGAGCGTCGAGGTCGCGCCGCCGGTCGAAGCCCAACCGGACGGAGCCGCCCCCGTCGAGACCCCCGAGGAGGCCCAGGCATGAACGCCGTGGAGATCAGCGCCAAAGACGTGAAGGCCCTGCGCGACCGCACCGGCGCGGGGATGATGGACTGCAAGAAGGCCCTCACCGAGGCCGCCGGGGACCTCGAGAAGGCGATCGAGCTCCTGCGCCTGCGCCAGGGCAAGAAGATCCAGGACCTCGGCGAGCGCGTCGCCACCGAGGGCACCGTGCAGGCCTACATCCACCCCGGCGCCAAGGTCGGGGTGCTGATCGAGGTCGACTGCAACACCGACTTCGTGGCGACCAACGAGGACTTCACCGGCTTCGCCCGCGACGTCGCGATGCAGATCGCCGCCAGCCCCACGGTCGCCTACGTCACCCGCGAGGATGTGCCCTCCGAGGCGCGCGACGCGGAGGCGCGCATCTACGAGCAGGAGGCCGCGGACAAGCCCGAGAACGTGCGCGAGCGGATCGTCACCGGCAAGCTCGACGCCTGGTACGGCACGATCGTGCTGCTCGAGCAGGAGCTGCACAACCCCAAGTTCGAGGGCAAGACCGTGCAGCAGCTGCGCGACGAGCTCACCGCGAAGACCGGCGAGAACGTCGTCATCCGCCGCTTCGTGCGGTTTGCTGTGGGCCAGTAGCGGCAAATGCCTGCCGCGGGGGCGTCTGATGAGATCGGAGATCTGGGTGTTGTGTGTTTACTTTGTGGATGCAAACCCTTCATTTTGTGAAGTGGTAAGCGTGCATTGTGATGGACATCGCCAGTAGGCTGCCCGCGGTGGCACCCGCGTTCAAACGGATCCTGCTGAAGCTCTCCGGCGAGGCGCTGATGGGCGAGCTGCCCTTCGGCACCGACCCCGCGCGCGTCGCCGCCGTGGCGCGCCAGGTGAGCGAGGTGCGCGACCGGGGGGTCGAGGTCGCGATCGTGGTCGGGGCCGGGAACATCTACCGCGGCATGCAGGGCGTCGCCGCCGGGATGGACCGCTCGACCGCCGACTACATGGGGATGCTCGCCACCGTGCTCAACGCGCTGCCGCTGCAGGACGCGCTGGAGAAGAGCGGCATCGACACCCGCGTGCAGTCGGCGCTCGCGATCTCCGAGGTCGCCGAGCCCTACATCCGCCGCCGCGCGATGCGCCACCTGGAGAAGGGGCGCGTCGTGATCTTCGCCGCCGGCACCGGCAACCCGTTCTTCACGACCGACACGGCCGCGGCGCTGCGCGCCGCGGAGGTGCACGCCGAGATCATCCTGATGGCCAAGAACGGCGTCGAGGGCGTCTACACCGCCGACCCCGCGCTCGACCCGTCCGCGCGAGTTCATCCCCGAGATCACCCACATGGAGGCGCTGGAGCGCCGGCTGCGCGTGATGGACTCCACCGCCCTGGCGCTGTGCATGGAGAACGGGATGCCGCTGAACGTCTTCAACATGGACGACGAGCGCTCGATCTCGCGGATAATCTCCGGGGAGCGGGTGGGCACGCTGGTATCGACAAACCCGAGCGACGAGGAGGGGGGCCATGGGTGAGCGTTTGCAGGACTGCCGCCGGCGACCGGCAGGACGGAGGTGGACACGATGGCCGCTGAGCTGATCGACGAGCTGATCGACGACGCGCGCGGGCGGATGGCCAAGTCCGTGGAGGCCACCCAGCACGAGCTCGCCACCGTGCGCACCGGCCGCGCCTCCCCGGCGCTGCTCGAGCGCGTCGTGGTCGACTACTACGGCGCGCCCACCCCCCTGAACCAGCTGGCGACGATCTCCGCGCCCGAGGCGCGCCTGCTCACCGTGCAGCCCTACGACAAGTCCTCGATCAAGTTCATCGAGAAGGCGATCAACGAGTCCGACGTCGGCCTCAACCCCTCCAACGACGGCAACGTCGTGCGCCTGGTCGTGCCCGAGCTGACCGAGGAACGCCGCCGCGAGCTGGTGAAGGTCGTGCGCCACCTGATCGAGGAGGGCCGCGTGAAGATCCGCAACGTGCGCCGCGACGTGATGCACGACCTGCGCGAGCTGAAGGAGGCCGGCGAGGCCGGCTCCGACGACGAGCACCGCGCCGAGGTCGAGCTGCAGAAGCTCACCGACGCGCGCGTCGCCGACCTCGACGGGGTGCTGAAGGCCAAGGAAGAGGAGATCCTCGAAGTCTGATGGCGGGCGCCGAGCCTTGGCCGGGGAGGGCAGGCTCCCCCGGCGCCGTCCGACGACGAGGAGAGCTCCGCGGCGCGCCGCGGCGTCCGAGCCGCCGACGCGCTCCGACGCAGCGCGCGGTACGTGGCGATCATCACCGACGGCAACGGCCGCTGGGCGCGCGCGCGGGGGCTGCCGGTCAACGCCGGGCACGAGGCTGGCGCCGACACCGTCAAGGCGCGCCTGCGCGACGCCGTCGAGCTGGGGATCGAGGAGCTGACGGTGTACTCCTTCTCGACCGAGAACTGGTCGCGCTCGCCCGACCGAGGTGCAGGGGCTGTTCGAGATGTTCTCGCGCCGCATCGCCGGCGAGACGCCCGAGCTGCACGCCGAGGGGGTGCGGATGCGCTTCATCGGCCGCCGCGAGGGGCGTCCCCGAGGATCTGCGTGGAGCAGATGCGCTGGGCCGAAGAGCTGACCGACGCCAACTCCACGATCACGCTGTTCGTCGCCTTCAACTACGGCGGGCGCGCGGAGATCGTCGATGCCGCAGTGCGCTTCGCGGCCGCGCGCGAGGAGGCGCGTCGGGAGTCACGGCGTGGGCAGCGGCTCGCCGGCGCGAGCCCGCTGGCCGGGGAGGTTCGGTCGGCCGAGGAGGAGTTCCGCCGCTGCCTGTACGCCCCCGAGATGCACGACCCCGACCTGATCATCCGCACCTCCGGCGAGCGGCGGCTCTCCAACTACCTGCTGTGGCAGTCGGCCTACTCCGAGCTCGTCTTCCGCGAGGAGCTGTGGCCCGACTTCACGCGCACGGCGCTGGAGCAGTCGCTCGCCGAGTTCAGCGCCCGGCGGCGGCGCTTCGGCGGGCGATGAGCTCCGGGCGCTCCGACCTCGCCGCACGGGTCCTCGCCGCGCTGCCGGCGATCGCGTTCGCGCTGTTCATCGTGATCGAGGGCGGCGCCGTGTTCGCGCTCGGCGTGCTGGTGCTCGGCTGGGTCTGCATGCACGAGCTCTACGCGCATGTACGAGCGCACCCACCCGGTGCGCCTCGCCGGCTTCGTCGCGCTCGCGGGGCTGCTCGCCGCGGCGCTGTACGGAAGCCCCACCGCAAAGGTGCTGCTCGCCACGGTCGCCGCGCTGCCGCTGCTGTTCCTGCTGACCCTGCGCCAGCCCCGCCCCTCCGTCGCCGGGCTGGCGATCACGCTGCTGGGGATCTTCTGGATCGGCCTCGCGCTCGCCCACGCGGTGATGCTGCGCCAGCTGCCGCACGGCGAGGGCATCGTGATCGACGTGCTGGTCGGCACCTTCCTCGGCGACACCGGCGCCTACCTCGGCGGGCGCCTCTTCGGCCGCCGCCCGCTCGCGCCGCTCGATCTCGCCCGGCAAGACCGTCGAGGGGCTGGTCGCCGGCATGATCTGCGCCGTCGTCGCCGTGTGGCTGGCCGGGCGCTACCAGGAATGGCTGCCCGGCACGCACGCGCTCGTGCTCGGCCTCGGCGTCGCGCTCGCCGGCCCCGTCGGCGACCTGTTCGAGTCGTTCCTCAAGCGCCAGGCCGGTGTCAAGGACGCTGGGAGGCTGTTCGGCGCGCACGGCGGCGCGCTCGATCGCCTCGACGCGGTGCTGTTCACGGCCGTGGTCGGCTATTACATCTGGCTGGCGTATGTGTGACGGTCGGTCAGGGCTGGCAAGTATGTCTTCGAAACGGACCCCAACCATTTACAAAATGAAGCGTGCGGGCGTGCGACCGGCGCGTTGGCGCGGTTGCGCAACCCGATGCCCAAGCGCCTCCTGATCCTCGGCTCCACCGGCTCGATCGGCACGCAGGCCCTCGACATCGTGGGCCGCAGCGAGCAGTTCGAGCTGGTCGGCCTCTCCGCCGAGCGCTCGTGGGAGGCACTGCTCGGCGCAGGCCCACACCCACGGGGTGGGGCGGATCGCGCTGGTCGAGCCCGACGCCGCGGCGCGCGCGGCCGAGGCGTGGACCGGGGGAGAGGTGCTGCACGGCGCGGAGGGGCTCGTGCGGCTGGTCGTCGAGTCGGGCGCCGATCTGGTGCTCAACGCGCTCGTCGGCTCCGCCGGCCTCGGGCCGACCGTGGCCACGCTCGGCGAGGGCATCGACCTCGCGCTCGCCAACAAGGAGTCGCTGGTCGTCGGCGGCGAGCTGGTCACCGCGCTCGCGGAAGCCACCGGCGCGCAGATCGTGCCCGTGGACTCCGAGCACACCGCCCTGCACCAGCTGCTCGCCGGCCATCCGCCGGGCGCGGTGGAGCGACTCGTGATCACCGCCTCCGGCGGCCCCTTCCGCGGGCGCACGCGCGCGCAGCTGCAGGAGGTGACGGTCGCGCAGGCGCTCGCGCACCCGACGTGGGCGATGGGCGCGCATGAACACGATCGGCTCGGCCACGCTGATGAACAAGGGCCTGGAGCTGATGGAGGCCCACCACCTGTTCGGCACCCCGTACGAGCGCATCGACGTGGTCGTCCACCCGCAGTCGCTCGTCCACGGCCTGATCCAGCTCGCCGACGGCGCGATGCTCGCCCACATCGGCCCGCGCGACATGCGCGTGGCGATCTCCTACGCGCTGCACGGCGGCGAGAGCGTGAGCCTGCCGATCGCGCCGCTCGACCTCGTGCAGGTCGGCGAGCTGACGTTCGAGGCGGTCGATCTCGACGCGTTCCCGTGCCTGCGGCTGGCGCGCGAGGCGGCCGTCGCCGGCGGCACCGCGCCGTGCGTGCTGAACGCCGCCAACGAGGTGGCGGTCCACGCCTTCCTCGCCGAGCGCCTGCCGTTCGGCGGCATCCCGGCCGTGATCGAAGCGACGCTGGAGCGGCTCCCCGCCGAGCCGGTGCGCGCCTTCGAGTCGCTGTATGAGGCCGACCGCGAGGCGCGCGCGCTCGCCGCGGAGGCGGTCGCCGCGCTGGCGTGAGGGCAAGGCCTACGTGCTGGGCGGCCAGTCGATCCGCGCGGTGAGCTCGGCGCGAGCCGAGGTCGATCGACGCCGCTGTGCTCGATTGGCCTGTACTCGGCGCGCTGTCATCCAGCGCGAGCCAGTCGACTTTACGCGATGGCGGGATCGACGATCAGGACCTCGTCGACCTCGTGGAGTGGCGTAGAAGGGGAGCTTCGGCCAGGTCTCGTCGCCCGGCGAGACGATCTCCACCGACGAGCGCCGCCGGCGCGATCCAGGCGCCGCTCGGAGGCTGACGATGGACGCCGACGTCAGGCACGCGGTAGCTCGTCGACTCCGCGCCGAGGTTCGAACTCGGCGCTGACGCGCAGACCAGCCGGGCGGGCGGCCGCGTCGAGCAGTATGGCGAGCTCGTGCGTGACGAGCGCGTGGGCGGCGCTGGGTGCGGGAGTCATATGACAGACACCCTCCCACATCTCATCGTGGTGGTCGGCTCCGATCCGGCGACGGCGCTCGAGGAGCTCCTGGAGCTGTGCGGGCGGAGGGTCCAGCACGAGAGTCGGCATCGGGTCAAGCTTAGCCCGACCCGCCGGCTCGGGTCGCGCATCTTGAGACGCCCCTCGACCAGTGCCGCCCCACCGCGTGATAAGCCCCCGCCGCCTGCCACACTGAGACGCATGAGCTGGGTGCTCACGATCCTCGGCATCGCCGCGCTGATCATCCTGCACGAGGCCGGGCACTTCACCGTCGCCAAGGCGGTGGGGATGCGCGTGGAGCGCTTCTCGCTGTTCTTCCCGCCGAAGATCGTCGGCTTCCGCCGGGGGGAAACCGAGTACATGATCGGCGCGATCCCCGCCGGGGGGTTCGTGAAGATCACCGGGATGAGCCCGCAGGAACTGGAGGGGCTGGATCCGGAGGTGGCGGCGCACGCCTACTACAACCAGCCGCCGTGGAAGCGCATCGCGGTGATCCTCGCCGGCCCCGGCGTCAACCTGCTGATCGCCTTCCTGCTGTTCTGGGCGATCCTCTTCTCCGGCAGCGTCGCCGGCGTCGGCACGCTCGAAAACCTCAACCCCTCGATCCACACGCGCGTGCCGAGCACCACGCGTGGTCGGCGATCGAGCGGCACGAGCCCGCCTACGGGACGCTCAGGCTCGGCGACCGGATCGTGGCGATCGACGGGCGGCGCGTGAACGAGACATCCGCGATCAGGGCGATCGGCGCCCACCGCTGCGCCGGGACGCCGCGCGAAGGATGCCGCGCGGTGACGCCCGTGCAGCTGACCGTCAGGCGCGCGGGCCGCACGGTCATCGCTCTCGGTCTACCCCCGCTACAGCGCCGCCCTGCACCGCATGCTGATCGGCTTCGACTTCGGAGCCACCCCCAAGCGCTACGGCCCGTTCGCCGCCGCCGGCACGGCGCTCGGCGAGATGTGGGGGATCACCGCCCACACGCTCACCAACATCGGCCACGCCTTCACCAGCGCGAAGGTACGCCATGAGTTCAGCAGCATCGTGGGGATCACGGTCGCCACCCAGGAAGCGATCACCGAAGGCGCCGGCTACGCGCTCGTGATCGTCGGCTTCGTCTCGCTGGCGCTGGCGATCGTCAACCTCTTCCCGTTCCTGCCGCTCGACGGCGGCCACGTGCTGTGGTCGCTCGCCGAGAAGGTGCGCGGGCGGCGCGTGTCGCTGGCCGCGATGTGGCGCTTCAGCTCGGTCGGGATCGTGTTGCTAGCTTTTCTGGTTATCAACGGCGTCACCAACGACATCTCACGGCTCGGCGGATGAACGCGCCTACGCACCGATGAGCGCGCCCACCACGCACGGCCGGACCCACGCCCGGAGCGAGAGGGCCGCCGGCGGCGCACGCCGCCACGATCGTCGAGGCGTTCGAGCTCACGAGCGCCGCGCTCGCCGATCGCGTCGCGATCCGCACCAAGGGCGACGAGCAGACGCTCACCTGGGCGCAGTGGCACCGGCGCGTGCGCGACCTCGCCGGGGGGCTGCACCGGCTGGGGCTGCGCGCGCGGGCAGACGCTCGCGATCATGCTCTCCAACCGTCCCGAGTTCCACATCGTCGACCTCGCCGCGGTCACGCTCGGCGCGACGCCCTTCTCGATCTACCAGACCTACGCCGCCAACCAGATCGAGTACGTCGTCGCCGACGCCGCCGCCCGCATCGCCGTGGTCGAGCGCCAGTACCTCGAGCGGCTGCTGGAGGCGCGCGACAACCTGCCCCGGCTGGAGCACGTGATCGTCGTCGATCACCCGAGGAAGAGTCGCTCTCCGAAGGCGTGCTCACGCTCGCCGAGGTCGAGGCCTTCGGGCGCGACCCGCAGACACAGGCCGCCGTCGACGCGGCCGCCGCGCAGGTCGGCGCCCGAGGACGTGCTCACGCTGATCTACACCTCCGGCACGACGGGCCCGCCGAAGGGCGTGCAGCTCTCGCACCGCAATCTGATGCACACCGTCGCCGGCATCGAGCGGCTGGTGCGGTTCCCGCCGGAGCTCGCGCGTGATCTCGTGGCTGCCCGCCGCGCACGTCGCCGAGCGCAACGCCCACCACTACGTGCCGATCGTGTACGGCATGCAGATCACCTGCTGCCCCGACCCGCGCCAGGTGCTCTCCTACCTGCCCGACGTGCGCCCCCAGTGGTTCTTCGCCGTGCCACGCATCTGGGAGAAGCTCAAGGCGGGCCTGGAGACGATGATCGCCGGCCAGCCCGAGGAGCAGCGCGCAGCGCACCGAGCGCGCGCTCGCCGCCGCGGTCGAGAAGGTGCGCCTGGAGCAGCGCGGCGAGCAGGTCCCGGCGGAGCTGGCCGCGGAGGTCGCCGCCGCCGACGAGCAGATCTTCGCCGGCCTGCGCAAGATGCTCGGCTTCGACGAGGTGCGCGCCGTCAACGTCGGCGCCGCCCCCACGCCGCTGGAGGTGCTCGAGTTCTTCCACGCGATCGGCATCCCGCTCGCCGAGCTGTGGGGGATGTCCGAGACATGCGGAGCCGGCTGCGTCAACCCGCCGGAGCGGATCAAGCTCGGCACCGTCGGGCCACCCGCCCCCGGCGTGGAGATCTCGCTCGCCGAGGACGGCGAGGTGCTCGTCCGCGGCGACATCGGTGATGCTCGGCTACCGCGGCGACCCGGAGAAGACCGCCGAGACGATCGACCCCGAGGGCTGGCTGCACACCGGCGACATCGGCGAGCTCGACGCCGACGGCTACCTGCGGATCGTCGACCGCAAGAAGGAGCTGATCATCAACGCCGCCGGCAAGAACATGTCGCCCGCCAACATCGAGGCCGCGATCAAGAGCGCCTCGCCGCTGATCGGCCAGGCCTGCGCGATCGGCGACCGCCGCTCCTACAACACCGCGCTGATCGTGCTCGACGCCGACTTCGCCCCGATGTGGGCCGCCCAGCACGGCCTGGAGGGCCGCACGCTGGAGCAGCTTGCCGGCGAGCCCGCCGTGCGCGCCGCTGTGCAGGAGGCGATCGACGCTCGCCAACACCCGTCTCGCCCGCGTCGAGCAGATCAAGAAGTTCACGATCGTCCCCGGCGACTGGCTCCCCGGCGAGGACGAGCTGACGCCCACGATGAAGCTCAAGCGCAAGCCGATCTCGGAGAAGTACGCCGCCGAGATCGAGTCGATGTACGTGTAGCGCCCGGCGTCTCAAACGGTTGTATTCGCCCAGTCGAAGCGGGATACTGCGGCGCCCGCGCCGTTGCATCCATAAGCGGGGCAGCGGCGAGGTCCCCTAAAGAGCAGGAAGCGGACGTTTCCCGCATACGTGCGGGGATGGACGCGTCATTCATATAGCAACGGTCCCGGCGCGCCGGGGCGGAAGGAGATAAAAACATTATGTTCAAACTACGTGTGATCCTATGTGCGCTGCTGACGACGATCGGCCTGCTCGCGACAAGTGCCGTCGCGTCGGCGACGACCGGCCCGGTGTGGCACGTCAACGGCGTCAAACTGGCGACCAACGAAACCAGATTAATCAGAGGCGAAAACTTCTCCGGCAGCTTAGTCAAGCTGAAAGCCACCATCAAAGAAAAAGCAGCGACGATCTTTTGCGGCGTCGCCAAAATCGAAGGCAAGCTGATCGGCGGCAACCCCGGTAAAGACGAAGAGACGATCGAATACAGCTCGTGTGCGCTCGAAGGCTCCACCGGCTGTGAAGTGACCCTGGCACGGACCAAATCATCGACTGAACTCGGCTACGAAACGGGCACGACGCAGATCGTCGACGTGTACGATGCGGCGGGCGCGTTCACAACGGTCACGGTCGCCAAAAAAGGCACCGAAACGTGCTCCTTCACGTTAAGCCCGACCGAAGTCAAATTGGCAAAAGAAGACAAATACGATGTCGCGTCTGTGGACACCCACCAGGAAGTCGAAGCTACATCCGGCTTATTCATGTGCATCGAACCGGCGCTCACATCGGCCGAAATCGGCAATAAATCGGTGGCCATCGGCATGGAAATCGGTGGTCAGACGGCGACCTTCACCGCAGATTTATTATTCCGGACGTTGACTGAAGAATTAAAATTCGGGGCCTACAAAGAATAGGCTGGGGCCCACAAAGAATAGGCTCATAGCGGCGTCGCCGGGGGCTGGACCCCCGGCGACCGCGGCTCCCACGCAGCCCGCACGCACACCCCGTCTTTGGCTGGGGCAGGGCAGGCAGGGCGAGCCATCAAACCCCTTCCCGTTCAATGTCAATCGCCCTCGGCTCCCACGCAGGCCCGCACGCACACCCAGCTCTTGACCAGCGGACCGGCAGCGCTCGGGCAGCGCCGGCCCGAACAGCGCCTCCATCTCCCGCGCGGCGCAGCAGCTCGATCTCCTCCCATGTGCCGCTCGCCCCCAGCTGCCAGTAGGGGCGGCGCAGGCGGGGCGGCAGCCAGTGCGCGAACGGCAGCAGCGCGTGCGGCTCGAGCGGGAACGACCACGCCGGCGTCTGCACGTACCAGCCCCTGCCCACACGTCGCAGCTCGGCCGCAAATGCCTCGCGGCGCTCCGGCGGGACGTGCTCGATCACGCTGTTGCAGTACACGAGGTCGAACTCCTCGTCGGCAAACGGCAGCCCCTCGGCGGCGTCGGCCTGCACGAACGGGCCGGGGTAGCCCTGGGTGGGGCGCGATGTCGGTGCCGGTGATGTCGAGCTCCGGCTCCAGCGCCCGGAGGCCGAGCCGGCCGCAGCCCACGTCCAGCACGCGGCCGCCGGGCGGCAGGCCGGTCAGCTTGAAGAAGCGCTCGTGCCGCGGCCGGCGCGCGCGGGCGGCGTAGGGGGAGGCGATCCGCGCCAGCGGCCCGCGCGCCGTGGGGTAGACATCGATGTGATCGCCTGCGCTCATTGCTGATCGCCTGCGCTTATCGCCGATCGCCTGCGCTCATCGCCGCGCTCGGGTCGTGTGGTCGCGGGTGCCGCATCAGAGAGGAGGGTAGGGGTGGGGATGGTGGAGCCGCCCGTTCACGCACGCGTCACCGGGCGCTGCGGGTCGCCCGCGTACAATGGGCAGCGCACATGGCTTCAGAGCGGCAGATCACTGTGGGAGGCGTCCCGATCGGCGGCGGCGCGCCGGTCGTCGTGCAGACGATGACCAAGACCGAGACCGCCAACCTCGCGGCGACGATGGACCAGATCGTGAAGGTCGCCGACGCCGGCGCCGACATCGTGCGCGTCGCGGTGCCCCGCGAGCAGGACGTGGAGGCGCTGCGCGTCGATCGTCGAGCGCTCGCCGATCCCCGTGATCGCCGACATCCACTTCAACCACACGCTCGCGTTGAAGGCGATCGAGGCCGGCGCGCACTGCGTGCGGATCAACCCCGGCAACATCGGCGGGCCCGAGAAGGTGGGGGAGGTCGTGGAGCTCGCCCGCGAGCGGGGCGTGCCGCTGCGCGTCGGCGTCAACTCCGGCTCGCTGCCCCGCCACCTGCGCCAGCTCGAGTACGACAACCCGGTCGAGGCGCTCGTCACGGCGGCGCTGGAGACCGTGGCGCTGATGGAGAGCCTCGACTTCGACGGACTTCAAGGTCTCGATGAAGTCCACGTCGGTGCCCAACACGATCGCCTCCAACCGCCTGCTCGCCGAGAAAATCCCCTACCCGCTGCACCTCGGCGTGACCGAGGCCGGCACCAAGTGGTCGGGCTCGCTGAAGTCCGCCGTCGGGCCTCGGCACGCTGCTCGCCGACGGGGTCGGCGACACGATCCGCATCTCGCTCTCCACCTTCCACGCCGAGGAGGAGGTCAAGGTCGCCTGGGAGATCCTCAAGGCGCTGAAGCTGCGCGAGCGCGGCCCCGATCTGATCGCCTGCCCCACCTGCGGGCGGCTGCAGTTCGACATGGACACGCGTCGTCGCCGAGGTCGAGCGGCGCCTGGAAGCGTACGAGGACCCGATCGAGGTGTCGGTGCTCGGCTGCGCGGTCAACGGCATCGGCGAGGCCCGCCACGCCGACTTCGGGATCACCGGCGCGAAAGACATGGGGATGATCTACTCCAAGGGCGAGCCGCTCAAGAAGGTGCCCACCGAGCAGTTCGTGGACGAGCTGTTCAAGGAGATCGACCGCTACTACGCCGCCGGCAAGACGGTGCAGCGCGACGAGCACGCGGCCGCGGAGGCGCGCGCGATGGCTGGCCGAGAACGAGGACGCCACCGCGATGACGCCCGAGAAAATGGCCGCGCTGGAGGCAGCCGCGGCCGCAACGACGTCAGAGGCCGACGCGGTGCTCGAGTCGATGCTCACGCCCGCACGGACGGCCACGCCGATGCGCCCGGCTCGGCTCGACGAGGCCGTCTCGCCTGTCGTCGGCCGGCGCTTCTCACGAGGCTAGAAGCACCGGCACGCAACCCTCCCGGCGCAGCGGGCTTGGCCCGCGGAGCCCATCCCAATCTCAGCCCGCCGCGGCGAAGCGCTCTGCCACGGTCGACCAGTCGACGACGTTCCACCACGCGTCGAGGTAGTCGGGGCGGCGGTTCTGGTACTTCAGGTAGTAGGCGTGCTCCCACACGTCCACGCCCAGCAGCGGGGTCTTGCCGTTTGAGATCGGGTTGTCCTGGTTGGCGCTGCCCACCACCGCGAGGCCGCTGCCGTCGTGCACCAGCCACGACCAGCCCGAGCCGAACTGGTTGACGCCGGTTTCCTTCAGCTTCGCCTGGAAGTCCGCGAACGAGCCGAAGGCCGAGTCGATCGCCTGCGCCAGCGCCCCCTCGGGCGCGCCGCCGCCGTCGGCGCTCATGCTACTCCCAGAACAGCGTGTGGTTGTAGTGCCCGCCGCCGTTGTTTTTGACAGCGGTCCTCTTGTCGCCGAGGCTGTCGAGGTTCTTCAGCACGTCCTCGATCGGCTTCTCGGCCCAGTCGGTGCCCGCGAGCGCCGCGTTGACCTTGTCGACGTACGCCTGGTGGTGCTTGTCGTGGTGGATTTCCATCGTCTGCTTGTCGATGTGCGGCTCCAGCGCGTCGTACGCGTAGGGGAGCGGCGGAACGGTGTAGGCCATTGGGGGGGCTCCTTCTCTGGTCTTTCGATTGACGCTCGGCAGTTGGACGTTGTTCTATCAAAGGCTCTAGGCTCCCCGGTCATGACCCGCCTCTCCGAGTACCTGCTGCCCACCGAGAAGCAGGCCCCGACCGACGCCGAGGCGATCTCGCACAAGCTGATGGTGCGCGCCGGGCTCGTGCGCCAGATGGGCGCCGGCATGTGGACGTGGCTGCCGGCCGGCTGGCGGGTGCACCAGCGCGTGGTGGCGATCATCCGCGAGGAGATGGACGCGATCGGCACGCAGGAGATGTTGATGCCGGTGCTGCAGCCGGCCGAGCCGTGGCGCAAGACCGGGCGCATCGAGATCGAGGAGCTGTTCAAGCTCACCGACCGCAAGGGCTCGGAGCTCGTGCTGGCGATGACCCACGAGGAGGCCGTCACCTTCCACATCGCCCAGCTCGTGCGCTCCTACCGCGACCTGCCGCTCGCCGTCTACCACTTCCAGGTCAAGGAGCGCGACGAGCCCCGCCCCCGCGCCGGGGTGCTGCGCACGCGCGAGTTCGTGATGAAGGACGCCTACACCTTCGACCGCGACGCCGCCGGGCTGGCGGTGAGCTACGACCGCCAGGTGGGCGCCTACGACCGCATCATGGCCCGCACCGGCCTGCGCTTCTACCGCGTGGAGGGCGACGTGGGGATGATGGGCGGCAGCGGCGCGCACGAGTACATGGCGCCGTGTGCCGCGGGGGAGGACGAGGTGGTGCTGACCGAGTCGGGGTACGCGGCCAACGCCGAGGTGGTGCGCGGGCGGCTCGGCAAAGACGAGCTGCGCGAGGGGGACGCCGTCGACGGGGAGCCGATCCGGATCGAACCCGCGATCGAGATCGCCAACATCTTCAAGCTCGGCACCCGCTACTCCGAGCCGCTCGGGGCCCGCTACCTCGACGAGCACGGCGCCGAGCACCCGATCTGGATGGGCTCCTACGGGATCGGCCCGGCGCGGATCGTCGCCGCCGCGGTCGAGCAGTACGCCGACGAGCACGGCATCTCCTGGCCCCGCGCGCTCGCGCCCTTCGCCGTGCACCTGGTGGCACTCGGCAAGCCGGGCACGCCCGAGCGCGACGCGGCCGACGGGGTGTACGAGACGCTGCGCGGCGGCGGGGTGGAGGTGCTCTACGACGACCGCGACCTCGGCGCGGGGGAGAAGTTCGCCGACGCCGAGCTGCTCGGCTGCCCGCTGCGGCTCACCGTCGGGCGGCGCTCGCTGGAGTCGGGCGAGATCGAGGTGCAGCTGCGCCGCGGCCGCCAGAGCGCCCCCGGCCTGCCCTTGGGCGCCGAACCCCGAGGCGCTGCTGCGGGCGGTGGACGAGCTGTGCCAGGCGCTCCCCTAGAGAGCGGGGGGAGGGCTAGGGAATGGCCGACGGCACATCTGGAGCTCACGCGGGTGAGAATGGGCGTCGCCCCCGCCTGACCGTCCGTCGCCTGGTCGGCCTCGACCGCTCCGGCCCGCCGCCGCCCGAGACCGCCGCCGGGCAGCCGCTGCGGCCGTGGACGGTGCCCAACGCGATCGGCTTCGTACGGCTGGCGCTGATCCCGGTGTTCCTGGTGGTGGCGCTCTCGACGGCGGACGGCACCGGCGCGCTGCCGGCCGCGCTGTTCGCCGTGATCGGCTGGGGGGACTACGCCGACGGGATCGCGGCGCGCGTCACCGGCCAGTACAGCCGCCTGGGGGCGCTGATGGATCCCCTCACCGACCGCCTGCTGGCGATCACCGGGGTGGTCGTGTGCTGGCACTTCGCGCTGCTGCCCCGCTGGGCGCTGGCGGTGCTGGTCGCGCGCGAGCTGGCGATGCTCGTGCTCGGGCGCTACGGGCTCTCGCACGGCCTCGAGCTGCGCATCAACTGGCCCGGCCGCCTCTCGGTGGCGCCGCTCATGGGCGGGTTCTTCTTCGCGATGGCCGGCCTCGAAGGGCTCGGTGCGATCCTGCTGTACGTCGGCCTTGCGCTGGCGCTCGCCGCCACCGTGCTGTACGTGCGCGATGGCGCGAGGCAGCTACGGCGCAAGCCCTCAACCTCAGCTTGACGCTTCGGCTATAGTGGTCGATGCACTTGTCGAAAGACACGATGAGCCGAGAGAGGAGCAAGCGACCAGCATGGACACGTTTCCCGACCTAGGTGCCCTCACGGACGCCGAGCTGAAGAGCCTGATCCGCGAGCTGACCGACGAGGAGACCGACATCTCCTACCGGCGGCGCATTCTGCACGGCAAGATCGACATTCTGCGCGCCGAGCTGGTCAACCGCCTACAGCACAAGCACGACAACGGCGAGCAGCTGATCACCGGCGCGGACGTGGAGCAGCTCACCGAGATCCTCGCCCGCCGACAGACCGAACCGCAGACCGACGTCTAAGGGGCTGTAGGGATGGCGACGCTCTGCCCCGAGTGCGGCTCCGCCAACGGCGAGGGCGCCAACTTCTGCCAGCGCTGCGGCGCCTCGCTGCGCGCCGATCAGGATCCCGCCCACCCCGGCGAGGGGGTGGGCGATTCGGTCACCGCCACCTACCGCATCGACGAGAGCGGCGAGCTGGTGCCAGTCGAGCTCGGCGATGTCACCGCGCGCGGGCCGGTCCTAGTGGTGAGAGCCGGCGGGGGACGCGTAGGCGAGAGCTTCCCGATCGAGGGCGAGCGCATGAGCATCGGTCGCCGGCCCGACAGCGCGGTGTTCCTCGACGACATCACAGTCTCACGCGATCACGCGCTGATGATCCGCCGCGGCGACGATTGGCATCTCGACGACTGCGGCTCGCTGAACGGCACCTATGTCAACCGCGAGCGGATCGAGTCCCACCGCCTCGAAGAGGGCGACGAGCTTCAGATCGGCAAGTACAAGCTCAGCTACCACGCACGCTGATGGCGACCCCGGCGACAGCTCTCCCTCCCAAGCCGTACACGATCGGCGCGGTGTGCAAGGCGCTGGCGCAAGAGTTCCCCGACATCTCGATCTCCAAGATCCGCTACCTGGAGGACCAGAAGCTGCTCAACCCGCGCCGCACCCCGGGCGGCTACCGCCTCTACAGCCAGGGCGACGTGGCCCGCCTGCGCACGATCCTACGGATGCAGCGCGACGAGTTCCTGCCGCTGCGGGTGATCCGCCAGGAGCTCGCCGCTGGGCGCAGCGGCGAGGCGCCGGCGCCCGGATTCGATGGACCCGCCGACCCCACCAGCCCCGCGCCGCCCGCGCACGCGGGCGGGCATCCGTTCCCGGCACGGATGCGACGCGCGAGCGTCAGCGTGCGTGAGGAGAGCGGCGCGCTGTACACACTCGAGGAAGTGCTGCAGGAGACCCAGGCCGACGCAAAGCTGGTGCGCGAGCTGGAGGAGTATGGAGTCGTCAAAGGCGAGCAGCGGGCGGGACAGCGCTACTACGACGAAACCGAGCGCGAGATCATCGGCGCCGTCTCCGAGCTGGCGCGCTACGGCGTGGGGGGGCGCAACCTGCGCGTGTTCCGCACCTCCGCCGACCGCGAGGCGGGCCTGTTGCAGCAGATCCTCGCCCCGGCGCTGCGCTCGCGCAACCCGCAGCGGCGCAAGGAGGCGCTGGAGGCGCTGGAGAACCTCGCCGCGGTCACCTCGCACCTGCGGCATCTGCTGCTGGTGCGCGACCTGCGCAAGATCGCGGGCTGAGGGCGCTTGCGGCCCGTCAGCGTCGCGGCGTAGGCTTCGAGCGTGCCCACCACCGAACGCACCCGCACGGTGGACGCGCCCGCCGGCGAGGTGTGGGAGCTGATCGCCGACCCCAACCACCTGCCGCGGTGGTGGCCGCGCGTCACCCGGGTCGAGGGCGTCGAGCGGGATGCCTTTACGAAGGTGTTCGCCGGCCGCAACGGCAGGCTCGTGCGCGCGGACTTCCACATGGAGGCGGATGAGCGGGTGCTGACGCTGCGCTGGGAGCAGCAGGTCGAGGACACCCCGTTCGCGCGCGTGCTGTCCGCCGCCTGCACCGAGCTGCGACTGGAGCCGACCGGTGTCGGCACCAAGGTGACGATCGAGCTGCGCCAGAAGCTGCGGGGGTTGTTCGCCAACCTCGGGGCCAGCCGCGTGCGCCGCGCGGCTGCCAAGACGCTCGACGAGGCACTCGACGGGCTGGAGCGGGTCGTTGGTTGACACCCCCGCGATGAGGTGGTGGGGGTGGGGCGATCCGGCCCGGGCACCGGCGGTGGGGCCGAAGATGCTGCGACTGCTGCGGGAGACCGTGGGGATCTCGCCCCACCCACGCCCCCCGGTGGCGCTCGCGCGCGTGGAGCTGCCCCCCGCGCAGCTACCCGAGAGCGCCCGCGCGGAGTTGCATACGCTGCTCGGCAGCCACGCCGTGCGCGACGATCACGCCGAGCGCGTCAGGCATGCCGCTGGCAAGGGCTACCCCGACCTCGTGCGCCTGCGCGCGGGCGAGCCGGCGGAGGCGCCCGACGCGGTTCTGTACCCAAGCCACCCCGAGCAGCTGGGGGCGCTACTGCGAGTTTGCGCGAAGCGCTCGATCGCGGTGGTGCCATTCGGCGGGGGCACGAGCGTGGTGGGGGGCGTGGCGCCGCTGAAGGGCGAGCACGCGGCGGTGGTCGCGCTCGACATGCGTGAGCTCGCGGATCTTGTGAACATCGACGTCGAGTCGCGGCTCCTAACCGCCCAGGCCGGAATGCGCGCCCCCGCGCTGGAGCGGCGCCTGGCGGCGAGCGGCCTGACGCTCGGGCACTTCCCGCAGTCGTTCGAGTACGTCACGCTGGGGGGCTGTGCGGCGAGCGGGGGAGCCGGGCAGGCGTCAACCGGGTATGGGCGCTTCGAGGAGCTGGTGCTCGGCATCCGCCTGATTGCGCCCGCCGGCGAGATCGCCCTCCCGGCGCGGCCGGCGAGCGCGGCGGGGCCCGATCTGCGCGGGCTGCTGGTTGGCTCGGAGGGCACGCTGGGGGTGATCGGCGAGCTGGACCTGCGGGTGCGCGCGGCGCCGCAAGAGCGCTGCTACGAGGGCGCGTTCTTCGCGGACTTCCCCTCCGGCGTCAGCGCGCTGCGGACGCTCGCCCAGGAGCACGCGGCGCCCGCGGTGACACGACTGTCCGACGAGGCGGAGACGCGCATGTCGCTCGCACAGGCGCAGGCGGCCGCCGGGGCGGGGAGCGGGGAGGGGGCGCACGAGAGCATGCGCAGCGCGCTGCAGGCCCGCGCGAGGAGCCGTTTCGGCAGGGCGTACCTGCGCGCGCGCGGCTACGGCGGGGGGTGCATGGCGATCTTCGGCTTCGAGGGCACCGCGGAGGAGGTGGAGCGCGGCCGAGCGCGGGCGCACGCGGTGGTGCGCAGCCACGGCGGCCTGCCCGTTGGACGCTCGCCCGGCGAGGCGTGGCGCAGGCAGCGCTTCGCGGCGCCGTACCTGCGCGATGAGCTGCTCACGCACGGGGTGATGGTCGAGACGTTGGAGACCGCGACGAGGTGGTCGAACGTGCGGCGGCTGCACCGCGAGACGCGCGCGGCGATCGAGCGAGAGCTGCGTGCGCAGGGCAGCGAGGGCGTGGCGATGTGCCACGTCTCGCACCTCTACGAGACGGGTGCCTCGTTGTACTTCACGCTGCTGGCGCGACAGCGCGAGGGCGCGGAGATCGAGCAGTGGCAGGCGGTCAAGCGCGCGGCTGGCGACGCGATTGCGCGCCACGGCGGCACGATCACCCACCATCATGGGGTCGGGCGCGACCACCTCCCGTGGATGGAGCGCGAGCTGGGCGCGCAGGGAGTCGAGGCCCTGCGTGCGCTCAAGCGCCAGCTTGACCCGGCGGGGATCATGAACCCGGGGAAGCTGTTGCCTACCCCAGCTTGAACGTTCCGCTGAGCACGATCGGGCCTGGCTGCTTGGGCCGTTCTTCGTGCTCTTCGGTGAGGATGATCGTGGCGTAGTGGGCAGCGTTGGCAGGCAGCGCCTGAGCCGCTTTGAGGGTGCCCTTGGAGCTCACGGTGGTGCCGCCGCCGAGGAAGTAGGCGTCGGTGGGCGTGTTGTACAGCCAGGCCGCGTAGTGAAAGCCGTCCGTCGATGGCAGATGTTCGGCTGCGAGGATGAAGGCGTGTTCGTTGCCCTCGGCGATCACCTCAACCAACCCGAGCGCCTTGCTGGTGGTGTCGGGGGGCATGAGCGGCAGCGTCGCGGTGAGCCGAGGTTCACGTGAGGATTTGCCTGATTTGCCTGACCCACCTGATTTAGCCGGTGTGGTGGGATTGCTCGACGTTGTGCTCGAGCCGGTGCTCGTGGAAGCCGATGTGCCCGATCCACCTTGCCCGCTCGACGCGTTCGGAGCGGTGGAGGTGGTGGCAGAGCTCGGCGAGGAGCCGCCGCCGAGGCCGACAATCAAGGCGACGGCTACGATCACGACGGCGGCCAGCCCGCCCAGCAGGATCGCCCCGCCCCGCCGCGAGCTGGGCGGCTGCGAGGGCGAGCCCGCGAGCGCCGGAGCGTCAGCGGCCGCCGACGCGGCGCCGTTCGCGGTTGGTGCCTGCGCCTTGGCAGCCGCGGGGATCACCGGCAGCTCGGTCGAGAGCGAAGCAAGCTCGGCGGCGAGCGCCTGCGCCCATTCTCTGGCGGCGGCGGAGCTCTCCAAGTCAGCGGCGGTGGTCAATCGCTGTGCGTCGTCGGCCTGCCCGAGCAGGAAGTCGCCCACCTGCGCGCGCTCCTCGGCGCTCAACTCGCGCGCCTGGCGCGGGGCGAGCAGCGCCAGCGCGGCGTGCGCGCGGTCGTGCACGGCTTGCTCCTCGATCTTGAGCATCGTCGCGATCTCGGCGTAGCTGCGGTGTTGGCGCAGCAGCAGGGAGAGCGTCGCGCGCAGGTCGGGGGGGATCTCTTGCAGTCTCATCGTTGGTCGCGGGAGCCCTCGGCGGCGGCCGAGTATGACGCGTTCTGCCACCGTGCGGCAGAGCTTGGCGAGTGCTCCCTGCACCCGTAGGCTATCGTGGCGCCGCGATGGAGATCCCCAGCGCCGAGCAGATCAACGAGGTGCTGCAGGGATTCGACCGCTTGTATGGCCTGGAGCTGCTGGAGCTGTCCGGCGAGGAGGTGCGCGCCTGTGTGCAGGTGCGCGATGAGCTCAGGCAGCCGTACGGCTTGGTGCACGGGGGCGTGTACGCCTCGCTGGCGGAGTCGATGACCTCGCTGGCGACCGCGATAGCGGTGTTCCCGGAGGGCTTGGCGGCGATGGGCCTCTCGAACAGCACGAGCTTCCTGCGTCCGGTCACCGCGGGCACGGTGCACGCGCACGGCACCCGCCTGCACGGGGGCCGCACCACGTGGGTGTGGGATGTGCGCTTCAGCGACGACGCGGGCAGGCTGTGCGCGGTGACACGCATGACAATCGCTGTGCGCCCGCTACCTGACACGCAGCCATCCTGAACACGACCGCGACACGGGGGTTGTATCCCGCCGCCGCCGGGGCTGTCCGTGCCCGGGTGTTGGCCGAACCGGCTAGCGCCGAAGGCGCGTGTCACCCGGCTTCGGTCGCAGTGCCGCGGCTGCGCCCGTCGGTGGGATCGCCGGCTGTTGGGAGGGCAGCGGCCGTTCTCCATAGCCGGTGTTGGGTAGAGGTGGGGCGAGCGGCGTACCGGGGAGGTCTGACGGAGCAAGCGTGACACGGCCCGTCCGCCCATTGCCGGCTGCGCCACTCTCCGGCGAATTGATCGTCACCATCGCCTCCGCGGCGGCCCGCGCGAGCGCCGGCTTGTCGGCATACAGGTCGACCACCACGCCGCCGGTGGGCAGCGACAGCGCCCTGCCGCCCAAGGCCGAGTGGCCATGCACGCCCCTGATCAGCACCGCGCTCTGCGTGGCACTGCCGCTCGGCAGGAAGCTGTTGTCGGGCGAGGTGACGATCTGCAGCGGCGACACGCACACGCTCTCGCCCCCCACGAGGCAGTTGCCGTACTGGATTTCGTAGGCGCCGCTGGGGTCGCGCCCCACATCGGTGATCGGCAGACCGTGGAAGGTGCCCCCGAGCCAGTACACCGGGAACGCTTCCTGCGTCACCAGCGGCTCCAGGGCGTTCGGTGGGGTTGGCTGATCCTGGACGGTGTTGGCGCAGGCGCTCAGCCCGCAGGCGCCAAGCGCGAGCAGCGCGAGTGCGGCGACGGGTTGGGCGCGCATGGAGGGTCGGGATCGCACGGGGCGCAGCGTAGCGGCACGCCGCGGGCCGTTCGGCGGGCAGCCTTCCCACCAGCTCGACCTCGCCACCCTCCTCTCTGTCCTACCCCCGATACCTGTTGGTGATCGGCATGCGCCGGTCGCGACCGAAGGCGCGAGTGGTGATCTTGATCCCGGGGGCGCCTGGCGGCGCTTATACTCGGCGAGATCGACAAGGCGAATCGTGCGGTCCACCTCCTCGGCCGGCAGCCCCTCGGCGATCAGCCGCTCGCGGCCATGGTCGAGCTCGATGTAGCCGTGGAGGATCCGGTCGAGCAGTTCGTACGGCGGCAGTGAGTCCTCGTCGCGCTGGTTCTCGCGCAGCTCCGCGGAGGGAGCCCGCGCGATGATCGAGGGGGGAATCGGCGCTGCGATGCGCTCGCCGTGGTCGCCGATCGGCGACCACGGCTGTGAGCCGGCCAGCGAGTTGCGCCACTCGCACAGCCGGTAGACGAGCGTCTTGGGGACGTCCTTGATCACCGCGAAGCCACCCGCGAGATCGCCGTAGAGCGTGGTGTAGCCAACCGACATCTCCGACTTGTTGCCCGTCGTCAGCACCAGCCAGCCGAACTTGTTGGAGAGCGCCATCAGCAGATTGCCGCGGATGCGAGCCTGCAGGTTCTCCTCGGTGAGGTCGGCGTCCCGGCCGGTGAATTCGGTGCGCAGCGTCGCGGCATAAGCGTCCATCGGCGCGGCGATCGGCAGCTCGTGGACGGGCACGCCGAGCGTATCCGCCAGCGCGCGCGCGTCGTCCTGGGTCGCCGCGGAGGAGTAGGGGGAGGGCATGATCGCCACGCTCACACGCTCGGCGCCGAGTGCGTCCACGGCGAGGCAGCCGACCAGCGCCGAGTCGATCCCACCGGAGAGACCGAGCACCACATGGGCGAAACCGTTCTTGTGCACATAGTCGCGCAGGCCGAGACACAGCGCTGCGTAGACCTCGGCCTCCGGTGGCAGAAGCGGCCTCGTCAGGCGCCGTGGCGGGTCGTCGACCGCAGTCCGGCCACGCCCTGGCAGATGTGTCTCAGCCGCGCCACGCCCCGGCTCGTGTGGCACAGCCGCCCCAGCCTGCTTTTGTGCGCGATCGAGCTCGAGCTCGCACACCAGCAGGTCCTCTTCGAACTGCGCGGCGCGCGCAATCGGTTCCCCGCCGGGATCGAGAATGAAGGAGTGCCCGTCGAACACCAGCTCGTCCTGGCCGCCAACCAGGCCGCAGAAGGCGATGTGGACACGATGCTCGCGTGCTCGCTGCGCGAACAGGCGCTCACGCTCGAGCCCCTTGCCGGCGTGGTAGGGGGAGGCGGAGATGTTGACGATCAGTCGCGCGCCGGTCGCCGCCTCCTTGGAGACGGGATCCCGGCCTGCCCCGGGTCGCCATAGGTCCTCGCACACCGTCAGCCCGACGGGCTGCCCACCGACATCGATCACCACACCCGTGTGCCCCGCCACGAAGTAGCGCTGCTCGTCGAAGACACCGTAGTTGGGGAGGTGCACCTTGCGGTAGACCGAGCGTACGCCGCCGTCGGCGAGCACCGCGGCGGCGTTGTGAACGCGCGGCGTCTGCGGCGTGCCGACGAACTCCTCGCTCTCCTGCTCGAGCGCCGTCGCCTCGGCCGACGCCCCCGCGGGCGTGCGCTCCGCATCGCCCACCCACTCTGCATCGCCCACCCACTCTGGATACCCCACCACGGCGACGATTCCCTCGACACCGGCCGCCAGCTCCCGCAGCGCGGCGGCGGTGTCCTGCAGGAAGTGTTCACGCAGCAGCAGATCCTCTGGCGGGTAGCCGGTGAGAGCGAGCTCGGGGAACAGCACGAGCTGTGCGTCCTGCGCGCGCGCGTCCTCGATGCCGCAACGGATGCGCAGCGCATTGCCGGCGATGTCGCCGACGGTGGCATTCATCTGGCAGAGCGCGAGCCGCACTAGCGCTTGGCAGCCGCGGCCCGGCCCGCGGTGCGGGTGCGGCCGGGGGCTTTGCCAGCACGGCTGTTGGCCCCGCGGGCGTCTGCCGGTTGCAGTGCGGCAACCTTCGCCGCACGAGCGCCCCGCGCGGGGGTCTGTTTCGCGGCGCCCCGCGTGACGGTTTGCTTCGCGGCGGCCCGCGTGGCGGTCTGCTTCGGGGCGGCCCGCTTGGAGCCGCGGCGGCTGGCTTTCGGAGGATTGGCCGCGCGCGCCAGCCGGCGGATCGCGCGGTCGAGCTCCTGCGCGATCGTGTCGAGGTCGGGGAGCGCGTCGTAGTCGCCGAGCAAGCCGAAGCCGAGGTGACCGTTGTAGCTCATCACCGCGATGCCCAGCGCCTGGCGGCGGGCGAGCGGCACCACCGGGTAGAGCGAGCACAGCCGGCGGCCCAGCAGGTAGAGCGGGAACTGGGGGCCCGGCACGTTGGTGACGACGAGGTTGAAGTAGCGCTGGCGGGCCTGCAGGCGTGCAGCCTGGCTGAGGATCGTCGGCGGGGCGAAGCCGGCGAGGTTGGTCAGCACCTGTGCGCCGACCGCCTGGCCGGAGTGCTTGAGGTCGTCCATCGCCACGCGGATCTGCTCGTAGCACGCCACGGGATCCTCAATGCCGACCGGCAGTGGAGCCCACATCGCCGCGACGCGGTTGCCGAGCGCGCCGCGCTCGACGTCGGCACGCACCGATACGGGCACCATCGCCTTCAGCTCCAAGCCCACGGTGGGGTGGTCGTGCGCACGTAGCCAACGGCCGAGCGCGAGGCTGACGGCGGCGAGCACGACGTCGTTGAGGGTGCCCCCGAGCGAGTCCTTGATCGCTTTGAAGCGGGCGAGGTCGGCGTCGACCCAGGTGTAGCGGCGGTGGGGCCCGATGTCCACGTTCAGCGGCGAGGGCGGCGCCGGCGCGTTGATCCCGGCCAGCGTGGTGGCGCCGACGTTGGCGAGCCCGTCGCGCAGCTGCCCCAGTGCGCGCAGCGGGCGGCGCACGACCCGCCGCGCCCCACGCGCC
Source organism: uncultured Solirubrobacterales bacterium (assembly GCA_963812595.1). Taxonomy (GTDB): domain Bacteria; phylum Actinomycetota; class Thermoleophilia; order Solirubrobacterales; family Solirubrobacteraceae; genus Palsa-744. The sequence continues at coordinate 244,193 of CAWEVQ010000005.1, forward strand.
ATCTCTCCCGGTACGGTCGTGCGCTCCAGCAGCGCCTCGCCGAGCAGCTTCGCCGAGCCGGGCAGCGGCCGCGGGCTCCACGGGAGGATTGGATGCCCGCCCACCCTGGGGATCGGATGCCGGCCCACCCCGCGGCTCGGGCGTGGCGTCGAACAGCACGGTGGTGATGTCCACCCCGGAGATCCCGTCCACCAGCGCGTGGTGGGTCTTGGCGATCAGCGCGAACCGCCGCCCCGCCATGCGCTCGACCAGCCAGATCTCCCACAGCGGCTTGGAGCGGTCCAGGCGCTGAGAGAAGAGCCGCCCGGCGAGCCGCTTGAGCGCCGCGTCGTCGCCGGGCCGCGGCAGCGCGGTGTGGCGGATGTGGTAGTGGGGGTTGAAGTGGGGATCGTCGGTCCACACCGGACGGCCCTGGTCGAGCGGTACATACGCCAGGCGCTGGCGGTAGCGCGGCACGAGGTGCAGGCGGCTCTGCACGTGCTCGACGAGCTCCCGCGGCGTCGGGGCGCGGCCTTCGAAGACCATCACCGACGCCACGTGCATGTGCGCAGTGGAGTGATCCTCCAGGTGCAGGAAGGCGGTGTCGAGGCCGGTGAGACGGTCGGGGTTTGCCATCGGGCGGGATTGTCGCTGGTTGGAGGCCGCCCGTCAACGCGCGGGGAAGAAATCTCTGCGGATGTGGACGCGGCCGTCGGCCAGAGAAACATTTTCAGCCTTCTCGCTCTACCAAATGCCATGCCCGGCATGGTATTTCCGTGCCGGGCGAGCGATTGTGTGATCTGGCGCACTTTGCGAGAGGGAAAGGCTTCTATCCTGCCTCGGTCTTGAATCAGCCGAGTCGCCTCCGTCCTTGGAGGCGAGCGGGGGACCCACTGCCGGACCGCGATGAAAGCGGTCTGGATGGGGCGAATCGGCCGCTGATGCGGCTGTAACGCCCGCGCCGACGCACGCGATCGTGCGCTTGGCGGCGCGTGAGCCCGACAGCTAACCCCGTAGGCGGTGACCAAGGAGGACCCATATGTACGTACCCGCCACGCCTGCGCTGACGGTGACGGCACTGCCGCCCAACGCGATCGCCGCGGGCGAAGCCACCCCGCCGCCCGCGATTGTCGCACCAAGGGTGACACGCCTGCGCGTCCGGAGCGCCGTCCTGAACGTGCTCGACGGACGCGCGACGTCGATCGCGGGCTCGCTGCGCATCACGGCCCGGAGGGGCCCGACGCAAACGGTGCGTGCAGGTCGATCGGCGGACCCGACGCAGCCCCCGGGCGCAACTCTGGTGGCGGGCACGACTCCAACGGCGAGCGTGGCACACCAGGCGCAGGTGGCCGGGCGGACTGTCGTCCTACAGGCGGTCGGGCGCCACGGCTGGCGGACGATCGCCGCTGCGCGCACCGGCGTGCGTGGGGCACTTTCGGCTGCGCTATCGAACCGGTCGCATCGGCAGCGAGCTGCTGCGGGTGCGCTTCGCGGGCGCCCCCGGCGAGGATGGCTCCGGGCGCGTGGTGGGCCGGCTCAATGTCTACCGCCTCGCCGAGGCCTCGTGGTATGGGGGCGAAGGCAGTCTCGCCTGCGGCGGCTGGCTGACGAGCACCACGATGGGCGTCGCGAACAAGACGCTGCCGTGCGGCACGCTCGTCACGCTGCGCTACGACGGACACACGGTGCGCGTGCCGGTAGTAGACCGCGGCCCCTATGTGGCCGGCCGCGAATACGACCTCACCGAAGCAACCAAGCAGGCGCTCGGCTTCGAAGGTGTGGGGGAGGTGTGGGCGACCAGCTGAGCTGATCCCCCGCCTCGGTAGAGTCCAACGTCACCGATGAGCGAGCAAGTTCCCTACGCCAACTATCAGTACGAGATCTACCTGCGTGGGCTGGGTGGGCAGCGCCCTGCACGGCCGCTGGACTGGCGCCGGCTGGAGCGCGACGCCTACCGACTGCTGGCCGAGGGCCCGCGCGGCTACATCGCCGGCGGCGCCGGCCGCGGCAAGACGATGCGCGCCAACCGCAAAGCGTTCGAGCATTGGCGGATCGTGCCGCGGATGCTGCGCGACGTTTCCGAGCGCACGCTCGCGCGCACGCTGCTGGGGACGAAGCTGCCGGCCCCGGTGCTGCTCGCGCCGATCGGTGTGCAGACGCTCGCCCACCCCGACGGGGAGCTCGCGATGGCGCGCGCCGCCGCCGAGGTGGGGGTGCCGTTCGTGGCAAGCACCGCCGCCTCGCACACGATCGAGCAGATCGGGCAAGAGGCAGGGGAGCTGCCGCGCTGGTATCAGCTCTACTGGCCGCGCGACCGCGAGCTGGCACGCAGCTTCGTGGAGCGCGCCGAGCGCGCCGGCTACAGCGCGATCGTGCTGACGCTCGACACCTGGATGCTGGGCTGGCGTCCGGCCGATCTCACCAACGGCTTTCTGCCTTTCCTGTGGGGCGAGGGCAACCGCAACTACCTCGAGGACCCCGTCTTTCGCGCCGCACTGCCGGCTCCGCCCGAGGAGAACATGCAGGCCGCGATCGGCCATTGGGCGTGGCAGTTCGCCAACCCCGCGATCACCTGGAATGACCTCGCCTGGCTGCGCGAGTGCACCGAGCTACCGATCGTGCTGAAGGGCATCCTGCACCCCGACGACGCCCGCCTGGCGGTGGAGCATGGCGTGCAGGGCGTGCTCGTCTCAAACCACGGCGGCCGCCAGGTGGACGGCGCGATCGGCGCGCTGGATGCACTGCCAGAGGTGGTGGCCGCCGTCGAAGGTCGCTGCGAGGTGCTGTTCGACAGCGGCGTCCGCTCCGGCTCGGACGCGCTGAAGGCGCTCGCGCTCGGCGCCCGTGCGGTACTGCTCGGCCGCCCCTACATGTGGGGCATGGCGCTGGGTGGCGCCCAGGGTGTGGTCGAGGTGCTGCGATCGTTCCTCGCCGACCTCGACCTCGCGATGGCGCTCAGCGGGTATGCCGCGATCGACGAGGTCGGGCCTGAGGCGCTGGTGGAGCAGCGCGGGTAGAAAGAGGCGCTGTTCCACATTCGGGCCCACCGCGCCGATCTGTGTACCATTTCGATGGATGAGTGTTGCCCGCGAGGGCCAGCCGCGTGCGGAGGCGAGTCAGCCACTCGCTAAGTCTCGGTGGCATGCAACGGGTGAGGCCAAAAGCCGGCATTCCGCATGGGATTCCCGTTCGAGCGCTCTCGCCGACCGCGCCCTGCGCCCGTCACACTTGCCGGTCAAACCGCTCGAGCCAACCACGCGCGTACAGATGGAACGGGCTTTCCAGCATGACTTCAGTCGCGTGCGAGTTCACACCGATCCGACAGCGGGAGCAGCGGTCGCCCGGGTCGGCGCCACCGGCGCGTTCGCCATCGGCCGCCAGCTGTACTTCGCGGCAGGCCGCTATGACCCCGTCTCGCCGAGCGGCAGGCGCCTGCTGGCACACGAGCTGGCTCACGTCGTGCAACAGGACAATGGAGGCGGTCGACGTGACGGACGTGAGGATGGCCCGAGCCTCGCTGCACTGGCGTCCGCCCCTCGGGTAAGCGGCGCTGACCGCCTTGAGGCGGAGGCCCGCGCCGCTGCCGCCGCGGTTGTATCGGGCGGATCGCCGGTGGTGGCCCACTCATCCCCCGTTCTCGTCGCCCGCAACGGCGATGCAGGCGCTGCCGATTCGGCGGTCGCGCAGGCGGCCACCTCGCCGGCGGATCTCTCGACGGCGAGCTCCGCTGCCTTTGAGCCGGGGATCTTGCCCGCGCAGGATGCGCGTCGAGACCCTGCATGGGTGGAGTTTGAAATTGCCCGCGACCACCTGAGCGACACGGCGCCCTGGACGTACACACTCACCTACACCGATGGCGCCACCTTGGTGATTCCGCTGGAGCAGGTCTTCAACGAGCGGCTGCCGGGCGCCACGATCACCGTGTTCCGCAGGCATAAGGCGTCGCGACGTATCGTGCCGTGTGTCCTGTCTCAGGACGACCAGCGGTTGAAGGCGCTGTCCTCTGTGCCTGTAGGCGACTTCGGCGCAGTCGCGGATCTTGCCGTTCCGCGCTTCGACACCACCACGGCGCCACGGATTGTGAGCCTGCTCAACGCCGCGCAGATGATTTGGGCCGCGATTGGCATGCTCAAGGTGATGCAGCTGCAGACGATGAATCCACTGATGGGCGGTGGGATGGCAAGCGGGTCGCGTGCAGGTGCCGGCGCAGTCGCACGCGGCGTGGGTGCCGGCGCAGCCGCGCGGGTCGCGGGGCGGGAGAGTCTCACCTTCGTCGAGATCGGCGCAGGAGATCTCAAGGCTGCGATCGATCTCGCGAAGCAGGAGGGAGTGAAGGTGATCGCGGTTGATCCGGTGCCGGCGAGTGCGGCCGCCATTCAGCAGCTTGAGGCGCTGGGTGGCCGGTTCGTCAAGGGAGTGGCCGCCGACCTCGCACCCGGGACGGCAGACCACGTCTTTCAGTACTTCCCCTGGCGGATCGGTGGCACCGGCAGCTTCGTCTCGGGTGGAACCTGGCGTCTGGTTAGTGACGCGATGCAGCTTCTGAAGCCGGCGGGCGTGGCACATTTCGTGACCGAGGACCTCAAGACCGCCGAGTACCTCGCGGGGGAGGCCTCCAGCAAGGGATTCCGCGCAGTCATCACGAAGACGACCGCCGGTGCGGTGGCTCCTGGTGCTTCCGGCGCAGCCGTTCCCAGCTTCTCCAGCACGCTGGAGGTATGGCTGGTCAACATCTACAAGGGCTGAGGAGCAGATGAAGGGCTGGGGAGGGGATGTAGGGCTGGGGAGAGGATGACGACCCGGCTCGAAGGCCGGGGCACGCACCGGGACCGACGCCGCGACAAGCGTTAGATTCGCTTCATGCAGGCCGAACCGTCGAGCCTCGAGGTGGCCCACGTGGATTGCGACGCCTTCTACGTCTCGATCGAGCTGCAGCGCCGGCCCGAGCTGCGTGGGCTGCCGGTGGTCGTCGCCGGCACCGGGCCGCGCGCAGTGGTCACCACCGCGAGCTATGAGGCGCGACGCTTCGGCGTCGGCTCGGCGATCCCCGCCGCGCGCGCCCGGCGGCTGTGCCCGCAGGCGGTGTTCCTCCCGCCCGACTTCCCCACCTACCGCGAGGTGTCGGGCCGCGTGATGGCGATCGTGCGCGCCCAGGTCGAGCAAGTGGAGGTGGTGGGGCTCGACGAGGCCTATCTCGACGTGAGCGGGCTGCTTTCCCCGCGCGCGGCGATGCGCCGGTTGGTGGAGGAGATCCGTGAGGCGACCGGGATCGTGTGCTCGGTGGGGATCGGCCCCAACAAGCTCGTCGCGAAGGTCGCCTCCGACGCGGAGAAGCCCGCCGGTTTTGTGGTGCTGAGCCGCGAGCAGGCGTGCGCGCGCTTCGGCGGCTCGCCCCCGGGGCTGGTGCCCGGGATCGGCCCCAAGACCGCGGCGCGACTGGCGCAGCTGGGCCTTACGACGCTCGCCGCACTCGCCGCCGCCCCCGAGACCGTGCTGGTCGAGCGCTTTGGCCCCAACCTCGGCCGCGAGCTGCGCCGCCGGGCGTGTTTCGAACACGACGGGGAGGTGGGGGTCGCGCGCAAGGTCGTCTCGGAGTCGCGCGAGCGCACCTTCGATTACGACCTCCACGATCCCGTGCAGCTGGGCGCCTTGCTGGAGCGGATGTCACACGAGCTGTGCGCCAGCCTCGCCGCGCACCGGCGCAGCGGGCGCACAATTGGGATCAAGGTGCGCCTCGACGACTTCACGACCGTCACCCGCGCCCACACGCTTGCCGAGCCCACCTGCGATCCGCGGCTGGTCAACTCGGTCGCGCAACGCCTGCTGCGCGAGTACGCCCCGCCGCGCCCCGTGCGGCTGTTGGGCGTGCGCGTCGCGGGCCTCGGAAAGCAGGGGCCGCATGCCGACGCGCGCGACCAGGACAACTCACAGGCGCCGGCCGAGGACCAGCTTGCCCTGCCGGTGTGATTAGTCGACGAACAGGTAGGTGAAGCCCACCGCGCTCGGGCTGAAGGCCGCGAGCCGGCGTAGGTGGCGTTCGCCCGCCAATTGCCGGGCGAGGCTGCGATCCATGGCCGCTTTACACCACTTGATCGAGTTTCAGCACCGCGACGCTTGCATGCTTGGCGATCTCAGAGGTGAGAGCGGTGTCCTTGGTTGCGAGCGGCTCTTCGAGTTGCTCGGCTAAGGCGGCGAACAGCGCGTCGGCTGTGGTGAGATTGCGCCTCAGTGCCCATGCGCGCCGGCGCAAGGGAAGGCTGGGAAAGAGCTCAATCGGTAGATCGGCGAGATCCTCGATGGCCGCGATGGCGCGATTTTCCGTGACTGCGCCTCGGAATGTCTCTCGCCGTAGGACGGCCAGCACCTCAAACACCAGTACGTCGGGCGCCGCAAGCTCACCCTCGCCGACCATCAGCGTCTCGACTTGCTCGGCGACGCCCACGTCGAGTAGGAAGTCGACGACTCCGGAGGTGTCGATGACGGTCACTCGCCGTAGTCGCGAATAGTGCGGACGATAGCCTCGCTCGGCTCGGAAAGCTCGACGGGGCCGCGAGCCTCGATGCGCGCGGAAAGCTCGGCTGGTGTGGGTCTGGCCGCTGTGCGCGCCAGTACGCCACGCACGTACTCGGAGAGGGACACTCCGGCAAGGGCTGCACGGGCCTTCAGCGTGTGGTGGACCTCCTCGGGAACGTCGCGGATCTGAACCAGGACACCCATGCATCGCGCATGATAACATGCGGTCTGCCACGTTCGCGCACAGGCGCAGGACCAGCTCGCGCTGCCGGTGTGATCAGTCCACGAACAGGTAGGTGAAGCCCACCGCGCTCGGGCTGAAGACGCGCGAGCCGGCATACGTGGCGTTCGCCCGCCAGTTGCCGGGCGAGGGCGGTGTGAAGGGGATCGACGCGGTACCTTCGCTGACCGTCGCTTCGAGCGTGCGGTAGAACTGCCAGCCGAACACGGGGTCGAAGCGCTGCACTTCCACCTTCACCGGTCCCACCGCCGCCGGCCCGACGCTCACCTTGATTTCCACCGCCTGGCCCGCGACGCCGTGCTCGGCGCCGAAGGCGACCTTGGTGTGGGTGATCGTGCGCGACTCGCGCGTGAGTGTGAAGTTGCCAGCGGTGTGGTTGCGCTCAGAGACGACCGCGTAGTAGTGGCCCTTGCGTAGCTGCTGCTGGAGCTTCTGCGGGCCGCTGCCGTTGCACGAGCAGGCGATCAGGCCGCCATTCTGGTCGCGCAGCTGCAGGCTGAATTCGGCGCTTGCCGGCGCGCTCAGCCGCAGGGTCAGGTTGGAGTGGCTGGTGACGTCCATGCGGTAGAGGCGCAGCACCTGGACGCCGCGCCCTTCCAGGCGCCCGCTGGAGCGCCCATAGTTGCCGAGTTCCTGCCCCGGGGTGGTTTGCGCGCCGTTGGCCGCGCTCACCTGCAGGTGGAAGCGCTGCTCGCCCTTGCGTTCGGGGTCCGGGGTCACCTCGAAGCTGTAGATCCCACCCTTGCCCTGACCGGGGGTGAACAGCCGGTAGCCGCCGCAGTTCACGCGAAAGCGCGCGGAGGCGCCTTCGAAGGAGTGCGTCCCCGGCCCGAACAGCGCACCGTTCACGCACCCGCCCTTGGTCTCGTTGACGAGATTGACCAGGTAGCTCACGCCGGCGTGCATGACGATCGAGTAGGCCGCGTTGATGTTCTGGATGCGATCGACCTGGCCGCTCGCGCCGGAGCCGGGCAGCCGCGGCCCGGGCGGCGCGATCGCGGGGGTTGGTTGGAAGACGTTGAGCGTGAAGGCGGCCAGCTGGGAGCTGGCAAGCGCCGCCACGCGGATCTCGTATTCGGTGTTCTTATGCGCCTTGAACGACAGCGACGCCTTGCCTTCTTCTTCGGTCGCCTGGCAGGCAACCGGCTGTAGCTGCGAACGCACCGCCTTGTACACGTCGATCGTGCCGTCCAGCTTGCCCCCGGCGGCCAGTTCCACCGCGACCCGCTGCGCCGCGCTGCCGGTGTGCAGGCTGTACCACACCGAGCTGACCGTCCCGGGGACACAGCTCGACTGCGCTTCCCCTGGCACCGTCGTGGCTCCCACGGTCGTGCCTTCGACGCTCGCCGGCAGCGCATGGATGGCTTGTGCGTTTGCGACTTCGTCGTTGGCCGGCGGCTTCGGGGCTTCGCTCAGCGCCGCGCCGGCGCTGGGGGATCGGGCGAACACGCACATCAGCGCGAGCGGGAGAAGCATCACTCGGGACAGTCGAGCCATCTACCGGATCTTAGGGGGCGCTCCAGATGGGTAGGATGCGTTGATGCCCATCGCACGCGTCGGCGAGGTGGACCTCTCCTACGAGCGCAGCGGCTCGGGGCCGCCGCTACTTGCGATCATGGGCATGAGCGGCACGCTGCTGAGCTGGGGCGAACCGTTCATGGCGTCCCTGCGCGAGCGCTTCGAGGTGATCGCCTACGACCATCGTGGGGTCGGCGAGAGCAGCCGCATGGAGGCTCCCTTCACGACCACCGATCTCGCCGAGGACGCCGCCGGGCTGCTCGATGCGCTGGAGGTCGAATCCGCACACGTGCTCGGCATCTCGATGGGCGGCATGGTTGCCCAGGAACTGGTCCTCGCCCATCCACAGCGGGTTCGCACCCTTACTCTCGGCTGCACCTACTGCGGCGGCGAGGGCAGCGCGCTCGCGTCGCCCTCCGTCGGCCAGCGGCTAGTCGAGTCGCTGCGTTCCGGCGATCGCGAGCTGGCTCTGCGCACCGGCTGGGAGATATGCATCTCCCCCCGCCATGTCCACGACGACGAGCTCTACGCTGCCTACCGCGCCATTGCGCTGCAGCGAAGGGCCCCCCAGGCGGTGATCATGGCCCAGATGCAGGCCATTTTCGCCCACGACACCAGTGCGCGGTTGTCGGCGCTCGAAATGCCCACGCTGATCGTGCACGGCACCGCGGACGAACTGATTCCAGTCCAGAACGCGCACGTGATCGCGGGGCACATGCCCGTTGCGCGCCTGGAGCTGCTCGACGAAGTCGGCCACCTCTTCTTTTGGGAGCTTCCTCAGCGCTCCGCCGAGCTCGTGTGCGAGCACGCGCTGGTCAATGTGTAGCGACCCCGCCGCGCGATGGCCGCGCGTGAGCTGAGCGTACGCACTAACGACGGGGTCACGCTCTCCGGAGAGGAGGCAGATCCCGTCGGAGCGGACTCCACCCGCCCGGGGGCGGATGGGGGGGCGGGTGGGGTTCCCATCGTCCTGCTGCACGGTCTCACCGCCACCCGGCGGTATGTCGTGATGGGCTCGCGACTGCTGGAGCGCTCCGGTCATCGGGTGATCGCCTACGACGCGCGGGGGCACGGGCGCTCGACCCCGGCTGTCGTGGCCGGCGGGGGGACGGCGGGCGAGGCCGAGTATGGCTATGCGCGGCTGGCGCGCGACCTGGAGGAGGTGCTCGACGCGCTGGAGGTTCCACGCGCCGCGCTCGCCGGTGCCTCGATGGGGGCCCACACCAGTCTTCGTTTCGCGCTCGAGCACCCCGAGCGTGTGGCGGCGCTGGGGCTGGTGACGCCGGCCTTCGACCCGGGTGCGAGCGACATTCCGCCTGAAGGCGACCGCGACGTGCTGGCCCGAGCGCTGCGCGAGGGTGGGGTGGAGGGGTTTATCCGTGCCTACGACTTCTCCACGGTGCTCCCCGCCTGGCGAGAGACCGTCGAGACGGTCGTGCGCCAGCGGCTCTCCGCCCACGAGCACCCCGCCGCCGTCGCCGACGCGATGGAAGTCGTGTCCCGCTCGCGGCCGTTCGAGGATTTCGCCGAGCTCGCCGCGATCGCGGTGCCCACGGTCGTCGTCGCCTCCCGCGATGAGGTCGATCCGGGGCACCCGCTCGCGCTGGCCGAGCGCTGCGCAGATGCGATTCCTGGCGCCACGCTCACCGTCGAGGACGGCGGGCCGCCCCTGCGTTCCCCGATCGCGTGGCAGGGGGGACAGCTTTCGAAGGTGTTTATGGAGCTCCTGGGACGCGTGCGTTATACATAAAGCATGACCGTACGCGAGTGGGACGGCGGCGTCTACGACCGCATCTCCGCGCCGATGGAGGCGCTGGGCCGGGCCGTGCTCGACCGGTTGGCGCTCGATGGCGACGAGACCGTGATCGACGCCGGCTGCGGGTCGGGGCGCGTGACGGAAGCGCTGATCGAACGACTGCCGCGGGGGCGGGTGATCGCCGTGGACGCCTCAGCCTCGATGGTGGCCGCCGCGCGGGAGCGGTTGGAGCGCTCGGGGTATGGCCCGGAGCGCGTGGAGGTGCGTGAGGCAGACCTGCTCGAGCTCGATGTGGCCGAACCGGCGGACGCGATCCTCTCGACCGCCACCTTCCACTGGATCTTCGACCACGACGCGCTCTTCGCGGCGCCTGCACGCCGTGCTGCGCCCCGGCGGGCGGCTGGTGGCGCAGTGTGGGGGGGAGGGCAACATCGATCAGCTGCGCGGCGTCGCCAACGAGATCCTGGCGCGCGAACCGTACGCCGCGCACTTCCGCGAGTGGCGGGCGCCATGGAACTACGCCGGTCCCGAGGCGACCAAGGAGCGCCTGCTGGGCGCGGGCTTCGCAAGCGCCGAGTGCTGGCTGCAGCCGGCGCCACAGCAGCCCGAGCACCCGCGTGAGTTCCTTTCCGAAATAGTGCTCGGCCCCCACTACCAGCAGCTGCCCGAAGATTTGCGCGAGCAGTTCATGGACACCGTGCTCGCCGAGCTGGGGGAGCCAGTGGTGGTGGACTACATCCGCCTCAACATCGACGCCGTCGCATAGCGCTCACGCCAGCGCCGCGGAGTCCGTCGCGGCCCTCCCCGTCAGCGCGGCGTAGCGCCCACCCAGCTCCAGTAGCTCCTCGTGCGTGCCCCGCTCCACGATCTGCCCACCGTCGAGCACGAGGATCTGGTCGGCGTCGCGCACCGTGGAGAGGCGGTGGGCGATCGCGATCGTGGTGCGCCCGCGGGAAAGCTCGTCGAGCGCGAACTGCACCGCGCGCTCGGTCTCGGTGTCCAGGGCGGAGGTGGCCTCGTCGAGGATCAGCACCGGCGGGTTGCGCAGGACGGTGCGCGCGATCGCGATCCGCTGCTTCTCCCCGCCGGAGAAGCGGTAGCCGCGCTCGCCCACGGGCGTGTCGTAGCCGTCGGGCAGCGAGACGATCAGCTCGTGGATCTGCGCGGCGCGGGCGGCCGCTTCGATCTGCTCGATGCTGGCGTCCGGGCAGGCGAAGCGGAGGTTGTCGCCGATCGAGGCATGGAACAGGTAGGTCTCCTGCGACACCAGCCCCACCGTGGCGGCGAGCGACTCCAGCGTCACGTCGCGGATGTCGGTGCCGTCGATCGTGATGCGCCCGCGCTCGGGCTCGTACAGGCGCGCCACCAGGTAGGCGAGCGTGGTCTTGCCCGAGCCGGTCTCGCCGACCAGCGCCGTGCGCGTTCCGGCGGGGATCTCGGCGGCGATCTCCCGCAGCGTCCACGGGCCATCGGGCCGGTAGCGAAACCACACGTCCTCCAGGCGCACCTCGCAGGCGATCCCGCCGCGGCCCGTCGCACCATCTCGGCCTACGGTGCCCCCCCGGCCCATCGCGCCGTCTCGGCCAACCGCGCCATCCCGGCCGGGGGCCGCCGCGCCGAGCGGTGAGGCGCCGGGGCGCTCGACGATGTCGATCGGCAGGTCGAGGTACTCGAAGATCCGCCCGAACAACGCCAGCGAGGTCTGCACTTCCAGGCCCACCGACAACAGCTGCTGCATCGGGAACAACAGGCGGGTCTGCAACGTGGTGAAGGCGACCACGGTCCCGATCGAGATCACGGCGTGGCCGTGGACGGAGGAGTAGCCCGCAAACCAGTACACGGCGGCGGGCATGATCGCGAAGCTCATCTGCACCGAGGCCATCCGCCAGCGCCCCGCCATCCGCGCGCGCACCTCCAGGTCGGCGAGCTCGGAGGACTCCGAGGAGAAGCGGTCGACCAGCTCGCCGGAGCGGCCCATCGTTTTGCCGAGCAGGATGCCCGACACCGACAGCGACTCCTCGACCAGCGTGGACATGTCCGCGAGGCGGCCCTGGCGCACGGACTGGATGCGCCGGCGCTCGTTGCCCACGCGCCGCGTCAGCCACACGAAGAACGGCAGCAGGATCAGCGAGAACAGGGTCAGCTGCCAGCTCAGCGCGAACATCGCGACGATCGTCGCGGTGACGGTGGCGACCGTGGAGACGGTCGACGTGGCAGTGCTCGTCACGACATCGTCGATGCCGCCGATGTCATAGGCGATCCTTGCTTGCACCTCACCGGAGCGCGTGCGCGTGAAGAACGCCAGCGACATCCTCTGCAGGTGCGCGTACACGGCGGCGCGCAGGTCGTGCATCACGCGCTGGCCGACCTGGTTGGAGATCCACGTCTGCGCGACGCCGATCACTCCGTTGATGATCGCCAGCGCGATCATGCCCGCCACCAGCCACGTGAGCAGTTCGCAGGTCGTGCCCGACGATGCCCTTGTCGACCGCTTCGCGCAGCAGGAACGGCGAGGCGACGCTGAGGATCGAGCCGAACACGATCAGTCCCAGCAGCAGCCCCAGTCGCACGCGGTAGGGCACGAACAACCGTCCAATCCGCCGCAGCGAGACCGGCCGGTCGGGGATGTCCTCGGGGCGCAGCGGCTTCGGGGAGCGTGGAGGGCCGCCCCCCTGCCCGCCGCGGCCCTCGCCGTGGAAGCTGCTCATCGCACCGTCTCAAATCGCCGCGCGCTCATCCAGATGACTGTATCCAGCCACCCGACGGGGAAGATTGGGAGGGGGCTCCGGCTCTAAAGAGCCTGCGCCGGGCGGGTTGGGGCTTGACATTTATACGTAGCTCGGCTACTGTCTGCCGCAGGGCTGGTTCTCCCGCTGTTTTGGGGGGCCGGTGTACATAGGGTCTGGTTGGGGTCATACCGCCTTGTGGTTGACGTCCAAGCGCTCACAGGGTTATTGCAGTTATGGGAGAGGGTCTGGATCGGAGCGATGAGGGAGTTGTTTGAGCGTGGTTTCTAGAGGGAGATTCATGATGCGGATGTGCGCGTCGGCCCGTCGGGCTGATGCTAGATGCGCCAGCTTGGCGCTGTCGCATCTCTCTCTCTCTCTCTCTCTCTTCGGCTAGTGGTCTAGCCGGGAGGCCTTCTCGTCGGGCGCGTTCGCGCCGTCTTTGCTTCGTCCCCGCGGGGGTTGGGCCCCGGCGGCCCTGCACGGGGCCACTGAGTCACACTCGTGCGTGGGGGGTGGCTGCTGATGGCCGCGCCGACCGATCGGAGATCGGCCAGCAGCGGTGGGACGACGGCCGCGCGACGCGGCGCGGCCAAGCGCGCCTTGCCGGTCGAGGGGCGTTTGGCGCGGCGCCGGGAGCAGCGGGTTTCCTCGCGGGGTGCGCCGCGGGTGCAGGTCGAGGAGATTCAGTATTCGCGTTTGCTGGTGGCGGTCGCGGCGACGATCGACGAGTTTGGTTTTGAGCAGAGCACGGTGACGCGGATCGCGGCGCGGGCGAAGGTCTCGCGGCGGACCTTCTACGAGCTGTTCGAGAACCGCGAAACGTGCCTGGTCGCGTTGATCGACGCGGTCGTGGAGCGGGTGGAGCGCGACCTGGAGGCGGCAAACCTCGAGGGTCTTGAGTGGCGTGAGCGGGTGCGCGGCGGGCTGTGGGCGATCCTCTCGTTCTTGGATCGGGAGCCGTTGCTGGCGCGGATCTGGGTGGTGCACGCGTTGCACGGTGGGCCGCAGACGCTGGAGCGTCGCGAGCGGGTGCTCGCGCGACTGGCGGCGGTCCTCGACGAGGGGCGCCGGGAGGGCCCGCGCGGAGCGGAGTGCACGCTGGTGACGGCGGAAGGCCTCGTGGGCGGCGCGCTCGGCGTCGTCTACGCGCGGCTGCGCAGCGGCGACAGCCGTCCGCTGACGGACCTTTTGGATGAGTTGATGGGGATGATCGCGTTGCAGTACTTGGGGCCGCGCGCGGCGCGTCGCGAACAGCGGCGTCCGGCGCCGGCGCCGCCCCTGGTAGCGGACAGCCCTCGGTCTTCCGTCGGTGAGGAGAACGATCCGCTTGATGAGGTGAATATGCGTCTCACCTATCGCACTGCGCGGGTGCTGCAGGGAGTGCGGGAGCACCCCGGGACGAGCAACCGTGAGATAGCAGACAGCGCCGGGATCAGCGACCCCGGCCAAGTTTCAAAGCTGCTGCGGCGTTTGGAGCGCCTTGGTCTGCTCGAGAACCATGGTCTGGGGCATGCCATGGGCGAGCCCAACGAGTGGAAGCTCACGCCGCTTGGTGGCCAGGTCGCGCAACGGTTGAGCGTCCTCACCCGCGACCGGGAGGAGGCCGCATGACACGCCACCCCCGATCGATTTACCACTTCACAAAATCAACCAAGGAGACAAGGTGAACCCCACAGAGCACACCGTGAAGTCCGCTTCCACGCCGAAGACGGGCCTCGCGGCACTCCGTGGGCTGCTCACGGGCAAAGGGAGTGGTATGCCCAAAATCGCCCCCGGGTCTTGCCTGCTCTGCGCCCTCGTGGGCGCCTTCGCCTTTGCCACCGCCGCCCAGGCCGCACCGCCCCCGCTGGTCCCGGACGGGAGCTTCAGCGCGGTCGCCCAAAGCGCGATCGGTGTGGCCGTCGATGATTCCGGCTCGACCTCCGCCGGCGACGTTTACGTCTCGAGTTTCATCAACTCCGGAGAGCCGACGGCCTACAAGTTCTCGCCCGCCGGCCAGCCGATCCCGCCGTCGCCGTTCGGGGAACCCTTCGGCTTCAGCCTCAGCCTCGCCGTAAACCCGAAAAACGGCGAGTTGTACTCGCTTGGAGCGTCCGGCAGCATCACCACCTATGACCCGGAAAGCGGGGCGGTGGTGGGGACTTTTCCGGTGACCTTGACCTCGGGCGAAGATGGATTTTTCGAATTCTTCCATAGGCCCCCCCAGATCGCGGCCGACTCAGCCGGCGACGTGTATGTGCCCAACACCTTGGAAAACGAGGTGCTCGAGTATGGTCCCGAAGGAGGGGAACCGCTCCACGTCTTCACCGGCGGCCCGGGCGAAGGCGCGCTGAAGGAACCGACCGGCGTCGCGGTCGACTCTGTGGGTGACCTGTGGGTGGCCGACAGTGGCGACAACCGCATCGAGGAGCTGAGCCCCGCCGACGAGCCGCTCGACGCGATCAAAAGCGTAGGTGTCCACTCGGTCGAGCTCTACGGCCACGGCGACTTGCTCGCGATCGTCAGGAACAATGAAGACTTCTGCGGCAAGATCGGAGGCGCAAACGGAGAATGCTCGCACCTGGTGGGGTACGGTCCAACTGGCGCCAAGCTCCTCGACGTCGGCGCTGGCTCCTTCGAATCTGGGTCATCAGGCGGCGCTCCCCTGCAACCGCTGGTGGCGGTCGACGAAGCGAGCGGCCGCGTCTACGTGACGGACTCCAGCAACCAGCGCGTGTGGGTCTTCGGGCCATCGACTCCACCGCTCGTCGTCAAGGAGTTCGCCGCCGAAGTGAGCACCTCCGCAGCCAAGCTCGGCGCGCTCGCGAACCCCGGAGGGATCCCGACGACCTATCGTTTCGAATACGGCACGACCGGCGCTTATGGCCAGAGCACGCCCTTCCCCGAAGGGAGCGTGGGCGAGGGCGTGAGCGCGCACACGGTCTGGGGTGCGGTCAGCGGCCTTGCGCCCGGCACGACCTATCACTACCGCGTCGTGGCGACCAACGAACTCGGCACGACTTACGGCCCCGATCAGACGTTTACGACGTTCACCGCCGAACAGGCCGCCTGTCCGAACGAAGAACTCCGGAGCGGTTTCTCCGCGCGGCTGCCCGATTGCCGCGCCTACGAGCTTGTGACGGCGCCGACGAAGAACTCGGTGGAGGCCGGTGCCGAAGCTGGCAACCTGACCGGCGGCAACCTGACCGCCGCCGACGGCGACGCGGTGCTGTTCGAGGTGAACGCCCCGCTTCCAGGCGCGCCGTCGGGTGGTTATCGCGAATATCTCGCCACGCGCGGCCCCGGCGGATGGAGCTCGCAGGACCTGGTCCCGCTCGAGTCCTACTCCGAAACCACGTGTGAGGACGAACCCTCCGACGGGCTCTTCTCGGTCGAGCTCTCGAGCAGCGTGATCGACTACGGCCACAACGGCCGCGCCGACGAGCCGACTGGCGGCCAGTCCGAAGTGCAATCGTGCAATGCCGAAGGCCTGCAGGTCGTGCCCGGCGAACCCGTGGGCTATCAGAACCTGCTGCAGCGCGACAACGCCACCGGCGCCTACCGTCTGATCAACGCGCCGCCGCCGGGCGTAACGCCGGCGGACGCCTTCCTGCGGGGCGCCTCCGCCGACCTCAGCCGTGTGGTCTTCAGCGAGGAAGCGCCGCTTGCGCCGAGCGCTGCCTACGGCGTCGAAAATCTCTACGAATGGGACGAAGGTACCGTACGGTTGCTGACCGTGCTGCCGGACGGCGAAGCCGTGCAGGGGTCGCTGCCGGAAGCGCACGCCGGCAACAACGAGATCTCCGCCGATGGCTCGCACATCCTCTTCGTTTCGGGCGGTGACCTGTACGTGCGGATCGACGGTGAACGCACCGTCCAGGTCGATGAATCGCAGGGGGGACCGGAATCCAGTGGCGGCGGCGCTTTCCAGGCAGCTAGCGCCGACGGCGCAGAGATCTTCTTCACCGACGAACGGAAGCTCACGCCCGATGCGACCGCCGCCGCGGGCGAGCCGGATCTCTACGAGTGCGCCTTGCCCGAAGGCGCGAGCCAATGCGAGCTCAGCGATCTGACCGTCGCCGGCGGCGGCGAACACGCGGACGTCTTCCGGGTCTCGCCGCTTGGGTCGAAGGACAGCTCACACGTGTACTTCATCGCCCGGGGCGTGCTGGCGAGCAACTCGCGGGAATACACGGACAGCGAAGGCAGGACTGTCCTCGAAAAAGCGCAGGCCGGGCAGAACAACCTCTATTTGTGGAGTGGCGGGACGACGACGTTCATCGCTTCCGGGTCGACGGGCTACGAAGCCCTGTCCGGCTATGGACAGGCATCGCCTGATGGGACCTGGTTCGCGTTCGGGACGGCCAAGAGCCTGACCGGCTATGACAACACGCCGGCGCAAGGCCCCCCCGCCGAAGAGATCTTCCTCTACGACGCAGCATCGAACCAGCTCGCCTGCGCCTCGTGCGATCCGACCGGAGAAAAACCGGTCGCCGGCGGGCCGGAACCCCTGAACGTCGAGGTAGTGCTGAGTCCCTCCTACATCTCCGATGGCGGCCGCCTCTTCTTTGACACGCGCGAAGCGCTGGTGCCCTCCGACACCAACAGCCAGCTCGATGTCTACGAGTACGAGGATGGCAACCTCTCCCTGATTTCCTCGGGCACGAGCTCCAACCCGTCGACGTTCGTCGGCGCGAGCGAAAGCGGCGACGATGCCTTCTTTATCACCACGCAGGCGCTCGTGCCACAGGACACCCAGGAAGGGATGAAGGCGATCTACGACGCGCGCGTGGACGGCGGTTTCCCGGCGCCCTCCTCCCCGCCGATGTGCACGACGACGGACGCCTGTCGCGTTCCGGTCCCGCCGTTGCCGGGGGTCTTTGGCGCTCCCCCGAGCGCGACGTTCTCCGGGATTGGCAACCTCGTGCCGCCGGCTGCAGCCAAGCCGAAGGCAAAGCCCAAGTCAAAGCCCGCGAAGTGCAAGCGGGGCTTTGTGAGGAAGAAGGGCAAATGCGAGAGAAGGCCCAAGCAGAAAGCCAAGAAGTCCGCCCACGCCAACAAGACAGGCAAGTGATCGTCATGCGCTCCAGAAGCATTACAACAGCAGCCGCGCTCGTGGTCACCACGATCCTCGCGATCGGAATGGGTGCCTCCCCCGCGCTGGCTGAAACCCACCCCTTCATGTCCAGCTTCGGCTCGTTCAGCAACCCGAACGGCATCGCGATCGACGAAGCTAGCGGCGACGTGTATGTCGCTGACATCGGCACGAACACCGTTTACAAGTTCGACGCGAGCGGCACTCCGGTCAACTTCAACTTCCCTGTGGGGTCTCACGAAGCGGCAGGGAACGCGCTCAAGGGAGCCGACACGCCGGCCGGCTCGTTCTCCTTCCCGAATGTTTACGGCACCCCGGCGGCAATCGCGGTGGACAACTCGACCAACCCGTCGGACCCCTCCCGCGGCGACCTCTACGTGATGGACGCGGGCCACGGCGTGATCGACAAGTTCGGCCCGAGCGGGGAATACCTCCGCCAGATAGCCGGCTTCGAACCGGCCACCGGCTCCGCTGAACACGAACTGCTGGGACTTGCCGTCGATGCACAGGGAACGGTCCGCGCCGACGTCAGCAGCATCGCGATAGCGGTCGCATTCGCACCCCTGGGTGGTCTGTCGCTCGAAGAGTACGATGACTCCGTCGCGAACCATCTGATCGCCCGGCAGCACAACTCGTCCCCCGAAGACCACCTCTCCGGGGTACCCGGACGAGCTGATGGACAGGGCACCGACGGCTTCGCGGTCGGTCCGACGGGCGATGACTACATGCTCTTCAAGCGAGGTAAGGAGAATCCATGCTCCTGCACAGCGAAGCTCGGCCAGCAGCTGGGGGAGCTGGGCCTGATCAACGGCTACGAATCCGGCGATGTGGCGATCGCCGCCGATCCCGCGAGCGGCCACCTCTTCGCCGACGAGCAGTCCTCGGTCGCCGAGTGGGACAACGGTGCGATCAACGGCAGCCCGGGCGTTCCGGGCTTGTACGAGAGATACGGTGCGGGCACGCTCGTGTCGCGCTTCGGCGAAGGGCAGCTCTCCGGCTCCTCCGAACAGGGCGGGATCGCGGTCGATGGCTCGACTGGCGAGATCTACGTCTCTAACCCCGCCGATGGCAAGGTCTACGCGTTCAGCAGCGACGCTCCCGCCGTGAGCGCCGGCGCGCCCACAAACGTCACGAAGGAAAGCGCGACGCTCAACGGCACGGTGAACCCGCGCGGCGCCGCGCTCGCCTCCTGTCAGATCGAATACGGCGTGGCCGACGAGTACGGGCAGGTCGGCGGCGAACACTACGAACACAGCGCCCCCTGCGAACCGCAAGCGGCCGCGATCGGAGCCGGGAGCAGCCCGGTCGCGGTTTCCCTGAACATCAAGGGGCTGCAGGCCGGGCTGCTCTACCGTTTCCGCATCGTCGCGGCCAATGCGGCCGGCTCGAGCCAGAGCGCGGGCCTGCTCGCGACCGCGGGCCCCGGCTTCGGCCTGAAGAGCTTCGAACTCTCGTTCTTCAACGAAGACGGAACCCCCGACACGCAGGCCGGCTCGCATCCCTATGAAATGCGCAACAACATGGAATTCAACTCGCACTTCATCCGCGCGGAATCGAACGCTGACTCGATGTACCTGCGCGAGCCCGACGGCACGCTCAGGGACCTCGCGGTCGATCTCCCTCCGGGACTGGTCGGGGACCCGAACGCCACACCCAAGAAGTGCACGCTGCAAGAGCTGCTCGAAGGGCGAGAAAACAAGGCAAGCGAACGCGGGGGTTGCCCGCCGGAATCGCTGCTCGGCGAATTCGAGGCGAACTGGGACCCGCACGTCTTCGGCTACGACAACTACATCGAACCGGTCTACAACATGGCGCCGCCGCGCGGCGATGCGGCCCAGTTCGGGATCGAGTACGCAGGCACGGAGATCTTCATCAGCAGCAGCCCGCTCGCCGGCGGGAACTACCCGATCCAGGCGACGGTTGTGGGATCCCCGCCGGAAGCGCCCGTGCTGCGCACGCAGCTCACGCTCAAAGGCGTGCTCACACCGTGCGTGCGGGTGCACCCGGGAGCCGGGCAATACGACGACAAGTCCTGCACGGCCACTGGCGGTGAAGGCGAATACGAACGGGAACCTGCCCGCAGCAAGGCGTTCCTGACGCTGCCGACCGGCTGCGACGGCCCGCTGCGCACGACGATCGCGCTGGACTCCTACGAGGAACCCGGCCACTATGTTCACGCTGAAGCGCTCACGCGCAACTCCGCGGGCGTCCCCGTGTCGCTGACTGGCTGCTCGAAGCTGATCTTCCCGCCGACGATCTCGGTCTCGCCCGACACGACGAATGCGAGCAGCTCGTCGGGTTTGACTGTCGGTGTGCACGTGCCGCAGACGGCGGCGCAGAACCCGGAAGGGTTGGCGGAGTCCTCGTTGCGTGATACGACGGTCGCGTTGCCGGCGGGCGTGGCGCTCAACCCGTCTGGCGCCAATGGTCTTGAAGCCTGCTCGGAGGGCCTGGCCGGATTCGAAATCGGCCACGGTGTGAACGGCAGCGGCTTCGAAGAATTCAACCCGGAATTCGAACCGGGTGTGAAGACCGCGTTGTTCAACCCGGATGCCCTCGAAGGCCTGTCGCCGGGTGTGAGCCTGTGCCCGGATGGGTCGAAGATTGGGACTGTCAAAATCAAGACGCCGCTGTTGGAACACGAACTCGAAGGCTCGGTGTATCTCGCGAGCCAGGACGCGAACCCGTTCGGGAGCCTGGTCGCGATGTACCTGATGGTCGAAGACCCAATCTCGGGGAGCACGATCAAGCTCACCGGGGAAGTGCAACTCTGCGAAGCGGCGGGGCAGGTGATCGACGGTGTCTCTTGTCAGGGTCAGGGACAGATCGTCACGACGTTCAAGAACACGCCGGACCTGCCGTTTGAAGAACTGCAATTGCATTTCTTTGGTGGGGAACGCGCCCCGTTGGCAACGCCGTCGCGGTGCGGGACATATACGACGACGGCGGTGTTCACGCCGTGGGACGGGAATGGTCCCGTCACCTCCGAATCGTCGTTCTTGATCGATCACGGTCCGGGCGGTGGCCCGTGTCCGGGTGCGACCCTGCCGTTCAGCCCGACTGTGAATGCGGGTGCGACCAACATCCAGGCGGGTGCGTTCTCGCCGTTGACGGTGACGTTGAACCGTAAAGACGGCGAACAGAACCTGAAGTCGGTCGAAGCGAAGCTACCGCCGGGCCTGTCGGGTGTGCTGACGGGTGTCGAAATGTGTCCCGAACCGCAGGCCAATGAAGGGCTGTGCGGGGAAAACAGCAAGGTCGGCGAAGCGACGATCAGCGTCGGTGTCGGCAACCAGCCGTTCACGGTTACCGGCGGAAAGTTCTATCTCACCGGCCCCTACAACGGCCACGGCAGCTGCACCGTCGGCGAAGCGGGATGCGCACCGTTCGGGCTGACGTTCGAGGTGCCCGCCAAGGCCGGCCCGTTCGACCTCGCGAACACGAAGAACAACCATCCTCCGTGCGACTGCGTGGTGGTGCGGGGCAAGATCGAATTGAACCCGCAGACCGCGGCGATCACGATCACCTCCAACCCGCCCGGCTCCCCGGACTCGATCCCGACGAGCATCGAAGGGATCCCCCTGGAAATTCAGCACGTCAACGCCACCACCACGCGTGGGAACTTCCAGTTCAACCCGACCAACTGCGAAAAGATGTCGCTCACCGGTACGGTGCAGTTGAACGAAGGCGGCTCGAGCACGATCACGACGCCATTCCAGGTCACCAACTGCGCCGCGCTGAAGTTCGAACCGAAATTCAGCGTCTCGACCTCCGCTAAAACAAGCCGCACGAGCGGGGCGAGTCTGAGCGCGAAGCTGACCTACCCGAACGTGCCGCAGGGCACCGACGCGGACATCGCGAAGGTCAAAGTCGAACTCCCCGCGCAGCTCCCGAGCCGCCTGACGACGCTGCAGAAGGCGTGCACCGCGGCGCAGTTCGAAGCGAACCCTGCTGGATGCCCTGCGGCGTCGAAGATCGGCTACGCGGTCGCGCATACCCCGTTGATCCCGGTCCCGTTGCAGGGTCCCGCGATCTTCGTGTCGCACGGTGGTGAAGCGTTCCCCTCGCTGACGCTGGTGTTGCAGGGCTATGGGATCACGATCGACCTGGTTGGTACGACCGACATCAAGAACGGGGTCACCTCGACGACGTTCAAGACGGTCCCCGACCAGCCGTTCTCGAGTTTCGAACTGACGCTCCCGGAGGGCCCCTACTCCGCGCTGACGACGACCGGGAACCTCTGCTCGCTGACGAAGACCGTCACGGTCAAGAAGAAGGTCACGGTCCAGATTCACGGCCGCAAGAAGACGATCACCCGCGGGGTCAAGCAGACCGAGCCCGCGACGCTTGCGATGCCGACCGAATTCGTCGCCCAGAACGGCGCCGAAATACACCAGGACACACCGATCACCGTCACCGGCTGCCCAAAGGCCACGACAGCGCCAAAGAAGACGAGTCACAAGGCGAAGCGAAAGGGGCGAAGGAAGAAGTAGGTGCAGGCGGCAATGGGTCTCCAGCCGTTCCGTGCGGTTGCCGAGCGGGGGCGGGGGCTGCTCGCCGACATCGGGGACCCCGATGTCTCCTGGACAAAGGATCTGATTGCTCAGCGGCGAGGGGAAGCCGCGCGCGAAGGCTGACATGGCAGTGCCGGTGCTGGACGCCTCGGCGCTGCTCGCGTACCTGCGCGGCGAGCCGGGCGCCGGGGTTGTCTGCGAGGCGATCGCCGGCGGCGCCACGATCTCCACCGTCAATCTCGCCGAGGCGCTCAGCCGATAGCGGCATGGACCCCGCGCAGCTCGCTCGTGAGTTGACCAACCGAGGGCTGTTGGACGGTGCGTTCACCGTGGAGCCATTCACCGTCGCGGACGCGATCGAGGTTGCGCATCTGCGCCCGCTCACCCGGGCGGCCGGACTATCCCTTGGCGACCGCGCCTGTCTCGCTCTCACTCGCCGTCTGGAGGGTGTGGCGATGACCACCGATGCCGCTTGGGCACGAGTCGAGCTCGACGTCCCGCTCAGGCTCGTCAGGGAGGACTCCGACGTTGCTCCCTCGTCTCCCGGCCCAGGGTGAGCTTCCTCCGAACATTAGCCGCGTCAAAGTCGAACTCCCCAAGCAGTTCCCCCTCCCGCCTACCGACGCCGCAGAAAGCGGGCGCCGCGCAGTTCGTGCAGATGCTGACTGCCTGAGCGGCACGGCCAGAGGGCTATTCTTACCTTATGCCCACGCTGGTGATGGACCCCGCTCCGGTCGAGATCGACGCGCTGATTGAGCGTCGGCGTCGCCTGGACCTGGACCACTACGACGAGGTGTGGGAGGGTGTGCTGCATATGAACCCACCACCAGCTTCGAGCACCAGTACCTGGTCCAGCAACTGTATGACTTGCTCGGCCCGCCGGCACGACGCGCCGGCCTGGTGCCTCTTCTCCAGGTGTTTGCGGTGGGCAAGGGCAGGGACAACTACCGCGCGCCCGACGGTGGCCTCCACCGCGAGCAGCCACGCGGCGTATGGCAGCGTACCGCGGCGCTCGTGATCGAGATCGTCTCCCCTGGCGACGAGAGCTGGGCGAAGCTGCCGTTCTATGCCGCCCACGATGTTGACGAGGTGTTGATCATCGACCCGCGGGAGCACTCGGTCGCCTGGCTGGGCCTCACCGACGGCGAGTATCGCCCGATCGAGCGTAGCGGCCTGATCGACCTCGGCTCCGATCAGCTGGCCGGGCAGATCAACTGGCCGTAAGCGTCGTACGCCAGCGGCTGCACCTGATCGCCTCGACATTCATCAGCAAGGCCTGTATCACCAGCTACGTGGTGATACCATTTCCAGCATGGATACTACTTCTGGTATGGACTCTTTCGGGCGGCTGTTGCGGCGACTGCGGGAGGGACGGCTAAGTCAGGAGGCGTTGGCGCTGCGGGCCGCGACCAGCCAGTCGTACATCTCGCGCGTGGAGGCGGAAGAGGTCCTGCCGACGCTGGGGCAGGCGGAGCACCTGGTGAACTGTCTCGGCTACGAATTGCGTATGCAGGCGAAGCCGTTGCTCCGGCGCAGCGATCGCGAGGCGCTGGTCGATCAGCTGGTGATGAGCCCACAGGAACGGATGCAGAGCGCGGCGGCGCTGCACAACGCGATGGCCGAGATGCGTGCGGGTTTGAGTGGCTGAGAGCGGGGCGCTGAACCCTGCCGGGCTGCTCGGCGCGCTGTCCGCGTGCGGGGTCGACTTCGTGGTGATCGGTGCGCTGGCTGTGGGCGTGCACGCGGAGGTGCGCGCGACCGGCGATGTCGACGTGATGGTCCCGACCGGGGACGAGGCCAACCGACGCGCCCTGCGGGATGCGCTGGCGCAATTGAGTGCCGTGCTGTTGTCATCCGCGCAGGGTGGCGTGGATCCCGCCGCCGGCGAGGAGTATCCGACCGTAATGTTCCGAACGCGCTACGGCAAGCTCGACATCCTGTACCGACCCGACGGCAGCGACAGCTATCCGAAGGTCAAGCGGCGCAGCCTGCAGACCACGATCAACGGTCAGCGTGTTCACGTTGCCGGCAAGGACGACCTGATCCGCATGAAGCTCGCCGCCGGTCGCACCGATGACCTCCGCGATGTCGCCAACCTCACCGCTTCCGAGCAGGGGACCCCGCGCGTGGTCTTCGTCTCGATGATGCTCGCCTTCGAGGTCGATCGCGAGTGGGCTCGCGACATGGCCGCCGAGCGGGCCGCCTACTTCGATGCGTCGAGTCGCGTACGGATTGCCGAGGACACGCATCTGAAGATCGAGGCCCGCAGGTCGGACCTCACCGATCAGCAGATCGAGCAATGGGCGCACGCGCTGGCCGATCGCCTCCAAGCGGCCGGGGTCGTCGCGGGGACCGACATCGACGTGCAGATTGGGGCGGTCTGAGTGGAGATGCTGGAGACTAGGTCAGGGAGTTTCGCGAGCGCGCGGCCACCGCGCCCGGCGTCATACGATTGAGGCCATGAACCTCTCCCCGACCGAGATCCGTGTGCTGGGCTGCCTGCTGGAAAAGCGTGGATGACGCTAGGCGCCAAGGGGGCGAATTACCGCATGGGTGCTGGTGATTCGCCCCTTCGCCGTTCCCGACGCCGGCCGAGCGAATCACGCTGATTTACAGGCGATTCCGGGGGGTTCGGGCGTATGCGCCCAATGGGTAGACTCGGCTGCCCACGCAAAGGCTCAACCCCGATGGAGGCCATGATGAGTCCCGACGTAGGACACGCGCTGTTCGATCCCTGGATTCGAGTTGCGGGCGGCAAGAAGGGGCCACTTGAGGTCGGCGAAGAACACTTGCTCAGGGCACTTCGCGATCTCTGCTCTGGCGATGTCGAGCCGTATCCGGTGGACTTGGGGGACGCGAACGGACTTCCGAACCTCCTGCTTGTAGATCCCCGCGGGCGGTCCTAGACGTTTCGATGTCCGGCACCGGCGAGGAGCCCGTCATCACGATGGAGCTGCTACCCATCACCGCCACGCCGCTGCGCGTCAAGCTCATCGAGGAGTACGGACCGGGGGGGCCTGGTGCAAGGCACAGGGAACGGCGCTGGACCTTCGAGTGGGAGGGCGAGTCCCTTCGACGGCGAGAGATCAAGTACCCACTCGTGATGACCCCGAGGCCGACGACCCCGAGGGCCGAAGTCGCCGCCCTCAAGCTCGCAGGTCTTGCCGGCTGGCCGCTGCCCGAGCAGTCCGCGACGTAGGGCCGGCTGCGGCCTACTCCGTGGGAGCGCCTCTTGCTCGTCTTTGCTGGGTGGTCAGCTCAAGATCATCTCGATAGATGACGCCACCCGACGAGCCGACCTGCGGCTCGATGTCGAGTCCCAGGTCAGCCGTGAGGGAACTCAGCTCGGCGGCCGAGAGACGGGCCACGTCGGCTGTCGTCATCGTTTTGCACCGAGACTCGGCAACGGCGCGACGCTTGACCTGCTCGCCTTGCGCCAGCCGGTCGAGTTCGGCTTGATGAGCAGGTAGGACGCTATTGAGGCCGGCGGCGTCGGCGGCGAGCTGGCGCCGCTGCTGCCGATCGCTCACTGTCGCGGCCTGCGTTCGGTCGCGTTCGGCCTGTGCATTGATGAGCGCGAGCCTCGCCTGCGCTGCCGCTGGCGTGTACCACCGGGCGAGGCGCTCGCGCTCGCCCTCGCCGAGCGAGTCCAGGTATGGCCGCGCCTCCAGCAGAGCAGCGCGCCACCGTCGCAGCGCGAAGGCGTGCGCCTGTAGGGCGTCACGATCTCGGGGGCGCTCGGGCATGAGAACGCCCTCGGCCTCCTCCAGCCGCCGCAGAGCCGCGAGGCGATAGTCGATGGTGTCGCTACTGCACCCGGCTCGCTCGGCGATCTCACGGTCACTGCGGCCCTGCGATCGCCAATAGCGGGCCGCCATGCCGCCCGCGACCGTCGCGGCTGCTGGCCGGCGACGTCGTCCAGGTTGCCCGTCGGCGGCCGGGAGCGCAGCCTCGATGCGGGCCTCTGCGGCCTCGACCCAGGGATGCAAAGGGGGTTTTTCTCCCCCAGCTTTTCGCGTCGCCGTTTTTCGAGGCATGTCTACGCAAATGAAACAGGAAGCGGCGGATGGTCTGGAGGGGCTACGGCGCGTGCGCGGGCTCTCGCGGGAGGCGCTGGGGGCACGAGCCGGGGGCATATCTGCCGCCACGATTTGGAGAATCGAGCGCGGCATATGCCGGCCACACAGGAGCACGATCGCCGCTCTTGCCTGTGCTCTCGGCTGCGAGGTGCACGACCTCGACTCCAAAGATAGATCGAGCCCGGCGGAGGGGCCGGGCTCGAAAACCCAGATGACCGATTCGGGCGGCCAGGGTGCAGTCGCAGCTTAGAGCATCGGCCCGACGTGATGCGTCCAGCGAGACGATCCCGCAGGGTGTCGCGCTCCGCTGCCAGCTCGCCGCGATCGTCGGCGGGGAGCCGTCGAGTTCGTACGTCGAGGTTCGCCCGTTGCACCGCGACGGGCGGCCCGCACTGCGCGTCCGCCAGTTCGTTCCGGTAGCCGACGCGCCACACCGCGTCCCCGCGATGGTGAACGCGCTGGCGGCTTCCGCGAACGTGTTTTTGGGTGTCTGCCCGCGCGTGCGTGAGGACGGCACCGCCAGCGCCGTAGAGCGCTGCTGGACGCTCTGGTGCGACCTCGACGGACCCGAAGCGCTCCGCAAGCTCGCCGCGTTCCGCCCGCTGCCGAGCATCGTCATCCGCACCGGCTCGGATGGGTGCGCCCACGTCTACTGGCCGCTGCGCCGCGCGACCTCGCCGGAGTGGGCGAAGATCGCTAACCGCAGGCTCGCCCGCCACCTCGACGGGGACATGCACGCAACCGACGTTGCCCGTGTACTTCGACCTGCCGGCTCCCTGAATCACAAGTTCGACCCGCCGCGGCCCGCGGTCTGCACGCGCCTGGATCTGAACACGTTCGAGATTGCGGACGTGGTTCGTGGCCTACCTGACGATCTTCCACCCGCACAGGCACAGGCACCGCGACGGCCAGCGCCGGGCGACCCCGGCTCGCGGCTCGCGGGACTCACCCGCACGATCGAACGGGCAGCGGTCGGCAACCGTAACTGCTCGTTGCATTGGGGGGCGTGCCGCGCCGCCGAGTACGCCGCCGCCGGAGAGCTTGACGCAGCCGACGCACATGCCGCGCTGCGTGCCGCCGCGCTCACCGTGGGCCTCGGCGAGCCCGAGATCGACGCCACCCTGCGCAGCGCCAGCGCCAGCGTGAGAGCAACGGCGTGAGCGTCACCGGCACCTACGCCGAGTTCGTCGCCGTGGTCGATGGGGACACGCACTGGCTCGCCGGCACCGCGATGAACCCAACCGCGGCAGCCATCGACCCGCTGCCCGGCTTGCCCGGCTTCCCGTTCCTTCACGCCTCAAGCGGCGCCGTCATCGTCGGCCCGACCGGCGGCGGACGCTCAAGCCTCATCCAAGCCGGCCTCTACGACGCCGCGCGAGCTGGCCTGCGCTGCGCGTATCTCGGATCGGAGGTCACAGAGCCCGAGTGGAACGCGCGCGCCGCGATCCTCGCCCAGCGCCGCAATGACGCAGTAGACGATGACCTGCTCACCGACCTCGCGCGAGCCCGCTACCTCAACCTCGCCAGTGCCATCACGCAAGGGTGGGCCGACCCCGCCGCGTGGGTCGAGGGGATCGTCGCCCGCTACGACCTGATCGCCATCGACCCGCTAAGCGCGGTCGCCTCAGCGCTCGACCTCGACTTCGACCAGCGAAACAGCGAGTTCATCCGCTTCTACGACCGCCTTGTGCAGCCGCTCACAGACCGCGGCGTCGCCGTCCCGATGGTCGATAACGTCGGGCACGCCACCGAGGCCAAAGCCCGCGCCAAGGGCGTCAGCGCCAAGCAAGACCGCGCCGACCTCACCTTCTCATGCGCGCTCCACGCCAACCCCGTCGGGCTCATCGTCAAGGCCCACAAGGTCCGCTCGGTCCGCGCCCCGATCGCGCGCGGCGACGAATGGCTATTCCTCCGCGACACGCAGGAGATCGAGCGCCGCGACCGCCCCAGCGACAGCGAGGACACCACCTTCCGCCCGACGAACATCATGGAGAAAATCTCCAAGGCCATCGAGCAGAAACCGGGGCTCAGCAAATCCGCGATCCGCGCGACCACCGGACGCAAGGCCGAACACGTAGACCTCGCCATCGAGCTGCTGATCCGCGAGGGCTACGTCGAAGTGCGCAAGGACGGCCAGGCGCACCCCCACCACACCGTCAAGCCGTACCGCGAGACCGACGATCCACCCACCGAGTCCACCGAGTCCCCACCGAGTCTCTACCGAGTCCGGGACTCGGCCTCAGATACCGAGTCCCACCGAGTCCCCCACCCCTACGTAGTAGGGGGGACACGGGACCCGGTAGCGACGACACCGAACCCGCCAACCAGGTCCACCCCAACCTGCTCACCGGAGCGGAG
The DNA here is from genome assembly GCA_963812595.1 of uncultured Solirubrobacterales bacterium. Taxonomy (GTDB): domain Bacteria; phylum Actinomycetota; class Thermoleophilia; order Solirubrobacterales; family Solirubrobacteraceae; genus Palsa-744. The sequence goes on from CAWEVQ010000005.1 coordinate 272,954, forward strand.
GCGACTGTCTGATGACGCCGACGGTGCCTCCCTTGCGCGGATTGGCCGAGCCGCCGAATCGGAACGGCCACGCTGGCGCGTTGGCTGCGCTCACGGGACGCGAGCGTCTGCTCGTCGATGCCACCGCGGAACGTGTGGTCGAGTTGCTGCGCGGCGAGCCGTCGGGAGCACTGCTCAGCGCGCAGGCGCTCGCCGATGCGCTTGGCTGCTCGCGCGCCTACGTGTACGAGCACGCCGACGCGCTTGGCGCGATCCGGCTGGGGGATGGTCCGCGTGCCCGGCTCCGGTTCGATCTTGAGATGGCGCGGTCGGCGGGCATCTGCTCGGCAGGCAGCCATCCGGCGTCGAGTATCGCTAGTGCTGGAGCGAGAAACGCGCCGGGAGTCGCGCCGCGCCGCCGACGTTCGCCCAATGTTCGCCCGCAAGTGGGCTCCGTGCTCGCCGACCGTGGTGTGCGCAGCGAGCAGGTGCTGCGCGCCGGCCTCAACGGCGGGCGCGTAGCGGACCACGGAGGCCGGTCATGCCGTTGAGCGCCGACCCGTCGGCCAGGGCGGCGCAGCTCGCCAACTTGCGTCCGCAGAACTCGATCAAACACGGCGCGTACAGCGCGGACCTACTCAAGCCTGAGCGTGAGCGAATCCTTGGCGAGCTGCTGGCGAGTTTTCCGAGTGTGCGCAGGGATCGGCTGGAGCTTGCAGCGGCGCAGAGAGCGCGGATCGTGCTCCTGCAAGCCTACGTCGAGGCGGTCGGCGTGCTGCGGCACAAGGGCCGTGGCGAGACCTACCCGGCCGTCGCGCTGCTCTCGCGCGAAGAGTCGGCGTACCGCGCCGAGCTGGGGAAGATCGAAGACCTTCAGCGTGAGGCCGGCGCCGCGGCTCCGCACGATGCGCTCGCGGAGATCGTGCGCGAGCTGGCCGAAGGTGACGACGACGACGGCGAGCAGGACGCCGCGGTGGAGTTGCCCGACTCGCCCGCGATCGAAGGCGAGGGAGACGGCCGTGGTTAACGTGGCTCAACGCGACGACCGGGAGCGCCGGGCGGTCTTCGAGCGGATGTGGCGGGATGCCGCGCGAGCTGCTGCCCGTGTCGATGCCGTGGACGGCGATGGTGTGCCGGCGCGCGACGCCGATGCGCCGGACGTGCATGAGCTGCTCGACGCCGACCCGACGGAGCTGGCGTGGTGGTGGCGGTGACGCCGGCTGATGGTCAGCGCGTGGACTCGCTCGGCCGGCGCATCGTAGGGCGTTCGCCGGGTCGTCCTTCGCGGCAGGCGCTGGAGCGGGAGGAGCGCTTGGCGCAGGTCGCTGAGCAGATCGCCAACGGGGAGCTGACGATCCGCCAGGCGACGGCTGCCGACCTCACGCGGCTCGAAGCTGCACGGCAGCGTCGCGATCAGGCGGGCGCCCCGATCAGGAAGGCCCCCGGTGAACGCTGGGCCTGACGACCCCCTCGACCGGCTGCGTGCCGCGGTGCTCGACCGTAGTGTGGAGCGGCGCCCGTCGCGACGACTCGCGGCAGCTCGTGAGGCTCACCCTCCGCTGCTCCCGTTGAGCGACCCCGCCGCGCTGACGGTGCCCGCACCGACAGAGCCGCCGTCGATGGTCGCCCTGGGGCGTGGCGTCTACTGGGCGCTCCGCACGCAGCTCGAAGCGCACGGGGTGCCCGTTGAGGTCGCGTCGCGGGTAGCGCTCCGTGCTGCTCGCCTAGCGCTGCTTGAGGCGGTGGGCGTCGGCCGGGTGGAGGCGATGGACCGGCTCGCTATCTCGTCACGGTCGTTGGGGCGTGCCCGCGTGCTGCTGCGGGGGCTCGACCCGGACGCCATCGCCGACGGCGAGCTGCTGCCACCGCCACCGCGGGGTGCCGAGGGCTGGAGGCGGTGCGCATGACCGCCCGCTTGCAGCTCGTGGTCCCTGGCGCGCCGGTCCCGCTTGAGCGGGCGCGTGTTGGCCGTGGTCGTCATTACTTGCCGCGGAGGAGCGTCGAGTACCGCGAGCGTGTCCGGGTGGCATGGATGCAGGCCGGGCGCCCGTGCTTCGACGGGGCTCCGCTTGCCGTGTCGGCGCGGTTCTTCTTCGAGCGGCCTGCGAGTCACTACGGCGCGGGCCGTAACGCGCAGACGCTCAAGCCGAGCGCCGCTGTGGTGATTCCGGGGGGCGATATCGACAACTTGGCGAAGGGTGTGCTAGATGCCTTGCAGACGCTCGCGTTTAGAGATGACAAGCAGGTGGTTTGTCTGAGTGGCGTTCATAAGGGCTGGGCGGTGCGAGGCGCTGCGCGGACGGAGGTTGACTTGTGGGTTGCCCGACAGCTCGACGTGGAGGCGGCGTGATCTCACTGGGGAAGGCTGCGCGGGATCGTCGGCTGCTCGGCGCGTCGATTGCGTGGCGGCCGGCGCAACTCGGGCTGCTCGACTCGCTGGACGGACCTGAGAGCCTGCATCTTTGGTGTGTGGCTCGTCAGTGCGGGAAGACGAGTATGGCTGCGGCAGCGGCGATCGATAACGCGGCTCTCCGTGACGATCTCGACGCGATGCTGCCGCATGGCCGGTGGCGCTACGTGCCGGTTATCAGCCCGGCCGAGTCTCAGAGCAGGGACTTTACGCGGGTCGCGGAGGCGTTGGTGGAGGCGAGTCCTGCGCTGGCTGGGTACGCGGAGGTCAGCGCGGACCGGATCGACTTCCGTCTTCCGAGGGTCGATGAGCACGGTCATCGTTGGACGGCGAAGACGAGCATTCGGGCGCTGCCGGCGAACAGCCGGTCGATGCGTGGGCTCACTTCGGCGTTGGTGATCGCGGAGGAGATGTCCCATTGGCGGGCGGATACGGGTGGGGAGGCTGACGAGCGTCGGATTTGGGCCGCGATCACGCCGATGCAGGTGGCGTTCGGGAAGGCCGCGAAGGTGTTGTGTTTGAGCACGCCGTGGGGTGAGGACAACCTTTTCGCGGAATTGTTGAAGTCGATCGAGGGGGGTGTGATCCCGAGTGCGCGGGCGGTGCGCGCGTCGATCGTGGAGATGTGGCCGGAGGTCGATCGCGGGTGGCTTGAGGGTGAGCGCGCGAAGATGGGTGAGGACGCCTATCGCACTGAGTATCTGGCTGAGCTGGTGGCGTCTGGTGGCAGCTTCTTTGACTTGCGGGGCGTTGGCTTTGAGGACGGCCCTGCGCTGCCTGCGGATGGCCGACGATGGTGTGCCGGTCTTGACCCGGCCTTCCATGCCGATCGCTTCGGTGTGTCTTTGGTAGGTGAAAGTGTGAATGAGCCGGGCGTGTTGGTGACGGGTGTGGTGGGTGGGATCGAGCCGGGCGCGCGGCGGCGTTCCCTTGATGCGCGGCGTGGGCGTGAGGACGCGACGTTGGCGCGGGTGTGGGAGCTGCTGGAGCCGTACGCGGAGGGTGGTGGTCTGCGGGTCGTCACCGACCAGCACCAGAGTGACGCGGTGGCGTCGTACTTCGGGCGGCTCGGCGTCTCGGTCAAGGTCGTGAACCTGACCGCTCCGATTCAAACGGCGGCGTTTACTTCAACACGGGCACGGCTGATGGATGGGTCGCTGCGGCTGTGGCGGCATGAGCCGCTTGTGGAGGAGCTGCGGCGGGTGCGCGCGCGGGACACGGAGGCAATCGTGCTGCCGCGGTTCGGCGGTTCGCATTGCGACATCGCGTCAGCGCTCGCGCTCGCCGTTTATGAACAGCGCCATGTGAGCGGGGCGCCGCAGGGCAAGCCGATCGGCGGCCCGTCGCTCAGTGCGAGTATGCGCGAAGCGGAAGCGGAAGGGTTGGGCGGCGCGCCGCTGGTTGGGCCACGGCCGCGGGCTCGAAACATCCTCGACATGGAATTTTAAGTGGCGGTGGCCAAAAGCGGCCTGTCAAGGGCCATGCTCCATATAGATGCTCTTTCGTCGCCGTAAACCCCTGGACTTGGCCGCCGTGCCGGATGAGCTGCTGCGCGCGGAGGTTCTGCGCCGCGAACAAGTCGTGCTCGGGGAGGTCGCGGGCGAGGCGCTGGCGCGCTGGATGGTGCAGCCGGTCGCACGGGTGGCGGAGCTGGAGGCCGAGCTGAGGAAATGCCGCGACCACCTTTTCCGGCAGTTCAAGGGGCACTCGCTCGCCCGTGCTGAGGTGGAACGACACGCCGCGATCCACCATGCGCTCGATCTCGGCTTCAGCGCGAGCGAGGCGAGGGCGTGGTGCAACGCAGGGTACGGCCGTGTTACTGGCAGTGAAAACAACGATGAGTGAGGTGTGAGAGTATGACCGTGGCATTGATGGACCGTCCCGCTTATGAAGTCATGCAGGATCACACGGAGTTCGATCGGATTGCGCGCGCGATCTGCCTGGAGCGCGGCGACGACGATTACCTGGGTGCCGTCGAGGCGTACACCGCGTCGTGGGAGAACGCGCGGGCGGTGAACGGCCCTGGGCAGACAGTTCGCCAGGTGCTCGGCATCGCTGGTGTGAATCCGGCAGAAGTCGAGGCCGGTGTCCGCTTGCTCGCAAGAAGGGACACGGGTCTGAAGTTTCAGCTTGACGCCGACATGCGCGCAGTGACACCGGCCGATGTGCCGGTGAACCCTATGGGCCAGGTCATGGTCACGCCGGACGCCGACATGGGCGCGTTGATGGTGAATCCCGAAGAGCGAGAGAGAAGGCTGGCAAGGATGCGAAAAGCTGATCCGCGCGGCGCGTTCGGTGGGCCGTGGGACGGCGAGCCGGGCCGGAAAAGGTTCGATGCCGCCGATAAGCAGTGGTTGGAAGCGGGGACCGATCTGCCCGCGACCGCGGAGCGCGCGAATGCCATCGCTGCCGCGAAGGCGAAGAACGCTGACCTAGCCAGGCAGGTGGACGGCGAACTACGCGAGGCTATCTCTCACCAAGCGGGTGTGAAAGCGCTCGATGATCGACTCGCGGGCCTTGCCGCCGACACGCTGGCCGCCCGCGCGCAGCGTGCCGCGGCGGCGGGTGCTCCCGCGGAGCCGGGGCCGGGCCGCGTATTCCTGCTCGAATCGCAGGCCGCGGCTACCGCGCCGGGCGACTTTGCGCGCGAGCGGGCGTATCTGCGCGACGAGCTGGGGCTTGACGCTGACACGGTGAAGGCGCTTGAATCCTACGCTCTCGCCAATCGCGCGCCTACGACGTTGGACGCCGCACCAGTGCAGCCGCGTCACCCCGCGACCGGACGATTCCAGCGTACCGACGATGACGGGCTCGCGGCGCAGCTCGCAGCCGGCGCCACGATCGACTCGATGGGCAAAGTCACCCCGGCTGACCCGGCTGGGCGTTCCGGCCTGGACGTTCCCGGCGCCGGGCATCCGCTGGCGCCGGCTTCGAGCATCACACGAGCCGGCTTCGACGCGCAGGTACAGGCACAGATGGCCCGCAATGGGAAGCCGTGGGCGACCGCTGCCCGCGAAGTCGCAGGGGTACTCGCGCCACAGATGAACAGCGACGACCTCGCCGCTACCGGGGTGCTGACGGGGCCGGCGTGATGAGCGAGGCGGAACGCAGGCGGCGCCTGCGCGCGCAGCGCGACGAACGCGACAGGCGGATTCGTGCGCTGCACGCCGAGGGCCGCACGACCAGCCAGATTGCCGAGGCCGTCGGGTGCAGCCGGGCGATTGCCTACGAAGTCGCACACCCTGACAAGCGCAGCGCGTATAACCGCCGCCGTCTCGCCTATGCGCAGGCGACGGGGTAGGGCTCGGGATGGGCGGCGTCGCGCCTACCGCTGGGCGTCGATCGCGGCACCCAGCTCGGCCATGCTCACGTCGAGGGCCTTGGCGATCAGGCGCACCGTTGACCACCCGCAGCTCGTCTGCCCCGTCTCGATCTTCGAGAGCGTCCCGGTCGTAATCTGCGCGATCGAGGCGAGCTGTTCTTGCGTCAGCCCGCGCGCCTCGCGTAGCGCTTTCAGGATCGGGCCAAGGACGGGATCGGGAGCGGGACCGCGCGGCACCGCGGAAACATCGCAGGCACCAGCGCTATAGTCCATGTCTTAGCTCTCTAGCTTTTCCTCGCTAGACGCGCTACGCTGCGCGGGACCAGAACAACAAGTGGGGGCCGCGACGTGTAAGCGCCCGGCCCCCGTGGCACCGAGAGTGTGACCTCCCGGCGCGCGGACATCCTACCGACCGTGGCAGGGTGCCACCTCGCCAGAAGACCGCCCCCGGGGCCTCCAACACAAGGAGGAACCGATGCACGACGATCGAGATATCCCTACAGCCGCCGAGCGCGGCGACGCGCTGGAACGCGACATCCTCTACCTGCTGACCGGCGATGACTCGCCGATCTGGTCCGTCGAGGACATCGGCCGCGAAGTCGAAACGAACGAACCGACGCTCCCGATCCTGGGGCTGCTCCGCGCCGGCCTGATCTACCAGACGTCGGACGGGTTCGTGTTCGCGACCCGTGCGGGCTGGCGCATGGTCGAGATCGTCGGCCAGGTCGTCTGAGGCCCCCATGATCGCCACGGCCTATGAGGCTGAGCGGTCCCGGCTGCTGCTCGCGTTCGGCCGGAAGCTCCGCGCCGAACGCGAGCGCCGCAACGTCTCGCAGGACACGCTCGCGGGGATCGCCAACGTCCACCGCACGCACCTTGCCGCGCTGGAGCTTGGGCAGCGCGACCCGCACCTATCGATGCTGCTGATCCTTGCCGACGCGCTGGAGATCCCGCCGGAAACCCTGCTCGAAGGTCTGTTCGTGCCGCGCGAGCGCAAGGCGCCGACCCACTTCAAGAACGGGATCGTGACTGGTGGCGAGGCGTGATGTCCGACCGTGCCATGCTGGTCGTGTTCGGGCGCGTTGTCCGCCAAGTACGCGAGGAACAGGGGCTGAGCGTGGAGGCGGTCGCCGCAGCGGCGGGCATTGCCTACGGCGAGCTCGACGCGGTCGAAGTCGGGGATTTGGACCCCGGCACCCGCGGCGTGCTGCGCATTGCCACCGCGCTTGAGACGCCGCGGCAGGGAGGCGGGTTGCAGCGATGACCTCGAGCGAGCCTGACGACCTGCTCGCGCAGGGTGCCCGCGAGACGCCGTGAGAACCGGGGGGCCGGCAACGGGCCGGGGGCGACGGGGTACGCCCCCGGCCGCGGCCACGCTGACGCCGACCCGACTACGGGGCCACTGGTCGCGCCTGCGCGCGCTGTGGCGTCGGTGGAGGCGGGGGCAGTGAGCCCACTCAACGGCAAGGCGTTGTACGGGCTCTATCGCGCGCGGTTCGCGTGGCGCCGGCCGCTGCCGTGGCGCGCACTGCACGGGTACGAGCGGCGCGCGTGGAGTTCCTTGGCGGCGGATGTGATGGACTTCCTGCACAACCAATCGAGGGAGGCGTGATGGCGCAGGATCGGCGGGTGCGGCTCGTGATCGTCGGCGGCCCGAGCGCAGCGCGGGCGGCTATCGACCGGGCGCACTTCACCATCTTGGACTACGCCTTCGCCGAGGGTTGGGAGCCGGAGTGGCCGGTGTCGTGGGAGGTCGAGCGGGAGGCGTTCCTACGGGAGCGCGGGTGGTCGTAGCGTCCACGCCATGTTGTAGTCTGCTAGGCTACATGACGGACAACGACAAGAAGCGCCCCCGCGCTGCTCTAACAGCCGGGGGCCGGACACAGGAAGGTACTCCCATGCCAGTCGAAACCGTACCCCGCCGCGCGCCACAGCGCGGTCCGCAGGTAGCAGCAGCGCGCAAACGCAAGGGTCTCACTCAGCAGCAGCTCGCCGACGCGCTCGGCATCAACCGCGTGTCGCTGGCCCGTGTGGAGGCCGGCACCCGCTCACCCTCAATGGACCTCGCGCTGCGCATCGCCGGGATGCTCGGCGAGAGCGTGGATAGCTTGTTTGGGGGTGGTCGCTGATGGCACGTCCAGCTACAGGCCAGATAGTCGAACACCGCGGCGCGGACGGGAACACCTACCGCTCCCTGCGATTCCGTTCGGGCGGCAGGCGCCACACGGTGCCGCTCGGCGTCGTGTCTCGCGCGGACGCGGAGCGTGAGCTTGCGTGCGTCATGGCGGACGTGACGCGCGGACTGTGGAAGCCCGCGACGATCGCGGACGCGCCGCCGGAGATACCGACGTTTCACGAGTACGCCGAGGACTGGTGGCTGCGCAACTCCGGGCAGCTCGCGGCAAAGACGCAGACCGATTACCGCTGGCGGCTTGAGGGGCACCTGATCCCGCACTTCGGCAAGCTGGCGCTCGACGCGATCACGTTCGACACCGTTGAGCGCTACATCGCGGCGAAGCTCGCGCACGGGGAGCGCATCCGCGCGGCTGAGGCCGAAGGGAAGCCGATCATCGAGCACTTCACGGACACCATCGGGCGCGAACGCCAGCGCAAGGCGCAGCCGCTCTCCCCGCGGTCGCTGAACATGACGCTGGTGCTGCTCGCCGCGATCCTTGAGAGCGCGGTCGAGCGGGAGCTGATCCTGCGCAACCCCGCGAAGGGTCGCAGGCGCAGGGCGATCGAGCACGCGCCGCGCCGGAGCTACCTGGAGACGGCCGAGCAGATACGGGCGGTGCTCGACGCGGCCGGGGAGATTGACCGCGAGCCGATGACGGTCCCGAACCGTCGGGCGGTCGTCGCCGTGTTCATGTTCGCGGGCCTGCGTATCGGCGAGTTGTGCGCGCTGCGGTGGCGTGACGTGGACCTCGCCGCGGGGTGGCTGCATACCGGGAGCAAGACGGACGCCGGGTGGCGGCAGGTGAAGATCCGCGGTGCGCTGCGCGAGGCGCTGATCGACCTGAAGGCCGCGACGCCGGACGCCGCACCCAACGCCTACGTGTTCGCCACGCCGACGGGAGGGAAGCCGAGCACGACGAAGGTCCGCACGCATAAGCTGGCGCCCGCCGTGCGCCGTGCGTCGCAGCGTCTCGCCGAACGCGGCCGGGCGCCGCTGCCGGAAGGGCTCACGCCCCACTCGCTGCGCCGGACGTTCTGCTCGGTCCTGTACGCGCTCGGCGAGGACCCCGGCGTGGTCATGGACGAAATGGGCCACAAGAACGAGGGCTTGGCGCTCAGGGTCTACCGCCAGGCGATGCGCCGCGGCGAGGACGAGAAGGCGGCGCTACGCGCGCTGGTCGAGGGTGCCCATTGGGCGAATACGGGCGAACGGGCCGATCGGGGCACCGTCGAGGCTCCATTGAGCGAGGCTGCGTGAGCACTGGAAACCCCTCATTTGCAGGGGTTTCCGGGCTGACCAGCGCGGAGGTTAGGGTGCTGGGCTGCCTGCTGGAAAAGCAGCGCACGACGCCGGACGTGTACCCCCTGAGCCTCAACTCGCTGCGGCTGGCGTGCAACCAGTCCACCAACCGCGACCCGGTGGTGATGTACGACGAGGAGGTGCTGCGCGACGCCCTGCATCGCCTGCAGCGCCGCGGCTACACGCGCCTGGCCAGCGGCGCCGGCAGCCGCGCCCGAAGTACCGCCACCTGCTGGCGGAAGCGCTGCCGATGGGCGAGGACGAGCAGGCGGTGATGTGCGTGCTGATGCTGCGCGGCCCGCAGACCCCGGGGGAGCTCAAGCAGCGCACCGAGCGGATGCACGCCTTCGCCGACCTCGGCGGCGTGCACGAGACGCTGCGAGCGGCTGATCGGCCGCGGGCTGGTCGCCGTCCTCGAGCGCCGGCCCGGCCAGAAGGAGGAGCGCTACGTACAGCTGCTGGGGGAGGAGGCCGAGGCATCCGACGCGACGCCATCGCCCGTGTCGACGCCCACGCCGGTCCCGCGCGCGGCGGACGGCCTGGAGGAGCGGGTGGCGCGGCTGGAGCGCGAAGTGGCGCAACTGCGTGCCGCCTTGGGGGATGGCCCCGGAGACGAGCAGGCTGCTCACCCCGGGCCGCAGGAGGAATCCTCTCAGGCCAAGCCCGCAGAGGAACCCCCCCACGCCGGGCCCAGTGAGGAGCCCCCTTACGCGTCCCCCGACAGCGGGGCCGAGCGAGCCGATGCGAGCTTCAGCGACGCCGGACGACAAGGAGGCAGGGGAGACGCACGAATGGACGTGAGCCACATCAGCCACGCCACCGCGATCCTCGCTGCGACGACCAGCTCGACCGGTGACACCGCCACCGGGGTGGGCATCCCCCTGGCGCTCGCGGCCGGGCTGGTGTCGTTCCTCTCGCCCTGCGTGCTGCCGCTGGTGCCGGGCTACCTCTCGACCGTGATCGGGGTCGCGCCGGCGGACATCCAGCACGCCGGCGCGCGCCGAGTGCTCGGCCCGAGCCTGCTGTTCATCGCGAGCTTCTCGCTGATCTTCATCCTGCTGGGCCTGACAGCCACCCAGGTGGGCTCGCTGCTCACCGATCACATCGTCACGCTGCGCACCGTGGGGGGCGTGCTGATCATCGCGATGGGGGTGCTGTTCCTCGCCACGCCGTTCGTGGACGCGCTCAACTTCCAGTGGCACTCGGAGTCCCTGCAGCGCCTCGCCGGTCGGGGCGGGCCGCTGGTGGCGGGGGCGGCGTTCGCGATCGCGTGGACTCCCTGCACGAGCATCACGCTCGGGGCGATCCTCACCCAGGCGGCGGTGTCCAGCTCCGCCGCCCACGGCGCGCTGCTGCTCGCCTTCTACTCCGCCGGCCTGGCGATCCCGTTCCTGGCGATCGCGCTCGCGTTCGAGCGCGCCACCGGTGCGCTGGCGATCGTGAAGCGCCACTTCTCGGTGATCGTGGGCGTCGGCGGGCTGGTGATGATCGCGCTGGGCCTGTTGATCGTCACGGGGGAGTTCACGGTGCTCAACGCCCAGGCCAACAGCTGGCTTCAGGGCACCGGGCTCGACGTTTCGAGTATCTGAATGGTCGTCTTCCGAATTTCGCTGAGAAGGCCCCCGGGTCCTCGACCTGTACGGAAGAGGACCACTTAAGCACGGAGATGGGCTCAAATCGGGCTCTGCGTCACGGCGGGGGCGTCTGCGCGCTCGCGGCTTTGCCCACGGGGTGGTCGAAGACGTAGGATGATTTGTAGTACACTGCTCGCATGGCTCGTGCCCTCCATGTCCGGCTCGATGGCGACTCCGAAGCTGCGCTCGCGGTGTTGCGGGCTGAGGGAATGAGCGATTCGCAGGCGGTTCGTCGAGCGCTGACCGAGGCTCGCTCTCGCCGGCGCCAACGCATGGCGTTGCGCCAGGAGGCGCATAGGCTCGCTAATGATCCGGCGGACCGTGCGGAGCTCAAGGCTCTGCGTGGAGAGTTGGACGAGCTGATGCCCGAGTGGCCTGCCGACTGAGATGGATCGCGGTGAGATAGTTCGGATCCCATCGCCGCGTGGGGCTCGTGGTCACGAGCAGCGAAGCCCAAGGCCGGGTGTTGTCGTTCAGGCCGATGAATTGCTCGCTCTGAGCACGGTGCTGATCGCGCCTACTTCGCAGGGGGCGGCACCGGCGACATTCCGTCCACTGATCGAGGTTTCCGGAGAGCCCACTCGTGTGCTGGCCGACCAGTTACGGGTATTCGACTCACAGACGGTGAAGGGTGGCTTTGGACGTCTCGCTCCCGGGGAGATGGAAGCTCTGGACGAGGCGCTGGCGCTCGTGCTCGGGCTGCGGATTTGAGCTCGCTGGCGGCTCCTCGCCAGTTCAAGGTTGCGCGGCAGTTTGCTTGGACGCCGGTGGGGATGCGCGACGCATGCGATAGCGCTGTTCCCACGCTTCCTGGTTGCGCTTGGCGTCCAGCACGAACGGGGAGTAGCCGATCGCTTTGACGATCCCCTCGTTGATCGCCGACTCGGGGAAGGGGAGGGGGCGCATCACGTCCACGAACAGCACCACGCGCGTCTCGTCGGTGTCGTTCCACACCTCGTGGTTGAAGGTGTCGTCGAACACCATGCTCTTGCCCGCCTCCCAGTGGCGGATGTCATCGCCGACCCGGATCCGGCAGTGGCTCGGCGTCTTTGGGGACGATCAGCCCGAGGTGGTAGCGCAGCACGCCCTTGTACGGGCCGCGGTGGTCGAGGATGTGCTTGCGCGGGGAGAGGATCGAGATCATCGCCGTCTTCATCCCGGGGATCTCGCGCATCAGCGCGGCGGTGCGCGGGCACATCTCCACCCCCAGCTTCGCCTCGAAGCCGTACCCGTACAGGAAGAACGTCTTCCAGCGGTCGTCGTCGGTGATCTCGATCTGGTCCTTGGAGATGTCCTGGAAGTTGGCCAGCGCGTCGTGGTCCTCGAGCAGCGCGGCGGCCTCGTCGCGGATCACCTCCCAGTTGCGCTCGATGTGCTCCACCCACGGGAAGCGCTCCAGCGGGACAGAACGTCGCGTCGCCCACCAGCGAGCGCCGGCCGATGAAGCGCTCGATCGGGGCGAGGATCCGTTCACCTGCGGCGATCGTCCATTGGACGACACGATCCCACATACGATCGAGATGCTACTCGTGTACGCAGCCTCGCGCAAGGCCGCCAGCTCCGGCGACTCCGCGAGCTTCTTCAGCGCGCGCTGCTCCAGCTGCGAGGCCCGCTCCGCGGAGAAGCCGAGGCGCTTGCCGATCGCGGTGAGCGTCTGCGGCGCCTCGTGACCGGTGCCGAAGCGCAGCGTCAGCACGGTGCGCTCGGTTTCGGGCAGCTGCGAGATCGCGAGCTGCACGAGGCGCTCGCGCTCGTTCTCGTAGGCGGTCTCCTCGGGCGGCTCCTGGTCGGAGGGCAGCAGGTCGCCGAGCGCGGTGTCGCCGTCTTCGCCCACCTGCTGGTCGAGGCTGACGAGCGCCGCACGCTGGTGGCGCACTTCCTCGACCTGGTCGAGCTCGAGGCCGGTCTCCAGCGCGATCTCCTCGGAGGTCGGCTCGCGCCCGAGGCGCACGGAGAGCTCGCGCTCGACGCGGCCCACCTTGCGGGTGCGCTGGGCGACGTGCACCGGCAGGCGGATCGTGCGCCCGGAGTTCTCGAGGCCCCGCTGGATCGCCTGGCGGATCCACAGCGTGGCGTAGGTGGAGAAGCGGAAGCCCTTGCGCCAGTCGAACTTCTCGCTGGCGCGGATCAGGCCGAGCATCCCCTCCTGCACGAGGTCGGCGAGCGGCAGGCCCTGGTTCTGGTAGCGACGCGCGTTGGAGGCGACCAGGCGCAGGTTGGAGTTGATCATCAGTTCCTTCGCGCGCAGGTCCCCGCGCTCGATCCGCTGCGCCAGTTCGATCTCCTGGTCGGGCGTGAGCAGGGGGTAGCGCCGCGAGTGCGCGAGCAGCTGGTCGACGGACTCGGGGATGAAGCTTTCCGGTTCGGGGGCCGCCACCGGACGCCGGCGACGGGCGCTCGTGGCGGGCTCGGCGGCGGCTCTCCGCGAAGGGCGAATCGAGGGCAGCGGGCGCCTGCGCGGCGCCGCCCGGGGCGTCCGCGGACTCCAAAGTGTCTAGTGTGGTGATCTGGCGGCTATCGTCTGTCATGAGTCTGGTCCTTCGAATTGAAAAGAGGGGTGTAGCTGTTGCTGGGACTCTTGGGCGGCTGCGACCGAAGCCGGGTGACACGCGCCTCGGGGCGATTCCCGTTTCGACCGACCGGCCTTTATCTCCGATGCTTGGAGTCGGAATTATAGGGCACAATAGTTGCGTTGTCAATTATTCCTGGCGTAGCGGCGTCAGCGCGCGCGTTCGTCCACCCCGTACACGGGGGCGCGCCCCTGTTGGAGCCCATCGACGGCCCATAAGTTGCTCTACCCGAGAACATGATCTACCCACTCGGGCAAGATCGTTATTCGGTGGTTATCTGGTCGTGATGCGCTTCTTATTCGCGCGCCGCGCCGAGAAACCTGCGCGGTCGATGTTCGGCTCATCGGACGCATGCGGCGATTTGACGCGAGCCACGGCGCCTCCACTGGCCGGGCGTCGCGCTGGCCGAGTCGGAGGGCCGCGCCTACGGCGTGATCGGGCTTGCGCTGTCTGGCCGGCGCCAGTGGTCGTCGTAAGGATCGCGGCGCCGCCGCGGGTGAGCGTGCGCCGCACCAGGCCGGGGAGCAGCAGGCGGGCGACGGCGGCCAGGAAGTAGGGGCGCGGCACGTAGCGCTCGGCGCGGCGCCCAACGCCCACCTCGACGATCGCCTCGGCGACGCGATCGGGCGTGGAGACCATCCACGCCGTCTGCGGCCGAGCGAGCAGCTCGCGCGCGGGGAAGCCCTCGGTGGCGATGAACCCTGGGAACACCGTGCCGACGTGGACGCCGTGCGCGTGCTCCTCGGCGTACAGCGCGTCGCTCCAGCCGGTGAGCGCGAACTTGCTCGCCGAGTACGCGCCGGTGCCAGGGCGCGTGACGCGCGCGGCGGTGCTGGAGACGTTGACGATCGCGCTCGGCGCGGACTCGCGCAGCAGCGGCAGCAGCGCCTCGGTGAGCCGCACGGGCGCGTCGAAGTTGAGCGTCATCGTGCGCCGCACGTTGGCGTACCCGCCGTCGGCGAAGGGCGCGCGCCAGGCCGCGCCGGCGTTGTTGACCAGCAGCGTCAGGCGCCCGTCGTACCGCTCGCGCACGTGCGCGGGCACGCGCGCGGGGGCGTCCTCGTCGGTGAGGTCGAGCGCCAGGCAGCTGCAGGCGGCGGGCAGCGTCTCGGCGAGCGCGCGCAGCAGCTCCTCGCGGCGCGCGACAAGCACCAGCTGCGCGTCGGGCTCGCGCGCCAGCCGCCGCGCGGTCGCCTCGCCGATCCCGCTGGAGGCGCCGGTGATCACCGCGACGAGTGGTGGGCTCACGGGCGCGACCTTACACCAACAACGCCGAGGCCCGGTAGCCTGTGATGATGGAGTCCTCGGGCAACACGCTGCCGGTCGAAGGCCACCATCTGAGGGGCATCTCCCCGCGCGCCTTTCAGCACCCCGCCGACCGCGCGGCGACGGCCGCGCTGAAATCGATCCCGTACCTGGACACGGTGGTGCGCAAGCTGATCGAGCTGGGATACGAGCGCGCGCTGCGCCAGAGCTACCTGGGCTCGGCCGTGAGGCTCTCCGAAGAGCAGCTCGGCGACGTGTGGCGCGAGCACGCGATTGCGTACACCACGCTGGACATGGGCGAGGTGCCCGACCTCTACCTGACGCAGTACCCGTCGCCGAACGCGATGGCGATCGGCGCCAAGCGCCCGATCGTGGTGGTGCAGTCGGAGCTCGTGGGGCTGCTGGACGCCGGGCAGCGCCGCGCGGTGTTCGCGCACGAGGCCGCGCACATCCTCGCCGACCACCAGCTGTACCGCACAGCGCTGTACATCCTGATGCTGCTGGGGCGCACGTCGCGGCTGCTGCTGCCGCTGGCGCCGATCCGCACGGCACTGATGGAGTGGGAGCGCGCCACCGAGCTGAGCGCCGATCGCGCCGCGGCGCTCGTCACACGCGACCCGCTGACGGTGTGCCGCACGCTGATGTGCCTCTCCGCCGGGGCGATGGTGGACGAGCTCGACCTCGACGTGTTCATGCGCCAGGGCCTCGACTACACCGAGAAGGGCAGGTGGCCTGGAGCGCCTGACCCGCCTGCTGATCGACCTTGGCGTCAGCCATCCGATGCCGGTGAAGCGCACGCACGAGCTGATGGCGTGGGTGCGCTCGGGTGAGTTCGACCGGATCGTCGGTGGCGAGTACCCGACTCGCGACGAACCGGTCGATGCCCGCGCCGAGGGCAGCGAGGCGGTGTCCCACTACTCCGAGCGCTTCCGCGACGCCTTCCGCGACGCCGGCGAGTCGATCAACTCGGTCGGCCAGCAGCTCGCGGATTGGCTGCGAAACGGGCTGGGGAGGACGAGGACGACGAGGAGGATGCGGAGGAGTAGCGACGCTTGGCGCGCGTTGTCGCGGTCGGCGGCGGTGGATTTGCAGATGCGCCGGGCTCCGCGTTTCCTAAGGACCTATCGCCTCCGGCGCGCCGCTCGGGGCTGCGGCGCAGGTTGCCGACCAGCAGCCCGATCACGGTCACCAGGTAGATCTGGCCGATCAGCATCTCCAGCACCGAGAGCGTCCGGCCGACGCTGAGCACCGGCGAGAGGTCGCCATAACCGGTGGTGGTGAGCGTGGTGAAGCTGAAGTAGATCTCCTGGCTCTGCGTGACCGCGGCGTTGGTGACCTGCTCGAAGTAGGGGTGCGGGCTGATGCCGACGATTACGCGGACGACGAGCGCGAACTCCAGGCCGATCAGCAGGTAGGTGGTGAGCGCGCCGGCGACCGCCTGTACCGTCACGCCGCGCTCGCGGACCAGCCGCACGATCCCGCGCGTCAGGATGACGAGCACCGTGAGCAACGGCGGTGGCGGTGGCGGCGGAACCCACCCAGCTGGCACGACGTTCAGGCTCCACCAGAACGGCCAGGCCAATCAGCGCCACGACGGTCGACCCCGCGGCGAGGCCCGGGGCAGTCGCGGTCCGCTCGCTCGGCTCGCCGCGTGAGGTGACGATCACCGCGAGCAGCATGGTGCCCTGCAGCAGTACCGCGACGGCGCGGCCGAGCGTGGTGTCAGGCGCGAGGATCGAGAACAGCACCGCGAGGATCGTCAGCCCCAGTACGAGTCCGTAGCGATGCCTCGCGAAGTTCGCGCGCGGGAGCGACGGTGTGCTGTCGGGCGACACCGCAAGAAGGATTGCGCGGGCAGCGGCGGAGGCGGCTTGAGCTCCACTTGCTAGCGCCATAGCGCGCGAGCTCCAGGCGTGCGATCACGCCGCGGTGGACCTCGTCGGGGCCGTCGGCCAAGCGCAGCGCGCGCGCCACCGTCCAGGCGGCGCCGAGCGGGAAGTCGTCGCTGAGGCCGGCGCCGCCGTGCAGCTGCATCGCCATGTCCACCACGCGCTGGGCCATGTTGGGCACCGCGACCTTGATCTGCGACACCGCGCCCAGGAATGATTGCCCACCCACCCCCGAGCCGGTGTCGATCAACCACGCGGCGTGCAGCACGTGCAGGCGCGCTTGGTCGATCGCGATCCGCGCGTCGGCGATCCGCTCGCGGTTGCCGCCGAGGTTGGCGAGCGGCTTGCCGAACGCCACCCGCTCGGTGGCGCGACGGCAGGCGAGTTCGAGCGCCAGCTCGGCGAGGCCGATCAGGCGCATGCAGTGGTGCACCCGTCCGGGACCGAGCCGCGCCTGGGCGATCGCAAACGCCTGCCCGGGTCCGCCGACGATCGCGCTCACGGGCAGACGCACGTCGCTGAAGGAGACCTCGCCGTGGCCCCCGGGGGCGTCGTCGAAGCCCATCGTCGAGAGCATCCGCTCGACCTTCACGCCCGGCGTGTCGAGCGGGACGAGCACCATCGAGTGCTGGTGGTAGCGGTCGGCAGCGGGATCGGTGAGCCCCATGAAGATCGCCACCTTGCAGTTGGGGTGCCCGACGCCCGTGCTCCACCACTTGCGCCCGTTCACCACCACCTCCTCGCCGTCGAGCGTCGCCGTGGCCTGCATGTTGGTGGCATCGGCGGAGGCGACGTCCGGCTCGGTCATGCAGAAGGCCGAGCGGATCTCCCCGGCGAGCAGTGGCTCAAGCCAGCGTTGATGCTGCTCGGGCGAGCCGAAGTGCAGCAGCACCTCCATGTTGCCGGTGTCGGGTGCGTTGCAGTTGCACACCTCGCTGGCGATCAGCGAGCGGCCCATGCGCTCCGCCAGCGGGGCGTACTCGACGTTCGAGAGCCCCGCGCCCCGGGTCTCGCCGCCAACCTCGGGCGAGCCTGGCAGGAACAGGTTCCACAGGCCCTCCTCCCGGGCCTTCACCTTCAATTCCTCGATCGCGGGGTGCACGATCCACGGGTCGGCGCGCGCCAGAAGCTCGCGGTGGTAGGGCTCCTCGCGCGGGACGATCTCGCGGTCGATAAACGCGTCCAACCGCTCGAGCAGCTCGCGCGCGCGTGGGGAGTGCTCGAAGTCCATCACGCACCTCGAGCACGACCTTGCCGGTGGCGCGCCGCTCGTCGATCTCCGCCAGCGCGTCGGCGGCGCGCTCCAGCGGGAAGCGGGAGCCGACCAGCGGGCGCACGGACCCCTGCTCGATCAGACGCTCGATCTGGGCGCCGATCTCGCGGCAGAGCTCGGGTCGGGCGAGTGCATAGGCGCCCCAGCCGGCGCCGACCACCTCGACGTTGCCGAGCAGCAGCCGGTTGACCCGCACCTCGGGGATCGACCCACCGGTGAAGCCGACGACGACCAGGCGGCCGTCGGCGCGCAGCGAGCGCAGGCTGTCGGTGAAGCGATCCCCGCCGACCGGGTCGAGTACGACGTCGACGCCACCGCCAGAGAGCTCCTTGGCTTCATCGCGCCACGGGCCGTCGGCGCGCAAGACCTCATCGGCGCCCGCCGCCCGCGCCACCAGCGCCTTCTCATCGCTGGAGACGACCGCGATCGTGCGTGCCCCGAGACCGGCGGCGACCTGCAACACCGCCGTGCCGACACCACCGGCGGCCCCGTGCACGAGCACCGTCTCGCCCTGCTTGCAGCCGCCCACGCAGGGCCAGCGCGAAGTAGGCGGTGTGATAGTTGAGGATCAGACCGGCGCCCTGCGCGAAGTCGAGCGCGTCGGGCAGGCGGAAGGTGAGGAACGGGGGCGCCACCGTCACCTCGGCGAAGCCGCCGGCCATGCAGAAGGCGGCGACGCGATCACCGGCGCTCACGCCGAGCTCCGCCGCCTGCCCGCTCGCTTCGCGCACCACCCCGGCCACCTCGCCGCCAGGGACGAACGGCAGCGGCGGTTTGTACTGGTACTCGCCGCGCGTCTGCAGCACCTCGGGGAAGGAGACGCCGGCGGCGTGCACGTCGATCACGACGCCCTCCCCGGGCGTGAACATGTGCGACGGGGGCTGGCCGAAACGGGGATGTCGGTCGGAGGCGAGCGTCTCCCGGCTTCGGTCGGGCGCGGGCAGATCCACCAGGCGCAGAGCGCTCGTCGGGCCCGTGAGGTCTACGATCTGAATTGCCTTCATTGCCCTCCTCATCCCCACCGTCGCCGATTGAGGGGCACATTCAACACGCTTTGGGCGTGCGGCAGCACTTTGGGGCCCACGCCAAATATCTGACGCGAACCCTTACCGCGGGCAGGGCACCGTGGCGTGTGCGCTGGTGTGGGAACCATCTTCGAAGGAAAACGAGGCGGCGAAACGAAAGCCGCCGCGGGGACAGGTGTTGGGCAGGACGATGCCGCGGGGTCGGTAGGAGCGAAACTTGCCGCGGGTGTGTTCGTAGTAGGTGAGGTGCAGGGGGCCGATGGTCGAGTCCAGCTGCACAAGCGCGGCGTTGGGCGCTTCCGGAAGGGTGGGTACAAGTGGGATTGTGGTAGCGAGGTCGCCACCGAAGGGGCTGGCGGCGGGGAGCACGAGGCCGTGGAAGACGATTTGGGCGGCGACTGGGGAATGGCCGTTGGCGTAAAAGAGCAGCCCCAGGTGCCCGTCGTGGACTTGCGCCATGAAGATCATGGTCTGGGTCGTCTCGCTGAGGATTTCGGGGCCGAAGGGGATCTCGACAAGCCCTTTGCCGTAGCCCATCTGCGACTGGGACGGACACGCTTCGGGGCCGTAGGCTTCGAGCGTGGCGGCGCTGCAGGTTTCGAGGCCGAGGCCGCTGGTGCCGATCCCGAGGTTGTCGGGGTAGTAGAGGTCCAGCGAGGTCAGCGGAGAGGGAACCTGCCCGGTGGTGGTGGCGATCGTGAAGCCGAAGATGATCGTCGTGCCCTGGCCGAGGTGCTCGGGGGAGAATGCCGCGTTCAGCTTCGCGGTCGGCTTGGCCACGGCGGTCGTTGCCCGGGCGTTGGTGGCACCCCACGCACACACAAACACGATCAGCAGGGCAAGCGCGGCCAGCGTCGCCGCACGCATCCGGACCCTGAAGATGGTTCCTTGCACGCAGAACAAACCATACAGCCCGAACTAGTCGGCGACCCACGCCTGTTTCTGACTGTTGTCTACGTGGCGAGCTTGAGGAGAGAGCCGCACACTCGGCACACTGCCTACCGCGATTGCAGTCTGTTACGCCCGCTGCCACGTGGCGAGGCGCATCAGCGTGCCGGCGCTGACGCCGCGGGCGGTGAGGATGCAGGTGTGGCCCGCTTCGCGCCAGGTGACGATCGTCGGGTTGGCGTGGCTGAGGACGTGGAAGCTCACGCCGTGCCGCGTCATCGAGGCGCCGCCGGCGGGGATCGCCAGCGCGGCGCCGGAGACGATCGAGTAGCCGATCCGCCGCGTGCGGGAGTCGGTGTAGAAGACGGTCGTGACGGTGCGCCCGCCGACCGTGTCGGTGCGTGTGCCGACAGCCCTCCAGCCGAGCTTGCCGCCCCAGTAGGGGTAGGCGATCCCCGCGGCGGAGGTCGCCAGCAGGTGGGGGTTGTGGCGAGTTCTCGGCGGGCGCGACCCCGGTTGCGGTGCGCAGTCCCGCGCCCGATGCCTGCAGCACGGTGGGAGCGCTCGTGCTGCCCCCCGTGGTCAACACCAGCACGAGCACCACCGCCACGGCGGTGGCGAACGCGACGGCGCCCGCCAGCCGCGGCGATGGCCGCGGAGAGAAGAAGCGTCGCGCGTCGCGGTCACGGGCTCGCCCGGACCTCGTGCCAGCGGCCGCCCCGGCGCTCGCGGGCCGGCTCGCGCCCGTGGTGGCGAGGTCCCCGGTAACGGCAGCCAGCTCGATCGAGCGGCGCAGCAGGGTGGGGGCCTCGACGCGCTCGAGCGAGCGGCACCAGCATCACGGCGCGGCGCTGGTCCTCCAGTTCGCCGGCCAGCTCGGGGGATTCGGCCACGCGCGCCAGCAGGGACTCGCGCCGCTCGCTCGGGCAGCGTGCCGTCGGCAAGCGCCGCCAGCGCTGCGTGGATGTCCTCGGGCTCGCGACTCATGTGGTGCTCTCATGTGGTGCTCTGCTCACGACGCTCTGCTCACGACTCATGTGGTGCTCTCCCTGGTAAGACGCCGCGCGGGGGGTTCATCTTCCCGCGGGGCGGGAAGATCCGCGCCCTTCAACGGGGCCTCGCGCGTGGGATCCTCGCGAGCGTAGACGTCCTTGGACGGGGAGGATGACTCCAGCGCGTGCACGACGAATGCTCGCGCGCGAAACAGCCGCGTGGCGACGGTTGCCTCCTTGGTGTCGAGGACGCGCGCAGCCTCGCGGTGGGAGAGCCCGGCGATGTCGCACGCGACGAGCGCGAGACGGTAGCGCTCGGGGAGACCGGCGATCGCCGTGAAGACCTCCCGCGCCTGCAGCGCCTCATCGGGCCGCTCGCCGCCGCGGGGATCGACAGGCTCGATCTCGTCGATCGTGGTCGAGCTGACACGGGGACGTCGCGTGGCGGTGCGACGGTCGGTGAGGAAGGTGTTGCGCAGCACCGTCATCAGGTAGGCGAGCTCGTCCTGGCCGCGCAACAACCGCGGACGGGCGAGCACGCGCGCGAACGTCTCTTGGACGAGGTCCTCGGCCTCGTGGGGCGAGCCGCACAGGGCCCACGCGGCGCGGTAGAGCCGGTCGAGATGACGCGGCAGCGACTCGGGATCGAGCGCGGGCATCGCGCTCGACTGTAGCGCGCGGCATGTCGGATGGTGAAAATCTTCCACCGGCCGCCGCGCGGACACCGCGACCGCACGCTCGTCCGCGACCGCCCGCGTGCCTGCACCGCGCAGGGCCTGGCACGTGAAAGGTTTATCGTTGCCGCGGAGTCTCGTGCAGTGAGGGCCCACCAAAGGCGCCGAGCAGGCGCCGCAACGACGCCCGGACAATCAACTCAGGAGACAATCGTGCGACACCCTTCAATTTTTGCCGCAACCACCCTCGCGGTCGCTGGGCTGGCGGTCGCCGGCTGTGGATCCAGGGCGGCAGCTCCAGCTCAGGTAAAACCGAATCGAACGGCTACCCGACGACGAGCGCGTCCACGACGTCCAAGAGCGCAGCGGCCTCCGGGGACGGGTGCGGGGACGGCGATCACGACCGAGCACACGACGCTCGGCACGATCCTCGCCGCGGGCCCGAAGCACCTGACGGTGTACCTGTTCGCAGCCGACACCGGCTCGACCTCGACCTGCTCGGGCGCGTGCGCGCAGGTGTGGCCACCAGTGACGACGACGGGCGCCCCGAAGACGGAAGGCGAAGCGGTGGCGGCTGACCTCGGCACGACGACCGGCTCGGAAGGGACCAAGCAGGTCACCTACAAGGGGCACCCGCTGTACTGGTACGTGAGCGACTCGAAGGTGGGCGAAACCACCGGGCAGGGCGTCCAGAGCTTCGGGGCCGCGTGGTGGGTGCTGTCGCCGAGCGGCAGCGAGATCACCGGTTCCTGAGCGCAGCCGATTGGGCCAGCGCGGATCTCGCGGGAGATATTCGCCTTCGGCTCAGATCACCATTTTTTCGACCAACAGCGCGAGCGTGGGGCACGCGGCGGCGGCGCGGCGCGCGTGCGCGAGCAGCCCCGGATCGAGCGGCGCGCCATCGAGGATCGGGTAGCCCCACTCATCCAGGGAGATGCGCTCGGGAAGCAGCTCGTGGCACATGCCGTGGGCCTCGCAGGCGATCGGGTTGACACGCAGACGGTGCGAGGTGGGGCTCATGCCGCGACGGGAGTGGTTGGGCGGCAGATACGTGGTCGCGGCAGCTCCGAGGGACGCGCGCAGGCAGCGCAGGGGCCGTGGTGGGCATGGCGGGAGAGCTCCTGTGCGAACACCTCGAGCGCGCTCGATACGAGGCGGGCAACGCCGTCGGGGTGGGAGCAGGCGCCGCGGCCACGGACCAGCCCGGCGAGGGAGTGCAGGCGCCGGGCGACTGCATCCCGTTCACCGCGCCCACGCTCGACACCCCGATCGCGCGCGCCTCGCCGATCGCCGGCGTCCCCAAGCGCAAGCTGCTCGAAGCAGGAGGCGATCGCATCGAGGCCGAACAGGCACGGCCCGCACTGGCGGGCACTTTGCGAGGCGAGCCAGCGGGTGAGGCGGGCGAGCTCCGCGACGGGGCAGGCCTCCTCGGATAGCACCACCACGACGCCGGCGCCGAGCGAGGCGCCGAAGGGGGCGAGATGGCGATCGGAGAGCACCACCTCCCGCAAATCGGAGCCCGCCCGCCCGCCATCGATGAAGGTCCCCGAGTAGCCGCCCAGGAGCACCGCGCGCGGTGCTGCGGTGAGGCCGTCGGCGGCGTCGAGCAGCGCTGAGAGGGGGGCGCCGTGCTCGATCTCGTAGACCCCCGGGTGCACGACGGGTCCGGCGAGTGTGACCAGCGCCGAGCCGGGCTGCTCGGGGGTGCCGAGCTCCCGGAACCAAGCGGAGCCGTAGCGTGCGATCAGCGCGAGGTGGGCAAGGGTCTCGACGTTGCAGACGAGCGTGGGGCGCCCGCGCACGCCCCGTTCGAAGGGCCGCGGGGGGGTGAACGTGGGCAGTGCGGGGCCGCCGGAGAGATGGTTGACGAGCGCCGACTCGTGGCCGGCGACGTAGCGGTGAGGGACGGGGCGAAGCTGAAACTGGACTCCACCCACCCGCTCCCCGCGACCGGAGCCACGTTCCTCGAGCGCGCGCGCAGCCGCGTCGAGCGCGGAGGGCGCGGATTCACAGACGCCGAGCAGGATCTCCCGCGCGCCGACCGCGGCGGCGGCGAGCAGGGCGCCGTCGAGCACAAGGTGGGGGAGGGAGCGCAGCAAAGTGCGGTCCTTCGCCGAGGCGGGCTCGCCCTCGGCGCCGTTGACGACCACGACCGGGCGCGCCCCGCCGAGCATAGAGCGCGACGCCCCGGCGACGGCACGCAGCTTGGCCGCCGTCGGAAACCCCGCTCCGCCGCGACCCGACAGGCCGGCGCGCTCGACCTCGTCGATCAACCACGTGGCGTCGCGGCGAGAGCGTCGCCAGCCGCGGCCGTCGGCGGCGGGAGCCTCCCCGTGCAGCGCGAGATGCCCCTCCAGCGAGAGCGCGCCGCGCGCGGGGATGCCGGCGAGCAGCCGCGGCAGGCCGGGCGCGTCGGCCGCGGGGGGCTCGAAGCCATCGTGGGGCTCGCCTTCACCGAGGGTTTGGCCGCGCTGCTCACGTGCGCGAGCGTCCTGGTAGGTGCTCATCGGCTTACCACGATCTTCGAAGAGGAGGCGGAGGGATGGCCGAGCAACGAGGAGGGGCGTTCCGGAGCGCCGCGCCCATTCGGAGCCGAGCGGCCCGGAGGGCAGCCACAGCACCAGCCCGAGCGCGAACGCGAACGCGCCGCCGATCGCCAGGCCGCGCTCGCGCAGGCGCTCACGCGAGAAGCCGGCGAGCGCTCGGGTCGAACACGGCGGTAAGCACGAGCGCGAGGCAGACGAGCGAAAGCGCGAGCAGCCACGTCGTTTTGACATCGCTGCCGGTGCCGAGCGTGTGCAGCAGAGCGATCGGCCAACACGCGTACACCAGCCAGTGGGTGGCCCGCCAGGCGCGCTGCCCGACTCGCCCGCGCAGCAGGCTGGTGAGGATGACCGCCAGCAGAAGGTCGAACGCGACCGCGCCGAGGCCCAACCAGAAGGGCCGGTAGGAGCCCACGAACGGGATCACCGTCGCCATCAGCGAGATCGAGGCGAAGCTGTCGAGCACCGCCGTGAGGATGTGCACGAGCAGGAACACGAGTGCAAGCAGCGACACGTTGCGGTGCAGCGCATCCACGACGAAGCGTGGCCATGACGGCGTTTTGAAACGCCGCACGTCGGCGACCCCGAGCGCGACGGCGACGCTCAGCAGCAGCAGCGCAACGGCGCCGGTGGAGCGGGTGAGGTACCAGTCGAGGCTGGGCCCGCTCGCGGCGAGTGGCAGGGAGAGGGTGGTCATTGGGGAGCATCCGCGCGCCGCGGTGGGGTAACAGCCGGGCGGGCGCGGGGCCTCGTGCCCCGCGACTGCCCGCTGCGCAAGGGCACTGGCGCGTCGATCGGCCACCCGCCGACTGGCACGACCGAGCCGTCGTGGGCGACCAGGCGCGTCGGCAGGCCCTGCTGCGAAAGCCACTCGGGGGCGTGCTCACCACGTACGAGCGCGGCGGTGGCAGCGATGTTGGCGTCGGTGCAGTCCGCGGCGGCGACGCTGACGGTGCGCCACGGGCCCCGCGCGGGAGCGGCTGAGGAGGGGTCGATGATGTGGTGCATCGTCTGCGACCCGCGCCGCCAGCGGCGAACGGCGACGCTCGACGTGGCAAGGCCGCCGTCGGCGATCGCGATCGTCTGCCCCGGGCCGTCGGGGCCGGAGCGGTGGTCGTCGGTGACGTGGATCCGCCAGCCCCCGGCGGGGGCGAGACCGGCGGTGGCGATGTCGCCGCCGATGCTCACCAGCACCCCGCAGCGCGCCAGCGCCGCCACCGCGCGGGCGGCGCGGTCGGCGGCCCACGCTTTGGCGGTGGCGCCGAGGTCGAGCATCACCCCGCTGGGGATGCGCACGACGCCGAGCACGGGGTTGAGCTCGACGGTGCGATAGTCGCTGAGTCGGCGGGCGACGAGCGTGGGGCGGTCGATCGAAGGTCGCCCGGCGGTGTGAGCCTGGTGGGGGCGCTCGTCGACAACGCCATGGCGGTGCCCGTAAGCCGCGGGGTCGATCGCGGCGGTCGACGTACCGACCTGCTCGAGCAGCGACCAGTCGCGGTCGTAGCCGGCCAAGACCAGGGCGGCGCCGACAGTCGGGTCGACGTCGCCGTCGGTGAGCTCGGCGGCGCGCAGCGCAATCCCCAGCGCCTCGATCAGCAGCGGCGCGACCCGCACCGGCCGCCCTCCCGCGTGTGTGTTGACGTGGGTGAGGTCGGAGTCGGCGCGAAAGCGGCTGCAGGCGCGGTCGATCGCGTCGAGCTCGCGCGCAACAGTCACGCTGGCGCGGGGCAGCCAGAGTGGGTCTGTGACGCGCAGCACCACGCTCGTACCGAGCGCCTCCCAGCGCGCGGTCGCCGTCGCGGCGCGCCGGAAGCCCGCGCAGGTCGCGCCTGCCCTCACGACCCCCCCGAGGTGACCGGAGCTTCGGTTTCCGTCGGGGCCGAGCTGGCCTGCGGAACGCTCGATTCGGTGCCGGCGGAGCTGGACGGGCTGGATTCCGGCGAGGCGGAGGAGGATTCGGAGGAGGAGGAGGAGCTTGGTTCGCTGCCGGAAGAGCTCGATTCTGGGGTTGAGGAGCCGGATCCCGTGCCAGAGACGCTGGCTTCGGGCGTGCTCGTCGGCGCTTCTTCCTGCGTGGAGGATCGTTCGCCGGAGGATGAGGAGGATTCTTCGCCCGAGCTCGACTGTGGCGCCCGCGAGGGAGCTTTGAGCGTGGAGGCGGAGCCGCTCGAGCTCGCGCCAGCCGTCCGCGTCGAGCGGTGGCCGTCGTGGTGGGCGGTGACGCGGATGTCTTTGAGCGTTTTGCCCGGGAAGGCGCTGGCGGCGACGGCGGTGAGCACTCCGGTGAGCGTGGCGCTGCCCGCGATCAACCAGCGGTTGGCGCGGCGCAGGCGGCGCAGCGCGGCGTCGCGGGAGCGGGAGGTGTGAAGGTTGCTTGTTGACATCTGACGGTGATGACTGCGGTTGTACCGGTGGGACGGTAGGGCTCAGTGTGTCGGGGCAACGCAAGCCGTGGCTAAAGGAGGTGTGAGAGGTTCCATAAGAACCACATCGACTTATGCCCGGCAAAGAAATGGGTGGTGGCAGTGCAACCATCGGCCGAGCTCCGGCACCAAAGCAGCGCCAGCACCACTCCGGCGGTGAGCCTCGTAATCGCTGCATGAGAGAGCTCATAGGATCGCGCTCGTGGGGCCCGCGCCCGCCGTTGGCGGCCCGAACATGCCTATCCTGGGCGCCGGGATGCAGTCTTCGTCGGAATCTCTCGGGGAGGCGTCGCCGTCGCCGTCGATCCTGCTGGTTGAGGACGAGCCGGGGATCGTCGACTTCGTGCGGCGCGGCATGGAGGCCGAGGGTTTCGTGGTGCACGCCGAGTACGACGGCGTCGACGGTGAGCGCCGCGCGCTGCACGAGAGCTTCGACGCGGTCGTGCTCGACCTGATGCTGCCGGGAAAGGGGGGGATGGAGGTGCTGGCGGCGCTGCGCGCCGCCAAGCCTTCATTACCGGTGATCATGCTCACCGCCAGAGGGGAGATCGAGGAGCGCGTCGCCGGCTTGGACGCTGGCGCAGTGGACTACCTGGTGAAGCCCTTCTCGCTGGCGGAGCTGCTGGCGCGGGTTCGCGCGCAGCTGCGCAGCGCCGCGCAGGGCTCCAGCACAACCCTGCGGGTGGCGGACATCGAGGTGGATCTGCTTAGCCGCCGGGTCACGCGCGCCGGGACGCCGGTGCTGCTGTCGACCACCGAGTTCGAGCTGCTGGTGTACCTGCTGCGCCACCGCGGCCGGGTGCTCTCGCGCGAGCAGATCCTGAGCGCTGTGTGGGGCTACCAGCACGACCCCGCCACCAACATCGTCGACGTCTACATCGGCTATCTGCGCCGCAAGCTGCGCGGGGTGGGCGGGGACCAATCCCCCGCGCCGATCCACACCGTACGGGCGGTCGGCTACCGCCTGGGATGATGGCGATCCCCACCTCCCTCAGCCTGCGCTGGCGCCTGGCGCTGTGGGTGGCGCTGGTGGTGGTGATCTCCTCGGGGATCACCTTCTTCGCGGTGTACCGCGGCACCGGCACCCAGCTGCGCCGCCAGATCGACGGCGAGATCGAGGGCGACGCCGGCGAGCTCGCCCACGCGCTGAGCGCCTCGGGGGCGAGCACCGCCCACGGCACGCTCGCATTCGCGCGCGGCTACATGCGCGGCCAGCCGTTCAACGCCAGCTCGACGGTGCTGTTCGTGAAAGTGCCGGGCGCGGGCACCGCCACCAACACGCCCGAGCTGTTCGGCAACCATGCCCCCGACGATGGCGAGAGCGGCGCCGTACAGGAACGCGAGAACCGTCTGTCGCGCCGGCTGCTCGCCGCGCACGACGGCTTCTCCACGCTCAACCTGCCCGACATCGGCGATATGCGCCTGCTCGAGCGCCGGGTGCGGATCTCCGGCGCCGGCGGGCGCGCCGGCTTGGCGGTGAACGTCGGTGTGGGGGAGCCGCTGGCGAGCGTCGCGCGCGCCCAGCACGGGGTGGCGAAGGCGTTCATCCTCGCCGGCTTCCTCGCGCTGGTGGGCGCGCTGCTCGCCTCGCTGCTGATCGGCAGCCGCTTCTCACGGCCGCTGCGGCGGATGGCGGCGGTCGCCGCGCAGGTGGATGGCGGTGACCGATCGGAGATCGGCCAGCACCCCCGCATCCACGACGTCGAGCGCGAGAGCCGGGAGGTGCAGGTGCTGGCGTACGCCTTCAACCACATGCTCGACCGCCTCGCCAATGCGTTTGCCCGCCAGCGCGAATTCGTCGCCGACGCCTCGCACGAGCTGCGCACACCGCTGACGGTGATCCGCGGGCAGCTCGAGGTGCTGGCAGCGCAGCGCAACCCCTCCGGCGAGGAGGTGCGCCGCGTCGAGCGCCTCGCGCAGGCGGAGATCGCCCGGATCACGCGCCTCGTCGACGACCTGCTGTTGCTGGCGAAGGCCGAGCAGACCCAGTTTCTGCGCGTGCAGGCGATCGAGCTCGAGAGCTTCGTCGGGGAGCTGTGGGACGGCGCCTCGCTGTTGGCCTCGCGGCGCTTTGAGCTCGGCGCGATCCCCGCGGGGACGCTGATCGCCGACCCCGACCGCCTGGCGCAGGCGCTGCGCAACCTGATCGGCAACGCGATCGAGCACACCGAGGCCGAGCACGGCCTTGTGCGCCTGCGCGTCGAGCGGATCGTGGCAGGGGCCCCTGGCGGACCGGGGCCGGCGCCGGCCGAGCGCCCAGGGGGACAGGGGGGCGAAGCGGTGCGGTTCGTGGTCGAAGACGACGGGCCCGGAATCTCGCCCGAGCAGCGCGAGCGGGTGTTTGACCGCTTTCATCGCACCGACGCCGCTCGCGACCGCGCCTCCGGCGGAACCGGCCTTGGGTTGGCGATCGTGAGGGCGATCGCCGAGGCTCACGACGGACGGGTGAGCGCCTCTGAAAGTGACGTCGGCGGCGCCCGCATAGAGCTCGAGCTGCCACGCTTTACACCGGCTTCCGGCCGCGTGGCGAGCGGTGGCGCGCCGGTGCCGAGCGCCACATCCGCGCGGTGACAGGCCCCTTGCCAGGATCGCTGGGCTGACGCTGCAGCGCCGGTGTGCATCGTCGCGTGGCGCCGAACCAGCGCTCAGCGCAGGTAGACAGCGAAGAAGTCGCGGTCGTCGGGGGTGAGGTAGCGTTCCGCCGGGCGTTCCATTTCTTCCAGCAGCTTGAAGGGCTGGCGGGCGCCTGGATGGGCGTAGGCGTTGAATGTGGTCCAGTAGGAGTTGATGTCGAGCTCCATCGCCCGCACCGCGCCCGCGTGGATCAGGATCGTCGGCGAGACTTGCCACCGTCTGGTCGTTGGCGGCGGCGTAGATCAGGTTGCCGTGGCGGTCGACGCCGATCCCCGAGCGCCACACCTGCACGGCGTTGCCAAGCGTGGCGCCCCATTCGGCGCTGTCGTTGAGGTTGGGGTTGGGTCGGCCGTCGGAGACGATCAGCGGCAGGTTCTGGCGCGCGAACACCACGTCGCCGGGCACGCTCGGGCCACCGTGCCAGGCGATCACGTCGTAGCGCCCGTCGCTGTAGCGCACGAACGTGGCCTGGCCGTCGCGCATCGGCGCGTAGGTGTGCCCGTTCTGCGCCCATCCGCCGCCCGCGTCCACCAGCTTGAAGCCGCTGTTGAAGGTCGCCAGCAGCTTGCTGCGGTCGCTGCGGGGGCACCTCCATCGGACCGCGCGATGGGCAGTTCCACCGAGGGCTCCAGGCGTCCTGCGTAGAGCGAGATCGTCGTGCGCGAGGTGTTGATCCACGCCACGCCCGCCACCAGGCGCGGGTATTCGGAGGGGTCGCTGCGGAACGTCGTCACCAGCAGCGGCGGGTCGCTGCGGCTCTCACTCGACCTGCGTTGGGCGCCACACGCCCTCGCCGGGGAGCGCCGGGTAGGCCAGCGGCGACATGCGCGGCGGCCGGTCGACGATCGTGACGGCGCCGGCGCCGCTGCCAGCCGCGGCGACGCCGACCTTCGGCAGCGCGTGCAGCGCCGGGACCGCCCTTGGCGGGGGCCTCGAGCGAGTAGTACACCGACTCGACTTTCGTCGACCAGCCCGGCGGCGCCGTGGTCGCGCAGCCACTCCACCGAGCGGATCCCGAAGCTCGAGTTGGACGGTTCGAGCATCGCCGCCACGTAGGAGACGAGCACCGGTACGAGCGCCACCAGGCAGGCCGCGAGCGAGCACCCGCCGCACCCGCCGCGCCCGGCTGTGCGGCGGGCGTTCGCGCCCGGCGGGGCGTCGCCGGCGAGCGCCGGCGAGGGACGCCTGGGGATGGGGCTCCATCGGCGGCAGATCGTAGGCTGCCCGCGCCTTTCGCGCTCCTAAAAAGCGCTGCACCCTAAGAGTATTTTCACCCACCGCTGAGCTGCGCCGAAGTTAGATGTACTGCCATACCCCGGTATCGGCCCCATGGCACCGTCACAGACGAGCAGGCCGCCAGCGCGATGAACGGGGTGGGCTTGGCCGCTGCGCAACCTGCGCCCGCTGCCGGCACGCGCGGCTTCCCGCTCGGGCGCGCTCGTGCGTGCATGCCGGCCGCGGCAGTGGGTCAAGAACGTGCTCGTGTTCGCCGCCCCGGCCGCCGCCGGGATCCTCGCTCGCCCCGACGTCGCCGGCAAGGTGGTGGTCGCGTTCGTCTGCTTCTGCATGCTCTCCAGCGCCACCTACCTGCTCAACGACGTGCACGACCGCGAGGAGGATCGCGACGACCCGGCACGTCGCAACCGGCCGATCGTCGCCGGGGAGCTCTCGGTGCGGCGCTCGCGGTGGCGGCGGCGGTCGTGCTCGCGATCGGCGGCCTCGCGCTCGGCGCCGCCGTGCACCCCGCGCTGGCGGCGGTCGGCGCCGGCTATCTGGCGCTCACCGCCAGCTACACGCTGTGGTGGCGCAGCGTCGCGGTGGCCGACATCGCGGCGGTCGCCGGCGGGCTTCGTGCTGCGCGCGCTCGCCGGCGGCGCCGCCACCTCGGTGCCGCTGTCGCGCTGGTTCATGCTCGTCACCTCCTTCGGCGCGCTGTTCGTGGTCGCCGGCAAGCGCTACGCCGAGCTCGCGCGAGCGGCACAGCAGGACGACGCCGATGCCGCGCGCCGCGCTGCGCGCCTACTCCGAGCGCTACCTGCGCTTCGTGCTCGCGCTCGCCGCCACCGTCACCACCACCGGGTACTGCCTGTGGGCCTTCCAGCGCGCCCACAGCCGCGAAGCTCTCCTGGTATGAGCTGACGGTGATCCCGTTCGTGCTGTGGCTGCTGCGCTACGCGCTGCTGCTCGACGGCGGCGAGGGCCAGCGCGCCCGAGGAGCTCGTCGCTGCACGACCGCTTCCTGCTGAGCATGAGCGCCGCGTGGCTGGCGGTGTTCACGTCGGTGTCTATGTCGCCGGCTGACGCTGCGCCGCGCACCGCCGATGCGCACCGCGCGCTCCGCGAGAGCGCGGAGCGGCTGCTGTGCGGGTGGGGACGCACCGCGCCGACCCGTGCGCGGATGCTGCGCCCCTGCACGGCCGAGGAGGTCGCACACGCGCTCGCCCCCGCCGTCGCGGCGCCGGCGCCGGAGCCCGCTGCGAGCGGCGGCGCGATCGCGCGCGGCGCCGCTCGCAGCTACGGCGACGCGGCCCAGAACGGCGGCGGGATGGTGATCGACACGACCGCGCTGCGGGGCGCGATCGAGCTGGATCGCCGAGCGCGGCGCTGGTGCGCAGCGGGCGCCGGGACGACGTTTGCGCGAGCTGCTGCTCGTACCTCGCCGCGCGCGGGCTCACGCTGCCGGTCGTGCCCGGGCACGCGCCACCTGACCGTCGGCGGGGCGATCGCCAGCGACGTGCACGGCAAGAACCACCTGCGCGACGGCAGCTTCGCCCGGCACGTGCGAGTCCTTCACGCTGTGCACTCCCGCCGACGGGCCGCGTGCCGGTCTGCCCCGAGCGCGAGCCCGAGCTCTTCGACGCGACGCTCGGCGGCATGGGCCTCACCGGGGTGGTCGTCGAGGCGACGCTGCGCGCTGGCGCCGCTGCGCATCCCCTCGCGCGGTGGCGGACATCGACCGCGCTCGACACGTCTCGAGCAGGCGCTCGCGCTGGTCGCGCGCCGAGCAGCCCCACCGCTACACGATCGCCTGGGTCGATCTGCTCGCCGAGGGCGCCGCGCTTCGGCCGCTCGGTGCTCACGCGCTCCGATGAAGCCCCGGCGTCGACCGCCCAGGGAGGACGCGGGGATGAGCGGCAGCGATGGCTGGCCGGTCTGGGCGTCGAGCGACGAGGGTGCGCGCGAGCGAGCGCGATCCTCCGTTTGCGCTGCGCCCTCGTCTCACCGTGCCACGTGGCTTCCCCGGAGCGCTGCTGCGCCCCGCGACGGTGCGAGCCTTCAACGCGCTGCACTGGCGCACCGCTCCCCGCCGCGCGCGCGGACGGACGCTCAGCATGAGCGCCCAGCTGTTCCCGCTCGACGTGCTCGGCGAGTGGAGTCGCCTGTACGGGCCCGCGGGGATGGTGCAGTACCAGTTCGCGCTGCCCTGCGCGGCGAGGAGGAGACGCTGCTGCGACGTGGTGCACCTGCTGCGCGCGCGCCGCGCCCCGATGTACCTGGCGGTGCTCAAGCGCTTCGGGCCGGGCGCCTCGCGGCCCGCTGTCGTTCCCGATCGAGGGCCTCACGCTCGCGATCGACCTGCCCGCCGGCGCGCCGGGGCTCGCACCGCGCGCTCGACGAGGCCGACGAGCTGGTGGCCGGCGCGGGGGGAGGGTGTACCTCGCCAAGGACGCCCGCCTGCGTCCGCAGACGCTCGCGGCGATGTATCCCGCAGCTGGAGCGCTTCCGGGAGCTGCGCGGGCCGAGTCGATCCCGACGGGGTGCTGCGCTCGGACATGGGGCGGCGGCTGGGGCTGTGCGGATGAGCGACGCCACGATTGCCGATGAGCCACGCGTCGCTGCCGCCGCTGCCGCGCGTGCGCCGGGCGACCTCGAGCACGGGGCGGCGCGATTGCGCCGTGTGCTCGTGCTCGGCGGCACCTCGGAGATCGCCGCGGCGATCGTGCGCGAGCTCGCCGCGACCGAGCGGTGCGAGGTCGTGCTCGCCGGTCGCGACGCGCAGCGCGCTGGGCGATGTCGCGCAGCAGCTGCGCGGTGCCGGCTGCGCGCGCGTGCAGACACTCGCGCTGGAGGCAACCGAGCCGGACAGCCACCGCGCGGTGATCGCGCGCGGGATCGAGCTGCTGGGCGGCGTCGTCGACCTGGTGCTGCTCGCGGTCGGCGTGCTCGGCGAGCGCGGCGGGCTGCCCGAGGATCTGAGCGGCGCCGTCGAGGTGCTCGAGGTGAACGTGCTCGGCGCCGGCTCGCTGCTGCTGGAGAGCGCCCGCGCGCTGCGCGAGCAGGGGCGACGGGACGATCGTCGTGCTCTCCTCAGTCGCCGCCGAGCGCCCGCGTGCCGCCAACGCCGTCTACTGCGCCTCGAAGGCCGGCCTCGACGCGCTCGCGCAGGGGCTCGCCGACGCGCTCGCACCGAGCGGCGTGCGGATACTGGTCGTGCGGCCCGGGTTCGTCCGCACCCGCATGACGCGCGGGCTGCCGGTGCCGCCGCTGTCGACCGACCCCGAGAGCGTCGCGCGCGCCACCGTGCGCGGTCTGCGGCGCGGCGCGCACACGGTCTGGGCACCCTCCGCGCTGCGCTGGGTGATGGTGCTGCTGCGGCTGCTGCCCCGCCCGCTGTTTCGGAGGCTGCCGCTGTGAGCGCCCCGCCACGCGCGCCCAGCGGAGACGGGCGAATGGGCGGCCGATGGCAGCCGCGACAGTCGAGGGCTGGAGCGCGGTCGAGTACAACCACGCCCATCGCCGCCAGCGTGCTTCGCCGCGCTCCCACGAGCTTCCCCACCGTCGCCGCGTCGTCGCAGCGGAGTTTCGCCGCCGGCGTCTGCGATTGATCGATCTCGCGCTCGGCCTCGTGCTGGCGCTGGTGGCGATTGTGCTCGCGCCGGGGCTTGCGATCGTCGCGCTGCTCGCCTTGGTCGGACTGCTTGCCTGCGGAGCTTCGCTCGCCTACCGGCGATTCAGCAGGCGCCGCGACCGTCGATCCTTGTACACACCCGGCGAGCATTGAGCAAAATACGCCTCGCGAGAACCGCTCATCCTGGCGCGGCGCCAGGTAGCCTGCTGCGGTTGTGGCCCCCGCCCGCTTGGCGGCCCCCTCCCATATCCATAAAAAATCTTTCCTCCCAGCGCACCATCGGCGCACGCGCGTTGTTCGGAGTTACAGAGGTGCCTCCCTCCCAGATCGACACCCACGCCGCCCGTATGGACACGAGCAGCGATCGGCGCACCTTCCTCAAGCAGGGGCTGCTCGCCGCCGGCGGGCTCGCGCTCGGCTCGGCTCGCCGTGGCCGCGGGCGCCCGCAGGCGGGCGCCGAACATCCTGGTGATCCTCGTCGACCAGCTGCGCACGCCCGTGTGGATGCCCGCCGCCGCGCTGCCCTCCGCGCTGATGCCCAACCTGGCCTCGCTGCGCGCGGGCGCCGTCAGCTTCGACCGCCATTACACCGCCTCCAACGACTGCTCGCCCTCGCGTGGGGCGCTCCTGACGGGGCTCTACTCCCACCAGACGGGCTGCATGATCACCGGCGACAGCCGTCTCGACCCGGGCTTTCCGACGTGGGGGACGCTGCTGCGCGAGCTCGGCTACTCGACCTGGTGGTGGGGCAAGTGGCATCTCAACCCCAACCCCGACGCCTCGCTCGAGCCCTACGGCTTCTCCGGCGGCACCTACCCCTCGCCCAACGGCTCCCCGGGGCAGGGCACCGCGGTCGATCCGGCGATCGCCGCCCAGTTCGTCGAATGGCTGCGCCTCGAAGGGGGCGGCGAGCCGTGGTGCGCGACGGTCTCGTTCGTCAACCCCCACGACATCGCCTGGTGGTACCGCTTCACCGAAGCGATCCCCTCGGAGAGCTCCCCGCCCGCGCTCGCCGAAGGCGCTGCCCGGCAACTTCGAGACGCCCGAAGCGCTCGAAGCGCAGCGCAAGCCCCTCCTGCAGCGCTCGCTGCAGGACACCGCCGCGCGCTCCTTCGGCGCCGTCCCCTTCACCGGCCCCGAAGCGCTCGGCTGGTGGACGGGGCTGATGAACACCTACCTGATGCTGCAGAGCTTCCTCGACGCGCAGATCGGCACGGTGCTCTCCGCGCTCGCCGCCCAGCCCGCCGTGCAGGCCAACACCGTCGTGCTGTTCACCTCCGACCACGGCGAGTACGGCGGCTCGCACGGGATGCGCGGCAAGGGCGCCTCCGCCTACGAGGAGGCGATCCGCGTGCCGCTGTACGTGCGCGACTTCCGCGGGCTTGCCTGTGCCGCACCCGTCGATCCCGCGCACGCAGCTCACCTCCTCGGTCGACGTCGTGCCGCTGCTGCTCACGCTCGCCACGGGCTCCTCCGCTTGGCGCCACCAGGAGCGCTACCGCCATCTCGCCGCGCGGCACAACCTCGCCGCGATCTGCGCGCATCCCTCCGCTCCGGGGCGTCCGCTGGATCCTGCACGCCACCGACGAGGACGTCACCGAGTTCGCCGCCGAACCCTACGCCGCCTCCGCGCCTCGCCACGTGGTCGCGCTGCGCACCCAGCGCGGCAAGCTCGCGCTCTACTCCAACTGGCGCGAAGGTACGCTCACAGTCGAAGCGGCCGGCCAGGAATTCGAGCTCTACGACTACTGCCTCGCCCGGAGGGCGCTATGGAGCTGCTCAACAGCGCCGGCGCCTCCGGTGGTCCTTGAAGAGGAACTCTGGGTGACCCTCGAAGAACGGGCGCTCCCCGGCGAGCTGCGCGCCCCGCTGCCCGCCTCGCTGCGCGCCGCCCAGCGTCGCGGCTTCGCCAACTATCAGTCGGTCGAGGAACTCCAGAGCTACAAGGCCTACGCCGCCCACCTGCGCGCCTCCGAACCCGCGCCCACTCCCGATTGAGCCAGGGCCTCAGGCAACGGGTTCGACGCAGACGAAAAGCCGTTCAAAATACGCGTCATTTACACTCCATGTTTCCAAACGCCCGGTCTGGGGTAACATTTGGGTTGACAAGATCGAAGGAATGGGAGGGCTCAGTATGCCGCGTACAGCAATACCTCAGAATGAGTGGACGGTTCCCAGCCTGCGCGAACCGCGCTACTCGCAGTCGTTGGAGCGCGGCCTTGCGATCCTCGCCTGCTTCACGCCCGACCGTCCAGTGCTGGGGATTGCCGACATCGCCGACTCGCTCGGCATGAGCCGCTCCACCACGCACCGCTATGTGATCACGCTCGTCGCGCTCGGCTACCTCGAGCAGGGCGCCTCGCGCAAGTACCGCCTCGGGCTGCACGTCACCGACCTGGGGATGTCGGCGCTCAACTCGACCTCCCTGCGCGAGCACGCCCAGCCCTACCTCGACGAACTGCGCCGGCGCACCGGCTACACGATCAACGTGGCCGTGCTCGACGGCCCCGAGATCGTCTATGTCGCGCGCGCCCGCTCCCACCGCCGCGGCCAGCAGCGGATCGACCTCGGCCTCGCGCTCGGCTCGCGCCTGCCCGCCTACTGCACCGCGATGGGCAAGCTCCTGCTCGCCCACCTCCCCGACAGCGAGCGGCGCGAGCTGCTCGGCGAAATCAAACTGGAGCGCCGCACCCCTCACGACGATCACCAGCCGGCGCCTGCTGGCGATCGAGTTCGAGCGCATCCGCGACGACGGCCTCGCCGTCAACGACCAGGAGCTCACCCCCGGGCTGCACTCGATCGCCGCCCCGATCCGCTCCGACTCACGCGAGGTCGTCGCCGCCGCCAACATGGCCGCGCACTCCTCGATGATCTCGCTGCAGGACCTGATCGACCACCTCGGCCCGCACCTCGTCGCCACCGCCGACCGCATCTCCGCGCGCCTCGGCTACCGCCGCGATGACGAGCTCGCCGCGGTTGGGGTCCTCTGACTACCCCTGGCGCTTGGGGACCGTTTCGATCGCCTGCGCCGCGGTCGATACCTCTAAGAGCACCGTCGATTCGCCCGGCACGCTTGCACCGATCCCGCTGGTTGTGCTGGTGACCGCACCCGTCCACACGTTGCGCAGCTGATATGCGTTCGCGGCCGGCATCCCCACTTCGGCGGCGCTGGTCGTGAGCTCGAGCGTCTTGGAGGAGCGGTTCAGCAGTGCCACCGCACGTCGTTCCGTTGGCCAGCGGCTTCACCCACACCTCGCCCGAGCCGTTTGAGGAGAGCAGGCGCGCCTGCTGGCCGGCGGGGTCCTGGTCGATCGCGATCGCTTCCTTGTTGGTGACCGTCGTGTGGGTGGCGCTTGACATCGAGATCAAGTCCTCGCTGATCATCAGCGGCGCCGCCAGCATCGCCCACATGCTGAACTGCGCGCGGAACTGCGCCGCCGACATCCCCTGGTCGGGGCCGAGGTAGTCGGGGTCGTTCCAGTGGCCGGGCCCCGCGGCTTCCGGGTTGGCGGCGTCCGCGTCGAGGTTGCGCAGCACCGAGCTGAACTCCACGTCGCCCGGCACGCCCACGTCGGTGTCGGTGCGCCAGCTGTTGCCCACGCTCGGCCCGAACGTGTAGGAGTAGAAGGCGGAGTTTTCGAGCGTCGGGACTTCGCTTTCGTACTGGCCGGGCTGCAGGTAGTTGCACACCGAGAGCAGCATCGGACGGTTGCTGGAGTTGTGCACGATCGCTTCATGGAATTCCGCGTACGCGCTCGCCGGGTCGAGGCCCTGCTGAATGCCCCCGCAGAAGTCCACCTTGACCGCGTCGAAGCCCCACTTGCGCGAACGTGTTCACGTCCTGCTGGTAGTGGCCGTAGCTGCCCTGCCCCTTGCCGCCGCAGCCGTTGGTGCCCGCGTCGGTGTACAGGCCCACCTTCAGCCCCGCTTCGTGCAGCGTACGCGTCAGCCACGCCATCCCGTGCGGCCACTGGGTCGGGCTCGACGGTGATTTCGCCCGCCGCGTTGCGGGCCCCCTGCCACCAGCCCACATCCAGCCACAGGTAGTCGTACCCGTCCTTGATCAGCCCTTGCGTGCGCATCTGGCTGGCCTGCTCGAGGATCGTCGCCTCGTTGTAGTGCGAGCCGAACGCGAAGTACGTGTCCCAACCCATGTACGGCGTCGGCGCCAGCACGCCCACCGGCGTCGCCGCGCCACTGGCCTTGCTGGCGCTGGTGTGGCGCGCGGCCCGTGGGCGGGTGGTGGGCCTTCGTCGAGCGGGTGCTCTGCTTGGCGGTGTGCGCCTGTGCCGCGGGGGCAGCCAGCAGTGCGAGCGCCGCGATCGCCACACCGACGCGAGGCGTACCGACGGAAACGCTCATCGTCCGCGGTGGGTGGCCTCTTGCGCGAAGACGCCTTGCCCGCGCCGGCTCCCAGCGTCACCGTGGCACTGCGCAGCTGGGCGCTGAGCGCGCCCACCACGGTGCCGCTCACCGACAGCTTCACGGTGAATTTGTGCAAGCTTCTGAGCAGCCGCCTGCCGGTCGCGTTCAGGGCGACGGTGACCGTGCCCCGCTGGCCTGGCGGCAAGTGCGCGGTGACCGCGCCCACCGTCACCGTCTTGCGCGTGGTGCGTGCGCGGCCGGGCGGAGGGGCGGGCGGCCACGGCGATCACGCGACTCCCGCGCAGCGTCTCGAGCACCGTCAGGCGCAGGGTGATCGCGCAGCTGCCCGCCGCCTGCGCCGAGCAGGTCACGGTGACGCTCACCGTGCGGCCAGCGACGCGCGGAGTCCCCACCTGAGTCTCGGAGATCGCGCCCAGCCCGCCCGCCGGCACTGTCACGAACGCGCTCGTTGCGCTTGCGCTGCCGCCCGCGTTGGTGGCGCTCACGCGGCACTGCAGGTGGTGTGAGACGTCCGCGCTCGCCAACCACGTAGGTCGAACCGTTCGCGCCGGAGATCGCCTTGGAGTGTGCGCAGCCACGCGTAGCTCAGCGTCGCGCTGCTCGCGCCGCTGCCGCTCACGCCCGATTTGCACGTCAGGCGCTGCCCAGGGGCTGGGATCCCGCGATCGAGGGGTGCGGTTGCACCAGCGGCGGGGCGGTCGTCTTGAATGTCGCGTTCGCGGTTCTTGCTTCGCCGCTCGCGCTCGACCGCCACCAGCCGGTAGTCGTAGGTGACGTTCGGCGCCAACCCGCTCAGCGTCGCGCTCACCGGCTGGTTGGCGCTGCCCGCGGCGAGCGTCCGCTCGGCCCACATGGCACGCTCTGCCCGTACGCTTCGCTGGTGCCATATTCGAAACGGCAGCTCGTGAGCGCCGCGTCGTTGGTGTCCACCGTGCCGGTGACGGTCGCGGTGGTTTCGCCGACCGCGCTCGGGGTGCCTGTGACGACGACCGGCGGCGGGACCGTGGCCACGAAAACGCTGACCCGCACCGCTCCCAGACCCTCCAGACACGGCTGCGCAGAGCCCGTTCGGACGACGCACGAGACCGCCGCCAGCGCTGTCGGGAGTCGATCCTTCGAAAGTCCACGTGGCGGCCGGCACGGTGGGGTTGTCACCGACGTCGGCGCCCCCTTGTTGGCAACCAGCACGCACAGTCCCACCGCGGCGCAGGAGGCGCCCGTCGGCGCGCCGCCGCCCGTCAGGCCGAGCGGGGTCGCGCTCCAGGTGGCGGTGGAGGCGTCGGGAAGGCCCGCGCTGGGATTCCCGCTCGCCAGCGCCGCCGCCGGCTTCGTCCACGGCCACGCACACGCCGGCGGGTGCGGAGGCGCATGAAACCGCGAGGAGGGGGTAGCTGTCGATCTGGCGCGTCGGCCCACGAGCCCGCCGGTTCGCTGCTCACCAGCACGTCGCCCGCCTTGTCCACCGCCACGCACAGCGGGCCCGCGACACACGACACGGCTGTCAACGCGTGCCCCGGGTCGATTTCCACCTTCCTGCCAGCTCGCGCCCGCGCCCCCGCCTTCGCCGGGGTTGGTGCTGACGAACGCGTCGCCGCTCCGTCCACCGCCACGCAGAGGGTAGTTGGAGGCGCAGGAGACGCCGGTGAGCGCCCCGCTCGCGGCAATTTCCGTCGGTGTGCCACGTCGAGGCGCCGCCGACGGGGTTGGTGCTGATCGTCGCCTTGCCGCTCCCGTCCACCGCCACGCAAAGGGAGCTGGAGGCGCAGGAGACGCCGGTGAGCGCCCCCGTTCCGGCAATTTCCGCGGTGTGCCACGTCGACGCGCCGCCGGTGGGGTTGGTGCTGACCAGCGCGTGGCCTTTCCCGTCGACCGCCACGCACAGCGAGGACGAGGTACACGAAACGCCCGTCAGTGCCGTTTCGTCGATTTTGGCCGTGCTCCAGCTCAGCGCCGGCGTCGCCTCGGCCGGCGTGGCGGCCACGCAGGCGAGCGCCACGGCGCACAGGTCGCCACGACCACGATCGCGGCGCGGACGGCGGCCGAGCGCCTTGGGCGTGGCGCAGCGGACGGTCCAAGTGCACGTCCACCCCTAACACCCGTTGCTGGCTCGCGGTTGCGCATCGGCACGGAAGATTGCCAGACCGGGTGGCCGACTCGCGATATGCAGTACGCTTGTCTGCGTTGTGCGCCGATGGCCGGGTTGAGTGTTGTTGCTCTTCTTGTCTATCAAATGCCCAACCTATATAAATGATTCCACAAACACGGCATCTACTCCCGGTTTCCTGTACCTTCCGCGCTACATGCCACGCAAGCGAACAGTCGGACTGTCAGCCGGCGAGGCCGTGCTGGGACTCGTGATCGAGCAGCCCGACAGCGCCTCGCAGCTTGGCCGGCGGCTGGTCGAACGCTTCCGCTCCGCACAGTTCACCCGCTCCACCGGCCACAACGCACTCACCCGGCTCGACCCGTCAGGGGCTTGTGCGTGTAGTCACCGACGACGCGAGCCGCGGCGAGCGAGGAGCGCTACGAGGCGACGCCGCAGGGACATCGAGCACTTCCGCGCGTGGCTGCGAGCCAGCTCGACGGCGGCGCCGGCACTGCGCGAGGAGCTGCAGGCGAAGATCGCATTCTGCGCGCCCGATGACCTGCCGCGGCTGATCGACGCGATCTGCGCGGAGGAACGCGCCTGCGCGAGCATGTTCGCCGCGGCGCAGGGCCGCCTCAGCGCTGCCGAGCTCGTCGCGCCGCGGTGCTCCGACCGACGCCGAGCGGTTCTCGCAGCTGCGCGCACCGAGCGGTGCTGCGCGACGAAGCGGCGATGTGGGGGATGCGCTTCAAGCGCCTCGAGCGGCTGCGCGCGCGTCTGGAGGAGATGCGCGACGAGGTGCTCACCGTGGCCGAACGGGTCGACGGGCCCGTCCCCGGCTGAGATCCAGGCTCCGGCGCGAGCCGCGCGAGCATGAGCACACTGCTCTCGCTGGAGGGTGTCGGCAAGCGCTACCGCCGTGGCGAGCGCGCGCACTGGTTGCTGCGCCACGTGACGCTTCAGATCGCCGCCGGCGAGCTCGTCGCGGTGGTGGCGATGCGCGGCCAGGGCAAGACCACGCTGCTGCGAATCGCCGCCGGCATGTTGGCGCCGGATGAGGGGCGGGTGCTGCTCGCGGGACGCGACCTGCGACGGTCTCTCCGATCACGTGCACGCGCGGCTGCTGCGCGAGCAGATCGGGCTTGCCGGGCCGGCTCGGCCCGGGAGTCGGCGTGCGGATGCTCGACTACGTGGCGATGCGCCTGGCAATCGGCGGGCGCAGCCGCCGGCGCGAGGTGCGCTCGCGTGCACTGCGGCGCTCGAGCAGGTGGGAGCGGAGCACTGCGCCGAGCGCCAGTGGGAGGAGCTCTCCGACTGGGAGCGCGCGCTGGTGGAGATCGCCCAGGCGATCGCGGGCACGCCGCGACTGCTGCTGATCGACGACGTGATCGACGGGTTCGGGATGCGCGAGACCGACGAGCTGGCGCGGCTCGTGCGGGCGCTCGCCGAAGACCACGAGATCGGCGTGCTGATGGCCGTCTCCGACGCCGGAGGCGGCGCTCTGCTCGCACCGGGTGCTCTCGCTCG
Source organism: uncultured Solirubrobacterales bacterium (assembly GCA_963812595.1). GTDB lineage: Bacteria > Actinomycetota > Thermoleophilia > Solirubrobacterales > Solirubrobacteraceae > Palsa-744. The sequence goes on from CAWEVQ010000005.1 coordinate 314,799, forward strand.
CGGATGGGCGTCTGGCGTCAATGTCGCCCCTGCCCCCGATCCGGCGGACGCCGCCGCGCCAAGCTACGAGAACGTGATCGACTTTCCGCGCGACTCCGAGTCGAGCCTGCGCGACGCGCGCCGGCAATGAGTGGCGTCCTGGAGCTGCGCGAGCTCGTCAAGCACTACCAGGTCGGCGACGGTGAGCCGGTGCGGGCCGTGGACGGCGTCTCCAGCACGATCGCCGCGGGCGAGCTGGTGGCGCTGTACGGGCCGAGCGGCTCCGGCAAGACCACGCTGCTGATGCTGGTCGCGGCGCTGCTGCGCCCCGACAGCGGCGCGGTGCTGCTCGACGGGCGCGAGGTCTCGGCGCTCAGCGAGAACGACGGCGCCCGCTACCGGCTGCACGAGGTGGGGATCGTCGGCGCGCCCTCCGACCTGCTGGCGGGGGCGCGCGCAATCGAGAACGCCGCGCTGAAGCTGTGGCTGACCCACGCGCGCGACGCCGAGCGGCGGGTCGAACCGCTGCTCGAACGCCTCGGGCTGGGCGCGCGCATGCGCCACCACACCGAGCAGCTCTCGATGGGCGAGCGCCAGCGGGTGCTGATCGCGCAGGCGCTCTCGACCGAACCGAAGCTGGTGCTCGCCGACGAGCCGACCGGCAACCTCGACACGCAGCGCAGTCGCGAGGTGCTCGAGCTGCTCTCCGAGCTCTGCCGCGAACGCGGCACCGCGGTGCTGCTCGCCACGCACGACCCCCAGGCGGCGGCGTTCGCCGACCGCGTGCACGAGCTGCGCGACGGTCGCCTGCGGGAGTACTGGCCCGAGCAGCTGCCGCCCGCGATCGCCGACCGGGCGCGACCCGCCGCCGGACTCCCCACCGTCGCTCGACTCCCGCGCTCGCGCTGCGCTCGAGCTTGGCGACGATGGGAGATCCTCTACATCTACCGCGCCCGCCTGCGCGCACGGCTGGTGCTCGTGCAGGAGCTGCTGGCGATCCTCGGGATCGCCGTCGGTGTGGCGCTGCTGTTCGCCTCCCAGGTGGCCTCCACCAGTCTCGACGGCTCGATCCGCCAGCTCTCCAGCGGAATCGTGGGCCGCGCCAGCCTGCAGCTGCTCGCGCGCGATCCACACGGTTTCGACGAACGGCTGCTGGGGCGGGTGCGCAGCATCCCCGGCGTCAGCGCAACTGAGCCGGTGCTCGAGGCGCGCGCCACCGTGATCGGCCCCGACGGACGCCGCACGGTCGAACTGATCGCCAGCGACCCCCGCGACGCCAACCTCGGCGGCGCGCTGCTGCAGCGCTTCACCGCCACCCAGCTGGGCACGCTGCGCGTAATCGCTCTGCCCGCGCCGGTGGCACAGGCGATCGGGGTCGACTCGCTGCAGACGGTCGGACTCCAGGTCGGCGCGCGCCGGCTCACGGCGCTGATGGGGGCGAAGCTCGACGCCGAAGACATCGGTGCGCTCGTGCGCAGTCCGGTCGCGATCGCGCCGCTGGCTTATGCGCAGGAAGCGACCGGCCTGCGGGGGAGGATTACACGCATCCTGGTGCGTGCCGAGCCCGGACACGAACGCGAGGTGCGCGCCGAGCTGGGCGCGCTTGCGGCGGGCCAGCCGCTGAACGTGGAGCCGGCCGACATCGACGCGCGGCTGTTCGCCGCCGCCGCCGCGCCCGCCAACCAGAGCGAGGAGCTGTTCTCGGCAATCAGCGCGCTTGTCGGCTTCATGTTCGCGTTCAACGCGATGCTGGTCACCGCACACCTGCGTCGCGGCCTGGTCGAGACCCTGCGCCGCCGTGGGGCGACGCGCATGATGACCGTGCAGGTGCTGCTGTTCGACGCGCTCGTCCTCGGGGTGTTCGGCACGCTGCTCGGGCTGGCGCTCGGAGAGGCGCTCTCGATGCTCGTGTTCGGAGCCGACCCGGGCTACCTCGCGTTCGCATTCGCCGTCGGCGAACAGCGGATCGTCACCTGGCAGAGCGTCGCGCTGGCGGCCGCGGCGGGTCTGCTGGCTGCCTGCATCGGCGTGTTGGCCCCCTTGCTCGACGTCTTCACGCAGCGTCTGCGCGCCGCGCCCGGTCGCAACCCGGGCGCTCCTCGCCGGCGGGGCCGCCGGAATCGGCGCCCCGCGGTGCTGCGCTCAGCGGTGGGCGCGGGCTTCCTGGCGATCACCACGGCGATCCTGCTCGCGCATCCCCAGTCCGCGATCCTCGGCTGCGTCACGCTCGTGGCGGCGCTGCTGTTGCTGCTGCCGGTCGCCTTCGACGCGGTGTTCGCCGGCTTCGACGGTGCTTCAACGTCCGCTCTATGCGGCTTCGACCCGCATCGCGCTCGTCGAACTGCGCGCGCCTCACAACCGCGTCCGCTCGCTGGCGATCGCCGCGACCGGTGCCGTCGCGGTGTTCGGCAGCGTCGCGATCGAGGGAGCGCGCGGCAACCTCCTGCGCGGCCTGGACACCTCGGCGCGCGCGATCGACTCCAACGCCGCCGTGTGGGTCAGCCCCCAGGGCGCGGCCAACACGTTCACAACCATTCCCTTCGACGGCACCGCGGTTCGGATGCTCTCCCGCCTGCCGGGCGTGAGCGCCGTCCGGGTATACCGCGGCGGTTTCCTGGACTGGGGGGATCGCCGGGTGTGGGTGCTCGCGCCGCCGCGCACCGCGGCGTACCCGATCCCGGTCGGCCAGCTGGTGCAGGGAGAGCTCGGGTCCGCCACCGCCGCGATCCGACGGGGCGGCTGGGCGGTGCTCTCGCAGGCGCTCGCCGCCGCGCACCATCTGCGGATCGGCGAGCGCTTCACGCTGCCCTCGCCGCACCCGACCGTGCTCCGCGTGGCGGCTCTGAGCACCAACCTCGCCTGGCCCTCCGGTGCAGTCCTCGTCAATGCGGAGCAATACGCCCGCGCATGGGGCAGCCCCGACGCGAGCGCCTACCAGGTCCAAATCCAGCCAGGCGTGTCGCCCGCGGCGGTGAGCGCGCGGATTCAGCGGGTGCTGGGACCCCACACCGCGCTGGTCGCGGAAACCGCCGCCCAGCGGATGCAGGCCAACTACGCGACCACACGCCAGTCACTCTCGCGCCTGGCGCAGATCGGCAGGCTGGTGCTGATCGCCGCGGTGCTGGCGATGGCGGGTGCGATGGGCTCGATGATCTGGCAGCGGCGGCCGCAGCTGGCCTACATCAAGCGCCAGGGCTACAAGCGGGGCGTGCTGTGGCGAGCGCTGCTGTGCGAGAGCGCGCTGCTGCTGAGCGCCGGCTGCTCGCTGGGGGCAGGTTTCGGGATCTACGGCCAGCTGCTGCTCAGCCACGCGCTGGCCGAGCGTCACCGGCTTCCCGATCGTCTTCTCGATCGGCGGCGTCGCGGCCGTCACGAGCTTTGCGCTCGTCAGCGCGGCGGCAGTGGCAATCCTCGCGCTCCCGGGTTATCTTGCGGTACGGGTTCGTCCGACAACTGTCAGCGCTGTTTAGCCGCCGCCATCCGCTGCGGCGCCGACCCCCACGCCGTTGAGGGATCCGATCTCACGACCAGCTCGCATCCACACACGACCGCCCTCTCGCCGGGGCAGCTCTGCTCGCTGGCGGGTGCCGCCGCCCGCGAGCTGCTGTGGGGACTGCGCGCGGTCTCGCGCGAGGTGCGCGGCTGGCACACGCGGGCCTGCGAGCATCCCCGACGAGGCGCTGCGCGCCGATGCGCTGCGTTCGCTGAAGAGCAAGCGCGCCAGCACCGACGGCGCGGCCCTCTTCTGGACGCTTCCGGACGGACGCAGCCCCAACCTGCTGCGTCTGCTGGTCGCCTTCGAGGTGATGGCCGACTTCCTGGACAACGTCAGCGAGCGGGGCGTGCAGGCGGGCCCGGCGAACGGCGTCCAGCTGCACGTCGCGCTCAGCGAGGCGCTGGATCCCGGCGCGCCGGTCTCGGCCTACTACCGCCACCACCCCTGGCGCGAGGACGGCGGCTACCTGCGAGCGCTGGTGGGGGCCTGCCGTGAGCGCTGCGCGCGACTTCCCCACTATGGGAACGTGCGCTCGCGCGCGATCCACGCGGCCACCCTCGCCCGGATGCTGGGCCTCAATCACGAGCCCGACCCCAGCTGCGCGACACGGCGCTGCGGGAGTGGGCATGGCGCGAGGCCGCACCACTGGGGCGAGCTGGCCTGGTTCGAGTCCACGGCGGCCGCCAGCGGCTGGCTGACGGTGCTCGCGCTGCTGGCGCTCGCCGCCGGGGAGGGGAGGAGCCGGAGGAGGGTCGCGTGCGTGCCACCTGCGCCGCCTACCTGCCCTGGATCTCGCTGGTGGCGACGATGCTCGACAGCTACGCCGACCAGGCCGCAGGACGCCGCCGGGGCGCAGCACAGCTACATCGCCCACTATCCCTGTGCCGATGTGGCGGTCGAGCGTGTCTGTGAGATCGTGCGCGAGGCTGCCCGTCGGGCCCGCGCGCTGCCCGACGGCGCCAGGCACACGGTGATCGTGGCGTGCATGGTCGCGATGTACCTCTCGAAGGACAGCTCGCGCACGCCGCAGATGCGCGCGAGCACCCGCAACCTCGCAGCCGCGGGCGGCTCGCTGTCGAGACTGCTGCTGCCGGTGCTGCGCGTCTGGCGGGTGCTCTACTCCCAGCGCGACGAGTAACGGGCGCCCTGCCGGTCGTCGGGTATACGTGGATGCAGGGGCAGCGGGACAGAGGACGTCGCCGGCCGCTCGTCGGCGACGCCGAAGGCAAGGGCCTGTCGCGTTTTGTCTGAGCACTTCTTGTTTTATGAAAACGAGTTGGGTTATCCGTGCGCGCCGTTTGCGTAAAGATCGCCGCATGAGGCCACGGGGGTCGGCTACACGGGAGCGGTCAGCTTGAGCGAGCGGGGCGTCTCGCTCGGGCTGACCGCCGAGCAGGTGGCAAGCGTGATCGCCGCGGCGAGCGTCGCCGGCAGCGATAACGCCAACCTGCTGCCTGGGTTGGCGGCGCCAGGGCAGTTGACCAGATCGCCGCTGCTGGAGGACCGCACCGTGTCGCGGTCGCTGCTGTTCGGTCTGGTCGTCCTGATCGCATTTCCCGCCGACGGGAGCGATCGAGGCATCAAGGAAGTCGCCCGGGAGCTGGACCTGCCGACGTCGACGACCCATCGCTACGCGCACACGTTGCATGCGGTCGGACTGCTCGAACAGGATCCCGGCACGCGCCGCTACCGCCGCTCCACGTCGCTCGAGCCGCGATCGGGCCGATGAGCAGATGCCGCGGGTAAATCGGCCCCCGGCGGCGCCTACCACGAGCCCGGAGGAGGGGTGGCGCGAGCCCGTTCCCCGCCTGCGCGAGGCGCGCTACTCCCAGTCGCTGGAGCGCGGGCTGGCGATCCTCGAGTGCTTCACCCCGCAGCGTCCGGTGTGGGGGATCGCCGACCTCGCCGACGAGCTCGGGATGAGCCGCAGCACCACCCACCGTTACGTGCTCACGCTGACCGCGCTCGGCCACCTGGTGCAGGGCTCGCACCGCAAGTACCGTCTGGGATTGGCGGTGACCGAGCTGGGGATGTCGGCGCTGAGCTCGACCGGCCTGCTCGAGCACGCACGAGCACCGCTGGGGGAGCTGAGCCGGCGCGCCTCCTACACGCTCGCGATCGGCATGCTGGATGGCCCGGAGCTCGTGTATCTGGACCGCATCCGTCGCAACCCGTCGGGGACAGCGCCCGATCGAGCTCGACCTGAGCGCCGGCTCGCACCTGCCGCCGCACTGCTGTGCGATGGGCAAGCTGCTGCTGGCCAGCCTCCCCGAGGCGGAGCGGCGCCGGCTGATCGCGGAGCTGACGCTGGAGCGGCGAGGACCCCGCACGATCACGAGCAAGAACGCGCTACGCACCGAGCTCGCCCGTTGCCGCGGCGAGGCGCTGGTCCTCAGCGAGGAGGAGCTGGCACCCGGGCTGTACGAGATCGCGGCGCCGGTGCGCACGGAGACGCGCGAGGTGATTGCCGCAGTGGGCATGCAGGCACACAGCTCGATGATCTCCCTGGAGCAGCTGGTGGAGCGCCTGGGGCCGCATCTGATCTCCACCGCGGATCGCATCTCCGCGCGCGCCGGCTACCGCCGGGATGACGAGCGTTAGCACCTCACGGAGGTTCGACGGCGCTCTCTCGAGACTCTTCGAGCAGCCGCCGCGCCACCCGTCGATCACGGGGCGTTGTTCTCGCCGCCGTCGCCGGCCGAAGCGGGGAGACACTCGCCTTCGGCTCGCATCCCCCTTTCGACCAGCGCGATGGCGAAGCCGTCGTGACCCTTTTCGCCGACCGTTTGTACCACGGTCGCGCTCACCAGGGGCTCGGCGGCGAGCATCTCGTAGAAGCGACGCACCTCCTGCACGCCACCCTCGCCGAGTCGCGGGTCATAGCCGTCGGGGTCGAGGATCACGCCGGCGCGCACGACGTTGTCGCCGATGATCACGCTGCCGGGACGAGCGAGCTTCAGCGACCACTCCAGGTACCCCGGGTAGTTGCGCTTGTCCGCATCGATGAAGATCAGGTCGAATGGCCCGGCGCCCTCGGCGTGGAGCTCGGACAGCGTCTGCAGCGCGGCACCCACGCGCAGCTCCACTATCTCGCTCACGCCGGCCCGCTCCAGGTTCGCCTCCGCAACCTCAGCGTGGTGGGGGTCGAGCTCGAGCGTCACGATGCTCCCGCCCGACGGCAGCCCGCGCGCCAGCCAAATGGTGCTGTAGCCGCCGAGGGTGCCCAGCTCGAGGATGCGGCGGGCGCCGTGAATACGCACCAGCAGTTCGAGCAGCTTGCCCTGCGCCGGGGTGACCGCGATCGGCGGGAAGGCCGCGGCCTCGCAGGCGACGAGGGCGGCATCGAGCGCCGCGTCCTCGGGGAGCAGGCGATCGCAGATGTAGCGATCCATTGCGGTCCACAGCTCTTGAGTCATGGCAAGACGCTCCTGGTTCGTTCGTGTGGCGCTCTATTATGCATCGGCACGTCCACACGGCCTGATGATCAGATGCTCCCTCCCGGTCAGAGCCCTGGCCTGGGGCTACTGGGTCCACGGAGCCGGCATCTGATCGCGCTCGAGTTTGGCAGCAGGGCGCAGTTCGACGATCCGCGCCGCGAGTGGCGAAGGCTCTTCTCCGAGATGTTGGGCACGTTCATGCTGGTGCTGGTCGCCGCGGGCGGAGGGATCCTTCACGGCGAGGGTCAGATCAGCCTCGCCGCGGCCGTGGTGGCGCCGGGGCTGATGGTGATGGCGATCATCCTGTTCATGGGCGCGGTCTCGGGCGCCCACCTGAATCCGGCCGTTTCGCTCGCGTTCGCGCTGCGCGGGGACTTCCCTTGGAAGCGCGTCCCCGGGTACATCATCGTCCAGCTCGTCGGCGCCACGCTGGCATGCCTGTTCCTGTACGCGGTGTTCGGCAACATCCAGCACCTCGGCGCGACCCTGCCCGGCCCGGGCTACGCCAACTGGCAGGCGCTGCTGATGGAGGTCGTCCTCACGGCCACGCTCGTCAGCGTCATCCTCGGGACCGCCTCGGCGGCCCAGAACGTAGGCGCAATCGCCGCGCTGGGCGTCGGCGGATACATCGCACTCGCCGGCCTCTGGTCGGCGCCCGTGAGCGGCACCTCGATGAACCCGGCACGCTCGTTCGGTCCGGCCCTCGTGAGCGGCGACTTTTCGAGCTACTGGGTGTACGTGCTCGGGCCGATCGCCGGTGCGCTGATCGCCGTCGGCTGCGCCTACATTCTGCGCGGAGCCGGTGGCGACGCGATCTCCTACGCGGCGGGCTCCGGGACCCTCGACGAGGACCGACGCGTCGCCAAAGAGCGCCTCTTACAGGAGATCGACCACGGCGAAGTCGTGCCGCCCGGTATCGCGGACGCCGACACGTAGGGTTCTCGCGCCTCGGCCGTCGTTATGTGAGGGTCTGGGCTGCGGCTACGGCCGCCTGCACGGTCGGGTAGAAGTGGGTGATCGCGGGGCCACAAAGAAGTAGTCAAATACGAATACGATCTCGCCAACGAGCAGGTCAAGATAACCTACCCCAACGGTAAAGCGGTGACGCGGGTCTTCGATAAAGCGGGACGACTGCAAAAGGTCACCGACTTGCTCGAAGACGCGACTCAATTCGCCTACAACGCAGACTCAGAGCTTGGACGTACGACTTTTCCGAGTGCCACAAGCGACGTGGACAAATACGAATACAACCAGGCTGACCGGATGAGCTCACAAACGATGGCCCACAGCTTAGAAACGCTGGCCTCCTACGGCTACGGCCACGACAGCGACAACCAGGTCAACACAATCACAAACAACAACGGCCTGCCCGGCGAAGAAAAAGTCGGCTACGAATACGACAAAAACAATCGCCTAACCAAAATGGCAGGAGCCACGGTATACGAATACAACGCGGCCGACGACCTCACCAAGATCAACAGTAGTACATACGCCTACAACGCGGCCGACGAACTAGAAAAAGGGACTGGTGTCACCTACGCTTACAACGAAGTGGGCGAGCGCACAAAACAGACCCCCACCAGCGGGCCGGCGACAACCTACGGCTACGACCAGGCCGGTAACCTAACATCGGTCACGCGCCCCAAAGAAGGCGAAACCCCCGCGATCGAAGACAGCTATGGCTACGACGGCAACGGCCTGCGCGCCTCACAAACCATCGCCGGCACCACCAGCCACATGGCGTGGGACCTCAGCGAACCCGTGCCGCTGCTGCTCAGCGACGGAACCAACAGCTACATCTTCGGTGCGGAAGGTTTCCCGATCGAGCAAATCAACAACACAACCGGGACCGTCCAATACCTACACCACGACCAGGCGGGATCGACACGGCTGCTGACTGGCGCGACCGGGACCGTGACCGGCAAATGCACCTACAGCGCCTACGGCACCCCCACCTGCGAAGGGACCGCCACAACGCCACTTGGCTATGACGGGCAGTACACCAGCGCGGACACGGGGCTCATCTACATGCGCGCCCGCGTCTACGACCCAGCCACCGCACAGTTCCTCAGCGTAGACCCGCTGGTTGGGAAGACACATGCCCCCTACAACTATGCGGGCGACAATCCGCTCAATGAGGCAGACCCGACAGGCCGCGGGAACTGGCTCAACCTCGGCCTCCCGTCCCCGGGCGGAGTCGCCGAATTGCTCAACCCGATCAAATACTACGAAGAGGAGATCGAATCCTATGAAAACGGGTGTGGGTACTTCGCGTCCGTCGCGCACGGGCTTGAAGGCGCCGTCGTCGGTATTTTGGACGCCAGCGGGGCCCCACCATTGATATCAATCAGGGCGGGACGCAGTACAAGATTCACGTGGTCGAATGAGTCAGGCGCTGCGCAACGAGCTGTTGGACCGTGGTCTTTCCGACATGCTCCAGCTCAGTGAGATGGCGTCCGTGGCGCGTCGGCATCTTGGTGGGTCGTCAAGTGAAGACGAAGTGACGCACGCAACGACGGAGGTTGTCGGCGAGCTGGTGGGGTCGGGGTACGCGATCGTGGGTGATGTGATTAGGGATGAAGGGCTCCTCTGTGTTCGCTCCTGGGGGCTCGGGGTCTCTGAGACGATCGAGCGGGTCGAGGACGAGTGGCGCGCGCTCGGGCGCCCTCCTAATCTCGGCGATGTGTGCTGGCTTGAACTCACGGACGCCGGCCGCGCGGAGGCGCAGGCGCTGGCGTCCTAACCTCCAGCTTTACGCTGCCCAGCGCTTGGCCTCGTGGCTGAGGAGCAGTCGTGAGCCTTAAGTGGTGGACCGTCCCAGGCCCACCGACGCCCCGGCTCCCACCATCCCTCGCCCATCCGCCCATCAGAGAGCTTGACAACCTGGCGGAACTCTCCCAGCTAATCGCTAGGTGACTGTTTCAGCGACAGCGAGAACCGCGCTACGTCGAAGCGATCACACGGGACAGCCGAGGACACACAAGGTGGGGGAGTGGAGGAATACGGATGGTGTTTGGTCAGCGCCGCTCGGTGTCGAACATCGCCAGCGCGTGGACGCCCGCGGGGTGGACGCGCAATTCGTCGACGACCTCGGTGGCGTACGCGGGCAGTTCGGCGGGCTGTGGAAGCTGCACGCCGTAGCCGGATGGCATCAGCATCGGTGCGGCCAGTGCTGAAAATGTCAGATCGGCGGCGGTGAACTCCTCGCCGCACAGGTAGGGCCGGCCATCTCCCAGGCGCGCGCCGACCTGCTCGAACGTGGCTCGTACCTCGGCCTCGGACTTGACGGCGGTGGCGGACGTGACGTCGAGGACACGCGCCACGATCGCTATCAACACCGGGTAGCCAAATCGCAGGCTCGCTCGCTCCCAGGCCGGTACCCCGGTGCAGCCGTAGGCGAGGGCAAGATCGCGACGCTCGCGCAGCTGCTGATACATCCAACACCGCGAGTGCGGGCCCAGGCGGGCGTTGAAGTCGGCCTCGAGCAGCCGCACCTCGGCCGCCCGGTCGGGATCGCCCGGATACAGCTTGCGACCCAGCGGGGCCCGTGCGTCGGCCCAGGCGAGGATGTCGCCGGAATCCGCCAAGACGCCGTCGGCGCATACGAACACCGGCACGGTGAGGCCACCGCCGGCGCGCAGCGTGGCGGCGCGGTGAATCGCCTGAACGTGCGGTCGCTCCCGGTACGCCACGCTTGCGCGCTCGAGCGCCCACCGTGCCTTCTCGCAGTAGTGGCTGATCGGGATCGTCAGGAGCACGTTGCCGGTTTGTGTACTGCGCATAGTCCCGATCAACCTACTCCGCAGTCCACCACGGCTGCGCGCAGCGCCTCGCCGAGCAACCGCGGGTCGGGATCATCGCCGGCGTGTCTGGCGCGGTGGCTCCAAAGCACCGCTCCGCCGGGCGCGAACACGAACGCTCCGCCAAGCTGGTGCCAATCCTGTTCTGGCCGGCGCTTGGGGCGATTGCCACCCTCGGCGGCGCGTTCGAGACCGACGCCCTTGGCGCGGCGGCGGGCGACGCGCTGAGCGGCGGGTCCGAAGATCTGTCGCACGCTGCCGCGCGGGAGGTCCATCGCCTCGTACGCGGACAGGTCGGCTGAGAGCAGAACGGGGAAGCGGACGCCGGTCTGCTGCTTGAACGCGAGCGCCTGCGCCGGTGTGCCCATGCCCACGAGCCACACGTTCGGTTCCGGGCCCAGCAGGTGTCGATCACGCTCGAGCTCCATCGAGCCAACGCGACACTGCACGCACAGGTAGTGGCGCAAGAACACCAATGCCAGCGGACGCTCGTGCCACAGCTCGTCCAGCGCCACCTCACGGCCCGACTCGTCTTCGAGCACGAAGCCCGAGAGGGGAGCGGAGCCAGGAACGGGAGTCACCCTCTTCATGCAAGTGAAAAGTATCACGAGTGACTCTTCTTATGCAAGCGATACACTGACGGCGATGAAGCGCACGCCGATCGGCCATCACCCATGTTCGATCGCCAGGGCACTCGACGTCGCCGGCGAGTGGTGGACGCCGCTGATCCTGCGTGACGTCACCTACGGGGTGGGCCGCTTCGCGCAGATCCAGGAGGACCTCGGGATCTCCGCCAACGTACTTGCCGACCGGCTGGATGCGCTGGTCGAGCACGGACTGCTCTACACCCACGTCTACCAGGAACGTCCTCGACGCCACGAATACCGCCTGACCGAAAAGGGCGCCGACCTGATTCCGGTGCTGCTTGGGCTGATGCAGTGGGGTGACCGTTGGGCCTGGCCTGAAAGGGGCGGTCCTGTCCGCGTCGTGCACGAGTGCTGTGGCCACCAGGTGCGGGTCGAGGTTCGCTGTCCGCACTGCGCCAGAGAGGTCGCCCATGGCGAGCTGCGCGCCAAGCCCGCTCGTCCCGCGCTCGAGCTGCCGGCAGATCAAGCAAAGATGCCCGGGGCCGTCTCGGGCAGGCGCCTGTTCTCATCGCCCGAAGGCGTGCGCCTCGGCGCCTGAAACCCGATCCTGCCCCGAATCGCAGCTGCATATTTATGCGAGTGCGTTACACTAGTATGCGTGCGCACGACTATTCAGCTCGATGACGAGGTGTTCCGTGCTTTCAAGCAGCGTGCCGCGGAGCGTGGAACGTCGCTGGCCCACGAGATCGAGGAGGCACTGCGCTCCGAACTGGCCGCCCGTGTCGAGGTGGCACAGTCCGCCCCCTACCAGGTCCCGACCTTTCGCGGGACGGCACGAGTGGCCGGCATTGATTTGAACAGCAACGCTGCGTTGGCTGACATCCTCGAGAACAGAGGGTGATCCTCTTCGACGTCAACGTGCTGCTCAACGCCCATCGCGTCGAGCAGCCCGACCACGAGGTCGCACGCGATCTACTCGAACGCACTGCAGGGGACGTGCGCCCCTTCGCTCTCTCCGAGCTTATCCTCAGCTCCTTCGTGCGCATCGCCACCCACCGCCGCGCGCTGAACCCGCCGACCCCGCTTGCTGATGCCCTCGACTTCTGTGCCGGTCTCCGCACCCGGCCCAACGCACGCATAGTCACTCCCGGCCACCGTCACTGGACGCTGTTCGCCGACCTCTGCCGGCGAGTTGACGCCGTCGGCAACCTGGCAGCCGACGCCTATCTGGCGGCGCTTGCGATCGAGTCCGGCTGTGAGTGGATCAGCTTCGATCGCGACTTCGCGCGCTTCCCCGGGCTCAACTGGCGCTCGCCCGCAGACTGAGCTGCGTGGCGAGGCCAACCGACGACTATCGGCCCGCGGTAACGGCTCTCAGCTCGCCCAGCGATTCTCGGATGAGTTGTGGCAACTCCTGCTGGTTGGTCTTGCCGACATAGCGTTGAAACGCGACCTTGAATACGGCGATCCCTGCCTCGGCGGTCAAACTAGCGACTGGGTCCTCGACGCCGCGCCGGCGCAACGCCTCGGCGAGCGCGGCGGCGAGTGACGCGAGCTTGATCAGCTCACGCTCTCGAAGCTCTGCGCTGGAAGCGATGATCGCCTGGCGCTGGCGCGCGAGCTCTCCTCCCTCCTGAACGAAAGCGCCGGCGGCCTCGAGACCCGCGGCTGCCGCGTCGATCGGCGCCAGTGATTCGGGCGCTTTGGCGACCGTGCTTACCAGCAGCTCCTGCAGCGCGTCCGCGCCTGCGAACAGGACCTCGCGCTTGTCGGCGAAGTGCCGGAAGAACGTCCGCTCCGTCAGTCCCGCCCGCTCGGCGATCGCCGCCACCGTGGTCTGCTCGAACCCGCGCTCGCCATAGAGCGCGAAGGCCGCCTGCATGAGCCGGCCGCGCGCGTTTGGCTCCCATCGACCCATGCCACAATCCTATTCGACGGCAGCGGCTGACATGGGTGCTACGCTGATGGCAGTCACTGTCATCGATCGTCTACCTGGAGGTTTTCTCATGCGCGTATTCGTCACCGGCGCGTCCGGCTGGATCGGCTCCGCCGTCGTTCCCGAGCTCCTCGGCGCGGGCCATCAGGTCATCGGGCTCGCTCGCTCGGATGCCTCGGCCGACGCCCTCACCGCCGCCGGCGCGGATGTGCACCGCGGCGATCTCGATGATCTCGACACTCTGCGCGACGCCGCTGCCGCGTCGGATGGCGTGATTCACCTCGCGTTCAAGCACGAGCTCGCGTTCTCGGGCGACTTCCAGGCCGCCGCCGACGCGGATCGCCGCGCCGTCGAGACGTTCGGCGAGGCGCTCGCGGGCTCCGACCGACCGCTCCTGATCGCCTCGGGACTCCTCGGGCTGGCACCGGGGCGCGTGGTGACCGAGCAGGAGGGGCATGACTCCCACGCCGCCGTCGCGGCTTTCGGCGGCGGTCCGCAGGCCCGATGGGAAACCGCCGAGTTCACACTGTCCCTCGCCTCCCGCGGCGTCCGCTCGTCGATCGTGCGACTCCCTCCGACGAATCACGGCGACGGAGATAACGGCTTCATCGCGACCCTCGTCGGCATCGCCCGCGAGCAGGGCGTCTCGGGGTACATCGGCGACGGGACCAACCGCTGGCCCGCGGTGCACCGCCTCGACTCCGCGCACCTGTTCCGCCTCGCGCTGGAAGAGGCCCCGGCGGGGACGACGCTGCACGCGGTCGCCGAGGAAGGCGTGCCGGTCAGGGAGATCGCCGAGGTCATCGGGCGGCATCTGGACATCCCGGTCGTATCCGTCTCTGCGAAGGACGCGGGGGAGCACTTCACTTGGCTGGGGGGGTTCCTCGGGCTCGACGCGCTGGCTTCCAGCAGGTGGACACGGGAGCTGCTGGGGTGGGAGCCGACCCACCCCGGGCTCACCGCAGACCTCGACCAAGGGCATTATTTCCAGCCGGCGCGTCCCCCGGCAGCTTGATCAAGCCGCGAAGCCAAGCCCACCGGTCGGCCCAACGAGAACAAGCTTCGGTCGGGCTCATCGAGAACATCGACCAACCCGACCGATACGGCGTCTCATCAAGAAGTAGCCTTTGCCGTGTGCAGACGGAGAGCCCGGCCACAGCTCACTTCGCGCGTAAGCGCCCTGGCTGGTTCACCAGTCATGTGTTCAATCCGGCCGTGGGCGGTCTGACCCGCCTTGGCATCAGCCTGTTCGGCTCGCGCGTGCTGGAGGTGAGGGGGCGGACCTCCGGTGAGCCGCGTCGCACTCCGGTGAATCTCCTCACATTCGAAGGTGAGCGCTACCTCGTCGCGCCGCGCGGGGACACACAGTGGGTGCGCAACCTGCGAGCCAGCGGGGAGGGCCGCCTGCTGGTTGGTTCGCGCAGCGAGCATTTCGCCGCTGTCGAGCTTGCGGATGACGAGAAGCCACCCGTCCTGCGTGCCTACCTGAAGCGCTGGAGGTTTGAGGTCGGTGTGTTCTTCCACGGCGTTGGGCCAGATTCCTCGGCTGAGGAGTTGCGAGGCGCCGCGCCCAAGCATCCGGTGTTCCGGTTGCGGCGTCTCATCGATGACAGCCCATCTCACTCATGTGAGACTGGTGGCGTCTCATCTATGTGAGACAGGGTCGGCGCGCCGGACACGGACCCACGAGCAATGCCGGGGCGTCATGGAGCATTGGCTAGGTCGCCTGCGCGCGGGGCCATACGAGCACGGGGCCGTGGGCGCTGAGGTCGACCTCCGAGCCCGCTGAGTGCCGAACGTCCCCGGGGGTGCGCACGATCAGCAGCCGATCGCTGGCCGCGCTCCCCTGTGTGATCTGCAGGTGCAGGATGGCGTCGTGCCCGTGGTAGCCAGACCTAACGATCCGTCCGCTGAGAGCTCCTCCATCGCCCGCGGGGTGGAGGTGAATCTGCTCGGGGCGGATCAGGATGGTCACCGGACACGGAGTCGGCAGCGGCTCCCCGCGCCACTGGGCTGGAAGCTTGCCCAGCGGCGTGTCGACGAGGCTGCCATCGAGGACGCCGTCGATCAGATTGGCCTCGCCGATGAAGCGTGCCAGCTCGCCGTCGACGGGTTCGGTGTAGAGGGTCTGTGGGGTGGCGTGCTGGACGATCTTGCCGTCTCGCAGGACGGCGACGAGGTCGGCAAGCGAGAGCGCCTCGTCCTGGTCGTGGGTCACGAGCAGCGTTGTGGTCTGCGCATGGCGGAGGATCCGATGAACCTCCTCTCGCACGCTGGCGCGCTGGTGTGCGTCCAGGGACGCAAACGGCTCGTCCAGGAGCACAATCTCGGGTTTGACGGCCAGCGCTCGGGCGAGGGCCACGCGCTGCTGTTGGCCACCGGAGAGCTGGTGGGGGAAGCGTCGTGCCAGGTCGGTCAGCCCGACGAGCTCGAGCAGGTCGTCCGCTCCTCGGCGTCGCGCCGCCCGGGGGAGTCCGAAGGTGACGTTCCCCGCGACCGTGAGATGGGGAAAGAGGCTGCCCTCCTGGGGGACGTAGCCGATCCGACGGTGCTCGGGATGCACATGCGTATCCTCATCGTCGACGACCTGCTCGCCGAGCGTGACGGTCCCTCGATCTGGTGCTTGAAAGCCGGCCAGCAGCCGCAGAAGCGTCGTCTTGCCGCTGCCAGAGGATCCGAGAATCGCTGTGAAAGACCCGGCCGGCACAACCAGATCCAGTCCGGACAGGACGGAGTTGGAGCCAAAGCTCTTATGCAGGTCGCTGACGGCAAGACCGCTCATCTCGCCGCCGCCGCTCGGGAGGGAAGTCGGTCGAAGAAGCGCCCGAGCACATAGCTCGGCAGAGCCGCGATCGCGATGATGGCAAGTGCGAACGGCGCGGCCTGTCCGTAGGCGAGGTTCTGCTGGTAGGCCCAGAACTGGGTGGCGAGCGTCTGCACGCCGGTCGGGATCAGGATCAGCGTGGCGGTGAGCTCGGTGACGGCCGAGAGGAACACGAGGCTGAAGGCGGCGGCCAGCCCGGGCGCGACGAGCGGGAGCGTGACCCGCCACAGCACCGAGAACCGTCGCTGGCCGAGCGAGCGAGCGATCTCCTCCAGGGCGGTCGGCGCCTGCGCGACCGACGCCCGCACCCCGACGAGCGCCAGCGGGAAGAACAGGATCGCGTAGGCGAGCATCAGCAGCGGAGCGCTCTGGTAGAGGAACCCGTTGGCGTAGCGCTCGGTGAAGTAGGAGAGCGCGAGCGCGATCACCAGACCCGGCATCGCGAGCACAAGATAGGTGCTGCGCTCGAGCGGCTGATAGACCCGTCCACGGTGGCGGACGGCGAGCAGCGCCACGGGGAGGGCCATCAGGGTTGACAGCGCGGCGGCGAGGCCGCTGTAAAGAGCGGTGTGCCAGGCCGCGTCCAGGAGCGAGACCCCGGTGAGGGAGGGATGCCCCGCCTCGAGCATCCAGTAGACGGAGGCGCCGACCGGGACGCCGAGCGCCAGCGCGACGAGCACGAGGAAGCCGGCGAGCACCGGGACCCTAGCTCGTCCCAGCCGCCGCGGGTGGGCGACCCGTTGGGCGAGGGGACCCGACCGGCTGACCCGCCCCCGACCCCGTGCCAGTCCCTCGCCGGAAAGGACCACCAGGCTGAGCAGCACCAATACGAGCGAGAGCGCCGATGCCGTCGGCACGTTGAAGGAGACATTGAACTCGGTGAAGATCTCGGTCGTGAACGTCTGGTAGCCCAGGATCTCAAACGCGCCGTACTCGGCGAGCAGCACGAGCGCGACGAGCAGGCAGCCCCCGAAGATCGCCCCCCGGGCCTGCCCGAGCGTGATCCGCCAGAACGTTCGCAGGCGCCCGGCGCCGAGGCTGCGAGCAACCTCCTCTTGACCGGGGTCGGCATTGCGGAAGCTGGCGGCAACCGGCAGGTACACGAGCGGGTACACCGCCAAGGTCATCACTAGCACCGCGCCGCGAAACCCCTGCACCCAGGTGCTGAGCGAGGACCAGCCGAAGCTCACCACGAAGTCGGGAATCGCCAGGGGCACAACCACGAGCACAGCCCAGACCCGGCGACCCGGCAGGTCGGTTCGCTCTACGAACCACGCCGCCGCGGTGCCGATCACGGCGCAGAGCGCGGTGACGAGCACGGTGAGGCGCACCGTGTTCCACAGTAGGGTGGCCGTGAGCGGGCGAAAGACAAGCCGCAGGATCGTCGAGGTCCCGGCGCCGTGCGCCTCGAACAGCAGGAACGCGAGCGGCAGCACGAGGACGACCGCCACGGCGCTGCTCGCGGCGAGCAGCCCCCAGGGTCGAGGAGCCCGACGGGTTGCGGCGATCCCGCGGGAAGCACTCGCCACCTGCGCTTGCGGGGTGGTCGTGGTCGGCGTCGTCATCTCAAGCGGCCTGGCCGGGCTCGCCCCGCACTGCGACTCACAGCAGTTCGGCCTTGCGCAGCAATGCGATCGCCGTCGATCCGTCGCCGAGCTGCGGGATCGTGATCGAGTTGGGCTGCAGCTGGTCGAAGGGCGTCTCAGGCGCAGCTGTGACGACGCCCGCGGCGATCGGGTACTCGAAGCTGATCGAGTGGGCAATGATCTCCTGGCCCTGTCTGCTCACGAGGAAGGCGAGGAACTTCTGAGCGGTCGCCTTGTGCGTTGAGGACTTCAGAATCCCCGCGCCGGAGACGTCGAGTACATAGCCGGGGTCGCGGGGGGCAAAGTAGGCGATCTTGGAGTGCACGTTTTCCGCGCCGAGCTCGGCGCGCATGCGGTACCAGTAGTACTGGTTGACCACGCCGAAAGCGACAGCGCCGCGGTTGACCTCGTCGGCGATCGTCTCGTTGTCGGGGTAGACGTGACTGCCGGCGTTCGCCTTAATCGCTTCCAGCCACCGCAGCGCGGCGGCCTGCCCGTAGGTGCGGGCGACGGAGGTGACGATCGGCTGAAAGTCGGTCTCGCCCGCCGCGAAGGCAAGCTTGCCCTTGTATCTGGGTTCGGCGAGCTGCATGACTTTGCTTGGAAGCTGGCTGGCGCTGATCAGGCTCGGGTTGTAGATCAGCACGCTGACCCGCGCCGAGACGCCAAGCCAGTTGCCCTGTGGCGAGTTGTACCTGCTCGGGGTGTTTGCAAGGGTCGATGGCTCGACCGGCGCGAGCAGGCCCTTGCCCTGCAGGTACTCCAGGGCGGGAGAGTTCTCGGTGTAGAGGACATCCGCCGGCGAATTGGATCCCTCGGTGACGATCTCGTCCGCCAGCGTGTCCTCGTCGTCGCTGCGTACATTCACCGTGATGCCGGTCGCCTTTTCAAAGCCGGCGACGAGCGCGTCGGTCGTCTGCTCGTGCTGGCCGTTGTAGAGGGTGATCGCCTGCCCCGACCCCGACGTCCCGCAACCTGCCAGCAGGCCGGTGGCGGCGAGGACGAGCGCCGCCGCGAGGCAGGCGGTGCGAGGTCCTCTGAGCGTACATGTCCTCATCAGGCCAGCCTTTCTACGTCGGGGCGCGGCGACACGGTTGTCGGGACCGCGCACGGCAGATTTCTCGGTGTAGTGGTGCTCTTCGCGGCGCTCACGCTGGTGTGCGGTTGATTGATGGCGCTCACGCTGCAACCCCTGGGCAGATGACGTCGATCGCTTTGCTCGCTGAGGTCACAGCGCTCTTGGCCTGGCCGGCACCGTGACTGGAGGAGAATGCCGCATAGGCAGACGCCAGCGTGTCGATTGCCTGGCGCAGCTTAGCGTCGGAGGTGCGGATCTGGCGTAGGGGGAGGATCTGGGCCTGTGCGTAGCCGACCGGGTCAGCTTCCGAATCGGGGCCATCGCTGAGCACCGCTTCGACCTGTTGACAGGCCTGCTTGACCTCCGCACGCGAGAAGACGAGAGAGGGGGTGGAGAGAGCAGAAGACCCGCAGGCGGCGAGTAGCGCCGCCAGCAGCAGCGCCGTCGCGACGGTGCCCGGCGCCCGCCACCGCAGCGGCCACGGCGCAGCGGCTCGTTCGCACGAGAGCTGCTCAGCAGTGGCAGAGATGCGGCCGTCCATGGGTCTAGTCCTCCAAAGAATGCGATCGCGGTTTCCGGCTTCGTGGGCGCAACCCTACCATGCATTAGGCAGCCCTAATTAGGGTCGCCTAATACGTGCCCTGAGAGACACAGCCAGGGCAGATTCCCGGCAAGGCGCTCGCGTTGATCCGCGCGAACAGTGAGGTCTTGTGCTCTCTCGTCCGCTCGCCCGCATGAGGAACATCTGCGTATAGTGCCGGCACCGCTGACCCGACGCCCACAGTGGGGCTTGCCTAGTCTCTGCTGATCGGGAACCCTTCGAGTAACAAGCACGCGTCCGTGCAGCGACGGACGACCCTCGCATCGATCGCCGCCGCCAGCCTACTGGTGATCCTCAAGCTGGGAGCCGGACTGATAACCGGCAGCCTGGCGTTGATCTCGGCCGGGATCGAGTCAAGCGGGGACGTCCTCGCCGCGACGATGACGTTCTTCGCCGTACGGCTCGGAGGGCAGCCCGCGGATCCTGAGCACCCTTACGGCCATGGGCGTGCGGAGAACCTGGGGGCGCTTGGGGAGGCCGCGATCCTGGCGGGCGGCGGCGTGTTCGTCGCCGTCGAGGCGATCAGGCACCTCGTCGATCCTGGCGGCCCGCCTGACACCCACTGGTATGTGTTCGCGGTCATCACGCTCGCGCTGGCCGTCGACCTCGCCCGCACGATTGTCTCGTTGCGTACCGCGCGACGCTATGGGAGCCCTGCGCTGCGTTCAAACGGATTGCACTTCGCCGGTGACATGGTGGGCTCGGTTGCGGTGATCGTGGGGTTGCTGCTGGTCCGCGCTGGGTTCGCTCGAGGCGACGCGACCGCGGCGCTGCTGATCTCGGCAATCATCCTCGCCGCCGCGGCACGGCTAATCGCCGAGAACGCGAACGTGCTGATGGACCGCACCCCGGCCGAAGCTCGGGAGGCAGCCGAGCGCGCGCTCGCGCGTCTGGAGCCCGACATCGAACTGGTGCGGTTGCGCTTGCGCGAGTCAGCCGGGCGCTATTTCGCGGATGTCATCGTCGCGGTGGCGCCCGCGGCGGCGGTCATCGAGGGTCACCAAGCGGCCGACCTGATCGAGGCGGCGATCGACAGCGCGCTGCCCGGCAGCGACGTTGTCGTTCATGTTGAGCCTCGCCGCCGCGGCCTGGATCTAGGAGACGGTGTGCTCGCGATTGCCCTCGCCGAGCCGCTGATCAAGGAAGTCCACGACGTCACGATCTACCAGCAGAACGGGTCGGCGAGCGTCTCGCTGCACCTGAAGTTCCCTGCCGATCTCGACCTGCAGGCGGCGCTCACGGTCGCCCAGCGTATCGAGCAAGCCATCCGCGCTCGGTCCGACGTCAACGACGTACAAACCCACCTCGAGCCGCTGGAGCGGCCGCTGATTGCCCGCGCGGCCGACAGCCACGCGGAGCGCAACGACGTTCGGGAGATCGAACGGATCGTCCTTGAGCGCACCGGGAGTCCTCCACACCGGGTGAGGCTGCTCGCGACCGAGGCGGGTTGCGTCGTCTTCCTCACGCTGGGGATTGAGGCACATACCTCGTTGGTCGATGCACATCGGCTGGGCGGCGAAATCGAGGACGTGCTGCGCCAACAGCTACCTGATATCGCCGATGTCGTGGTGCACACAGAAACCCGGGGAGGAGCGGGGGCGGCGCCATCGTCCAAGCCGTAGCGACGAACGGCATGGGTTGTGAAAGTTGCGGCTGGGGGCTGTAGCGGGCATCATGCGGGCATGACCGAAGGCCAGCGGATCATCGAGCATCCCTCGTCGGCGGCCATCTTTTTGGTGCTTACCGTCGCGCTGGGGGCGCACGACGCCGTCCGTGGGGTGCTCGCCGATGTCGGCGGGATCCGCCGTGCCGTGGGCTTCCGCGTTCCCGAGGCCCGTCTGAGCTGCGTGGTCGGGATCGGGTCGGATTTGTGGGACCGGATGTACGGTGCCCCCCGTCCCGCGCAGCTGCATGCGTTGCCCACGTTCACCGGGCCGGTGCACGTCGCGCCGAGCACTCCCGGCGACCTGCTGCTGCACATCCGCGCGCAGCGGATGGATCTCTGCTTCGAGCTCGCCCAGCGCCTTACCGAGGCGCTGGGCGACGCGGCGACCGTCATCGACGAGGTCCACGGCTTCCGGTCCTTTGACGAGCGCGATCTGCTCGGGTTCGTTGACGGAACCGAGAATCCCGAGGGCGAGGAGGCGACCGCCGCCGCGTTCGTCGGTGACGCCGAGCCGGCCTTCACCGGCGGCAGCTATGTGCTGGTGCAGAAGTATCTGCACGACCTCGCCGGCTGGGACGGACTCCCGGTGGAGACGCAAGAGCGGGCGATCGGGCGAACCAAGCTAAGCAACATCGAGCTCGACGACGACGTCAAGCCGGTCGACTCCCACGTGGCACTGACCACGATCGTCGACCCCGACGGGACCGAGCGCGAGATCATGCGCTTCAACATGCCGTTCGGGACCGTCGGCACACGCGAGTTCGGCACCTACTTCATCGGCTACGCATCCTCCGCGGATGTGCTCGAGCGGATGCTCACCAACATGTTCCTGGGCACTGCGCAGGCGGCCCATGACCGGGTCCTGGACTTCTCCACCGCAGTGACCGGCAATCTCTTCTTCGCGCCGACCGTCGAGCTGCTCGAGAATCCGCCGCAGGCCGGAGCGCCACCGGCACCCTCCGCCCAACCGGCTCCGCGGTCAGACGACAGCTCTTTGAGAATCGGCGGCCTCCGCGACGGGGCCCGATGATGTTGGCCCTATACGAGCATCCATTCGCTTCCTACTGCTGGAAGGTGCTCATCGCGCTGTACGAGCGCGAGCTGCCCTTCGAGGCGCACCTCGTCGGCGACGACTCGGACCGCGCGCGGCTCGCGCAGCTGTGGCCGATGGCCAGCATCCCCGTGCTCGTCGACGATGAGACGGGAATCACGCTGCCCGAGTCGACCCCGATCGTCGAGTATCTCGACCGGCTGGGCGACGCGCCTGCACTGATACCCACAGATCCAGCGGCGGCACTGCAGGCGCGGCTCTGGGACCGCGTGATCGACGGACATGTCATGACGCCGATGCAGAAGATCGTCGGCGACAGCCTGCGGCCGGAGGGCCGTGGCGATCCGGATGGAGTCGCGCAGGCGCGGGCCACACTCGACCAAGCGTGTGCCCTGCTGGACAAGCACCTCACGGGCGGTGGCTGGGCCGCGGGAGCGGCGTTCACCCTGGCCGACTGCGCCGCCGCGCCCTCGCTGTTCTACGCACGCGTCGTGCACCGCTGGGATGAAGAGCGCCTCGCCAACCTGACGCACTACTTCACAAAGCTGACGGCGCGTCCGTCCGTCGCGCGCGTCATCGACGAGGCACGCGAATATCGCCACGTCTTTCCGTTGCCGTGGCCCGACTACGCGGCGTAGCTATTCCGGCGCGGCGCGCGACTCCAGGCTGCTCAACGATAACTCTGGACCCTCGCGGGGTGACTATGCCTGTGCGGCCTTCAGCTCTCGCTCGAGCTCCTTCGCGTCTGCGGCGACTTGACGCTCAGTGCTCTTCTGCGCCCGTGCGAGGGCCTTGTCGAGCTGCTCCTGTAGGCGCGACTTGCCGACCACGATCAGCGCTGCCTGTCCCTCGTCGAGCAGCTCTCCCAGCTCCTTGACGTCGTGGCGGGACATGCCGCGAAACATGTGCCCGAGCACACCGCCGCCGACGCCACCCACGACCGCCGCGCCGATGATCGAGGGCGGAAACAGAATGCCCACGACGGCGCCGACGGCCAGGCCCGTCCAGGCGCCATGCTGAGTCGGCTTCTCGTGCTTCATCACATGGACCTTGCCCTCGGCATCCTTCGACACGAGCGCGACGTCGTACGTGCCGACCAGATCCGCGGCGTGAAGATCCAGCAGCGTCTCGTAATCCGCCTCGGCGTCCCGCAGGTCGGAGTAGGACGCCGCGTAGACGAACACTGGGTTATCGCTCATCGTTCATCTCCTCCAGTTGGTTGGTCTCAGACCGAGCTTGAACCCTATGTGACCGCCGGGTTGCGAGCACGGCACGGCAAGCTAGAAGTGGCGAGAATGAGCGCACATCACCCGAGGAGGGTGAGAGCCACTCGGGCGACTTACTCGCCCGCAAGCGAGAGCATGCAACGGGCGTCCGATTGCGCAGTGGTCCCGCCTCGAGGCCGGGCGCTCCGACGACCTCGGCATGCTGAGTGGTCGGTCGAAGGGATCGGGCGTGGTCGGTCAGGCCGGTTCTGAGGGCGAATAGGCCATCTGGCCGATGTAGTCGGCCCGACGGCGCGCCAGGCTTGCGATGATGGACGAGGCGATCATGATTCCCGTGGGCGGCGTTGACCCGGATGCGGTGGCGATTGTCCCAACTGGGACGGTGACGTTCTTGCTGACCGACGTTGAGCGCTCGACCTTGTTGTGGGAGGAGTGGGGCGAGGTGATGGGGGGGGTGATGGCGCGCTGTCACGATCTGCTCGCCGAAACCGTGGAGGCGCGTGGGGGGGTGCGTCCGGAGGAGCAGGGTGAGGGCGACAGTGCGGTCGGGGTGTTCGTGCGAGCGTCGGATGCGGTCGCGTGCGCACTCGATTTGCAGCGGGCGTTGAGCAGCGAGCCGTGGCCCGAGGGTATGGATGTTCGCGTGCGCGTGGCGTTGCACACGGGGGAGGCGGTACTGCGCGATGCGCGCAACTACACGGGGGCATCGATCCATCGCTGTGCTCGGTTGCGGGCGATCGGGTACGGCGGCCAGACGCTGCTGTCGCGCTCGACGTACGCGTTGGTGGCGGACAGCCTGCCCGACGGGGTGAGCGTGCGTGACCTCGGTTTGCATCGGCTGCGCGACTTGGCGCGAGCGGAGCAGGTCTACCAGCTGTGCCATGCCGATCTGCCCGAGGACTTTGGCGCGCTGCGCTCGCTTTCGGCCTTTCTGAACAACCTGCCGCTGCAGGTCTCGACCTTCGTCGGCCGCGAGGCCGAGATCGCGGAGGTTCGCGAGCTGCTCAGCCGATCGCGCCTGCTCACGCTGACCGGCGCGGGCGGGTGCGGGAAGACACGGCTGGCGTTGCAGGTGGCTGCCGAGGCGCTCGACGATCACCCTGACGGTGTGTGGTGGGTGGATCTGGCGCCGATCAGCGATGCGGCGCTGGTGGCCAGCGAGGTTGCGGCCACGCTTTCGATTCGCGAGCTCCCGTCGCAGCCGGTGATCGACACGTTGAAGGCGCAGCTCGCCGAGCGCCGGTTGTTGATCGGGCTCGATAACTGCGAGCACCTGCTCCAGGCGTGCGCCGAGTTGTCGGCGACGCTGCTCGAGGCGTGTCCCGGTGTAGTGATTCTCGCGACCAGCCGCGAGTCGGTGGGGGTCGAGGGAGAGCAGAGCTGGCGGGTCCCCTCGTTGCAGGTTCCGGAAGCCGAGCTGGCCCGGGGCACGCTCGCGGGAGCCGAGGCGGTCCAGCTGTTCTGCGATCGGGCGCGACACACGCGACCAAATTTCCGTTTGATGGATGCGAATGCGCAGGCGGTGGCGACGATCTGTCGGCGCCTGGACGGAATCCCGTTGGCGATTGAGCTGGCGGCCGCGCGCGTGCGGCTGCTCACGCCGCAGGAGATCGCCGACGCGATGCGCGAGCGGTTCGTGCTGCTGACGGGGGGCTCGCGCACAGCGATGCCCCGGCAGCGCACCCTCGAGGCCTCGGTCGATTGGAGCCACGACTTGCTCAGCGCGGCGGAGCAAGCCCTGTTCCGGCGCATTTCCGTGTTCGCCGGTGGCTGGACGCTCGATGCGGTGGAGTCGGTTTGCGCTGGGGGTGGCTTGGAGGTCGTTCAGATCCTCGACCTGCTCGCGAGCCTGGTTGACAAGTCGCTGGTGCAGGCCGAGGAGCAGGGCGTCAAGACTCGTTACGGGCTGCTGGAGACGGTTCGGGCGTACGCGCGGCAGAAGCTCAGCGACGCCGCCGAGGCGGCGCTCGTGCGCAACCAGCACCTCGACTACCACGTGCGGCTTGCCGAGTCCGCGGAGCCAGACCTGTTCGGGGCGGGCCTCGAGCGGTGGCTCGAGCCGCTCACCACAGAGCTCGATAACTTCCGTGGCGCGCTCGGGTGGGCCGTCGATGCAGAGCGCGTCGATGAGGCGCTACGACTCGCCTCCGCGCTGTGGCTGTTCTTCGAGGCCCGCGGCCATTGGCGCGAGGGTCGGGGACACCTTGAATCGGCGCTCGCCGGGGAGGACGCAAGCGCGCTCCCTCGGGCAAAGGCGCTGGTCGCCGTGAGTCACATCGGAACGATCGCGACCGACTGGGTGGCAGCGCGGCGCTTTGCCGAGGAGGCGCTGGCAATTGGCCGCGAAGTCGATGACGAGCGCACCGTGGGTCGGGCGCTCGACTTGATCGGGTGGGCGCTGACGTCGCTCGAGCCGAGCGCGGCAATGCCCATGCTCGATGAGAGCATCGCCATCACCCGCCGCCTCGGGGATGCCTGGTTCCTGGCCGATGCGCTTTACGGAGCCGGCTTTCTTGCAACGCTCAGCGGGCGCCTGGAGGCAGCGCCGCCGCTGCTCGAAGACGCGCTGGCGGTCTCGCGTGCGGCGGGCAACCTGCTTGGTATCCGTGAGTCGCTCACCTGGCTGGGCCTCAACGCGATGATGCGGTGTCGGTTCGAGGAGGGGGAGGCGATGCTGAAGGAGGCGCTCGCGCAATCACGTTCGCTCGGCGACCCGTTTTTCGCGATGCTCGACCTCGGGTTCCTTGGTTACGGCAAGATCCGCGTCGGGGAGTGGGCTCTCGCGCGAGCGCAGATCGAGGAGGCGGTCGCGTTGGGCAGGCAGATGGCGCACGACGCCACGCCACTGATGGGGTGGTACATGGGACTGCTGGAGTACGCCACCGGCGAGCTCGAGCGCGCGGAGGCGATGATGAGTGAGGCGCTGCCGGTGGCGCGGGCCTACAACTACACCCCGTATGCCGTCAGCGCGCTGCTGATCGCAGCAGCCGCCCAGCTGGCGCGCGGAGAGATCGCACCGGCCGTGGCCGCGGTCGAAGAAGCGGTGCTCGTCGCGCGCGAGAGCGAGAACCCGCTGGCGATTGCGCCCGCGCTCGAGACGCAGGCGCAGCTTGCACGCGCGGCCGGTGAGGTATCGCGCGCTGAGGAGCTGTTGCACGAGGCGCTGCGAGCCTTCCATGACGCTGGCGACCCCGGCGCTGTCGCAGACGTCCTCGAGTCGCTTGCCGTGCTCGTCCGTGAGCTGCAGAGCGACGAGCAGGGGGTCCGGCTGCTAGGCGCAGCGGATGCCGCGCGCACCAAGCTCGGCTGCGTGCGCTTTCCGGTACATCAGCCGGACTACGAAGCGCAACTCAGCGCGCTGCGCAAAGCGCTCGGCGAGGAGGCTTTCGGGGCGGCGTGGTCAGCCGGCGCCTCGCTCTCGCTCGATGATGCCGTCGCCTACGCCGAGCGCGGCCGCGGAGAGCGCAAGCGGCCGTTGCGCGGATGGGACAGCCTGAGCCCGGCCGAGCTGCGGGTCGTGCAGCTCGTCGCCGAGGGCCTGACCAACCCTCAGATCGGCGAGCGCCTGTTCATCTCGCGCCGCACGGTCCAGGCGCACCTTTCGCACGTGTTCGCGAAGCTCGGCGTCGCCTCGCGCGCCGAGCTCGCGGCGCAAGCCGCGCGACGAGAGCCATAGCATCTCGCCCGATCGTCGGCGTCGGCGTCGGTTACGCCACTGCTGCCGGCTCGAATACGCCACCTGGCCGATGTACTACGCGCCTCTGCCGGTCAGTCTCGGTTCCAGCGAGGACACGCCTCGCACTGGACAGAGAGATCGGAGGACGCATGACCGAGGAATTCGATGTGATCGTCGTGGGTGCACGCTGTGCGGGGGCGCCGCTGGCCGCGCTGCTCGCCCGCCGGGGCGTCAAAGTCGCGCTCGTGGAGCAGGCCACCTCCCTGTATGACACGCTCTCCACGCACGTCCTCGAGGCTCAGGCGCTGACGTTCCTCGACCGCCTCGGGGTCATGCAGAAGATTCGCGCGACTGGCGCACCGCTCATCGACCGCTTTGACGCGCGCCAGGAGGATCTCGAATACATCACTCCGATTCCCCAGCAGTCGGGCGGTGTCGGCGGCACGGCGTCGGTGCGTCGCACGCTGCTCGATCCGATTCTGGCGCAGGCCGCCGCGGAGGCGGGCGCCGATCTGCGCATGGCGAGCAGGGTGACAGGATTGGTGGAGGATCAGGGTCGAGTGGCCGGTGTGCGGGTCCCACAGAACGGCTCGGAAACGACGCTCAAGGCGCGGCTGGTGGTCGGTGCAGATGGTCGCAACTCGACGATCGCGAGTCTCGTAGGGGCTCGCAAGTACAACCTCACGCCGAACGAGCGCTTCATGTACTGGTCCTTCTTCGAGGGAGTCGAGCCAGCCTCCGATCCCGCGTTCGTCTTCCATCGCTGGGAGGACCGTATGGTGATCGCGACCCACGCCGACAGCGGTCTATATCAGGTCATACTCATCCCGGATCTGCGTGATCTCCCTCGTTTCCGGGCAGATCTGGAGGGCAGCTTCATGGAGTACGCACGCAGCTGCCGGCCGGTGGCGCAGGCGCTTCAGGGCACGCACCGGGTTGGAAAGTTCTTTGGGATGCTGCGCTGGGAGGGGTTCTTCCGAGAGGCCGCTGGCCCTGGGTGGGTGCTGGTGGGCGACGCCGGACACTTCAAGGACCCCACGCCCGGCCAGGGGATACAGGACGCGTTTCAGCAGGTGGACGCGCTCGTGCCCGCAATCGCCGCCGCGCTGGATGGCTCCGCAGAGAACACCGACAGTGAGATGGCAGCCTGGGGCCGCTGGCGAGACAAGGACGCCGCCGAGCACTACTGGCTCGCGACCGATATGGGCAAGGCCGGGCCGATACCCGCGGTGCTACCCGAGATCGTGAAGCGGCTGCTACAGCAGGGCAAGATCGACACGTTCCTGGATCTCTTCTACACACACCAGTCGCGGCCCTCGCAAGTCTTTACCCCAGCGCGCGTTTTGGGCGCCACCGGTAGGCTGCTGGCGCGTCGGGGATGCAAACGGCGTGCGCTCCTGAGCGAGGTGGGCACGCTCCTCGGTGAGGGCTTTCGGCGAGAACGTCTGAACCGCCAGCCGGTGTACGCCGCCGCGGGCACAGCGCTCGACGCTGGTCCCACCGAGGTGGACGACAGCATCCTGCGGACCGCGGCATGATGTGCTCGACGGCCGACATCACCGTCAACGCCGTGCGTTCGCCGATGAGCGCAATCCTGCTTGTCCGGCGCCAGCGCGGCGGTCGAGCGGAATCAGTAAAGCTCGAGCCGGCTCACCACCAGTGGAACCTCCACGACGTTGCGGAGGTCCGTCTGGCAGTGCGTGCACACAAGGGCCCCCGTGGCGAGGGGCGCACCGCAATTCGGGCAGATCGCTTGACCGACCGTCACCTGGGCCCCGAGCTGTAGATCCCAGAACTGCCGAGCAACCCTTTGGCTTCCGTCTGCGCCCTGGACCTGAATGACGAGATGCGCTTTCAACAAGCAGTGTCCGTCCACCGTGTGGGCACCGACCAGGTGGACCACCGCTGAGATCGGGCGCTCGCCTTCCAGGCATCCGGCATTCCGCTGGCATTGCGCGATGACCGCGTCTGCGAAGGTTCCGCGCAAGGGGTTCATGTCCTTGGCGGCGTCGGCCTCGAACAGCAGAGGCACGGCGCTGCCGATCACGCCGAGCAGGATCTCGGGTGTGACCACCGGGGGCACGCCAGTTTCCGAGGCGATTTGCGCGGCGAACATGCTCCAGTCGCCGGCGTTGTCGATCGACGTCGGGATCGGCAGCACCCGGAGCTGTTGTGCCGCTGTCATGCCTGGGGCTGCGCTATCGCTGCGCCGCAGTTCGGGCAGAAGTGGGTTCCGCTCGCGACCGCCGCGCCGCATTGACTGCAGAAGTGCGCCGTTGTGGATTCTTGCGTGGCGAGCCCCGACGCTGCAGGCGTGAGCGTCGCCGCGGCGACGGCGCGCGTCGGCACACCAGCGGTGGCGGCGGGGGCTAGGGGAACTCCCATCATCATGCCGGCGAGGATGCCCGGCTGAGCGCCGACATTCCCATTGGCGATGCCCTGGGCGATCTCGAGGGCTGCCTCTCCGCGCACGGCGCCGTCGAACGAACCGGCGACGCCCGTGTAGGCCTTGGCCGCCGCGAGTTGCTTCAGCTGCTGCGCGTCGGCGTCGGGGAGATTGACGTTGAGCTCTCCAAAGGCGGTAAGGTTGAGCCCGTAGGCGGAGAGCTTCTCGTTGGCCTTCGACAGGGCGCTCTGCGAGGTCGCGTCCTGGAGCTGACCCATCGCCAGCACGCCATGCTCGGCGACGATGTCCGGCAGCACAGCTCTGATGGCCGCCAACGTCTGGTCCTTCACCCATGTGGAGACCTCTGCATTGAAGTCGCCGTTTGCGCCGGTGCCGATCAGCTTCGCCAGCAAGATCGAGGGATCGGTCACCCTGTACGCCAGCTCTCCGAAGACTCTCAGGCTCACCACCAGCCCCGTCGGGCGGTCCGTGAGATTGTCGACGGGACCACCAAACTCCACGTTCGGATTGTCCCGTGTGGAGATGAAGTAGATCTCCGCGTCGTAATAGGCGCCGCCGGTGAGACGGTCGACCAGCCATCCGAGAGCGAGCGATGCGCCCTCGTCCAGCGGGTACCGGCCGGGCCCCATCACCCCGATGACCTTTCCCAGGTTCGTGAACACCGCCTGGTAGTCGAGGTCCACGTTCAGCTGGGAGTGCTGGATGATCTGCTGGTCGGGCCACTTCCAAGCGACCGTGTCCCTGGCGTTGTCAGGCATCTCGATGAAGAGGCGCTGGAGCCCCTTGTCCTGGTGGCCCTCGAAAAGTGGCATCTGCTTTCTCCTTTGCGATCTGGGCTATCCGGCCCGGTCTTGCTCCACCAGGTTGCGAAGCGCCACCATCGACTCGTGATTGACGAAGTTCTGCTGTGCGATCGCGTCGAACAGGGCGCCGGCCCAATCCGAAAACGACAGATCCTCCCTGCCTTGACCCCCCTCGGTCGCGGCGGTTTGCCTCCTGCACCGGATCGAACCGTGCTTCGAGCGCAGCCAATAGGAGCAGGTATCTACGGTGACTACGAGCTCATCGATCGGGTCGGTCCTTCGATGCAGGTCGTTGATGTATGGCAAGTCACCGACCAAGCGCCTGAGCCTCCCCTGGCGGTAGGAGACGACCATCTTCAAACCCGGCACCGGAGACAGCCTTCCGATCAGCGCATGAAGGGTTGCGTCGACGTGGTCGGACTCCGCCCGGACCATGGCCGAGCTCGAGTCGACCCCGGCGATCGAACTCGGCGGTGCGTCCTCACCGATCATCTGGAGACCTTCGGTTCCTTCAGGCCCATACGCCCAGTGCTAATCGGTCGTCATGTCCGCGACCTTGAATCGCCGCGGCGTTTCCATCAGGCGTTATGACACCGTGCTCAGGCTCCGAACCAGCGGATGCGGCGACTGGAGCCGAAATGCTCCTTCTCGGCGACCAGCACCGCGGACGGCGGGTTGAAGGTTCCAGTTCGTGAGGGGCCCGAGAGGAAGTCGATGTCGACGCTCCCGACGCGCCCTTGACCGAACTCGATGTAGCACGTGCCGCGGCCAAGGTGAGGGCCTGGCGGATCACCGTCTCGTAATGTCGCGACGATGGCTTGCGCAACGATGCGCGCGGCCCCCTCGGCGAACACGCCGGCCTTCGGCACACCCGCGGTGGCGACGTCGCCCACCGCATACACGCCGGGGAAGCGTGTCTGGAGCGTCGCCGAATCCACAGGAACATAGCCGTCCTCGGTCATGCCGCTGGCGATCACCACTTCAGGCGCACGGTGCTTGGGCACGCCGAGGAACAGGTTGAACGACAATTCGGTGTCGTCGTCGAGTATCGCGACGCTGCGCCCCGGATCGAGGGCGCTGATACGCCGACCGCAGATCAGCGTGATATCGCGCTCGGCGAATTCCCTCACCAAGGCAGCTGATGTCTCCGGCGAGGGCGGCACAGGCGTGCCCAACGGCATCACGAAAGAGATCTGGCAGGCGTCGCGTACTCCACGCGCGGTCAGCTCGTCGTCCAGGAGCAATGCGCACTCGCTTGGCGCCGGTGGGCACTTGAACGGTGCGCCGCACACGCCGATGACGACGTGCCCCTGTGAGAACGTCGGGATAATGCCGGCCAGCCGTTCGGCCCCGGCGACGGAGTAGAACTCGTTTCCCCCCTCGGCAAGGCCGGGCGTGGCGTCCATGTCGTAGTCGGCGCCCAGTGCGATCACCAGGATGTCGGCCTCGTGGATCGCTGAGTCCGTGTGCACGCGTCGGGCCTCGGGGTCGATTGCCGTGACCGTCTCCCGCAGGACACGCACACCGGGCTTTGCGATCTCACGATAGGGCAGGCGGACGGCATCCGCCGTGGCGCGACCAAACATCACATCGAGCTTTGAGAACCCGAACACGAACGCGTCGTTCTTGTCGATCAGCGTCACCTCGATCTCGTCGCCGAGTAGCTCTGACAGCATGGTTGAGAGCTCCAGCCCGCCAAACCCTGCCCCGAGCACAACGACACGCTCACTCATAGGATCTCCAGCAGCCCGTGCGGAGAGCGGCCGCGCTCGTACGCTTTGGCGACCACGGCAAACTCCTGTGCGAGGGGGTGAAGCGCCATCGGATGGCAGCCTACCGATGTCCGGATGCCTCGGGCGTGGGTCTATCTGAGACTGGATCTCGGGGCGCCCGTCCGCAGCGGGTCAGCTGCGCACTTCGACGCCCCGCCAGAAGGCGAGATAGTCCTTGATCTCCGCTGCCGCGCCCTTGGGGTCGGGGTAGTACCAGGCGGCGTCGGGATTGGACTGTCCGGCGACCTCGATCGTCTTGTAGCTCGCCTCGCCCTTCCACGAGCAAATCGTGTGCGTGTCGCTGATGCGCAAATACTTCGCGTTGACGCTCCCAGGGGGAAAGTAGTGGTTGCCCTCGACCACCACCGTTTGGTCGCTCTCGGCGATCGTCACGCCGTTCCAGGTTGCCTTCATCGCGGTCGCTCCTTTCTCCGATGTGCGTATGCCGATGATAGGCGCACGCCACTCAATCGAGGCATCGCCGAGATGTCGGCGGCGAACCGCGCCGCAACCTCGCTCGCGAGCACGGGCAGTGATGGTGACGTGAGTCAGCGCCCGGGTCAGGAGAGCTGCACACCACCGTCGGCGGTGAGGCTCCAGTGCGGATTGTGCGCGATCTCCCACGGATGGCCGTCGAGATCGATGAAGATGGCGCTGTACCCTCCCCAGAACGTCAGTGCGGGCTCGCGACCGATCGTCGCACCGGCAGCGCGTGCCTGCTCGGTGACCTCGTCGACCTCGGCCGGCGACCCGAGGTTGAGGGCAACCGTCACACCGCCCCAGCCACCAGCGTCCTGCACGCAGCTGTCCTCGGCGAGCCTCGCCCGGTCCCACAGCGAGACAACCATGTCGCCGGCTTGGAAGAACACGACGTCATCCGCCGGCGCCGCAGCGCTCCGCCAGCCGAGTGCTTCGTAGAACCCGCGCGCGCGGTTGAGGTCGCGTACGCCAAGCGTGATGACGGTGACCCGCTGTCGCATCGCGAGAAGTCTGTCATCAAGCGCGCCAGCGCGGCCGGCCGGTCGACTCCCGTCTCATTGGGGCCCTCGTTCCGCTACCGTCGAGCGCGTGACGATCCAGCGCATGGAGCACGTGGGCATCGTGGTCGACGACCTCGCGGCCGCGACGGCGTTCTTCGTCGAGCTCGGACTCAAGCTGCAGGGTGAGAGGCCGGTCGAGGGCGGTTGGGTGGACCGCGTGGTGGGGCTCGAGGGCGTCCGGGTGGAGATCGCGATGTTGGAGACCCCGGACGGCCACGGACGGCTCGAGCTGGCGAAGTTTCACGCCCCGTCGGGCCGGGGCGGCGACCGGCACGCGCCGGCCAACACCCCGGGCATCCGCCATGTCGCATTCGCAGTCGACGACATCGACGCCGTCGTCACCAGCTTGCGAGCCTGCGGCGCGGAGCTCGTTGGCAAGGTGGAGCGCTACCAAGACAGCTATCGGCTCTGCTACGTCCGCGGCCCGGAGGGGATCATCGTCGAGCTGGCGGAGCGGATCGACTGAGGGCTCCAGCCGGCCGCCAACCGCCTCGCCGGCGTTTTGAACACAGCAGCGCGCATCACTTCGCCTCCTCTTCGATCGAGATCGCGCTCTGAGGGCGTCCTACCGCGTCCCCTTGCTCGAGGGTCGCCGCCCAGCTCCCGCAAGTGGCGATGGCTTGGGTACTGAAGAACCCGGTGGTCAGCGCCCCGATCGTCGGAGCCACCAAGCCCAACCATCTGACTGATGCCGTCGCGACCCTCGCCCTCTGGCGCGCCGACGCCCTCCTCGAAAAACCTGGCGTTGACCGCAGGATCGAGGCCCTGAACCGCCAACGCGGCTAGCCGAGCATCGCCGCACGCGCCTCGTGCAGAACGGGAGCGACACCGTGCGGCGGGCCGGTGTAGGCAGGTCCAGTTCCGTCCGTCAAGAGCTGGTTGAGGATCGCGATGCCCGGCGCGTATAGCGGCGTGTCGCCGCGAAGCAGATCGACCAGATCGCGCACCGCAGCAGCATTGGCGGGCAGGGGGCCGCGTCGGGGGGCCACGCTCCAGCGCCGTTGGGGGCGGTTCACGGCCGCCAGCGCGCGCTCGAGCCCCTCGGCGAGATGCGTTCTGGTCCGGCGCGAACTCAGCGTCCTCGCGCGAGCGGCGAGCGCCGCGGACGCGCTGGGGTCGGCGCCCGCGATCAAGGACCGGTCGAGTGAACCCGAGCGCAGGTGAGCTGCGATGCGAGCGAACGCACCAGACCCGACCGACCGAGCCGTGCGCTCGCGACCATTCAAACTCCGGCGTCCTACCTGTGCTGCTTCAAGCGGTACCATTCAGACACCTCCGTAATCGTTTAGCCGGTGTTGTAACCTACAATAACAGAACGATGGTGTCCACTCCCAGCGCCCAAAAAGCTCCCCATTCGCTCGATCTGGTGATCGATTTCGTCAACACGCGCGATGTGGACGAAGGGACGGACTCGATCGAGCGACCTCAGACTCTGGCTGCGTGGCTGGTGGAGCGGGCGCTGCTCGGGCATGGCGAGACACTCAGCGACGGTGACCACGCCGATGCGATCAGGCTTCGTGAGGCCCTGCGCTCGCTGATGCTCACGAACAACGGCCAGCCACTTGATGACCGGGCGGGGCGCGAGCTCGAGCTCGCCGCTCGCCGCGGCGAGCTCGGCGTCCACTTCGAGGCTGCCCCGGCCGTGTCTCTCGCCCCGGGTGTCGCGGGCGTCGCCGGCGCACTAGCGCGGCTGCTGGTGCCTGTCGCGAGTGCCCTTGCGGACGGTACGTGGCAGCGCGTCAAGGCATGCCAAGCACCGGACTGCGCATATGCGTTCTACGACCGATCGCGCAACCACTCAGGCGTATGGTGCGATATGGCAATCTGCGGCAACCGCAAGAAGATCCGTACCTACCGCGAGCGCGCACCGCGCGGAGGTCCAAAATGAAAGAGCAGCCATTCCAGGCGGCGGGGAGGTGACTGGAGCGGGAGTGCATTTCGCGGCAACCCCTCTCGCTAAAGTCGCGCTCGACAGTTCCGTGAGCGTTGAGCGTCACGACAGAAACCTTCAAGGCATCTACGAGCAGCTCCCATGGCCGGCAAGCAGCGCGTAGACTCAGCAACGAAAGGCGAGCGCCATGATGCTCCCACAATCCAAACATCCGTCACGTGCCAGCGGTTCTCCCATCGATACGGGGACGGTGCCCGTGCCGCGCCGCGACCATCTACGTCCGGAAATCCAGCGCCTGCGACCGAGCATGGTGCCCATCGCGCACCGCCGCCCATCGGAGAACCCGTTGCTGCGTGCACTGATGCCTGGGACCCCGGTTCACGGGCAGATGCGCGCACACGGCGTCCCATCGTCGCGCGTCGACGGCCGCTCGCTCACGACCCCAGAGCGTGCGCGCTTCGAGCCCGCGTTTGGGCGCGATCTCTCGGCAGTGCGCGTGCATGCCGACGCGGGCGCCGTCGCGCTCGCAATTGCGGAGGGCGCGAGCGCCGTGACGGTCGGTAGCGACATATTCCTCGGTCCCGGCTATGCGCCCGCGACGGCTGCTGGGGAGCGGCTGCTCGCGCACGAGCTAGCGCACGTCGTCCAGCACGCCGGCGGCGATATGGAGCCTGGTGGGCCCGCCGACGCCGAGCGTGCCGCGGAACTAGCGGCGGAGGGCGTCGTCCGCCGCGGCCGTGTGGGGTTCGGGCTCCGCCCGCGCGTGCCGGCCGGCCCCGCGCGCCAGCAGCAGAGCTGGGCGCAGCTCGTCGCGGCCGCCCAGGCGGAGGCGGACGTGACGAGGCGCAGCGCGGCGATGGTGGCGCTCGTGCGGCAGGCGCTGCCGAGCCGCACGGTCCGCGAGGCGGGTACGTCAACGACGGCCACCGTCGACCCCGCTGACTACAGCGCCGTCCCGGCGATCAACTTCGACGTGCGGCTGAACTCAAAGACGAAGTGGCGCTCCACGGCGGTCGCGTCGGACGACGTGGGCTACACGTTCAGCATCACGAGCGGTGGCACCCGGCTGGCGTACTCGATCCTCGGTCCGATGGTGCTCGACGCCAACAAAGGCCAAATCGGGGTGCAAATGTACGCCGACCACGAGCTCTTCCACGCTGGGCACCCCACGCCATCAGGGGTCTCGCATAACGACGACGAGGTCCAGGTCTGGACGGACACCTTCGTCCATTACTTCCTGCCGACCTACCTGCAGCGGGAGTCCTGGCTGCCGCTCATCAACTACTACGAGAGGGCGAACG
Source organism: uncultured Solirubrobacterales bacterium (assembly GCA_963812595.1). Taxonomy (GTDB): domain Bacteria; phylum Actinomycetota; class Thermoleophilia; order Solirubrobacterales; family Solirubrobacteraceae; genus Palsa-744. The sequence goes on from CAWEVQ010000005.1 coordinate 350,956, forward strand.
CGGCGCCACGTACGGCGTCCTTGAACGCGATCGTCAGCTTCGCCAACGCCCTCTCGACAGCGCCTGCGACGCCTCGCAGCGACCACGCGAAGTTCGTGGTCTGGCTCCAGCGCCGTCTGGGTGACCCGGCCACCGTGTCGAAGCACCTCATGATCGACCTCAGCGCGCGCCTTGGCATCACCGCGAGCACGCCGAGCTCGCCGGCGCATCCGTAGCGGCCGAGGCTCAACGCCTCCGGGAGTGGGCCCGACGAGTTCGACCCGCTTGCTGCGACCTCCGGCTACGACGCAAGCTATGTGGCGCTGGCCGAGCTGATCGGTGCGATGCTCGTGACGCTTGACGAGCGCATCAGCGGTGCGCCCGGGCTGCAGTGCAGCATCACGACCCCACCGGCATCCGGCTCGTAGCAGAACTCTGAACCGCGGGGCGTACACCCGGCGCGTCGTCGCTTGCGGTTTCGGCCCGCCGCCATGGCATGATCTTGCGCTCGCCATGAAGAGCTTCAAGAGCTGGGACGACATCGAGATCGCCTACCAAGAGTGGGGGGAGCGGACACGCCTGCCCCCGGTCGTGCTCCACCACGGCTTCGTCGTCGACGCCAACGCCAACTGGGTTGCCACCGGTGTGCTCGACGCGCTGTTGGCAGCCGGGCGCAGAGTGATCGCCCTCGACGCCAGAGGTCACGGCTCATCGGAGAAGCCCCACGACCCTGCCCGCTACGGCGAGCAGCGCATGGCGCGCGACCTCACGATCCTGCTCGAGACCTGCGGCGAGTCGCAGATCGACCTTGTCGGCTACTCGATGGGGGCCGTCGTTTCGCTGATCTTTGCGAGCGAGGATCAGCAGGTGCGACGGCTGGTCGTGGGCGGTGTCGGTTCGGGCGTGATCGAGTGTGGAGGCGTCGATCGGCGCGCGGTTCCCAATGACGCGATCATCAACGCGCTGAGCGTCGAGGATCCCGCGACGATCCAGATGCCGCAGGCGGCGGCCTTCCGCACGCTGGCGGACGCTCTGGGGGCCGACCGCAAAGCGTTGGTTGCGCAGGCCACGTCAGTCTACAGGGGCGGGATTGCGCTGGATCGTATCTCCGCGTCGACACTCATCCTCGCCGGCGATGCCGACCCGCTCGCGATCAGGCCCGCGGTTCTCAGCGAGGCGATCCCGGGCGCGACGCTGCGGATCCTCTCGGGAGATCACATCGGTGCGATCGCCGATCCTCGCTTCATACAGGCGATCGTAGAGTTCCTCGCCTGAGGGTCAGATCGTGAGCTTCGGCGAGGTCCTCGTCATCGCCCTGGCGGGGCTTGCGGCGGGCACAATCAACACGGTGGTGGGCAGCGGAACGCTGATCACCTTTCCGGTGCTGCTGGCCTTCGGCTATGCCCCGGTGACGGCCAACGTCTCGAACACGATCGGCCTCGTCCCGGGGTCGCTCTCGGGGGCGATTGGCTACCGGCGCGAGCTGGCCGGCCAGCGCGTGCGCGCGGTGCGGTTGGGCGCGGCCTCGGTGCTGGGCGGCATCACCGGTGCCTTGCTGCTGCTGGTGCTGCCAGCTTCGGCTTTCGAGACGATCGTGCCCCTCTTCATTGCGCTCGCTTTGATTCTCGTCGTCCTGCAGCCGCACCTGAGCCGGCTGCTCGCCAGGCACGCCGCTGACCCAGAGCGCCGCCGAGGCGGCATCCTCACCACGCTCGCGCTCTACGCGACCGGGGTCTACGGTGGTTACTTCGGCGCCGCGCAGGGCATTCTGCTGCTGGCGATCCTCGGGCTGGCGCTGGCGCAGGACCTGCACCGCACCAACGCGCTGAAGAACGTCCTCGCTGGCCTGGTCAACGGTGTGGCGGGCGTGGTCTTCATCGTGTTCGCGCACGTCGAGTGGGGGCCGGCCGCGATCATCGCCTGCGGCTCGGTCCTCGGCGCTCAGTTGGGGGCGCGCTACGGGCGGCGGCTGCCACCCGCGGTGCTGCGAGGGTTGATCGTGGTAATCGGCGTCACCGCGATCGTGCGCCTGCTGGTCACCTAACAGCGCGAGTCATGGTGCCACGGTTCTGCGCAAACGCAGCCAGCGATGTTGTGCATGGTCTCGGGGCAGGCGAGAGCTGGGCTCAAACGTTAGGCTCGTGTCAGTGAGCGCTCTTGGCTTGCAGGTTCCGATCATGCAAGCGCCCGTCGCCGGCGCTGCCACGGCCCGACTCGCTGGTGAGGTATCGCGGGCGGGAGGCCTTGGCTCGCTAGGCGCGTCGTGGACCGAGCCGGGGGTCCTGCGCGAGCAGATCCGATCGATCGGTCGGATGACGGATCGCGCGTTTTGCGTGAATCTTGTGCTCGATTTCGAGCAGGACGAGCGGCTCGAGGTGGCAGTCGAGGAGCGTGCGCCGATCGTGTCGTTCTCCTTCGGGCTGCGTCCGCAGCTCGTCGTGCGCGCGCAGGCTGGAGGTGCGCGGGTTCTAGTACAGGTCGGCTCGGGCGAAGCGGCGCGAGCGGCAGCCGATGCCGGCGCTGACGCGCTGATCGTCCAGGGTGTCGAGGCCGGCGGTCATGTACAGAGCGTCGTCGGTCTGCTACCGCTGCTGGCCGAGGTGCGAAAGGCCGTTTCGCTGCCGCTGCTCGCGGCAGGTGGGATTGGCGATCCGGCATCGGCGCGTGCCGCGCTTGCTGCCGGCGCCGCGGCTGTCGTGATGGGTACCCGATTCGTGGCCAGCGACGAGTCCGACGCCCATCCGCGGTACAAGGCGCGCTTGCTGGCAGCCGAGGCCCGCGACACGGTCTTCACTGAACTGTTCGACGTGGGCTGGCCGGCATCGCCGCATCGTGTGCTGCGCAACAGCACCTATCAGCGCTGGGAGGCTTCCGGCAGCCCGCTGTCAGGCGAGCGCCCAGACGAGGGTGAGGATGTCGTCGGCGGCATACCGCGTTACGCGGCCAACCTGCCGCTCGCGAGCATGGACGGCGACGTCGAGGCTATGGCGATGTACGCCGGCCAGAGCGTGGGTGCGATTACAGAAGTTGAGCCGGCGGCAGCGATCGTCGAGCGCTTCGCCGCAGCGCTACGCAACGGGTAGCCCTTCTCCGCGGTCGCCGCCGTCCGCCATCTCACATGGTGCTCCAGCATACGCGGGGGCGTGCGTCCACGCGCTCACCGTGACCACATAGGGTGTCACCCATGCACCCGATCACCAAGAGCTATGGGACCTGTTCATGATCGACCTCTGGAGCGCCGTCAAGGACCTTCCGATCGCGATTGAGACCTCCTCGTTCGAGGCGCTCGTGCCGAGCGGCCCGACCGGGCTCGAGGACCACTCGACGACGCAGCTGCGACTGCGGGGCCGTGGCGAGGAGGGTGTCGGCGAGCAGGTCGGCATGGGGGATGCCCAGGAGAGCCTGCGCGCGAGCGACTTCCCGCTGAGCGGCGAGTGGGCGACGCTCGCCGGCTTCCTCGCCCACGTCGAGGAGATCGAGATGTGGCCCGAGCCGCCCGAGTACGAGCTTCAGCGCAACTGGCGGCGCTGGACGTTCGAGTCCGCGGCGCTCGATCTCGCGCTGCGCCAGGCGGCGACGAGCTTGCCCGAGGTCCTCGACCGTACGCCCGAGCCGGTGAGGTTCGTCAACTCGTTCGGGCTGGGCGATCCACCGGACATCGACAAGGTTGCCAACCTGCGGGCGATGCATCCGACGGTTGGCTTCAAGCTGGACGTCGCGCCGTCGTGGACGCAGGAGATCATGGACCGCGTCGCGGCCGTCGAGGGCGTCGCGACGATCGATTTCAAGGGCCAGTACGGCCTCGAGGTCGAGGACGAGGCGGCGCTGCTGGCGATGTACGAGCGCACGCTCGCCACGTTCACCGAGGTCACCTTCGAGGACCCGCACGACCATCCCGCGGTGCTCGAGCTGCTCGCGCCGATCGCGGATCGCGTCTCCTACGATGCGCCGATCACGAGCGTCGCGTCGATCGGCGCGACCCCTCTCAAGGTAGGGATCGTCAACGTCAAGCCCTGTCGCGTCGGCCGCCTGCAGGAGCTCGGCCACCTGTACGCGCACTGCGGGTCCGCCGGCATCCAGATGTACAACGGCGGCATGGGCGAGCTCGGAGTCGGCCGCGGGCAGGCCCAGCTGCTCGCGTCGCTGTTCCACCCCGGCGCGCCCAACGACATCGCGCCGTCGGGCTACAACCTCGAGGATCCACCGCCCGGTCTGCCGCCGAGCCCACTCGATCCCGCGCCGGACCGCGGCTTTCGCCGCCGGTAACCCGCGACGTCATGGGGACGAGCAGAATCGTCAGCTCGAGGGCTGACTGAATTCGACCGTCTCAGCGCACCCCGAGCCCGCGGGCACGATCGCGGAGCACGTCCGGTACTCGACGTCCTTGGTGAATGGACCTTTGTAGCCCTGCTCCCCGTCGACCTTTTGCGGGCGGTAGGGATATCCGCAGTTGTAGACGCCCATTTGACCTGTGCAAACCCAGTAACGGCCATCGATGCGCACGGCGCCGCCATCCCAGCCCGGCCCGAAATCGATCACGTGGGCATGGGGATTGCTGTTCGCTGTAACTACGTTGTGCGCTGCGGCACACGACATGTGCCAGGGGTACAGCGCACTCCTGCCATAGGTGGTCTGTGCATAGCCGCAGCGCGTGACCTTCACCGGCTTTGGTGATTGCGCGTACGCGCTGACCCCGAGCAGGGCGGCGCCCAGCAGCGTGAACACGATTAGTCTGGCCCCGCGCTGACGCGCCGCCCCGGTCCTCACGGCATCTCTCTTTCGCTCAAAATGACTCCCATCAGCCGGACGTTCGCTGGTTCCTGGAACGTGCTAGACCGGGCTGCATCTCAGGGTCGACCCAACCCTTGCCGGACTGAGAGCATACTTCCCCGACTTGAAGAGTCCCGGCACGAAAGGAACTTCGATGGGCGATGAGGTGTTGTGCATCGGCCTTTTCGGGGTGTTCTCCATCACCGTCGGCGACAGCGTCATCGCCGACGACGCCTGGCGGCTGCGCAAGGCGAAGACGCTGATCAAGCTGCTCGCCCTCGCGCCCGAGCGCCGCCTCCACGTCGAGGAGGCCGCCGAGCTGCTGTGGGCGGGGCGGGACCCGGACTCCGCCCGCAACAACCTCCATCAGGCGATATTCGCGGCCCGCCGCGCGCTCGACTCGATCGGGCTGGACGGCAGTCGCTACCTGGAGCTGCGCGAAGAACTGATCCTGCTCAGCCCCAGGGACCCGGTTTGGATCGACGCGGTCGCCTTCGAAGAGCTCGCTGCCGCGGCGCGCGATCGGGGCGAGGCCGGCGCCTATCGCTCGGCCCTCGAGGGCTTCGACACCGAGCTGCTGCCGGCGGATCGCTACGAGGACTGGAGCCGGGAGCGCCGCGATTCCCTCGACCAGCTCCGCCTCGACCTGGAGGCCGAGCTGGCGGAGCTGCAGCGGGATTCTGAGCAGCACCAGGCGGAGGTCAGCCGGCCCGAGCTGCCGTCACAACTGACGAGCTTCATCGGTCGCGAGCGCGAGTTGGCCGAGACCGCGACGCTGCTGCGCGACGCGAGACTCCTCACCCTGACCGGAGCCGGTGGCTGCGGCAAGACCCGGCTGGCCCTGCAGCTCGCCGGGCAGCGGGGAGAGGACTTTGCCGCCGGGGTTTGGCCGGTCGAGCTGGCGGCGCTCGGAGAGCCCGAGTTGGTCGGGCCGGCGATCGCTCAGGCACTCGACACTCGGCTGGCTTCTGACCGGGAGCCGGAGATCGCGCTCGCCGGGCACATCGGCGATCGCCGGCTGCTGCTCCTGCTCGACAACTGCGAGCACTTGGTCGAGCCGGTCGCGCGCCTCGCCGAGGCTCTGCTCGGCCACTGCCCGAACCTGACCGTGCTGGCGACCAGCCGCGAGCCGCTGCGCATCCCCGGCGAGGTGACCTGGCGCGTCCCCTCGCTCTCGCTCCCCAGGCTCATACTCGGAGCGCCCGCGCAGGAGGCGCTGGAGGCGGAGTCGGTGCGGCTGTTCGCAACCCGGGCCGCGCAGGCCGCGCCCGGATTCGAGCTCGGCGGCGAGAACGCGGACGCCGTTGCCTCCCTCTGCCACCGTCTGGACGGGATGCCGCTGGCGATCGAGCTGGCGGCGGCGCGGGTGAGCGTCCTCACTCCGGCGCAGATCGTCGAGCGCCTCGACGACTCGCTCGACCTGCTCTCGGGCGGGCCTCGCACAGCGATGACCCGGCAGCAGACCCTGCGGGCGACACTCGCCTGGAGCTTCGACCTGCTCGAGGCCGGCGAGCAGGTGCTGCTGCGTCGGCTCGCCGTGTTTGCCGGCGGCTTCGGCCTGGACGCGGCCGAGGACATCTGTGCAGAGGATCCGCGCGAGCGCCAGGAGGCGGTGGCGCTCCTCGGCCGCCTCATCGACAAGTCGCTTGTCCACGTCGAGGAGGGCCCTGGTGATCGCCGCTACCGCCTGCTTGAGACCGTACGGCAGTATGCAACGGAGCGCCTCGAGGAGGCCTCTGAGCGGAAGGCCTTTGAGCATCGCTATCGTGATTGGTACCTGAAGCTTGCCGAGAGCGACCCGACACCGGCGGGGGACCTCCCGGCAAGGGACCGTCTCCTGCGTCTGGATTTGGAGCGTGACAACCTCCGTGCGGCGCTCACCTCAGCTCTGGCCGACGACCCGCAGGTTGCTCTTCGCCTGACGGTTGCCCTCTGGCGGTTCTGGCTGATGCGTGGCTACCTCGCTGAGGGCTTCCGCTGGCTCAATGCCTCCCTGGCGGCTGCACCTGAGCACACCACGGATCGTGCCCGTGCCCTGCTTGCCGCTTGTCTGGTGGGCATGCGGCGTGGGGTTCACGGGCGACTCCATGAGTTCGGCGCCGAAAGCGTGGCGATCTTCGGTGAGCTCGGTGACCACGCCGCAATGTTCGACGCGGTCGAGGTATCGGCGGCCTGTCACGCGATCGTCAGCCCGGCGGACACAGAAACGTTGCTCGCCGAGCATGAGACCCTCCTCGCGGAGGACCTCCCTGGCGCCCGGCCGCCGGCATGGGCGGCGCATACTCGCGGAATCGTGGCCTGGTTCCGGTGTGAATATCCGCAGGCGCGCCAACAGCTCGAGCTCGCATTGCGGAGGGCCGGCGAGCTCCTCGCCGATGAGCGCCCGGCACTCTGGCCGATGAGCTATGGGGTGATCATCCTCACGCCTGAGGCCGGCTACCCGTTGCTCCTGCAGGAGGACACGGCGATCGTCGGTCGCCGTGTCGGTGCAGAGGCGGCGGTTGCCTACATCCTTGGCAACCTCGCTGCCGTCGATCGGATCGAGGGCGACTTCGACCGTGCGGGCGAGTTGATCGAGGAGAGCCTCGCGCGCTTCCAGCGACTCGGTGACGTGCAGGGGGAGGCCTTTGCGCTGGGTGCGCTCGGCAACCTCGCCCGCTCCAGCGGTGACTTTGAGCATGGCCGGGATCTGCTCGAGCGTAGCCTCGCCCTCAGGCAGGAGGTCGGTGACCGGCGTGGCACCGGGATCACGCTCGGGTGCCTGGCGGTGTTGGCCGCTCGCTCGGGTGACGCGGCAGGCGGCAAGGCAGCCGCCGAGCAGAGCCGCGAGTGGTTTGCCGAGAACGACGACATGATCGGCCTCAGTGCCGCCCAGCTCAGCCTGGCGAGCGTGGCGCTGTCCGCCGGCGATCGGGTAGAGGCCCGCACGCGTCTGGAAGCTGCGGCCTCGGTATTCGACGCTATCGAGTCCACTCCCCAGAAGGGTTGGACACTGGCCGTGCTTGCTGGAATGTCCGCCGAGGACGGCGAACCGGCGACTGCACGCCGCTGGCTGAACCGGGCGATCCGGCATTTCGAGTCGTTCGGTAGCGATGCCGGCATCGCATATTGCCGGGAGCTGGAGCGCGGGCCGGGAGTAGCTGCGGGGAGCGTGAGGCACGCCTTGGACACTGCCTAAGACACCGCAAAGTCGTTGCTAAGAGGCGAACCGTAGCCTTGCTGAGCGTCATCGGAGCGCGACCGAAGTGCGACTCAACAACCGAACTGAGAAGGAGGCCGGCATGGCTACCCAAGGAGTGCTTGGAGACGCAACGCTGAAGGAGTTCGAGGATGAGCTGCACGGAGAGCTGATCCGTCCCGGCGATGGCGGCTATGACGAGGCGCGTTCGATCTGGAACGGCGCCCACGATGCCCACCCGGCGGTGATTGCCCGCTGCGCAGATGCCTCAGACGTGCGCCACGCGATCGGCTTCGCGCGCAGTGAGGGCCTCGACGTTGCCGTGCGCGGCGGCAGCCACAGCATTCCTGGCTTCTCGACCTGTGAGGATGGCATCGTCATCGACCTCTCGCCGATGAAGGGCATCACGGTGGACGCGAGCGGCCGCACCGCCACCGCCGAGGGCGGCGTTACCTGGGGGGAGTTCGATGCTGCGACCCAGGAGCACGGCCTCGCCACAACCGGGGGCTTGGTCTCGACCACTGGTGTCGCGGGCTTCACGCTGGGCGGTGGGATCGGCTGGTTGATGCGCAAGTATGGCCTGGCCTGTGACAACCTGCGCTCGGCCGAGGTGGTCACCGCCGACGGTCAGATCCTCACGGCGAGCGCGACGGACAACCAAGACCTCTTCTGGGGCCTGTGCGGCGGAGGCGGCAATTTCGGCGTCGTCACCTCCTTCCAGTTCAACCTTCATCCGGTCGGCCCGACTGTGGCCGCAGGCCCGGTCTTCTATCCGGGGGACCGTGCCGAAGAGGTGATGCGCTTCTACCGTGAGTTCGCTCGTGAGCTCCCCGATGAGCTATCCACTCTGGTCAATCTGATCACCGGGCCACCCGCCCCCTTCATCCCCGAGGACTGGCACGGTAAGAAGCTGATCGCCCTGGCAGGCTGCTATTCCGGCGACCCCGAGGAGGGGATGAAGGTGCTGCAGCCGATCCGCGATCTGGGCGACCCCGTCGCCGACCTGGTCGGCCTGATGCCCTACCTGCAGATGGAGAGCTTGTTCGACGCGCTCTGGCCGAAAGGAACCCAGGCCTACATGAAGGCGGGTTTCTTCCGCGAGCTCGACGACCATGCGATCAAGACGATGGCCCGCTTCCATCAGAACGCGACCTCCCCGTCCTCGGAGATCCACATCCAGCAGTTCGGCGGCGCGATCGCCCGTGTCGGTGAGGATGAGACTGCCATCAGCGAACGCAAAGCGCCGTTCGTGCTCAATGCGATCGCCACCACGCATGAGCCGGGCGGGGGTCTGGAGACCCATATCGATTGGGCGCAGCGTTTCTATGCAGAGATGGAGCCGTCGCTGACCGGCGGCGCCTACATCAACTTCCTTTCCGCCGAGGGCGGGGATCGCGTGCGGGCGGCCTACGGGGCGCAGAAGTTCGACCGGCTTCGCGCGCTGAAGGACCGCTACGACCCGACCAACCTGTTCCACCTGAACCAGAACATCCCGCCGTCGGAGGCGGGCTGAGCAGAGGCGAGCTCGAGCGATTGCCGCGGTTAGCGCTCGAGCTCTGCAAGGAGATCGCCGACGCGGCTGGCGATCTCGTCTCGTGTGGCCCGAACCTCCGCGACCGGGCGGCCCTTGGGGTCGGCGAGGTCCCAGTCGATGTGACGCTTACCCGGGATGTAGGGGCACTCATCGCCGCAGCCCATCGTGACGACGACGTCTGCCTCCTCGGCGAGCTCGCGAGTCAGCAGCCGGGGGCGACGGTCGGAGAGGTTGATGTCGAGCTCGCGCATTACCTGGACAACCTCGGGGTGGACGTGCTCAGCCGGTGTGGTACCCGCGGATAGCGCGGTGTGCTTGCCGGCGGCGGCGCGCTCGAAGAGCGCCTGGCTCATCTGAGAGCCCGGCGTTGTGAAGGCAAACGAACAGGACGGTCGCCATCTGGCGCTCTAGCTTCTCGTTGCGCCGCTGACCGCGGCTGCTGGCTGCCCGTGCGGCAGAACGACGTCGGCGGCCTCGTCTGAAGTCACGTCTGGATAGAGCACGCGGAGCGTCAGATGCTGATCGCGGCAAGGCTGAACATCGCGTTGGCGGTGATCGCTCCGAGGATGCAGCCGGCGATCTGGGCCGGGATGTAGGCGAGCGTCACGCCAGCCGATACCGCCGAAGCGGGCGTCGGCGAGCGAGACGGCAGGGTTGAAGTGCCCACCGGAGACGGGCCCGAACATGAGGATGATCGCGAACAGCCCGGCCGCCGTGGCGGCCGCGTTCTCGAACAGCTGCAGCCCGACGTCGCCGGGGGAGAGCGTCTGAGCCGCGATCCCAGAGCCGATCACGAGCGCCGCGAGGAAGGCGGATCCCAGCAACTCGGCGAGCAGGCGGCGCGGAAGCGGAGGACTCATGCCGGTGATCGTATTGCATTGACAAACGTCACTTCAATAGATAAATGTAGATCGATGACCGTCGATCTGGAGTGCACCCCGAAGACCAAGCGCGCGGCGGGGGAGAGGTGTTGTGAGCCCGTCGCTTCGGAGCGCTCAACCAGATCTGTCGACACGACAGCAATGTAGTTCGAGACCCAGCAGGTTCCCCGCTCTCGTTCTAACCTGGCAGCGATGCCTGTAAAAGACAGCACCGAGATTTCCGACGCGCCTGATCGCGACCGCTACGAGCTGTCCGTCGACGGCCAGACGGTGGGCTTCACGGAGTACCGCACGCGCCCCGGCCTCATCGCGTTCCTGCACACCGAAATCGACGAGCATGTGCAGGGTCGCGGGCTCGGCGACGCCCTGATCCGGTTCGCGCTCGAAGACGCCCGCAATCGAGACCTCGCCGTGCTGCCGTTCTGCCCGTTCGTCAAAGCATTCATCGAACGCAATCGGGAGTTCGAGGCGCTCGTGCCCGAGTCCTACAGGGAGCAGTTCGGCCTATGAGCCTTAAACGAGCCAGATGGTCGAGCAACCGGGTGAGAGCACGGTGAGCGAGCATCGCGACGAGCTGCGGCTCGGCTTTCTGAGCTTCGGTCACTGGCAGCGGGCGCAGTGGTCGCGGACGCTGACAGCGAAAGACGCGCTGACGCAAACGATCGAGCTGGCGCAGGCGGCAGAGGAGCTCGGAATCGATGGGGCGTTCGTGCGCGTGCACCACTTCGCGCGCCAGCTCGGCTCGCCGTTCGCGCTGCTCGCGGCGATGGGCGCGCGCACGAGCAGGATCGAGCTCGGGACGGCGGTGATCGACATGCGCTACGAGAACCCGCTGTACATGGCCGAAGACGCGGCCGCGGCAGACCTGATCGCGGGCGGCCGGCTGCAGCTCGGGATCAGCCGCGGCTCGCCCGAGCCGGTGCTGAACGGTCCGGAGGCGTTCGGCTATCCCGACGCGCAGGGCGAGGCGGGCGCGGAGCTCGCGCGAGCCCACACCGAGCTGTTTCGCCGGGCGATCGCCGGCGAGGGCGTTGCCCACGCCGACCCTGCGCACACGGGGATGAGCGGGCTGCTGCCGATCCAGCCATATGCGCAGGGGCTCTCCGAGCGCATCTGGTGGGGCGCAGGTGGGCGCGAGTCCGCGCGCTGGGTCGCTCAGCAGGGGATGAACATGATGAGCTCGACGCTGCTGCTCGAAGACAGCGGAGTCCCGTTCGACGAGCTGCAAGCCGAACAGATCGAGGCCTACCACGAATCGTGGAGGGAAGCGGGGTGGGAGCGCACACCGCGGGTGTCGGTGAGCCGCAGCGTCATCCCGATCACGAGCGACCTCGACCGGCAGTACTTCGGAGGCGACGAGAACCGCGACCAAGTCGGCTTTCTCGACGGTCACAACTCCCGGTTCGGACGGACATACACGGGCGAGCCGGACGTGATCGCGGGAGAGCTCGCGCAGGATCGGGCGGTCCGGGCCGCGGACACGCTGCTGCTGACGGTGCCCAATCAGCTCGGTGTCGAGTACAACGCGCACCTTCTTGAGACGATCGCCCTGCAAGTCGCGCCGGCGCTCGGATGGACAGCGAAAGGCAAGAGCCGTGTTCGCGCCTGACATGAGACGATCGGCAGCTCAGAGCTTCAGGACACGGTGGCCGTGACTGCGATGAGGGTCGTAGGTCTCGGGGGATCGCTCCGTGAGGCGTCACGCAGTCGCGCGGCGCTCGAGGTCGCTCTCGATGGCGCCGCGAGCGCCGGAGCGGTGGTGGAGCTGCTCGACCTCCGCCGCCTCGAGCTGCCGATGTACAGCCCCGAACTAGAGGCCGACGTGCCCGAGGCCGTCCGGATGCTGCTGGAGGCTTGTTACGCCACCGACGGGATGCTATGGAGCAGCCCGATGTACAACGGGTCGGTCTCGGGGTCGTTCAAGAACGCGATCGACTGGCTGCACATGCTCGGCTCCCGTGAGCCGTCTCTCCTGCACGACAAGGTGATCGGCCTGATCAGCGCCGCTGGCGGGACACAGGGACTGCAGGTCGTGAACACGATGGAGTTCTCCGTTCGGTCGCTACGCGCATGGGCCGTGCCGTACGTCGTACCGGTAGCGCAAGCGACGGGGGCCTTCGCGGACTCCGGAGACGTCCGAGACCTGGCAGTCGAGCAGCAGCTGAGGCTCCTGGGTGAGGAAGTGGTGCGCGTCGCCGAGCGGCTCGCGCGGGATCCCACGGTCCATCGTCAGCTCGAGTGCGACGAAGCGGCCGAGCGCGTAGGCCGATAATCATTGGCTCTCGTGGTTCGGTCTCGGGCCTCCAAAATGATCCAGCCAACCCCGAGCTGGCCACAAAACGACAGGAACGCCTCGGTCGGTTTACCGCCCGCCCCGATCGCCGACTCGCGATCCCAGACCAGCTTCTCCGGCAGAACCCCCAGCTTCCCCAACGATGCCGCCAGACCAGCCAAGATGTCCGGTGCTTCCTTACTGAACACCAAAGTGCCCGCCAACGCGCGAGACCAACACGACTCGACCGTCACGACCCACTGGCCATAGCCAACAGGGATCTGCTGGCGTGGCTCCCAAAGATCACACTGGATCATCTCCGCCTGCCGATAAATGGTTCGCTGGAACGTCCGCTTGGGCGCAAACCGCGGACGAACCTCCCGAACATAAGCGTCGAAGTTCGACCGGCCGCCTTCATAGCCTATCTCCGTCGCCATCTCCCGCAACCGCTGGGATGGCAACCTGGGATCCCCAGCCAGCTGCTCACAGATCCACGCCTTAACGGATCCAGCTTCGATGCGACCGGTGGCCGCGTCGAATAACGAGGCGGCGTCTCAGACATCACCGCCCGCAACACCGTATCTCGCGCCAACCCCAACCTCCGAGCAACCGCCCGCTGGGAGAACCCCTCGACCAGCACCAACCGCCGAACCTCAGCCCACTGCTCCACGCTGACCACCGCTTCCTCCCGTCCGCTCCAACCAGAACGAACGAGCGTCACGACCCAGCCGGACACCCCAGCCGCCACGCCAAATGGCCTAGATATCGAACGGCGCAGATGGCCTAGTTTTCAGCCGGCGCCCACATACGAGCGACCGGCGCGCCATTTGTCGACCGCGTCGACTTGCGCCAGGAGGACCTCGAGTTCGCGACCACGATTCAGCTGCGTTCGGGCGACGTCGGCGGTACCGCATCGGTACGCCGGCTGCTGCTCGATCCGATCCTGGCTCAGACCGCCGTGGAGGCGGGCGCCGATCTGCAGATGGCCAGCAAGGTGACCGGACTGGTCGAGGATCGGGGTCGAGTCGTTGGCGTGCGGGTCGCACAGAACGGCTCGGAGAGGGCGCTCCGGGCACGGTTGGTTGTTGGAGCCGACGGTCGCAACTCGACGATCGCGAGCCTCGTCGGGGCTCGCAAGTACAACCTCACGCCGAATGAGCGATTCCTCTATTGGTCCTTCTTCGAGGGAGTCGAGCCCGACTCCGATCCGGCATTCGTGTTCCACCGCTGGGGCAATCGGCTGGTGATCGCTACGCACGCCGACAGCGATCTGTATCACGTCATCCTGATCCCGGATCTGGTTGATCTCCCTGGCTTCCGCAACGATCTGGAGGGCTGCTCGATCAGGGCAGGATCGACGCACGTTCCTGGAATCTGTTCTACAGCCACCGGTCGCGGCCCTCGCAGGTCTTCACCCCGCCGCGCCTATGGCGCGACCGCCAGGCTGTTGGCCCGTCGGGGATGCGACCGGCGGGCCCTGCTTAGCGAGGTGGGCACGCTCCTGGCTGAGGACTTCCAGCGAAAACGCCTCAACCGCAAGCCGGTGTACGCCGCCGCGGGCACTGTGATCGACGCTGACCGCTCCGACGTAGACGACAGCGTCCTGCAGACCGCGGCGTGAAGGGCTCGATGGTCCGACATCCCTCGACTACGCCGAAGGGCCAGGTGCCCGCGAGGGAAGCTGGCGTGCGCTGATGCCAAGCTCGGCGGCGACCGGGGCCACGCGTGCGCGCGGGCGCCCGAGTGCCGGCCTACGCGATCAGTTGGGGTACTCGTCCTTGCGCCACGCGCGAGGCTCCTCGGGCCCGGGCTTCGGTGTCCGCTCGAGCAGGAACGAGTGGTAGGGCGCGACGAACGGATCGGGTGCCATCACCGTATAGGTGTGGTAGACGCTTCCGTTCTCGCGCGCGAAGGCGATCCAGCCCGGTCCCTCGCGCAGGCCGTCCTTGAGCTCAGCCCCGATCTGGCGCGACCACTCCTCGAGCCACTCGGGCGGGTTGTCGATCATCGCCTTCACCTCCGGGATCCGCTGTGCCTGCTCCTCGGTCAGCGCCAGACCGAAGTCGAAGGGGAAGTCGGTGTCGTAGGTGGAGACGTAAGGGAACTGCCAGCCCATCCGCTCCTTGTACGCGAGGAGTCGGTCGATCGGCGCCCGCGAGAAGCAGATCAGCGTCACGTCGCGGTGGTTTAGATGAACGAGGCCCCCGTCGAGTCCGTCCCCCAGGCTCGTACAGCCGGGGCAGGCGCCGAGCTCGTAGTTGGGCCCGAACATGATGTTGTAAGCCAGCAGCTGCGAGCGCCCGTCAAACAGCTCGGCGAGCGTCTTGCGCCCGTCCTTGGTGTCGAACTCGTACTCCTTCTCCACCGGCACCCAGGGAAGCTGACGGCGCTGCTCGGTTGCCCTCCGGCTGAGCTCGGCTTGCTCGGCCTCAATCTTCGCAAGCTCAGCGCGGGCCGCTTGCCACTCCTCGCGGGTCCCAGTCTTGTAGTCGGGCATCGTTACCTCCTTGGGTGTTCGTCACGCCAGCGCGGGCGGCAGTCGTGGATCGAACTGCCAGCCAATATGTTAAGACCAGCGGGCAACGCCGAACTCGTCGCCGTGTCCGTCGGGCGGGGAAGGGGTGGCTGACTTCACCTCGGGACGGGGTCTATGCGTCGAAGACATTGCTCTCGCTGGCTTTCTATCCAATCCGAGGCCTCGGCAAGTACCTCCGGCCGCAGGGCGAGGCGATGGGTCCTGCCGTTGATCACGCGGTGCACGACGCCTGCCTCCTCGAGCATCTTCAGGTGCCGTGTGATGGTCGGCTTGGAGACTGCGAAGTTCCGGGTCACCTCTCCCACGGTTGCCCCGCCGCCGCTGAGCCGTTCTACGATCTCGCGCCGGAGCGGATGCGCGAGGGCCCTAAACATATCGTTAGCCATTCTGCTAACTATATAGACCACCCCCCGCGGACCCCAGACAGGAGGTACGACGATGGCTGTGCACAGGATCGGCACACAGGAGGAATGGCAGACGGAGCGCGAGGAGTTGCTGAAAGAGGAGAAGGAGCTCACCCGCCGTGGCGACGAGCTGGCCAAGAAACGGCGCGAGCTGCCCTGGATCCCGGTCGAGAAGGACTATCGATTCGAGACCCAGGAAGGACCGAAGACCCTCGCCGATCTCTTCGACGGCCGTTCCCAGCTGCTCGTCTATCACTTCATGTTCGGGCCTCCCTACAACGCGGGCTGTCCGGTTTGCACTTCAATCGCGGATACGCTCGATCCCCAGGTCGCGCACCTGAAGGCCAGGGACGCAACGCTGCTGCTCGCCTCCCGCGCGCCGCTCGAGAAGCTCCTCACCTTCAAGGAGCGGATGGGCTGGGGCATCGACTGGGTCTCGAGCGCCGGCAGCGACTTCAACCGCGACCTCGGCTTCGTGCACACAGAAGGGGAGCTGAAGCCGTTCCTGGCGGGCAAGATCCCGCCCACTGTCGTGCAGAACGCGCGCATGTGCGGGACGGATGCGGGGGGGTACGTCTCCGAGCGGCCGGGCCTGAGCGTGTATGCGCTATCGGACGGGATCGTCTACCGGACCTACCTAACGACCAATCGCGGCCTCGAGCCCGCAATGGCCTACTACGGCCTACTGGACCGGACGCCGAAGGGTCGCGACGAGAGCCCGTCGGAGCCGTTGTGGGTGCGGCGCCACGACGAGTACGAGCGCACCGGCGCCGCTTCGGCAGGCGGATGACCCTCTCGGAGCGTTCCTGATGACCGAGCTGGTCGCCCCCGGTGCGCGCTCGGAGGAAGGCGAGCTCGCGGCGGCGTTTGGCGCGGTGCGCGCCAAGCTCGTGATCGTCGTGGTGCTGCTCGTGGTGGCGGGGGCGGCGTGGTTCCTGACGGCGGAGCGGATGGCCGGGATGGACGCCGGGCCCGGTACTGACCTGGGCGCGTTCGGCTGGTTCGCGGGCGTGTGGGCGGTGATGATGGCGGCGATGATGCTCCCTTCGCTCGCGCCCACGGCGGCAGTCCACGCAGGACTCGTGCGTGGACGCGAGCCGAGTCGCTCGCTGCTGTTCGCCGGTGGCTACCTGCTCGTCTGGAGCGCTGCCGGCGTCGCGGCCTACGCCCTGTTCGCGCTCGGCAAGAGCCTGTTCGCCAGTGACTTGGCATGGCGCAGTGGTGGGCGCTGGCTCGCGGCCGGCGTGCTGGCGCTCGCCGCGCTGTATGAGCTGACGCCGCTGAAGGACTTCTGCCTGGTGATCTGCAGAAGCCCGCGGCGATTCCTGCGCGAGTGTTGGCACGAGGGCCGCTGGGGTCCCATCGCGATGGGCATCCGGACGGGCGGCTGGTGCCTGGGGTGCTCATGGGCGCTGATGGCGGCGCTGTTCGCGCTCGGCGTCATGAGCCTGACCTGGATGGGGCTGGTCGCGGCGTTGGTCGCGCTCGAGAAGCTCGCTCCCTGGGGCCGCGCCGCGACTGTTGCGACGGCCGCCGTCCTGCTCGCGCTCGCGGTCTTGATCGTGGCCGCGCCGCACGATATCCCGGCGCTCGTCGTCCCAGACGGATCGACCGGTACGGTGCACGCCATGAAAGTGATGACCTAGTCACCGAACAGCGCTGAGCGCGCCCGCTGGCGACTGGTAATCGTCTGATCCGAGAGTGTGAGCGGCCTCCGCCGATACGCTCGCCTTCGCCGAAAACCGGCAGCAGCGCGACATGCGCCGCGTGACCACCGACGCTGCCGCTGCCCGAGAAGGGCGTGTTACGCTTCCGTTCGCACGTTTCGGTCAACAGCGAGACGAACGGAGGAAGCTGCGCATGGGCACGATCACCATGACCGACGGCATAGAGATCTTCTACAAGGACTGGGGTTCTGGCCAGCCGATCGTTTTCAGCCATGGCTGGCCCCTTTCGGCCGACGATTGGGACACCCAGATGCTGTTCTTCCTACAGCACGGCTACCGCGTTATCGCCCATGACCGCCGCGGACACGGACGCTCCACGCAGACCAGCGGCGGTCACGACATGGACCACTACGCCAACCGGCGCCACGACGCAGAAGGAGGATCGATGTAGAACGAACCGACGGATGCGTTCATGAGAGTGGAGGAGCCTGGCTGCGGTGACCGCCCATCTCGATCTCAAGGACGCCGTCCACGTTGGGCACTCCACCGGTGGTGGGGAGGTCGCGCGCTACATCGGTCGACACGGTGAGAGCCGTGTGGCGAAGGCGGTACTGATCAGTTCGGTGCCGCCGCTGATGGTTCAGACCGACGGCAATCCCGGCGGGCTGCCGAAGAGCGTGTTCGACGACCTCCAGACACAGCTTGCCGCCAACCGTTCTGAGTTCTACCGGGCCCTGCCGTCGGGACCCTTCTACGGCTTTAACCGGCCCGGCGTGGAATCCTCGGAGGCGATCATCGAGAACTGGTGGCGCCAGGGAATGATGGGCGGAGCGAAGGCACACTACGACGGTATCGTTGCCTTCTCCCAGACCGATTTCACCGAGGATCTCAAGAAGATCACAGTGCCGGTCTTGGTGATGCATGGCGATGACGACCAGATCGTTCCCTACGCCGACTCCGGACCACTGTCTGCGGCGCTCGTGCAGAACGGGACGCTGAAGACGTATAAAGGATTCCCGCACGGCATGCCGACCACCCAAGCCGAAACGATCAACGCCGACCTGCTGGCCTTCCTGCAGTCCTGACAGCCGCAGGTGGGCCTTGGCTACCCGCGGCTCACTGCGATCGCGGAACCCGCACGAGCTTCACAAATGGTCATCGTTCCGCGGCTCGCGCTGCGGGTCTGGAGGTCTATTGATGTCAGATGAACCGGTCTCGTCAGCGCAGGACTCACCAGTTGGATTTGAGTCGGATATCAGGCCACTGTTTCGCGAAAGCGACCGAACGGCAATGCGTCGCGCCTTTGACCTCTGGTCCTACGACGACGTCGTAGCTCACGGTCAGGCGATTGCGGGACGACTGAGGGACGGCAGTATGCCGTGCGATGGCGCGTGGCCCAGCGGGCAAGTCTCGTTGTTCGAGCGCTGGCTCGCGTCGCCGATGATCGCCTTCGCAAGCTCCTGGTCGCGTCGCTCGCGGTCCCACTTCTCAAGGTTCAGGTTTGCGATTTGCGAAGCTATGCCGTGGAGGTATGAGTCGGTGACATAGCCCGAGTTCTCCTCTCCCTGCTCCGCATAGAAGGTCTCGACAAAATCCCAGGCCTTGGCCTGCCTGCCGGCAGCCAGTGCAGCTACCTGCTGGGCCACGAACACCTCGGGGTCGTGAGTAGCTCGACGAAGTACGCGAGTGTTACCGGGGCCGCCGGTTGGCCCAACGCGTTTGCGCTCTGCGGGATGCCCGCAAGGAGGGCTGTGATTTCATCGCTGTCGTTTATTGAGCTCATCTGACGGAACCTAGCATCGCGTGATTGCTCCTGACGGGGACCCCGCCACTACGAGCTTCGCATTAGCAAGGTCCCATTCGTGGTGATCCGTGCGAGTTCATGCCACCGCCGCTCGAAGAAGTCCGCCCTGGCGGCTCTTTGATGGCTACGTTGCCGCTTATGATCGATGTCACAGACATGACCAGCGTACGAAGGAGCGGCTATGAACGATGAAGGCGTCCTGAACAACATCGAGCGGCTGGTGCAAGAGGAGCACACGCTCTTGGCTGGGAATGAGGAGTCTCGGACGCCCGAGCTACACGAGCGCCTCGCGGCCGTCGAGGTGGAGCTTGACCGTTACTGGGATCTTCTACGCCAGCGTCGCGCTCGCCGTGAGTTTCACCAGGACCCAGACGACGCTTCGGTGCGCGATGAGGGCACGGTGGAGGGCTACCTGCAATGACGGCCCTCGCTGGAAACCCACCGGCAGCGTTGCGCTGCCGATCTCGTAACGATGAGCATTGCTCGTGCCCACCGAGGAGGTCCGCCCTCCGGCGAACCTCCTCGGAACATGCTTGCGCCCTACGCGACCTGGGCTAGGTAGCGAGCCGGCTCTAGCGCGATATCGAGGACCTCTTGGACGGTCATCACCGGGTGGAAGGTCATCTGCTCGCGGACCCCCTCGGGAATGTCATCGAGATCTCCTCGATTTCGCTCCGGCAGGATCACGTCGGTCAGGCCGGCCGCATGGGCGGCAAGCGCCTTCTGCTTGAACCCGCCGATCGGCAGCACCCGGCCCTGCAGTGTGACCTCACCGGTCATGCCGACCGTGTGCTTCACGGGCCTGCCGCTCAGCAGCGACGCCAGAGCCGTGACCATCGTCACACCAGCTGAGGGGCCGTCCTTGGGGATCGCGCCGGCGGGAACGTGCACGTGGAATTCCTGGTTCTCGAACGTGCTCTCGTCGATGTTGAGCTCCTCGGCGTGGCCGCGCACGTAGGAGAGGGCGATCCGCGCCGACTCCTTCATCACGTCGCCGAGCTGCCCGGTCAGCACCAGTCCGTTGCCGCTGGCACCGTTGTTCTTCATCGCGGTGGCCTCGACGAACAGCACGTCGCCGCCCGCTCCGGTGACCGCGAGTCCGGTGGCGACACCGGGCGTCGCCGTGCGCGCGGCTGCCTCCTGGAAGACCTTCTGGCGGCCGAGCGCGTCGCGCACGGCGTCTACGTCGATCTTCACCGGAGCCTCGGCCTTGCCCGAGGCGATCCTCGTCGCTGTCTTGCGCAGCACGGTTCCGAACTCACGCTCGAGGCCGCGCACACCCGCCTCGCGGGTGTACTCGCCGATGATCGTCCGCAGAACCTCATCGGAGATCTCAACCTCGTCCTCACGCAGACCGTGGCGGTCGCGCTGGCGCGGCCACAGGTAGCCCTTGGCGATCGCGAGCTTCTCTTCCGAGGTGTATCCATCGAAGTGGATCACCTCCATGCGGTCGAGCAGCGGCCCGGGGATCGTGTCGGCGACGTTCGCCGTCGCCAGGAACATCACCTGGCTGAGGTCCAGCTCGACGTCGAGGTAGTGGTCGCGGAACGAGTGGTTCTGCGCCGGATCGAGCACCTCCAGCAATGCCGCCGAAGGATCTCCGCGCCAGTCCGCGCCGACCTTGTCGACCTCGTCGAGCAGGATCACCGGGTTCATCGTGCCGGCATCGCGTAGCGCTCTGACCAGACGGCCGGGGAGCGCTCCTATGTAGGTGCGCCGGTGCCCGCGGATCTCCGCCTCGTCGCGCACGCCGCCGAGCGACATCCGCACGAACTCGCGGCCCGTGGCCTTGGCGATCGACTCGCCGATCGACGTCTTACCGGTACCCGGAGGTCCGATCAGCGTGAGGATCGCCCCGGATCGGTTGCCCACCCGCCCGTCGGCTTCGATACCCCTGTCGGCGCGCAGCTTGCGTACCGCGAGGTACTCGGTGATGCGGTCCTTGACGTCCTCTAGGCCGGCGTGGTCGGCGTCTAGCACCGCTCGTGCCTCCACTGGATCGAGGCGCTCGTCCGAGCGCTTGTCCCAGGGGACGGCGATCAGCCAGTCGAGGTACGTGCGAATCGTGCTCGACTCGCCCGTCTGCTCGCCTATCCGCTCGAGGCGCAACAGCTCCTTCAGCGCCTGCTCCTCGACGGCCTCGGGCATCTTCGCCTCCTCAATCTTCGCGCGGTACTCGCCGGCGACCGAAGCGTCGTCGTCGCCGAGCTCCTTGCGGATCGAGTCCATCTGCTTGCGCAGGAAGTAGTCGCGCTGTTGCTTGTCGGCGCCCTCCTGGACGTCGTCGCGGATGCGCTTTCTGACCTGCAGTTCGGCCAGCGACTCGCGCTGCAGCTTTACGGCCAGCTCGAGACGATCGGTCACATCGATCGTGCGCAGCAGCTCGACCTTCCGCTCGTATGACAGACTCGGCGAGTAGCCGGTCGAGTCGGCCAGCGCACCTGGCTCTGCGATCGCGCGCAGGAACGCCGCGATTCGTCCATCGTCGCCGCACAGCTCGAGGATCTCCTCGACGACAGCGCGGTATTCGCGCTCGAGCTCACGCGTCCTTTTGTCGACCGGCACCTCGTCAGGGCGCTCGTCGACCTCCACGCGCAGCTCTCCGTTCGGGCCGGTCTGCGCGGCACCGATCAGTGCGCGGTGCTCACCCGAAATGGCGAAGGCGCGGCCACCGCCGGGCAGGCGGACCTGCCCTGTGACCTCGGCGATCGTGCCGACCTCGAGGAACTCGTTCTCGTGGCGGGGGACGAGCACGACGCGCTCGTCATCGCCGACGTCGACCGTCAGGGTGATGCCCATGTTCGGGAACACGACCGTGTCCTCGAGCGGGATCAAACGTAGGGTGTGCTCGGTCTGTCTGGGAGAGGTGTCGGTGGGGAAGGGCATCGTTATTACTCCATGTCGAGTTACGAAAGTATAGGTACTATAGCGCGAGATGGTTGCGCGCGCAAGTAGTTTGGTAGGTGTCCGCAACCACCGTCTAATCCTGCGGTGACGCGACGTCTGCGGACTTGCCGAGCGGGTTGTCGGGTCTGCACGTCGCTGCCGGAATTCCGATCGAATCGCCTCGCGGTCGCCATCGTGGCGTGCTACGCCCCCGACGCGCGCATCTGGAACAACCTCGATGAGGTCGATCAGACAGTCGACGAGCAGCTCGGGGCCACGCGTCGGCTGAACGAACAGCTGAGAACCTCAAATACGAGGTCCTCACGCGCGATTTTTTCGATCGCACTCGTCAATCCGGCGATCGGAGTCTCTGCACGGCCTTGGCGTTGGACGACAGGGGACAGCCAGCGCGGTCAAGGAGTCGGCAGCCGCAGTCGCGTAGCGCAGGCCGGGATGTGTCGTGCGCGGCGAGCCATGACGAGGGCCTGCACCTTGACGCCGGCGAGCGGGCGGCATTCAAGCCGCCCGCTTGACTGACAGAGGATTGCCTTGATTAGACAGCGGCCGCGTGGACCTCGAGGCCCGAGCGTCTAAAGGCAGATTGGCGCCGCACCAGGGTTGTGCGGCAAGCGGGGCGCGTGACGCGACTTTCCTCGCGCACGTGCGCCGCGTCGTGCCCGGCCGCTCTGAGTCGCTCGGCGAGTACCGGCGAGAGCGCGTTGTCGATCAGGAACCTCACGCGGAGGCGGCGAGCGGGAGCTCGCGCTCGCGGACGGCCTCTGCCGCGTAGCGCATAGCCTCGCGAAGATCCTCGGTGCAGCGCAGCGAATCCGCGAGTTCACGGACGCTCGCACACCGCTCAGGAGCGACAATCGGCCACCACCACACGTCGTGACGCCGGTTGCCTACAGCGAGCGGCGCTCGACTCAGCAGGAGAGGACTACCGTCATCGACGTCCCAGCCAGATGCCACGCCGGCCCAGGTAGCGCTCGCATGGCTGCTACAGCGCGCGCCGAACATCCTCCCGATTCCGGGCACAGGCAAGGTCAGCCACCTCGAAGAGAACGTCGCGGCAGGAGAGCTGCGACTGCCGGAAGCTGCATTTGACGACGGCGCTGGGCTTGTTCGCGCTGGTCTATGGGTTCTCCAACGCCGAGACCCACTCCTGGGGTGCAACAGCCACAGTTGTGGCACTCGTCGCCAGCCCAGTACTCCTAACGGCTTTCGTGCTGATCGAGCGCCGAGCCAAGCATCCGCTGTTGCCCTTGCACATCGTCTGGGACCGGATGCGCGGCGACGCGTACACGACGATCGCGCTGGCCGGCGCGGGCACTCTCGCCGTGTTTCTGTTTCTCTCCTACTTCCTGCAGCAGCAGCTCGGCCTTTCGCCGCTCACCGCCGGCTTGGCGTTCCTCCCGCTAACCGTCGTGCTGGTGGTCACCTCGACCACTGTGCAGACCCGCATGATCCAACACACCGGTGTCAAGCCTCTGGTACTCGCCGGAATGGCGCTCGCGGCGATCGCGATGTTCCTGTTCACGCATCTGACTCCCACCTCTAGCTACGCCGGCGACATTCTGCCCGGTCTGCTTGTCCTCGACGTCGGGATGGGATGCGTCTTCGCGCCGGCGATCTCGACGGCGACACTGGGCGTGGAGGGAAGCGAGGCCGGGGTCGCCTCAGCGATGGTCAACACCTCTCAGCAGGTCGGCGGCTCGGTCGGCACCTCTCTGCTGAGCACAATCTTCGCGAGCGCCGTCGCCAGCTACACAGCCGATCACCTGCACACGCCCAGCCTGGCCAACGCCGCGGCAGTCCACGGCTACACCACGGCGTTCTGGTGGGCCGTCGGAATCTTCGTCGTCGGCTTCCTTCTGGCGCTCCTGATCTTGCCCGGCCGAGCAAAGCCTCGCTTGCTCACGGTCAAGGCTGCGCTCGCTCGTCACGCGATCGGCAACTGCCACTACTCTGAAGCTGCGGATCGCGCCCGGAATGTAGGTGGCGTCGACCTCAAGCCTGGCCAGCACTGACGAGTTCTTGGCTGGCTCCGCACAGCGCGCCGGCTGGACAGAGTTCGGCTGCCACCGTGCGGCGGGGATTACGGATCCCGGCGAGCGCAATCAGACCTCCGCTGGCGACGAGCACGGCTGCGATCGTGTCCGCTACACGGAAGGCATGCACGGCAGCGTCCTCGAAGGTCGCTCGTAGGAGCACCCGCTCGCCGGGGGGCACTCCAATTAGGCTGGGCGGGCCGAGCGGCTGTCGCTTGGCGCGGCTGATCGTCGCGCGGCCAGCGGGATTGAGCGCGGTCCGTCCTAGCGTCGCGTCGACGCGACTGGCAAACGCAAGCGAGACGACGGCTCCCAGCACGGCGACCGCAAAAAGCTGCGCGACGCGTGAGAGCGTCGTATTCACCGCGGCGGCGACACCTGCGTGATCCTCCTCCACTGCCCCGAGGACCGTGGCGGTCAACGGCGCGACAAGCATCGCGAGCCCCAATCCGAACACGAGCAGCGCCGGCAGGACCTCGCTGAGGTAATCGGCGCGCTGATCGACACGCGCCAAGAGCAAGAGGCCGCCGGCAGCGACCAGCGCCCCGAGGCTGATCGGCACCCTCGAGCCGATGCGGTCGGCGAGCGCGCCGAAGCGGCGGGACAGCACGATCATCAGCGCGGTGACCGGCAGCAGTGCAAGCCCTGCCTGAATGGGGCTGTAGCCACTGACCTCCTGCAGAAACACGGGCAGCAGAAAGATCACACCCCCCAGCCCGAGGTAGGCAGTCAACGTCGCCACGTTTCCGACCGTGAAGTTGCGCTCGCGGAATAGGCCCAACGGGAGCATCGGCGCCCGGGCTCGCGCCTCGTGTGCGATAAACGCGATCGCTCCCAGAATCCCCACCGCGAGCGAGCCGGCCACGAGGGGGCTCCATCCGCGCGCCGGCTGCTCGGTCACAGCGAACACCGAACCCGAGAGCGCGACCGCCGCCAAGAAGGCCCCGAGGAAGTCCAGGCGCCCGCCCGTGCCCGCGCTCGCGGGCACGCCACGAGCAATCAGCGTCACGGTCACGAGCACGAGCGGCACATTGAGCAGAAAGATCAGCCGCCACGAGCCGGCGGCGATCAACACTCCCCCGATGAACGGCCCGATAACCCCGACGATCGAGCTCATTGCGGTCCATGTCCCGATCGCTTTGGCCCGCTCGTCTTCGGGAAACACGTGGATGATCACCGCCAATGCGCTCGGCGTCACCAGCGCCGCGCATACCCCCTGCAACGACCGAAACACGCATAGCTCCGGGATCGACGACGCGATTGCGCAGAGAGCCGAAGCGAGGCCAAACCCCCCAACGCCAACCAAGAACACGCGCTTCTGACCCAATACATCTCCAAGCGAGCCACCGATCAACAACAGCGAGGAGAGCGCCAGCAGGTACGCGTTCGTCACCCACTGCTGGCCCGCCAGACCACCGCCGAGGTCGCCTCGAATCGCGGGCAACGCGACACTCGTTACAGTCGCGTCGAGGAACACCACGCTCGTCCCGAGCACGGCTGCAAGCAGGGTCAGCTGCTTTTCACGCGATGTAGCTATCGGCCGGCGATCTGTCAAGGATTGGGGTGCGGGGGCTGTTAGGCCTTGCCGCTGCTTTTCATGCGGCGGCAGCGGCTTGGCGGAGCGGGGCTAGTGCGTTGCTCCAGGATATGACCTGGTCGAGCAGCGTGTTCAGCGCGCCGACATTTTGGTCGTTCGGCGTGAAGACGCTGAAGTTTTCGAATTCGGTGATCAGCGAGAGCGCGACCTGCTGGCGCACATCGGCCATCTGCAACTCGCCGGCGACGAGGCGTAGGTGCTCGGCTGCGCATATGGATGAGACGCCGCAGGATTCCCGTCTCACATGGACGGGACGCCGTGTAAGACGACACGGAGATGGCACCGCTTAACGGAAACCGCGAGACGACACAAAGCTGGGCGGACCAGCGCGACACGAAACGCGGCGCCGGCGTGCAGGGTGCGCGCGAGTATCAGTGGCGGGTGCGTCTGGCTGGTCGCGACGATCTCGCCGATGAGCTCCTCGCTGAGGTCATCACCGATGGCGAGCAGGACGAGGTTCGCTTCGCGGCGATCACGTCGGGATGCGTGAGATGTTCTGTCTCTACGCCGGTGTCTATCGACGGGTTTACGCGAGCGAGGGCGGCCTCTAGCGCTTCTGCCTTGGGCTGGCCGACATCCAGGAGATCGAGGGCGTGGCGGATGATGTTTCCTGGGCGAAGTGTGTCCGGGTCGCAGAGCGTGAACTTCCTGATCCCCTCGCGGGCGAGCGCGAGCGCCATGGGTGATCCGATTGCCCCGAGACCGAAGCAGACCACACGCATCTCGTCTAGCTCGGCGAGATCGCGTACTCCCTGGAGGCGACGAAAGAGCTCTTGGTGGGAGACGATGTATGTGTGGGGTGCTCGTGCGCGCCACCCCTTGCCAACCTCCGCCTGAGTCTTCTTTGATTTGACTCCGAGATCGAGGATCAGGAAGCGCTCTTCTTCGAGAGCGGCATCGGGGAATACCAGCCCGATCAGGTGCCTATCTAGCTGTGGGCGCTTTCTGAGATCGACCTGGTGGCCATGACATGAGAGCAGTTGCTGGAGCTCGACCGTGTTGTGGATCGGAGGAGGCTCCTCGTTCAGGCGATACCAGCGGCCGACTCTTCGGAGGACCTTGCGTGTGCGTGCTGGTGCGACGGCTTCGAGCAACTCGCGGCCGATGATCTGTTCGTTGAACGACCAGACCACGCCGAGGTCGTGTCCGAGAAGCTCCTGGACGCTGAACCCAGGCCGGTGGGCTGTAGCGGCCTGGAGTCTCATTGATCTGAGACTGGCGATCTCATTCCATTTTGAGACTGGCCGCGTCTTCACTCCATTTGAGACGGAACCGCGGCGTCCGGCCGATCTGAGACAGCCGTGTCCCTCGGCCTGAGAGCAGGGCTTTCGCGATCAGGCCGCGGAAGACAGCCAGTCCGCTGGCAGCGTGGCGGGCACCTCGGGATAGTCAGGCACGACCCGGCGTGCGAAGGACTCCGCCGGACGTCCAGTCACCAGGCGGCTAACGTCTTGCATCGCGATTAGCACTCGTACTGAGGAGGCGATTTGGAAGTCAGCTGCGCCGAGTTCCTCGCCGCCGATGACGCCGCTCTCAAGCAGGCAGTCGACCTTGTCGAGCAGTCCAGGAAGCTCGACGAGGTCGCGCTGCACCCGCTCGTCGTTCGCCCCTGCCTGCCGAACGAAGATTGGCACCACTGGTGTGAGCAGGATGCCCATCAGCGCCGGTGCGGGCAGCGGGCTGGCGACATCGGCAAACCAGCGACGCTGATCCAGGTGGTGACGAAGGCCCCAGCGGATCAGGCGGCGTGGCACGGGCTGCAGGATCGCCTCGCCCCAGCGCTCGGCCTCGTGGACAGCAGCACGAGCCGCGGGCTCGCTCGGGTAGAGGGACGGCGTCGGAACCAACTCCTCGAGTGCCTTGGCGATTGCGAGCGAGCCCTGTACCCGGCGGCCATCCGCGAGCCTCATCGCGGGCACCGTCGCCCGAGTAAAACGGAGCGCGAGAAGGGCCAGCGGGTGCGCGCCGCCGAGCAGCTCGACGTAGCGGTATGTGAGTCTCTTTCGATCCAGCATTCCCCGCACGCCCAGGACCGGGTGTGATAGCGCGATCCCGTAAAGGCGAATGGGATTCTCGACCACGATCTCCCAATTTACTCGCATCCAGGCAGCATCACCGCCCGCGAGCCAGGCCGGGTGGCGCCCGGCACACATAGCTGCTCCGATCGCGTCGGGGGCCGGGGTTGACAGCCGCCTTCCCGAGTGCTTAGATCATTGACTAAGTCGAATGACTAAGGCACTTGCAATCGCGGATGTGGAGGTCGGAGGTGGCCGCTCGATCAGGGAGGCCAACGTCGAGGCCTTCCTCGACGCCGCCGAGCGGCTGCTGGTGAGGGAGGGCGCAGCGGGGATCTCTACCCGGCAGCTTGCCCGGGAGGCAGGCCAGAACCACGGCCTCGTCCACTACTACTTCGGCTCAATCGACGAGCTGCTGCTGCAGACCCTCGAGCGCTTCACGGGCCGTGTCCTTGACCGACAGCGGGCGATGTACCGGACCGACGCGCCTTTCGCCGAGAAGTGGCGCACCGCGGTGGGCTACATCGAGGAGGACCTCGCGGCGGGCTACCCCAAGGTCTGGGCGGAGCTGGAGGCGCTCGCCTGGGACAGGCTCGAGCTGCGCGAGCGGCTGCACGCCGTCAACGACAAGTGGCGCTCGCTGTTGCGCGACGCGCTCGCCGATGCGATCGAGGAGTACGGCCTCGACAGCGCCGGCTTCTCCGCGGAGGCCTGGGCGGCATTGGTGATGCAGTTCAACAAGGGCCTGCTGTTCGAGCGCCTGCTCGGCTTCGACCGCGGTCACTCAGAGCTGCTTGCGGCGATCGACAGCTGGCTTGCTTCGCTGGAGGAGGAAAAGGCGTGAACACGATCACGGAAACCGCCGTCGCACCCGGGCCGGCCGGGGGATCGATCGGCCGCGACGGCGAGCAGAGCCGCGCCCGCTACCCGGACGCGGAGGGCTTCATCGAGCGTGACGGTGAGCGGCTCTTCTACGAGGTCTACGGCGAGGGCGAGCAGACGGTTTTCCTAATCCCGACCTGGTCACTCGTCCACTCCCGCCACTGGAAGATGCAGATCCCCTATTTCGCGCGCCACTTCCGGGTACTGACGATGGACGGCCTGGGCAACGGTCGCACCGACCGCTGCCGCGATCCGGTTCGCTACGGACCCAGGGAATTCGCGCGTGACTGCCTCGCCGTGATGGACGCAAGCGGGACCGAGAGCGCTGTGATGGTCAGCCTCTCGCGCGGGGCGCAGTATCTACTCGAGCTGGCGCGGCTCGCGCCTGAACGCGTGCGCGGCGCAGCCTTCATCGGCCCGATGTTCCCCTACACCCCGTCGCATTGGTCGTTCTTGCTTCATCCGCGGACAAGCTCGCTCTTTCAGCGGCGCGTGCACGTCTACCGCTGGTGGGGGCACATGAACGCGGCCCACTGGTATCAGGACTACCCCGACTTCGCGCAGTGGTTCATCTCGCGATGCCTTCCCGAGCCGCACTCGACCAAGGCCATCGAGGATGGGGTGGGGTGGGCGCTGGACACCGACCCCGAGACGCTGATCGCGACGGCGCTGGGCCGGTGGCTGCGCGATCGGCCCACCCTGCGCGGGTTGGCGCAGAATCTGGACTGCCCGGTGCTTGTGGTCAGCGGCAGTCGCGACCGGATCACGCCGCCCCGCGACGCTCGCGCCTTGGCTCGACTCGGCGGCGGACAGCTGGAGGTCGTGCGCGGCGCCGGCCACTTCCCGCACGCCCGCAAGCCTGTCCAGGTCAACGTGGCGCTGCGGAAATTCTCCGAGGACGCCTTCGGGCGGCAGCGCACGTCGCGCGACCCCACTGTGTACCGCTCCGACGGACGTCCTCGTGCGCTGTTCGTGTCCTCACCGATCGGGCTGGGCCACGCCCAGCGCGACGTCGCGATCGCCCGCGAGCTGCGCCGCCTGCACCCGGACCTCGAGATCGATTGGCTCGCCCAGGACCCGGTCACCCGGGTGCTCGAGGCGGAGGGCGAGCGCATCCACCCCGCCAGCGCTCATTTGGCGAATGAGTCCCATCACATCGAGTCGGAGTCCGCCGAGCACGACCTGCATTGCTTCCAAGCGCTGCGCCGGATGGACGAGATCCTCGCCGCCAACTTCATGCTCTTCCACGATGTCGTGCGCGATGAGCGCTATGACCTATGGATCGGGGACGAGGCGTGGGAGCTCGACTATTACCTGCATGAGAACCCGCGTGAGAAGCGGGTCCCATTCGCCTGGCTGACCGACTTCGTCGGCTTTCTGCCGATGGACGGCGGCGACGAGCATGAGCGCTTCCTGACCGCCGACTACAACGCCGACATGGTTGACCACGTCGCCAATCACCCCGAGGTCCGCGACCGGGCCCTGTTCGTGGGCAACCCGGACGACATCGTCCCGGAGCGACTGGGGCCCGAGCTCCCGATGATTCGCGACTGGACCGAGCGCAACTTCGACTTCATGGGCTACGTGACCGGTTTCGACCCGGAAGACCTCGGCGAGCGCACCAAGCTGCGCGCCGAGCTCGGCTACGACGACGACGAGCGCGTCTGCATCGTCACCGTCGGCGGGTCGGGCGTCGGCGCCCACCTGCTGCGCCGGGTGATCGCGGCTTTCCCGGAGGCCAAGGAGCGCATCCCCGAGCTGCGCATGATCATCGTCGCCGGACCCCGCATCGACCCCCAGTCACTCCCCTCCCATGCCGGGCTCGAGGTGCTCCCCTACGTCCACAACCTCTACCGGCATTTGGCTGCCAGCGACCTGGCAGTGGTGCAGGGCGGCCTGACCACGGCGATGGAGCTGACGGCGCAGAAGCGGCCGTTTCTCTACTTCCCCCTACGCCACCACTTCGAGCAGAACTTCCACGTCCGCCACCGGCTCGAACGCTACGGGGCCGGTCGCCGCATGGACTTCGACGACTCCCCGCCGGAGCAGATCGCCGCGGCGATCGCGCAGGAGATTGGCCGCGAAGTCGACTATCGCGACGTGGAGGTCGACGGTGCCGCCAGGGCAGCCCGCAGCCTCGCTGAGCTGCTCTGACGGTAGATCTGATGATTTCTGGGGGCGGGGTTTCTCGCGCGTAGTTGGCTCTATGGCCCGCGCGCTATGGCCGGAGCCATCAACGCACAGGCTGAACAAGCACAGAACGTCCTCGCTTTGCGTCGTCCTGCGTGCATATTCCCGGTGCGCGACCTCGACTTCTCGCTCGCGTTTTATATAAGCGGCCGGGCTTCCGCACAGACGATCCGCTGCGTCATCGCGCTCTGTCGGGCAGCATCCGTGGTAGGCCGAACTGTGCAAAGACGCTGCTGTCGGCGAACCAGGTGATGGCCGAGATGTGATCGCCTTCAAGGGTCAGTACGAACAGCGCGTACGCGCGCGCGATGTCGGTGTCGGGCACCGGGAGGTAGCAGCCGAATGCCGGCTGTGTGTTGGCGCGTGTCGCCACCAGCCGCATCGCCGCGCCGCGCCGCTCCGCAGAGCCGCGTAGGAACGCGCCGATCGCGTCGTGTCCCTGGTAGGCGTGGGGGAGGGGTGGCATTGTGACCCACGCGTCTTCGGTCAGGAGCGCGACCATGCCATCGATGTCGCCATGCTCGACCGTTTCGGCGAAGCGGCCGACGATGTCGCGCTCGAGCTTGGAGTTCGGCAGCGGCGCTCGTTCGCGGCCGGTCGCCGGCAGCCGGGTCTCGAACGCGGCCCGCGCGCGGCGCAGCAGGTTATTGACCGAGGCCTCGCTGGTCTCGAGCATCTCGGCGACCTCGCCGGCGCGGTAGCCCAGCACGTCCCGTAGCACCAGTACCGCGCGCTGTTGGGGCGGGAGGTGCTGAAGACCGACGACGAACGCCAGCGCGATCGCCTCCTTGGTCTCATAGCGCGCCTCCGGTCCCGGAGCTTCGTCCGCGACCCCATCGAGGAGCACGTCGGCGTAGGGCTCGAGCCATGTCGGCTCGTTCCAGCGTGTCGGCTCGGGCATCTGGGGCATCTGCTCCTCTTCCGGACGGCGCCGGCTAGAACGGAGAGCATCCAGCGAGCGGTTGGTGGCGATCCGGTAAAGCCAGGCACGCACCGAGGCGCGCTCCTCGAACTGCCCAAGGCCCCGCCAAGCGGCGAGCAAGGTCTCTTGGAGTAGGTCCTCCGCGTCCTGAGCCGAGCCGACGATCCGGTAGATGTGCACTTGGAGCTCACGCCGGTATGGCTCGGTCAGCTCGCGGAACGCGTCCTCGTCGCCAGAGCGTGCACGGGCGAGGGTCTGCTCGGTCACGCTCGCATCCTCCCACCAACTCTTCCATTTACAGGCATCACGAGTAATGACGTCGGGGCGGCTCGAAATTCGCCGCGCAATTTTCGTCGCGGCCGACGCCTCAACGAACGCAGCAACTAACAGTCCGACGAAGGGAGAACGAGATGGGAAAGATCGTGATGAGTGGCCCGCAGAATGTCTCGCTCGACGGCGTGGTCCAGGACCCGGACGGTCAGGAGGGCTTCAGGCTGGGTGGCTGGTTCGTGCAGTTTGGGGGCAAGGACCTCGAAGCGTGGAACACGGTCGCGCTCGAAGAGGCGCTGGGCGCCGAGGCATGGCTGCTGGGTCGCAAGAGCTACGAGTTTTTCGGGACGCGTTGGCGACCCCGGAATGGCGAGCTCGCGGACAGGATCAACAGCATGCCCAAGTATGTCGTGTCCTCGACCCTCGAAGATCCCGAGTGGAACAACTCAACAGTCCTCGAGGGCGACGTCGTGACCGAGGTCTCAAAGCTCAAGCAGCAAGTGGACGGAGAGATCGTCGTCCCTGCCAGCTATCAGCTCGGGCGCACGCTAATCGAGCACGGCCTGGTCGACGAGCTGCGACTGGTCGTCTTCCCGGTCGTGCTCGAATAGGCGTTGCACTACTCATGTTGTGGATCCGTTGCCGGAGCGGGTTTGTCTGGTGGGCGCTCCTGGGGGGTTGCGTGATGTTGTGCTCGGGGTGAATGGTTGGACGACGGATGATGCTTCGGGTGAAACGGTGCTGGTCTGCCGGCTGGTCGATGGGAGCGTGGGTGAGATCCCTGCGCGGTGGACCGATTTGCCGCGGCGGACGGAGGAGCAGCGTTCGCTGGGTGTGGTAGCGACGCCGGGAGCGTGGCGGCTTTTCGGTGAGCGCCTCGGAGCGCTCAGAGCAGCGCGGCGTCCGGCGCGGAGCGCAGGCTTCGGCGAAAACGGAGGTGTGAGTCGTGTCGGGACAGTTGGCGCTCGTGATGGGCGAGGAAGCGGTGGTCGGGGCGGCGGTGTGGGAGACGCTGACGCCAGCGGCCCAGCGGGAGATCGTGCTGGGGTTGGCGCGCCTGTTGGCGAGGCTGGTGGAGGGGGAGCGCGATGAGTGAGCACGGGAAGATCACTGAGGTGCATCTTCGTCGGCGGGCGGTTGTGTATGTGCGCCAGTCGACGCTTGCGCAGGTGGAACGCAACGTGGAGTCTGCGGCACGCCAGTATGGGCTCACGGAGCGCGCGGTCGAGTTGGGCTGGCCGGCGGGGTCGGTCACGGTCGTCGATGAGGACACCGGCCGCTCGGGCAGCACCGCCGAGGGACGCATCGGCTTCAAAGAGCTCGTCGCCGAGGTCGGTCTCGGTCACGTCGGGCTGGTGCTCGCGCTCGAGGTCTCGCGTTTCGCTCGCAGCTCGGCGGACTGGCACCAGCTGCTGGATCTGTGTGCGCTCACCGGCACGCTGATCGCTGATGCTGATGGCGTGTACTCCCCGGCGGATTTCAACGACCGGATGCTGTTGGGGCTGAAGGGCACGATGAGTGAGGCCGAGCTGCACCTGATCCGCGCGCGGTTGAACGGTGGGCTGCGCCACAAGGCCGAGCGTGGGGAGCTGCGCTTGGCGCTGCCGGTTGGGTTGGATCGCGACGAGGACGAGCGGATCGTGCTGTGCCCCGACGAGCAGGCACGTCACGCGATCGAGCGCGTGTTTGTGCTCTGGCGGCGGCTGGGCTCGGCGCGCCAGGTAGTGATGGAGCTGGTCGGCGAGGGACAGGCGCTTCCGCGGCGCACGGTCGGTCAGCGGCATATTCGTTGGGCGCGCGCGAGCTATGGAGCGGTGCACGACTTCCTGACCAATCCGGCGTATGCGGGAGCGTTCGTGTTCGGCCGCACGAGCCGCGAGAAGCGCGTGCAGCAGGACGGGCGGGTGCGCGTTCGCGCTGTCGAGGTGCCGATGGCCGAGTGGTCCGTCTGCCTGCCCGATCACCATCCCGGGTATGTCAGCTGGGATGAATATCTCGCGACGCGCGAGCGGCTGCGGGCGAACATGACCTGTAGGGGTGAGGGAAGCGGTGTCGCGCGCGAGGGCTCAGCGTTGCTGCAGGGATTGGTGCGCTGCGGGTGCTGCGGGCGGCGGATGCAGATCGCCTATAGCGGCAAAGGCGGCCGTGACCACCGGTATGCGTGCGTGCGTGGCCGTGACCTGCACGCCACCGGCAAAGCTTGCCAGTCCCTCGGCGGCAAGCGACTAGAGAAAGCGGTCCTTGCGTCGTTTCTTGAAGCGGTCACGCCGGCGGGAATCGAAGCGACAGCACGCGCGATCCGCGAGCTGCAGGACCAGCACGAGGAGCGCCTGGCCGGGCAACGACTCGCGCTCGAGCGAGCCGAGTTCGAGGCCGAGCGTGCAGAACGGCAGTTCGACGCGTGCGAGCCCGAGAACCGGCTCGTAGCCCGCACGCTGGAGCAAAAGCTCGAGCAAACGCTCGCTACGGCCGAGCAGGAGCGCGGCAAGCTCGCCGCGATCGAACAGGCGCGTCCCTCGCCGCTCACAGACCGGGAGCGAGTGGCGCTCACGCGCCTAGCGCGTGACCTGCCGCGCCTCTGGGACGCGGAGAGCACCACCAACCGTGACCGCAAGGAGCTGTTGCGCACCATCATCAGCGAGATCGTCATCACGATTCACTCGAGTGAGCGCCGCGCGGCGCTCGAGATCTGCTGGGAGGGCGGAGCCAGAACCGAGCTTCAGATGCAGCTCAACGCCAACGTCCTGGACCGCCGGCGCACCAGCGAGGACACGACCGAGCTGATCCGCCGCCTCGCCCAGCACTATCCCGACCGTCAGATCGCCCAGGTCCTCTCCCGTCAGGGACGCCTGACCGCCAGCGGACTGCCATTCACCCAGTCACGCGTACGCAACGTCCGCGTCAAAGCCGCCATCCCCGCCGCACCGCCACCGGACCCGGCCAGCCAACTGTTCTCGATCCTGCAGGCCGCCGGCGAGCTCGGCGTCTCCACCAACACCATCCACCGCTGGCTACGCCAAGGGCTGCTCCCCGGCGAACAAGCCACCCCCGGCGCGCCCTGGCGGATCCGCCTCAACGACGAGATCCGCGCACGCTTCGTGCCCGACGTACCCGACGGCTACGTGCCGCTCGACCAGGCCGCACAACTACTCGGCTGCGCCCGACAGACCGTGTTGCACAAGGTCCAACGCGGCGAGCTGCGAGCAGTCCAAGTCACCCAAGGACGCCGAAAGGGCCTAAGAATCGAGGCCGCCAGCGCCCAATTAGACCGAATGATCAACCAGTAACAACGGAGATGCAGTGTGAACCAAGACCGCTCGGTGCCGGCGAGCGCCTGTTCGGGGAGACCAGCGACATGAACCCGATGCGCCTCCTCGACGCACGGACAATCGGTGACGGCCTCGCCTTCCTCACCTACGAGATCGTGCGAGAGGCCTAGCGAGACGTCGGACAGCGCTGTGGTGGTCCCGCGTCGACATGGTCAAGCGGGCTGCCACAGCTCGATCCGATTGCCCTCGGGATCGGTGACCCAGCCGAATCGGCCGACACCATTCATGTCCTGCGTCTCTTCAGCCACATCCGCTCCCTTCGCGCGCAGTTGTGTGAGCATCGCATCCAGGTCGCAGACCCGGAAGTTGAGCATGGTCTGCTGGTCCAATCTCATTCGTGTGAGACCGTCGGCGTCTCATCCATCTGAGACTGGCCGAGCGATTCGGCGACGTTGCATGGTCTCGGGGGCGGGCGAGAGCTGGGCTCCAAGCGTTAGGCTCGCGTCAGTGAGCGATCTTGGCTTTGAGGTTCCGATCATGCAGGCGCCCGTCGCCGGTGCCGCCACGGCCCGGCTGGCTGGCGAGGTGTCGCGGGCGGGAGGGCTCGGCTCGCTGGGCGCGTCGTGGACCGAGCTGGGGGTCCTGCGCGAGCAGATCCGATCGATCGGGCGGGAAACCGATCGCCCGTTCTGTGTGAACCTCGTGCTCGACTTTGAGCAGGACGAGCGGCTCGAGGTGGCTGTCGAGCAGCGCGCGCCGATCGTCTCGTTTTCCTTCGGGCTTCGTCCGCAGCTGATCACGCGCGCCCGGGCTGGAGGCGCGCGCGTATTCGTACAGGTCGGTTCGGGGGACGCGGCGCGAGCGGCAGCCGATGCGGGCGCTGACGCGCTGATCGTCCAGGGTGTCGAGGCTGGCGGTCACGTACAGGGCGTCGTCGGTCTGCTGCCGCTGCTGGCCGAGGTGCGAAGGGCCGTGTCGCTGCCAGTGCTCGCGGCGGGTGGGATCGGCGATCCGGCATCGGCGCGTGCCGCGCTCGCGGCCGGCGCCGCGGCTGTCGTGATGGGCACCCGATTCGTGGCCAGCGACGAGTCCGACGCCCATCCGCGGTACAAGTCACGCTTGCTGGCAGCCGAAGCGCGCGACACGGTCTTCACTGACCTGTTCGACGTCGGCTGGCCGGCGTCGCCGCATCGTGTTCTCCGCAATAGCACCTTTGAGCGCTGGGAGGCGGCTGGGAGCCCGCTGTCAGGCGAGCGCCCAGACGAGGATGAGGAGGTGGCCGGCGGCATTCCGCGTTATGCAGCCAACCTGCCGCTCGCGGGCATGGAGGGCGACATCGAGGCGATGGCGATGTACGCAGGTCAGAGCGTCGGGGCGATTAGCGAAGTGGAGCCGGCGGCAGCGATCGTCGAGCGCTTCGCGGCCGCGCTACGCAACGGGTAGCCCTTCTCCGCGGTCGCTGCCGTCCGCTGTTCTCACATGAGCGGAATTATGCCGTCTCACATGGGTGGGATTCCCGTCTCACATGAACGGGACGCCGCAGCTGCTCGATTCAAACTGACCCACCACCCCACAACGGGTAGTGGGTCAGTTTGGATCGGGGCGTGGCCGGGCAGATAGTTGATGGAGGTGGATCATGCACCATGAGGTCCCCGTCAAGGTCACGGCCTGGGTCGATGAGGGGGTTGCGCCGCTGGTCTTGGCGCTCAACGAGCTGCCGGGCGTGCAGACGCTCGATAGCTGCCAAGGGGGCGGCCAGCGGGCAGCGCATGTCTTCTTCGCTCATCGCGGCGACGCCAAGGCGGCAGCAGCGTTCGTCGCGGACCTCGCCACGGCCCTGGCGGCCCATGACGACGCGGCGGACTACACGCTGACGGCGGAATGGCGTCCCGGAACAGGCCAGCCGGTGTTTCGGCTGGCCTGCCCAGCGACGCAAGCTGACGAGCTGGCAGCCGTGCTCAGCTCGGCTTCGGTATCAGGACATGACACGTGTGGCACAGCACTTCGCAGTTAGAGAGGCCATCGCTTCCACCGCTCGCAACGGCTGCCTTGTGGTGGAATTCAGCCGTTGATTTCGTCAGGGTCGTAGTACACCGGCCAACGTGCACGTGGCTCGATCGCATGCACTCGCAGCGATTGCCAGCACTGCTCAGGGCTAGTTCCTTGTGTACAGGAGCGATTGACCCGGACAGTCATTGACATCCTGACCAGGGCGTCGGACGGCATCCGGAGGGCGTGCAACGATCCGGGGGCGCTGCGCCTTCCTGCGCTTCGCTTCTTCGATGCTCCTGGCGGTCCGGGCGTGTACCCGGACCGCCACTTAATCCAGTAGGCCGGCGATCTCCTGAAGGGTCCAGACGTGATCCGCTACCCCCGCCGCCATCGCCGGGGTGCGCGGGTATGGGTTGGCGAGCGTCGTGTGCGGCCGGGCGAAGTTGTAGAACATGTAGTGCAGGCTGACTGCCGCCGCGAGGTTCTCGACCTTCTTCGAGAACCCGTTGGTCAGGCGCGTGAACCGGCGCATCCCCATACGGACCGTGAGGTTCTGGCGCTCGATGTAGCTCGTGCTGATCTTCGAGGGGTCCGGGTTGCCGAGGCGCACCTTCTTGGTCGTGCCGGTGCAGACGGGCGGGCTGTAACGGCCCTGCCCCATGTGCTGGCTCTGGTAGTGCTTGATGAGCTGCGCCCAATCGACCTCGCCGGGGTTGAAGACAAGGCCCACGGTGCCTCGATACGTCGCGTGTCCGTCCGAGCTGAGCTGGATATGCCCGCTCAACCGGCCCTTGAGGTCTTCCAGGAACGTCCAGCAGTCGCCCAGGTTGCGCTCCCCCACCAGCCACGACGGGACCAGCTTCGTGTCCGCGCAGACCGCGATCCACGTCCACACATCGCCGTAGCCGAAGGTCCCCTTGTGTTCTTCGGGGACGTTGCGCTGCTTGGCGTAGCAAAACCCCCACATCTCATCGACCTGGAGCGTCGTACACGGCAGGCTCCGCAACGTGTGGTCCTGGTAGGCGGCGCACTCTGCGCCGAGGTCCACAAGCAGCTTCGTCACGGTGTTCTTAGCCGCACCCGTAATGCGGACCGTGGCGCGGATGCTGTTGCCCTCGACCAGGCAGCCGATGATCTGCGCGCGCTTCTCGGTGGTCAGCCGGTTCATACTGACCATTATGCTTGAGGAGTCGGACGGAAAACCTGGGCTAGACCCAATACCGTAAACTTAGTGTCTGGTGGTCTGGTTATGGTTGTGGGGTGCCTCGGTCTGGGTGGGTCAAGCCGGCGAGTGATCAGCGTTTGTCGGATCACATCTCGATTGGTGTTTTGACGCGGGTCTTTCCGCCGGAGCTGGTCGATCGGGTGGTGGCTGAGGCGGGTCGTGGTGAGCAGCGTCATCGGCTGTTGCCGGCGCGGGTGGTTGTCTATTACGTGTTGGCGATGGCGTTGTTCAGTGACGCGTCCTATGAGGAGGTGATGCGCCAACTGGTAGAGGGGCTTTCGTGGGCTTCGGGTTGGCGGCGTGCTTGGGAGGTGCCGAGCAAGGTCGCGATTTACAAGGCGCGTCAGCGGCTCGGGGCTGAGCCGCTTGAGCTGCTTTTCGGGGCGGTCGCGTGCCCGTTGGCGAGCGAGGAGACACGAGGGGCGTTCTACCGGGATCTCCGGTTGATGAGCTTGGACGGGACGTGTCTTGATGTGGCTGACACGCAGGCGAACGATGAGGCGTTCGGACGACCGGGTTCCTCGCGTCGTGAGGGTGGCGGGGCGTTCCCGCAGTTGCGGCTGGTGGGGCTGGCGGAGTGCGGGACGCATGCGATCACGAGCGCAGCGCTCGGCCCGTATGTGACTTCTGAGCATGCTTTGGCTGATGAGTTGTTGGGGGCGCTTGGGCCGGGGATGCTGTGCCTGGCCGACCGCGGCTTCTACAGCTTTGAGCGTTTCCAGGCCGCGCGGGAGGCTGGGGCGCAGCTTCTGTGGCGCGCCAAGGCCAACCAGCGGCTGCCCCGCGAGCAGACCCTCAGCGATGGCTCCTACTTCTCCTCGGTCTACGCGTGGAGTGACCGACACGCCCACGCCGACCCGATGCGCGTGCGTGTCGTGGAGTATGCGCTCGATGATCCCGGTCTACCCCAGACCCAGGAGCGCTACCGGCTGCTCTGCACAATCGATGACAGCGAGCGGGCTCCCGCCGCAGAGCTCGCGGCACTCTACGCAGAACGCTGGGAGATCGAGGGCGCCCTGGATGAGCTCAAGACCCACCAGCGCGGCCCGCGCGCGGTACTGCGCTCAAAGCACCCCGAGGGCGTCTACCAAGAGGCCTACGGCTACCTCTGCACCCACTACGCGATCCGTCGCCTGATGCACCAGGCCGCGCTGAAGGCCGATCTCGACCCCGACCGATTGTCATTCACCAGGAGCCTCCGGGCCGCCCGACGCAGCACCCGATCCCACCCGGGATTTTCCCCCCCACAGCCTCGAACAAGCGCACGCGCAGACGATCGCTGAGATCCTCGCCGAACCCCTGCCCGAACGCCGCCAGCGCACCAACCCCCGCGTCATCAAGCGCAAGATGTCCAACTGGGGCCTCAAGCGCCCCGAACACCGCGACTGGCCCCAGCCAACCAAGCCAGCCAACGACACAATCACAATCCTAGCAGCCTAAGTTTACGGTATTGGAGCTAGACCCTATGTCGTAGGTCGCCCGCTGGGTTGACCGTCGGAGGTAGGCCGGACACTCCTCGCGGGGGTTTGTCTGGCCGGAGAACCGCTCCGGCTGACCCCAGAAAAATGAGGAGGTCCGGCCATGACCGGAATGGTGACTTATGCGGGGCTCGATGTCCATGCCCGCTCGACGCATGCCGCGGCGATTGATGTCTCGACGGGTGAGCTTTTGCGCGCGCGGTTCGGGCCGGGCATTGAGGAGCCGGTCGCGTGGCTTCAGAGCTTGCCTGGCCCGGTGCGTGCTTGCTATGAGGCGGGGCCGACCGGGTTCGGGCTCTACCGTGCCGCGGTCGCGGCCGGGGTAGAGGTCGAGGTGATCGCGCCGGGCAAGACACCCCGGGGCCCCTCGGATCGGGTGAAGACTGACCGCAAGGACGCGGAGCTGCTCGCGCGGTTGCTGCTGGCCGGCTCGTTGACGAGTGTTGTGGTCCCGCCGGTCGAGGTGGAGGCCGCCCGCGAGCTGATGCGCGCTCACGATGCGTGCCGAAGGGATCTGATGACGGCTCGTCACCGGGTCTCGAAGATGCTGTTGCGTCACGGCCGGGTCTACCCGGAGTCCTCGACCTGGACTGTCGCGCACCGGCGTTGGCTCGCAGCCCAGCAGTTCGATGAGACGGCGAGCGAGCTGGTATTCGCTGATCTGATCGCCTCCGTCGACGGCCTGAGTGCGCGCAAGGCGCAGGTCGCGGAGCGGCTCTCGCGCCTGGCAGAAGACGAGGCATGGTGGCCGACCGTCGCGAGGCTCCGCTGCTTCCGGGGCGTTGACACACTGACAGCGTTCGCATTGCACCTCGAGCTCGGCGGCGACTGGCAGCGCTTCAAGCGAGCGAACGCACTGAGTGCGTGGCTCGGGCTGACCCCTTCCCTTCACCAGTCTGGAGAGTCATCGCACCAGGGGTCGATCACGAAGACAGGATCGGGGTTCGCTCGCCGGCTACTGGTCGAGTCGGCCTGGCACTACGGGCGAGACCCACGGATCGGGGCGACACTCAAGAACCGTCAGCAGGGCCAGCCCGAGCATGTCCTGCAGATCGCTAACCGTGCTCAGCACAGGCTTCACCGGGTTCACGACCGGATGCGCGGCCGCGGCAAGGCGCACAACGTGATCGTCGTCGCGTGCGCCCGCGAGCTAGCGTGCTGATGCGTATCCGGTTAGCTCCATCCGGGTGGTTTCGTAGTTTTGTTGGGTGTTGCGGCCTACGTATCCTCTGAGCATCTTGGAGTTTCAGGAGCGCTTTGCGACCGAGGAGGCCTGCCGCGAGTATCTGTTCGCTTCGCGCTGGCCGGAGGGGTTTGCTTGTCCAGGGTGTGGCGGCGGGCGGGCCGGTGGCCAGACGCGCGGCCACCTGTGGGTATGTACCGCGTGTGGGCACCAGACGTCGGTGACTGCGGGGACCGTGATGCACAAGACGCACACGCCGCTGCGCACGTGGTTCTGGGCGGCCTATCTGGTCGCCACTCACCACCCGGGCATATCGGCCAAGCAGCTGCAACGCCAGCTCGGGCTCTCGCGCTATGAGACTGCCTGGCTGATCCTGCAGAAGCTGCGCAGGGCGATGGTCGCCCCTGAGCGCGAGCTGCTGAAGGGTGAGGTCGAGATCGACGAGTTCTTCCTCGGTGGGCGCGAGGAGGGCCTCAAAGGCGGCCGCCAGCGCGGAAAGAAGGCGCTGATCGGCATCGCGATCGAGGTCCGCGGACACGGCTCCGGGCGGCTGCGCCTTCGGGTGTTGCCCGACGCTTCAGGGCCGATACTGCTCAGCTTCACCCAGGCGACCACCACCACCGGCGCAATCGTGCATACCGACGGGCTTCAGTCCTACCGCGTCCTGAGCAAGCACGGCTACGAGCACCGCCGACACCCGAAACAAACCGCTGCGCCCGATCAGCTACTCCCTCGAGCACACCGCGCAACCTCCAACCTCAAGGCCTGGATGCACGGCACACACCGTGGCGTCTCTGACGAGCACCTACAGGTCTATCTCGACGAGTACGTCTTCCGTCACAACCGCCGCAGCACACCAATGGCGGCGTTCCAGACCCTCCTCGGACTCGGCGCCCTGCACAACCCCACCACCTATCAGCAAATCACCCGCCGAGCCGCCTAAAACCCCATCTGGAGCTAACCGGATACGCATCAGCGTGCTTCCTCTGGGCAGCAGCAACCGCCGACTGACCCCCGGCTGACAGCCCCACGGTCGGGAGGCCGGGGCGCCGAGCCATCAGCGGCCAGCACGCGCGGAACTACTATGGGCAGCACCCAATACGGAGTGCCACGCCCGTTCCTAGACAGCGCACGCTGGCAGCACGAAACCGGGCCCTGGGGTAGCCAACCCCCGCATCATCAGACTGGCAACGCCGACACCGAGCCCGGCGCCCCGGCCTCCCGACCACCCCAAACCACGCCCGCCCCAGCGGACGCGACCAACCCTGCCCACTTGACAAACGGCGCGACATATCAGTAGTGCTTGAGCATGTCGTGGTGGCAGTGGTTCTCAATCACGATGCGGTCGCCTTCCCAGAAGAACGTAACCCGGTTCCCTCTGCTGACCTTCGCGTGGTAGATGCCTTCCGTGCCACCCAACTTGCTTGATCCCAAACTCGGGTGCCGCCAGTCTTCCCGTAGCTGTTTGATGCACGCAAGGATCGCTCCTTGTAGAGCAGGCGGCTTCTTCGCAAGTTTCTTCTTCAGGGGCTTCGGAACCCGAACGGGCGTCACGGCCATTCGCTCAGCAATCGTCCTCATCGACGCTGAGCAGCCACCGGGCGACATCGTTTGGGTCGTCCGAATCGAAATCCTCGTATTCGCCAGCGGCGAGAGCCGCCATCGACTCGCGCACGTCTCGCTGCCACGGGACGGACCAGTAGTACGCTTCGTCCGCGCGAATGAAGAGAGGCGCAGTGCGTGGCAGCTCGGGGGTGTTGCTCGCTGCCCGCCCGGCCGTCACAGGCACGGTCGAGGTGCTGTTTCGGACGGCCGGTGTAAGCGTATGAGGGGTCATGTCTGCTCCTGATCGTCGAGCGCCGCTCTCAGCGCCTCGTAATTGTTGCGCGTTTCTTGGAGCGTGCCAATCAGTTCATCAAGCCCCTTGGGCGCAAGCGCAAGGCGCGCAATGGGCCTGATCGGGACGTAAGCAATGGCTCGCACCTGGGCCTCCCGCTCCTCCTCGGTTGCCCCCGTAATGTCGGGAGGGACCATAGATCCGATATTTAGGAATATCGCATTGGGACCCACCACTCCACTAAAGACGTTGGCGAAGTGTACCGGGAGATCCTCCGCGCCAACCCAGGACCAGGCGACCGGGATCGCTTTGGGGCCATCAGCCATGCTTCCTCCTCGACAATGGGCCATCCCCGCATGAGCGCCGAGACGATACGTTCAGCATACATTCCAGCGGCAATCCAAGCGCCGCTGTCTCCGACTCATCGCGTTAAGGTATGGACGAAGGCGACCATCGCGCTTGCGCAGCTTTCCGGGCGATCTCCGACCGCTTCTCGGGCGACAACTTCTCGGCCCTCGCCTTGCCGCCCTTGAGGCCCCCGTTGCGCCCGTTGATCTTGGCTGGCGTCTCAGACTCCTGCGGCTCAGTCGATTCGCGGACGATCCGGTGCGCGATCTGGTTGAGATCGGCCATAGGGAGGATCGTAGCGCCACGGGTGGCGGTCAGCCCTCACCGTCGGTTGGCAGGTGCCCGAAGTTCTCGTCGAACTCGTCCGGCGTCAGTCTGCGCTCGCTAGTGGCCAACTCGATGGTCAACTGGCGATCCTCGTAGCGGTCCTCGACGAGTGTGGAGGTCGGCACGTCCAAGCCGCGTGCGAGTCGCACGATCGTGGACAGGCGGGGGTCGGTCAGCGCACGCTCCAGCTTGCTTATCTCGGTGTGGTGGACCCCCGAGCGGCGCGCGAGCCGATCCTGCGTGAGCCTGGACGCCGTGCGCGCATCGCGCAACCGGTAGGAGAACGCGAGAACGATCGCGTGTGTGTCTGCGTCGTGGGCCATTCAGACCACTTGGCCGATCATCTCGACCAGCCGGAAGGCGGCGCGCGTGGCGAACACGTAGCCGTCGCTCGTCTGGTGGACGAGGCCATCGCTGCGGAGCTTCCGCACGATGTCCTCGGCGCTGCCGGGTTGTTCGATGCTGCGGCCGATGTCCTCGACCGACCAGATCGGCAGGTCATCGCCGGTCAGCAGGTAGAGCGTGTCGCGTTCCATCGCATCCCACCGTTCGGCGGGGGTGCGGGTATCTTCTCGGTCAGGCATGGGAGGTATGTTCTCCTGTGCTCAGGCTCCGGCGTTGGGTTCCAGCCCGCGCCGGGGCCGCTGGTTGGCTATGGATGCCGCGCAGCGTAAACCCCAAATCCGGCCCCGTGGGGCCGATCCTCAAACTGACCCACTACCCCACAACGCTCGATAATGGATGTTATGTAAACCTAGGACGCTGGGATACGCCCACGGGCGGCGCCGCGGCGCCCGATCTCCTACGCTGAAGGTTGGGCGTGAGCGATATCCAGTGCCGGCACGTCGTACTGCTTGATTGCAGCGTCGGCGCTGGCAAGCGTCAGTCCCTCCAAACGCGCCTGCGCGACGAGCATGCGGTCGAACGGGTCGCCGTGCAGCAGCGGCAGCCTGCCGGCCTCGCAGGCGTGCTCGAATGTGATCGGCAGGCGCTCGAACCCAG
The DNA here is from genome assembly GCA_963812595.1 of uncultured Solirubrobacterales bacterium. Classification (GTDB taxonomy): domain Bacteria; phylum Actinomycetota; class Thermoleophilia; order Solirubrobacterales; family Solirubrobacteraceae; genus Palsa-744. Next base: position 395,455 of record CAWEVQ010000005.1, read on the forward strand.
ACTCGTCGACGAGCTCTGCCAAGCGGTCGACAGCCTGCAGCTTGCGAAGCGCGCGCTTGATCTCGATCTCCCAGATGGTGGCCGCGCTTACGGCGACGGCATCTGCTGCTTCCAGCGCGGCTCGCGCCCTGCTGCTCAAACGGCCATCGATTGCCCAGATGAGCGTGTGGGTGTCGAGCAGGAGCCTCAGTCGCCCTCGCCCTCGAAGTACTTCTGGATCTCCCACGGCAAGGGGTCGTCGAAGTCGTCGCTCATCCAGATTTCGCCCTTGGCAAGGCCAAACTTCAGTGGTTTGCGTCCCTCGATCGGAACGAGCTTGGCGAGCGGGCGGCCGTTGCGCGCAATCACGATCTCCTCTCCCTGCGCAGCCCGCTCGGCTAGCCGCGAGAGGTGGGTCTTCGCGTCGTGCATGTTGTACGTCGAAGGCATAGTCTAGTCCAGCTTAGCAGGGATGAGCGCCCTGCCGCTCGATAAGGTCAGAGGCCCAATGAGCGAGAGCGCCAACAACGGCATCGAGGTCGAAGGCCTCGTCCGCGACTTCAAGGGCGGCGTGCGGGCCGTCGACGGGATCGACCTGCGCGTGGCGCCCGGCGAGATCTACGGGTTTCTCGGCCCCAACGGCGCGGGCAAGTCGACCACGTCGCTGGTGCTGACGACGCTGCTGCCGCCCACGGCCGGCTCCGCGCGCGTGGCCGGTCTCGACGTCGTGCACCACGGCCCCGAGGTGCGACGCGTGATCGGCGCCTCGCTGCAGGACTCGGCGCTCGATCCGTTCCTCACCGGCAGCGAGCACATGCGCCTGCAGAGCTCCCTGCACGGGCTGCCCAAGCCCCAGCGCGAGGCGCGCGGGCGCGAGCTGCTCGCGCAGGTGGGGCTCACCGAGGCGGCCGAGCGCAAGGTGGGCGGCTACTCCGGTGGCATGAAGCGCCGGTTGGACCTCGCGCTGGCGCTGGTGCACCGGCCGCGGCTGCTGTTCCTGGACGAGCCCACCACGGGATTGGATCCGCAGAGCCGCGCCGCGCTGTGGGATGAGGTGCGGCGCCTGGCGGGCGACGGCGTGACGGTGTTCCTCACCACGCAGTACCTCGAGGAGGCCGACGCGCTGGCCAACCGCGTCGGGATCATCGACCACGGACGGATCGTCGCCGAGGGCACGCCCGGCCGAGCTGAAGGCCGCGATTGGGCGGCCCATCGGTCGAAGCGGTCCCCCATGACCCCGGCGAGCGCGAGCGGCTGGCGGCGGTGCTGGCGCGCTTCGGCGAGGCCGCCGCGGCGGCGAGCAACGGCGTCGCCGTGCAGCTGCCCCGGGGCGCCGGCGACCTCGCCGAGATCGTCCGCGCGATCGACGCCGAGAATCTGCAGGTGGCCGATCTGCGCCTGCACTCCCCCACGCTCGACGACGTCTTCCTCGCCAAGACCGGCCGCTCGCTGGAGGGTGCCGCCGAGGACGACGACACCGAGCAGCCGGCCCCCGAGCCGGTCTCCGCGTGAGCGCCGTCGCTCGATCACCCAGGTGGGCGCGCTCGCCCAGCGCTCGGTGCTGAAGACGCTGCGCCAGCCCTTCCAGATGTTCCCGATCATCTTCTTCCCCGCGATCCTGCTGATCATCAACGCCAGCGGGCTGCACGCCGCCACGCTGCTGCCGGGCTTCCCGACGCACTCCTACGTGTCGTTCGCGATCGCCGTGGCGTTCATCCAGGGGGCGATGTTCTCGCTGATCAACACCGGCACCAACCTCGCCGAGGACATCGAGACCGGCTTCTTCAACCGCCTGGCGCTCACCCCCCTGCGGCGCGTCTCGCTGATCGCCGGGCTGCTCGTCGGCGTCGCCGCGCTGGGGGCGCTGCAGTCGGCGGTGTACATCCTGCTCGGCGTCGTCGTCGGCGCCCACCTCGACGCCGGCTTCGGCGGCGCGCTGGTGGTGATCGTGCTCGGCTCGCTCACCGCGCTCGCGTTCTCCTCGTTCGGCTGCGTGGCGGCGCTGCGCACCGGCTCGAGCGAAGCGGTGCAGGGGCTGTTCCCGCTGTTCTTCGTGTTCATCTTCCTCTCCTCCTCCAACCTGCCCCGCTCGCTGCTGAAGACCCCGTGGTTTCACACGGTCGCCACCTGGAACCCGATCTCCTACCTGATCGAGGGCTTCCGCAGCCTCTACATCTTCGGCTGGGACGAGACCGCGCTGCTGCGCGGCTTCGGCGTCGCGATCGGGCTGCTCGTCCTCGGCCTGCTCGCGGTGCAGGGGGCGATGAAAACGAGGCTCCAGCGCACATGAACGCCGCGGCACACACCGCTTCCAGCGCAAGTCGGTCTCCCCTCCCCTCGCCGGCGACTGCGCACGAGCAGCCGCCGCGCAGCACCGTGTGGGGCGTCGCCGTCGCGATCGCGTGGCGCGGCGTGCACACCTACGTGCGCCGGCCCGAGCTCTCGATCCCCTCGCTCGTGTTTCCCGCTGATCTTCCTCGCCAGCTTCGCTGGCGGCCTCTCCGCGCTGGGCTCGGTGCCCGGGCTTCGACTTCCCGCGCCGGCTACACCGCGTTTCAGTTCGTGTTCGTGCTGTTGCAGGCCTCGATGTTCAGCGGGCTGTTCACCGGCTTCACGATCGCCTTCGACTTCGAGAGCGGGTTCGCGCGGCGACTGATGCTCGCTGCCGGCAACCGCCGCGGCGTCGCGCTCGGCTATGCGCTCGTCGCGCTCACGCGCGCCACGATCACGCTCACCGTGGTGAGCGGCGTGGCGCTGCTCGCCGGCATGCAGATCACCGGCGACGGCGTCGACATGTTCGGCCTCTACGGCCTGGCGGCACTGCTGGTGCTCGTCGGCTTCGGCTGGGCCGCCGGCGTGGCGTTCCGCTTCCGCACGATCCAGGCCGGCCCGCTGATGCAGACCCCGGTCTTCCTGATCCTGTTCCTCGCGCCGGTCTTCGTGCCGCTGCCGCTGCTGCGCGGCTGGATCCACGCCGTCGCCTCGGTCAACCCCGCGACCGCCTTCCTCGACGCCGGTCGTGGGCTGATCTCCGGCGTGCACAACCACACCGCGCTGGCGTACGCGTGCGCCGTGGCGCTGATCTGCGTGTTCACGCTGTGGACGCTGCGCGGACTGCGGGCGGCCGAGCGCGCGGGGTAGTCACGCGCCGGGCGGCCGTGGTCTACCGGACCGGCGCGCGTCGAGCGCGCGGCCCACTTCAGGGCCGAGATGGCTCAACCCAGCTGGTAGACCAGCGCGACCTGCGTGGAGAGGGTGCACGATGCCGCGGCGGACTTCTTGGCGGAGTGCGCGTTTGTGGTGGTGCTGGGTTTGGCGACTTTGTGGACGGTCGGAGCCGCTGCCCCTCGCCGCCGGGGCGACAGCTCCCGCCTCGAACACTGGGCCGCCGGAGCCGAAGTCGGGCTGGGCGCCTTCGTATTCGACGCCCTCGGGACACTCGATGTAGCCGCCGCCTTCGCCGATGCTCTGCACCTGCCCGAGCGTGGCGCCGGACTTTTCGGCGAGGTACTGCGCCTTGGCCTGGCCGTCGGCGATCGCGGCGGCCATCGCCTGGCGGTAGGCGGCGATCGCCGCTTCGGCGCTCGCCGTGGAGATCACGGGCGCGGTTGCGACGCCCTGCACGCTCACGGTGCGCAGCGGCGCGCGTCGTCTGTGGCGTGGAGCTTGAGGTTGTTTCGGCCTCCGCCGCGAGCACCAGCACGCCGCCGGCCAACAGACCGGTCGCGGCCATGCCCGCTACTACGATCGGGATCCTCATACGGGTCTCCTTGCCGAGGTGCCCTGCCGCCTACAGCGTAGCGCCACTCCTGGACGCGGCGCGCTGCTTCCCTGCCACTGCGTCACGACGGGCCAACCAGTCCGCGAGCGAGCCTGACCTCGACGCCCTATGGCGCCGCGGGCACAACCACCAGCGGGCCCTCCGCGGCGGGCAGCTCTCCCGTGTCGAAGGTGGCGCCGTCGAGGCGGTGCACATCGGGGTGGCGCTCGAGGAAGGCGTCGGCGGTTTCGAGGAAGCCGATCCGCGGCGTGCGGTAGTGCATCGGCACGACCCACCGCGGCGCCAAGCGCTCGACGATCACCGCGGCGCCCTCGGCGCCGATCGTGGGGCCGCCGCCGACCGGCAGGATCAGCAGGTCGACCTCGCCGATCGCCGTGGCCTGCTCGTCGCGCAGCTCGCTCTGGCCGAAGTCGCCGAAGTGGCAGACACGCACGCCGTCGAGCTCGAACACGAAGATCGTGTTGGGCCCCCGTTCGGTGCCCGCCGCTTCGTCGTGCTCGGACGCGATCGCCACCACCTCGCCGATCGGCGACTCCAGCTTGCCCGCGGTCGAGCGCAGGATCGTGGGATCGCCGCCGATCGCCTCCACGCCGTTGTGGTCGATGTGCTCGTGGGTGACGAGCAGCAGCTGCGCCTCCACGCCCTCGATCGGCGGGTAGTCGAACTGCATCCCGCGGGCGCTCGCCAGCCCCGACATGTCGCCGAACGGGTCGATCGCCACCGTTGTATCCGTCGAGCTGAGACGAAACGCCGACTGGCCATACCACTCAACCTGCATGCTGCTCCTCCTTGGTCGGTGTGTGGGTGATCGTGATGTCCGGCAGGCTCGGCACTGCCCCGTTGGCGTGCGCACCGTTGCGCTCATCCTCTCTGGTGCCATCGGCGCTGCCGGGTGCCGCGAGTTTGTCGGGTGGCGCGTAGTGATACTTGCCGCCCCGCATCAGCGACGCGCCCGCGGCGATCAGGCAGGCGACGATCGCGAACGCGAACGCCTCGTGCAGGCCCGCGCTGAACGGCGCGGAGATCAGGCTGCGGAAAGAAGGTGCGGCCGGTCAGCGCGGCGTGGTTGGCGGGCGAGACCGCCGCGAGCGCGTGCGCGCCGACGAGGTTTTCGACCGGGTTGTAGCCGAGGAAGGCGGCGAACAGGACCGACACGGGCGGCACGTGCGCGACGCCGGCCGCCGTGGCGGCCGAGATGCCGTGCGCCTGCAGGCCGGCGGTCAGCGTGCTGGGGCAGGCTCGACGCCAGGCCGAGGATCATCAGCGTGAAGAAGATCCCGATCGACAGCACCTGGGCGGAGTTCTGGAAGGTCTGGTTCATGCCCCCGCCCGCGCCCCGGTGCTGGGGCGGCAGGCTGTTCATCACCGCCGCGCGGTTGGGCGAGGCGAACATCCCCATCGAGACGCCCATCAGGAACAGAACGGCCGCGAAGCTCCGGGAAAGGCGAAGTCGATCGGCAGCAGGCTCAGCAGCACGAAGCGAACGCGGCGGCCGAGCATCCCGCCGGTGGCGAACCAGCGCGCCCCGAAGCGGTCGGATAGGTACCCCGAGGTCGGCCCGGCGATCAGCATGCCGATCGTCAGCGGCAGCATGTAGATGCCGGCGCGCAGCGGCGTGTCGGCGTAGTCGACGCCGTGCAGCGGCAGCCAGATGCCCTGCAGCCAGATGATCAGCATGAACATCAGCCCGCCGCGCGCAGACCGCCGAGAGGAACGTCGAGAGCGTCCCGAACGTGAACGCGCGGATGCGAAACAGCGGCAGCCGGAACATCGGCTCGGCGACGCGCTGCTCGATCACCGCGAACGCCACCAGGCAGGCGAGGCCGGCGCCCATCAGGCCGAGCACGCGCGGGCTGGTCCAGCCGGTGGGATGGCCGCCGTAGGGCCGGATGCCGTAGGTGACCGCGACCATGATCAGGATCAGCCCGAGCGCGAACGTGATGTTGCCCCCCCAGTCCACGCGCGCGCGTTTGGGCGTGGAGCGCTCCTGCAGCTTCAGGTAGGCCCACACCGTGCCGAACAGCCCAACGGGCACCGAGATCAGGAAGACCAGGCGCCAGTCGATCGGCGCCAGCAGGCCGCCGAGCACGAGCCCGACGAACATCCCGGAGACGCCGACGATGTTGTTGATGCCGAGCGCCATGCCCCGCTGGTTGGCGGGGAAGGCGTCGGTGATGATCGCCGCTGAGTTGGCCAGCAGAAACGCGGCGCCGACGCCCTGCACGATGCGGAACACGATCAGGTAGGTGGCCCCGGCCTGCCGGTCAGCCAGTCGACGGTCAGCACCAGCGAGGCGGCCGTGTAGATGACGAAGCCGAGGTTGTACATCCGCACCCGCCCGTACATGTCCCCGAGCCGCCCGAGGCTCACGATCAGCACGCTCGTCACGACCAGGAACCCGAGGATCATCCACAGCAGGTAGAAGCTGTTGGCCGGCACCAGCGGGTCGAGGTGGATGCCGCGGAAGATCGCGGGCATCGCGATCAGCGTGATCGACCCGTCGAGCGTCGCCAGCAGCACCCCGAGGGTCACGTTCGAGAGGGCGATCCACTTGTAGCGATCGTGCGTATCGGCGGAGGGGCGCGGAGCGGAGGCGATAGCCACCCCTCCAACCTAGCAACCTTACGATCACGTAAGGATCAGTTTGACGGGTACATATTGGGATGGAGAGGCCCGGCCCGGAGGCCGGCCTCCGGATGGGCGACATGGTGCGCGCGCAGGCCGGCGCGCGTGGCGCCCCCACTCCAGCGTCCGCGCCACCTGGTTCGGGACAGCCGGCGCTCAGGAGGCCGGCGGGCGATACACCGTCACGACCGCGGCGCCGCCCAGCCCGATGTTGTGCTGCAGCGCCGCTTTGGCGCCGTCCACCTGGCGGCCCTCGGACTTGCCGCGCAGCTGCCACGTCAGCTCCGAGCACTGCGCGAGACCGGTTGCCCCGAGCGGGTGGCCCTTGGAGATCAGCCCGCCCGAGGGGTTGACCACCCAGCGCCCGCCGTAGGTGGTCTGCCTCGCCTTCGACCAGCTTGTGGCCCTCACCCTCGCCGCACAGGCCGAGCGCCTCGTAGGTGATCAGCTCGTTCGCGCTGAGAAGCAGTCGTGCAGCTCGATCACCTGGATGTCCTCGGGGCCGAGCTGCGCCTCCTCGTAGGCCTGCTGGGCGGCCTTGCGGGTCATGTCGGCGCCGACGATCTTGATGCAGTCGGTGGTGTCGTCGAAGGTCGAGGAGAGGTCGGTCACCATCGACTGCCCGGCGATCTCGATCGCCTGCTCCCACAGGCCGTGCTGATCGACGAAGCGCTCGCTGGCAACCAGCGCCGCGGCGGCGCCGTCTGACGTCGGCGAGCACTGCAGCTTGGTCAGCGGCTCGTGGATCATGCGCGCGTCCTTGATCTCCTGCAGCGTGTACTCGTCTTGGAACTGCGCGTAGGGGTTGTTGACCGAGTGCTTGTGGTTCTTCCAGCCGATCCACGCGTAGTGGTCGGGCTCGGAGCCGTACTTCTGCATGTGGTCGCGTCCGGCGTTGCCGAACATCTGCGGCGCGAACGGCGATTCCTCGAGCGGGCGCAGCTCGATCATGCGCCCCATGTGCTTGTCCAGGGCGGGCGTGCGGTCGGTGTACTTCATCCCCAGCGAGCCCTTCTCCATCTTCTCGAAGCCGATCGCCAGAGCGCAGTCGATCAGGCCGCCCTTGACCGCCTGGCGCGCCAGCCACAGCGCGCTCGAGCCGGTGGAGCAGTTGTTGTTGACGTTGACCACGGGGATCCCGGTCAGCCCCAGCCCGTACACCGCGCGCTGCCCGTAGGTCGAGTCGCCGTAGCAGTAGCCGGCAAAGGCCTGCTCCACGAGGTCGTAGGCAATCCCCGCGTCGGCGAGCGCCTTCGAGCCGGCCTCAAGTGCCCAGTCGGGGTAGTCGCCCTCCTTGGTGCCGGGCTTGTCGAACTTGGTCATCCCCACGCCGATCACGAACGTCCTATTGCTCATCGCTGGCTGCTCCCCAAGTCTCGTTTGAAGTTGCATGGGAGAGTACCCGTTCGCAATGCCCATCTGGGTAGTAGCATCGATCGTGTGCACACCTGGATCTGGTTTGTGTTCCTGGCGGTCGTGTTGATCAAGCTGCCAATCGCCGCGCTAATGCTGTGGATGCCCTTCCGCTCCGACGCGGCGCTTGAGTCGCGCGCCGCGGGCGAGCCCGACTCCTCCGGGGAAGACGAGGGCGGCAGCAAGACGCTCCCCGGTGACTTCCGCCGCCACTGGCGTCCCCGCGGGCCGGCGCACGGCCGCGGTCCCCGACGCGGGCCGCACGGTGGCAGCGCGCCGCCGTCCCCGGCGCGGGTGCGAGCCACGCGGCGGGGCGCCACGCGAGTCCGAGCCCGCCAATAACCTGATTGCCTATCCCCGACCGGGATAGGCCCTGTCGCTCCGCCCCACGGCCCGGAGCCGTCCATTAAAAGCCTGTTTCCCTCTACCGGTTGCGGTGACGCTTGCGCTGCTGCTTGGCTGCCTTCGCCTGCGCTCTGCGTCTGCGCAGCCGTCCCTCCGGGTTGCGGGTGCCGCCGGTCGCGACGCCCTCGACCACCGGCGCCACCGAGCGCGCGTCGCGAAGGATGTAGAACGCGATCCCGCCCAACACCACGAACAGGGCGACCACCGCCATGATCATCGGGGTGCTCGTCTTGGAGTTCGTTTCCGTGGTGGCGGTCGTCGCGGTAGTCGGGGTCGTGGTCGGCGTGGCAGCCGCTGGCGCAGCGGTGGTTTTCACGTTCACCGTCGGTGCAGTTTTCACTTTGGCGGCCGTGGGGGCGACTTTCACGCCCGCCGCCGGTTTCGCGGCTCCGGTGGCTGTCGTCGTGCCGCCGAACAGGCTCGGTGTCGCGGCGGCGGCCGCCACGGGCATGGCGATCGGCCCGAGCAGCGATAGCGTGAGCGCCGTCGCTGCCAACCGCCTTGCCGTGACGGAAAAACACGATGAGCGAGGGGTACGGTTGCGCATGTAAGTTTCGAACTGTCTAACGATTGCTATACACCACGGGGATTCTTCATCGCTGCCGCGACCCGCCGAGGATAGCGCCCGCGTCGAGCCCGTACAATGCCCCTCCGATGGCTCCCAAACAGCGACAGATCCGGATCGAGCAGCGCGGTGCCGCCGACGCGATCCAGGCGCTCGAGCAGCGCACCGACGAGGAGCTCGAGGCCGAGACGAAGTTCAAGTCGGCCGCGATGGCGATTCTCGGGGCGCGCGCGGCCGAGCGCTTCGACGCCGGCCAGGCGCGCTCCTACTTCCAGCGCGCGATCGCCTCCGCCCGGCCCCAGGAGCGGATGCAGCTGCGCCGTATGGCCGACGCCTCGCTGGCGCTCGCCGAGCGCCGTCCCAGCGATCTGCGCGACGCCGTGCAACGCCTCGGACAGGAGCCCCCGAGCGGCCGGCAGATGTTCGCGCTGCGCGCGATGGGCCTGCTGCTCCCCCCCGCCTCCGCCGGGATCCTCGCGCGCGTACGCGGCATCCTCTTGATTCTGCTGCTGGTGATCGCGCTGCTCGCCGTGGGGCTCGGCATCGTCGAGCTCGTGGCGCTGCCCTTCGGCGGGCTCGGCCTCGCACCCGGCATCCTGCTCGGGCTGTTCGTCGCGGCCGCCGGGGTCGCGATCGCCGCGCTGTTCGGCCGGCGCCGGCGAGCGAAAGCGCTCGCAAACGCCCGCGCCCCCAAGAGCTGAGCTTCAGCTCAGGATCAGCCCTCCGACAGCGTCGCCTGGCTGATCACCACTGGGCGGATCGGCTGGCCGTCCTGCGGCGGGATCGTCGCGAGCTTGGAGATCGCGTTCACCCCCGCCATGCTTCCGAGCACCCTCCCCACCAACGCGTACTGCGGCGGCAGTTCGGTGTTGCTCGCCGTCACGATGAAGAACTGGCTGCCCGATGCCCCCGCCGGGGCGGTCGCCGTCTTCGCCATCGCCACCGTCCCCCGCGTGTACTGGAGGTCGGCGGGCGGACGCTCTACGATCGTGTAGCCCGGCCCGCCCGAGCCATCGCCGTTGGGGTCGCCCCCCTGGATCACGAAGTTCACCGCCACGCGATGGAAGGTGAGGTCGTTGTAGAAGCCGCGCTTGACGAGGTACGCGAACGAGGCTGTCGTCCTCGGCGCGCGCTTCACGTCGAGCTGAATCGCGATCGCACCGCAGTTGGTCGCAAGCGTCACCACGTAGCGCTTCGCCGGATCCAGCTTGCCCGTCGGCCGTGGCACGTGCTGCGGGCCCCTCGGCGTGGGCTCTTTGGCTCGCATGCAGCCGCTACTCGCGCCTCCCGCCGCGGACGACGCGACATCCGCTCTCGCGTTCGAGGACCTCACGGAGCTGGTCGTGCTCGTGCCGCACGCGCCAACGCCGAGGGCAGCAGCCAACGTCACGGCGGCCGCCGGCAGGCGGCTCACCACGCGCATGACCTCGGGTGCTCACTATCCCCACACACGTCCGCCAGCTTAGATGCGCTCACGGCGATCAGCGCACACTCTTCGCGCAATCTTAATCTTGCCTTACCACTACGCTTGCGCAGTGTCCGCGTCCGATTTCCAGACAACCACCGGGCCGATCGCCCCACCCGTTGGCGAAGGGGCGACCCGGACCTCCGTGTGCCTGATCATCAACCCGGCGGCCGGAGGCGGTCGCGCCGGTCGCGCCGCGCCGAGCGTGGTGGATGCCCTGCGCGGCCGCGGCCTCACCGTGCGTCGCGAGGACACCCGCGACCTCCAGCACGCGCGCGAGCTCGCGCTGGGCGCCGCGCGCGGCGGGGAGCTTGCGGTCACGCTCGGCGGCGACGGGCTTGCCGGAGCCGCGGCCGACGCGCTACGGACCGTGCCCGGCTCGATCCTCGGCGTGCTGCCCGGGGGGCGCGGCAACGACCTGGCGCGCGTGCTCGGCATCGGGCAGAACCCGGTTGCGGCGTGCGCGGTGATCGCCAGCGGCGTCGCGCGCGAGCTCGACCTCGGCCTCGTCGGCGAGCACACCTTCGTGGGGATCGCGAGCTGCGGCTTTGACTCCGACGCCAACCGGATCGCCAACGAAGCGCCCTCGTGGCTGGGCAACCTCGTCTACGCCTACGGCGCACTGCGCACGCTGGCCGCGTGGCGCCCGGCGCGCTTCGAGCTCGTGCTCGACGGCCAGCGGTATACCTTCACCGGCTATAGCGTCGGCGCCGCCAACTCGAAGGCCTACGGCGGCGGCATGTACGCGGCGCCCGACGCGCTACTCGACGACGGCCTGCTCGACGTCCCCTACGTTGAGCAGACCCCCAAGCTGCGCTTCCTCACGCGGATCCTGCCGAAAGTCTTCAAGGGCACGCACGTACGTGAGCCGTCCGTGCACATGCTCCGCGGCCGCGAGCTTCAGATCGCCGCTGATCGCCCCTTCACGCTGTACGCCGACGGCGACCCCATCGGCGAGCTGCCGCTGCGCGTGAGCGTGCTGCCCGCGGCGTTGCGGGTGCTCGTCCCGGCTGACAGCCCGCTCGGCCAGCCGGTTCCCGCTGGCGGGACCCGCCTGGAGGATGTGGGCACGGACTCCGCCGCGGGCTCCTCCAGCGGCAGACCGTGAGCGTGCTGCTCGCCCCCAAGCTCGCCCTCGCCCGCGCGGCAGGTGCGCTCTCGCGGCTGCGCGGCGGCGGCGCCACAAGCGTGCCCGGTAAGGTGCTGATGCGCCTCGAACCGGATGCAATCGGCGTGCTCGGCGCCCGTCTGAGGCGTGGCAGCGTGTTGGTATCCGCCACCAACGGCAAGACCACGACGGCCGCGATGGTCGCGGCGATCCTTGAGCGCGAGGGCGCGCAGCTCGTGTACAACCGTGCCGGCGCGAATATGGCCGGGGGGATCGCCTCAACGCTGCTCGCTGCCGCACAAGGCCATGGTGCGATCGATGGAGAGCTCGGCCTGTTCGAGGTCGACGAGCTATGGCTGGCGCAGCTCGCCGCGCAGCTGCGCCCCCGCGCGCTCCTGCTCGGCAACCTCTTCCGCGACCAGCTCGACCGCTACGGCGAGCTCGAGACGATCGCCGACAGCTGGGCCCACACCGTGCGCGATGTGCTTGGTCCCGATGCGCGGCTTGTGCTCAATGCCGACGACCCCGTGGTGGCCGACCTCGGCCGCGAGCGGGTGGGTGCTGTGGCCGATTTCGCCGCGACTGTCGGCGGCACGGCAGTGGTCGTGTACTTCGGCTTGGATGACAACACGCTCTCCCTACCCCACATGGCCCATGCGGCCGATGCCAAGCACTGCCGCAATTGCGGCGCCCCCTACCTGTTCGAGGCTGTCTACCTCGGCCACCTCGGGCACTACCGCTGCCCGTCCTGCGGCCAGGCGCGGCCGACGCCGACGGTGCTTGCCACCGACGTGCGGTTGGAAGGAGTGCGCTCGGCGCGCTTTACGCTGCACACTCCCACGGGCACAGCCGACGTCGCGCTGGCGCTGCCCGGCCTCTACAACGTCTACAACGCGCTCGCGGCCGCCGCGCTCGCGCATGCGCTGGAGGTACCGCTGGCGGAGATCGTCGCCGGCCTCGAAAGCACCCGGGCCGCGTTCGGCCGCGCGGAGAGCGTGACGATCGGCGCGCCCGACCATCCCCGCGAGCTGCGCATCCTGCTCGTCAAGAACCCCGCCGGCGCCAACGAGGTGCTGCGCACGCTCGCGCTGGAGCCGGGCGAGCACGACCTGCTCGGCATGCTCAACGACAACATCGCCGACGGCCGCGACGTCTCCTGGATCTGGGACGCCGACTTCGAGCTGCTCACCGGCCGCGTGCGGCGCGTCACCTGTAGCGGTACCCGCGCCGCCGAGCTCGCGGTGCGGCTGAAGTACGCGGGCGTCGAGCCCGAGCGGATCCGCGTACAGCCCGATCTCGCCGCCGCCCTAGCGGCCGCTCAGGCCGATGCGCCACCGGGCGGGGCGACGCTGTACGCGCTGCCGACATACACCGCGATGCTCTCCCTGCGTGAGTTGCTGAGCGCAGGCGGCCAGACCCGGAGCGCCCTCACATGAGCACCCTGCGCGTCTGCGCGCTCTACCCCAACCTGATGAACATCTACGCCGACCGCGGCAACCTGCTCGTGCTTCAACGGCGCTGTGCCTGGCGCGGGATCGGCTTCGAGCTGAGCTCGTGCGGTTTGGGTCAACCGCTGGACGGTGAAACCCACTACCTCTTCTACCTCGGCGGCGGTCAGGATCGCGACCAGCGATTGTGCGCCGAGGATCTCCTCGCCACCAAGCGTGAGGCGCTGCACGCCGCCGCGGCGCGTGGCGCGGTGATACTGGGCGTATGCGGCGGCTACCAGCTACTCGGGCGCTCTTATGAGCTGGGGCCCGGCGAGCAGCTGCCGGGAGTGGAGCTGCTCGACGTGCGCACCGTGCGCGAGGACGGCCCCCGCCTGATCGGCAACGTCGCGATCGAGGTTTCCTTCGACGGAGTTGGCGAACGCGTCCTCGCCGGCTTCGAGAACCACGGCGGGCGCACCCGCTTGGGCGCGGACCAAGCCCCGCTTGGGCGTGTATTGACGGGTTATGGCAACGACGGGCGCAGCGGCTCCGAGGGAGCGCGCAGCGGCAACGTCATCGGCACCTACCTGCATGGCCCGCTGTTGCCCAAGAACGTCTGGTTCGCAGACTGGCTGATCGCCACAGCGCTGGGGATCGATGCGGCCGAGCTCTCGCCACTGGAGGACAAGCTGGAGGAGCAGGCCCACCGCGGCGCGCGGCTGGCGGCCCGTGCGTGAGCCAACGAGGTCTAAGCCCAATACCGTTTACTTAAGGTCGACCACGCTGAGACCGGCTTTGTGCCGTGCTCCGAAGCTGGGCAGCCCATTCTCGACGAGGCCAGTGTGCGCGGTCCTTCGCACATTCGGAGGCCCGTTACACTGTCGCGATGGGTGGGGCAGCCCACGATTTGCTGAGTAGCAAGGGCCGCGATGACACTCGTGCGGTGGTCGACTTGCAGAAACCCACAAGCGACCGCAAGTCCGTATCGTCAAAGCTGCCCGGCAGAACGCGTCTGGCCCCGCGGGCTGTGCACGACGTGCTCCGGGCGCCCGGCAGGCCACTGGAGCCCGGTGTTCGCAACGCCATGGAGCGCTGCCTCGGCGGCGACTTCAGCTCTGTACGGGTTCACACTGACGAGCGCGCCGCAGAGTCGGCGCGCTCGGTCAACGCGCTCGCCTATACGGTAGGCATCTCAATCGCTAGCTGAGCAGGCGTCCGAGCGAGGGCCGCGCAGACGACCGGATTGGACGAACCTCGGGTACGTGCCGCTGGCGCTCGGCCTCTCGCGCCACCCGGAGGAAGCAGGCGTGTCGGCGCGCGCGCGACTGGCGCGCTCGTGGCTCGTCCGGAGCAGGCACGAGATCGGCGGCAACGCTGGCTAGCGCTCGCCGAGGCAAAGCAGGCGCACACGGCCCTCCATTCCGCGCAAAGCGGGACAGCAGCCGCCGCGGCCAGGTTACGGGGGCCGGATCACTCAGCCAAGAGTCGCTCCCAGAGCGCCGTGAGCGCGGCTGTAGCGTTGGTACGTTGCTCCGTGGAGTCGTGGCCGCCGCCGAATGTGTCGAGCAGGTATGCGCGGTGGGTGACCATCAGTAGCAGCGCGAACTCGCGTGGGTTGGCCGGTGGGTGCGGGGCGTTCGCGACGAGCTGCTCGAGCAGTTGGCGCGGGCCGACGAGAGCGCGGTCCAACTCGGTCGCAACTGCTGGATCGGCCGCGGCGGCGGCGTCGAGCGCGCGCAGCCACCGACCGTTGTCGGCATAGAGCTGCACCAGGCCGGCGACCATCGCTGCGATCAAGTCTTCCGCAGGACCGCGCAGGACCTGATCGAGGAGCGGGTCCTCGGAGTCCGGGAGCAGCTCGGGCGCCATCTGCGCCAGCCTGTCGAAGTGGCGGTAGAAGACGGTGCGCGCCAGGCCCGCCCGGGTCATCACATCACCGACGGTCAGTGCCCCGAACGGCCGGTCAAGCAGTAGTTCCCGGGTCGCGGCGAGGATCCGTCGCCGGGCGTCGTCGGACGGAACGCGTGGAGATCGTTGCGACATTGTTATGCGATCCTATTGCGACACCATGTCACAATTCGAGCCGAACACACACATCACACTGCCCGACGGGCGCATGCTCTCGTACCTGCTCGCGGGCGCCGACAGCGGGCGAGTCGTGACCGTGCTTGACGGTCCATGTAGCCGCGGGCTCGGGCGGGCGCTCGCCGCAACCGCGCGCGAACTTGGGATCCGGCTCGTGATCCCGGACCGTCCGGGTTGTCACGGAAGCACGCCGAAAAAGGGTCGCACGGTCGCCGATTGGCCCGCCGACCATCTCGCCCTGATGGACGCCTTGGGCGTTGACCGCTTCGGGATCGTGACGCAATCCGGCGGGACCCCCTACGGGATCGCCGTTGCCGGTGCGGTTCCAGAGCGGGTCACCGCACACTCGCTGCTCGCAGCCATTGCGCCGCTCGCGGAGAAGGCCCAGTGGCGCGCGGCCGGGAAGGATATGAAGATGGCGGCGTTTATGTCCCGGCGCGCGCCGTTTCTGCTGCGGGCGGGCTTCAAGCAGCAGTACAAGAAGTTGCCAGATTCAGCGATGGGACTGTTCAAGGGGCCGGACGCGGAGGTGGTCCAGATCCCGTGGGTCAAAGACCTGTTCGTACCGACGACCGGGGAGCTGTTTGCGAACCCGAACGGGTTCATCGAGGAGGTCCGGATCCTCTGCAAGCCGTGGGGTATCACGCCCGGGGCGGTCCGCGCCTCCCTCTGGACTGGTGAGTTCGACCGGATGCACCCGCCGTCGCACGCCCGTCGCGTGGCCGAACTGCTCGGCGGAGACCCACCGGTAACGGTGGCATCAGACGTCGAGCAGATCGGCCTGCTTGTGATCTTCGAGGAAGCGCTGCGATTCGCAACATTCAGCGGTCCTTGAAACACCGCTATTCGCCAATTGCGGTCTTCGGGCTCGTTGAAGAAGCTCGCCAGGGCGAGTGTGATCTTCACCAGCGAGCGGAGCTGACCGCTGTCTGCTAGCCCGAGGTGCTTGCGTCTCCGTTTGATCGCCGCCTGCAGCGTCGGGAGGTTACGATCCGGCGACATGGCCGATCGACCAGTGCATATCACGGAGATCCTGCCGATGGTCCTACCTGGGGCGCGTGTCTTTGCGACGTGCGCGGCCTACAGGCCCGATCCTCACGATGCTTCCGCAGTAATAGGCAGAGAGGTCGACGCGGCCAGCCTGCTTCGTGGGATTTCAAGCGACTACGCGACTCCTTCGTACGGCGGCGTATACTTCAAGCGACGATGGCAAGAACCGTACCTGCTGGCATTGGTCGCTGACATAGCTGATCGCGTCAGTCCATGCTGCACCACCACCGTAGACATTGGTGCAGCTCGATACGCAAGTACGAGTTGCATTGCTTCATCGACTGAGGCTCACTTGTTCGTCGACCTGCGAGCAGTAACCCTGGTCGGGATGCTGGCGCACCGGCTACGGCGCATGGTGGAGGTTGCGTACGAGCCATCGCGTCATCACTCAATCGGACTGCTGGACCCGTTACAGACGCTCATCCAGGCACGGGGTCTCGTGGCTCAGATACTGCAGGCGTCGATGCTCGATGCCCTGGACGGACGATCGGATGTAGCCGGCCCGGTCCTTAGCTCTCTTGGGCGCCTTGCTGATCGGATCGGAGAGGGGCTCGCTTCTCTACATTGGCTCTCCGAGATTAGCAACGCGGGGGATGCGGGGGACGAGAGTTTGCCAAGCTGGAATCCCATCGCACCCGCATTCGCGATCGGCCACGAGTTCGGGCATCTTCTGCTTGGCGGGAATGCGCGCGGGGATGCGTTCCGTGCTGGCTCGGCGAGGATTTTGACTGTGTTTGACACATGGAGGCGCGTCCGCGATGTCACCGATCGATCTATTGCCGCACTGGTCGAGACTCTGGCAGGGTATGATCATGTGAACGCAGAGCGCTGTCACAAGGGACTCGACCTGTTCTCAGGCGATGGACAGCTCACGCAAGAGCCGCTTGCAGACATCATTGGCCTCATATGCGCTGTTGATGTCCTCGCAGGTGATATTGGTCTAAAAATCCCGGCATCGAGAAGTCCTGAGCCGGCGACAGACCTTCTCCTGTGGCAAGCGACCGTCGTGGCAACCTCGATTGCACAGGCTGCAAAGAGGCTAGGCGTAGAAGCCGCGCATGAGCCCCGCGCAGAGCGCGGAGCCAGATTCACCCAAGCGCTCGCCGTTTACCTAATACGATCAACTACGTCGGTGCTGTGCACCACAATGTATGCCTCAGACGAGGTTACTGCCGGCGACGTCCAGCTATACGGAGAGAGAGTATTGCTCGCTGGTCTACAGTGCCTCACCGAGCTCTGCACGATGCTCGACAGAGCCTTCGCCGGAGTGTCCGAGGAGGCACCAATACCCCCTCCCACCGACGAGGCACGCGGAGCGCAGCTTCTCGGACTACGGCAAGGTGCTGTTCGACAGGGCCGATTTGAATGCCTGGCAGCAGGCAGTCCTTCCGAGGCGTGGGAAGAGATTGTCGCCACACACGCCGACAATGCGGCGACTCTCTTCGACATGGGCGCGCAGCCGGAACACGCCCGACTACGACGAGCGATTGAAACAGTTCCCGAGACGGCCGAAATATTCGCGAAATTCCATGAGGAGGTCGCAGGATGGGAGTAGCACCCGATTCATCCAGACCGGAGGGTTGCCTGTTAGTAATACAGGCGTTTTGCGACGCCTCAGCTTTCCGCGCAATCTGCGACGCGGCTGGACTCGATTGCTCGGGGCTATTCAAACGAAACGCGCTAGACGGTGACCCATACACACTTGTACTTGGGGTAACCGTTGCCGGTGAGGCAATAAGGGCGGTTCGCGATGTAGCGATCGCACTGATTCGCGCTCGGCACCCATTGAAGCTCTCGGTTGGCGATAAGACGGTAGTGAGCGGAGCGTCGGTCAAAGACTTGCCAGAGATTGACGCGTTTCTCAAACGTCTCGGGCAGAACGACCCTGACAACACCTAACTCCCATCCCAGCCCCGATATGGCGTGAGGTTAGTCGTACGCGACCCTGGCTCGTCGTTCCGCGCGCACATGAGGACCCGCGCCGTAGCTGGCTTACGGCGAGCAACGATCTGGTTGATCGCCGTCCTGGTCGCCGCCGCATGCTTTACGGTGGTGCTGCCCGTCATGAGTGCGCGTTCCTCGCCGCGCGCGTATGTCCACGGCTTGCATTCCCATCGGCAGCACTCCCGCCCCCCGCGCCTGTGTGCGCACCGGTCGCGCGGCCGAGGCCGCCGCGGGCAGCGCGAGTCCCGGTCGCCGTGCCCCCCGAGCGCTCGGACCGGTGCGGCGAGCTCAGTCACGACCACTTCCGCGAGCATCGCGGGCCGGGTCGAGCCGAATGCGAGCACGTCCTACTTCTTCAGCTACGGGACCGCCGCTCGTTACGGCTCCCGCAGCGTCTCTAGGCGCGCGGGCAGGCGGCCGAAGGTATTCGCGGCGTCAGTGACGCTCGCCGGTCTGCGACCGTACACGAGGTACCACTTCCGGATCGTCGCAACCAACTGCGGGGGGTGCCGCACGGGCACCACCTACGGCGGGGACCACACGTTCAGGACGGCCGCTCCGCCGCCCCAGCCGCCGCCCCCGGTGCCCCAGCTGCCGCTCCCGGCGGCTCCTGTTGGAAGCACCGGCCCGGCGACCACGATCACCCAGACCTCGGCGACTGTCACCGGCACGGTGGCGGCCAACGGGCTTCCCAGCACGTGGCACTTCGAATACGGGCCGACGAGCGCCTATGTTTCTGAAACGCCACCGCAGTCGGGCGCTGTCGGTACGACCAACGTGTCCGCGTCGCTGGCGGGCCTGGCCGACGCCCAAACTTACCACTACCGTCTGGTGGCCACCAACAGCCTCGGCACCTCCTACGGCGCCGACCAGGCGTTCACGACGCAGTCGCCGACGAGCACCCAGCAGGAAGACGCCGACCACGCGATCGCTACCTACGCGGCGATGCAGCAGTACTTCTACGCCCCGAACGTCTACTCGGGTGACACCAGCAGCCTGTACGTTGAAGACTATCCGCAGGGCGGAAACCGCTACTCCTACCTGTGGCCGTTCTCGCGGGCGCTGGTCGGAACCATCACTTTGGCCGGGATCCCCCTGAGCGTCGGCGGCGGCCTGGACTATCAGGCTGACGTCAACGATCGTCTGACCGGGCTCTCCCACTATTGGGACGGCGCGGCCAATCCGCCGGGATACGACTCCTATGTGACCGCGCCGTTCGGCGGCGGCGGGGACAAGTACTACGACGACCAGGCGTGGGTCGGGCTGGCGCTGGCCCAGGACTACCGCCTCACCCAGGACGCCAGCGCTTTGAGCGACGCGGAGAATGTCTTCTCGTTCGTGTACCCGGGCGGCTGGGACGGGAACTCCGGGGAATTCGACCCAGGCGGCACGTTCTGGGTTCAGCAGGGAGCGGGTTTGGGTTTGACCAACCACGAACGCACGACCACGTCGAACGCGCCCAACGCCGAGCTCGGGTTCCGTCTCGAGCAACTCGACCCCAGCGACCAGGCCACCTACGAAACCGGGTCGAAGATGATGTACGGCTGGGTCAACCATTACCTCTACAACGTCGACAGCAATCCCACCGACCCCAACGCGCCGAATCCCAACTACGAACCGAGCAAGCCTGCTCTCGTCTTCGACAAAGTGACCGAAGGACGGGTCGGAAAGACGCTGTGGACCTACAACCAGGGGGCGATGATCGCCGCCAACGTGACCGCCTACCAGGACACGGGCGAAACCGACTACCTGATGAACGCGGAAGCGCTCGCGAACGCATCCCTCGACTACTTCACCGAGGCGGACTACCTCGACACCCAGCCGGCAGCGTTCGTCGCCATCTACTTCCGCGGCCTGCTGGTCCTCTACGCGGCGACTGGCGACAGCACCCTGCGGGCGAAGATCCTCCAGGCCGCCCAGACCTACGCCGACGACGCCTGGAACAACTACCGCAACGGCCAGAACCTCTTCCATCTGCCGTCGTCGCCCGGCTCCTCCTACCGCCTGCTCGACCAGGGCGCCCTGCTTGAGCTCTACGCGGCACTCGCCTGGGAACCGAGCGACTACGACATGCTCCCGTAGGAGCTCACGCCGCGAGCTGCGGGCGCGGTCTCAGCACGGACCTTGGCCGCCATCGCGCTGCAACAGGGCCACAGACTCTCCCGTCGACATCCCGACCCGCTGGTGGTGAAAGCAGAGCGGTGATGCCAGGCTCGTCCTCCTCATCCTCAAATGCGAGCGTCAGAGTCCCAGTCCGGCGCATGCCTGCTCCGGACGGTGGCTGTTGCGCCGCCGCGACGCTCGGCGAGCGTTTTCGATACCTTGAGCATATGGATACTTCGGATATCGCAATGGATCACGAGGTCATCGTGATCGGTGCCGGTTTCTCGGGCATCGGGGCGGCGATCAAGCTCGAGGAGGCTGGCTTCCGCGACTTCGTCGTGCTCGAGGCCGGGGACGGTGTCGGGGGCGCCTGGCACTGGAACACCTACCCGGGGGTAGCGGTCGACATCCCGTCCTTCAGCTACCAGTTCTCCTTCGAGAAGCGCAGCGACTGGTCGCGCGTGTACGCGCCGGGGATGGAGCTCAAGGCCTACGCGGAGCACTGCGTGGATAAGTACGGGGTGCGCGATCGCATCCAGCTGAACACCAAGGTGGTCGGGGCGAAGTTCGACGAGGACGCCCACGCGTGGCACATCCAGAGCGCGAACGGCGAACAGATCACCGCGCGATACGTGGTCGGCGCGACAGGCGTGTTCAGCCAGCCCAAACCGCCCGAGATCGAGGGCCTCGACGCCTTCGCCGGCACGACCATGCACACGGCGCGCTGGGATCACTCGGTCGACCTGCGCGGCAAGCGCGTCGGGGTGATCGGCACGGGTGCCTCGGCGATCCAGCTCATCCCCGCGATCGCCCCTGAAGTCGAGCAGGTCACCGTCTTCCAGCGCACTCCCATTTGGTGCCTACCCAAGCTCGACGCCCCGATGAGCACGCGCGCGCGGCGGGCACTGCGCTCGGTGCCCGGCGCCGAGCTCGCCACACGCTGGGCCAGTCAGGCCTTCGTGGAGGTCACCTTCGTGCTCGCAGCCCACTTCGCCGGCCAGTTCCCGAGCCTCACCGCCCGCGGCGAAGCCACCGCTCGCAAAATGCTCCGCGAGGTCAAGGATCCCGTCGTGCGCGAGAAGCTCACGCCTAAGTACTCCCTCGGATGCAAGCGCCCGAGCTTCTCCAATGAGTACATCCCCGTCTTCAACCGGGAGAACGTGCTGCTCGAAACCACCTCCATTGAGGCGATCACCGAGACGGGCGTTCGCACGAGCGACGTGACCGAGCATCCTCTCGACGTGCTCGTCCTTGCAACCGGGTTCAAGGTGTTCGACTCCGGGAACCTGCCGGCATTCGAGACGCTCGGCGCGGGTGGTGTTGATCTCGAGGAGTGGTGGGATGCCAACCGGCTGCAGGCCTATGAGGGCGTGAGCGTCCCTGGCTTTCCGAACTCCTTCTCGATCCTCGGTCCCTACGCGTTCAACGGCCAGTCCTACTTCGGTCTGATCGAGACTCAGATGCGCCACATCGTGCGCTGCCTGAAGCGTGCGCGCAGCGAAGGCGCAACGCGCGTGGAGATCACGCCCGAGGCCAACCGTCGCTACTTCGAGTCGATGCTCGGGCGCCGCCACAACCAGGTCTTCTTCCGGGGGGCCTGCTCGAACGCGAACAGCTACTACTTCGACAAGCACGGCGACGCGCCGTTCCGGCCCAGCCTCTCGCTCGAGGCGGCCTGGCGCAGCGCCCGCTTCGACCTCGACGACTACGCGTTCGCACGATGACCCGTCTGACGCGTGCAGAGTCCCAGGCCCGAACCCGAGCGCTGATCGTCGATGCGGCCACCCGCCTGTTTCTGCGCGACGGCTTCCAGGTCACCTCCCTCGAGCAGGTCGGCGAGGATGCGGGGTTCACCCGCGGCGCGGTCTACTCCAACTTCCCCAGCAAGACCGCGATGGGGATCGCCGTGATCGATGAGCTGTACGAGCGCATGGCGCGCGATCTCAGACATTCACTTGAGGAGACCGACAGCCTCGATGAGTGGTTTGACGCGCTCGCTGCGTGGGCGGATGCCACCATCGGCGAACCGCAGTGGACGCGCTTTGAGATAGAGCTCGCGGCATTCAGCGCTCACGACGACACCTATAAGGCCGCCACCGCCGCTCGCCACGCGCGCCTTCGCGCGGGTTGGGCCGAAGTCATCGCTGCGCGGCTCGGCGAGGACTTCCCGATCGACCCCGAGGCGCTGAGCACCATCATCCTCGCGCTCGGACTCGGCACCGGGGTGCAGCGTGCCGTCGAGCCCAACCTTCCCGGGTCGGGCTGGGTCGAGCTCTTGCGCTTGCTCGCCGGATCGATCGTCGCGGGTGCCCGATGAAGGCCGTGAACTGTAAAGAAGGCCAGTTGACGGTCGTCGATCTGCCGACGCCGGCCCCCGAAAGGAGGCAGGTATTGATCGATGTCCTTCGCTGTGGCATCTGCGGATCAGACCTTCATGCTCGCCATCACTGCAACGAGATGGCAGACGTGGCTCGGGAGACCGGCTATGCGGACTTCATGCGCTCCGACCAGGACGTCGTCATGGGGCACGAGTTCTGCGGTGAGATCGTCGAACATGGCCCCTCCTGTCGGCGGTCGGTGCCGACGGGGACGACGGTGGTCTCGTTGCCTCTGCTGCGTGTCGGGAAGGACATCCACGCCACCGGCCTGTCGGTGGCGGCTCCCGGTGCCTATGCGGAGCGGATGCTCGTGCAGGAGTCTCTCACCGTTCCCGTGCCCAATGGCCTCGCGCCCGGAGTCGCCGTGCTGACCGAGCCGATGGCTGTCGGCTGGCACGCTGTGCGCCGAGGCGAGGTCAAGAAGCGCACCGTCGCGGTCGTCATCGGCTGCGGGCCGATCGGTCTGTCGGTGATCTGCATGCTCAAGGCACACGGCGTGCGCACCGTCATCGCGAGCGACTTCTCCGCGGGGCGTCGCGCGTTGGCGAGGGCATGCGGCGCTGACGTCGTCGTCGACCCAGCACACGAATCGCCCCACGCCTCAGCCGAGAAGCACGGGCACCTCACCGCGGTTCCCGCCGCCCTCGACCTCGCAGTTGACGGTATGGGCAAAATGCAGCGGCTGCCGATTCCCTGGCATCACACTCTGGCGCGCGGCCGAAGCGCTCGGCCTGGCCAAGCCCAAGAGCCCCGTGATCTTCGAATGCGTGGGCGTGCCCGGGGTGACTCGACCAGGTGATCGCGAGTGCGCCGCTGTTCTCCCGCGTGGTCGTCGTCGGCGTGTGTATGGGTACGGACAAGATCAGGCCGGCGATGGCGATCAACAAGGAAATCGACCTGCGCTTCGTCCTCGGTTACACCCCCGTCGAGTTCCGTGACACGCTTCACATGCTCGCCGAGGGAAAGGTGAACCCCGGTCCTCTTGTCACCGGCACCGTGGGACTCGACGGCGTCGACGGGGCCTTCGAGGCGCTCGGAGATCCCGAGGCCCACGCGAAGATCCTGGTCGACCCGAAGAGCACCGCCGTCGCGCCTTAGCCTGAATCCACCGATAACGGGCTGAGCATCCGGTGCCGGTGACCAAGCCAGAGACAATTGACCGAGCATCCGTAGGGTGACCCCTCGGAGCGAGGGCAATTGGTTCTGGCGATGCGTCATCCGGTGCCGGTGCGACCCCGGGATCGGTGGATTCAGGCTTAGACACGGGCGGCCGTCTCGTGAGCCGCATCCGGCATGCGTGCTTTGACACGCGAAGCGAGCACGCGCCGCGATCTCTCTACGTGCTCGCTTGGGACGGTGGGTGTCGCGTACGCGACACCCACGACGATACCCGAGCGCCTCGGCGGAGGGCAGCGAGACGACTGCTCAACCAGCGCAATGCGGCGATCTCGAGGTCGACTCGGACCAGTGCTCCCTCTCGTCCAAATCGGAAGCGACTAACCGGGGAGGCGAGTTTTGGAATACCAACCTGCGATCGGCTACCAGGTTCGTCAAGGTGCTCGAGCTGCTGTCTCGAGGCGCGGGCAGCGCGGGCAGCTTAGTCGGACATCGTCGCACGGAGCGCATAGAGCAGCGGCACAGGATCGCCCGGTAGGGGCCAGCGGCCGTCGTCATCGTGGGCCCTATCCACTCATCGGGTCATCCCGCTCGGCGGTAGCGGATGTGTGTGGCTAGCGGCGAATGCAAGACCTCGACGGGCTCAAACCCGAACGACTCGACGCCGTCGAAGATCCGCTCGCCGGAGCCAAGCAGGACCGGCGCGACGTCGAGCGTGAGCTCGTCGATGACCCCGGCAATGAGGGCCTGGCGCACAGTCCAGGCGCCACCCGCGATGTCTACGCCGCCCTCGCCGGCCGTCTCACGCGCTTGTGCGTAAGCGGCGTCGAAGCCGCCGGTGACGACGTGGAAGGTCGTCCCGCCTTCCATCTCGATCGGCTCGTGAGCGTGATGGGAGAGCACAAACACCGGCGCGTGGTAAGGCGGCTCGGGACCCCACCAGCCGCGCCAGTCCTCATCCCACTCGCCGCGGATCGGCCCGAACATGTTCCGCCCCATGACGTACGCGCCGCGCGGGCGCATGAGCCAGCCGGTCGCCGTCACGTCGGCGTCGTTGGCGCGCTCGTCGCCGAGATGCCAGCTATGGAGCTCGCGCCCACGCTTGCCGAGTGGATCCTCGCGGCTCTGGTCGGGCCCAGCGACGAAACCGTCGAGCGAGATCGACATGTGGCAGGTCGTGTCCAGCATCGGCGTCCTCTCGGAGGTAGTTTGCGATTTAGAAGTGGCGATCATTAGTTGGGCCCTGCCTGTTGCGAGCGTGATCCAGACGCGGACGCTATCGCCAGGGCACAGTGCTGCTCGCCACTGGCCTGACCCCCTGAGTTCGGTCCGGCTGGTCGGCGTCGGTGCGCACGGTCTCCCAAAAGATCATCGTCTCGTACATCCGGCGCCCGTACAGGTAGGTGCCGATCGGTCGCTCGAGACCGTTGACAAAAGCATGCACCTCCTCATCCGGCGCCGCCCAGTCGAACCTGCCGTCTGCATCCTCGACGTACCCGTCGAGCGAGGTGATTGCCGAATAGATCAGCTTGACCATCGCGACTCCTATCGATAGCTCAGGAGCTAAGAATGCAGCAAGGCCGCCGCAAGCGCGAGCTGAAACCGCGAGTGCTGTAGGGGCAACCGATGCGACACCCGCGCACCGCATGCCGCGCGAAGCGAGGTGAGCGAAAGACGCCCAGGCCGTGTCGAGCAAGCAGTGCACCTCGCGTCACAGCGCCTTATGATCGCCCCCGTGAGTAGCACGCGGCCGAATGTCTTCGCCGAGAGGTTCAGCAGGGAGCGCTCCGGCCTACAGGCCGAGCCGGTCGTGAGGGCCGCGGGGGGCGAGCTGCTCGGCGGGACGCTGTACGAGTTGGCACCGCGCAACGAGGGCGTCCCGCTCCACATCCACCACGCAATGGAGGAGCTGGCCATCGTGATCTCCGGCCGGCCGACGCTACGAACGCTCGAGGGCGAGTCCGAGCTTGCCCCCGGGGACATCGTCGCCTTCCCCCGCGGCCACCGGGGCGGCCACACGCTGGCTAATCGAACCGACGAGCCGGTGCGGTACCTGATGGTGTCCAACAAGGTGATGCCCGAGCTGGTGGAGTATCCCGAGGATGGCACGATTCGCGCCCTGACCCGAGGCCGGTTCGACGCGCCCAAAGCCGACGAAGACCCGGCCGATCGCTTGAATCTGCAGTTCAAGCGCTCAGACGCCGAGCAGCAGTAGCTCGGCCACCCCACCACGGTGACGCCTTGAAGTGCGTCGCGTGGCCGGCGGTAGAGGCCTCATCTCGGCACTCTCCCACCGGAGGCCCCAATACAGCTGGCCCTTGCGGGACATCGCGAGGCGGACCATCGTAGAAAGCGGCAGATGCAGGAGAAGCATCTGTATGGGGTTCCGCGTTCGGAGGTCCTTGGGATACTCCCGGCGTGAACCCCTCGCAAGCAACGACGATCGTCAACGCGAGGGTCTTTGACGGCGCCCGGCTGCGGGGCTGGACGTCAGTCCGGTTCGCCGCTGGCATCGTTACCGACTGCGTCACCGGTTCCGCGGCCCAAGACGGCGACGAGGTGATCGACGCGGAGGGCGGCACCATCCTGCCGGGGCTGATCGACTCGCACGTCCACCTGTTGCCCGGCGCTCTGGCGCAGGCGCTCATCTTCGGTGTGACCACCGCACTGGACATGTTCAGCAAGCCCGACGTGGTGGCCGTGGCCAAGCAACAAGCGGGCGCTCGGTTGGACGTGGCCGATGTGCGTTCCGCGGTGATCGGTGCCACTGCGCCCGGCGGGCATCCTTCGATGATGTACTCCCCATTCCCGACGTTGAGCAGCCCGGGGCAGGCCGAGCAGTTCGTCGCGCAACGGGTCGCCGAAGGCTCGGACTACTTGAAGATCTTCTCGGGCACAGCCGGTCGGTGGCCGTCGTTGGACCTGGACACGATCACGGCGTTGACGGTGGCAGGGCATAGTCGCGGACTCGTGGTCGTCGCGCACATCAGCTCCGTGGCCGGGGTGGGCGAGGTCGTGTCCGCTGGCGTCGACGTCGTCGCGCATGTGCCCGTGGACGGCGAGCTGGATGAGGCACTGGCTCAGCGCATCGCTGCGGCGGGGATCGTAGTCGGCCCGACGCTGGCCACCATCGAGAACGTCTTGGGTGAACCGGGCGGGGCCGCTGTGGCCGGGGACCCGCGACTCGCTGGGACACTGGGGGACGCATGGGCGCGGCGGCTGACCTCTGGCGTGGCAGGACGCAGGCAGGGGATGGCGCCCTATTCCCGTGCTGAGAAGAACGTGGGCCGCCTCCTCGACGCGGGCGTCACGATGTTGGCGGGCACCGATGCGCCGAACCCTGGCACCGTGTTCGGGGCAAGTCTGCACCGGGAGCTGGAGCTGCTTGTCCGTTGCGGCATGACGCCCGCTCAGGCGCTGACCGCCGCGACCGCCGGCCCGGCAAGTGTGTTCAACCTCGCCGACCGTGGGCGTATCGCCCCCGGCCAGCGCGCGGACTTGGTGCTCGTGTCTGGCGACCCGTTGGCCGACATCACCGCGACCCGAGCCATCGAGCGGATTTGGCGGGCAGGCGTGCTGTGTGACCGACGTGCATTCGTCGTTAGCGCGACCGAGACGGAAGAAGTTGACGCCTTCTACGCCCAGGTCGCCAAGGCCGTGGCGACCGTCCGCGAACGCCGGTCGGGCTTCGACCCGACCAGGACCGGCTGATACCGGACCGAGCAATGTGAAGGCTGGCGGTGATCGCCGGTGGCCGATCGGGCTCCGGGACACCCACTTCGCTGGCAGGGCGCGCCTCCAGACATCGTCCCAATCTGTCCTCGTTTACGCAGAAAGAGGGACAGTTGCCTTCGCCGCGGATGCGAGTGCCCGAGCGGTCGGTCGCGACGCGCCCGGCTTGGACGAACTCCGAGAGCCAGGATGGCAGTTTGGTAGGCCGCTGCTTCCACCAAGAGCGGGAGCCGACGACGGCCCTGGTAAACGGTACTGGGTCTAAGCCACCGCGAACCGCGCGAAGCGCGGGGCCAGCCGCGCCGGGACGAGCGCGCGGACGCGGACTCCCTCGGGGGTGTCGCGCCGGGCAAGCTCACCGGCGACCTCGTGCAGCTCGGCGAGGCTGGAGCCGCTGGCGTAGGGGACGAGCAGGTCGAGCGGGCAGAGCGTGTGGCGCAGCTCGGACTCGATGCGGGCGGCGAGCTCGTCGAGACCCTCGCCGCTGACGCTGCTGAGCAGCACCGCCTCGGGGTGGCACAGGCGCAGCTCTTGACGCGCCTGCTCGTCGAGCAGGTCGGCCTTGTTGAGGACCAGCACGCGCGGCGAGGAGTCGGCGCCGATCTCCTCGAGCACCACCTCGACCGCGCGGCGCATCGCCTCCATCTCGCCCTCAGCGGCTGAGGCGTCGAGCACGTGCAGCAGCACGTCGGCTCGGATCGTCTCCTCCAGCGTGGCGCCGAAGGCGTCCACCAGCTGGTGGGGGAGCTTGCGGATGAAGCCGACCGTGTCGGTGACGAGGTGGGGGCGACCGCCGATGTGCACAGTGCGCGTGGTCGGGTCGAGGGTGTGAAAGAGGCGGTCGCGCACGCGCCGGTCGCGCTCGACCTGGTCGGGCGCCCCGCCGCGGCCGTAGGCAGCCGTCAGTGCGTTCAGCAGCGTCGACTTGCCGGCGTTGGTATAGCCCGCGAGCGCGATCGTCGGCAGCGCGGCGCGCTCACGCTCGGCGCGCATCACCGCGCGGGTGCCACGCACGTGCTCCAGGCGCCGGCGCAGCGCGGCGATGCGGTCGCGGGCGAGGCGTCGGTCGGTCTCGATCTGGCTCTCCCCCGGTCCCCTCGTGCCGATCCCGCCGCCGAGGCGCTCGAGGTGGCTCCAGAGGCCGCGCATCCGCGCGAGGTTGTACTCCAGCTGGGCCAGCTCGACCTGCAGCTTGCCCTCGGCGGTGGTGGCGTGGGCGGCGAAGATGTCAAGGATCACCGTCGTGCGATCGACCACCGGCAGGCCCAACTCGGTCTCCAGGTTGCGCTGCTGGCGCGGGGTGAGCTCGTCGTCGCAGGCGATCACGTTCGCGTCGGCCTCCTGCGCGGCCTGCTTGGCCTCGGCCACCTTGCCCGGTCCAAGGTAGGTGTTGGGGTGGGGCTGTTCGCGACGCTGCAGCAGCTCCCCGACCACCGCCACGCCGGCGGTGCGCAGCAGCTCGCCGAGCTCACGCACGCTGCTGTCGTCCGCATCGGGCAGCGCGGCGATGCAGAGAGCGCGTTGGCGCGCGCGAGGCGCTGTCACATCCATTCACTCCCAGTTTAGGCGAGCGAGGCCAACCGCTCGACTGCCTCCGCGAGGCGATCGTCGGGTGTCGTCAGCGAGATCCGAAACCAGCCCTCGCCGCTGGGGCCGTAGGCACTGCCGGGAGAGATCACCACGGCGGTGCGCTCCAGCACGTGCTCGCAGTAGGCGACCGAGCTCTCGAAGCCCGCGGGGACTGGCGCCCACACGTAGATCGTGCCCTTCGGTGGGGTGACGTGCACGCCGGCCTTGGCGAGCGCGTCGCAGACGAGGTCGCGGCGGATGCGGTAGAGCTCGTTCATCGAGGCGACCTCGGCGTCGGCCTGCGGCGAGAGCGCGGCGATCCCCGCGAGCTGCACCGCCTCGAACAGGCCGGAGTCGATGTTGGTCTTCAGCCGCCAGTAGGTCTCGATCGCCTCGCTGTTTCCGACCACGGCCGCGCAGCGCCAACCGGTCATGTTGTAGCCCTTGGAGAGCGAGAACACCTCGATCCCGACCTCCTTCGCGCCGGGGGTCGCGAGGAACGAGCCCGGGCGGTGGCCGTCGTAGGCGATCTCCGAGTAGGAGAGGTCGTGCACGACGAGGATGCCGTGCTCGCGGGCGAACGCCACGACGCGCTCGAAGAAGCCCTCGGGCGCGAGCGCGCCGGTGGGGTTGTTGGGGTAGTTGAGGTACATCAGCTTCGCGCGCGCGAGGTCCGCGGGAGCGATCGCGTCGAGGTCGGGGACGAAGCCGAGCTCGGGCACGAGCGCCAGCGGCACGGGGTCGGCGCCGGCGAGCAGCGGCCCGGCGCTGTAGACGGGGTAGCCGGGATCGGAGGCGAGCGCCGCGTCGCCGGGGTCGAGGAAGGCGAGGTTGAGGTTGAAGATCGCCTCCTTGGCGCCGATCGCGGGGATGATCTCGCTGGCGGGGTCGAGCTCCACGTCGAAGCGCCGCGCGTAGAAGTCGCTGATCGCCTCGCGGAAGTCGCCGCGGCCGCGATTGGAGGGGTAGCGGTGGGTCTCCGGCTCGGTGACGGCCTCCTGCATCGCCTCGACGATCAGCGCCGGCGTCGGGCGGTCGGGGTCGCCGATGCCGAGGCTGATCACGTCTACCCCCGCGGCCTGCTTGGCGGCGATCTTGCGCTCCAGTTCGGCGAACAGGTACGGCGGGATGCGGCTCAGGCGCTCACTCGGTCTCATGCAGCTCCTTCGGGGGCCGGTCGGGTTGGATGGTCACTCTGTCTCATGCAGCTCCTTGAGGAAGTCGTCGCTGAGGCAACCCTCGTGCACGGGCCGTGCCCAGCCCGTCAGATGCACGCGCAGCTCCTCCCCCACCTCGACCTGCAGCTCGCCGCCGTCGAGCGCGACGGTGACGGTACTCGATTCGTGCGCCCCACCACCCGATTTGTGCCCGGCATGCCCGGCGGCGGCGCCCGGCAGGCGCGGCGCATCACCGTCGTGCGCCGGCGGGGAGCGCCTGTGAGCCAGGACGTGGGCGACCGCCGCGCCGGTGGCGCCGGTGCCGGATGAGAGCGTCTCCCCCACCCCGCGCTCGAAGATCCGCGCGCGGATGCGAAACGGTTCGGTCTCGGTGTACCACGAGACGTTGGTGCGGTGCGGGAAGAGCTCGTGGTCTTCGATCGCGGGGCCGATCGCGGTCAGGTCGAGCGCCAGCAGCGCGTCCAAGTCCTCGACGTGGATCGCGCATTGGGGGTTGCCGATCGAGACGTGCTGGAAGCGCCAGCGCCGGCCGCCTGCGCTCAGTTCGCCGTGGCCGTCGGGGGAGCCGCTCGGGAAGCTTTGCGAGCTCAGCGACGCGGCGCCCATGTCGATGCGGCAGCTGTGGGGGCCGAGGATCGTCGGCGTGATCGCCCCCGCGGCGGTGTGGATCGAGAACACGTCCTCCTCGGTCCAGCCGTGGCGACGCAGGTAGAGCACCGCCTCGCGCGCGCCGTTGCCCGACAGCTCCGCCTCTGATCCGTCGGGGTTGTAGATCGACAGGCCGCGCGACGAACTGGGGGTCCTCGCTGGGAGCGAGCAGCAGCACTCCGTCGGCGCCGACCCCGAAGTGCGGCGCGCAGAGCTTGCGGATGCGTGGCGGGGTGAGCTCGAACGGCAACTGCGCGCGCTCGATGATCAGGTAGTCGTTGCCGAGCGCCTGCCACTTCTCGAACCGCATCGGGCGTATCTCTGCGGAGGCGGTCATACGCTGCCCGAGTTTATGCGCTCACCCGGCCGGAACGGTGCCATCAGGCGGCATCCCGGCGGGCAACGAGCCCGCGAGGAGGAGGCTGTCTGAGCGGCCGACCTCAACCTTCGCCGGCACGGAGCGCGGCAGCGGCGTCCCCGGCTGTAACGGAGTCTGCGATCTCCGCGGCAACGCCCTCCGGCGCGCGGCCGGTCACGTCGATCAGATGGACGCCGGCGAGCTTGCGCATCCAGGAGAGCTGGCGGCGCGCGTAGTTGCGGGTGCGGCGCTGCATCGCCTCGACGTCGCCGGCGAGCAGCTCCTCGAAACCGAGCGCCTTGCGCGCGGTAGCCGAGGCGCCAGCGGCGTGCGCCCGCCGCACCTCCTCGCGCACCCCGGCGCCCAGCATCCGCTCGACGCGGGCGTCGATCCGTGCGTACAGCTGCTCGCGCTCCAGCGTCAGCCCGACGAGCAGCGTGGGACGGCGCACCTCGTCGGTCCACAGTTGCGAGGGCCCCTCGGGCGGCTCGAGCTCGCCCGTCGCGAGCAGCTCCAACGCGCGCACGATGCGCTGGCGGTCGGCGGGGTCGATGCGCCCAGCCGCCCACGGCGCGCCGCGCGCGAGACGGGCGTGCAGCGCGGCCGAGCCCTCCCGTTCGAGCTCGGCGGTGAGGCGCTCGCGCAGCCCCTCGGGCGGGGGTGGGCGCAGGCTCAGCTCGGTCAGCGCCGCGCGTAGGTAAAGGCCGGTGCCGCCGACGACGATCGGCCGCCGACCCCGGGCGCGCAGCGCGTCGATCTCGGCGTGCGCCAGCTCGGCGTACTGACCGGCGCTGAAGGACGCGTCGGGCGGCAGGAAGGAGACGAGCCGGTGCTCCAGGGCCGCCCGCTCGGCCGCCGAGGCAACGCCGGTGAGCGTCTCCAGGCCGATGTAAACCTGCAGCGCGTCGGCGGAGACGGCCACGGGGTCCTCGCCGGCGGCCCGCAGCCGCGCGGCGAGCGCGACAGCGACAGCGGTCTTGCCCACGCCCGTGGGGCCGAACAGCGCGATCACCTGCATTGACGTAGCCTTGCACCATCGGCCCGCTCAACGGTCGGCCGTGCTCGATCACCACTACCGCTGGAACCTATCCCACCACAGGCTGCCGGAACCCGTTCCACCACACGCCGCTCGAACCTGTCCTCCACACTCATCTTGGAGCGAGTCCAATGCAGATCCACAACTCCACCGTCCTGCTCACCGGTGCCACCGGCGGCCTCGGCGAAGCGATCGCCCGCGAGCTGGGCGGGCGCGGCGCGAAGCTGATCCTGACCGGCAGGCGCACGGATGTGCTGGAGGGGTTGGCGGGCGAGCTCGGCGCGCGCGCGCTGGCCGCGGACCTCGCGGACCGCGCGGCGGTCGATCGCCTGCTGGGCGACGCGGGCGCGGTGGACATCCTTGTCGCCAATGCGGCACTGCACGGGGCGGGGCGCCTGGAGGAATTCGAGATGGTGGAGGTCGACCGCACGCTGGAGGTCAACCTGCGCGCCCCGATTGCGATGGCGCACGCACTGGCGCCGGCGATGGTGGCGCGTGGCCAGGGCCACCTGCTGTTCATCTCCTCGCTGTCGGGCAAGGCGCCGACAGCGATGACCTCGCTGTACAACGCGACAAAGTTCGGGCTGCGCGGCTTCGCCCTGGGTCTGCGTCCGGAGCTGCGCGAGCGGGGGGTCGGCGTCTCCGTCGTCAACCCGGGCTTCATCCGCGAAGCGGGGATGTTTGCGGCCTCGGGCGCGAAGCTCCCCCCGGCGTGGGCACGCGCAGCCCCCACGACGTGGGGCGCGCGGTCGCGGAGGCGATCGAGCGCAACCGTGCAGAGACGGACGTCGCGCCGCTGGCGCTACGCGTCGGCTCGGCCTTCGCGGGTCTTGCTCCCGCCCTCGCCGCAACCGTCACCCGCAAGACGGGTAACGACAAGCTCGCCGAGCAGCTGGCGGCAGGGCACCGCCCGTAGGCCCACGAACTCCTTCGATAGGCCTTAGACACGCGTTGCGGGCCGCTTAGGGACGGGGCGCAGGATGGGTGGCGTAAGAAAGCTCCCCAACCGACCACAGGAGGTCCCCATGAACAGGGCAAATACGATCAGGGCGGTCATCGTGGTGGGCGCGCTGGCAACGGGAGGCGCGGTCGCCGGCATCGCCGGCGCTGCCGCGGCTCCGAGTGGCTCCACCGGCACGACGGGTACGACATCGACCCAGTCAACGCCGTCCACGACCACCACTCCGTCCACGACAACCACCCCCTCGACGCCGTCCAAAACAGCCCCGGCGCCGAACTCGACAAGCCCCTCGGGCCACCCGTGCCCGAACATGGGCAAAGGGTCGAGCGGGGGATCGAGCTCGAAATCCGGATCGGGCAGCGAATCGGGATCGAGCTACACCGGCCCTCCCCCGGGGCCAACCCCGACCGCTGACTAGCAGCGCTCGGCAGATCGAGGGGCGGCGGGCCGTCGCCAGGCAGGACGGCCCGCCGCTACCCCGATCCGGCCCGTGTCAGCAGCAGCTCCTCCCCGGCGAGCGTCTGCGAGGTGGCGGAGTCGATCCGTACCTGTGTCAGATCTCCCGGCGCGGAGAGGCCGGCGAAGTTGACGACCTTGTTGTGGCGGGTGCGTCCGCGCATCCGCGAGGGATCGGTGCGCGATGACCCTTCGACGAGCACCTCCAGATCGCGCCCGATGAAGCGCTGGGCGCGCTCGCGCGCGTGGCGCTGCACGGCCTCCAGGAGCCGCTCCATGCGCTGCACCTTGACCGGGTGTGGCACGAGCCCCTCGGTGATCGCGGCGGCCTCGGTGCCGCGCCGGGGCGAGAAGAGGAAGGTGAAGGCGCTGTCGTAGCGGACCTGTTCGACGAGTGAGAGCGTCTGCTCGAAATCCTCCTCGGTCTCGCCGGGGAAGCCAACGATGATGTCTGTCGTGAGCGAGACGTCGGGGACGTGCTCGCGGATTAGGGCGACGCGGTCGAGGTAGCGCTCGCGATCATAGGTGCGGCGCATCGCCTTGAGGATGCGTGTGGAGCCGGACTGCAGCGGCAGATGAATGTGCTCACATACTGTTCGCAAGTTGGCATGCGATCGGATCACATCTTCACGCATGTCCTTTGGGTGGGGTGAGGTGTAGCGGATGCGCTCGATGCCCTCGACGGCGTCGAGCGCGTGCAGCAGTTCGGCGAATGTGCGCGAGCTTCGCCCCCCCACTCGTACGCCCGCGCGCGCCTGACCCAGCGCGGTTGCGGGTGCGATCGGAGCCGCGGCCGGCTCACGCAGGTCGCGCCCGTAGGAGTTGACGTTCTGGCCGAGCAGCGTAACCTCGCGCACGCCCTCGGCAGCCATCCCGCGGACCTCCTGCACGAGCTCGTCGAAGGGCCGGCTGACCTCGCGCCCGCGCGTGGAGGGGACGATGCAGTAGGAGCAGCGGCAGTTGCAGCCGACGCTGATCTGCACCCAACCCTGAAAGGGCCGCTCGCGGTGGGCGGGCAGGCGCCCGGTGAAGCCCTCGAACTCGAAGTAGCCCTGCGCGGTCAGCGACTCCGAGGTAAGGAACTCCGCGAGTCGATGGACCTGGCCGGGGCCGAAGGCGACATCGACGAACGGGAAACGCTCAAAGACCTCCTCCTTGACCGATTGCGCCCAGCACCCCCCCACGCCGACGATCCGCTCGGGCCGTTCGTGCTTCAGCCGCTTGGCCTCGCCGAGGTGGGCGACGAAGCGAGAGTCGGCGGACTCGCGGATCGAGCAGGTGTTGAAGAGGATCAGGTCGGCCTCGGCGCGCGCGGGCGCCTCGCTGTAGCCGAGCGACTCGAGCATCCCCTTCATCCGCTCGGAGTCGTGCTCGTTCATCTGGCAGCCGAAGGTGGTGAGGTGGTAGCGCGGCATGCCACACAGGGTACCCGCCGCCACCCCGCGTTTGGTGCCTCTGGCCGGCCGAACGGCCACCTCCCCCACGTCATTACAACGCGCGTGGCCGGACGGCAGCCCTCGGCCGTCCTGAAACGGGCGACGAATCTAGCCCTACGCCGCGACGGGCTCCCGTCGCGACTCCGGCACGGGTGCGACCTCCGGCGGACTCCCATTCCTGTCGGCCGGTGCGTCGGAGACCGGCTCCACCGGCACCGAGGGACCGTTTGGCGAGATGCCGCGCGCGGCGAAGATCTTCGCGCGGATCTCCTTGGCGATCGCGGGGTGCTCGTCCAGGTAGGCCTTGGCGTCGCCGCGGCCCTGGCCGAGGCGTTCGTTGCCGTAGGAGAAGAAGGAGCCGGACTTGGTCACGACGGAGTCCTCGATGCCGAGGTCGATCAGGCAGCCGGAGGAGGAGATGCCTTTGCCGAACTCGATGTCGAACTCGGCCTGGCGGAAGGGGGCGGCGAGCTTGTTCTTGACGACCTTCACGCGCACGCGGTTGCCGACCGCCTCGGTGCCGTCCTTGAGCGTCTCGATGCGCCGGATGTCCAGGCGCTGGGAGGCGTAGAACTTCAGCGCGCGCCCGCCGGGCTGAGTCTCGGGCGAGCCGAACATGACGCCGACCTTTTCGCGGATCTGGTTGGTCAGGATGCAGAGCGTGGAGGTGCGGTTCAGGTTGCCGGCGATCTTGCGCATCGCCTGGGACATCATCCGCGCCTGCGCGCCAACCGTCTGGTCGCCCATCTGCCCCTCGAGCTCCACGCGCGGGGTGAGCGCGGCGACGGAGTCGATCGCGACGACGTCGATCGCCCCGGAGCGCACGAGCATGTCGGCGACCTCCAGCGCCTGCTCGCCGTAGTCGGGCTGGGAGACGAGCAGCTCGTCGATGTCGACGCCGATCTCCTTGGCGTAGAGCGGGTCCATCGCGTGCTCGGCGTCGATGAAGGCACACACCCCTCCGAGCCGCTGGGCCTCGGCGAGGACGTGGTAGATCAGCGTGGTCTTGCCGGACGACTCGGGGCCGAAGACCTCGACGATGCGCCCGCGCGGAACCCCGCCGATCCCGAGCGCGAGATCGAGCGACAGCGCGCCCGTGGGAATCGCGGCGACGCGCACCTGCGCGCCCTCGTCGCCCATGCGCATGACGGTGCCCTTGCCGAACTCGCGCTCGATCTGCGTGAGCGCGCCCTTCAGCGCGGCGTCGCGGGCCTTGGCGGCCTTCTCGTTGTCGGTCGGCATCGGAAGCTCCTCCGGAATCGGGAAAACGGATCGAGCGCAAAACGGTAGAGACGACTCCGGACGGAACACTTGTTCGATTGCGCAAGCGGGCGCTACTCGATGCACGGGGCCGCGAGGGCGTACGTGAAGAGCCCTTCGTATACGGCCTCTGTGGGCGTCAGCCAGGACCGCTGCAGCGTGACCGAGCGAGGGGTGAACGAGAGCGCCGGCGTGGGCGGCAGGCCGCGCTCGCGTGGGGCTTCAGAGGGGCGCATGCGCGCGACGGTCACGTGCGGGCGAAAGCGCCGACGCCGGCCTTCCATAGCGCGGCCGCGGGCCGGGCGCGGCTGCCGACTCCAGGTTGCAGACCGCCGCGAGCGCGCCGTGCAGCGCCTCCAGAGCTCGATCGGGGGTGTCGTGCAACTCGACGGCGAGCGCGCGCGGGTGGCGCGCAGGAAGCCACAGCGGCGCCCCGAAGGAGAGCTCGCCAACCGGTGGTGCCTCCGCGCAGGCGGCGGCGAGGACCTCGCCAAGCGCCTCGATCTCCCCCACGGGCCGGTCGCCGAGGAAGCAGAGCGTGACGTGCAGGGAGTCGGGATCGAGCAGCCGCGGCTGGTGGGCCGGCAGCGGTCGCGTTTCCCGGCGCCGGCTGGGAGAGTGCCCGCCGTGGAAGGTCATCGCGAGATCGCCGCGCGGCGGAGCTGGCGCCCCGGCGCGAACGCTCGCGGCGGCTGTGCGCGCCCAACCGAGCAGCCGCCCGCGCAGCTCGGCGGGCAGGTCGAGCGCGACGAACAGCCGGGCTTCGGCGCCGCGGGTCATGTCAATGATGATCGCAACCGCAGGTGCAAGCCGTGCCGGTCGCACGGCTCCTGCGGACGATGTGTCGCGATTTGTTCTCAAACAGGCCGGCGGGGGCGCCGGCTATGTCAGACCGGCGCCCCCGCTCGGCAGGATCCGAATTCGTGGAGAGGAGGTCACGATCCGGAGTCTCTACGGGTGCCCGCAAAAAGTCGGTAGGAGCCCGTAGGCTTTTAAAAGCGTACAGCGGCCAACCGCCACGTCTGTTGGTTGGTCCGAACTATTCCCAAACGTCCCTGAGTCTGTTGGAATACGTACGCATAGCTGTACCACGCAAGCAAGGACGGGCACAAGTGGTGTTTCTGACGTCGTGGATCGCGAACCGGGCTGCGCGACGCGGAGGGCTGCCAGGGGCGCCAGCGAGGTCATGGCGGTGCCTCAGGGTCCGTGGGCCCTTAAGTGCGATCGATCCAATGCGTGGAGAGCAGCGACGCGCAGGATTCTCCGCTGGAGCCAGAAATGGCTCAATTACTGGAGTTCGAGGTGAGCAGCCGGCGTACCAGGTGCAATGCCACCGTGGTCGTGCGCTCGCGTATGTCCTGCCGGCCACCCGGTAGGGTCACTGCTCGCGCGAGTGCGCCGCCAGCGGTTGCTGCACACAGGTAAACCGTGCCCACCGGCTTCTCGGGGGTGCCTCCGCCAGGGCCGGCGATGCCCGTTACGCCCACGCCCACGTCCGCTCCGAGGTGCTTGCGCGCTCCCTCGGCCAAGGCCTGCGCCACCTCGGAGGAGACGGCGCCGTGGCGCTCGATCATCTCCGCGGGGACTCCCGCCTGTGCCACCTTCGCCTCATTCGCGTATACGACGATGCCCCCGCGCACATACCGTGAGGCGCCCGGGGGATCCGTCAGGCGGGCTGCGAGCAGGCCTCCCGTGCACGACTCTGCGGTTGCGATCGTGCGCGCGGGGGCGCCCTGCTCGCCGACCGGAGCCGAGAAACACTCGCCTGCGACCGAAGCCGGGGGACACGCGCCTGCGGCGCTGGCCGATTCGGGGATGCGAGCGTAGCGAGTGTCGCCCTGATCGGTCCCCGTTTCGGCCAGCATCCCCGTTCCCGCCGGAGCCGGGGGACACGCGCCTGTGGCGCGCATCCCCGTTCCGGCCAGCAGGGCTGCCACCTGCTCGTCGATCGTGCTGCCGTCCTCGGAGAAGAGCTGCTCGGCGTGGCGCGCTCGCACCGCGGCCACCAGCGCGTCGTAGGCGTCCTGCGCGTCGGGCTCGTAGCGCGTAACGACCTCCACCTCCCCCCGTTTCAGGCAGGTGGTCACCTCCAGGCGCCCCAGCGCCACCCCTTCGCGCTCGGCCATCCTGAGTGTCTCAGCAATCTCCGACTCGGGGATCCCAAACAGACGCAGCGTGCGGCGACGGTACTCGGTGGCGCCTGCCAGCGCCTCTCGCAGTGGACCCGCCGCATGGAAGTCCTCGC
The DNA here is from genome assembly GCA_963812595.1 of uncultured Solirubrobacterales bacterium. Classification (GTDB taxonomy): domain Bacteria; phylum Actinomycetota; class Thermoleophilia; order Solirubrobacterales; family Solirubrobacteraceae; genus Palsa-744. Next base: position 433,781 of record CAWEVQ010000005.1, read on the forward strand.
GCACGGCCGCCTCCCACATCGGCTGCAGCTCACGCGGCGGGCCGGGAAGCACGACCACCGTGGGGCCGGTGCTGCCCTCGGCGGGGGTCACGACCAGGCCTGGGGCGGTGCCGACAGGCTCCAGCACCGTCGCGCCCCGCGGGACCGTCGCCTGCTTGCGCGCGCCCTCGCGCATCGCCTCCGCGCTGACGTTACGCCAGCGCGCGCCCAGGCGCGCGACGATCGCTTCGATCCGCTCCTGCAGTGAGCCGTCCCACACCAGCTCGCGGCCCTGGAACTCCGCCACGACCTCGGCTGTGAGGTCGTCGGCGGTTGGACCGAGGCCGCCACTGGTCAGCACCACGTCGAAGCGCTGCGCCGCCATGAAGCGCAGTGCCGCCAGCAGATCCTCGCGGCGGTCGCCGACGATCGCGATCTGTGCGAGGTCGACGCCAAGGTCCTCTAGGCGATCGGCCAGCCAGGGGCCATTGCGGTCCGCCACGCGGCCGGTCAGCACCTCGGTGCCGGTGACGACGATCCCCGCGCGCGCGCCCACCGGCTCACCCCGTTCCAGGCTCTTTTACTTGCACGTCGGCTCTTCGCTTTCGATCAACGAGCGCATCCCCGTGCGGGTGATCGCGTAGCCGATTGCGCCAGAGGAGGCCGGCACCGTTACGGGCTTGCCGTTGACGATCAGCGTCACTTCGTTGTTGCCGAGAGTCAGTTCGAAGCGGTGCGCGTGGTAGACAGGCTCGGGGCTTTCCGAGGTCAGGATTTCGCCCGGGATCCGCTTGCGCCCGCCGTCGCCGATCAGGCAGACGTACACGCGGCCGCTCGGTTCCAGCTTCAGCGACGCCAGCGTCGCCGTCGCGCTCGCCGCGCCGCTCGGGTGCGCCCGGTGGGCCCGTTTGGGGTGCGTGCCGCGAGCGCTACCCTGCGCCGGGGTGCTCGGTGGCGCTTTGCTCGAGGGCGAGCTGCCGCCCGAGAGCAGCGCATACACCAACAGCACAATCACGATGCCGATCGCGGCGATCGCGCCCATGTAGGCGCGCGAGGGACCCATGCGCGGCGGCGAGGCCGCACCCGGCCCACGGCGCATCGTCCCCCCAGCGCGCGCACGGGCGCGACGGGGAGACGACATCGCCGCCTGCTGGATCGGCTCGATCCCGTCGCCGGGGTGCTCGTAGTGGAGCTTGTACTCCTCAACCAGAGCGCGGCCGTCGAGACCGAGCGCATTGCCGTAGGTGCGCAGAAAGCTCTTCACGAACGTCGGCCCCGGCAGCAGGTCCCACTCCTCGTTCTCCAGGGCGCGCAGGTACTTGGCGCGGATCTTCGTCTGCGCCTCGATCTCCGACACGTCGATCCGTGAGCGCATCCGGGCCTCGCGCAGTGTTGATCCGATCTCTGGCATCTCGGCTGTGAAGGCTAGTGACGCTCCGGCATTTTCGAGCTGCGCCTCCGCGTCACGCGCCAACCCATCCCCGACCCCCCTTGTGGGGGTCCTCATCAAAAATCAGCTCTTCTGCTCCACTGCGACCGTCCGCTCCTCCAAGGCCGCCAGCACACGCGGCACATCCGCCTCGGCGATCAGCACTTGACGGGGCTTGGAGCCCTCGTAGCCGGAGATCACCCCGCGACGCTCCAGCATGTCGATCATCCGGCCCGCGCGCGTGTAGCCGAGGCGCAGGCGCCGCTGCAGCATCGAGGTCGAAGCGGTCTGCATTTCCGCGACCAGCGCGATCGCGTCCTTCAGCAGCGGGTCCTCGTTGGGGTCGAGCTCGTCCGGGCGCTCCCCGTCAGCCTCGCTCGGCTCGACCTCCTCCAGCAACTCCTCGCGCAGCTCCGGTTCGCCCTGCCTACGCCAGAAGTCGGTCAGCTTCGCGATCTGCGGCTCGTCGATGTAGGCGCCCTGGATGCGCTGCAGGCGCGATGAGCCGACCGGGCTGAAGAGCATGTCGCCCTGGCCCAGCAGCGACTCGGCGCCGTTCTGGTCGAGGATCACGCGCGAGTCGGTCTGCGAGGAGACCGCAAACGCGATCCGCGACGGAACGTTGGCCTTGATCATGCCCGTGATCACGTCGACGCGCGGGCTTTGGGTCGCCAGCACCAGGTGGATGCCGACGGCGCGAGCCTTCTGCGCGAGCCGGATGATCGAGTCCTCGACGTCCGCGGGGGCAACCATCATCAGGTCCGCGAGCTCGTCGATTACGCACAGGATGTATGGCAGCGGCGGTTCCTCGCGCGCCGCGCGCGCCTTGTTGAGCTCAGGCAGGCTGCGCGTGCGCGCCAGCGACATCGTCCCGTAGCGCTGCTCCATCTCCCGAACCAGGTTCTGCAGCGCGTTGGCGGCCATCCGCGGGCTCGTGATCACAGGGGTCAGGAGGTGCGGAATCGACTCGTAGTGGTTGAGCTCCACCTGCTTCGGGTCGACCAACACGAGGCGCAGCTCGTGTGGGCTGGCGCGCAGCAGCACGCTCGCCAACATCGCGTTGATCGCGCCCGACTTGCCCGCGCCAGTCGTTCCGGCGACGAGCAGGTGCGGCATCTTCGCCAGATCGGCGCCGATCGCCTTGCCCGCCACATCCTTGCCCAGCCACACCGTCAACGGCGACCAATCCGCGGGCGGCTCCTGGAAGACGTCGCCAAGGCGCACGATCCGCCGTCGCGCGTTGGGCACCTCCACCCCGACCGCCTGCTTGCCCGGGATCGGCGCGAGGATGCGAATGTCGGTCGCGGCCAGCGCATAGGCGAGGTCGTCCTTCAGCTGCGTCACCTTCGCGACCTTCGTCCCGGGCGCGAGACGCAGCTCGTAGCGGGTGATGTGCGGGCCGGCCACCGTGCCGATCACCTTCGCCTGCACGCCGAAGTGGCCGAGCGCCTCGACCAGGTTGGCGGCGGTGCGCTCCTGCCCGGCGGTGTCCGGGCGCGACTGCTCGGCGCTTGAGCGCGACAGCACTCGGGTGGCCTGCGGAATCCGCCACTCGAAGTTGGGGTCGTCGGTCACGTGCCCGCGCAGGCGCCCTTGAGGGGTGAGATCCTCGGGGCCCGCGGCGCGCCCGCCTGGGATCGGCTCACTCGTCTCTCCCTCCGCGGCCGGCGACTCCTCCGGCTCGGGCTCGAGCTCCAGCGACTCGGGCTCCAGCTCCAGCTCGTCCGGGGCCTCATCCTCTGCCCATGGGTCCACCGGCTCCAGTGGCCGGTCGCCGTCGAGCGAGGGCGCCTCCACATGGGTGGCACGTACGACGAGCTTGCCCGGCTCCGGCTCGGGGGGCAGGAGATGCTCGCCAAGGGCCAGTTGCCCCCCGCTTCGATCGGAGTCGAGTGTCTCCTGGCTTTGGTCAAGCGACGGGCGCTCCTCCGCCGGCTGCGAGTCGCCGGCCGAGGAGCGCTCGGCCCCGACACGAGCTTTGAGCATCCGCGTGCTGTCAACCATGCCGCTGCCGGTCGCGCGCAGCACCGCCGCCAGCGAGGCGCCCGTCAGCAGGATCAGCCCGACGACCAGCAGGAACACCACGAGGATGTCCACGCCGACCTGCTGCACCAGCCGGTGCCCCACTTCGTAGAGGGCCTGTCCGCCGGCGCCGCCGTGCGCCTGCAGGTAGCCCGAAGACCAGTGCGAGGCCGGCGTGCCCTGCCCGGAGCTCACGCCCAGCGTCCCCGCCGCCAGCGCCAGCACGACCGCGGCGAAGAGGCAGATGCTGCCCGTGCGCAGTGGCCGCATCGCCGGCAGCACCGGGCGCATCAGCATCGCCGCGCCGGCGCCCACGAGCGCGATCGGCGCGAGCACCTTTGCGCGCCCCACGCTCCAGCCGAGCGCCACCGCCAGCGCATGGCCGAGGCGCCCGCCGTCGCCGTTGCCGTACAACACCACGCCCATGAACACGCCGATCGCGATCAGCGCCAGCGCCAGCACGTCACGCTGGCGCTGGTCGAGCTCCGGCAACCGCGGCGGCCACCACGGCGGCGGCCAGCCCGAGCTTGGCCGTCTCCGGCGGCTGCGAGCTTTGCCAGCCGAACCGGGGATGCTGGCCGAAACGGGGACGCGAGAGCGTCTCCCGGTCTCGGTCGCAGGCGAGCGTCTCCCGGCTCCGGTCGATCTTCGATCGGTCGCCCTCCGAGTGGTTGGGGGCCTGCGTGTGGCGCCCTTGCGTGTGCCTGCCATCCACCCGCAACTTCGACGCCGGGGCTTCAGACCCTGCTGGGAAGCCTTACCATCGCTTTAGTACAGATCGATACACAGGTACCTCATATGAACGATTTCTCCCGCGCACCAAGGGTCCTCGTGGTCGAGGACGACGAAGACATCGCCCAGGCCCTGCAGCGCTCGCTGCGGATGGAGGGCTATGAGGTCCACATCGCGCTCGACGGCGCCTCCGGCCTGGAACAGTCCCACACGTTCGTGCCCGACCTCGTGATCCTCGACCTCGGACTGCCGAAGGTCGATGGCATCGACGTGGCGCGTGGCCTGCGCGAGCAGGACGACGTACCAATCCTGATCCTCACCGCGCGCGACGCGCTGGAGTCGCGCGTGGAGGGGCTCGATGCCGGCGCCGACGACTATCTCGTCAAGCCGTTTGAGCGCCAAGAGCTGCTCGCGCGGATGCGCGCGCTGCTGCGCCGCCGGCCCCCTCGTGGTTCGGCCCCCCTACGGGTGGGTGACCTCTCCCTCAACACCGACACCCATGAGGTCGTGCGCGGCGAGCGCGGGATCGAGCTGACCCAGCGGGAGTTCGAACTACTGGAGTACCTGATGCGCAACGAGCGAATCGTGATCTCCCGCCAGCGACTGCTCGACGAGGTCTGGGGTTATGACCCCTTCTCCCAGACCAACACGATCGAGGTGTTCGTCTCCAACGTGCGCCGCAAGCTCGAGGCCGAGGGTGAGCCCCGCCTATTGCACACAATCCGGGGAGCCGGGTACGTCCTCCGAGCCTGAGCCTCCCGGCCCTGAGCGCGCCGGTTCCGAGCGTCTCAGCGCCCCGCGGAGGCTTCTCGCGCGCGTGACGGCGGCCTTCGATCGCCTGCCGATCCGCACCCGCCTGGCACTCGCCTCGGCTCTGTTGACGTTCGTGATCCTGTGCGGCTTCGCGCTGGTCGTCGGCTCGTTGACGGTGCACCGCATCCGCTCGGACTTCAACACCGAAGTCGCCGCCTCCGCCGACGACCTCTCGAACCTGCTGCAGATCTCGGAACCCAACGGCCATCTGGTCGTCACCCCGAACATCGACGCATACGCCGCCCCGGAGCACGCCGTCATCAGGGTGATCCTCTCCTCCTCCGCGAGCGTGATCGAAAACACCCCCCACGCCCCCGAACTCGACCCCCCCGACGGGCGAATCGCCGGCCTCGAAGGGGGCGTGAACGTTGATGGCTACCGCGTCGAGTCGCGCGCCCGGCCGCTCTCGAACGGCGGCTACGTCGTGATCCAGTACGCCCGCCCGCTCTCCGACGTGCAGCCGACGATCGCTCGCGTCGAGCTGCTGCTGATCCTCGGCACCCTCGCCGGCAGCGGCCTCGCGCTGCTCGCCGGGGCGACGATCGCCCGCCGCGCGATGCAGCCGATCGCGACGCTCACCTCGACCGCCGCGGAGATCGCGCGCACGCAGGATTCCAGCGCCGCGATTCCCCAGCCCGAGGCCGATGACGAGGTCGCGGAGCTCGCCCGCACACTGCAGGGGATGCTTCATTCGCTCGACGACGCCCACGCTGAGACCGAGGCGATGCTCGACCGCCAGCGCCGCTTCGTTGCCGACGCCTCGCACGAGCTGCGCACGCCGCTCACGTCAGTGCTTGCCAACCTCGAGCTGTTGGCCGAATCACTGCACGGCGACGAGGGCGACGCGGCGCGCTCGGCGCTGCGCTCCTCGCGGCGCATGCGCCGGCTGGTCGCCGATCTGCTGCTGCTCGCGCGCAGCGACGTCGGCCGCGCCGCCCCGCGCCAACCGGTCGATCTGGGGCAGGTGGTGCTCGACGCCGCCGCTGAGCTCGGCCCCCTGAGCGGCGAGCACGAGCTCTCGATCGACGCCGATCCGGCGGTCGTCGAAGGCGACCACGACGAGCTCTTCCGGCTGACGCTCAACCTGATCGAGAACGCCCTGCGCCACACGCCGCCCGGCAGCGCGATCCGCGCTGCCACCGGGGTCGCCGCCGGCTTCGCGGTGCTCACCGTCGAGGACGATGGCCCCGGCGTGCCACCCGAGCTCGCCCCCACCCTGTTCGAGCGCTTCGTGCGCAGCGCCGGCGGGGCACCGAGCCGGGACGGCGCGGTCGGCGGCTCGTTCGGCCTCGGCCTCGCAATCGTGCGCGCCGTCGCCCACTCGCACGGCGGCTCGGTGGCGCTCGAAAACGTCACGCCACACGGCGCGCGCTTCGTCGTGCGCCTGCCACTGGCCACTGCACAGGGGGCGCCGCCAGCGCCCCGCCAGATCCCTGCCGACCGCGCAGCTGACCTGAGCCGCGCCCGAACTTGAGAGCGCTACACCTCGACGACGACCGGCAGCACCATCGGCCGGCGCTTGAGGCGGTCGTAGACCAGCTGCGCTAGATCGTCGTGCAGCGTCTGCTGGATCAGGTCCACCTCGCGGATCTCCTCCTCGGCCGCGCGGTGCAGTGACTCCTCGACGGTGAGGCGGATCTCCTCCACCAGGCGGCCGGCCTCGTCGAGGAAGGGAACGCCGCGGAAGATCACCTCCGGGTCGGCCACCGAGTGGCCGTCCTGCTCGGCGATCGTCGCCACCACGATGAAGATCCCGTCGGCCGAAAGCATCCGGCGGTCGCGCAGCGCGACGTCGGCCATGTCGCCGATCTCCACGCCGTCGACGAAGATCATCCCCGACTGCTCGTGCTCGCCGAAGCGTGCGCCGCGCTCGTCGATGTCAAGCGGCCGCCCGTTCTCGCCCTGGAAGATGTCCTCCGGCGCGACCCCCACCGCCTCTGCCAGCTGGGCGTGCAGGCGCAGCCGCTTGAAGTCGCCGTGGAAGGGCATCACGTAGCGCGGCTGCACGAGGTTGAGCATCAGCTTCACCTCCTCGGCGTAGCCGTGACCGGATGCGTGCACGGGCGCATCGGCAGGGGTCACCACCTGACAGCCGATGTGGTAGAGACGGTCGATCGTCTCGTTCACCGCGCGCTCGTTGCCTGGCACCGGCGTGGCCGAGAAGACGACCGTGTCGCCGCCGCGCAGCTGCACCTGCGGGTGGTCGCGGTAAGCCATCCGCCGCAGCGCCGAGAGCGGCTCGCCCTGCGAGCCCGTCGAGATGATCACGATCCGCTCGTCGGGGAAGTCTTCGATCTCGCGCACCCCAACCAGCATTCCCTCCGGTATCTCGATGTGCCCGAGTGTGCGTCCGATGCCGACGTTCTTGCGCATCGAACGCCCCACGAGCGCGACCTTGCGCCCCAGCTGCTGCGCCGCGTCGACCACCTGCTGCACGCGGTGGATGTTCGACGCGAAGCTCGTCACCACGATCCGCCCCTCGCAACGCGCGAACGCCTCCTCGAGGTGGGGGCCCACGCCGGACTCCGAGGGCGAGAAGCCTTCACGATCGACGTTGGTGGAATCCCCGCACAGCAGCAGCACCCCCTCGCGCCCCAGCTCCGCCAGGCGCGAGACGTCGGCGGGCGGCCCGTCGACGGGCGTCTGGTCGAACTTGTAGTCGCCGGTGATCAGCACCGTCCCCAGCTCCGTACCGAGCGCCACTGCGCTGGAGTCGGGGATCGAGTGAGTCATGTGCACCATCTCGATCGAGAACGGACCCAGCTCGAGCACTTCACCCGGCGCCACGTCGCCCAGCTCGACGTCGCGCAGCTTGTGCTCTTCGAGCTTCGAGCGCGCCATCGCCATCGTCAGCGGCCCCCCGTACACCGGTGGCAGATCGCGGGCGGGCGGGCCTCCATTCTGGGCGAGCTCGCGCAGCACCCACGGCAGCGCGCCAAGGTGGTCCTCGTGGCCGTGCGTCACGACGATCGCCTCGATCTCGCTCGCGCGCTCGCGCAGGTAGGAGAAGTCGGGCAGCACCAGGTCGATCCCGACCATCTCCGGGGTCGGGAAGCGCAGGCCGACGTCGATCACGACGATTCGCCCGTCGTACTCGACGACGGTCATGTTCTTGCCGATCTCGCCCAAGCCGCCGAGCGGCAGGACGCGCAGTTTGGCGCTCACGCGTGTTGCTGCGTACGCGCAGCCTCGCCCGTCGGGGACGGCGTGGCCACCGCGGGGTCGAGCAGCCCGTGGCGCACCAGCATCGCCCGCACCTGCGCCAGCTCCTCGGGGGTGGCCGGCACCATCGGCAGACGCACGCCGCCGACCTCGTGACCGAGCAGGTTCAGCGCCGCCTTCGTGCACGTCGGGCTGGACGTCAGGAACAGAGCCCTGTAGACGTCGTGCAGCGAGGCGTCGATCTCGGCTCGGTGCTCGGGCTCGTCGACCATGCGGCGCATCTGATCGCCGACGATGTGGCTGGCGACGCAGACGCCGCCCGCCCCGCCGATGTCTAGCGTGTGCGCAAACGAGCTGTCGTCGCCGGCGTACAGCTGGAGACCGTCGATCTGCGCCAGCTCGTCCGCGTTGGCCTGCTTGACGGCCTCGATGTGCTCGATCTGCGCGAGCTCGGCGAGCAGCTCGGGGCCGATGTTGGTGCCGGTGCGAGAGGGGATGTTGTAGAGCATGACCGGCAGGTCGGTCGCGGCGGCGACGGCCTCGTAGTGGCGCTTGAGGCCGAGCGGGCTGGGGCGGTTGTAGTAGGGCGTAACGGAGATGATCGCGTCGGGGCGCAGGGCGCTCGCACGTTCGGTCAAGAAGACCGCGTGGCGCGTGTCGTTGGTGCCGGCGCCGGCGACGATCGTCTTGCCGGGCGGGCGCTGGGCGACCGCCAGCTCGATCAGCGCGAGCTGCTCCTCGTCGGTGAGCGTCGCGGCCTCGCCGGTCGTCGCTGCCACCACGAAGCCGTCCGAGCCGCGCGCGGCGAGGTGGTGCATCAACGCCACGAACGCCTCCTCGTCGACGCGCAACTGCTCGTCGAACGGCGTCACGATCGCGGTCAGAATCGTTCCCAGGTTCGCCATCGCGGCCATTATCCCACGTCGCTCGATCTGCGAACAACAGGCTCTCGAGTCCCACGGTGAGCGGCTGCGGGAGCGCCGCGATGCGGCGGACCGCGAGCAGCACCCCGGGCATGAACGACTCGCGGTCGATCGAGTCGTGGCGGATCGTCAACGTCTGGCCGAGATCGCCGAGGATCACCTCCTGGTGGGCCACCAGCCCGGGTAGGCGCACCGAGTGGATCGGTGGCGCTGGCCCGCCGCTCGCGCCCGACATCAGCTGCGCGGTGAGGACCGCAGTACCGCTGGGCGCGTCGAGCTTGCGGTCGTGATGGAGCTCGACGATCTCCGCCTTGACCATGTGGCGCGCCGCCTCGGCGGCGAAGCGCATCATCAGCACCGCGCCGATCGCGAAGTTGGGGGCGACCACCACATTGGCGCCGACGGCCCGCTCCGCGACTCCCTCCAGCTCACCCATGTCGAAGCCGGTCGTGCCGATCACGGCGTGCACGCCCGCCTGCAGGCACGTCACGCGCGTTCTCCACCGCCATCTCGCGGCTGCGTGAAGTCGACGACCACGTCAGCATCGTCCAGCACTTCGGCGAGGGTCGTGCCGAGCAGCGGATCGGCACGACCGGTGAGCTGCATGTCATCGGCGCCGTCCACCGCCGCGCACACCGCGAGGCCCATGCGGCCGGCCGCGCCAGCCACCACCACCCGGATCACACCACCACCTTGACCGCGCACTCCCCGGGCCGGTGGACCCCGAGCCCGGCGCCCTGCCCACTCACGCCGCGACCGCCTCCAGCGGCGCCAGCGCGGCGCGCAGGACCTGCTCGTCCGGGCCGATCGCGGCGACCGACAGCTCCGGCCCGCGGAACAGCTCGGCGGCGAGCTCGCGCAGGTCATCGGCCGTGACTGCATCGATCCGCGCGATCACCTCCTCCACCGAAAGGATCGGCAGGTCGCACAGCACCGAGCTGCCGAGGCGGTTCATGCGCGCGGCGGTGGACTCCATCGCGAGCACCATGCGGCCCTTGGCGTTCTCGCGCGAGCGCTCGAGCTCCTGCGCGTCGGCCGGTTCGTGCACGAAGCGCTCCAGCTCGGCCGCCAGCACCGCCACCGCCTCCGCCAGATTCTCCGGGCGCGTGCCCACGTACAGCCCGACCTCGCCGGTGTGGGCGTAAAGGTTGGAGAAGGAGAACACCGAGTAGGCAAGACCGCGGCGCTCGCGCACCTCCTGGAAGAGGCGCGAGGAGGCACCGCCGCCGAGGATGTTGTCGAGCACGCGCAGCGCGAAGCGACGCTCGTCCTCGTGCGCCATCCCGCGGCCGCCGAGGCACAGGTGGTACTGCTCGGTGTCCTTGCGCAGGAAGCGCACACGACGCTCGAAGGCAGGCTCGTCGGGCGCCGCGACCGCGTCCACCTCGTCGCGTGTCGCCTGGTCCCGTCCCCCTTCGGCGGCCAGCGCCATCTCCACGAGCGCGTCGTGATCGACCGAGCCGGCCGCGGCGATCACCACTTCCGCGGGGGTGTAGTGGGTGGCGTGAAAGGCACGCAACTGCTCGCGCGTCACCGAGCCGACCACCTCGGCGCGCCCGATCACCGGGCGCCCGAGCGGGTGGGCGCCGAAGACCGCCTCGCCGAGCACGTCGAAGACGCGATCCTGGGGGTCGTCCTCGTACATCGCGATCTCTTCGAGCACCACCTCACGCTCGGCCTCCAGCTCGCCCATCAGCGGTCGCCACACCATGTCGGCAATCACGTCAAAGGCGCGCTCCAGGTGGCGGTCGAGCACGCGCGAGTAGACCGAGGTCGCCTCCTTGTCGGTGCCGGCGTTGAGCTCCGCGCCCATCGCGTCGAAGATCTGGTCGATCTCCTCCGAGCCGTAGCGCTCGGAGCCGCGGAACAGCATGTGCTCGAGCAGGTGCGAGATCCCGCCCTCGGCGTCGTGCTCGTGCGCCGAGCCGGCGCCGATCCAGAAGCCGAGCGCGACCGAGCGCACCGCCGGCAGCGGCTCGCTCACCACCCGGACTCCCGAGTCCAGGGTGGTGATGCGATGGCCGACATCGTTCATGCCTTCAACTGAGACGGCGTCCGGCATGGCCGTCGGTCCGGCGGGCGGGCGCTCTCAGAACCGATCGCCGTCGCGCCCGGAGCCGTGACGGGGACGACCGGAGCCGCGCGGGGCCGAATCGCTGCGGCCACGGTCGCGCTCGCCGCCACGACTATTGCCCTCACGACCGTTATTGCGCGAGGGGCCCGAGGAACGGCCGGGTGGGCGGGATCCCGATCCGCCTCCCGCGCCCACCGCCGCGAGCTCCTCGACCGTCTTGCCCGCGATCTCCGGATCGTCGGCGAGGCGCAGGCCGATGCGCCCACGCTCGCGGTCGACCTCGACCACGCGCACGTTGATCTCATCGCCTTTGTTGAGCACGTCCTCGACGGTCGAGATACGCTCGCCTGGGGAGACGTTGGAGATGTGCAGCAGCCCGTCCGTGCCCTTCGCCAACTCCACGAACGCGCCGAAGGTGGTCGTCTTGACGACCTTGCCGAGGAACTCGTCGCCGACCTCGACCTCCTTCATCATCGTCCGGATGCGCTCCAGCAGTTCGTCGGCGAGCTCGCCATTGGCGGAGTAGATCAGCACCTGGCCCTCGTCGTTGACGTCGATCTGCGATTCGTACTCATCCGAGAGGCCGCGAATCGTTTCCCCGCCCTTGCCGATCAGCAGGCCGATCTGGGAGGGGTCGATCTGGATCGTCTGGATCCGCGGGGCGAACTGCGAGAGCTGCTCGCGCGGGGTTCCGATGACGTCGGCCATCTTGGCGAGGATGAACGTGCGCGCCTCTTTGGCCTGTGCGAGCGCGTCGCGCAGGATCTCGAAGGTGACGCCCGTGATCTTGATGTCCATCTGCAGCGCGGTGATGCCGCGCTCGGTGCCGGCGACCTTGAAGTCCATGTCGCCGAGGTGGTCCTCGACGCCGGCGATGTCGGTCAGCACGATGTAGTCATCGCCCTCTTTGATCAGGCCCATCGCGATTCCCGCGACGGGGCGCTTGATCGGCACCCCGGCGTCCATCAGCGACAGCGAGGAGCCGCACACCGAGGCCATCGAGGAGGAGCCGTTGGACTCGAGGATGTCCGAGACCACGCGGATCGAGTAGGGGAACTCCTCGATCGAGGGCACCATCGGTGCAAGCGCGCGCTCGGCGAGCGCGCCGTGACCGATGTCGCGACGCTTGACGCCACCCATGCGGCCCGCTTCCCCGACCGAGAACGGCGGGAAGTTGTAGTGGTGCCAGTAGTACTTTTTGGACTCCAGACCGAGCGTGTCGATGCGCATCTCCTCCTTGAGCGTGCCCATCGCGACGACGCTCAGCGCCTGCGTCTGCCCGCGCGTGAACAGCGCCGAGCCGTGCGTGCGCGGCGTGACGCCGACTTCGATCGAGATGTCGCGGATCTCGTTCTCCGAGCGCCCGTCGGGGCGCTTCTTGTGCACGGCGATACGCTCGCGGATGATCGCCTTCTCGAGCTTGTCGAAAGCGAGCTGGGCCGCCGCGCGGCGCTCTCTGGCGCTCGTGTGCTGGTCCTCGGAGGCACCCTCAGGCGCGGTCGGGGCATACTGCGCGAGGATCGCCGCCTCGACGGCCTTGGTCGGCGTCCTGGCGCTCGAGCTTGTCCTCGACCTGCGTGGCCGCGTCCAGCGCGCTCCCGTGGGAGCCGCGGATCTGCTCGAGCAGCGACGTGTCGACACCGATCGTCGCGAAGACTTTCTTCTCCTTGCCGACTTTCGCGGCGAGGTCGCGCTGGAGTGCGCACAGCTTCTTGATCTCCGCGTGGGCGATGTCGAGCGCGTCGAGGATCTCGGCCTCGGGGATCTCGTTGGCGCCCGCCTCGACCATCAGGATCGCCTCCTCGGTGCCCGCGACGATCAGGTCGAGGTCCGAGCTGCTCTCGGCGTCCGCCTGCAGGTCCTCCTCGGAGGGGTTGACGACGAAGTTGCCGTCGATCTTGCCGATCCGCACCGCACCGACGGGCGTCGGCAGCGGGATGTCGGAGATCATCAGCGCCGCGGAGGCGCCGTTCATCGCGAGGATGTCATAGGGGTGCACGTGGTCGATCGAAAGCGGGATCGCGACCAGCTGCGTGTCATAGCGCCAGTCCTTGGGGAACAGCGGGCGGATCGGGCGGTCGATCATGCGCGCGGTCAGCGTGCCCTTCTCGCCGGGGCGGCCCTCGCGCTTGAAGAACGAGCCGGGAATTTTCCCGGCGGCGTACATGCGCTCCTCGACGTCCACCGTCAGCGGGAGGAAGTCGACGTCGCGCTGCGAGCCAGCGACGGCTGTCGCGAGCACCATCGTGTCGCCCTGACGGACGACCACTGCGCCGGAGGCCTGCTTGGCCATCCTGCCGGTCTCAAACGAAATCTCGCTACCAGCGATCTCCACGGAGACCCGTGTAACGGCTACATCACTGCTCATATTTTTACTGCCTTCCTGTTCCGCCCGACCCAGCCCTACGGGCTGTGTGCCCTCGGCGGAGCTATCTCTTTTTGTCTTATTCCGAACGTAGGGAGCTTAGCGCAGCGGGGCCGGCGAGTCCGCCCCGGCGGCCGGGGTTCGGTGTGCGCTTTTTGGACCCCAACCCTTCACTTTGTGAAGTGGTGAGGGTTCGTCAGACGTTCTTCAGGCCACCGAGGATCATGTGCACGCCGGGAAGGTCAGCGGGCGAGGGCGCTTGGTAGCTCCAGCGCACGACCCCGTCGGGGCCGACGATCACCAGCGCACGCTGCGGAAAGCCGCCCTCGTGCAGCACGCCGAAGGCGGTGCAGGCCGCTCCCTTGGGCTCGAAATCCGAGAGCTGCGGGATGTGGACGCCGAGCTTTTCGCGGAACGCTTTCTGCGCCCATGTGCTGTCGCAGGAGACGCCGTAGATCGCCGCGCCGTCGGCCGTTATCCCGCCGAGCTCCTTCTCGTAGAGCTGCAGCTGGTCGGTGCAAACGGGGCTGAACGCAAACGGGTAGAACACCAGCACGGTGGTTTTGCCGCGCAGGTTCTTCTCGGTGAAGGGCTCGCCGCTTTCGGTGGCGAAGCTGAAGCTCGGAACCTCGGTGCCGGGGTCGAGAACGCTCACTGCCGCCGCTCCTTACTTGCGCAGGCCGAGCTCTTTGATCAGCGCGCGGTAGCCCTCGAGGTCGGTGCGCTGCAGGTAGTCGAGGAAACGCCGGCGGCGCCCCACCAGCATCAACAGGCCACGGCGCGAGTGGTGGTCTTTCTTCTGCGCGCGCAGATGCTCGGTGAGGTGGTTGATGCGCTCGGTCAGGAGCGCCACCTGCACCCTGGTGTTCCCGGTGTCGCGCTCGCTGGAGCCAAACTTGGCGGCGATCTCGCGCTTTCTCTCGGTGGTCAACGTCATCGGCGGGGGCACACGCTAGCAAAGAGCGGTCGGTGTGCCATATGTTGAGGCCGCCGCGGTCGGGTATGGGCTCGCTCGGGCGACGCCGCTCAGGGTTCACGGCGTGGGCCCTCATAGCTCGGCAAGCACCTTCCGCGTCTGCTCGACGTCGCGGTGCATCTGCTCGATCAGCTCCTCGACGGTGGCAAAGCGCCGCTCGCCACGCAGGCGGCGTATGAAGTCCAGGCGCAGCTCGCTGCCGTACATGTCGCCGTCGAAGTCGAGCAAGTACGCCTCGATCAGCTCGCCGCGGCCGGTGGTGAAGGTCGGGCGCACCCCCACGTTGACGGCCGCCTGGTGGCCGTTGGCGAGGCAGGCGTAGATGCCGTGACCGGGGCACACGAGCTCCTCCTCGGGGATCAGGTTGGCCGTCGGGAAGTTGAGCGTGCGCCCTCGTTCGTCGCCGCGCACCACCTCGCCCCGCAGTTGGAAGGGGGCCCCGAGGAAGCGCGTGGCCTGATCGACCTCACCGGCCAGCACGAGGCCGCGGATGTGGCTGGAGGAGACGATCTCCCCGTCCACCTCGAGCAGTGGGTGCACGGTCGTCTGAAAGCGCCCGTCGGACGCCAGCAGCTGCGTGTCGCCTCGCGCGCGGTGCCCAAAACGGAAGTTCTCGCCGACCGACACCCGCACCGCCCCGAGCGCCTCGACCAGCACCTCATCGATGAACTCCTGCGCGGTGCGCGCGGCGAAGGCCGCGTCGAAGGGAATCACGATCAGCTCCTGCACCCCGAGTGCGGCGATCAGCTCGGCCTTCACCGCGAGCGGGGTGAGCAGCTTCGGCGCGTGCTGAGGCGCAACCACCGAAACCGGGTGGGGATCGAACGTGAGCACGCTGTCGGAGCCGCGGATCACCTCGCGGTGGCCGAGGTGCACGCCGTCGAAGGTGCCGACCGCCACCTGGCGCTCGCGGCGCTGTACATCGCCAAGAGGGTGGCGCAGCCGGCCGGAGGCCGGCGAGCCGGGCCCCTCTGTCTTACCGGACAACCTGGTGATCTTCACCCAAGCAAGCCTATTGGAGGCCGAGCCGGGCCAGCACTCGCTCGATCGCCAGCGGCTCGGGCGAGTGCCACTCCTCGCCCCGCTGTGGCGGCGGCACCGCATCCTCCACCTTGAACGGCCCGATCGCGGTGCGCCGCAGCTGAATGCAGTACCCGTCGTGCAGATCGGCGATCAGCGAGCGTACGTACGTGCCCGAGGAGCACTCGATCAGGAAGGCGGCGCGGTCGTGCTCGCGCCACAGCTGCTCGAAGTGGTGGACGGTGACGATCCGCTCGGGCATCTCGAAGAGCTCCCCGCGTCGCGCGCGCTTGTAGGCACGCTCGCCGTGGATCTTCACCGCCGAGTGGATCGGCGGCCGCTGGCGTATCTCGCCCATGGGCAGCGGCGGGGGGTCGGGCGGTAGTCGCCCGGTGTGCGTGATCTCACCCTCCGGGTCGCCGGTGCTCGATACCGCGCCGAGCTGGGCGAGCGTCTCATAGCGCTTGGGCAACCCCATCAGCTGCTGCTGGATCCGCGTCGCGCGCCCGACCAACACCAGCAGCAGACCGGTGGCGAACGGGTCGAGCGTGCCCGCGTGACCCGTCTTGACGCCCCCCAACGCGCGGCGCACGGCGGCGACCACATCGTGCGAGGTGATCCCCACCGGCTTGTCGATCAGAGGACGCCGTTCACCGCCGCATCATCGCGCGCCGCGGCGTTCTGGGGATGGGAGGGGCGCGCCGCCGCGAGCAGGCGTTTGCAACGCGGGCCTCAGGCCGGTGCCGGTGTGGGATGCAGCTGCGCGGCGATCTCGTGGCGCAGGAATTCGATCAGCTCGGAGGGCTCGAGCGAGGTGGAGAAGCCAGCGGCGCGGCGGTGCCCACCGCCCCCCTGCGCACGGGCGATCGCCGAGACGTCCACGTCGTCGTCGACGGCGCGCAGCGACACCTTGCGCTCGCCGCGGCGCTCCGGCGCTGTCAGCTCGCGTACGAGCGCAGCAACCTTGGTGCCCCGTACGGCGCGTAGGTGGTCGACGATCCCCTCGGAGTAGCTCTCCTCGGCCTCGGCTTGGCGAAAGTCCTCGGCGCTCAGCACCGCGACCGTCAGCTCGTCCTCGTCGAAGCGCTGCACCTGCCCGAGCCCGAGCGCGAGTAGCGCCAGCTTCGGGTAGGGCATCTCCTCGTACAGCCGGCGATAGATCGCCTGCACGTCAACGCCCGCCTCAATCAGCTCGGCCGCCATCAGGTGCGCCCGCGGCCCCGTGTTCTCGTACATGAAGCGCCCCGTGTCGGTCACCAGCCCGACATACAACGCCTGCGCCACGGCCGGCGCGGGACTTACGCCTAGCCCGTGCATCAGATCCCAGATGATCTCCGCCGTGCACGAGGCATCCGCCACCACGTGATCGACCGTGCCGAAGCGGGTGTTGTCGTGGTGGTGGTCGATGTTCAGCAGGTGCGCCCCCTCGCGCAGCGCGTCGGCCGAGTTGCGGTCGATGTTGCCGCAGTCCAACAGCATGACGGTGCGCTGGGCGATGTCTGCGGGCGGCGACTGGATCGCGTCAGCGAGGTCGAAGAAGCGGTATTCCAAGGGCAGCGGCAGCTCTCCGGGGGGAACGAACATCAGCGAGTCCTTGCCGAGCGCGGTGAGCAGCCCCTGCATCCCCAGCAGCGAGCCGATCGCGTCGCCGTCCATGTTTTCGTGCGTGGCGAGCACGAAGCTCGAGTTCTCACGGATCCGTTCGAGTACGAGCGCGCGGGTCTCGGCCAAGCCGGCCGTCCCTGAGGCGCCATTCTCACTCATCGCCGCCCGCCCCGTTCGTCCGCGCCCACCTGCTGCTCGTCGACGCCAGCCTCCAACCGGTCCCCGCTCACCTGCGGCTCGCCGACGCCAGGCCCCAACTGATCCGGGCCCACCCCCGGCTCATCCAGTAGGGCCTCCATGCGCATCGCGCGATCGGTGGTGTCGTCGTAGATGAAGTCGAGCGTCGGCGTGCGCTTCAGGCGCAGCTCGGAGGCGACGCGCCGCTGCATGTAGCCGTGCGCGCTGCGCAGGCCCGCGAGCGTTGCCTCGCGACTTGGCTCGTCGCCGAGCACGCTCACGTACACGCGGGCATGGCTGAGGTCGGCGCTGGTCCTCACATCGGTCACGGTCACGAATCCCACTCGTGGGTCCTTCAACTCGCCTGCCACCACCTCTCCGATCACCTGCCTGATCGCCTCATCGACGCGGCGCATGCGGCCACTAGTCATCCTACTCTCCGAGCCCGTCGGGATTGCAAGCTGCGTTAGAACTTGTTTCAAAATAGACGGTGCGTCCGAGGCGTCCGAGGACCAAGCTGGTCAGGACGCGGGCCGTCGCAGCCCGTGCTGGTAGCACGGGCAAGGCGGACCGAGGACGATCCAGCGCCGTGTCCCGGGGCCATCGGGCGTGCCGATCTTTTTGAAACAGGTTCTTAAGAAGCTCTCGCTCGACTTGGCGCGTCTCGTACGTCTCGAGCACGTCGCCCTCGCGCAGGTCCTGAAAGTTGGCGAGCACGATCCCGCACTCAAAGCCGGCGGCGACCTCGCGGGTGTCCTCGTTGAAGCGTCGCAGGCTGCGATCGTGGTGTCCTGGATCACCGTGCCGTCGCGCACGACCCGCACCCGCGCGCCGCGCGTGACCTTCCCCTCGGTGACGTGCGAGCCGGCGATCGTGCCGATCCGGGAGGCACGGAACAGCTGGCGCACCTCGGCCTGGCCGAGCACGGTCTCGACCTCCTCGGGCTCCAGCAGGCCCTGCATCGCCGCGCGCAGCTCCTCGATCGCGCGGTAGATGACTGCGTAGGAACGGATCTCGACGCCCTCGCGCTCGGCGATCTGGCGAGCATCGCCGACGGGGCGCACATTGAAGGCCAGGATCACCCCCTCGGAGGCGGCGGCAAGCATCACGTCGGACTCGTTGATGCCGCCGACCCCGCGGTGGATGATGTTGACCTTCACCTCCTCCTGCGGAAGCTTGGCGATCTCGTCCTCGATCGCCTCGAGCGAGCCGGCGACGTCGGCCTTGACCACAAGACCAAGCTCCTTCACGGCCCCCTCGCGGGCTAGCTTGAAGACGTCCTCGAGCGAGACTTTGCGCCCGGAGCGGCGCGCCAGCGCCTCTGTCTTCAGGCGGTTGGCGCGGACGCCCGCCAGCTGACGGGCGCGTCGCTCGTTCTCGACCACCCTGACCGGCTCGCCGGCCTCGGGGACACCGTCGAAGCCGAGCACCTCGACCGGCTCGCCCGGCTCGGCGTGTTTGGTGCGCGCGCCGGTGAAGTCGTGCATCGCGCGCACCCGCCCGAAGTGGGCGCCCGCGACTAGCGCATCGCCCACGCGCAGCGTGCCGCGCTGGATCAGGATGCTGACGACCGGGCCACGTCCGGGATCGAGCTTGGACTCGATCACGGTGCCCGAGGCCTCCGCACCGCGGTTGGAGCGCAGCTCCTCCAGATCGGTCACGACCTGGATCGTGTCGAGCAGCTCGTCGAGGCCCTGGCGGGTCTTGGCAGAGACGTCGACGAACTCGGTCTCCCCGCCCCAGTCGGATGGCTGCAGCCCGTGCTGGGCCATTTCGTTGCGCACGCGCTCGGGCTGGGCGCCCTCCTTGTCGACCTTGTTGACCGCGACTACGATCGGCACGTCGGCGGCGCGGGCGTGGTCGATCGCCTCCTCGGTCTGCGGCTTGACGCCGTCGTCGGCGGCGATCACGATCACGGCGAGGTCGGTGACACGCGCGCCGCGGGCGCGCATCGCTGTGAACGCCTCGTGGCCGGGGGTGTCGAGAAAGGTGATCTGTTTGCCGGCATGGCGCACCTGGTAGGCGCCGATGTGCTGGGTGATGCCACCGGCCTCGCCGGCGGCGACCTCGGTCTTGCGGATCGCGTCCAGCAGCGAGGTCTTGCCGTGGTCGACATGACCCATCACCGTCACCACCGGCGGGCGCTCGACGAGGTCCTCCTCGGCGTCCTCGTACACCGGCTCCACTTCGACGTCGTCGGCGGCGTGGACGATCTCGATCTCCTTGCCGAGCTCCTCGGCGACGACCTGGATCGCGTCGTCAGAGAGTGTCTGCGTGAGCGTCGCCATCTCCCCTAGACTCATCAGCTTCTTGATCACTTCCGGCACCGGCACGCCGAGGTACTCGGCGACGTCCTTGACGGTGGCGCCGGAGTTGATGCGCACGAGGTTGGCATCGCGGATCGCGGCGGTGTTGTCGATCGGAGCGATCGTCTCGTCGTAGGTGCCGCGGCGCCGGCGGCCCCGGCGCGGCCGGCGCTGCGGCTGGTTGGCGGGGCCGGCCTGCTGGCGGCGCGAGGCCTGCGAGTCGATCACCACACGACGACGCCCGGGCGGCCCTGCCCCCGCGGGGGCGCGCTCGCCGGTGCGCGAGTCGCGCGTAGGACGCACTCTTTCGGCGGCGGTGCCGCCGGCCGCGGCGCCCGCCCCACTCGCCTCGTCCGCGGCGGTGGCCACGGGGACCTCGGCCGGAGGCTGTGGTGAGGGCGTCGAGTCCGGCGCGCTAGCTTGCGGCGCCTGTGTCCCGGCGGCACGCGCGGGTGCGGTCGGTGCAGGCGAAGTGGAAGACGCGGCGGGTGTGGCCGCGGATGTGGAGTCCGAGGCCGGCGTCGGCGCAGAGCGAGTGGTGGGAGCTGACGCAGAGCCAGTCGCGGGAGTCGACACTGAAGCCGTGGCGGGCGCCGACGCAGAACCAGTCCTGCGAGCCGACGCGGAGGCCGGCGCGGGGGCAGATGCAGAGCCGTTTGCGCCGGAGCCGCCATCGCTGTTCAGCGCGCGTAGCGCGAGCGCCTCGTCGATCGAAGAGGAGACCGTCTTGACGTCCACGCCGGCGGCCTTGAGCTGGGCGAGCAGCGCCTTGCTCTCGACTCCCCGCTCCTTTGCGATCTCGTGTACGCGCTTCTTGCTCATCGGGTCGATTCTACGGGCTCGGGATCGAGTGTCACAGGAGAGCGCAACGCGCGGGCGATGCCGCGACGACGTTCGGCGAGCCGCAGGCACTCCGCGTTGGGCGTTGTCGCGGCGACCCCTGCCCTGCAGAGGTAGGCGCCGCGTCCCGGGAGCGTGCCGGCAGGGTCGATCACCGCGCGCCGTGAGCGTCCACCGTCATCGCAAGCGGCGGTAATGCGCAACAGCTCCGACTTCGGCGCGATCCGTCCGCAGCCGACGCAGCGGCGTCGGGGCACGTGGCTCCCTATGACGCCTGCTCCTCGGCGGTCGGCCCGGCGGGCGCCTCCGCTACGGGTGCGCTTTCGAGGGGAGCATCCACCGCCGGCGCGCCGTCGACGGGAACGGCGCTGCCGCCGTTGGCGCTGAGCTCGCTGACGCTGTCGCCACTGACGCCAGCCAGCGCCTGGTGGGCCTCCAGGCCGCAGTAGCGGGAGCCCGGCAGCGAAGCGTTGGGGCAGCGTTTGCCGTTGGAGAGGATCGCAGAGCAGCGACCGGAGACTTCCTCCTCCTCGTAGCCGTGCTCGGCCTCCTCGGCGGCGAACTCGGTCTCCGAGCGGATGTCCACGCGCCAGCCGGTGAGGCGGGCGGCCAGGCGCGCGTTTTGGCCCTCGCGGCCGATCGCCAGCGAGAGCTGGTCGTCGGGCACGATCACCGTCGCCTGCTTGGCCTCGTCGTCGACCAGCACCTCGCGCACGCGCGCGGGGGACAGTGCCTTGGCGACGAAGCGGGCCGGCTCTTCGTTGAAGGGGATGATGTCGATCTTCTCGCCGCGCAGCTCGGAGACGACCATCCGCACCCGCGAGCCGCGCGGGCCGACGCAGGCGCCGACCGGGTCCACGCCGTCGGCGTGCGAGATCACGGCGATCTTCGAGCGGTAGCCGGGCTCGCGCGCGACGTTGGCGATTTCCACGAGACCGTCGGCGATCTCCGGGACCTCCAGCTCGAACAGCTTCTTGATCAGCTCGGGGTCGCGTCGCGAGACGATGATCGAGGGGCCCTTGGTCGAGGCCGAGACCTCCTTGATCACGGCCTTGATCCGCTGCGAGTGGTCGTAGCGCTCACCGTCGACCTGCTCGGACTTGGGCAGCAGCGCCTCGACGCGCTCGCGCAGCTGCACAAGCGTGTAGCGGGAGTCGGACTGCTGCACGATGCCGGTGATCAGCTCGCCCACGCGGTCGCGGTACTCCTCGAACATCATGTCGCGCTCGGCCTCGCGGATGCGCTGCAGGATCACCTGCTTGGCGGTCTGCGCCGCGATCCGCCCGAAGTCGTCGGGCGTGACGTCCTGTTCGCCGATCTGGTCGCGGTACTCCTCGAACTTGGCGGGGTCGATTTCCGGCTCCTCCGGTTCGCGCAGCTCGCCCGTCTCGGGATCGACCGTGGTGCCCTCATCGATCGTCTCGACGATCAGGTGGGCCTCCAGGCGTTCGGGGATGATCAGTTCGATCACGCGGAAGTCGGCTGTTTCGCGGTCCATTTCCACGCGCGCGTACTTGGCCGAGCCGGGCTGCTTCTTGTAAGCGGAGAGCAGCGCGTCCTCCAGCGCGATCATCAGCTTCTCCGGCTCGATGCCCTTCTCGCGGGCAAGCGCGTGCATTGCTTCGAGGATTTCGCGTGACATGACTGTTACTCCTCCACCAGGTTGGAACGGCGGATTTGCGCGTAGGGGATCGTCACCAGCGCTCCATCGGCGGCGAGCATGATCTCGCTGTCGGAGGCTCCGACGAGCTCCCCGGTGTAACTGCGTCTACTCACAGAAGCGGGCTGGCTTGAAGGCGCCGGCCGATCCCCGCTGGCCGAAACGGGGATGCTGGCTGAAACGGGGATGCGAGTCGAAGGCGAGTGTCCCCCGGCTTCGGCGCGTACGCGGGCACGCCGGCCGACGAAGCGGCGGAAGTGCTCGGGCTTGGTGAGCGGACGCTCCAGGCCGGGCGAGGAGACCTCCAGCGTATAGCGCTCGCGCAGCGGGGCCAGCACCACCGTCACACGCTCGCAGAGCGCGAGCGTCACCCCCTCGGGGTGGTCGATGAAGACGCGCAGAGCTACCCCACCGACGACCTCGGCGAGTAGCACCTCGACATCCGGCTCACGCTCGGCGAGCCGCTCTTCGATCTCTGTCTGCAACGTTGCCATGGGGCCCTCCTCACAATAAAAAGAGCGGGCATCCGCCCACTCTCGGTCCGACTGCCGGCGTCCGCACGCCGACACGAAAGCTGTGGGTCGAGAATAGCATCGGCGGTCTATAAGCCATGGACGGCGCGCAGCGAGCGCTCCCGGTAGAGACGGTAGTCGTGGCGCTCGGGGCGCAGCGAGCAGGCGAGCGCAAGCGGGTGGCGCGCCTCCTCGTGGCGGCCCATCTGCTGCATCGCGCGACCCAGGCAGAAAAGCGCGTAATCGTTGGTCGGCGCCTGCGCGGCGATCGCACGGAACTCCGCAGCGGCGTCTTCGTAGCGCTGGGCACGGAACAGCGCTCGGCCAAGCGCCTCGCGGATCGAGGCCTTGTCGGGCTCGAGCTTGCGTGCGCGAGTGAGCGGCACGATCGCGGCTTGGTGGTCGCCATGGTCGAGCAGCTCGCAGCCGCTGCGGTAGAGGTTGTAGACGTTGTCCATACGCCTTTCACTGTAGAAAGCATCGCCACGACGCGCACCCCCGCAAGGAGCCCATCGGGGGCAGGGCGAGGCGGTACGCGCACCCCCAAGTCGAGGACTCCGCCGCCCGCTGCTGCGCCCGCCTACCGGGAGGAGGCGGGCGCAGTGCGCAGACGCTCGACGGCGTCGAGGATCGCCGCGGCGACGGTCGCCTTGGCGGCACGCGGGACGTGCTGCTCGCCCGCGGCGGTGAGGATCGCGACCTCGTTGCGCTCGGCGTCGATGCCGATGTCCGAGCGGGAGATGTCGTTGACGACGACCGCGTCGAGCCCCTTCTCCTCGAGCTTGCCGCGCCCGTACTCGATCGCGCCGCTGCCGTGCTCGGCGGCGAACCCCACGAGCGTCTGCCCAGGGCGCCGCCCTGCCGCCAACCCCTTCAGCACGTCCGGTGTCGCTTCGAGCTCCAGGCGCAGATGCTCGCGGCCGGCCTTCTTGAGCTTGCCGTTGGCGGGCGCGGTCGGTCGGAAGTCGGCGACGGCAGCCGCCATCAACAGCACGTCGCAGGCGGGGAACTCCCGCTCGCACGCCTCGGCCAGCTGAGCAGCCGTGGCGACCTCGTGCCAGGCGACGCCCGCGGGGCGGGGCAGCGCGACGTTGGCGGCGAGCACCGTCACCTCGGCGCCGCGCGCGCGGGCAGCCTCGGCCAGCGCCAGCCCCATCCGCCCGGAGGAGCCGTTGCCGATGAAACGCACGCTGTCGATCGGCTCACGGGTGCCGCCGGCGGTGACGAGCACGCGCACACCCCACCAGACGCCGCCGGACGTGGGCGCGATACCCGCGGTCTCGCCAGTTGGACCCGTGCGGCGCGTGGGGTCGGCGACCGAAGCCGGGGGACACTCGCCTCCGGCAAGCATCCCCGTTTCGGCCAGCGACTCGCAGAGCTCCAGCAGCCGCGCGGGGTCGGGCAGGCGGCCCACCCCTTCCTCGCCCCGCGAGGCGAGACGGCCGTCGTCGGGTTCGATCACGTGCACACCGCGGGCGCGCAGCGCGTCGAGGTTGGCGCGCACCGCGGGATGCTCGTACATGTGGTTGTTCATCGCCGGCGCAACCACAAGTGGGCAGGTGGCGGCGAGCGCGGCGCTGCGTCAGCAGGTTGTCCGCGAGGCCACTGGCGAGCTTGGCGATCGTGTTGGCGGAGGCAGGGGCAATCAGGTAGAGGTCGGCATTGTGCACCAGCTCGAGATGGCTGATTGGCTGGTGCGCGGGGAGCGGCTGGTCGGGAAACGCGCCGCGCGCGGGGTCGCGCTCGAACTCGTTGATGAGCACCGGCGCACCGGTCAGCGCCGCGAACGAGGCGCGCCCCACGAAGTGGCGCGAGGCGGCCGTCTGCACCACCCGTACCGCGTGGCCAGCACCCGTCGCCAGGCGCACGAACTCGAGCGCCTTGTAGGCGGCGATCCCGCCGCTCACCCCGAGCAGAATTCTGGGCATACCGGGGTTTTAGACGGCCGAGGCGTTTCAGGCAAGCGCTGGTCGGCGGCTTGCCCCACCCCGCCTAGCGTTCTCGGGAGGTGGGCCCTTACCGGTAGTGGTACTTGATCTTCCCTCGGGCGATCTCCTCGAGGGCGATCGTGAGGTAATTCTTCGAGGTGGTTTCGATCATCGGCGGCGGGAACTCGTCGAATGTGCCTTCGCCAAGGTTGTGGTAGTAGCTGTTGATCTGGCGCGCGCGCTTGGCGGCAACCAGGACGGAGGCGTAGTTGGAGTCGACGTTCTCAAGCAGATGGTCGATGCGGGGAGAGATCAAGGTAGCGGTGCCCTTTCGTGATGGGGGCTCAATTGTAGAGGGTCAGTGGTCCAGCGCCCCGGCGACGATCGCGATGAGCTGCTCGAGCGCCTCTTCGAGACGGTCGTTTACAACCACGTGGGCGAACTCCGACTGCGCGGCAAGCTCCTGCTCGGCGACCCGCAGGCGCCGCTCGACCTCCTCGGGACTGTCGGCGCCGCGGCCGATCAGGCGGGCGCGCAATGCGTCGAGCGAGGGCGGCGCGATAAACACCTGCAGCGCCTCGGGCAGCGCCGCGCGCACCTGGCGGGCGCCCTGCACCTCGATCTCGAGCACGACCGGCACGCCGGCGCGCACCCGCCCATCGAGCTCATCACGCAGCGTGCCGTAGCGCCGGCCGGCGTAGTCGGCGTACTCGACGAACCCTCCCGCCTGCACTCGTCGCTCGAACTCCTCAGGGGGGAGGAAGTGATAGTCGATGCCATCGCGCTCACCCGGGCGCGCGGGGCGCGTGGTTGCAGAGACCGACAGCTCCAGCCGCGGCAAGCGCTCCATGAGGCCGCGTATCAGCGTTCCCTTGCCGACGCCGGAGGGGCCGGTGATGACGAACACACGCGCCACGGTGGAGCTAAGCCGCCATCGGAGAAAACCTACCGGCGGCGCAGGAGGGCGACGAGCTCTGAGCGTTGACGGTCGGAGAGCCCGCCGATCGTCTTGCTGGGGGCGATGCGGCAGTGGGCGAGGATCTTGTTGACCTTGACGCGCCCATACTTTGGGACGGCCAGCATCATGTCGAATACCTTGGCCGTTTCAATGTACTCCGGGGGTTCAAGCAGAAGCGTGTGAATCGAGAGCCGGCCGGACTTCAGATCACGCTTCAGCCGCGCGCGCTCGGTGCGAATCCGGTTGGCTTTGGCGAGCGCGTCCATGCGCTGGTCGATGGAGCGCTCGGGGGCCGCCGAATGCTTAGAGGGCGTCGTGCCCGTCGCCGTCATCATGGGCGGCGAGTCTACACTCCCCCGCGCGGCGATGATGGTGCGGTACCGCAATTCGCATGAAGCTCTACTTGAGGTTGAGGTATGTGGAGGGTAGTGGACGGTGGGGGGCCGTGTTTGCAGGGGTTTTCCACTCCGTCAAACGGTGACGTCGCGACTACCGACGAGCTGCTGAATCGAGCCGGCGCCGGCGGCGCGCACCCGCTGCGCGAGCGCGCGGTTGACGTGCGACGGCCACACCGGGCCACCGTAGACGAAGCCGGTGTAGGCCTGCAGGAGCGTGGCCCCGGCGAGGATCCGCTCCCAGGCATCCTCGGGCGTGGAGATACCGCCGACAGAGATCAGCACCAACCGATCTCCCGACCCGCCCGCGCAGCAGGCGCAGGACCTCCACGGCGCGCGCGCGCAGCGGCGGGCCGGAGACCCCCCCGCCCTCAACGCCGGCAAGCGCCGACGGGTCAGAGAGGAGGGTGCGATCTTCGCTGGTGTTGACAGCGACGATGCCGTCAAGCGCGAGCTCCAGGGCGAGGTCGGCGATGGCGAGCAGCTGCCGGTTGGTGAGGTCGGGGCCAACCTTGACGAGCACGGGCACCTCGACCCCCATCTCCCGGAGCTCCCGCTGGACCTCGCGCAGCAGCGGCCGCAGCAGCTCGACCGTCTGCATCTGTTTGAGCCCCGGGGTGTTGGGCGAGCTGACGTTGACAACCAGGTAGTCGCAGACGGGCGCGAGCGCACGCACGCCGGCGCAGTAGTCGCCGGTGGCGCGCTCGAGCGCCACGACCATGCTCTTGCCGACGTTGGCCCCCACGACGACGCGGCCGGAGCGGCCTTGCAGGCGTGCGGCGACCACGGACGCGCCGGGGTTGGGAAAGCCCATCCGGTTGAGCAGCGCGCGATCGCGAAGCACCCGGAAGACGCGAGGCAGCGGGTTGCCGGGCTGCGGGTGGGCGGTGACGGTGCCGACCTCGACGAAGCCGAAGCCGAGCAGGCCGAGACCTTCAAAGCAGCTGGCGTCCTTGTCCAGTCCGGCCGCAACCCCGAGCGGGCTGGGGAAGCTGAGACCCAGCGCGTCGACGCGGAGCGCCGGGTCGCGGGCGGCGAACAGCCGCCGTAGGAGGGCTGGGCAGCCGGGGATCCGGTACGCCGCGCGCAGTGTGGCGGCCGCCAGCCGATGCGTCTGTTCGGGCGCCAGCCGCCGCAGCACGAGGTCGAACAGCGCGGCGTAGATCATGCGAAAAGCGCTTGGGTGCCGCGACGGTCGACGCCGAAGGGAGCCGCGGGGTGGCTCACACCACCCCGGCCCCGGGGGAATACCGCGCCGGAACGGCGTGGTCGGGGGAGTCGCCGGCGGGCGCGACACCCTCCGCCTCCTCCCCGCCGCCGCGACCGACCTCCGCGCCCTCCGTTGCGCGCCCGCGGTGGAGCTCCTGCAGGCACAGCACCGGCGGGGGGCCGGATTGGCGGGCGGAGGAGATCGCGCGTGCGGCGGAGACGCCGGCGGCGAGCGTGGTCAGGCAGGGGATGCCGCGGGTGACGGCAGCGCGGCGGATCTGCCAGCCATCGGTGCGCGCGCCCGAGCCCGTGGGGGTGTTGACGACCAGGTCGACGTCGCCGCGCTCGATCCAGTCGAGCACGTGCGGGGAGCCCTCGGAGACCTTGTTGAGCGCCTGCGCGGGAATCCCCATGCGCGCGATCGCCTCGGCGGTTCCGTGCGTGGCGAGGATCCTGAAGCCGTTCTCGTGCAGGCGCTCGGCGATCGCGAAGGCGCCCGCCTTGTCGGCGTCGGTGACGGAGATGAAGACGGTGCCGTGCAGCGGCAGCGGGCAGCCGGCGGCGGCCTGCGCCTTGGCGAAGGCGGTGGGGAAGTCGCGCGCGATCCCCATCACCTCCCCGGTCGAGCGCATCTCCGGGCCGAGCACCGCGTCGGAGCCCTCAAAGCGGTCGAACGGCAGCACCGCCTCCTTCACCGAGACGTGGTCGCCGAAGCCGAGCCCTTCGCGCTCGCGCGGCAGGTTCGAGCGCGGCGATCGGCTCGCCCAGCATCACGCGGCAGGCGAGCTTCGCCAGCGGCAGGCCGACCGCCTTGGAGACGAACGGCACGGTGCGCGAGGCGCGGGGGTTGGCCTCCAGCACGTACAGCTGACCGTCGACGACGGCGTACTGCACGTTCAGCAGCCCGACCACGCCGATCGCCAGCGCGAGCTCGCGCGTGGCAGCGCGGATCTGATCGAGCATCTCGCCCCCCAGCGAGTGCGGCGGCAGCACGCAGGCGGAGTCGCCGGAGTGCACGCCGGCCTCCTCGACGTGCTGCATGATCCCCCCGATCCACACCTCCCGCCCGTCGCACAGCGCGTCGACGTCCAGCTCGATCGCGTTCTCCAGGAAGCGGTCGAGGAAGATCCTGCCGGTGTCCTCACCCACCTCGCGGCGCAGATAGTCGGCGAGGCCCTCGCGCGAGTAGACGATCTCCATCGCCCGGCCCCCGAGCACGTAGGAGGGACGCACCAGCAGCGGGTAGCCGACCTCCTCCCCACTCTGCAGCGCCTCATCGACCGAGCATGCGGTGGCGTACGGCGGCGCCTGGTAGCCGAGGCGGCCGAGCAGCTCGCCGAAGCGCCCGCGATCCTCGGCGAGGTCGATCGCATCGACGCTCGTGCCGAGCAGCGGCACGCCCGCGGCCACGAGGCCGGCGGCCAGCTTCAACGGGGTTTGGCCGCCGAACTGCACGATCACCCCCTCCGGCTGCTCGACCTCGACCACGCCGAGCACATCCTCCAGCGTGAGCGGCTCGAAGTAGAGACGGTCCGAGGTGTCGTAGTCGGTGGAGACCGTCTCGGGGTTGCAGTTGATCATCACCGCGTCGCGCCCGGACTCGCGCACCGTCATCGCCGCGTGTACACAGCAGTAGTCGAACTCGATCCCCTGACCGATGCGGTTGGGGCCGGCGCCCAGGATCACAA
Source organism: uncultured Solirubrobacterales bacterium (assembly GCA_963812595.1). Taxonomy (GTDB): domain Bacteria; phylum Actinomycetota; class Thermoleophilia; order Solirubrobacterales; family Solirubrobacteraceae; genus Palsa-744. The sequence continues at coordinate 462,554 of CAWEVQ010000005.1, forward strand.
CCGAGGGGCGATCACCGCGACGCACCTCATGGGCGGGGAGCGTGGGGTCCTTCTCCTCCGGGGCGGGTGATGAGGATGCCGGCAACCCGTTCCCCTCCGAAACGGGAGCGGGAGCCGTCGGGGGACGCTCCCACGCCGAGTAGTAGTACGGGGTCTGTGCGGGGAACTCCGCCGCACAGGTGTCCACTGCCTTGAACGTGCGCTCGCCCGTGAACGGCGCCTCGGGGTCTTGGGCGAGCGCGTGCAGCTCGCGCAGAAACCACGGGTCGATCGCGGTGCGCTCGTGCACCTCCTCCAGCGCCACGCCGCGACGGAAGAGCTCGAGGATCGCCTCGAAGCGCTCGGGGGCCGGGACGAGCAGACCCTCCAGCAGCTGCTCGTCCGGGAGCGCGCCGAAGCGCGGCGGCTTGTCGAGCTCGCGCGAGCGCAGCGCCTTCGCGAACGCCTGCCCGAACGTGCGCCCGATCGCCATCGCCTCGCCCTACCGACTTCATGTGCGTGGTGAGCGTCGACTCCGCGCCCGGGAACTTCTCGAACGCGAAGCGCGGCCACTTCACGACCACGTAGTCGATCGTCGGCTCGAAGCACGCCGGGGTGAGACGCGTGATGTCGTTGGGGATCTCCTCCAGCAGGTACCCGACAGCCAGGCGGGCAGCGATCTTCGCGATCGGGAATCCCGTCGCCTTCGAGGCGAGCGCCGAGGAGCGCGACACGCGCGGGTTCATCTCGATCACCAGCACCTCCTCGGTCTCCGGGTTGACCGCGAACTGGACGTTCGACCCCCCCGTCTCCACCCCCACCGCGCGGATCACCGTGAGTGCCTGGTCGCGCAGGCGCTGGTAGAGGCTGTCCGGCAGCGTCTGCTGGGGGGCCACGGTGACCGAGTCTCCCGTGTGCACGCCCATCGGATCGACGTTCTCGATCGAGCACACGATCACCACGTTGTCCGCGCGGTCGCGCATCACCTCCAGCTCGAACTCGCCCCACCCGATCACCGACTGATCGATCAGCACCTGCCCGATCGGCGAGGCTTCCAGGCCCCGCGCCACGATCGTGCGGAACTCCTCCGGCGTGCGCGCGATCCCACCGCCGCGCCCCCCCAGCGTGTAGGCGGGACGCACGATGCACGGCAGACCGATGTCTGGCAGCGCGTCGAACGCCTGCTCGAGGCCGCGCTTGACGTCCACGCGGTGTTGGCCGAAACGGGGATGCTCGCCGAAGGCGAGTGTCTCCCGGCTCCGGTCCTCATCCCAGCCGGAGGCGATCGCGCTGGCAGGCATGCGCAGGCCCGCGTCGGCCATCGCCGCCCCGAACAGCTTGCGGTCCTCCGCGCAGGCGATCGCCTCGTAGTTGGCGCCGATCAGCTCCACCCCGTGGCGCTCGAGCGTGCCATCGTCGTGCAGCGCCTTGGCCAGGTTCAGCGCGGTCTGCCCGCCGAGGGTCGGAAGCAGCGCGTCGGGGCGCTCGCGCTCGATCACCTGCGCCGCCGGCCCCGGCAGCAGCGGCTCGATGTACGTCGCGTCCGCCAGCTCCGGGTCGGTCATGATCGTCGCCGGGTTGGAGTTCATCAGCACGACCTCGTACCCCTCCTCGCGCAGCACCTTGCACGCCTGCACGCCGGAGTAGTCGAACTCCGCGGCCTGCCCGATCACGATCGGGCCCGAGCCCAGGATCAGGATGCGGTGGATGTCATCACGCCGTGGCATCAGCGGGCGCTCGGGGCCGACACAAGCAGCCCCTCCCCCAGACCCCCCTTGTGGGGGTCCCAATTAAAAGCCCTTTCTTGCGCGCGGACGTCACGCCATCGCCTCGGCGATGCGCTGCAGGAAGCGATCGAACAGGTACATGCTGTCGTGCGGGCCCGGCCCCGCCTCGGGGTGGTACTGCACCGACGCCGCCCGGCACGTCCAGCAGCTCCAGGCCCTCCACAGTGCGGTCGTAGAGGTTGACGTGCGAGAGCTGCGCCGCGCCGAAGTCGGTCTGCCATCGCACGGGCTTGTTGCCTTCGATCGTGCCCTGCCCGCTCGGGCCCACCACCGCGAAGCCGTGGTTCTGGGAGGTGATCTCAACGCGCCCGGTGTGCAGATCCTTCACCGGGTGATTGGCGCCGCGGTGGCCGAACGGGAGCTTGAAGGTCTGCAGGCCCAGCGCCCTACACAGCAGCTGGTGCCCGAGACAGATCCCCCACACCGGCTTGCGCCCGATCAGTTCGCGCACGGTGTCCGTTATGTACCCCAGCGCGGCCGGGTCGCCCGGGCCGTTCGCCAGCAGGATCGCGTCCGCGTCGCTCGCCCAGCAGCTCCGCCGCCGGCGTTGCGCACGGGTACAGCGACACGCGCGCGCCGCGCTTCACCAGGTTGCGCACGATCGAGCCCTTGATGCCCGTGTCTATGACAGCGATCCGCGGGCCATCGCCGTCGCCGTGGTGGCTGATTTCGGTGGGGCTCACCACGGCCGCGAGGTCCTGCCCGTCCATCCGCGGCTCCGCCCCGATCAGCGCGCGGGCTTCGTTGGGGTCGATGCTCGCGGGAAAGATCCCCCCGCGCATCGAGCCTTGCTCGCGGATGTGGCGCACCAGCGCGCGCGTGTCCACGCCGGTGATCCCCTGCACGCCGCAGTCCGCCAGCCACTGCAGCCAGCCCCGCTCGGCGCTGGGCGCGTCCTCGTTGTCGCACGCTGCGCGCATGATTGCGCCCCGTGCCCACGCGCGCTCGGACTCCATCGCCTCGCCACTCACCCCGTAGTTGCCGATGTGCGGGTAGGTGAAGGCGATCAGCTGGCCCGCGAACGAGGGGTCGCTCATCGACTCCTGGTAGCCCGACATCCCGGTCGTGAACACGACCTCGCCCACGGTGTGGCCGTCGGCAGCGCATGCCTCGCCGTCAAAGCGGGCTCCGTCCTCCAGCAGCACGTATGCCGTTGGGTCGGTCATAGAATCAGCCTCTGTACTTCCTTGAACTCGGGGGTGCCCGCGCGCTCCAGCAACTCGAACAGAGCTGCCTCCACCGTGGTGATCACCGCGCCGGCGCGCTCCATGCGCTCCAGGCCCCGCTCGTAGTCGAGCGTGTGGCGCGAGCCCACCGCGTCCGCCGGGACGTGCACCTCGATGCCACGCCCCAGCAGGTCGTGGACGGTCTGGGAGACGCACACGTGGGTCTCGATCCCGCATACAACCGCCTGCGTGCGCCCGTGCTGGCCGATCTCCGAGCGGTCGAAGCCCTCCGCGCGAGCGGCGGAGAAGACGCTCTTCTCGATCAGTCGGCTCGTCCTCCAGGCCTAGCTCCGGCGCGGTGTGGCCGAGGCCCTTCGGGTATTGCTCGCTCACCACTGCGGGCAGCCCGAGGATCCTCGCGCCCCGCACCAGCTTGGCGCACGAGCTTGCCACGCCGTCGAATGACGCGTAGCCGCGGAATGCCTCCTGGACATCCACCACGACCAGCGCCGCGTGCTCGCGCGAGAGCAGGCTCACACCGCCACCGCCCGGCCTGCGCCGGGTGCGTACGCACCCGCTGCTTCCGTCCGTGCACGCGTCATACGGCCACCGCCCGGCCCGCGCCCGCTGCTCGCGCATCTGTGCCGTCCACCGGTGCTCGGTATGCCACCGCACCCGCGGCTACAGTGAGCAGCACCTTCCCGCGCAGGCGCCTCCCGGCGAAGCAGCAGTTCGCCGAGCGGCTCTGCCAGCCGTGCTCGCCGGCCACCCACTCGGCGTCGAGGTCGATCAGTGCGATGTTTGCTTCCGCGCCCGGCGCGATCGTCGGGACCGGGAGCCCGAACAGTGCCGCGCCGGCGGTCATCCGTTCGAGCAACACCTCCAGGCCGAGCACCCCCGGCAGCACCAGCTCTGTGTAGAGCGCGGCGAAGGCCGTCTCCAGACCGGTCGTCCCCATCGGGGCCTGCGTGAACGGCAGCGCCTTCTCCGCCTGTGCGTGCGGCGCGTGGTCGGTGGCTACGCAGTCGATCGTGCCCGTGCGCAGGGCCTCGACCAGCGCCTTGCGGTCGGTCTCGGTGGCGAGCGGGGGGTTCATCTTTGCGCGCGTGTCCAAACCACAACCGTTCCCCTCCGCCCCACCACCGTCAACTCCAACCATGCCTGCCTCGTTCCGGATCCCTCGCACCGCCTCCTCTGTCAGCAGCAGGTGATGCGGGGTCGCCTCCGCGCTCACCGCCACACCGGCGGCCTTCGCCGCCGCCACCGCCTGCACCGAAGCCGCGCAGCTGAGGTGCTGGAAGTGCACGCACGCGCCCTCGCTGCCGGCCAGCACCGCGTCGCGGGCGACCATGCTCGCCTCGCTGGCGCAGGGGATGCCGGGGATGCCCAGCTCCGCGCTGAGTGCCCCTTCGCGCATCGCGCCCCCCCGCGAGAGCGAGCGATCCTCCTCGTGCAGCGCGATCGTGCCGCCGCACTTGCGTTGGCGCTGGAGCGCTTCGCGCAGCACCCCCGCGTCCGCGACCGGGTGCCCGTCGTCGGTGAAGCCGAGCGCGCCCTGCTCGCGCAGCGCGTCCATCTTGGTCAGCTCTGCCCCGTCGAGGCCGCGTGTGAGCGCGGAGAGGAAGCCGACCGGCACGTGCGCCTGCGCGGCGGCCGTTTCGCGCACGGCGCTCAGCAGGTCGGGTGAGTCGATCGGCGGGTCGGTGTTGGGCATCGCGATGACTGCGCCGAACCCGCCCGCGGCGGCCGCCCTGGTGCCGCTCTCGATGTCCTCCTTGTGCTCCTGTCCGGGGCTGCGCAGGTGCACGTGCGGGTCGAAGAAGGCCGGCAGCGCGTACAGGCGGCCCTCGCCATCGACGATCTCGATCTCCCCCGTCGCCGGTCCCGCAGGCCGCACTGCCGGGCGGAGCGTCTCGGGGGAGAGCGTCCCCGGCGCGCCCAGCTGCGTGATCGCGCCACCACACACCAGCACATCGAAGCACCCGTCCACGCCGGCCCGTGGGTCCAACACGTGCACGTCCCGCAGCAGCAACTCGGCAGCGGGAACGGGGGAACGAACCAACAAGGGCGCTTTCATTGGGTACGCGCCCGGCGAGGCATCGGTTCTGTGCGAGTCGGCAAGCTCATTGCATTATCGAGGACGCTGCGGCCGGCGTGTCCTGCGCATTGCCAGCCTCCCCCTCGCCGGATTCCCCGCACGGCTCGTGCGCGGTGCTCTCAGCGCCTCCTGGGCCACGCCCAGCCGCATCGACTGCACTCGCAGCGGCGGGCGCGGGACGGCTCGACCAACGCACCAGCTGTGCGGGGCCCCGCTCGGGGAAGGGGATCTCGACCGTGTCGAAGTCCCGCGCCACCTCGGCGGCTCCGAACGACCCGCGCGCCTCATCGCGCACCTCGCGGCCCGCGTAGCGTGTGGAGAGATGCGTGAGCAGCAGCATCCTCGCCTGCGCGCCGCGCGCCAGCTCCGCCGCCTGGCGCGCTGTGCTATGGCCGGTTTCGCGAGCCCGCTCGGCCTCCTCCTCGGTGAACGTCGCCTCGTGCACCAGCACATCCGCCTGGTGCGCCGCGATCGCCAGCGCCTCGCACGGGGAGGTGTCGCCGGAAAGCACCACCTTGCGACCCTCGCGCGGGGGGCCCACCACCTGCTCGGGTGACACCCCGTTCACGCTCTCGCCCCGCACCAGCCGCCCGAAGTCAGGTCCGGGCTTCACGCCCAACCGCTCCGCCAGCGCCGGGTCCAGTTCGCCGGGGCGGGCGTCCTCGACGATCGCATACCCGACCGCGCCGGCGCGGGTGTGGTTGACCGGCACCGCCGCCACCCGGTACCCGTCGCGCTCGACCGCCTCCGCCGGCGCCAGCTCCACCACGCTCAGCTCATACGGCAGCCGCCGCCCGTAGATGAAGCGGGTGTCCGCCATCAGCTGCCTGAGCCCCACCGGCCCATACACCGTCAGCGGCTGCTCGCGGTCGCGCAGCGCGAAGGACTTCAACATCCCCGGCAGCCCCAACCAGTGGTCGGCGTGGAAGTGAGTGATGAACACGCACTCCACGTCCGCCAACCCCACCGAGCGCAGCAGCTGACGCTGCGTGCCCTCGCCGCAGTCGAACAGCAGCCGCTCGCCCCCACGGCGCACCAGCACCGCGGGCAGCCCCCGTCTGGCGCTCGGCACCGAGCCCCCGGTGCCGGCGAAGAACAGCGAAAGATCCATGTTCGCAACGGTAGCGGGGGTGGCGATGGGAGGGTGGCGCGGGGCGGGGCGAGCGGTCGCGGGAGCCGAGCGGATGGCGCCGCGGCCCGCCGACTGTGCATCCCGAGAGTCGGTGAGGGCCGACGAATCTCCGCAAATAGCGTGTTGCCAGCTTACCGCCCACCGGCATCAGCCGCCTCCGTATGTATCGTTTTGCAGGATGAAAGGGCTTTCGCATCCCGCACAGTCGATGGGCGCCACGCTCACGCCGGCGGCAACGCCGGCGGCTTCGGCTGAGAGAGCCACAACCGAAAGGAGACGCGGCTATTCGCCTCGACTATCTGCGCTGCCGGGCCCCACCCGGCAGGTAATGGACCGCCGGTTCTCGCGACCGGGGAGCACTCCCTGGAGATCCGCGGCCTGCCCGGCACAAGACGCTCGCGGAGGCTCCGCGAGCCGCGGCGGTATCGAGCCACCCCATTCGCCATCCGGCGAAGCACGCTCGGCGGCAACGACAGGGCGGCGGCACAAAACCGCCCTTGCCGCCATCCGAGACGCATGTTCTGCGCCCCCCGGCGTGACATGCACCGCGACGACGACGCGGGGCGGCGCATACCCGTCCCCTCCGGCATCAGACGAGGCACGCAAGCGCGTCCGTCTCCGCGATTAGGCGCCCCGGCGCATCCCACCACAAGATTGGAGGCTAGATGGTGATATCCATCAACTTCTTCGTCCCGGCCCAGCCGGAACTTTCCAGCCTGATCCTGGCGATTTGCATAACCGCAATGATCTGGCTGCCCTCGATCACCAGAAAACCGGTGATCACGATCCTCGACCCGGCAACGCTGGCGTGGATCGGCAAGGTCCTGCTGCAGCCAGCACTGCGGCCCCTGCCGTAAGCCACCCCGTCCAAGCGCCTCAGAGGGGCCCCGCGCACTCGGGGCCCCTCTGCTATTGATTGAGGCGTCTAGCGCCCGTAGCTCAGTGGATAGAGCGCTCGCCTCCGGAGCGAGAGGTCGCAAGTTCGAATCTTGCCGGGCGCGTCGCTAAATCCCGTGTAACCGTGCGGGATTTGCTTGTTAGGCGGCTCTCCGCCCGGTCGTCTTCGAAGCCTCTTTATCGCGTCGTTCGCCCATATTCGCCCAAACGCCACCCTCGACCAGCGCCCGCATCTGCGCCTTCTCGTCCTCGCCGCGGCGCATCGACTGGCGGTACACCCTGAGCGCGAGCGCCGGGTCGGTGTGGCCCATTTCATCCATGACCGTTCCGGGGTCCTCGCCGAGCGCGTACAGCAGCGAGCAGAACGTGCGGCGCAGGGAGTGCGGTGTGAGCTTGTCCGGGAGCGGCGGCAGATCCGCGCGCTCCAGGTTCTCGTTCGCGCGCCCAACGGCCGCGCGGAGCACGCGAGAGCGGAAGTTGTCATCGCTCATGCGCCCGCCGCGGCCGGTGGCGAACACGTAGGCGTCCTGGTCGATCGATCCGCGGGCCGCGCGGAGCGTCAGCAGTTCGTCCCTGAGCGCGCCGCGGATCTTCACGATCCGGTCGCGGCCCGCGTCGGTCTTGGAGCCCGTGTGCAGCCATCCGGCCGCGAGGTCCACATCACGCCAGCGCAGCGCGCACAGCTCGTTGATTCGCAGACCGGCGAACACGAGCACAGCGAGCATCGCGCGCCGCTTGATGTGCCGGCGGTTCGACGCCGCGCCGCGGTCCAGCTCGCCGGCCGCGTCCAGTAGTGCCGCGATCTGCCCAGCGGCGCTCAGGTACGATCGCACGGGCTCGCGCTCCTTGACGCGAAGGTCTTTGTCCTTGGCGGGGTTGTGGTCGATCAGCCTGCGTTTCACAGCACGCTCAAGGATCGCCCCCAGCAGCGTCACCGTCATGTTGATCGACCGCGCCGAGAGCGGCCTGTCCCCGGCGAGCTTGCCGGCGATGTAGCGCTCCACCGCGTTGAAGTCGATCCGGTCGATTCGCAGCTCGCCGAACTCGGGCAGCAAGTGGCACTCCAGTCGCCAGCGGTAGTCCGCCCGCGTGTTCTCGGCGAGCTGCGCCTGATTGCGAACCCACCAGTCCTCTGCGAACTCGTGGAACGTCGGGACCTCAACCTCGGCGGGCGCCTCCACGACTGTCGGCGGTTTCCACAAGCCGCGCGCCACGTCCGCCATGACGCACGCAAGCTCCCGCTCTGCGTCCGCGCGGGAGACGACACCAAGCGGCACCGTGTGGCGCCGGCCCCCGGCGCGGAATCGCAGTGAGCGGCGGATAGCTCCGGCCGCGTCCGCGCGCTCGACTATCTGGCCTGATGCTGGCCTTGCCATCACTTACTCCCTTCGGTCGTCATGTCCACAGTTTCCTCTGCGCAGCGGCGCGTCATCGCAGCGCCGCCTCGCGGCCGTGTGGTCCCTTGGAATGTCTCGCAGGTCTACGCTCGCTCGGCAGGGACACCCCCTCTGTCAGCCCTCTCAGCGGGACCTCCAGCGCGTCGGCGAGGATCAGCAACGTGAGCAGGCCCGGCTCGCCCTGCCCCCGCTCAAGCACACCGATCTCGTTGCGATGGAGGCTGGCGACTTCCGCGAGGCGTTCCTGCGCGAGATTCCGCCGCTTGCGCAAGGCGCGCAGTTGTTCTCCGAACGCCTTGAGCAGCCGCGCACGCTCGGCCTTGTAGGCATCGCCGTCGTGCTCAGCCATCACGCCTCGCCTCATGCCCCGTTCTTGAGTGCGTTGGGGCCTTGCGCTCCCTCGGCACGGACAGACCTTCCAGCAGGGCAACCGGCCGGACCTCCAACGCGTTGGCGAGGATCAGCAGCATCGACAGGTGCGGTTCGCGCCGCCCCCGCTCCAGCCCGCCGTAATGGGTCCGGTGGATGTCGGCAATCCCCGCGAGCGTTTCCTGCGAGATGTTTTGGCGCTCGCGTTCAGCGCGCAGTTTTTCACCGAACGCGAGCAACAGCCGCGCGCGCTCGACCGTGTAGGCACTCATATGGAGATCAGTCCCAGCGCGTCGATACGCCTCGCGGCTCCCGACGCCTTGCATACCTCCTTGTCGAGCGCGACCACGCCCATACCGCCCAAGCGCCTTGCGGCCTCTCCGACGATCTCGGCGGGCATATCCTCGATTTCCTGTGTCAACTCCTCCAGCGTCCACCGTTCCGGGTGGTCGTCGCGGAGTACCTGCAACACGATCGTCCGTTCGGCGATCCAGACCTTCTGCGCCTTGCTCATCCTGCGTGTCATGTTCGGTTCCTCCGTTCGATTGGAGGCCCCGGGAGAGGCTTTCAGCGAGGGGGCACCGGGTAAGGTGTCCAGCGCGCCGGGAGTATCCGCTCTCGGATCGGGTCGGGGCCGGGCTTAACCCGGCCCCTCCCACACCACCGGACATGCGGGTCCGCATCCGGCGGTTCGCGTCGTGTCCCGGAGACGGTGGTAGGGGTCGGCGAATCCCGTCAGGCCCTGCTCGGCCCAGTAGGCGTCTGGTAGGGCGCGTCTAAGGAAGGTGCGTGCTACGCGCCAGGAGCCCTTGTTGGTCATGGCCCACTCGCGGGCCTCCCTGTCGGGCATTCCCAGCGCTTGCAGGCGGCTCCATCGTGTTCTGATGCGCTGCCATTCCTTCCAGCGTGCCTGTCGCATCCTGCCTCTGAGCCAGCCGTCGAGCTCGATGAACGGTGTGGGTGTGTCGGCAAACGCAAAGTAAGCCGTCCACCCGACCGTGAAGCGGTTGATCTCTGTGATCCTCCGCTTCATCGAGACACCCCAAGTGCGGGAGGTCAGCCGGCGTATCTGGTCCTTGGCCCGCTTGCGGGCCTTCGGGTCCAAACGCACTTTGACCTCGCCGCGGCGGCGGTAAAAGCAGAACCCCAACAAGGGCTGCCTGACCGACCAGTCAACCGTGGACTTCCCTTGGTTGACCTTCAACTTGAGGCGATTCTCTACGTAACCGCTGATGCTCTGAAGGACACGGTGTGCCGCGCGCTCGCTCCCGACATAAATCCTGCGGAGAGTCGCCGGGGGGAATCGCACCCCCCGGCGCTCGCAGAACCGGACTTGAACGTCTCCGCTCATCCGGCTCCCATCGTCCAGCCGTCGGGCCGCACGCCGAGGCGCCAGTGCGCGAACAGTCCGGGCTGGCGTCTAGCGACGTCTACCAGGAACCTGCGCGCCCAGCTACGGCGGCGGTACAGTCGCTTGTACTTCCGCATGGCCCACCTCACAAGCGTGTCATTGAAGTGGCGGAAGGTTGGATACAACATGGACTTGTAGAAGCGCCCGTAATAGTTGATCCAACCCTGGAGCACGGGGTTGAACATCCGTGCCAGGTCCGTGAGGGTCTTATCGCTACGCCGTTGCAAGCCCCAGCGGCGCATCTCACGCCGCATCCGCTTGCCTGCCTCACCCGAGACCGCCGGGGTGAAGTTCAGGAAACTCTTCCCGAAACCTGCTTTTCGACAGTCTCGGCCGGAACGTGTAGCCAAGGAAATCAAACGACGTATGCTCATACGAGCCGCGCCGGTTGGCATCCTTGCAATACACAATGCGAGTCTTTTGCTCATTGCGCTGGAGACCGCACTCCCCGAGACGTGAAGCGATCGCGTCCCGCAACTCCCGGGCCTCACGCTCGCTTCGGGCGTGGACGATAATGTCATCGCAATAACGCTCAAACCGGACGGCCGGGGACTCCCGCGCCATCCACGCATCGAACGTATAGTGCAAGAACATATTAGCCAGCAAAGGTGAAATCGCAGAACCTTGAGGGGTCCCGCGATCCCGCTCGACCAGGCTGCCGTCCTCTTGCTGGAGCGGCGCTTTCAGCCACCGCTCCACATAGCGCACGATCCAGCGCTGGTCAGTATGGGCAGACACCGCCTTGAGAACGAGGTCGTGTGGAACGCTGTCGAAAAACGACTTCAGGTCCAGGTCCAAAACCCAGTCCTGCCGCCAGCAGCGCTTCCGAGCGACCCCCACCGCGTCCAGCGCCGACCGGCCCGGCCGATACCCATAAGAGTCAGAGTGAAACACAGGCTCCACCCCAGGCTCCAGGTATCCACGCACGACGGTCTGAGCGATCCTGTCCGCAACAGTCGGCACCCCTAAAGTTCTAGGACTACCGTCTCGCTTCGGTATCTGCACCGCACGCACCGCCGGCGGGAAATAACTCCCAGACGAGAGCCTATTCCAAAGCTTGTACAGGTTCCCCGAAAGGTCCCTCTCAAACTCGGTGATCGACTGCTCGTCAACACCGGCCGCGCCCTTGTTGGCCTTGACCTTCAACCAAGCCTTCCAAACAGCCCGCTTGGAAATATCAAACGACTTTGGCTTCGACTCGCTCACCAGGCTCCTCCCACCAGCAGTGGTTGCCCTGAAAACAAGCCCGGACGACCCATCCCCTTCGCTTCGCCCGCATTACCAGGCATCACCGCTACTACGAGATGGTCCGCCCCTGTGCCCCGCATCGGTACTCTCCCCCTCACAGTTCCTGCTGCTTGGAGTTCTCCCTTCCGCCGACGACCGCAGGCCGATACTGCGCCACTGGTCATCCACAATCGCGGGGCGACAGGTTCCCACGTTTCGCACGAGAGCCAAGACCACGCTCGCGCCACCTTCATGCCGGACACCACCTGGCCAATACACAGGCACCCGCCAGACTTATCCCGGGGAAACAACGCGACCCCGGTTTTGATGTCACCCATACGCTTACGACACTTCATCAGTGGTTCACTCGCGTTCGCCTTCGTGATCCATACCTGACACGCTCAAACGGCATGCCTTTTCCCACGACGCTTACCACCACGGCTCTTGACCGCAGCAGCTCGGGGTGGTTTGCGGCCTTCTCCTGCAAGACGGCCACGGAGGGCCACCGGACAAACAACCGCCCAGCTCCTCCATCTCTCATGCAACACCGCATCCGTCGGTTCGTTCTACATCGATCCTCCTTCTGCGTTCGTGGCGCACCATCGTCGGCATAGCGCACGAAACGGTGTCCACGCTGCTCCAGCTCCCAGTCGAGGTCGTCGAGCATGACGTTCGAGAGCAACGGCGAGAGCGGAGAACCCTGTGGGGTCCCCTCCCCTGCCGCGTGCACCACCCCGCTATCCATGACGCCCGCGTCCAGGTAAGCCCGGATCAGCCGGAGCACCTGCTTGTCCTTCACTCGTCTCGCGACCCGCGCCATCAAAGCGTCGTGGCTAACCCGATCAAAGAACGAGTCCAAATCCACCTCAACGCACCACCCCGCGTCACCATCTGCGATGAACTGGCGTGCCCGCTCGACCGCTTGATGGGCCGAGCGCCCCGGCCGAAAACCGAAGCTATGGGGATGGAAATGCGGATCGAAGACAGGCGTGAGCACCAGCGATAGGGCCTGGCAGATCAGTCGATCCACCACCGTCGGCACTCCCAGCATCCGGCGTCCGCCCGAGGGCTTGGGGATCATCACCCTCCTGACCGGCGACGGTCGGTAAGTGCCCGCGTCAAGCATCGAGCGGACCTGCGGCCAATGATCCTTCAACCACGGCCGCAGCTCCTTGGTGCTCATCCCGTCGATGCCAGCGGCACCGGCGTTACGCTCGACACGTCTGAGCGCCTCGGCGAGATTCTCCCGGGCCAGGAACCGCCCCCAGAGACCCGCCGCAGCGGGGTGAGGTGCGGTGTCACACGGCGCCGAATGATCGCTGCGCTCTGGACCGGACTCCTCGGGCTTCACCCTCAAAGCACCCCGTCCAGGCCCCCAAAGGGGTTGGCTGCGGTCAAAGCGACCATCACGAGCACGCACGTCCTACGCCTCGACTTCGCGTTCGGCCCTTCCCGGCGACCAACAATCCCGCCGGTACTATGACCTCTGCTGACTTCTCCACGGCGAGCACCAGCCTCTCGACCAGCACCGTCCCCCACCCGGCGATCACATAATCGTGACCAGGCATCACGGGACACCCATGGAGATCTCCCCAGGTAAGACCAGCAACCTTCACCACGCACCCGCCGCATCTACGTCTCGGCCCCTTGATGGCATAGGGCTTCGCCATCTACAGCTGGCTCGCCCGGACCGCGCCGCCTCAAATGCGATTCGTGTACCTCGGGTCGCAGTTTCGTCCTCCGGCTTCCTTCCCACCCCGCCTCGCGGCGACGCAGTTGCCTTCGACTTGTGGTTGGTGCCATCAACCTCCACAGGGGACTTGCACCCCCGAGCTGCTAATCATGCTGAGCGCACCGCCACGCCCCCGGCCGTGCAACCGGCGCGGGGGCACTTTGACGTATATGATGGGAATGATACTCCGTGGATATTGGCACGTCAATGGGCGACGCTCCAGACGATGCCGAAGGGGAAACCTCCAACGTCCGCTCAACTGGCGCTCGGCGATGCCATGCGCGCAATCCGGGAGGAGCAGGGCACCTCTCAGGAACGCCTCGCACTCACGGCAGGCATCGACCGGAGCTACTTCAGTGCCATCGAGCGCGGCGAGTTCAACGTTACGCTCGGCGTCCTTCTGAAGGTTGCGTCTGGCCTCGGCGTTCCGGCTTGGGAGCTGCTCAAGCGCGCGAAGCTGTAGTTCACCGCGTCTCACGGTCGTGCTCCCGGTGGGCGCGTCGCGCCGCGGGGACGCACGGCAAGAATGAGACCGGGCCGCCGTGGACCGTCAGCCGGACGAGGACCACCCCGGCGGTGAGCGGGCGGACCCTCGGCCCGAGTCGAGGTAGGGAAGTCGGCCGATGGCTGTCGGTTGCCGCCAGTGAGCACTTCGCGGGCACGCTGAACGTCGAAACGCAGGCGCGGCTTTGAGCCAGCCCCAAGCCGTACAGCGCCAAGTTCGGCGCGGTGTTCATAGACCCACGAGCGCGTGACCCCGAGTTCGGCCGCGAGTGTCACCGCGTCGACAAGTCCGCGGACCGAGGAGGAGCCCTCGTCGCGCAGCAGCTCGACCACTCGCCGTGCAACGGCCTCCACGGAAGCCGCGTCGAGTGCGGCGTAGGTCTCAGGACGCTCAAGGTGGTGGTCGAACGGTGGGCGGTCGTGTGGGGCCATCGGTGTTAATGACCGCAACCTGCCCAAACCGGCCACGAACTTTTTGGCGTGCAGTCCCCGCCGGCGTCCACGCCGCGATATGGCGCACCCCGACTCGCCGGCCCCACGCCCGACTTCGATCCCAACCCACCCGTCTCCCGACTGCCCTACCAGCGCACATCGCGCCTCTGGCTCGCCGCGCGTCGGCTCACAGCACCAAGCCAAACAGACTACGGGTATGAAATACCGGGTGGGCTGTTGTCCGGTCGTGTTCGTAGGGTCGTTTGACCGGGACAGGGGCTTCGTGGGAAGGACGCTTGTGGGCAGGCCGCCGTGCATCTGGGCTGAGAGCCCGTCAATGACTAGATGGCCGCCCCTGCGACTCACCCGGTTGGGCTGAGAGCCCGAATCCGTAGTTGTCGCTGCCCGCGGTGCCTTCCAGTTCATATGTCCAGTTCGTGAAGGGAGGCGGTTTCTTGTGCGGTTCTTTGGTTTGGATGTTCACCTCGATTTCTGCGAGGTCGCGGTCGTCGACGGCGGCCGGGTCTCGCGGGTTGGTCGGATAGTGAGTACCCCGGAGGCGATCCGGGAGTTCGCGGCGGGTCTTCGGAGTGATGACCAGGTGGTGTTGGAGGCCAGCTGCGGCGCGATGATGATCGCCCGGCTGCTGGAAGAGGGCGATGTCGGCCGGGTCGTGGTGTGCAATGCGGCGGAGACGCGAGCGATCTCTCACGCGCGCGTGAAGTCCGATCGCTTTGACGCGGCGATGCTGGCCAAGCTGCTGTCGGCCGGGATGCTCAAAGCGGTGTGGGTGCCCGATGAGGCGACGAGCTCCTTGCGTCGGCGTGTCGCTCGCCGGGCGGGGCTGGTGCGGGCACGCACACGGGTGAAGAACGAGGTGCACGCGGTCCTCGCAAGGTGTCTGATCGGCCGTCCCCCGGTGAGCGACCTCTTCGGGAAGAAGGGACGTGTGTGGCTGCTCGAGCAGCAGCTACC
The DNA here is from genome assembly GCA_963812595.1 of uncultured Solirubrobacterales bacterium. Taxonomy (GTDB): domain Bacteria; phylum Actinomycetota; class Thermoleophilia; order Solirubrobacterales; family Solirubrobacteraceae; genus Palsa-744. The sequence continues at coordinate 477,660 of CAWEVQ010000005.1, forward strand.
CGAGGAGGAGGCCGAGACGGTGAGGAGCTGTCTGCGCCACATCGATTTCCTGGGCGGCGAGATCACCGGACTTGACCAGCGGGTCGCTCAACAGGCCCTCACGTTCCCCGGGTTTCAGCGGCTGCTGACGATCCCCGGGGTCGACGTCGGGACCGCGGCGGCAGTGATCGCGGCGATCGGGGATATCACGCGCTTCCAGAGCCCGGGACAGCTCGTCGCGTATCTCGGCCTGGACCCGAAGGTTCGCCAGTCCGGGTCAGAGCCAGCGCGCTATGGGCATATCTCAAAGCGCGGTGACCCGCAGGCCCGCTCGATGTTGGTCGAGGCTGCCTGGATCTCGATCCGAAGCCCCGGCCCACTCAGGGCATTCGGTGAGCGCGTCCGCGCCCGCCGCGGCGCGCAGATCGCGGCGGTCGCCGTCGCACGCAAGCTCGTCGTTCTCTGCTGGCACCTCCTCGCAAAGGACCAGGACTACGCGTTCGCGCGGCCGTCGTTGACCCGGCAGAAGACGCGTCGCCTGGAACTCTTGGCCGGCGCTCCGCCGCTACCGCGCCGCCACGGCGGGCCGCCAGTCAGCCCGACCAGCAGCCAGCGCGCAGCCGAGCGCGAGCTGCAAGCTCAGGCAGAGCTCGCCTACCGGCGCCTCATCGACGACTGGCGCACAACGGCACCGAAGGGTGGTGCGGGTGCGACACCGGGGCGCGCATCCAACAGGCCCTCGAAGGGCAAAGCCGCGCGGCAGGCCACAAGCCCCTGACGCCTGCGCTTCGCTACGTCAGTCACCCGCACCACCCACAAATCATCGCACCCCACAGCCCCCGACGCGACGGCCCCGCCGTCGACGCGTCTTCCTGCGCCACGAGCAGGCCCCGACGCAACAGAACGGCCGTATAGACCAGATGCACAACCCTCCGGGCGCTGTGCGATCACTGTGCCGCCCACGACCCGACCAGCGCCCAAGACGAGGGGACGGTAACGCTTCCGCGCATACAAAGGGCGCCAACGATCAAAGCGCCGCACCCAAGGCCGCCCGAGGGGGCGGCCAATCCCCATTATCTGCCGCAAAGAGTCAAGCGCCGCCGGCGTCAAGGCCAAGCCCTACGGGCGGCCTCCGGCCGGCCTTGACCCCGGCTTCCACCATCACCTTCAGCGCAGCCACACCACCCCCAACGAAAAAAGTTCCCCCAGCCCTTGACTTTTCATCCGCAGATGCACGGGGGTGCGAGCGCTGTGTGATCGCTGTGTGACGAAGTCGTTGGCCGGTTGAGCGCGCTCACGGTCAATAACCATGTGATGACCGCAGCCAGCATCGGCGCCGCCAGGGGCGGCGGGTACGCCCGCTACCTGGAGAGCAAGACCGTCGAGCCCGAGCGCGGGGACTACTACCTGACCCCGGACGGCGAGATGACCCAGGCCCCCGGCAGGTGGCTGGCCGACACCGGAGACCCTGGAGAGATTGGGGATCGAGGCCGGCGGGCCGGTGGACGGCGCGGACTTCATCGCGCTGATGGAGGGCCGCCACCCCGGCACCGGCCGGTGGCTTCGACCCGAGGGGCCGGCGGCGGCCGCGGCGGCGGGATCGACGTGACGTTCAGCGCGCCGAAGTCCGTCTCGACGGTGTGGGCGCTCGGGGACCCGTGGCAGCGCGAGCAGATCGAGACCGCGCACGCCAGGGCGGTCGAGCAGACCATCCACCACCTGCGCGAGCAGGTGCCCGTCGTGCGACGCCGCTACAGCGGCCAGGTCGTCGAAGAGCACGCGGAGGACGTGATCGCGACCGAGTACCGGCACACCACCGCCCGCGGCGTCTCGGGCGCCCAGGCACCGGACCCGCAGTTGCACAGCCACGTCGTCATCACCGGCGCCGTCCGCGAGGACGACCGGATCGTCGCCGTCGCGTCGCGGCCGATCTTCCGCAGCGCACGAGAGCTGGGCGCGTTCTACCGCTGCTGCGCTCGCCGAGGAGCTGGTGCGGGAGGGGTACGCGATCGAGCAGGGCACCGGCAAGGACGGCCGGTACTTCGAGATCACGGGTGTCCCCCGCGAGCTGTGCGAGGCGTTCTCCGGTCGCTCCCGTGAGGTTGCCCGCGCGGCGGAGCGCTTCCGTGCCCGCTACGGCCGCGCACCGGAGCGCGGGGAGCTGCGCAACCTCGCGCTCGAGAACCGCAAGGCGAAGGACGCTGACCACACGCTCGGACCTCCAACAAGTGTGGACACAGACCGGGCACGATCACGGGTTCGGGCTGGACGAGGCCGTGCAGTTGATCGGCGCATCTGAGCGCCCTGCAGCCGAGCGCGCGATCGAGGATCGCGTCGAGGCGAAGCTGACCGAGCAGCACGCCGTCTTCGAGGAGCGCGACCTGCGCGCGGTCGTGCTGGAGCAGGCCGCCGGGGAGCTGGCGCCGGATCAGGCGCTCGCCGTCGCGCGGGAGATGGTTCGCGATCGGCGGGTGCTGACCTTGGAGGGCGGGCGGATGACGACGCTGGCGGTGCGCGCCCAGGAGCAGGCGATCGAACGCCGCGCCGCCCAGCTCGCCCAGCCCGCAGGCCGAGACGTCGGCAAGGTCGCGCGCGAACAGGCTGCCCGTGAGGTCGCCGAGCGCATCGGCGGGCCACTCAGCCCCGAGCAGCACCACGCGCTCGAAGTTCTCACCGGTCCGGAGCGTGCCGCGGTGCTTGTCGGCCCCGCCGGAACCGGCAAGGGGGTGGTGATCGACGCCGCCGCACGCGCCGAGCAGCACGCCGGACATGGGACGATCGGGGTCGCCGTGTCGGGCTCCACCGCCGAGCGCCTCGGCGCCGACAGCCCCGCGCTCGCCGGGCAGACACTTACCCTCGACTCGCTGGTCGCCCGCGCGAACACGGGAACCATCTACGTAGGCCGCGACACCACGGTCATCCTTGACGAGGCGGGAATGGTCGATCACAAGCGCCTCGACGCGCTGACCGCGCTCGTGGAGCACTCCGGGGCGAAGCTGATCGCCGTCGGCGACGGAAAGCAGCTCCCCTCGATCGGCCCCGGCGGCATGTTCGACCGGCTCACCAATCATGCGCCCACCGCCGAGCTCGCGGACATCCACCGCACCAAGGACCCAGCCGACCAGCGCGCGTGGCAAGCGCTACGCGCCGGGAGAACCCGAGCGCGCGATGGCGCACTACGCTTCACGCGGCCAGCTACACCTCTCCGACACCCGCGACCAGGCCGCAGAGCAAGCCGTACAAGCATGGGCCGCGCTCACGGAGGGCCGTGATATCCGCGAGGTCGCATTGATCGCCGACGCAGCGAACACGGAGATCGACAGGCTCAACGCCCGCGCCCAACACCTACGCGCCCAGCGCGGCGAACTCGGACACCACGAGATCCCGCTGCCCGGCGTCCACTACGGCCTACGCGAAGGCGACCTCATCGCATTCACCGCACAGCATCGCCCGCCAGGGCAGCCGCGGGTCGAGAACGGAACTCGCGGACAGGTCAACGCCATCCACGAGCGGGGCATGACCGTCACGCTCGACGGCTCCCAGCGCATGGTGAAGATCGCCAGCGAGGACTGGAGTCGCTGAGGCTGGCCTACGCGCAGCACGTCTACCGCCAGCAGGGCGCAACCGTCGAGCGCTCCGTCGTGCTCACGGGCGGCTGGCAGACCAGCAAGGAGACCGCCTACGTCGAGGCAACCAGGGCACGCCACGGCACTGACTGGTTCATCGCACGCGACGACCTTGGCAACGAAGGGCACGACCCCCAACGAATCACACGCCTCGCCCAGAAAATGACCAACAGCCGTGCGCATACCCCATCGGTTACACATCCGGAGCGCCTCGACCCCGGTTGGGCACCGAGCCACAACCCCCTACGACTTCGCCCTGCTCTCTCGCCAACACACTGGCTGACCCGCACAACCAGCCGCGATACGCATGATCGCAGCTCGGGTCGCGGACGTTGAACGAGCCAATGTAAATCATCGGATTGCCCGTTAGATAGACGGCTTGTGGCGGCGAACTCGTTCCTCAGCTTCCAGGTTCTTTCGCTGTCGGTCCCCTTCGGCGACCTCGAAGAGAATCTGGTCGATCCGGGCCTTGCTGAGCCCGGCCGCCGTTGCCATGTCGGCTCGGCTGAGGCTGTTACTGAGCGCGAGCGCCGCGAGACGCTGATCGCGCTGGCGGTGGGCACCAGCGATGTCGTTCGACAGCTCTCGGATCTCGCGCATTGCCTCGACCTGGCTCGCATAGTCGTGACTGCGCGTAGTCCATGTCGGAAGCAGATCGTCGTCTTGGGTAGCGTATCGATGGGTTCGTGGCATGGATAGCATAATAAACTATGCTAGGTGCCATATCAAGCAGAGCGAACCGGGAGAGCCAAACGGAAACAGTCCTGCCTATCAACCAGCTGCGGACTCTTGATCGCCGTCGGTGACGGCGCCTCCAAGGAGGGTCACGAACGCCTGCACTGTGTCAGCGAGCGGCAGTCCCGCGACCGCGGACATTCCGTGCAGTTCGTCCGCGATCCGCGGAGAGTCGTTCGCTTGCAAACCGCCCAAACGGAGCAGCGAATCAAAATCACTGGCCAGTTGGACGATGTCGGAAGCGTGCATGGTCGAAAGCTTGCCCAGTTCCGGCGCGATCACTTCGATTTCGTCGATCGAGCGGTGCTGCGCGAGCGCCAGGATCACTTCTGCGCCCGAAACCATGTCCACGGCGCCCAGCCCGTCAAGCTCGCCCAGACGGTTGAGAAGCTCCCTCATCTCCCCTTGTGTGTGCCCCGTAGCATTGGCGGCTGACGCGAGCGCGGTCTGGACGTTGTCCGCTAAGGCAACTGACCGAATGAAGATATTGCTGCCGCTGGCGCCCGGCAGCAAGTCCCGCATCCACGACTTCTCCTCTGCGCCGCCCTGCTTCTGCCATGGGTGCTCGGCGGCCGCATGGTTGAAGTCGCGCATCGTGCATTGGATGTCCTCCTCTGAGGTTGCGGCGGCCAATCTCCAGCGGAACTCGGGCTCAAACAGCTGAATCCGAGGCAGACTGACATGGCACGAGCGAATCAGGGCACGCCTTGCGGTCCAGAGGAGCGAAGGACGATCCTGCATCAAACTCTTGAGCATCGAGAGGGCCGTCTGCCACGCGATCACCATCCGGACGAGATACAGGTACGGAATGAAAGCGACAGTAAGTACCAGCGGAAGCAGGAACTCCCGCGCCCGTTCAGCGCTCGCGAGCTGCCCTAGATGCTGCACGACATAAACGATCGTCGGCGTGAGCGTTCCCACGAACAAAGCAACGCAAAGCACCTTGAACGGCCTCCGAGTGATCGCGAACTCCGGCCGGCGGTCCGCGAAACTGGCAAGCGTCACGAGCGCGACGACCATCGGCACGATAACCAGTTCGACCGGCAGCGGGAGGGTGTAGGCGTTCGAGACGAACTCGACGACCGCTGTCAAAGCGACCGTCCTAGCCGCTAGGCGTCGCAGCTCGCCAACGCCGCCCATGCTGAACGTGCCGACAATCGCTGTGCCGACGAACCACGCGACCGTCGCCGGGATCATCGGCGTTCGCCAGTATCCGAACCAGGCGAGGCATATCGTTATCGCCGCAGCGAGCAACGTGGTCGCTGCGAGCAGGACGGTAACGAAGGGTCTAGCTGCGATCTTTACGCCGTCTATGACGATCCCGCGTCCGCTTGGAATCGCGAGCGCAACCGCGAGCGCGAGAACTATCCACACGAGCATCGCCGTCTCGCGAGCATTCAGATCAGGAACTGTCCAGGTCACACCAAGAAAGATCGAGATGCCTCCGGCGGAAGAGCGCCGCGTGCCGGATTGAGGCTAGCCGCTGTGTGGCGGCACGCACTACGCCACGGTGTCAGCAGCATGTCAGCAACCCGTCAGCGCACGAGCACATCAGCAGCAGGAGCGTGGCCCGTTGACCAACGCTCCTTCTGCCTGCCTGCCCGCTACTCGTCCGCTTCTACGCCCTGCCGTGCCTCGGGATCGAGCAGGTCATCCTCGGCAAGCCTGGCAAGCAACTCCGGCACGCCGAGGTCCGCCCGGAGCACATAGATCGCCTTCTCCACCAACTCGTCCGGATGGGTCGGCCAGCGAGCCGACACCCGACCAGTAGACACGCTCGGTGATCGGCCGAAGCTCCCGCGCCGGCATTGTCAACTCGAAGCGCTCCTCCTCCGGCTCCTTCTCGGTCTTGGCCCGCTGCGGCAGCAGCGTTCCGCGCAGAGCCGCGCCCAGGTCTATCGGCGCTCCGCCGCCGCTCCGAGGCTTCTGTAAGCGTCCGATCGACTCCGGCCCAGGGTCAACGACGGGACTGACCTATCGGTCTCTGGCACGCCGCCTCACGCCAGCACACAAGCCCGGTCAGGCCCAGCGAGGCGAACCGCCAACCCGTCGAGGATGTCGAGGATAGGAATGACGAACGCCGGGTCCTCGGCTTGGGGTTCGCGCTGGGGCTCGGTTCGCAGCGCGACGATCATGGCGACGACGCAATCGTCGGCGTCGACGACAATCGACCCGGAGTCGCCGGGGCGCGCGAACGGTTGACCGTCGCCGTAGACGAACCAGCCGCGGAGGTAGTCTCGAGCGATCGGCGGTTCGCCGGCCTGCGGGAGAACGACCTTCAGGGACTCCGGCGTCGGGTCCAGCAGGCCCTGGGTCAGGCCGGGAGTGTTGATACCGCGCTTGAAGACGGTGACGAGATCGTCGTGCCCTTCGAGGTTTCGCGCACGCCCGGAGATGACCGTCTCGCGAACGACGTGCCCGAGCGTCACATGGCCGTCGACGAGCACGAGGCTGGCGTCGAGCCGCACCTCCTCGCACGGCTCGGCGGGGTGGCTGTCGACGACATCGCCGATCCGAGGGTCTCCCGAGGACGCAGCGCCCACGCCGGTGCCGAGGAGTACTTCGCGCTGACCAAGAGGATACGCGGCGGACAGGCTTCCCACAACGTGCGCCGCAGTCAACATCAGCGGGCCGCTTCCGTCGGCGCGCAGGACCGGCGCCCCGTAGGAGCCGACCTCGTGAAGCTGCCCGAAGCGGTTCAGACCGCCCGGGTAGATGCGGTCGCCCGGACCGGCGCTAACAGGCCGCGGCGCCAGCTTCAGACGACTTGGTCGAGGCGGGCCACGGCGTTGATCGCGCCGTGCGCTTGTTTGACTCGCACCGTGAGCCCGCGGTAGCTGGACGGAACATCGACCGGCCCTGTCGCCCCGACATCGAGGAACCAGGCGTCTCGCCGCTCAGGGTCGCGCCGCACGGCAACCGAAGACAACCCGGCCTGCGCACGATGGGCGCGGTAGAAGTCCACACGAATCTGCTCACGTTCGCCGGAACTAATGTCGATTAGGCTGCTCACACGCTTCATGGTAGCCGTCTTATCGGCGCCGATGTGGCGCCGCCCAACCCTTCGCGTGTGCATAAGACGCTCGTCTGCAAGTCTCCGTCATTGACGACGTGGACAACCGCACTCCATCTCATGCGGTTCTTCGGGATGATATTGCTACCGTGCTTCTCAACCTCAGTCGATCCCAATGACCTCGCCGGTGAGCGAAGCCTCCCAGGACACGCTGGCCTTCTACGATCCCTCGCCGCTCAGCGATCAGCCGCCCTCCAAATCTCTTGAGCTGGTTGGCAGGGCGATCGCCGGGCGACTGGCCTTTTACATTGGCGCGGGGCTCAGCATGGGTCCCCCGACGGCATTGCCTCGTGGCACCAAGGTCCAGAAACGAGTAGCCGATCGTGCCCGCCGACTACTCGGCGTAACGGTCACCTCACCCGCCGGCGAGGAGCCCACTCTTGAGGAGCTTGGCGACGCCGCGCTTGCGCGAGATGTAGAGACGCTTGATCGCCTGCGAGAACTGGCCGCCGACGCCGTTGACTTTGTGAGCGCCCCGCCCAACTTCGCCCACGATGCAGTGGCACTGCTGTTGCGAGAGGGCATCGTGCAGGTCATGACGGTTAACTGGGACTGCGGCGTGGAGCGCGCAGCGCGCGATCTCGGCTACGAGGTCCTACGGGTCGTTCGGCAGGCCGAGCGGACTTATGGACCTAAGGCGTCACTTCTTTTCAAGTGATGGGTTGATGGTGTAGTTCCACTCCGGGTGGAAGCGGTTGCCTTTGAGTTGCACGGCGGCGAGTTGTTCGTCGGTGACTTTGATCTTGGTGGGGTAGTTGTTCTCGTCGAGACGGGCGTAGATCTTCAGCCCGGTGCTTGTCGTGGTGGCTGCGATCAGGTCGATCACGACTTGGCGGCTAACCAGGGGCTTGGCGCGCCAGTTGATCGAGATGTAGCTGAACAGGCGGTGCTCGACCTTGTTCCACTTGGAGGTGCCGGGCGGGTAGTGCAGTACGCTCAGCCTGAGCCCTGTTTGGTCGGCCAGGCGTTGAAGCTCGGTCTTCCATAGGCGGGTGCGGTAGCTGTTAGAGCCGCCCGCGTCGGCGGTGATCGTCAGCGTTCTGGCGTTCGGGTAGCGCTTTTTGCCAAGGTGCTTCCACCAAGCCCGGATGCTCGCCGCCGAGAACTGCGCCGTGTCACCGCTGACGCCAACGCTCACGTAGCCCTCGTCGCGGGCGATGTCATAAACGCCGTAGGGGACGGCCTTGCCCTGCTCCTCGTCTGGGAAGTCGTGCGTGTTGACGAGGATCGGACGGCCGCTTGATCGCAGCTCCTTGCCGGCGTTCTTGTAGTTGCCGATCAGCTCCTTCTTCTTGGTGTCCACGCTGATCACCGGCTCCTTGGCCGCAAGCGCCGCCCCGGTGACCGCCGCGATGTGCCGAAACTGCGCGTCACGGTCGGGATGATCGGCTCCCTCCTGGCTCTTGCGGTTGGCCTGCAACGTGAACCCCATCGCCTTGAGCATCCTGCGCACAGTGCTCGCATGGACAGTGAACCCTTGCTCACACAGCTTCCCGGCGAGATGCTCAGGCGTCAGCGTCGTCCACAAAAGCGGCGACATCGGATCGCCCGCGGTAACGCCGTCAAGCAGCGACAGGAGCGCCTGCTCAAGACCCGGCTCGCGCTCTGTGATCCGCTTGCGCCCACCACCCGGGCGACGGACCCTGCCCGCAACAGGCTGCTCGCCTGATCTGACCTCCGCAAGCCCCCGGCGCACGGTCGATTCCGCAAGCCCCGTCGCGCGCACAACCGCCGCGATACCCCCACGACCATGAGAACCCGCCTCAGCCGCCGCCCACAAACGCCGCCCACGCTCATCCAGCGCACCCTCCACGACCAGCCACCGCTCACGGATCGCGGACTCATCGACCACCGCTCCCAGCATTACCCATGACTACGCCACAACCTGCTCGAAACCTCCCATTCCCCCGCAATTATTTAGAAGCCACGCCTAACGGGCCCGTCATCGACAAGCTCAACGGCTGTGCGAGCCAACCATCCACGATGCGGATCACGCGGGACGAAGTCGATGTTCCACAAAAGTGGGCCGAGCACCGTGTGGGGTCGGCCCTGACCGATTCGACAGTTGTCTTCATCGGCTTGGGGACGGTAGGCACCTACGTGGCTGAGGGTGTGGAGAGATGCTTAATGCGTCGCGCGAGGCCCAAGTGTCGGTACTCGTTGTGAGCCCGTCCTTGTCTCAGAACTGGAAGGACGCGTTGGGTGACCGCGCCGATGAAGCGTATGTTGACGAGGGAGCCGAACGCTTTCTGGATAACCTCTTAAGAGCCGCGGTCCTGTTGGCGATGACGCGGGCGATCGAGCGCGCGAAGCGCTGGGCGGCCGATGGCCACCCGTATAAACAAAAACTAGTGGCCGGCAGCGACAGCCTGTTCGACGCCCTTGAGAAGCATGCCGCCCTGCCGGTATGGCGCTGGTGGCGAGACGGTGCATGCGGTCAGAGCCACGGGAAACCGTTTATCCTCGACCGGGCCGGCGAGATTGCACTGGCGACCGTGTGTGGACTGATCGCGGACAATGCACTAAGGCGTCACTTCTTTTCAAGTGATGGGTTGATGGTGTAGTTCCACTCCGGGTGGAAGCGGTTGCCTTTGAGTTGCACGGCGGCGAGTTGTTCGTCGGTGACTTTGATCTTGGTGGGGTAGTTGTTCTCGTCGAGACGGGCGTAGATCTTCAGCCCGGTGCTTGTCGTGGTGGCTGCGATCAGGTCGATCACGACTTGGCGGCTAACCAGGGGCTTGGCGCGCCAGTTGATCGAGATGTAGCTGAACAGGCGGTGCTCGACCTTGTTCCACTTGGAGGTGCCGGGCGGGTAGTGCAGTACGCTCAGCCTGAGCCCTGTTTGGTCGGCCAGGCGTTGAAGCTCGGTCTTCCATAGGCGGGTGCGGTAGCTGTTAGAGCCGCCCGCGTCGGCGGTGATCGTCAGCGTTCTGGCGTTCGGGTAGCGCTTTTTGCCAAGGTGCTTCCACCAAGCCCGGATGCTCGCCGCCGAGAACTGCGCCGTGTCACCGCTGACGCCAACGCTCACGTAGCCCTCGTCGCGGGCGATGTCATAAACGCCGTAGGGGACGGCCTTGCCCTGCTCCTCGTCTGGGAAGTCGTGCGTGTTGACGAGGATCGGACGGCCGCTTGATCGCAGCTCCTTGCCGGCGTTCTTGTAGTTGCCGATCAGCTCCTTCTTCTTGGTGTCCACGCTGATCACCGGCTCCTTGGCCGCAAGCGCCGCCCCGGTGACCGCCGCGATGTGCCGAAACTGCGCGTCACGGTCGGGATGATCGGCTCCCTCCTGGCTCTTGCGGTTGGCCTGCAACGTGAACCCCATCGCCTTGAGCATCCTGCGCACAGTGCTCGCATGGACAGTGAACCCTTGCTCACACAGCTTCCCGGCGAGATGCTCAGGCGTCAGCGTCGTCCACAAAAGCGGCGACATCGGATCGCCCGCGGTAACGCCGTCAAGCAGCGACAGGAGCGCCTGCTCAAGACCCGGCTCGCGCTCTGTGATCCGCTTGCGCCCACCACCCGGGCGACGGACCCTGCCCGCAACAGGCTGCTCGCCTGATCTGACCTCCGCAAGCCCCCGGCGCACGGTCGATTCCGCAAGCCCCGTCGCGCGCACAACCGCCGCGATACCCCCACGACCATGAGAACCCGCCTCAGCCGCCGCCCACAAACGCCGCCCACGCTCATCCAGCGCACCCTCCACGACCAGCCACCGCTCACGGATCGCGGACTCATCGACCACCGCTCCCAGCATTACCCATGACTACGCCACAACCTGCTCGAAACCTCCCATTCCCCCGCAATTATTTAGAAGCCACGCCTAACTGTGAGCGGAGACGGAGATTCGCTTGTCGTCGAGCTTCCCGACCACTATCTGGAGATCTGTAGTTGGCCCGGCGAATCGGCGAGCACGGTAGTCACCCGACAGGCGGATCGTATCCGCAAGCGCCGCCGGCGCGGTGTCTACCGCGATCTCCAAAAGCGAGTCATGTCTGTGTCCGTGGGCCACGACGGTCCACTGCCAGGCGTTGTGGCCACGATCGATATCGCAGAGTCCGACGCCCCGATGACCGACATCTTCGATGGTCCTGAGCGCTTGCTGTTGAGCTGGGTGCCGGGCGATACGTTTGCTCAGGGTGTAGTAGTGAGGATACCGTGATGCTACCCGTCGACCACCCACTCGTGGAGGCGGCTCGCGACGTACTGCAGGCCAACGGATATGCGACGTCGCCACGAGTTATCGACGGTCTTCACAGCCCGGTACTTGTCGTGGAGTCGCCTTTCGCGCTGGCCACCGTCGTCGCCGGCGACCACTGGCGCAATGTCAGCGCTTCCGTCGATGAAGCGCAGGTTGCGCTGTCAAACTGGGCGGGCAACCTCGATCGCTCTTCGCGTCGTTGGGACCTCTACGTCGTCGTGCTACTTGAGCATTGGCCGCAAACGCCTGAGGAGGGCGCGGCAATCGAGCGCACCGAGGCGAATACCAACCTTGCCCGGAAGGTGGTCCGATCGGGCGTGACCTCCGATAAAGATGTACGTCGCGCGCTCCGGTCGCTGCTGCCGCTGGCACCTATGGGCCATGCGGCGGTGCCCGACCTCGCTGAGGCGCTGGAGGAGCGCCTCAAGGTGCACGGGATCGACGCTGATTTTGCCCACCGTGTGATCGCTGGCTTCCTACAAACAGGACGGATTCGCATATGACGTCGGCACCTCGCCTGCAGGAGATCGAGATTGAGAATTTCCGCGGCTTCGCTGCTAAGCAGGCGCTGCCGCTCGACGCTGACGTGGTGCTGATCTCTGGCGGAAACGGAACAGGCAAGACGTCGCTAACCGACGCCATTACCTGGAACCTCACCGGTCAGCTCCCTGGCCTCGCCGGTCGACTCAAAGGTGAGCGAAAGGGCGAGGACTATGTCCGCAGCTACTACGGAAGCGGTACGGCGAGTGTGCGACTGCGCGTCATGATTGCCAATGAGGCGTGGGACATCGAACGGCGCGGCGACGCAAGTGGGAGTGAGCTCCACATCGCACCATCGCCGGGCGCGACAAGCCGTGCTGAGTTGCAGCTGGCAAATATGTTTGGGTTTGAGCAGCCCGAACTCCTAGCCGTCAGCGTACACGCGTGGGGCGTCTTGCGCCAGGACTCGATGAGGGCAACACTGGAGCAGGGTTCCGAGGCGCTACATCGGCGTTTGCGCGAAATCCTCGGCCTCAGCGCACTTGCGGAGTTTGAGGCGGCAACGCGTGACACGGCAACAGCTCTGACCCGGGAGGCAGATCAGGCACGGACCGAACTCGACCGCGCACTGGCTGAGCTAAGCACGGCCAAGCGTGATCTACTGGCCGCGGAAGAGAGCGACGCTCGACGCGGCACGGTGCAAACCGCCGCCATAGCGCGTCTAGACCGCTTGAGCGCTTCCGCGATCGCTGGGGTACGGGTGACCCTACCCTCAAACGTTGATTCGGCTGAGCTCGCGACTCTCAGTGCCGAGGTCAGCGAATTGATCCGTGCCGCTCTGGACATAACGCAACAGCTTGCTACTGCACCTATCCCCCCAGACATCCCCAGCACCCAGACACTTGAAGAGATGCGTGCCAGCCGCGAAGCTGCATCGCGCGAACTTGAGGGACTCGAAGCGCGCCACAGCGCGCAGTTGCGTCTAGCCGAAGCCGCGTTGCAGTTGCTGTCAGATCACTGCCCGGTGTGCGCGCAGTCGATCGACCAGAACGACGTCCGCGAGAGCTTGACCAAACGGGTCCTCGGCGATCGCGAGGCAGCCGCGGCCCTTGAGCAGACCCGCGCATCGGTGCTCGCCACCACCACCGCCCTCGAGAACGCTGAGAGTATGCTTCGCCGTGCTGAGGCAGCCGAATCTGGTCGACGCCATGCAGCAGAACGCTGGGTCGAGGCGATCACCAGTGTCGAGCGCCTCAGCGCGCCCCCCAACTGGCAAGATCTGAACGATCTCGGGGATGCTCTGCACGGTCTGCAGACCGTCCGCGACGAGCTGCAAGCTACCTATCGAGAGTTCGTTGACTTGGAAAGCGATCCCGCGGTGGCAGGCCGTAGGGCACGTGTCGAGGAGTTGCAAGCCGCCGAAGCCACCGCGCGGGAACGCGCCACAGACGCCGGCAGCCGCCAGTTGCAAGCCGACTCGCTCCGGCGCGCTGCTGTTGATGCATCGGTCGAGATCACAGAACAAAGCCTTAAAGCCCTCGAGCCAGCCTTCGCCGAGGTTTATGACCGGCTGGCGCCACACCCGAGCTTCACGACCCTTCGTATGTTCCACGACGTCTACTACGGCAAGGGCCGCAGCACACCACGCATCTTCGACCCCATCCGTGACATCGAGGCGATGGCCGGCCCCCGTTTTTCGGTCCATCACGTGTGAGAGTCGGTGGTTTGGACCCGTTCTCGTGGACACGGGTTGACTCGTGGAGTGTATGTGATGTAGCGGTTGGGCCGGTGGGCATGTGGGCAACGCGAAGCGTTGTCCAAGCGGTGTGGGCAGCTTGCTGTCCACACCGCGCCATGTCCACGGGCCGCAGGGGGCGATGGGAAAGGGTTGCCCGGCCCGGGGTTATGCCGCTACGCGGTTGATGGTCTCGGTGGCGGTGTACGCACCGGCGAACGCGACCGGGGTGCGCATCCCGAGCGCGGAGTGCGGGCGGCGGCGATTGTAGTCCTCTTGCCAGTCGCTGATCACCACGCGCGCCTCGGCTAAGGAGAAGAACTCCTCGACGTCCAAGAGCTCGTCGCGGACGCGGGAGTGGAAGCTCTCCACGAATGGGTTCTGCCACGGCGAGCCGGGTTCGATGAACGCAGTTCCGGCCCCCGAGAGCGTGCACCAGTCCCGCAGCGCGTGCGCGGTCATCTCCGGCCCGTTGTCGCACCGCAGCAGCCCGGGGGCGCCGCGCTCGCCGCACAGCCGCTGCAGTGAGCCGACGACCGTCTCAGCGTCGATGCTGCGCGCCACCAGCATCGCCAGCGACTCGCGGGTGAACTCATCAACGATGTTCAGCAGCTTCAGCGCCCTACCGTCGGCGGTCTGGTCGAACTGGAAGTCAAACGCCCATACGTGGTTGGGACGCTCGGCGCGCAGCCGCTCGGCCGGAACGGTCGAGGAGCCCAGCCGTCGGCGCTTGCGCTTGCGCACAGGAACCCGCAGCCCCTCCTCGCGCCACAGCCGCTGCACCCGCTTACGATTCACATCCCAGCCTTCCTCACGTAGATGGTGGTGCGCGCGGCGGTATCCCCACCGCGGCCGCTCCACCGAGAACTTGCGCAGCTCAGCGCGCAGCGCCTGGTCCTCCTCGGCGCGCTTGGGCTCGTAGCGCTCCGTGGAGCGATGCTGCCCAACCACCCGGCATGCCCAGCGCTCGCTGACGCCGAGACGGTCGCGCAGCATCGCGACCGCCCGACGCCGACGGACTGGGCCTACCAATTTCCCGAAGAGATCTCCCGAAGCGCGCGGTTCTCAAGCGCCTGGTCAGCCACGATCGCCTTCAACCGCTGGTTCTCGCGCTCCAACTCCTTCAACCGCTTGACGTCCTGCGCCTTCATCCCCCCGTACTGGTTACGCCAGCGATGGAACGTCTGCTCGGAGACCCCGAGCGCCTTGGCGACCTCCGGGATGCCCTCGCCCTCGCCAAGCATCCGCTCGGCCTCCCGCAACTTGCGGATGACCTGCTCCGGCGTGTGCCTGCGTCGCTTCATCAGAGTTCCTTTCTCGCCCATCATCACGGGCGCAAGAAACTCTCACAAGGGCCGGACCGAACTCAGGGGGTCAGGCCAGCGAACCCCAACCTCGTTTGTAGCGAGGGGCAGCTGAACATCATCGCCCTGTCTTATTTCCTAGCGCTCAACTTGGAGACAGATCCGGGTGGGCTCCCCTTCGCGATCCTGGATGACCCGCTGCAAGCGATGGACGTCATCAACGTTCTGGGATTCTGCGATGTGGCCCGTGAGTTGCGACAACGACGCCAACTGCTGGTCACCACCCACGATCGTCGCTTCGCCGCGCTACTGGAGCGGAAGCTAGGACCTAGATCGCCGGACCAGCGGACACTGCTTCTGAACTTCAGCTCGTGGGACCGCAGCGGACCGAGTATCGAGAAGAGACAGCCGGAACAGGAGCAGATTCCCTCCCTTCTACGACTCGCGGCCTAACATGCGGCACCCGTACCAGTTTGGCTGAGCAGAAGCTGCGTGGGCGGCAGGATCACGGCGTTGTCATCCTCAGCGCCGACTCGACTCGCTAGGGACGATCAAGCTCACTCCAGCTACGTCGCAGCTTAGTAGGTGTGGTCCAACTCCACGACGCCGGTATCCCCCCAGAGTTCGTTCAGCACGCTGCGGATGCGCGCGCGAGCGACTGCGTGGTGATCGCTACGTAGTTCGCCAACGGAATGGGCGCATACGCCCAAAGCCCCGGAAATCGCCCGTAAAACGGCGCTATCTGCCCGCTCGCGCCCGAAACGGCGGGGGAGCGAATCCCTAGCTCTCAAGCGGCGAAACGCCCAATATGGCCCCTCGTCCCCCGACGCCTCCGGAGCGAGAGGTCGCAAGTTCGAATCTTGCCGGGCGCGCTCGGGGAAAGTCTTTATTGGTGCGGGCTGCGGGCCTTTCGCCATGCGGCACCGGGCGAGCAGCAACGGAGCTGCTGCCAGTTTGCGCCAAATCGACTGTGCGGGGCGCGTGGGCAGGTTGGCGCGGGCGCGGCACCGGACGCTGGGTAGCCACTCGTCGCGTTCGGCGCTTCCAAGCTTGGCCGCCATCGCGATGCGGCGGCTTGCGGGTCACGTAATCTGCACGGGCCTTGTGATCGTCTTGCCGCCCTGAACGGCCAATCTGAGCTCGGCGGCGACCGGATGTCTGCTGACGTTGACGAGCCGTCGCTTGCCAACGGGCGTGAGGTGCAGCACGGCGCTCACATTCTCACCGTCACCCGCGTGAGACACCGAGCCCCGTGCAAGCACGAGCACCACCTCGTGAGAGATCGTCCTGCGTCCGGCGTGGCGTTTGATCGCGACTTGCATGAGCAGCTCGACCGTCCCGGCACAGGCTTTGCCGACGCCGCATCGAACGTGTGCCAGCAATGAACCGCCTGACGTGGCAAGCGTGGAGCTCAAAATTGCGATGGGCGGCGGCGTGGGCCGCGAATCGGACGCGGGCGCCGTCGCAGCAGTCGGCGAGGTGCTTGCCGCGGACATGGCACCGGACGTCGTGGCTGATCCGCCTGTCGTGACGTGCGCGGTCGAGCTCGTCGGGATTGGCACGCGTGCGCTGACCGCGCTCTTTTCTCCAGCGGTGTTGCTCGCCGTGACTTCGCAGGCTAGCCGATGGCCTTCGTCGGCGCTTAGGACGGTGTAGCTGTTGGTGGTCGCTCCGACGATC
The DNA here is from genome assembly GCA_963812595.1 of uncultured Solirubrobacterales bacterium. Classification (GTDB taxonomy): domain Bacteria; phylum Actinomycetota; class Thermoleophilia; order Solirubrobacterales; family Solirubrobacteraceae; genus Palsa-744. Next base: position 494,470 of record CAWEVQ010000005.1, read on the forward strand.
GGGCTTCCGTCACGCAGCCAGCGGACTGAGAACGTCGGCGTTGGGGTACCGGTCCACGAACCGTCTGCACAAGTGAGGACATCACCGACGTCGCCAGTGCCCGAGACCACCGGGGGCGAGGTGTTGACAGGCGCTTGCGCGGTGCTGCCAGGCCCTTCCGAGCGATCGGCGCTTTCCAGCGCGGCATCGACACCGGGCGTCGTGACACTGACGGCAACCGTGACGGTCTGCGCCGCGGTGAAAGCGGACTTGTCGTCGTAGTACTGGAGGACATAAGATTCCCCGCCGTCGAAGCCAACCTTGTAAGCCCCGCCGGCAAGGCCCACGATCGTGTAATCGCCTGTGCTGGTCGTGACCGAACAGGCGTCGACGCGAGCCTGGGGTGTGAACGCGCAGACGAGCGCATCGACGGTCGCCGTGTGCGTCGCTGCGTGGGTGACCGTGCCGGAGATCCGACCTCCTTCTGCCAAGGCGGCGTCGATTCCCGAGGTCGTCGCTCCGGCCGCCACCGAGACCCATTGCGCAGCGCTCCAGGCGGACGCTCCGTCGAAGTACTGCGCGACGTAGTTGAGGTCGCTGCCAAGCGGAGGCGTGAACTCGACCCTGTATGCGCCGCGCGCAAGCAGCGGCGTGCCGTACGCCCCTTGTGCACCCGTGATCGTGCAGCCGACGAGTTCTTCGGTGTTCGCGAAGAAGCAGACTTCGATGCCCTCGATCGGGCTTCCATCGACGGCGCTTGTGACCTTGCCCGCGACGTTGCCGCCTTCTTCGAGTGCGGCGTCGATGTTCGCGGTGTGCTCGCCGTCGACGACGTGCACTGCCTTGGCATTCAGCGCGGAGTACTTTCCGTCGTAGTACTCCGTGGCGTAGAGCAGTTTGCTTTCGGCAGGCGAATAGAATTCGACGATGTATTCTCCGCCTGCGAGTCCGAGGATCGAATAGGCCCCCGTCGAGTTCGTGATGGTGCACTGTCCGAAGAGCTTTTCTTCTTCTTCGGCACCGACTTTGTAAGCACAAACGCCGATGCCCTTGATTGCGCTGTTCGTCTCGTTGTCGCGCACGGTGCCGGTTATCGCCCCGCTGACCGGCTCCAGTTCGGCGTTGACACCGACGGCCGCCTGACCGGCGGCGACGGGCACGAGCTGGCCTTCCCCGATCGACTGCTTGCCGTCCCAGTACTGCGAATGGTAGGTGCCGTCGGCGACACTGAACTCGACCTTGTATTCACCTTCCTGCAGCTCGGAGATCACGTATTCGCCTTTGGCGTTTGTCAATACGCATCCGGAGCTCGCCGCCGGCGCGCAGACTTCGACGCCTTCGAGTGGAGCCTTGGTGGCGGCGCTCGTGACGGTGCCTTCTACGCGTCCGCCGGCGGTAAGCTGGGCGTCAATGCCCGAGGTGGTGAGGCCGGATTGCACCGAGACGGTGTCTGCTTCGGCGGGCGAGTGCTTGCCATCGTAGTAGACGTTGCTGACGTAGGCGCTATCTGATGGAGCCCAGAATCTCACCTCGTAGGTGCCGCCTCCGTGCACCGCGATCGTGTAGTTGCCGCCAGCGTCGGTCGTGGCGCACCGCCACGATCCGGTGCCGTTGGTGACCGTCGCACAGGCGTCGGCTCCCGCAATTACTTCGCCGCTCGCGGCACTCGTCACCTGGCCGCTGATGTACCCGGTTTCTCCATGTAGTTCGGCCATGCTGAAGGCATCGCCGCCGGCGATCGCCGTAGCGTCACTCAGTCCGATCACCGGGGCCGGTACGTCGCTGCCCGTTTCACCGCTGCCGTTGGCGAGCTGTCCCTCGAAGTTTTCACCCCAGCTCATGACGGTCCCGTCGTTGAGCAGCGCAAGGCTTTGACCGAAGCCGGTCGCGATGGCCGCCACACCATGCAGCCCGAACACGGGAACGGGAGTCGTGCTGCAGGAAAACGGCCCACACGTTTGCGGCCCATGTTCGACGCCTTCACCGCTGTCGAAGCCATCCCCGAGCTGTCCCCAGTCGTTCGCTCCCCACGCCATCACCGTGCCGTCGGCCAGCAGCGCCAGATTGTGATCGGCGCCGTCGGCGATGGCGACGACTTCACTGAGCCCCTTCACCGAGACCGGCGTCTGACTGTCTTCGGTGTTGCCGTCCCCCAGTTCGCCGTACTCGTTTTCACCCCACGCCATGACCTTGCCGTTGCTCAGCAGTGCCAAACTGTGACCGCCGTCGGCGGTGATCGCGGTGACGCCGCTCAACCCGCTCACCTGGACCGGCACGTCGCTGTTGTTCGCGCCGCCTCCGGCACCCCAGGCCATCACCGTTCCATTCCTGAGCAGCGCCAAGCCATAGCCGCCACCGGCCGCGATCGCGGTGACTTCGCTCAATCCGCTCACTTGGACCGGCGTGGTGACCGCTTCACTGGTGGTGCCGTTGCCCAGCTGGCCGTTGTCGTCTTCGCCCCAATCCATGACGGTGCCGTTGCTCAGCAAGGCCATGCTGGCCCCTGAGGCCGCGATCGCCGTGACACCGCTGAGCCCGGGAACCGGTACCGGCACGTCGCTGCGTTCGCGACTGCCGTTGCCGAGCTGTCCATCGGCGTTGTTACCCCAAGCCATGACGGTGCCGTCGTCCAATAGAGCCAGACCCTGACCGCCACCACCCGCCAGAGCGGTGACCGCGCCGAGACCGGTGACTGCCACCGGTGTCCTGCTGCAGTAGGCGACGAAGCAGCCTTCAGGACCGGGGAAGCTGCCGTTGCCGAGCTGCCCGTCGCTGTTTTCGCCCCACGCCATCACACTCGCTTGCGCCGACGCGCGCGGGGCTCCGCCGGCACTGACGCAGACAGCTATGACACCGAGCGCAGCGAGCAGGCGCAGCACCGATGCGAGCTGCCTACGCGGCATCCCACCCGCAATGCCCGCCACGAAGCTCAACTCACCGTCACTGATCGGACGATCGTCTTGCCGCCTTGCACCGATAGAACCAAGCTCGCTGGCAGGCGATAACGCTTCGCCTGCGCCAGCGCTCGTCTGCCGGCGGCCGTGAGATGGAGCACGGCGACAACCTTCCTGCCCTTCGCCAGCGAGAAGCGCCCGCTGGCAAGCACTACGGCATACCGCTGTGAGGCTGTCGTCCTTTTTGTGCCGTGGCGGCGGGTCTCGGCCTGTGAGGTCAACTCGACCGACCCCCTGCACGTGGCATCACCGCAGCTCAGGAGCAGCGAGGCGCCGTTTCCTGATATGACGATCTTCGACGCAAGCGCCGTGACGACGGGCACAGCTCGGGACGGTGCGGGCGGGCTCGAGTTGACCGCTGGCGAAGCGGGCTGTGCGGTGGTGGTTGCGCTGCTTTGCGACGAGCTGGGCTGCTGAGGCGCCGGCGCGCCCGGTTTGGGAAGCGGCAGGTGGTTTGGCGGCGGGCTCGGCGGGACGACCTGCATCGCCGCATCGACGGCGCTCGTCGCGCGGCCGGCCGCAACGGCCACAGCTTGCGCGTCGGTGTAGGAGGAGGTGTCGTCGTAGTACTGGACGACATAATTCTTGCTGGCGTCGAAGCCGATCGCGTAACTGCCCGCCGGCACGCCGGCTATCGCGTATTCGCCATCGCTGTTGCTCAGCGTGCAAGCCACGGCTTCTTCAAGGCTGACGAGGGCGCAGACGAGCACGTTCGCGAGCGGATTTCCCGCCGCGATAGTCACTCGGCCGGTCACGCGACCGCCGAGCTGGAGGCGGGCGTCGATGCCGGAGCTGGTTTCGCCGGCTGTTACGGGCACGAGCGTAGCGGCCGTGGCGGAGCGCTGACCCTCGTAGTACTGCGTCACGTAGTCGAGCGTGCTTTCGGGCGGCACCGAGAATTCGACCTCGTAGTCGCCGTTCGGCAGGCCGGCGATCGTGTAGCGGCCGTTCTGGTCCGTGGTCGCACAAGCTCCGACTTCGGCTCCCGCTGGTCCGGCGTAGGCGCATACTGACATTCCCGCTATCGGCGCGGCGGTCGAGGCGTCGACGGCCTGACCGGCAACTCGACCTCCTTCGTGCATTCGCGCGTCGATGCCGATGTCGGCCGATTCCGGCCCCACTTCGACGGCGATGGCCTGTTCGAGGGATTCGGTGTTGTCGTAGTACTGCGGCGCGTAGTTGAGCCCGCTGTCCGAGGGAGATGAGAACTCGACGAGGTACCCGCCGTTTGGCAGACCGGAGATCGAGTATCCGCCGTTCGCTTCAGTGGTGGCGCACCGGCCGAAGAGCTCGACTTCTTCGTTGGCGTCATAAGCGCACACTTCGATCCCTGCGATCGGCTGCTGCCCAGATGCGTCGAACACGACTCCGCTGATGCTCGAGCCAACGCTCCTACGTTCGACCAATTCTGCATCGATCCCGGAGGTGGTCCTGCCAGGGCTCACCGACACCGGTTCGGCTTCGCTGGCGGACAGCTTGCCGTTGTAGAACTCCGTGACATAGCCGGAAGACTGATTGGGATCATAGAATTCGACGTCGTAGCGGCCGCTGGGCAGGAACTCGATTGCATATTCGCCTTGCTCGTTGACTTCGGCGCATCGCCGGAGGCTTTTGTCGATATTTTCCGCGCACGCCTTGGCACCTGAGAGCGCCTGTCGGCCGGGAACGGCCAGCACCCGTCCCGCGACGACGCCAAATTTCGCTCTGAGCGCGGCGTCGATGCCCGTGATCTTTTCGCCGGCGGTGGTGTGCAGCTCCGTCAGTTCCGAGGACACGCCAACGTGGTCCCAGTACTGAACTTCATATTCATAGGGCGTCCAGTCAGGGTAGAATTCGATCGTGTCGGTACTGGTCGCGACACCGGTCAGCTCATATTCGCCAGCTTCATCCGGTTCGGTGCAATAGCCCCGATTGCTTTCTCCGCCATAATATTCGGTGATGCACACCTTCACTTCTCGCAGCGGCTCACCGGTGCTCGCACTGCTCACCACTCCCGAGATCGTGGTCCCGATGAGCAGGCTTGCGTTCGCACCGCCAAGCGTTTCCCCTTGATTGACCCAAACTGTTTTGCCTTCGTTGTAGTACAGGGCAACATACGGTCGTTCGGGCCAGAAAGACAGGTAGTAGCTACTGGTTTCCAGGCCGGCAATCAGATAGCGGCCTTCTGCACCCGTCTTGGCGCATTTCGACCCGAGCGACGGACCATCGCCGTCAGCGCAGACCTGCACCCCCGAGATCGGCAGGCCGGAAGCCGCGCTCTGCACGAGTCCTTCGATCTGCCCACCTTCGGGCAGGGTCCTGTCGACATTCGCGGTTGTGCTGCCAGCGAGCACCTGGGGGTACAACTTATATCCGCGCTGCGGCGTTTCGGGCAGGTAGTTGAGCGCTCCCGGGTTGAACTTCAGCTGGTACTGGATTGGTGCTAGTCCAGTGATCTCATATACCCCCTGCGCATCGGTATCCACGCACGTCGGTTCTTCGGGCCAAGCCGCGGCGGGCGAAGCGCATACTTCGACACCATCGATGGGGGCCTTCGTAGACGAGTTGGTGACCACACCTTCGATGCGCCCTTCAGGCTGCAGTTCGGCGTCGATACCGGTGAGGGTTTCTCCGACCGGTACCGTGAGTTCTGTGGCCTTGGAGGTTAGGTACACGCCGTCGTAGTACGTGTGAGCGGCAAAGCCGCTGCCGGGCGGCGCGCTGAACTCCACCCGCAGCGACACCGGGTGCGCTATCACCACATAAGTCCCGTCGGCCTTCGTCCTCGCACATTCCTGACCGGCACACACTTCGACCCCCTGAATCGGATCCTTCGTAACGGCGCTCGTCACCATGCCTTCGATCGTGTCCGGTTGGCCAGCCAGGGCGCTCTGCGCGAAGCCGAGCGAGAGCGCGGCCGCGGCGAGCGCAACGGACGCAACGAGGGCCGTGCGTGCCCAGCGGAACGACCAACGCCCAACGAAGAGCATCGCGATATGCCGTCGTCTCTCCATACCGACGCAAATACTACCTATCCGTACAAATACGGTCGGCTTCGCGTCTGACTCCGAGAAGCGGGGCCGATCTGTGCCGACCTTTGGGGCGGCACACCCCGAAGAACCGCAGCGGCAAGCGCCACGCCGCCATCGAGGTCCAACGAAGCCGCGGCCTGATCGATCCGGCGCGCTCCCCTCTCATGCGGGGGGTCGCGGACACGGCACCTCGTCTTGGCGGCCCTGTAGGCGTTGTGTCCGGCGACGCTCTGACGGATGTGACGCGTGTTGGAGCACGTCCAAGCACGTCCGCGAAAGTCAAGCTATACTTGTCTTATGCAGGACCGTCAACGGGCAGATGTGCTCGGTCTGGAGGCCGAGGCATACCAGCAGGGCGGCTACTTTGATGCCGGCCAGGCCCGCGCGCACGGGGTCAGCCGCCAGCTCCTCGCTCATCATGTAAGCCGTGGGCGCTTCGAGCGCGTTCGCCGAGGGCTCTACCGCGTGCAGGGGTTCCCGACCGCCGAGCATGACGACATGCGCGAGGCGTGGATGGCCGTCGGCGACACCGACGCGCTCCTCTCGCACGACAGCGCGCTCGCGCTGCTCGACCTCAGCGACAACATCCCCGACGCCGTCCACCTGCTTGTCCCGCGTAGGCATCGCGGACTGCGCCGGCCCCTCGGCGCCGTCGTCCACACCCGCCCCGACGGCGAAGAGATCGCGACCGTTTGGCGCGACGGCCTGCCACTGACCGCCCCCGCACGCACGCTGCTCGACGTCGCTGAGCGCATCCAGCCCGAGCAGCTCTCGATGGCCGTAAGACAGGCTCTACGCCGCGGACTGCTCACAGCCGATCAGCTTCAGGAGGAAGCCCAGCGCCGCCACAAACAGCACGCGATTGAAGCGATCCTCCCCACCGAGACGAGCGCGTGAAGTACACGAGCGCCGCAGCGTTCCGTCAGGCCCTTGAGCAGCGCCTCAAGAACGAAGCCGCCGCGACGGGCCTCGGGCTGGCTCGCCTGCGCAAGCGCACAGCTTTCGAGCTGTTCCTGCGCCGGCTTCTCGTCGTGGCGCCGGATCGGTGGGTGCTCAAGGGCGCGCTCGCGCTGGACTTCCGCCTTGGCGCAGGCACTCGTGCCACTAAGGACATCGACCTCGGGCGCGACGACGACGAGGCAGCCGCAACCCGCGACATCACCGCCGCACAGCAGCTTGCGTTGGACGACTTCTTCACGTTCGCGGCCGTCCGGACCGACGAGTTGGACGCCGCCGACGAGTTCTCCGCCGTCCGCTTCCACATCACCGCCCAGCTCGCCGGCCGCACCTTCGAGCAGTTCCTCGTCGACATCGGATTCAGCGGCACCCCCACCTGGACACCCGACACGATCCACACCTCAGACCTGCTCTCCTTCGCCGGCATTGGGCCCCTCGCGCTTCCTGCGATCCCCCTGCCGCAGCACCTCGCCGAGAAGATTCACGCCTACACGCGCACCTACGGGTCCTACGGCCGGCCCAGCACCCGACCGAAGGACCTCGTCGACATCCTGCTCATCGAAAGCTCTACGGCGATCGACGCCGGCGCTCTGAGACACGCCCTGGAGAGCACCTTCGCCGAGCGCGCCCGCCAGCCACTGCCCGCCGGCCTTCCGCCCCCTCCAGCCGTTTGGGCCGAGCCGTACAAGCGCCTGGCCGGCACCGTCGACGTCGAGGGCGACCTCTCCACTGCCTTTGCCCGCGCCGTCGCTTTCCTCGATCCCGTACTCGCCGGGAGCTCCGGCGGGCAGTGGGACCCCCTGCGCCGGGATTGGGTCACGCCGGCCGAGTGACGACCCCCGTGGGAACGGGCATATACGCCCAAACCCCTGGGAATCGCCCGTAAACCGGCGCTATTCGCCCGCTCGCTCCCGGAGCGGCGGCGAGGCGAATCCCTAGCGTTCAAGCGGCGAAACGCCAGAGATCGTCTCTCGGCCCCCGACGCCTCCGGAGCGAGAGGTCGCAAGTTCGAATCTTGCCGGGCGCGTCACTGAATCCCGTGCAGCCGTGCGGAGTTCGCTTGTTGGGCGACCCTCCGGTCGATCGTCTCCGACGCCCCTGCATCGCGGGCCGGGGAACACGAGCACTGCGAGCATCGCGCGCCGCTTGATGTGGCGGCGGTTCGGCGCCGCGCCGCGGTCCAGCTCGCTGGCGATGACCTGGAGTCGCTGAGACTGGCCTACGCGCAGCACATCTACCCCGCGACAGTCGAGCGCTCCGTCGTGCTCACCGGCGGATGGCAGACCAGCAAGGAGACCGCCTACGTCGAGGCCACCAGAGCACGCCACGGCACCACGTGGCTCATTGCTCGCGACGACCTTGGCGAGGAAGGACAGGACGCCGCACGGCTCACCCGGCTTGCCCAAAAGATGACCAACAGCCGCACGCGTACCCCATCCCTCGCGTACCTGGAACGACCCGAGCGCGGCTGGGAGCCGAGCCGCAATCCCCTGCAGCTTCGCTCCGCGCTCTCACCAACACACTGGCTGACCCGCGCACTCAACCGCGACACGCCCGACCGCCGTGTGGGTCGCGGGCGTTGAGCGAATTCCGGGACTAAGGCGTCACTTCTTTTCAAGTGATGGGTTGATGGTGTAGTTCCACTCCGGGTGGAAGCGGTTGCCTTTGAGTTGCACGGCGGCGAGTTGTTCGTCGGTGACTTTGATCTTGGTGGGGTAGTTGTTCTCGTCGAGACGGGCGTAGATCTTCAGCCCGGTGCTTGTCGTGGTGGCTGCGATCAGGTCGATCACGACTTGGCGGCTAACCAGGGGCTTGGCGCGCCAGTTGATCGAGATGTAGCTGAACAGGCGGTGCTCGACCTTGTTCCACTTGGAGGTGCCGGGCGGGTAGTGCAGTACGCTCAGCCTGAGCCCTGTTTGGTCGGCCAGGCGTTGAAGCTCGGTCTTCCATAGGCGGGTGCGGTAGCTGTTAGAGCCGCCCGCGTCGGCGGTGATCGTCAGCGTTCTGGCGTTCGGGTAGCGCTTTTTGCCAAGGTGCTTCCACCAAGCCCGGATGCTCGCCGCCGAGAACTGCGCCGTGTCACCGCTGACGCCAACGCTCACGTAGCCCTCGTCGCGGGCGATGTCATAAACGCCGTAGGGGACGGCCTTGCCCTGCTCCTCGTCTGGGAAGTCGTGCGTGTTGACGAGGATCGGACGGCCGCTTGATCGCAGCTCCTTGCCGGCGTTCTTGTAGTTGCCGATCAGCTCCTTCTTCTTGGTGTCCACGCTGATCACCGGCTCCTTGGCCGCAAGCGCCGCCCCGGTGACCGCCGCGATGTGCCGAAACTGCGCGTCACGGTCGGGATGATCGGCTCCCTCCTGGCTCTTGCGGTTGGCCTGCAACGTGAACCCCATCGCCTTGAGCATCCTGCGCACAGTGCTCGCATGGACAGTGAACCCTTGCTCACACAGCTTCCCGGCGAGATGCTCAGGCGTCAGCGTCGTCCACAAAAGCGGCGACATCGGATCGCCCGCGGTAACGCCGTCAAGCAGCGACAGGAGCGCCTGCTCAAGACCCGGCTCGCGCTCTGTGATCCGCTTGCGCCCACCACCCGGGCGACGGACCCTGCCCGCAACAGGCTGCTCGCCTGATCTGACCTCCGCAAGCCCCCGGCGCACGGTCGATTCCGCAAGCCCCGTCGCGCGCACAACCGCCGCGATACCCCCACGACCATGAGAACCCGCCTCAGCCGCCGCCCACAAACGCCGCCCACGCTCATCCAGCGCACCCTCCACGACCAGCCACCGCTCACGGATCGCGGACTCATCGACCACCGCTCCCAGCATTACCCATGACTACGCCACAACCTGCTCGAAACCTCCCATTCCCCCGCAATTATTTAGAAGCCACGCCTAACCGGCGGGAAAACTCACAACTCGGTGAATTGAGCAGTAAAGCTTCACGAGCGCCTGACGGTTTTTATGAGCACGGACTATCTCCGAATGTCCAGCAGAAACTCTGCGGCAGAGGTTCCCCCATCCCGGAACCTCAGCGATCTATAGGAGTGGACGGCCACGATGACGGGATGGCATGGCCTCTGCCTCTGGCCCGTTCTTGTGGCCCCCCATGACGCGGCTATTTGCGACTACATTCCAGCGTCACACGCGCACTGCGCTCGTGACGGCGCACGCGCAGCGTCCTCGGACCCCCGCAGGGAACCGGGCCTGCACCGATAGAGCCATTAAGTAGGGCTTCAGCCGCGTACGTACCTGGCTTCAGGCGTAGGACGAGTTCGCCGCCTTCGTTAGAGCGTCGCGTAGGGACGGCGTTCAGTCCCGACGTAGCGATACACGTTGATCGTGGTGTCGGATAGCACCGATGGGCGCGCGTGCGGCGGGCCGCCGACACCCAGCGCGAGGATTGTTACGAGGGTAGCTAGCATAATAGCCTCAGCAGGTTCCGTAGTATATGTCGCCAGGTGTCGGCCCCATGT
>CAWEVQ010000006.1:0-405503 GCA_963812595.1 uncultured Solirubrobacterales bacterium
CCGATCGGAACCAAAGCTTCACCAGCGACTTCGGACTCAATCCGCTCCACGTCCGGCCAGCGAGGACAGACTCCAGCCTCCGTCCGCCTGCTGCTTGCTCACGACTGGTGGACCAAGGAAGACTATACTTCGGTGTGCGGATCCCCGGCAATTTTGCATCCGCCCACACCAGTACGACTTGGTTGATAAGATATGGCTGGCGTATTCGCGGTCGAGGTATTCGCGCAGTCGCTTCACGTTTTCCCGAATGCCCGGCATAGCCCGATAGTTCTCAGGAGCGGTGCCCACCGCCACGGCCGCGAGCGAGGCTCCATAAAACACCGAGTCCTTGGCCTCAAACGGCGCGAATCCGAAATCGATCCACTGCCATGCACCCTTTTCGCGTCCCGTCGTCTCTTGCAGCGCCCACATATTCTCGAACGCAGCGCGCGTATCGGCACTGAGTATGCCGGTCCGGGCGTCGACGCTCGCGAGGATCAGGGCATTGAGAACGGATTCGGTGCCGCGGGCCTGGAGGCTCTTACCGGCGCCATCACTTTCATCGTAGTATGGCTTTGCCTCGTGCCACAGGCGCACTCGCTTAGTGACGCTTTCCAGGAGCCTTCGCTCGTTGCCGGAAGGGGCTTCCTCATCGAGGGCCATCCGCAGCGCAGGGCGCGCCAGCGCGTACGGCAGAGCCGTATGACAAGAGATGCAAACGGTCCCCTGGTCGCGCGCCGCGCCAGGCCAAGCGATCCACCAGGCGGCTCTTTCATCCAGGTATCGAGCGGCGGCCTTCGGATCCCACGAGGAGGATACGGTTGGAGCCACCGAACGGCTGGAAAGAAGCCCGACGGCGAGCCACGTCGCTAATGCAACTGCTCCCACCGTCGTCGCCGTCCGAGCCATCACTTTCATTTACAACCCGTCTGTCTCGGTTCTTTGGATTCCGGACATCTGTCAGTATACACCGGGTGTTCCTTTTTGTCCGCCGGCCGTCTTACGTCGACGAAAGCCCCGGCGCCGCTCAGCCCAGGGCGCTCTATTGCGGTTCCGCCCTCCTCGCCACCGCCGTCGGTATGCTGAAAGGAATTTCCATAACCACATCCACGTCTACCGCCGCGCCATCGCGAGTCGCTGGCCGGAACTCCCAGGAAGTCACATCCTGGAACACCGCCCGCTGCACTGCGGGAGTCGTCTTTGTCAGCAAAGTAATGCCATTCAACCTGCCGCTCTTGTCGATCGTCGCCGCGATCTGGATCCTTTCTCCGGTCCGATCGCCGGGCGGGGGCTGATCCACCGGCTCCAGCTTTCGGAACGGGACCGGAGCGCGAACCACCGGCGTTTCGCTAGGCTTTAGTTCCCGATCGGCAAACCACATGATCCAGTCTCCGCCGTAAGCCGCCATTCGTTCCATCGGAATGATGATGGTATAAACGTTGCGCCCATGGAACCGCGCGTCCACCGCCGGCGGAATCATCCGGCTGGAGGGCCTGAGTGGAACTGACAAAGTCGATAACGGGATGCTTCGCATTCTTTCCGCGTAGAGTATCTCGCGGGTGGGCGCCGGTGGCGGAGCCGGCGGTGGCGGAGCCGGAGGTGGCTCTGCCTTCGGCGGCCGTATCGTGAGATCCGGTACCGTGAGAGTGGCGGTTGCGCTTGCATCGCCGCTCGCCGCCGCCCCCTGCTTGGGCGCTTTCGAAAAGCTCCCAGGACGCTCGCCATTGGGCACTGGGGCGTCCGCATCTTGACTGGGATGAAGGCTGGCGACGGCGATGTCAGCCGGTGCGTTTCCCTTTTGCGCCGTAGGCGCCTCCGGGGCCACCCGGGCCGGCGTGGCCAGCTTTGGAAAGATCAGCGCCGGCGACACCAGCGGCGAGGGAGCAGCGGAATAGGCCGGCGGAACGGGCGCGTCCAGCACCGGGGTTTGCATCGGCAGCTTCGGTTCCTGTTTGGCCGGCGGCGGTGGAACAAATTTCTTCGGCTTCGGCGGCGCCGCCGGAACCGGAAGAATGGTATCCAGTCTCGCCACCAGAAGCGGTGTCGGCATATCCTGCCGAATCTCGACCTTGGGAGCCGGCACCGAAATGAACACTTGTTCCGATTTCGGCTTCCGCGAAGTGGCGATAATCGCTTGCCTGGACAGCTCGGCGCCCCGCGGATCGGGAGTCCGGCCTACTTTCTTCACCGGCGATACTTCCGGCACCTTCCTGCGGAAATCGTAGTACACCAGTCGGTGCGCGTTTGGCTTTATGAATTCGTCATACACCGGCCGCTTGCTCGATTTGCCGGAAAACGTCACCGACATCAGGGCTGCCACCACCAAGCCGTGCAATCCCAGCGAAACAACGAACGGCGACCCTCGCAGGGGATAATCGGGCCGCGGCGCGCCAATCCCAGTGATGGTTCCGGTTCCGTTTCGGAGCTTCGCTTGAATCTTCACCCGCATACAGCGCTAGATCTGGACCGCGTCGAAATTCCTCCTCTCGTTGTCTTTATTTGAAGAATAACAGAGTAGGCCACCGCCGTCTCTGGAAAGTTCGTACTGGCGGCTCCAGACGCGGCTCCAGACGCGGCTACAGACAAGGTCCGGACGAGACTGGCCCCGCCCATTCTGTCGGCCATCTTCGCCTTGACCGGCGTGTTCGGGACTTCATGCGGCGGAGACAGCCTCTGCGGTGCCTCCGCATCACCGACAGTTCGGTAAACTTTACCAAACTTCACGGCAACTGGCGTGCGATGACTAGCACGACTGACGCCCCGGAGTCGGATTCTCCAAGGCCTGTGATCACAAACCGTTAACAACGGAAGACCCCAACTCCAAGCTCCGAAGGGACCCTTCGGCGAGTGCAGCTCTTTGGGCAAAACAGCTTTCGCTGCCATTCTTCAGCATGTACTTGAAGTACTGCAGCTAACTAGTACTAGAAGCTAATCCGGAAAACGAAATTGTTTCCCTAAATTCATCGTTCGTCCATTGACAGTTTCATCGGGAGAGCTTATTCTGGCTGTGAACCTAAAGTGAGGGAAACCTTGCCGAACTTTTGATCGTTCGGCTAGGCCAGTGTGTCCATCGCTTCAGCCGGGTAGAGAGGTGACACGGTTCGGCGAAAGTTTTTAGGTTGCTCTGGCAGAAAGTCTAGGACGGAGGAAAACGGCGCCAAAGCATCCGCCCACTTGGTCTGGGCGTGACATAGATCGAGCCTCTGCCATTTCCGATAAGGGATGGCATGCTTGGCGGCTGTACGCTGTACGCTATGATTAGCCCGGTTCAAGTTCCGGCCGGCAAGAGTGCTTTGCTGGTTGGATCTGCGATCACGGTTTCGGTGGTGTCCGCCGATCCGGAACTGGTGGCGCTTTGCCGTGGCGTCCTGCGTGAGCTGGGCGACACCGCGGGCGACCTTGAGATCCGCCCCCATGCCGATGCGATCGGCAATTCCAAAGTCTGTCTTTTGGATTACGAGTCAGGTCGCGCCAACCCTTCGGTCGAGCAGCTCGAGAATGGCAGAATTTTCTACCTGGTCACTCCCTCGCACGTGGAATCGCTACTGCGGAGCGCGCCTGCGGCGGAGGGCCATATCCTGCTGAAACCGGTCACCCGGGCAGTCCTTCGAGCCTTCCTCCGGTCCGTGCTGCCAGTCAAAGCGGACGCCATTTCATCCGGCGTCGGCACCCTTCGCGCGAACCGCGACGACTTGCTGCAACGTCTTCTCCACGCCAACCTGCGGCTTCAGGAGTACGATCAACAGCGCACCAACTTCATCGCGCGCGCCGTGCATGATTTTCGAGCTCCTCTGACAGCCCTGTCGGGCTTTTGCGGACTTCTTGCCACCGGTCAATTAGGCTCTTTGAATGATCAACAGAAGGAAGCCCTGAACCGGATGGAGCACAGTGCCAAGCGCATCTCGCGCATGGCTTCAGCCATGTTCGACTTGAGTATTGGCGCCAAAGTCCCGCGCAAACCGGACCTCCGCGAGGGCGACATTCGCGAACGGATTAAGCAGGCGATGCATGAAATCGTGCCGCTGGCTTCTGAAAAGCAAATCTCTCTCAAGGCCGACGACATCGTGCCGCCCGGCCAGCCGCTCTACTTTGAGTCCTCTCAGATGGAGCAAGTATTGCTAAACCTGTTGGATAACGCATGCAAATTTACGCACAGGGGAGGGTCCATTGAGGTGCTGGGCTACCCGTTCTTCTGGGAACGCCGCTTCTTAGTCGGAGGAAGCGCTCCCAGCGAGCGGCGGGTAGGCAGGGTTCAATCGCCAAACTCTTACCGGATCGACATAAAAGACACCGGTCCCGGGATACCCTCTGATCGCATGAGCCATATTTTTGAAGAATATACTTCGTATGCGGGCCCGCAGGACCGGTCTGGCGGCGGCCTCGGCCTCGCGATCTGCCGGCTGATTATGAGCCGCCATGAAGGACACATTTGGGCCGATTCGCATGCGAACGGCGCCATTTTTTCGTTTGTGCTTCCTTATCGGAAAGCGGAATTACGGGGGAACCTCCCGATCACCGCTTCCGCGTAGTCAATAAAAATCGGAGATGACTTGTGAATACTAATCGGAGAACCATTCTCGTCGGCGAAGACGACGCGGAAGTCAGAGACTACCTCGGCGTCACTTTGCGATGTCATGGCTATGATGTCCAACTGGCCGTCGACGGAGATGAAGTCGTTAGCCATTTGAATGCCGGCCGGCCGGCGTCCGCGGTCTTGCTCGACATCATGATGCCGAACAAGGACGGTTGGGAGACTCTTCGCGACATACGCCGAATGGGCATCGACGTCCCGGTGATCATGTTGTCCGGGATGTCCTCGCCGCCCAACGTGGTGCAGGCGATGAAGAGCGGCGCCATCGACTTCTTAGCCAAGCCTTTCAATCACGACGAGCTGGGTCGAGCGATCGAACAAGCGCTGCGGGCCCAATCCGAGCAGAATCAGCCCGAGGAAGACCCGGTTCGTGGCTTGGGGAAAGGGATGTTCTTCGGCAAGAATCCCGCCATGGCCGATCTGATGTCGTGTATCTCGAGGGTGGCTGCCAGCGACGTTCCGGTCCTGATCCAGGGCGAAACCGGTACCGGCAAAGAGGTTCTGGCGCGTCAACTGCACGCGCTGTCTCCTCGCGCGCGTAAGCCGTTTGTCAAGTTGAACTGCGCTGCGGTTCCGTCCGAACTGATCGAGAGCGAGCTGTTCGGGTATGAGCGCGGCGCTTTCACCGGGGCTTTCCAGAAGAAGCCCGGCCTTTTTGAGCTGGCCGACGGTGGCACCATGCTGCTCGATGAAATCGGCGACATGGACATCCGGCTTCAAGCCAAGCTTCTCCAGGTTTTACAGGACCAGGAGTTTCGGCGCGTCGGCGGCTCGGAGCTCATCCGCGTGCACGTTCGCGTGATCGCCGCCACCCACCGCGATCTGGTGGAAGCCATCCGGGCACGCACGTTCCGCGAGGATCTTTACTATCGGCTCAACATTTTTACGCTGGTGCTGCCCTCCCTGCGGGAACGAAAAGAGGACATCCTCAGTCTCGCCGAGTTCCTGATCGGCCGGCACAGTTCTCCGGAAGCTCCGCCGGTGCCCCTGACGCCTGCGCTGCAGGCTGCATTTCTCGGATTCCCGTGGCCCGGAAACGTTCGTCAATTGGAGAACATTGTCAGGAAGTTGATGGTCCTCCGCGATCCGGGCTTGGTCTCCGCCGAGCTGGAGAAAATGGCCCGCGTCCAGGGCAGCGGCGAAGCGGCCGCGGAGCCGGAGGCCAGCGTGGCTCGCAAGTCTGTCTTGCAGGAAGTCTCCCGTGTGAAAGAGGAGGCCGAAGCGGACGCCATTATACAGGCGCTGCATCGTTCGCGGTGGAACCGGAAACAGGCGGCGTCCCTGCTGAACATCGAATACAAGGCTCTCTTATACAAAATGAAAAAGCTTTCGATTGAGGAACGGGCCAACAAGGTCCCGCGCCCGGCGTGAGAAAAAGAAACTAATTCTTCCGCTCGGGATGTTCCTCCGGCGGGGCCGCCATCATTCTGAATCTTAAGAACTATTACCGATGCGCGGCGTGTCGCTAGGCCCGTCGGTCCATTGACAAACGACACAGGATCAGACATGCTGGAGTTTAAGAAATCGATAGTCATTCGGGGGCTAAGTTGAGTACGATTTCCCATCCTGATTTACAAGCTGAAATGGGACCGGCCGGAGGCGTGACCTATCCGTGGTTTGCGCTGAGAGTCCGTTCCAATTATGAGCGGGTCGCCGCAATGCATTTGCGCGACCGCAGCTTTGAAGAATTCCTTCCCAGTTACAAAACCGAGCGCCAGTGGTCCGATCGCAAGAAGCAGATTGAGCGGTTCCTCTTTCCCGGCTACGTCTTTTGCCGTCTCAATCCTGACGACCGCTTGCCGGTGCTCACCATTCCTGGAGTAGTAGGATTGGTTGGCTTCGGAAAAGGACCGTCGGCGATTCCCGACAACGAGATTGAGTCTGTTCGCAAGATGGTCGGGTCCGGCTTGCTGGTCGGGCCGTGGCCGTTCCTGGCGGTGGGGCAGACTGTGTTGATCGAACGTGGGCCGTTGACCGGCGTGGAAGGCATCCTCCACGAGGTTAAGAAGGCGTACCGGCTGATCGTGTCCATTCATCTGCTTCAGCGGTCGGTGTTTGTCGAAGTCGATCGAAGCTGGCTGCGGCCGGTGGCTCCTACGCCCGCGGTTCGCGCCGTGCCCCAGACTTCCGCGGGAGTTCCAGCTGGAATATGCTAGGATGACTCATGCTGAGTCACCGCATTCCCCTCGTGTGGGGGATCGTTCTTGCTATGAGCTTGGCTGCATTGGGCCAAGCCCCCCAGGCCGCGCAGACGCCTCCCCAGAATCCAGCTCAATCGCTTAGCTCGGTTCGACCGGATTACGAGTTGGGACCGAACGATCAGTTCCTTATCGGAGTTCCGCAATCGCCGGAGATCAATCAGCGGCCGTTCCGGATCGATTCCGATGGTTTTATCGACCTGCCCCTGGTCGGCCGGATCCACGCCGCCGGTATGACCGTTCGAGGTTTGGAAACCTTGCTCACCACCCGGCTTCGCGATTACATCCGGGAGCCCCAGGTCAGCATCACCATCACCCAGTTCCGCAGTGAACCTGTTTTCTTCCTCGGCGCCTTTCGGACTCCCGGAATTTACCCCCTTCAAGGCGACCGGACGCTGGTGGCCATGCTCGCGACCGTGGGAGGATTGCAGCCCACCGCCAGCCGGAGAATCAAAATTACCCGCCGCGCCGAATACGGAACCATACCGCTGGCCAGCGCCGTTGAAGATCCTCAAAGGAAGATCAGTACCGTCGAAATCAGTCTCGACAGTCTGACGCAGAATATTAACCCCGCCGAAAATATCGTCCTGGTCGCCTACGACTTGATCTCCGCTGGAACCGCACTGCCCGTCTACGTGAATGGCGAGGTTACCAAGCCGAGCGCGGTCGTGCTAGGGGAGCAGCAGTCCCTCACCGTGATCCAGGCGTTGACTGAGGCGGGAGGCTTCACGCTGAATGCGAGTCGAGGAAAAGTTCGAGTCCTGCGGCCGGTTTTGGGAACCACCCGGCGGGCGGAAATCGACGTGAATCTCAATCGCATCTACGAAGGAAAGGACAACGACCTCCCCCTCCTGCCCGGCGATGTACTATACGTTCCGCGGGCCGCCGTGCGCGCCACGTTGTTACCGGTTGC
Source organism: uncultured Solirubrobacterales bacterium (assembly GCA_963812595.1). Lineage (GTDB taxonomy): Bacteria > Actinomycetota > Thermoleophilia > Solirubrobacterales > Solirubrobacteraceae > Palsa-744. Next base: position 7,682 of record CAWEVQ010000006.1, read on the forward strand.
CACGTCCATTCTCGCCACATTGCCGTTTGCCCTGATAACGCTGATTACAGCGGGTGTGATCTAGCCCCCGTCGCGTTCCATGCGGTACCCTCATAAGAACATGCTTAAAAATAGCCGGCGAACTTGGCGTTGGCTACCTCAGATTCTGGTTGTGATCCTGGCTTTCCCGCCGTACGCGAGCGCGCAAACGCCGGTTCCTGCCGCGCAAACCACTCCCGTGCCGCCCCAGCCCGCCACCATTCGAAGCCTGAAGGTGAGGCCGCTCGCCGGAAACCACGAGATGAACGACATGGAAAATAATGTCATGGCGTCTCTCGTCGTTCAGATCACCGATCAGAGCGATCTGCCGATTGAAGGTGCGGAGGTGGTGTTCCGTTTCCCTCTCGAAGGCCCCAGCGCGAGCTTCCCCGATCGCAGGAATGTCCAGACCGTCCGCAGCAATGCCGATGGCCAGGCCGCGGCCACGGGCTTCAAAGCGAACGGAAGGGTGGGAACGTTTCAGATCCAGGTGACCGCTTCCCGCGGCAATGAGCAGGGATCCACCGTCATTTCCATGACGAACGTCACCCGGATCACCGACGAAGCCAGGAAGCACGAGAAGAAGTGGTGGTCTTCGCGTTGGGGCAAAATCGCCATTATTGCCGGCGCAGCCGGAGTGGCAGCCGCCATTGTTCTGGCCACCCGCGGCGCCGGCTCCAGCAGCCCCAAGGTAGTCACCGCAACCCCCGGCTCGCCCACCATAGGCGGCCCTCAATAGAGTGATGTCCAGAACGATTTTATTCCTGTTTGCCCTGTCTTCGGTCGCTTCGCTTCGGGCTCAATCCTCCGCCCTCTCGGGACCAATCCAGGGTTTTACCTTCGACCCGCCCACCAGAAGCATCCGCGCCGTCATCGGATCTTTGGGATCGGCATCGTTGGGACCCGCGGTCTTGGGTCAAATCGATTTTGCCTCCGTTGCTCCCCGTCGGGATTACGCGATTGTGTTTCGCGGCGTCCGCCCGTCCCTGGTCTCGGGTCTCAGTTCCGGCCTGCTATCCAGCGCCGCTCTTCCTGAATCCTCCACTCCTCCCGAGGGCGTCGTCTGGTCCGATGATGGCTCCGTCGCGGTTCTTTACTCAGGAACAGGAGCCTGGATCCAGATTCTCACGGGCTTGCCCGCTTCCATCAACCCGGGCGCGCCGATCGACATCTCCGCCCTGGGCGGCGCGCTGATTGCGATCGCCGCCGACGCCTCTGGCCAACACATCGCCGTCGGAGTGGCCGGAGATCAGGCTGGAGTTTATCAGACCGCCGACGGTCAAAACTTTTCTCCGCTCCTCAACGTGTCCAGGCCGGTCTCGTTGGCTTACTCCGCCGATAGCAGCGCCTTGTACGCTTTGGACGGCGCCACCAACCAGGTGTCCGAGATCAACCTGGCGAGTTCAGCCACCCAGACCTGGCCCCTCGACCTGGACGATGCCGCCGCCATCCGGCCCGCCCACGATTCCGCAAACCGCACCGTCCTCTACGTGGCCGGACGAAAAAGTCGTTTGCTGGTGGCCTACGATGACCGAACGCATCAGAGCATCGCCAGCGTCCCGCTTTCCTTTGACCCTGTGATGATTGAGCCCATCGGTGGTAATGGATTCCTGCTGAGCCGCCGCACCGCCAACACCGATCCACTCTGGTCTTTCACCAACGCCACCCAGCCCATGGTCTACTTTGTCCCTGCCACGCCGATTCCCGCGGACTCCCGCCCGGAGGTCCGGCCCCGATGATCGCTCGTCGAATCGGCTTGGGCGCGCTGCTGGTCGCGCTCGCCGCTACCGCTGCGGCCCAGACGTTTCCGTTTCAGTTGCTGGTTACTCAGGGGCAGAATGCCCAAACCGTGCAGAACGGCTCCACGCTCGCGTTTCTGGCTCCCGTTGGACAATCGCAGACCGCTCAGCTTCAAGCCACCTACGCCGGAGCCGGCACGGTTACGATTTCACAACCGCCCACCGTTTTCGGTTCTCCTGCGTTTAAGGCGACCATCTTGGGAACCTTGCCCCTCACCGTGGGGCCCGGCAGCAGCTTTGCGGTTTCCCTCGTGTTTACTCCCACCAGTGCGAGTGCCAGCGCCTCGCAGATGAGTTTGTCGTTTCTCGAAACCTTGTCGCCCACCAATTTTAATACCAACACGATCACCTTCTCGCTTCAAGGCACGGCGCCCGCATTCACGTTGAGCTACGTCCTGCAAACCGACCAGAACGTCGTTCCGTTGCTGCCCGGAGGCACCATTCCGTTTACGCCGACTCTGGTAGGCGCAACCGCTCAAGCTGCGCTCAACATCACGAACACCGGCTCCGGAACCGGCACGGTGACTGCGATCGGCATCACCGGTACCGCTTTCCGCCTGCAGGGAGTGCCTCTGCTTCCCGCAAGCGTAGGCGCCACCGTGAATCTTCAAGTCTTAGTTCTGTATACGCCGGCAGCCGTCAGCACCGACACCGCCCAGATCACCATCACCTTCGCCTCCGGCGCGCCGGTCACCCTCAATGTGACTGGCAGTGGAAGTTCGCCGACTTTAACCTATCAACTGCTGAACACCACCCCGCCCACGGCGGTGTCTCCCGGCGGCGTCATTACGCTGCCCAATACGAACGTAGGGCAAACCAGCAGTGTGACCGTTCGAGTTCTAAACTCCGGGAGCGCGAACGGCACCGTAAGCTCCATCAACTTTGCCGGGCAAGTGTTCACGCTCAGCAATGTCCCGGTGCTCCCGCAGACCTTGACGCCCAACGCCAGCCTGACATTCACCGTGAATTTTACGCCCACGCAACCGGGCGTTCAATCCGGAACGCTCATCGTCAACTCGGATATCTTCAAGCTGAGCGGCGCTGGATTGGGCCCGCTCCTGACTTTTTCCTACGTAGCCGGCGGAACCACGATCACCCTGGGCGGCACGAACAATTCCGTAGTATTCAGCCCCGTGACCATCAGCCAGTCCGAGCAGTTGATTTTTGATGTGGCCAACACCGGGACTCTGCCCGCCACCATCTCCAACATCGGCGTGGGTTCCGGGCCCTATTCGCTGTCGGGCCTTCCGTCCTTGCCAGTTACCCTGGCGCCCAACGCGGATTTTCAAATCACCATCAAATTCACGCCCACCACCGTCGGATTTTCGAATGGCACTCTTTTGCTGGATGCCACCTCGGTCTCTCTGATCGGCTCCGGCACGCAGCCGCCGCCGCTTCCCTCTTACACGATCACCGGCCCCAGTGGAAACGTCGCTCCCATGGCCCAGCCAATCGTCGGCTTGAACCTGGCAAGCGCTTACCCCGTGGCGATCTCCGGCACTCTCACCATGACCGTTGCCGGTACTCTGCCCGCCGATCCGGCGGTCCAGTTTGCGTCCGGCGGCAAGACCGTTACCTTCGTAATCCCCGCGAACCAGACCGCTGCTGTGTTTGGAACTCAGGGGACCCAACTTGGATTGCAAACCGGCACGGTCGCCGGCGCCATCACATTGACGCCCTCGTTTTCGACCGAGGCCGGCAGCGTGGACCTGACGCCTGCCGTGCCCACCACACTCCAATTCGCCGTGGCTCCGGCTGCTCCCACGTTGATCGCACTCCAGATCGCCAGCCAGTCGACCACCGGCTTCACGATTCAGGTCACCGGGTTCACAACCCCGCGCGCCTTAACGTCATTGTCGGTACAGTTCACCGCGGCCCCGGGTTTTTCTTTGTCCACTTCGCAGTTCACCATCAACGTCGCCCCGGTGTCCACTGTATGGTTCGAAGGCACAGCCTCACAGGCTTTCGGTGGACAGTTCACGCTGGCGATCCCCTTCACCTTCCAGGCTTCACTGGCAGCCGGGCAGTCCGTGATCAGCGCGATCGCATCGGTCTCCGTCACCATCAGCAACGCCTCGGGAACGTCCAACTCGATCCAGGCAACCCTTCAGTAACCCCGAAAAAGGGGACTGACCACTCTGTCCCCAGCCGCACACCCTGCTTCACCAACAGAGCCCCTCTCGTGGACAGAGCGGTCTGTCCCCTTTTTCCTACGCGCGAGCCCCCGTCCCTCCGACAGCACAAAAAGGGTATCGAAAAAGGGGACTGACCACTCTGTCCCCAGCCGCACACCCTCCTTCACCAGCAGAGCCCCTCTCGTGGACAGAGCGGTCTGTCCCCTTTTTCCTACGCGCACGCCTCCATCCCCACTCTGTCCCCTTTTTCTTACGCGCGAGCCCCCATCCCGACTCTGTCCCCTTTTTCAACCAATTCCTAACCACGGAAATCTTTGCACGATCGCAGGGTAGAGATTCCTATAACACAGCACGCCCACATAGGTTCCAATGATATTCGTGATGATGTCAGTGGTGCCGGAATCCCGTGTGGGAAGCGGCCCCTGGAACACTTCGATGGTCAGGCTCACCAGGGCGCCCAGAATCAGCGTGGCCAGCACCGCCCTCTTCACCGGGCGTGCAATGGTAAAATAGGCAAGAAAACAAAATCCTGCGGGTATGAATCCGATGATATTCTTTAGATTTCCGCTCCAATAGCTTCTGGTAAATTCAAATTCCGTCCAAATTTGCTCCAGAAATAATTTGTCGACCACCGTATATTTTTCAGGAATACAAAGATCGCCCTGCGCCGCGCCGTGGTTTCGAATCGCACTTCCAGCCCGTTCATCGAAAAGATACAGCGCCAGCGTACCCTCGTCCTGCGTAACGTTCGGCCGTCCACTCCCTGTCCAGTCCCGATAGTGCCGCAACACCTCTGCGCCGTTCAGTTCAATGTTGTACATCGCGAGGCCGAGGATTAGCCCCCGAAAGCCGTCCGGTTGTCTGGGAGAATCCCCCAAGATCAGCCGGCTGTTGAACGCGCCCTCCGGAATCGAGAACCCCGGCGCCGCTTTGGCCAGAATCCCGTCAAGGTATACCATCATCCCCCGCGCGCCCGACGTGACGGTTACGAACACCGGCTTCTTCTGACGTAACGCCGGGCTGAAGGCGTCTTTGACGAAAAAGCGTGTCTTCTCTGGATGGTTCTCGATATCGAAGTCGGTCAAGGACTGGTGCAGCGTGAACAGGATCGGCCTTTCAGGTCGATACAGTGTCAGGATCGTCGCCGAGCTGCTCCACCGGTTCGGCTGCACCCAGATCTCGATGCTGCCGCCCGCGCCGCTGCCCGAATCCGGCGCCGTCAAAGGACCCGAGCTCAGCACGGTTCCGTCTGTCGCAAGAACGATGCCGTTGGTACGCTTCAACCAGGTAACGTTGTTCCGCGGAGCATGGAAAGGCCACAGGCCTAACGTCAGCGTGATGCACACCACCGCGAAGCATAAGACGCCCAGAAGCTTGGATTTCATTCGCGTCGGAGGCGGGATCGTCAGGGCTGGTTCAGCGACAGAAATCCGGACCTGGACCGGGTCGGTTTGGGTTGTGGGGCGCCCGCCAGCTGCCGCCATCTCCTCAGCAGAGAAGGTCGCGATGCGGCCCAGCCATTCGCAAGGGTTTCAGGCTTGGCCTCCTCGCCGGATTTGAACGTCGTTGGATTTAACGTCGCTGGATTTTACGTCGCCGGATTTGACGTCGTTCGACCTGACCAGGAACGGTTCTCCGGGCAGCATCACCGGCCTCGCTCCGGCGAACGGCTGCGTCTGCCGCGTAACGGTCGGCGTAGGCAAAGAGAGCTCCTCGCAAGCCTCGCGAACCGCCTCGGTATCCACCGTGTGGCTTGTGTCCGAGAACGCCACCAGCAAAGCGTTGTCGCTAATGACATTGATCAGTCGCGGAATCCCGTTCGACCAACATGCGATCGCGTCGAATGCATCGTTGCTGAAAGGAACTGGGTCAGTCCCTCCGGCTTTATCCCACCGGAACCGGATATATCGTTCCACGGCTTCGCGATCCAGCCGCTCGAGCGACATCCGCAGCGTGATCCGTTGCTTCAATTGCCACAGCTGCGGAAGGTTCAGCGTGTCGTTCAGCTGATTCTGCCCCACCAGGACAATTTGCAGCAGCTTGCGGCTGGTGGTCTCGAAGTTGCCAAGCAAGCGGACTTCTTCGAGCAGATCCGGGCTCAACTGGTGAGCTTCGTCTACGATCAGAGCCAGAATCTTACCGCTTGCATCGGATCGGATCAGAAATTCTTCCAGCAACTTCAGACGTTGTGCCTTGCTAGCAGGGATGTCCTTGAACCCGAAATTGAGCATCGCCAGCTCCAGGAACTCGGACGGCGTCAGCGTCGGCGCGAATAAGACGCTCGCCTCAACGTTCGATTCGGCCAGAAGCTGCGACAACCCCCGGAGCACCGTGGTCTTGCCCAGCCCGGCCTCCGCGGTTAACGCCAGGTATCCTTTGCGTTCCAGAACTCCGAAGGCCAACCCGCTGATCGCGTCCGCATGCTGCGCAGTCAGGTGGATGCAGTCCGGATCGGGGACCAGCGAAAACGGTGCCTTCGTCAGTGCAAAGAATTTCTCGTACATAAACTGCCGCTCACGAACCAGTCCGTGTCTTGGTCTAGTAGGGGACGCCCGCTAGCTTCCTTGATTATCCCACCTTCCTGCCCGACCATGGTTCGACGGCGAATGGGAACCCAACACCTTCAGCGCCGCCGGCGAATCGCGCCCATCCCCAGAAGCCCGATTCCGATCAATGCGAGCGTCGACGGCTCCGGCGCCGCCACCGCGCTTCCCTCGAACGCAAGATTGTCGATCGAGAAGTTCAACGTCCGGCTGGGGTCGCTGTCCGGGTGGTAGGAGACGTCCACCCACGCAATCGGGGTCGATTCCTCTATGCCCGCATATCCTTCCAACCCGATGGGCGCCGCGTTTCCCACGAAGGTCAGCGTCTCCAGCAGTTGGTCATTGCCGCTGTACGCGTCCAACTCAATGAACGAGCTGATGCTGCTGCCGTACTCAAACCCCACCTTCGTCACCGGGACCGAAAACAAGATCTCAAAAGGTGACGCCGGCGCGTCGCCAAGCGTGCCACCCTGGTAAACGTACAGAGCATTCGGAAACGGCGTATCGGGCGGGTCTGGAAACATGAGCGGCGACAGATTGTTGTCGGCTGTATCCGCGCCCGGATAAGTCGGGTTGTTGAACGTCACTCCGAGCCCCGCGTATTGATTGCCCACGGCCGGACCGCACAAATTGCAGTTTCCGCCAGTCAGATCGCCGAAATTGATCAGGACCGCGTTACTCGAAAAGCTGGATGCATCGATGGGCCCCGCGCGCAACGCCAGCACGCTCAACAGGCAAAGGCCGTATCGCAACAAAGGTTTAGTCACTATTGGAGAACCGAAGCCTTTCGATTTCCATTTTGCGCGAGCAAGTGCTAACTGGTCAGTAGGACACACGGGGCAACTCGTTCCAAAACTTCGGTACTAAGGAGTATACCCTACCCGTGAGTTCCAGCGGCCGGGTGTTTCAAACATTTTTCCAAGATTGCGTCAGCGGCCGAAAGATATTTATTTTCCAAACACTTACCGCGCCCGCAGATGGTTCCAGCGCCGGATTTCACGAAAGGCACCCCCGAAATCGACGATCACGAAACCGCGCGAAATGGTAACGTCATCATTCCAAACGGTCAGAAAATGTTACCAGTGGTAACATTGGGCGATGTCAAAATCGCGGCGGCAGTTTCTGAATGCATCGCTCACTTTGATGGGGGCTACGGCGGCGTGCAGCAAGAAGGCGCCGAAGCCGGCGGAACTGCCTGCAGGCGCGCCGCCGGCATTCGCCACGGCTCCGCCTGTGGGACCGGAAGTGTCGCCGTCCACTTTCGCCAACGCGGAGAAACTGGTCCAGTTTGAATTGAGCGCGGAGGAACGGTCCCAAGCCGCGGGAAGCTGGCGCAGCGCGATCGCTCCGCTTTACGAACGGCGCGCGGGACCGCGCAAGGTTCCGCTCGAGCCGGCGGTGGCGCCCTGGTCGCGCTGCGATCCTGCCGCGGTCGGGCAAAACGTGGGCCCTGAACACAATCGGTTTGTGCGCAGCAAGGCCGATCCGAAACCATTGCCATCGAGCGACGACGATATCGCTTTCGCTCCGCTGACGCAGCTTTCACGATGGGTGGAGGAAAAGAAAATCAGTTCGGAGCGGCTGACGAAACTGTATCTGGAACGGCTGGAGCGGTTCAATCCCAAGCTTCGCTGTGTGATCACGCTGGTGCGGGACCCGGCGCTGGCGCAAGCCAGGAAAGCGGATCAAGAGATTGCAGCGGGGCGGTATCGAGGGCCGCTGCACGGCATCCCGTGGGGCGTGAAGGACCTGGTGGACACGGCGGGGATCCCGACCACGTACGGAGCCGAGCCTTTCAAGGATCGCGTGCCGGCCGAGGATGCGGCGGTGGTGAAGCGGCTGAATGACGCCGGGGCGGTGCTGGTGGCGAAACTGAGCTTGGGCGCGCTGGCGCTGAACGATATCTGGTTTGGCGGACAGACGATGAATCCGTGGCTGCTCGAAGAAGGCGCATCGGGATCAAGCGCGGGGCCGGGCGCGGCGACGGCGGCGGGACTAGTGGGATTCTCGATCGGCAGCGAGACGGGAGGCAGCATCGTGAGTCCGTCGATGCGCTGCGGCGTTACCGGGTTGCGGCCCACTTACGGGCGGGTGCCTCGAACCGGCGCGATGACGCTGTGCTGGTCGCTGGACAAGCTGGGTCCGATGACGCGCGGGGTTGAAGACGCGATGCTGGTGTTGCAGGCGATCACCGGGCCGGACGCGGGCGATGTGTCGAGCGTGGAGAGCCGGCTCGATTTCGATGCCGGCGCGAGCGTCCAAGGCTTGCGCGCCGGCTATTTTCCGAAGTGGATGAAGGAAGCGCCGGCGACCGATGTCGACCGGGCGGCTCTCGATACGGTGGGCAAGCTCGGTATGGTTCCAGTGGAAGTGTCGCTGCCGGATTGGCCGTACGATTCGCTGCAGTTGATTTTGTTCGCGGAAGCCGCGGCGTCCTTCGAGGAACTCACGCTGAGCGGCAAATTAAAGACGCTGAAAGCGCAGGTACCCGACGCGTGGCCGAATTTATTCCGGCAGTCGCGCTTTCTTTCGGCGGTCGATTTTGTGCAAGCCGACCGCTTCCGGCGCATGGTGGCGGTTGAAATGGCTCGCGTTTTTTCAAGTGTCGATGTGCTGCTGGTGCCGTCGCTGCGGGATGAGATGCTCACCATCGGCAATTTCACGGGACATCCGTCGCTGACGTTCCGGGCGGGATTCGTTCAGGTCGCGCAAGCGCGCAGCGACTGGGCGCCCGATCCAGCGAATCCGCTGCCGACCTTCACGCCTTCACGGCGCGTACCGCACGGCGTTACGCTGATCGGGCGGCTGTTCGAGGAAGGAACCTTGGGACGCGCGGGGATCGCGATGGAGCGGAGTCTAAACGCCGCGGGCGAGCGGCCGCCGGGTTTCTGAGCTGGGACGATCCGGGCAGATTCTTAGCCGCTGAATGGACGCCGATAAACGCAGAGGAGAGACGTATTGACGTGTACTGTCCCGAGTTTCTGCCCCCTCAAATCGGAACGGCGTCCGGTTTGCATAGATCAAATCTGCCGCGCGACAATCGAACGAGGATGGAAATCAAGGTCCCGCCGGGCGACGAATACCGCCCACCAGATGCCTTCTCGTCAGAGCCCATTGACTGGAGACAGTACGAAGCCTACGTGTTCGGAACCTTGGAGCGATTGCTGCCCAGCGCGAAGATTACCAAAGACGTTCGCGTAAAAGGCCTGAAAACTGGACGGCCGCGCCAAATCGACGTTCTCGTTGAGCGCGACCTCGGCGGATTCAATCTGAAAATCGCTATCGATTGCAAGAGCTACGGGCGTCGGGTCAATGTGAAGGATGTCGAAAGCTTCTTAGGCATGCTGGACGATATTCGAGTCAGTAAGGGCGTTCTCATGACGACGAAGGGCTACTCGAATACGGCCTGGAACCGCGCTCAGAACGAATCTAGAGACATCGAACTCCATATTTTGACGGTCGAACAACTCTCTCGATTTCATAGCATCGGCTACGCGGTGCTCTGGAAAGGGCCGGTTGCCGCCGTGGTGAGTCCGCCCGAAGGGTGGGTTGTCGACAACGAGCAAAGTCCGATTGTTCCAGGTAGTGATCACCCCGCGGATACGCCGCAGTTCACGCTTTACCCGCTTGGCCACACACGCGATTCTGCCGTCTTTGCGGGTGCATTCATTTATGGCGGCATCGTGCTCAAGTCGCCGGAAGTGCCCACGATGGAGGCTATCGCACGTTCGCACGAGCAACGCGTGCTCGAAAAATGCCAGGCCGCGACGTTTGAACGGCTGCCAACGATAAGGCGGGAGTCGTGGGCAGGCCGCGAACCGGAGCAAACCATTCTCCGAATTGGCCGCATCCACGTGGGATACAAGGGGCCGGAATACTCGCTTTACATCGACCACCCGAAGGGCGTCTTGCTGCTGGTTCTGTTCTGCCCGGAAGGCAAAGATGACACTTACCTGCCGCTGCTGAAGTGGGTCGGAGAGAAAGCCATGATGTTTGATTGCGTGGATAAGCGCGGCGCGCAACCGGCGAATTTCTCTGCTTCGTGAGTGGAGGTTCATGGAAAACAATCTCAATGAAGGTTTCCCGTTGTTGGTTTCGAAAGAATATCCTGACCTTGTTGCAATCAATGAGCGTCTGGGCACTTTGGCAAAGGAGATGCTCACGCCGATTCGAACTGATCCCTATGAGCGCGGGATAAAGTTCCTCGCCTGTAATGTTGCGAGTGCACATTCCGCATTGGTTCTCCTCGCGACGCACGGCCATGGTGCTGAATCCGTAACTGTCGGTCGAGGGATGTTCGAAGCATTCCTGACGTTTCGCTACCTAATTCTGGAGCCGGAAGAGTTCAAGGACTTCATCGATTTTGATACGGTCGCAAGATGGAAAAGGCTACAGTTTTACAAACTGCGGTATCCGAAGATGTTTGAAACTTTCCCGCTGGAGCGCGTCGCGTCTACAGAGAAGGAGTTCAAGGGCGTAAGCCAGCGATTCAGGACGTCAAAGGGAAAAATGATGGATCACTGGACCCGCAAGACCATAGCGCAAATCGCGGAGGCGGTCCAAGAAACGGAAATGTACGAGGCTTTTTATCGGTATGCGTGCTCGCTGTCACATTCTGACCCTATGGGCTTGACTATGCTTGTGGATGGAAATTCTTTCGAGATCCCGCTCGCGGCAAGCTGGGAGCACGTCAGTATTGCACTCGCGGTAGCGGGCTACATCGCATTCCGGACGTTGATGCAATACAATTACCTTCTGAAACTAGGCTTCGACGAAACACTGCGTGATATCGAAGTTGCACTTAAGAAAAGTCCGGTATCGGAAGGCGGGAAACCGCTAGGGTGGTTTCAGCACGCTCTCCTGTCACCGAAGTAGCAGCGATCCCTGAATCTGCCCTCTCGCATCGTGTTGCTGGCGGCTGCGGGAAAACAGGATAAGGACGTGGCGGAAAGCGGCGGAAAGCGGGTCGGCGGAAAGCGGGTCAGCCTGACCTTGCACTTTTTCCTCATGTCGATATTGTGTCAGAGAGCTCTGTCCCCTTTTCCAAGATGCGTCCGAGCGCGTCGACCCACGGAAATTCGGCTAATTATCAGCATCCGAGGAATCGAACGGCCAGCCTGACTCGGTCAATGTGTGCGGCCCAACGAGGCGGGCCTCCTTCGGCCGAAGGGCCAAAAGGGACAGCCAGAATCGGCACACTCAAATTCGACACCACTGCGGCACTCAGCTCCGTCCCCTTCCTCAGATTCTAGCCGAACTCGCCGTTTGCTCGAAACTCCATCGCCGCCACTTGCGTCGAAAGTGATCCTCCATGCGGGCCACGAACTCCTCGTCTCCAAAGGGCCTTCCCGCGTAAGTGCAGCGCCGGAGCAGATGGACTTGGTCGGCTGGCTCGCCCGCACCATGCATCTGGCGCCATGTCTCCGAGCCTCCCGACCGGTGCCAGAACGCTCCATCCAGAACGTTCGCCCCATCGCGACCGTTTCCCAGGTGCACCGCCGCACTTGACCATCGAAATGCGGCGGCATTTCCGACCAAGCCCGCCCGCACCGGATTTGCCTCCACGTAGCGCAGCGCGATCCACAAATGGCGCTCCGACAGAGGGCACGAGTAAAACCGATTCTGCCAGAGGTGGCCGCTCCGCCCGAGTCCTGCGTTCACCGCCTGGGCATAGGCTCCGTGCACCCGCCGGAACAACACCGCCAGCGAGTCAGCCCGCTCCGGCACCACGACCCAATGCACGTGGTTGGACATCAAGCAGTAAGCCAGCACTCGCACGCCCGCATCCTCCCGGTGCCGTGCGATCAGACTCAAATACGTCTTGCGATGGGCGGCGGAGAAAAATGCCTTCTGACGATTCGTACCCCGCTGGGTCACGTGGTAAGGAAGTCCCGGTAGGATACATCGAGCGTTGCGTCCCATCTGCATTCAAGGAGTGCCTCGACTCCCCGATTCTTCTCAGGGGGACGGAGCTGTCCAACGCTTTCGCTCTATTTTTTCTCGTGTCGATTCTGACTGTCCCCTTCGCCCCCTTCGCCCCTATAATCAGTACAACAAAGTGGTTGCTGTTAGCAAAATCTGCCGCTTGAAAACGTATAAGTCCTAGTACTAGTCGTACGAGTGGTTCTTGTGGCGACCATATCATCCAGATATTGTTTCAGCCAGGTGGTAGGGATTCAACACCACTTTGCTTTTTAACGGAGGAAAATCAGTGAAACATCTAACCATCATATCGGCCGCTGTGTTCGTGGCTCTCGTTGTCATGACCGCGCCAGCATCGGCCAGCACCGTTTGCGTTAACACTACCGACTGTACGCTGGAATTTACCCAAGGCAACGCCGGCTCCGGTTTTGGAACGGGCGATTTTGGAACGCTTAATCTGGACATTACCGCGACGAACCTCATCACTGTAACCGTGAGCCTGACCTCGATGGACATCATTGGCACGGGCTTCCCGGGATCGTTCGGATTCACCGACAGTCTGAGCGGAACGCCCACCATCGGCGGCTTTTCCTCAAGCCTTTATAGCGGGAGCACGACCGATACCACGGAAGGCCTACACTTCGATGGCTTCGGCGATTTTAGCGATGCTGCGGCCACCACGGGACCGCACAATGGCTCTGGCTTGGACAGCGTTTCCTTCACGGTAACGCAAACGGGCTTGAACAATGTGAACGATTTGTTGAACCTTTCGTCAGGGGGCGGCGATGGCCAACCCGACTTCGTGGTGGACGCTGGCATCGCCTGCGGAAGCACCGGTCTGATAGGCGTTTTCAACGGATCGACTGCGGTGCCGGAGCCAAGCTATACCTTCTTGCTTGTTGTCGTTGGTGTCGTGGTCTGGGTCGCCCAGCGTCGCAAAATAGGTGTCGACCGTTAGCTAAGGGGACGATGCAGCTGAAGTATTCCAAAGTCCGCCATCGGATTCCCGCGTGATAAGATTCTTCGCGGACAGCGCACTAGGAGCTTGTTGAAAAAGGGGACAGACCGCTATGTCCGCCGCGGCGCCGGTATCGGGAATCAACGTTTTGTGGGCGGGGACAAAGTGGTCAGTCCCCTTTTTCAACAAGCTCCTAGTAGTGTAGTGCGTCGCTGATCTCGAACCATATGATTCGGACAGGGCAAAAAGGGGTACAGGCACGAACTTTCGCAAAAGCGGCGAAATTCGAGCCAGTCCCCCTTTTTGCACACTGTGCCGTGATTGGACATGACTTGCGACGCAGACCACGTGTAGTGCGTCGCTGATCTCGAAGCATATGATTCGGACGGGGCAAAAAGGGGTACAGGCACGAACTTTCGCAAAAGCGGCGAAATTCGAGCCAGTCCCCCTTTTTGCACACTGTGCCGTGATTGGACATGAAAAGGGGACAGACCGCTATGTCCGCCGCGGCGCTTGTAACGTGTAGTGCGTCGCTGATCTCGAACCATATGATTCGGACAGGGCACAGGGGTATCGGAGCGTATGCTACACTTCCGATGAAAACGGCTGCGCGGGGCACTAGAGCTAAAATGTGGTTTGCGATCATCGGTGCGTTTCTTGCGATGGCGGGGCTTCTCGGACCGCGCTTTGGATTTAGTCTCTCCAGGAAGGGCCGCCCCGGGGCGTCCGGTCGGATTGACAATAGTCCTGCGAATAGAATAGCTTTCATCTTCATTGGGATTGTGCTCGTCCTTTTTGGATTAAGCGATCTCTATCCAAAGTGAGGATTCTGCTTTCGCAAAAGCGGCGAAATTCGAGCCAGTCCCCCTTTTTGCACACCACTACACTAGATAACCTATGCGACTCGAGTTTAGAAGAGCCGTGCTGCCGCGAGACCTTCGAAGTCTCATGGCGTTCGACCACAGGGTTTTCGTTAAGTCAGACTGGTTTCCACGGGAGGCCTGGAAAACGTATGACTCCTACTGGATGCGCGTGGATGGCAAGAGAGTGGGTTGCTGCGCGTTCCAGGAGCACGTGGATTTTCAGGACGACATGCAGGGGAACGATGTTCCCGGCCGCGGGTCCTTGTACATCGCTTCCACCGGGATTCTTCCGGAATTTCAAGGCATGGGGTTCGGCCGGCTCTTGAAGAACTGGGAGGTTTTGTATGCCCGCCATCACGGATTCCGGCGAATCGTCACCAACACTCGAAAAAGCAATTCCACGATGATTGCTTTGAATAAGAAATTTGGGTTTCGAATTACCCGAACTACTCCCCGCTACTATTCACATCCGGTAGAGGCGACGGTGGTCATGGAACTGCTGTTGGAGCCTAACCTTCGGCCAAGAAAGCGACGCGCGGCCACCAAGTTGCTGGACGAGTAAGGGGAGTAACTTCGATGAGCGCGGCAGACTTGTTACAAAAGATCGGCGAATCGTTGGGAACGACGGCAACGGTCAAATCCGTGTTCGGCGAGCCTATTCATTCAGAAGGAAAAATCGTGATTCCGGTGGCAAAGGTCGCGTACGGATTCGGGGCTGGGACGGGCGCGCGTTCGTCCAACAGCGGAGTGGAAGGTGCGCCGAAACACGAAGGCGGCGGCGGGGGTGGGGGTGTTCGCGCGTTTCCCGCCGGGGCGCTCGAGATCACGGCGAATGACACACGTTTCGTGCCATTTCCGGATCTACGGCTGCTGATCGGGGCATTCGCCGCGGGTGCGTTGCTCGGAGGGTTCCTTCTGGGCCGGAGGTCCCGATGACCTGAGGAAGGCGGGTCAGGCTGACCCGGTTTCCCGCGGTTTCCCCTCATCCCGTTTCCCATCGCCCTTTTCGTTGTGCTCGGCAGGAGTGCGGTGGGACCGGGCGGCAAGCTCATGGTGCTCGGCGGCGTTCCGGTGCAGACCGTGCATGACACCAGCCCACAACAGAAATGGCGCGTATGAGCACGAAGTGATGAGACGACGCGATTTGCGAAAGCCACTCCGCGCTTTGGCGACCACGGGGCGTCACTGTGGTCATTCCTTGTCAGGGACTTGATTGTATTTCATTGCTGCGCCGACCTCTCCGAACGGCCAAGGGCGTGCAACAGGAAGTATGAAGTATGGGAGGAGAAAAATGAAGAAGATTCTACTTTTGTTCTTTGTCGCTATGCTCGCGGCTGCACCTGCGTTTGCCGGCCACCACCGGAGACACCAGAGATACCACCGAGGGCATCCTATTATTAGGGTAGTAATACGCTGATTTCTAGCCATGTCGCCTCCTGGTCAGGCGACAAGCACGTCCAGAACAGATGGACTCTTTAGCGCAGAGACGCGCTCCGACCTTAGGTATCCACAGTGACTGCGGTATCGCAGGATTCGACTCTTTCCTCTTCCGCAATTCGCCTTCTGGCCCCCTGGAGGTGGGCAGACATGAAGAAATGGCTTTATTCCGTCGCAGGATTGGCGCTGGCAGGCTCGATGGCCGCCGGCGCACAAACTCCGCCAGTTCCGCCACCCAACATCCTCAACATCGAAACCATCAACATAAAACCCTACCAGGATGAACCCTACGACAAAGTTGCGTCAGAATACCCTGGGTTGTCGGAGAAAGTGAAGGACCCGACGCACGTACTGGCGATGGAGGCCCTGACCGGCGCTCCTCGAGCGATTTATCTCTCCGGCTTCGATTCCTTCGAGGCGCTGCAAAAGAACGAAGAGTGGCTCCTCGGCGACGCGGCGACGGACGCCAAGTTTGATGCGCTGGATGCGCGTGCGGCCCCTTACATATCCGAGGTCCACCATACCATCTGGCATTACCGCCCCGACCTTAGCAACAACGTCGCCGGAGCGGACCTGCCGCATTCCCATTACTGGGAGGTGATCATCTTCCACATGCGCGCCGGTCACGACGAACAGTTCGGGGAATTGACCAAGCTGTATCGCGACGCCAACCTCAAGAGCAGGCAAAACACCCCCTGGGCGGCTTACGAAGGACTGATGGGTGTGTCGAACTCCTATCTTGTCTTGTTGCCGATGAAGTCCCTCAAGGATCAGGACGCTAGCCTGGCTCATAGGAAGGATTTCGCGGCTGCGCTGGGCGACGGTGGAAGGGCTCGGATGAACAAACTTTCCGAGGAAAACGTGGCCAGCGTCGAGGACAACCTCTGGATGGTGAATCCGGAATGGAGCTATGTTGAGAAATCCTGGATCGAAGCCGATCCCCAATACTGGGCGCCGCCTGAGCCGGCCGCAAAGCCCGCGCGAAAGCCCGCACCAAAGGTTCCGCCCGCACACTAAACAAGACCGATTCTGAACACAAAGGACGTTGTCACGTGAGGACGCCCTTCGTATTTTCATTCACACAAGTGATCCGACATTAGTTCAGAACCGGCCGCATGGAAACAGGGTCAGGCTGACCCGGTTTCCGCGAATAACTCTATTACGAGACACAATCGCCGTTCAAACCCGCCGATTACATGAGGCGCCTTGAGCCCGATGTCGTCGCGGCCCTCGTGCCGTCCGGACAGTTTTCACGGATTTGGATATATGACCGTTGGAGTAAGGAGGTGGTCTGGTCAAGGATCGCGCCGAGCGCGCCAAGTTCTCGGTAGAATGAATTAAGGCCGTCCAACATGCCAACCGACATGGCGCAGGAAAAACAACAAGTTCACGAATTAATCGACCGTCTTGCGCCGGCCCAAATCACGGCCGTTCGAGGGCTTCTGCAGGCCATGCTCGATCCGCGCGCAGCCACCGAAGATGATGAACCTGTAACCGAGGAGGACCGGGCGCGTTTCCGGGACGGCAAAGCGTGGCTCGCCCAAGGCGGCAAGAGCATTCCGATGGAGCAGGTCCTCGCGGAGTTCGGCCTCAAGCTCGAGGATTTTCCCGCCGGTTCAGAAAACGCCAGGTGAATGGCTCCTTACCGGATTGAGTGGCTTCAGGAAGCCAGAGCCGATGTCCGCGCCTTGGAACAAGCCACTGCCATGCGAATTTTTGAAGGCATTCTCCATTTTTCGCGCACCGGTGGTGGCAAGGTCATGCCGCTCCACGGCGACATGGCTGGTTCTTTCCGCTTGCGCATCGGCGATTACCGCGTGCTGTTCACGCTGCAAGACGACACGATGCAAATCTTCGGTGTCCGGCATCGCAGCGACGCGTACCGCCGCTAAGAGGTCGATTTCTCAGCACCGCATTCCCACCCCTGAGCTATAATCTGTTGGGAGGACAATGAGCAAAGAAGACAGTATTGAAGTCACTGGTACCGTTGTTGAAAAATTTCCGAGCGGCCTGTTCAGCGTGCAGCTCGATCAGGAACGCACCGTGCTCGCGCACCTGGCTGGCAAATTGCGCCGCAACCGCATTCGCGTTCTCGCAGGCGATCGAGTCACCCTCGAACTTTCGCCCTACGACCTGACCAAAGGCCGCATCACCTACCGTCACAAGTAATCCCGCGCCGCACCGTCAACGCCTTAGCCATCCCGCGCAACGAATTCCTCGCCTCCGCGTTCCATAATCGGTCCGTAAGGAGGCCGCCGATTGCGACCCACGCCCGCCAGCCTACGGCCACGCCGGAATCCCGGTCCACCAGACCTCCTGCGCGACCTCGCCGGCCGCATCATCGGCCAGCCCCGAGCCATGGAACAAATCGTCCCCTACGTCCAGATGTTCCAGGCCGCCCTCGCCCCCGAAGGCCGTCCCGCCGGCGTATTTCTTCTCCTCGGCCCCACCGGTACCGGGAAAACCCGCACCGTCGAGGCTCTCGCTGAAGTCCTCCACGGCAGCCCCAAAAATCTTCTCAAAGTCGATTGCGGCGAGTTTCAAATGGAGCACGAAGTCGCCAAGTTAGTCGGCGCGCCTCCCGGCTATCTGGGCCATCGCGAAACCACCCCGATGCTCACCCAGCAAAAGCTGGGCGCCGTCGCCAGTGAGGACTCCACTCTCTCCCTGGTCCTCTTCGACGAAATCGAGAAAGCCGCCTCCAGCATGACCCGCCTGCTCCTGGGCGTGCTCGACAAAGCGATTCTCCGCTTAGGCGACAACACCACCGTCAACTTTGAGCGCTCTCTCATTTTCCTGACCAGCAACCTGGGAGCTCGCGAAATGCGCCGCGAGCTTCATCCCGATTTCGGTTTCGAATCGCTCCTCCCCGCCGTCCCTCGCGAACGTCTCGAAGAAACTCCACGGAATCGGCTTAGGCGCGGTACGCCGCAAGTTCTCTCCCGAATTCGTGAACCGGATCGACGCGGTCATCACCTATCAACCCCTCGCCGTCGAATCCCTCCGCATCATCCTCGACCAGCAAATCGAGGAGCTGGAGCGCCACATCGAAACCCGCCTCGCCGAAAACGCCTTCGAGCTCTCCGTCGCCGTCCCGGCCCGCGAATTCCTTCTGAACCACGGAACCAGCATCGAATACGGCGCCCGCGAGCTGAAGCGAACCATCCTCCGCCATCTCACCCAGCCTCTCGCCGCACTCGTAGCCGCCGGCCGAATCGACCCCGGCGCTGTCATCGAAGTCCGCGTATCCACTACCGGGGATTCCTTGGAATTCGAGTAGGTTTAAGATAAGTTTGAATGCGATCCCACATTCAGAACGGTCTATTGGTTCTCATATGTGGAATGTTGGCACCCCCGACGTCGGGCGAGACGCCCGCCGCGTTTCCTGCTGATGGACAGCTCGCCGCTAGGGCAAACGAGAAGCAAATGCTGGAAACGGTATGCCCCGCTCAAGTCAAAAAGGGCGATGAGATTTATTGTGGAGCCTATTGCCCGTGGTTCACCGTAGACGGAAAATACGGCAATGCGGGTGAATGGTCGATAACGCGCGTCACCCGTGGACACTTCCTGTCTCCTGCCAGCGACGATGCTGTTCTCTCCACGATGGGCTGCGAGCCCCATTCCGAAAACTTCGGCGGTACGATCCTCCTCACCCGGAAAGCCGATCGTTGGAACATGTTGTGGTACAAGCGTGGCGTCCAGACATCAAAGTGCCACAAAGTGGAGCTCCGGAACGCCCGGGAAATCCTCGTATGTATCGGCGAATACGGAGGCCAGGGAAACATTTGGACCGCGATTTACCTCGAAGATTTCCTTAATCCGATTCCCAGCCTGATGGCAGGCGAAGCCCGCCTCTTTCAAACATATGACAACACAGCCACATGTGGTTACGACTCCGAGAACGAGACCAAACCTGTGCCGCTGACGCATGCCTTCATAGAAGAAGTGAAGTTCGGCGCGTCTACACTGTCTATAACCTTTGAGTTCGGGAAAACGCCTATGACGCTTGAGAAAGTGAAAGCCTGCCTGGATTCGCAAAGGCCGGACGAGCCGAATACAGCCGCGATGTTCTTACCCTCAGTGCGGAAATACCACGTCGACTTCCACCTCGATGGACACGACTACAAGCTGACTCCCTCCAGCGCCGCCGCAGCGCGAGTCGTCCAATAATTTCATCTCACCGCACCGTAATCGACCCGTCTTCCCGATAATCCACAAAATACTTCGGACCCAAATCGCTCTCATACAGCGCCCGAACCCGCTCCCCCGGCTGATTGATCACACACGTAATCGACTTCTCCCGATTCACGATCTGCAAATAACTGCACGGCCCCGCCGCAAACAGCCACGGATGTGTATCCAGCGCGTGATTCACATACACATGCGTCCCCGGTCCCATCCGCGGAAACTGCGCCTCCGCCTCGCGCGCCGTGCGCATACTGATCCGTCGAACGTCCACAGTCCACGACACTCGATTCCTGAAGTAATCGCTGCGTCGAAACGCGACACACCAGGACAAGCACACCACCGCCACGCACGCCGCGCCCACCCACTGCACCTGCTCCCGTCTCGACGCATACCCCAGGACCTCTTCCACCACCAGGCACAACGCCAGGATCAGGAACAGTTGCGGCGCATAAATCCAGAAAGCCGCGCGCGTGTTCGGCATCAGCAACACCGGAAGCGCCGTCAGCACATACGCGATGATCCCGAACGCGATCCCCGCCCGACGCCGCAGGATCGCCCAGCCCGCAATCCCCGCCAAAACCAGCCCCAGCGCCACCGGAGGAATCTGCCACAACCCGTCCGCGCCGAAAACCAGCGACGTGTAATACGAAAGCGACCGCAACACCGTACCTAGATGAATATCCATATGGTATGGATTATCGGCCGTCACCTCAGTCCGGAAATACCGGTACAGATACGCATACCGAAGCCCGAAAACCAGCAGAATTACATAGTGCAGCCACAATCGCCTCAACAGCGCCAGTCCCAAGCCCGCGCGCGGCGCCCGCAGCGCCACCAGCACCGTCAGCAGGAACGGAGTCATAATCGCGAACTCCTTGCTTCGCAGCGCCGCCAGAAACAGAACCGCGCTCAGCACCCTGCGATCCGCCAGCACCGCCAGCGTGCTCCCCAGCAGAAAGAACAGGCAGATCATGTCGAACGACTCGCCCAGGTACGTAGCCGTCTGAGCCGTAGTCCACAAGCCGCCGAACAACCCCACCCCCGCGATCGCCAGGGGAACACCCACGCCCAGCCGCCGGAACAGCCACAACCCCAGCCCGCAGTTCGCGAAGTGAATCGCCAGCAGACACGCCACCTGTCCGTGATAGTCGAACCCGAACCAATTCCCCATCAGCTTGATAAACGCCCACCCGAAAGGACGATCCGCATAAAACCGATTCGGAAAGAAGTTGAAAATCTGCCCGTACGGCATGAACACGACGATCGCTCGCGTCGAAATCTCATCCTGGATCGGAAACAGCCCTGGCCGCAGCGCCCAGCTCACATCCACCCAGCACACGACCGCCGCGAAGACGGCCAATACCGCCACCACCCCGGCCCTCATACCGCCCTTCAACCCAACCATAACGAGTTCTCATGTTACTTCACGTAAACTGACCAGAGTATGCTCCATCGCCTCCCCCTCCTCGAGATGGTTTCTCTGATCCGCTCCGGAAGCCTCTCCCCGCTCGAGCTCATCGATGCCCATCTCGATCGAATCGAACGCCGCAATCCCCTCTGGAACGCCTTCACCATGGTCTTCGCCGACCAGGCCCGCGACTCCGCCCGGCGCGCCGCCCAAGGCCTTCCCTCCGGACCTCTCCACGGCATCCCCCTCACCGTGAAAGACAGTTTCGACGTCGCCGGATTCCCCACTCGCCTGGGCAGCTACTTCACCTCCGAAGCCCCCGCCGCCGAGGATTCCGCCGTAGTCGCCCGCCTCCGCCGCGCCGGCGCCATCATTCTTGGAAAAACCAATACTCCCGAATTCCTGGGCAGCTACGAAACCGACAACTTCATCACCGGCCGCACCAACAACCCCTGGGACCTCGACCGCACTCCCGGCGGATCCAGCGGAGGTGAAGCCGCAGCCATCGCCGGCGGCTGTTCTCCCGGCGGCGTCGGTAGCGACGGCGGCGGATCCATCCGCGTTCCCGCTCATTTCTGTGGAATCGCCGGATTGAAACCCACCCCCGGTCGAGTCTCCCTGGTCGGCCACCGTGCCTCCGCCGGAGTAGCCGGAATCTCCGTAGCCGGCCCCATGGCCCGCACCGTAGCCGACGTGCGTCTCCTGTTCGAACGTCCTCTCCGGTTATGACGATCGCGATCCCACCTCCGCCCCCGTCCCGCTCCTCCCTCCGTCCCTCGAAGACCTCCGCATCGGCGTCATGGAGCAGTTCTACGACGTCCCCGTCCAACCCGCCATCCGCAAAGCCATCCGTGACGCGGCCGCGGCGTTCACCAGCTTCGGCATCGACACCCGCGAATTTCACCCCGAAGGCATGGACCGGGCCCCCAACCTCTGGAACTTCTTTTTCGGCGAGCTCCCCGCCCGCGGCATGAAGGACCGCATCGCCGGTCGCGAAGCCGAAGCGCATTGGACCTACACCGAGGGCCTGGACCGTCAACTCGACCGTCCCCCCGCCTCCGGCTGGCAGGTGATCGAATCCATCGCCGCCCGCGACGCGATGCGCCGCCGTCTCCTCGATCAAATGCGAAAAACTCCAGTATTATTGCTCCCAGTCTCGAGCATCGCAGCCTTCAAACACCGCGAACGCCGTTTTCAAACTGAAACAAAACCCGTAGGATTGTTCCAGGCAATGATGCCGTCCACCACCTTCAACGTTCTGGGCCTGCCCGCTCTCTCCCTTCCCTTCGGAATCACCGAAGAAGGCCTGCCCGTAGGCGTTCAACTGGTAGCCCGCCCCTGGGAAGAACCTCTCTTGTTGGAATTAGGCGTTAGACTGGAACAAACTCGCGCGCTTTTTCCCTTGCCTGAGTGATTCTTGCCTCTACAAAAAAGGAATTCTACTGCCGATGTCGTCTATTGACTCAAAGGAGATCTTTAGTGACACGTAAACTGACCCTGATTACATGTCTCTCACTGGCTGTAGCCGTCCAGAGCGCTTTCACTCAAAACCGCGGCCCTCAACCCGCCGCCGCCCAAGTCGACGCTAGCCCAACCCCAATACCCAGTCCGGTTCCAAGTCCCGTCCCAACTCCGACTCCGGTTCCCGCCCCAACTCCAGCGCCGCCTCCGGCGCCAGCTCCCACCCCAACTCCCACCCCCACCCCGGCCCCGCCCATCGGCGTTGAAGTCGAGGTTGGCATTGGCTCCCGAGTTGGAGGACCGAGTGTCAGCAACTACCAGACCGGCAGCGGAGTTCTCTCGCTAACCACTCTCGGCCGCGCCACGCCGCAGTTGATGACCGGAGTAGGCTTTATCCCGTGTCAGTCCGACTCGACCGCCCCAGCCTGTAAGAACCAATTCTTCACGAACCTGGGAGTATTCGTCACCGCGAACTTTGGCAGCGGCTCAAACCAGACCATCTCGGGATACTCGATCGGGGCCACCTACGCGATCGGGAAACATCTGCGCGCCCTCGCCGGCTTCTCCCTCACTCCCATCAGCGAAATCTCGCCCGGCTTCCAAATCGCCGCGTCCCAATACGTCACCAAGAACCCCACTCTGTTTCCGGGAATCAACCCTTCGAATCTCGCCACGAACTCCTTCGGAGCGTTCGACGGGATTCAATTTACCGCGACGGCCCCCGCCTCGGGCGCCGCGCCCACTTCGACGATTTACTATCCCGGCTCTATTACCGAAACTCACTACCGGGGCGGCTTCATCATCGGCGTCGCGCTGCCGATCGACATCTTCAACCTCCTCGGCGGCAAGCAAAGCGGAACCCCCCAACCGTAGAGTGTTCAAAAAGGGGGACTGTCTGCGGAGCAAGTCATGTCGCGGCACAGTCTGCAAAAAGGGGGACTGGCTCGAATTTCGCCGCTTTTGCGAAAGTTCGTGCCTGTACCCCTTTTTGCCCCGTCCAAATGCCCCGGCATTCGGGCCCCGGCCCTCATACCGCCCTTCAACCCAACCATAACGAGTTCTCATGTTACTTCACGTAAACTCACGTAAACCCAAGGGGACAGCCAGAATCGACACACTCAATTTCTCGTGTCGATTCTGACCGTCCCCTTCGTGACCCTCGTGAGATTCAACATCACTACGGCCAAGGGGACAGCCAGAATCGACACATTCAAATTCGACACCACTGTGGCACTCAGCTCCGTCCCCTTCCTCAGATTCTAGCCGAACTCGCCGTTTGCTCGAAACTCCATCGCCGCCACTTGCGTCGAAAGTGATCCTCCATGCGGGCCACGAACTCCTCGTCTCCAAAGGGCCTTCCCGCGTAAGTGCAGCGCCGGAGCAGATGGACTTGGTCGGCTGGCTCGCCCGCACCATGCATCTGGCGCCATGTCTCCGAGCCTCCCGACCGGTGCCAGAACGCTCCATCCAGAACGTTCGCCCCATCGCGACCGTTTCCCAGGTGCACCGCCGCACTTGACCATCGAAATGCGGCGGCATTTCCGACCAAGCCCGCCCGCACCGGATTTGCCTCCACGTAGCGCAGCGCGATCCACAAATGCCGCTCCGACAGAGGGCACGAGTAAAACCGATTCTGCCAGAGGTGGCCGCTCCGCCCGAGTCCGGCGTTCACCGCCTGGGCATAGGCTCCGTGCACCCGCCGGAACAACACCGCCAGCGAGTCAGCCCGCTCCGGCACCACGACCCAATGCACGTGGTTGGACATCAAGCAGTAAGCCAGCACTCGCACGCCCGCATCCTCCCGGTGCCGTGCGATCAGACTCAAATACGTCTTGCGATGGGCGGCGGAGAAAAATACCTTCTGACGATTCGTACCCCGCTGGGTCACGTGGTAAGGAAGTCCCGGTAGAATACATCGAGCGTTGCGTCCCATCTGCATTCAGGGAGTGCCTCGACTCCCCGATTCTTCTCAGGGGGACGGAGCTGTCCAACGCTTTCGCACTATTTTTTCTCGTGTCGATTCTGGCTGTCCCTTTCGTGCCCTTCGTCCCCTTCGTCCCTTCGTCCCTTCGTCCCTTCGTCCCCCAGAGTGGATTACTTCAACCTCGCCGCGCAATGATTTATCATCGAACGGCGATACCCCCTTAACTTCGTGTCTCACTCGAGGGGTTCAGTTCACTCTGACCACTCTGTCCCCAAGCAAGATAACCCTGTTAAGGTTCGTCAAGCCCCACGGCGGACAGAGCGGTCTGTCCCCTTTTTTATCGCGAGCATAAACCCGACCACCCCGGCAATCTCCCCAGTAGCAAAAATCAACCAAGGAAACCCCCGAGGCATCCCGCCCGCCGCGATGTGCCGCCAGTCCCAAATGAAGGAAGTGAAAATGATGACGCCGCCCGCCACCAGCAGCATCCACGCGAATCGCCCCACCCGCGCTGGCTCCCGCAGCAGCCCGATCATCCCGCCAGCCGTCAGCGACGCCGCCACGATCGCCGGAGCCAGTACCGGGCTGGTCCACGGCACCGGAAGCAGAAACAAAATGTCCCACGTCATCAGCGACTGCGGCCAGTCGATCAGCACCTTCAGCGATGCATAAAAAGCCAGATCCCAGACGCCGAACGCGAGCGCAAATCCGGCCAGCCAGCTCCGCCGCGTTCCCGCACCCGCAAGCCCCGCCGCGGCCAGCATCACCAGCGTCGCAGCCTCGCGCGCCAGCTCGATCTTAACAATGTTGAGAAGTGGTCCGATCTGCCCCACGCTAAGAAGAGGAAACAGCTCGCCGGGACCATAGCCCGCCGCTGCGCGAATCGGCTCGGAAAGCGCGCGGAGATACACCACCACCGCGGCCTCCACAAAGCCGAAGGCAATCCCGAACAGAATCAGACTGAGGATATTACGCCGAATGCGCGTCTAGTGATGCCCGCCGCCGCCGCCGCCGTGGCCGCCCACGCTGCCGCCACCCATGGCATGTCCGCCGCCCGAGCTTGCTGCGCCACCGCCGCCGCCAAAAATGCCGCCGGCGTGTGTGCCACCCATTGCCGGACCGCTAGCTCCTCTTGCCGACGCCATCGCACCCATCGAGCCCACCGCGCCCGCCTTGGTGATCCCGGTGCCCGAGCCGAGCAGGCTGCCGTTGCGCGACGTCAGTCCCGTCATCGTCGTCCCCAAGCTCCGGCCGTAACCGCCGCCGCCCAAGTAGAAAGGAGAACCCGGCATGTACAGTTGCCCAACCATGTACGGGCTGAAGTATCCGTAGCCGAACGGGCTGTAAAACATTCCGTTGAACGGCATGTAGGTGAACATGCCGAAATACGGATTAAACGCCCACGCTCCCGCTCCACCGTACATTCCACCACCGTACGGACTCGCCGTATAGAAGCCCATGCCTTGTCCGTTATCGCGAGCCGACTTGGCCGCGTAAACATTGGCTTCCGAGATGTACTCATCGCGGCGGGCGTTCCAGCGATAAAATGCATCGGTCTCTTTCGTGTCGAAGTTCTTCGCTTCCAGGTTGTCGCCGTCGAACGCCAGTTCGTGCGCTTTCCTGACCGTCACCGGCGTCAGTTCACCGGAGCTGACTTGCGCCTCTCCGTCGAACACCCGAAGGCGGGCCGGATCCGAATCGAGCCGGTACAGGCCCTTCTTGTCGAGCGAAATGTCGGCATTGTGGAACAACACCGTGATCGCGTTGCCCTGCAGCAGCTCGCCCACTTGCAACATCGCCGAGCCCGAAAGCACTTCGACGCGGGTATCGTCCAGCTTGTTCGACACCATTTTGAAGGAGCTGTTTTCGGCCACTCGCAAGAACACGCCCGGGGTCAGCAACACTTCCGCGTCGCCGTCCTTCGTCGCCAGCGTTTGTCCGGTCTTTACGTCCAGGAACTCGCCCAGCTTCGCGGGAGATTGAATCACGTTTCCGTCCAGCTCGACGGTGCCTTCGGTGAGATGAATCACTCCCGAGTGTGCCGAGATGACCGATTGCGCCCACATCGAAGAGGTCGTGAGTGCCAACGCCAATAAAGTTCTGCGCATGTGCGGAGCCCCCTTAACTAAATTCAATGATGCTCCCTTTTTTTACCTTAGTCAACTGGTTTGTGCGTCCTATAATATTGAAAACGTGGTACGTGCCACTCTTATCGCCGTTGTCATCGCACCCTGCCTTTCGGCAGGTCCGGCGTTTTACCGCGACGTCCTTCCCATCCTTCAAAAACGCTGCCAGGAATGCCACCGTCCCGGCGAAATGGCGCCCATGCCGTTCCTTACCTTCGACCAAACCCGGCCCTGGGCAAAAGCCATCCGGGACGCCGTCCGCAGCCGCAAAATGCCGCCCTGGTTCGCCGACCCCTGCTGCGGCCATTTCAGCAATGACCGGTCTCTCAGCGCGGCCGAAATCGCGACTTTGTCCGATTGGGCGGAAGCCGGTGCAGCCAAAGGAGATGAACATGACGCCCCGCCTCCACGAGCCTGGCCCGAAGGCTGGAACATGCGCGAGCCCGATCAGGTTTTTGAAATTCCGGGATTCGAAGTTCCCGCCTCCGGCGCCGTGGAATATCAATATTTCCCGGTGCCTACGCATTTCCGCGAGGACCGCTGGGTGCAAGCCATCGAGGTCCGGCCGGGCGCGCGAGCGGTAGTCCACCACGTGGTGGTTTACATCCGCGAACCGGGGTCCACATGGACTCATGGGCCGACTAAATCCGATATTCTTCAGGTATATGCCCCTGGGACCGAGCCCGAAATCTGGCCGCCCGGAATCGCCAAGCTCATCCCGGCTGGGTCCGACCTGGTTTTCGAAATCCACTACACGCCCAACGGCAAGAAAACGATGGACAAGACACGGGCCGGCATCATTTTTTCGAAGTCGCCTCCCGAAAAACGGGTGCTGTCGCTGCAGATGGACAACGACCGTTTTGTGATTCCGGCCGGCGACTCGAATTATCGCGTCAGCGTGTGGGGTTCCTTGCCAAACGATGCGCTTTTGCTGGGGTTTTTTCCACATATGCATCTGCGCGGAAAGGCTTTCGAGTTTACGCGCATCCGCGCCGACGGGCAGCCGGAAGTGCTGCTGCGCGTCAGCAAGTACGATTTTTATTGGCAGCTGGCCTACCGGCTGGAGGCGCCGATTCTGCTCAAAAAGGGCACAAAACTTGAATTTTCGGCGTGGTTCGACAACTCCGCCAACAATCCCCGCAATCCCGATCCCGCGGTGGATGTCCGGTACGGGCAGCAGAGTTGGGAAGAAATGATGGTCGGATTTTTCGATGTCGCCGTGGACGCCAAAGTGGACAAGAACACGTTTTTCGTGCGTTGATGTTACCAGTGGTAACATTCCTCGCGGCCTTATTCCTATTGCCTTTGGCGTTTTCGCAGACGTATCCCGCGCCGGGAAAAATGGTGGATGCGGGCGGATATCGCGTACATCTGTACTGCACCGGCGAGGGAAGTCCCACGGTAATGATCGTAGGTGCCGGGTTCTCAGTGGATTGGGGATTGGTCCAGCCCGAAATTGCCAAGTTCGCGCGCGTGTGCACTTACGATCCCGCCGGCATGGCCTGGAGCGATCCGGCTCCGGAGCCGGATTCAGGCTGCCCAGCGAGGGTTTCCGAGATCCACACCGCGCTTCAGAACGCCGGGATCAACGGCCCGTATGTTTTGGTGGGATTGTCGATCGGAGGGCTGGTCGCGCGGCATTACGTTTACCAGTATCCCGGCGAGGTTAGCGGGGTGGTGATCGTGGATCACGCGTTTCTGGATCCGGTGGACGATCCACCGAAGCCTGGCGGCGCAGCGGCGCCGGGACGGGACAGCGCGCCGGTTCTGATTTCGCAAACGCCAATTGTCCTGACGATGGAAGACATTTCAAACTTCAACAACCTGCCGGAACGCAACCGGCAATGGCACCGCTGGGCCATGTCGCTGCATCCGAACATGCCGACTGTCGAGACGGCCCAAGCCTGTGTGGCCGATCTGGAAGCGAAGACCAAGAATGTCGAGAGACCGCTGGGCGACAGGCCGCTGGCGGTGGTGAGCACCGGCAACGATTCGCGCAACTACGCGAAGCTGCAAAGCGAGCTGCTGCCCCACGCGGCGAGGAGCGCGAGCGCGCCGGCGTTGGCGCCGGCGACGATCGGCAGCGGGTATACCGCGAGCGCGACCAGCGCGCCGGTGGCGCCGGCGCCGAAGAACACAACCAAAACCGCGGCGGGGCCGTGGCGGCGCTCGAGCAGCCAGCCGAAGATCGCCACCGCCAGCATCGCGGAGAATGCGTATACGCCGGCGTACAGTTCGCCCGCGTAGGCGAACTGGGTGGTGAGGAGCTTCCACCAGTCGCCCTGCAGCGGGCCTGCCACGATCAGGCGGTTGATGTCGAGGTATCCGCCGCTGGTGAGCACCCACACCACGCAGCTGGCCGCCACCAGCGCGATCGTGGCGTACGGGCGGGAATCGGCGCGCACGCCGGCGGCGATCTCGCCCCGGCGCAGGCGTCCGAGCGAAGGCACCTGCGGCCGCGTCCGCTGCGAGGCACGCAGGGGGGTGTGCTCTCGCGGCAGCTTCGGTGCCCGCCGCCGCAGCCGGTGCCCGCAATAGGGGCACTCGGTGATGTAGGGGCTGACCTCCGACCCGCACTGCTTGCACACCACGAACAGATCGGCACTCGAAGACATCGCCGATCCATTCTAGGCCCCTCCCGGCTTCCCCCCGCGCCGCCTCGGCGGTAGAGTCCGGACATGACTTCACTCGGCTATGACAAGCAGCTCTACATCCTTGCGTTCGACCACCGCGGCTCCTTCCAGAAGAAGTTCTTCGGCATCGAGGGCGAACCCGATCCGGAGCAGACGGCGATGATCGCCGACGCCAAGCACCTCGTCTTCGAGGGCCTGCGCCATGCCGTGGCTGCCGGCGCCGACCCGTCGGTGACCGGCGTGCTGGTGGACGAGCAGTTCGGCTCCACGGTTCCCGAGGAGGCCCGCGCGCAGGGTCTGAGGCTGGCGATGCCCGCTGAGCGCTCGGGCCAGGAGATGTTCGACTTCCAGTACGGGGAGCGGTTTGGCGAGCACATCGAGCGCTTCAACCCCGACTTCACGAAGGTGCTGGTGCGCTACAACCCCGACGGGGACGCGGAGGGCAACCACGAGCAGCGCGAGAAGCTCAAGCGGCTGTCCGATTGGCTGCACGAGCGCGATCGCAAGTTCCTGTTTGAGCTGCTCGTGCCCTCCACGCCCGCCCAGCTGGAGACCGTGGGCGGCGACGATGAGCGCTACGACGCGGAGTTGCGCCCCGAGCTGATGCGTCGCACGATCGCCGAGATCCAGGAGGCGGGGATCGAGGTGGATGTGTGGAAGATCGAGGGCGTGGACGCGCGCTCGGATTGCGAGATGCTCGTCGCCCAGGCCCGTGCGGGTGGGCGCGACGGTGTCGTGTGCGTGGTGCTGGGACGCGGGGCGGACGACGCCAAGGTGGACCACTGGCTCGGAGAGGCCGCCTCGGTAGATGGCTTCGTGGGTTTCGCGATCGGACGCTCGATCTGGTGGGACCCGCTCAAAGCGTATGTGGACGGCAAGATCGAGCGCCGCGTCGCCGCGCAGCAGATCTCGCAGAACTACCTGCGCTTCGTCAAGGTGTACGAGCGCGCCGAGGGTAAGGCCCCGGTGGGGTAGCTCGATGACCTCGACGAGCCCTGGGGAGTAGCCTGGGTGGCGATGCAGGCGATGAAGATGAGGCGCAGCGTCGACGAGATCGAGGAGGAGTTCGCCAAGGAGATCTCGCTCGATCGCCACCGCCGCGACTCGCTGCGTTGGACCGCCGAGCGGCGCGCCCTGAAGCGTCAGGTGCAGCGGCGCAACAAGCGCGGCACGGTCCGCTTCACGCTGCTGGTGTGCGCGCTGATCCTCACCGCGGTTGTGGTGACCGTGGCGATGTTCTTCACGCTCTACCAGCTGCTGGGCAGCTAATCCTTCTCGTTCAGCCGGCAGCTAATCCTTCTCGCTAAACCAGCGGGCAGCTAATCCTTCTCGCCCAGCCCGTGGATCGCGTCGTCCACCTCCGAGCGGACGTCCTCGGGAGGCTGGCCTTCCCCCTGCTGGCGCTGGATCTCGATGTAGATCTCGGTCCGGAAGACGGGCACGTCGGGAGGCGCCTGAATGCCGATGCGCACCTTCTCGCCGACCACCGAAAGCACCGACACCTCGACATTGTCGCCGATCATGATGCTTTGGTTGGTCTTGCGCGTCAGGACCAGCATTCCACGTACCCTTTCGTTTGGGCCGACGGCACTGACACGATCACCGGCAGACCAGACCTTTCATCCAAGCATATATCCGAGAGCCCCCCGCGGCGGGATCTCGTCCGGCGGCCGACCGGCTCAGTCCACATAACGTGCGCAAGCGCAGATTTCTACCGCGACATGGTCAAAGCTGCGTATAACTGCCCTCCGGCCGACTCTTCAGCCGGCCTGTCCGCACCGGAAAAATGGGCCTTGCGCGTGGGGGGGAGGCACGCCGAGGCGAACTACGACGCCCATGCGCTAGTCTCCCGGACCGTCCATGCCACGCAAGTCGCTCCGTCCACAGCTCAACCAGATCCGCGCCTGGGTACGCCAGGGTCGTACTGATGCTTGGGTCGCCCACCAGCTCGAAGTCACCGTGCAGGAGATCGAGCAGTTCAAGCGCCAGAACGACCTGGGAGGCGAGGAGGCCGCGCCGGGTACGGGCACGGGCGACTTCAACGATGAGATCGATCTCCGCGCCGAGGACGACGCCCTGATCGCCGCAGAGCTCGAGGCGGCCGCGCTGGAGGCCGAGCGCGAACGCGCCGAGGCCGAGGCGGCGGCGGAGCGCGAGCGCGCCGAACGGGCCGAGCGGGGCGTGGACGAGGATGAGGCCGAGGGAGATGAGGACGAGGCGGAGACGCCGGCACGCCGTCGCAGCCGGCGCGGAGGACGCGGCCGGCGACGCTCCCCCGCGCGCAGCGCTCCCCTGGAGGGCACCTTCGACCACGGTGAGGAGGGCTACGGCCTGTGGCTGGACCCGGCCGTTCAGGACAACCCGATCTACGCCGAGCACTGGGCCGGCCATCGCCCCGTGGAGGTCGTGGTCGAGGAGGATCAGATAGTCATCCGCCGCGTCGGCGGGGACGACTGAGGGCCGTTGCTCTCAGACGGCTACTCCGCGGCGACCTGCCGACCCCCGGCGTAGTCGGACGCCTCGCGTAGGTAGCGCCCGAAGGCGGCGTCCACGACGGTGCCCGAGTCCCACGCCCACGGGTCCGCCGGGGCGGCGTCCATCGCCAGCTGCAGACACCACGAGGTGCCGCCTTCGTAGAGCTCCGCGAGCTCCTCTGCCGAGAACCTGCCGCCCAGACGTCGACGCAGCTCCGCCACCAGCGTGTCCATCACCCGCTCCAGCAGCAGCCGACGCTCCGGTGGGGCCTGCTCGAGGCGGCGCTGGCCCTGGCGCCACTGGTGGATCGCATTCTCGAAGCCCGGCACGGGCCGCGAGGGTAGCAGCGCCAGGACCCGGTGCAGGGCCGTCGTCGCGCAGGCTCAGTTTGTGGGCAGACCCGTAATCACGTACGTCTGCTCGCCGGGGCGGATCATGCCGAGGCGACGGGCCTCCGGGATGAGCGTCGCCGGGCTGGTGAGGGAGGCGCGCTGAGCCTCGAGCGCGGCGTGCTGGCGCTCCAGCACCGCCAGCTGCGCGCTGGCTCCCCGCGCCTCTTTCCATGTGGACACCAGCGAGACGCCGGCGCTCAGGTACAGGTACAGCAGCGCCCCCAGCACGCACAGCATCGCCATCCGGCCCAGGCGGTCCCAGCGCACGCGTGTGGTCGATCGCATCCTTCTCGCATTCGCCCCCGAGGGGGAAGCTCCTGCTCAGCTACGAAACACCGAACGCCCGGGAAATTCGGCGTCGGCGCCCAGCTGCTCCTCGATGCGCAGCAGCTGGTTGTACTTGGCGGTGCGATCCGAGCGCGAGGGGGCGCCGGTCTTGATCTGTCCGCAGCCCGTCGCCACCGCGAGATCGGCGATCGTGACGTCCTCGGTCTCGCCCGAGCGATGGCTCATCACCGCGGTGTAGCCGGCCTTGCGGGCCATGGCGATCGCGGCGAGCGTCTCGGTGAGGGTGCCGATTTGGTTGACCTTGACGAGGATCGAATTGGCGACTCCCAGCTCGATCCCCCGCTGCAGGCGCTCGGTGTTGGTGACGAACACGTCGTCCCCCACCAGCTGCAGGTGCGCTCCGACGCGCTCGGTGAGCATCTTCCAGCCGTCCCAGTCCTCCTCGGCCATGCCGTCCTCGAGCGAGACGATCGGGTAGCGCGCCGCCAGCGTGGCCCAGTAGTCGGCGAGCTCGGCGGCGCTCAGCGTGCGGCCCTCGTGCTCCAGCACGTAGGCGCCGTCGCGGTAGAGCTCGCTGGTGGCGGGGTCCAGCGCGATCGCCACATCCGTGCCGGGCTCGTAGCCGGCGGCCTCGATGCCGGCGATCACCATCTGCAGCGCCTCCTCGTTGGAGGCGAGGTTGGGCGCGAAGCCACCCTCGTCCCCTCCGGCCGTGGAGAGCCCGCGCTCGTGCAGTGTGGCCTTCAGCGCGTGGAACACCTCGACGCCCATCCGCAGGCACTCCGAGAAGCTCTCGGCGCCGCAGGGCACGACCATGAACTCCTGGAAGTCCACGCTGTTGTCGGCGTGGGCGCCGCCGTTGAGCACGTTCATCATCGGCACCGGCAGCACCCGGGCGGCCTCCCCACCGAGGTAGCGCCACAGCGGCAGCCCCTCCTCGGCGGCCTGGGCGTGCGCCGCGGCGAGGGATACGCCGAGGATCGCGTTGGCGCCCAGGCGCGACTTGTTGGGGGTGCCGTCGAGCTCGATCAGCGTCTCTGTCGAGCGCGCTCTGGTCGCCGGCGTCCAGACCCCGCACCGCACCCGCGATCTCGCCGTTGACGCCTGCCACCGCGCGGCTCACGCCCTTCCCGCTCCACCGTTCCCCGCCGTCGCGCAGCTCGGTCGCCTCGAACTCTCCCGTGGAGGCCCCCGAGGGGATCGCCACGTGGCCGTGCGCGCCGGAGCGCAGCGCGATCTCCACCTCGACCGTCGGGTTGCCCCGGCTGTCGAGGATCTGGCGGGCGTGGACTCTGTCGATCTGGCTCAAGGTTCGTCACACGCCCAAGAGGCGCCTGGAACGTGCTGAACGCGCGCTAGCCGGCAGGTGTGGCGGGTGTGGCGGGCGTGGGGACCGGGGTGCTCGGCGTGGTCTTCGGCGCCTTGTACTGCTTGCACCGCTGCATCACGAAGCCCGCGCGGCATTCGGTGCGCCCCTTCCACTTCGTTTCGAATTCTTTGACGAACTTGGTGAGCGCCGTCTGCTGCTGGGTGGAGGCGAGCTGGGTTTTGACTGTTTCCTTCACCTGCGCGAGGCTCTGCTGGCTGGCGGCGTGGACGGCCTTGACTTCGTAGATGTAGTAGCCGAAGGGTGTCTTCACAGGGCCGCCGAGCACGCCGGGCTTGGCGGCGAACACGGCTTCGCTGAGGGCCTTCTGCTCCTGGCCCTTGACGACGCCTTTGATTTCGCCGCCGGTGCTCTTGCTGGTCGGGTCGATCGACTTGCTCTTGGCGACGCTCGCGAAGCTCTTGCCCGATTCGATTTCCTTCTTCGCCTGCTGGGCCTGCGCTTCGGTCTTGGTGAGGATGATCCGCAGGTCGCGCGATTCCGGTTTGCCGTACGTGGACTTGTGTTCGTTGTAGTACTTGGCCACCGCCGCTTCGTTGACGTTCTTCTTGGCTTCCTTGGTGACCTTTTCCTGGATTTTGGTCGTGAGCATGCTGAGCTTCACACGCAGCAGCAGGTCGGAGACGGTCTGCCCGGTGCTCGCCAGGAATTTCTGGAATTCGGCTTCCTTGGGGAACTGCTGCTTCTTGAGTTCGTTGAACTTCTTCTGCACTTCCTTGTCGCTGAGCTTGACGCTCTGTTCTTCGGCCTGCCCAATCACCCAATCGGCGCTGATCAGGAAGCCCAGCGTCGTTTGCTGCAGCGCTTTGTACTGCTGTTCGCACTGCGACTTGAGCGCCGCTTCGGTCTTCGGCTGCTGGCCCTTGGCGGGTTTCGGTTCGATTTCTTTGAGGTGGGCGATGCAGTTGGTGTAGGCGGGGGGGTCGGGCACGACCGCTTTGGGCGCTTTCTGCCCCGGCGTCGCCGCCGCGCTCGCGGAGGCCGCTACTCCCAGCCAGTGTTCGAACGTCGCCTTCGTGATCGGCTGGCCGTTGACCTGCACCACGGCGTTGCTGGGGATGCCGCCACCGCAGGCGGCGAGGCCTGAAGCGGCAAAGAAAACGGCGCCCAGCGCCGCGACACAACGAATAGGCTTGAACACAGGAGGGCGACTCTATCGCAAATCCACGAGCTTGTGTAGGGCCGACTATCCGGCTGCGCCGGCGGCTCCTGCCGCGGCTGGCGCTCCGGCGGCTCCTGCCGCTCCGGCGGCGGCCTTTGGCGCTTTGTAGCCTTTGCAGTCCTGCACCGTGTAGCCCGTGCGGCATTCGGTGCGCCCTTCCCAGCGCTTGCGGAATTCCTTGACGAACGCGGTGAACGCCGTCTGCTGCTGGGTGGAGGCGAGCTGGCTTTTGACTGTTTCTTTCACCTGCGCGAGGCTCTGCTGGCTGGCGGGGTGGGTGGCCTTGACTTCGTAGATGTAGTAGCCGAAGGGTGTCTTCACGGGGCCGCCGAGCACGCCGGTCTTGGCGGCGAATACGGCTTCGCTGAGGGCCTTCTGCTCCTGGCCCTTGACGACACCTTTGATTTCGCCGCCGGTGCTCTTGCTGGTCGGGTCGATCGACTTGCTCTTGGCGACGCTCGCGAAGCTCTTGCCCGATTCGATTTCCTTCTTCGCCTGCTGGGCCTGCGCTTCGGTCTTGGTGAGGATGATCCGCAGGTCGCGCGATTCCGGTTTGCCGTACGTGGACTTGTGTTCGTTGTAGTACTTGGCGACCGCCGCTTCGTTGACGTTCTTTTTGGCGCCCTTGGTGACCTTTTCCTGGATTTTGGTCGTGAGCATTCCGTACTTCACCCGCAGCAGCAGGTCGCTGACGGTGTAGGAGGTGCGCGCCAGGAATTTCTGGAATTCGCCCGCCTTGGGGAACGATTGCTTCTTGAGCGTGTCGAACTTCTGTCTCGACTTCCTTGTCGCTGAGCTTGATTCCCTGTTCTTCGGCTTGGCCAAACACCCAGTCGACGCCGATCAGGAAGCTCAACGCCTGCTGCTTGAGCGCGGTGTACTGCTGTTCGCACTCCGCCTTGAGTGCCGCTTCGGTCTTCGGCTGCTGGCCCTTGGCGGGTTTTGGTTCGGTTTCTTTGAGGTGGGCGATGCAGCTGGTGTAGGCGGGGGGTTCGGGCACGACCGGCTTAGCGGCTTTTTGCCCCGCGGCGGTCGTGCTCGAGGCGGTGGCCGCCACCCCCACCCAGTGATCCAGGGTCGCCTTCGTGATTGGCTGGCCGTTGACCTGCACCACGGCATCGCCGGGGATGCCGCCGCTGCCACATGCGGCGAGGCTCCCAGCTGCAAATAAAATGGCGCCCAGCGCCGCGACACAACGAATCGGCTTGATCACTGAAACGGCACTCTAATGGATGTCCGTAATGGGCGTCTAACGAGTTTCTTAAGGGCTCTTATGCGGCGACAGCTACGCGGCCTCGCGCACGACCGACAGCAGTACGTCGGCGGCGCGCACCACGGCGGGGAAGCGCTCGGGGCCCTCACGCGGGACGCGGACCGACACCTGCGATTTGCCCGACTCGTACAGCGCCTCGGGCAGCTGCTCATGCAGGCGCCGCGCGCGTGCGGAGTCGAGGTCGATCGGGGTGACCGCGAGGCGATCGCCGCGGAAGCTCACCGCGCGCGCACCCGCCTGGCCGAGCTTGATGCGGGCGCGCTGCAGCGCGAGCAGGTTGCCGAGCGGCTCGGGCACTGGGCCAAAGCGGTCCTCGAGCTCCTCGCGCAGGCGCTCGACGTCGGCGACCTCCAGCGCGCCCGCGACGCGCCGGTGGATCTCGATCTTGGCCTGCTCGTAGGGGACGTAGTCGGGCGGCACGTAGGCGTCGACGTTGACGTCCAGGCGCACCGGCTCTGGCAGCTCTTCGCCATCCTCCCCCTCGGCAGGACCAGCCTCGCGGACGGCCTCGTCGAGCATCTGCATGTACAGCTCGAAGCCCAGCGCCGCCACGTGCCCGGACTGCTCGTCGCCGAGCAGGTTGCCGGCGCCGCGGATCTCCAGGTCGCGCATAGCGATCTTGAAGCCCGACCCCAGCTCGGTGTAGTCCGAGAGCGCCGACAGCCGCTGCGCGGCCTCGGGGGTGAGCGCCGCCGCCGAGTCGTACAGCAGGTAGGCGTAGGCGCGCTCGCGGCTGCGCCCCACGCGCCCGCGGATCTGGTAGAGCTGGGCGAGGCCGAAGGCGTCGGCGTGCTCGACGATCAGCGTGTTGGCCTGGGGGATGTCGATGCCGGACTCGATGATCGAGGTGCACACCAGCACCTCCGCGCCGCCGCGCAGGTAGTCCATCATCACGCTCTCCAGCTCCCCCTCGCCCATCTGGCCGTGTGCCACCGCGAAGCGCACCCCCGGGCATAGGGCGCGCAGGCGTTCGGCTGTCTCGTCGATCGACTCCACGCGGTTGTGCATGAAGAAGGCCTGCCCGCCGCGTTCGTGCTCGCGCATGATCGCGCCCCGCACGAGCTCCTCCTCGTACTCGCCCACGTAGGTGCGCACCGGCCGGCGGCCCTCCGGGGGGGTCTCGATCACGGAGATGTCGCGCAGCCCCGCC
Organism: uncultured Solirubrobacterales bacterium; assembly: GCA_963812595.1. GTDB lineage: Bacteria > Actinomycetota > Thermoleophilia > Solirubrobacterales > Solirubrobacteraceae > Palsa-744. The sequence goes on from CAWEVQ010000006.1 coordinate 45,224, forward strand.
AGCGACATCTGCAGCGTGCGCGGGATCGGGGTGGCGGACATCGAGATCACGTCCACGCGCAGCTTCAGCTGGCGCAAAAGCTCCTTCTGCTTGACGCCGAAGCGCTGCTCCTCGTCGACCACCAGCAGGCCGAGGTCCTTCGCGCGCACGTCGCGCGAGAGCACGCGGTGGGTACCGATCAGGATGTCCACACCGCCCTTGGCGAAGCCGGCAATTGCGGCTTTCTGCTCGGCGGGCGTGCGGAAGCGCGAGACGTGGTCGATCGTGACCGGGTAGTCGGCGAGGCGCTCGGAGAAGGTGCCGAAGTGCTGCTGCGCGAGGATCGTGGTGGGCGCCAGCATCAGCACCTGCTTGCCCTGCGTCGCGGCCTTGAAGGCAGCGCGCAGCGCCACCTCGGTCTTGCCGTAGCCGACGTCGCCGCAGATCAGACGGTCCATCGGCCGCGGCCCCTCCATGTCGGCCTTCACTGCCTCGATTGCGTCGCGCTGGTCGGGGGTCTCGGTGTAGGGGAAGCGCTGCTCCAGTTCGCGCTCCCACTCGGAGTCGGGCTCGAAGGCGTACCCGGAGCGCCGGCGGCGCTCGGCGTAGAGGGAGAGCAGCTCGCCCGCCAGCTCCTGGGCGGCGCGGCGGGCACGCGACTTCATCGCCTCCCAGCGCGAGCCCCCCAGTTTCGACAATGGCGGATGCTCGGCGCCGGCACCGACGTAGCGCGAGATCTTCGCAAGCTGTTCGGTGGGCACGAACACGCGGTCGTCGCCTTGGTATTCGAGGTACAGGTAGTCGCGCGTGACGCCCGCCACAGTGCGCGTCTCGAAGCCCGCGAAGCGCGCCACGCCGTGGTCTTCGTGGACGACGATGTCGCCGGTGCGCAGCTCCGTGAAGGACCGCAGTGCGCCGCGCCGCGGTCGCCCGTCGGCGTTTACGTCGGGCCGCTCGACGCGACGGCGGCGCAGCAGGCGGTGCTCGGGGAACACCGCGAGCTTCAGCGAGGGGGCGATGAAGCCCTCGCGCAGCGAGGCGGCCGCGAAGCGCAGCGACGCCTCCAGCGGCGCGGCGCTGACATCCACCTCGGCCGCGCCGTCGCCGGTCAGCCAGCTGGCTTTCAGCCGCGCGAGGTTGTACGCGGCCCGCTCGCCTTCACCGCGGCGGGGGAAGGCGACCACCGTGCGGTAGCCCGAGCGCACCAGCTTCTCCAGCTGCGGCTCGGCATCCGCCAGCGAGCGCGCCGCGGTGTCGGCTGACTGCGCGCGCAGCTCGATCTCCTGGCCACTGGAGAGCGAGGACAGCCAGATGCGGGTACGGACCGCCAGCGCGGCCCGTACCTCCTCGGGGTTGACGTACAGGTGGTGGGCGTCGGCGTCGTGGAAGGCCGCGCACACGTCGCTCCAGTGGTCGTCGAGCGCAGGGTCGAGCTCCTCCTCGGCGGCGACGATCAACTCGAGGCTTGGGCGCCCGACCCCGTTCGCTCCCCCTCCGCCGGGATCCAGCAGATCGAGCAGCGCGCCGAAGCGCTCCACCGGCAAGAGCTCAGCGATGTCGGGGCGCTCGCCGGCGTCCTCCAGCGCGGCGATCTCCGCCAGCTCGCGGTGCTCGGCCGCAAGCTCCGCGGCGGGCGCGATCTCGACCTCCTCGATCTCGCCCAGCGAGCGCTGCGTGAACGTCGAGAACCAGCGCAGCGATTCGATCTCCACGTCGAACATGTCTACGCGCACGGCCCGCTCTTCGGTGGCGGGGAAGATGTCGAGGATGCCGCCCCGCATCGCGAACTGCCCCCGCTCCTCCACCTGATCGGCGCGCTCATACCCCGCCGCCACGAGCTCGTTGGCGCACTCATCGAGGTCGAGCAGCTCGCCGCGGCGCAGTGTGAAGGAGCGGGGGCGCAGCGCGGGGTCGGGCACCTTCTCCGAGAGCGCCACCGCGGAGACGACCACCAATGGGGGCCCGCCCACCCGCTCGGCCGTGGGCTCGGCCAGGAGCGCGTCCAGTGCCGCCACCCGCAGCCCGATCAGGTGTGCCGGTGGGGTGAGGTGGGATTCGTAGGTGACCCCGCGCGAGGGGTAGTAGCGCACGCGCCGCGGCGCCAGCCATGCACGTAGGTCGCTCGCCAGCTCCCGCGCCGCGCGGTCGTCGCCGACCACGACCAATGTCGGTCGCGGACCGACGGGCCCCGTGTCGCCCGGGTCAGCCGTGTCGCCCGGGCCAGCCGTGTTGCCCAGGCCAGCCGCGCCGGGAACGCCGATCTCGGCAAGGGCGGCGATCAGGTAGGGGCGCAGCGACGCCGACACGAACGCGTGGCCTCCCTCGCGTGCCAGTCGAGCGCCCCCCGGGTCGTCCTGTGCCAGGCCCAGCAGCGATCTGAGGCTCACGGCTTCGCCACCGGCGGCTCGGCCTCGCCAGCCGCGCCGTCCACCAGACGCTCGACCTCGTCGGCCGCGCGCCCCACCAGCTCTCGTACTTCCTCCGGGCTCTCGCGGAACCGGCCGAGCACGTGCGCGGAGACAATCTCCGGGTCGGTGGAGTTGGGGCGGCCGACCCCCACGCGCACTCGCCAGAAGTCCGCGGCGCCCAGCTCTTGCTTGAGGGACTTCAGCCCGTTGTGCCCCGCCAGGCCGCCGCCCAGGCGCGTGCGCACCTCGCCGAACGGGACGTCGATCTCGTCGTGCACCGCCACCACGCGCTCCAGGGGCAGCTTGTAGGAGCCGCGCGCGGGCCCGGCGGCGCGGCCGGCCTCGTTCATGAACGTCTGTGGCCACAGCACCGCGACCGATACCCGCCCACCCCCTCCGGGGCCTGTTCGGCCCTCGGCGAGCAGCGCGCGGAAGCGTGGTTTGGCGCGCGGCAGGCCCCACCGCTCGGCAAGCTCGTCGGCGACCATGAAGCCGACGTTGTGGCGCGTGCGCGCGTACTCCCGGCCGGGGTTGCCCAGCCCCACTATCAGCCAGTCAGCCGAGCCGCCGCCGGAGCTGCCGTGCGAGCGCCTGCCGGCGAATGGCCGCGGCAGCGAACGCCGCAGAGTGTCTACTCCTCGGAGGCGCCGCCCTCGGCGCCATCGGCCTTCTCGGCCGCGCCGACGACCTCGGTCTCCGCTTCGATCTCGGTTGCCGCCTCAGTTTGCAGGCGCGGCGGGGTGAGGGTCGCCAGCACCGTCTCCTCCAACGGGTCCAGCAGCGTGACCCCCGCCGGAGGCACGATCGCGGCAAGCATCAGCGTCTCGCCGATCTTCATCTCCGCGACGCTGTGCACGATCGACTCCGGGATCCCCGCGGGCAGCGCTTCGATGTTCAGCTCGCGCGTGATCTGCTCGAGCACGCCGCCTTCGCGGACGCCGGGGGAGTCATCCAGGCCTGTCAGCTCCAGCGCAACCACCGCCTGGATCGGCTTGTCCAGGCGCACCCGCAGCAGATCGACGTGTACGGTCTCACCCCGCACCGGGTGACGCTGAGCCTCCTTGAGCACGACCGGCGTGGGGTCGGCGCCATCGATGCTCAGGTCCAGCACCGCTCCCGCCTTGGCTAGCGCCAGGCGCAGCTCGCGGGCGTCCACCTCGAAGCTCAGCGGTTGCTCGCCGCCGCCGTAGAGAATCCCGGGCACGCTGCCGTCGCGGCGCAGGCGCCGTGCCGCGCGCGAGCCATCGGGCTGGCGGGCGTGCACGGCGAGCTGAGTGGAGGTCTGGTCGGCCATATCGGGGGGGTGAGGACTTTAGCAATCGCGCGATTCGCAGCCCCACCAGGTGGTGGGGGGCAAAGAAATGAACGTCGATCTTAGGCCCTTAGTCCCGGCAATCGGCGGTGGAGCCAATCCGCGGGCCGACGCGCAGCAGCGAAACGGAGATGCCCGTAAAGACGTTGCCCGAGCGACGAACCTGCACGCACTGCACCACCGGATAGCGCCCGCTGACCTTCCACGCCACGCGCGTTTGGCCGACGGAGCCGCCCAGCGAGTGGTTGGTGGTGGATTGCGTCGAGAGGAGCTCCACCGCTCCTGACCGCCGCAGGCTGGCCGCGTCGGCGCGCACCGTCGCGACGCACGAGGCGCTGGCGCGGCAGCCGGAGAGCTGCGCGAGCATTTCCCGCGCGTCGCCCCGCGCCTCGGCCTGCATCAGCGCCCACACGTGGTCGTGTTCGACGTTTTCCGCCGAGAGGTAGCGAGCCAGCATCCCGCTGATCGTCAGGAACAGCAGCACGCCGATGGTGATCAGCACGATCCGCGTCCCGCGGGAGAAGCGTCGCGGGCGTCGATTGCGCCCGCCGGGCCCGGGGCTGGGCCCGGCGTTCGCGCCAGCCCCCGCGGCGAGATCCGACGGCGACATGGCTCAGAACAGCTGGTTCTCGCCGCCAAAGACCTCGCTGACCGAGTCGTCGGTGAAGATCCGCCGGATCGAGTCGGTGAGCAGGTCGGCGCAGGGGAGCACGCGGATGTTCTCCGGACGCGCGTCGGCCACCGGGATCGTGTCGGTCACCACGATCTCCTTCAACCCGCAAGCCACGAGGTTCTCGAACGCGGGCCCCGAAAAGACCCCGTGGGTGGCGGCCGCGTAGACGCTGGCGGCGCCCGCTTCATACACCGTTTGGGTTGCCGCGGCGAGCGTCCCGGCGGTGTCGATCATGTCGTCGACGATCACCGCCGTCTTGCCCTTGACGTCACCGATCACGTACGCGATCTCCGCGACCTGCTGGGCGGGGCGCTCCTTGTCGAGGATCGCGAGCTCGGCGCCGATCTTGGAGGCGAATTTCTTGTTGAGCTTCACCCGGCCGGCGTCAGGCGCCACCACCACGAGGTCGGAGAGGCCGAGGTCCTCGAAGTACTGGGTGAGCATGAACAGCGCGGTCATGTGGTCGACCGGCTTCTGGAAGAAGCCCTGGATCTGGCCGGCGTGCAGGTCCATCGTCAGCACCCGGTCGGCGCCCGCGGCCTCCAGCATCCGCGCCACCAGGCGCGCGGAGATCGGCTCGCGCGGGGCGGACTTCTTGTCTTGGCGGGAGTACCCAAACCAGGGGGTCACGGCGATCACCCGGTGCGCCGAGGCGCCGACGGCGGCGTCGATCATGAACAGCAGCTCCATCAGCGAGTCGTTGGCCGTCACCCCCGTCGCGGGGTTGCTGCAGGTGGACTGCACGATGAACACGTCGGCACCGCGGATCGATTCGTCGTAGCGGCAGTACACCTCGCCGTTGGAGAACGTCTTCAGCGTCACCGGGCCGAGATCCATCTGCAGCTTGTCGGCGATGTCCACCGCCAGCCGCGGGCTGGCGCGCCCGGCGAACAGCATCAGCCGCTTGTTGTAATCGATCGGCAGACTGGTTGCGGTGCTCGCACGCGTATCCATCGCGCTGCTCATTGCTCCTCGGAGTGTAAAGCGCTCTCACGACGCTGCGCGTACCCCTCGCGGTTGACCTGACGCGCGCGCGCAACGCCCAGCGCGCCGGGGGGCACGTCCTCGGTGATCACCGAGCCGGCCGCGGTGTAGGCATCGTCACCGACGGTCACCGGGGCAACGAACGCCGTGTCCACTCCTCCGCGCACCCGCTTGCCGATCGTCGTGCGGTGCTTGGCGTGGCCGTCGTAGTTGGCGGTGAGCGTGCCCGCGCCGAGGTTGGCGCGCTCGCCCACGTCGGCATCGCCGATGTAGGAGAGGTGCGGAACTTTCGCCCCGGGGCCGATCGCGGAGTTCTTGACCTCGACGAACGTCCCCACCTTCGAGCCCTCGCCCAGCACGGCGTCGGGGCGCAGGTAGGCGAACGGGCCCACGCTCGCGCCGGCGCCGACCACGGCGCGATCGAGCCAGGAGACCCGCACCGCCGCCCGCTCGCCGATCCGCGAGTCGATCGCGGTGGTGTGCGGTCCCACGGTGGCGCCCGCGCCCACCTCGGTGGCGCCGCGCAGCGCGGTGCCAGGCTCGATGCGGGCGTCGGCGCCGATCCGAACGTCCACGTCGACCCACGTGGCGAGCGGGTCCACGACCGTCACCCCCGCGCGCATGTGCCGCTCGAGGATCGCGCGCTGCGCGAGCGCCCGCACCTGGGCGAGCGCCACGCGGTCGTTGACGCCGAGCACGAGGTGCGGGTCATCGACGGCGTGGGCGAGCACCGCCGCCCCGTCGGCGCGCAGCAGATCGAGCACCTGCGGCAGGTACAGCTCGCCTTGGGCGTTGTCGGCGCTCAACCACGGCAGCGCCGCCAGCAACGCCGCGCCGTCGAACGCGTAGATGCCGGTGTTGACCTCGCGGATCTCGAGCTCCGCCGCCGTGGCGTCGCCCTGCTTCTTGGTCTCCACCACGCGCGCCACCGCGCCGCGCTCATCGCGCACCACGCGGCCATAGCCGCGCGCGTCATCCAGCACCGTGGTTGCCATCGTCGCCGCCGCTCCACCCGCGAGGTGGGCCGCCACCAGCTCGGCGATTGCCGCTGCGCTCACCAGCGGCACGTCGCCGCTCAGCACGACCACCGGTGCCCCCGGGTCGATCGCCTGCGCGGCCGCGGCCACCGCGCCGCCGGTGCCGTTGGAGACGGGCTGCACCACCAGCTCGACACCCTCCGGCAACACCTCCGCCAGTGGCCGGGCGGGCGAGTCCACCACCACAACCTTTCCCGCCCCCGCCTCCAGCGCCGCCACCACCGGCCACAGGCCCATCGGCCGGCCGCACAGCTCGTGCAGCACCTTCGGCACAGCCGAGCGCATCCGCGTCCCCTGGCCCGCGGCCAGGACAACGACTGTTGGTGCGGTAGTAGCGGTCATAGCTCACACCATCGGCACTGGGGGGCAATCACACTAGTCCTCCCCTCCGAGGATCCCGGCCGCGCGTACAGCGCGGCGGAGGGGGTGCGAAGCGGAGGCACTGGGGGGCAGGGACTCGAACCCCGATTCTCAGGACCAAAACCTGATGTCCTGCCGTTGGACGACCCCCCAAGGGGCCCTTCATCGTAGCCATCACGACCGTCGCGACCCCCGTGGCACGCGCCCCCCGCCGGCGCCGGCCTCCGAGGCGGGGCCGCCGGTGTGGGCGATCCCGAGCACGCGCATCGCCTTCAGCCCGAGCGAGAGCTTCTCGCGGCCGTCGCTCGAGCCGACGTCCAGACCGGAGAGCTCGCGCACGCGCTCGAGGCGGTAGTAGATCGTGTGACGGTGGGTGAACAGGCGCTGGGCGGTGCCCGCGACGTTGCCGTCGGCGTCGAGGAAGGTCTCAAGGGTTCGCACCAACTCGGTCTCGTACTGCTCGTCGTAGGCGACCAGCGGCTCGACGGTCTCGGCGTAGAAGCGCTGCAGCTCGCGGGGGTTGTCGCTCATCGTGGAGAGCAGCAGCCGGTAGGCGCCGGTCTGCTCGAACGCCAGCGCTCCCTCCTGTGCCCCGCCCTCGGCGACGTTCGCGGCGAGCAGCGCCTCGCTGGCGGCGCGCGACAGGTCGGAGGGTTGCTCGGCGATGCGGCTGCGTCCGATCGCGAAGGTGCAGCCGGGCAGCCCTGCCTGCAGCTCGCGTAACACCGACTCGGCGGCGCGCGCGGCGATCGCCTCTTCACCGCCGGGCACCAGCAGTAGCACTTCCGCGCCAGTCGTGCCGCCCACGCCGACCCAGCCCTCCGGGCCGGGGGTCCTGCCGCGCGCCGCATGGGTGCCGCCGGCGGTGGTGTCACCGGCGGCGGCGCGCGGCGTGCCCCCTCCCTCGCGCTCGGTGAGCGCCGCGATCGAGCGGCTCACCACGGCGCGGGCGCCGCGCTCGGCGACCGCCCGCACGCGTGGGCGCCAACCATCCTCGGTCGGCGCCTGGGGGTGGGCACGGGCGACGATCATGCTGGCGCCGTCCCCCAGCTCCAGCGAGAGCTCGCGCCCGCGCGCCAGGAGCTCCTCGCTGTCGCTGAGCTCACGCGCGAGGATCGCGCGCAGGAAGTCGGCGGCCGCGTTCTCGGAGGCGCGGCCGGGCGCGCGCACGCGCTCGACCTCCGAGGCGATCATCGTCACGAGCAGCCGCCGCATCGAGGCGGAGGGCTCGGTGCGGGCGCGCACGTGCAGCGACCCCACCACGGCATCGGCCACGCGCAGCGGGATGCTGTTCACGCCGTCGCCGCCCGCCAGCAGCGAGCGCTCCTCCGCGGGCGAGCGAGCTGCCACCGCCAGCGTCCCCCCCTGCGCGTCGGTGACGGCGAGGCTGGCGTCGAGCGCGCGCGCGGCGGCACGTACCACCTCGGGCAGTCCCGCGCCCGACTCGACCGCCTCGGTGACGGCGTCGAGTGAGGAGAGCTCAGCCATGGGCTAGACCCAGAAGTAGACGACGGCAAGCCCGCCGGCCACCCCGATGCCGACGAGCACCGTGAGCACATACAGCGAGAGGACGCTCGCCGCGACGCGCTCCCAGATGCGCGAGTAAGCCGACCAGGCGGGGGCGAGGATCAGGCCGACGAACAGCGCCAGGCTGAACACCGCCGCGCAAACGGCCACCAGGTACGTGACATCGGTTTCGGTCATCGGGCTTCTAATTGTTACCTACGGCCCGGCCCACCGTACGGGCGAGACCGCGAGGCTGATGGTGTGGCGGATGGGGATGGTCTCCGCGTGCGGATGGGGATGGTCTCCGCGTGCGGATGGGGATGGTCTCCGCGTGGACAGATTCGTGAACCAGTGACGGCCCATCACACCACCGGTCCGGCGGCGGGAGTCACGCGCGCGAAGTCCGCCGTGACAGCCTCCGCGGCGAGCGGTGGGGGCACGCGTTCGGCGAGGGCGCGTGTGGCGGCGCGGGCGCGGGCGGGACCGCGGGACCCGGCGAACAGCCCGAGCACGGTGGGGCCGGAGCCGCTCACCAGCGCCGCGTCGGCGTCAGTCGCGCGGGCCTCCAGCAGGGCGGCGTCGATCTCGGGGCAGAGGGCGCGGGCAGCACCTTCGAGGTCGTTGCGCAGGAGCTCCGCGGGCGGCAGGGGGGAGCCGTCGGCGAGCGCGCCGGCGAGCGCGCGGTGGGCATCCTCGAGCTCCGCTCGCTCTCGCACGAGGCCCATGCGGTCGGCCTGCGCATAGACGTCTGGGGTGGAGAGGGGGCGAGCGAGGGGCAGCACGAGCACTCCCAGGGGGACCACGGGATCGGGTAGCGCCCGCAGCTGCTCCCCGGCCCCGCGGGCCAGCCATCGCCCGGGCTGCATCTGGGCGGGCACGTCGGCGCCGAGCGTGCGGGCGAGCTCATCGAGGAGGTCACTGTCACCCAACCCCGAGGCGGCGGCGGCGAGGCGCAGCGTGGCGGCGGCGTCGCCTGAGCCACCGCCCAAGCCGGCGGCGACCGGTGTGCGCTTGACGATGTGCAGTTGCAGCGGCGGCGCATCCCAGCCGGTGGCAGCGCGGAACGCGGCGAGCGCGGTGGCGGCGAGGTTCTCGGCGGGTGGGGGGGGCGGGTCTCCCAAACCCGGACACACCACGACGTCGCCGCCCGCGTTGGGGTCGGACGCGACCTGCAGCGTGAGCTCGTCGGCCAGCGAGATCGACTGCATCACGCTCGCCAGCTCATGGCGGCCGTCGGCGCGGATTGGGCCGAGGAATAGGCCGAGGTTGATCTTCGCGGGGGCGAGCGCACGGAGCGGTAGTGAGTTCACAGAGGGTGGCCCCGTCGACGGGAGGCTGGCAGGCCGAAACGGGGACCGATTGGCGGGGACACTCGCTTCGGTTGGGCCCCTCGTCTCCGTTCCTCCCAACGCCTCTGCGAGCGCCACAAACTCCTGCGGGGACAGCCGCTCGGCACGCACATCCAACGGGAGTCCCATGTTCGCCAGCGCCGCGCGCACCTGCTCGCGCTCGGCTGTGCCGGCCAGCGCCAGCGAGCGCGCAAGCGCCTTGCGCCGGTGGGCGAAGGCGCCGGCGACGAGCGCGCGCAGCGCGGGCGTGGCGGTGGGGCCGGTGCGGGTCAGCTCGACCAGCACGGAGTCCACGTTGGGCACGGGGTGAAAGACGGTCCGTGGAATCGCTCGTGCGACGCGCACGCGGCAGGCGAGCTGGGCGAGCACCGAGGGTACCCCGTAGTTGCGCCCGCCCGGCTCGGCGGCCAGCCGCTGGCCGACCTCGCGCTGCACCATCGCCACCCAGCGGGTCACGGCCGGCAGCGCTTCGATCGTGCGCAACAGCGCGGTGGTGGCGACGCCGTAGGGCAGGTTGGCGATCACCTTCGTGGGGGTGGGGCGCATCCCGGCGAGGTCCACGGTCAGCGCGTCGCTCCAGTGGAGCGTGACGTTGGTGAAACGGGCAACGGCGTCATTCAGCGCGTCGCGCAGACGCTCGTCGATCTCAACCACGTGCACGTGCGCGGCACGCTCGGCCAGGTACTCGGAGAGCACCCCCACACCACCGCCGATCTCGAGCACGACGTCCGCGTCGGAGAGCTCCGCGAGACGGCCGATCACCCCAAGGATGTTGGAGTCGATCAGGAAGTTCTGCCCGAGATCCCGGTCGGGGTGAACGTCGAACTGGCGCAGCCGGCGCAGCGTCGGCTGGGTGGGTGCGCCCTGCTCGCCCGAGGTGCTCTTGCCAGCGCGGGACCTTGGCTCGCTGGAGCGCGGCCTCGGTGCGGCGGAGCGGTCACCCGGTGGACGGTCCCGCACGGCGCCGGCCTCATTCACCATCCGAGCACGCGCGCGGCGGTGCGCTGCACGGCCGCCCCGAGCTCCTCCACCGACACACCGCGCAGCTCGGCCAGGAAGGCGGCGGTGTGCGCCACGAACGCGGGTTGGTTGGGGTGCTTGCGCACCTTCTGGGGTGTGAGGTAGGGGGCGTCGGTCTCCACCAGCAGGCGCTCGTCGGGCACCCGCCGCGCGCCAGCGGCGAGGTCGGTGGCGCTTTTGTATGTGACGTTGCCCGCGAAGGAGATCGCGTAGCCGCGCTCCAGGCACTCGTCGAGGTGGGCGGGCATCGAGAAGCAGTGCATCACCACGCTCACCCCCTGTGCCTGCGCGGCGAGCTGGTCGAGTGTGTCCACCTCGGCGGCGCGCGTGTGGATCACGAGCGGCTTGCCCAGCTCGCGCGCGAGCTCGATCTGCGCGGCGAACGCACGCTGCTGGTCGGCGCGGGGAGCGTAGTCGCGGTAGTAGTCGAGCCCCGTCTCGCCGATCGCCAGGCAGCGGGGGTGGGCGGCGAGCGCGCGCAGCTCCGCCATGTCGGCGGCGTCGAAGCCGGTGGCGTAGTTGGGGTGGCGGCCGACCGCGGCGTACACCTGCGGGAACGCCTCCGCCGCCGCGAGCGCCGCGCGGCAGGATGCCCCGCCGGTGCCCACCGTGAGGATGCGCGTCACCCCCGCCTGCTCCGCGGCGGCCACCAGCTCCGTGTTGGGGGGCTCGCAGAGGTCCAGGTGGGTGTGGCTGTCGATCATCGTGCGTGTCGGCGGCGGTTACTCTTTTTTTGGCGGCGGTTGTTCTTTTTTGGATTGGAGATGGGGTGGGGTGCGTTGTGGGGTGACGGGCTCACGACTTGGGAAACAGCGGTTCGAGCTCGCCGACGGGAAGAACCGCGGCGGTGAGACCCGCGGGAGGGAGGGAGGGAGGGAGGGCCCCCATCCTCGCGGCAGCGAGCGAGCGGTCCTCCGCACCCATTGCGTCCAGCAGCTTTTCGGTGCTCACCGGCAGGTAGGGGATGAGCAGCAGGCTCACCACGCGCACCCCCTCGGCGAGCGAGGCGAGCACCCCATCCAAATCCCCGGCCTTCTCACTGTCTTTTGCCAGTGTCCACGGCGCGCGCTCCTCGACGTAACGGTTGAGGCGTCGCACCCGCTGCCAGATCGCATCGAGCGCCTGTGTGAGCTCGGCGCGGTCGAGCAACTCGCACACCTCACCGGCGAGGCCCTCGAAGTCGCTGGCAAGCCCAGGGTCGATCGGCGCCGCGGGCAGCACCCCGTCGCGGTAGCGGCGCAACATCGCCAGCGTGCGGCTGGCGAGGTTGCCGTACTCGTTGGCCAGCTCGCTCTCGTAGCGCTGCTCGAAGGCGGTTGTGGACACCGAGCCGTCCTGGCCAAAGGAGACGTCGCGCAGCAGGTAGAAGCGCAGCGCGTCCGCCCCGAAGCGCTCGATCACCGCGAACGGGTCGAGCACGTTGCCCAGGGACTTGCTCATCTTCTCCCCCTCCATCAACAGGTATCCGTGCACGAACAGCCGCCGGGGCAGCTTGATCTCGGCGGCCATCAACAGCGCGGGCCAGTAGATGGCGTGGAAGCGCAGGATGTCCTTCGCGATTAGGTGATAGTCGGCGGGCCAGAACGTCGCGGTGAGATCTACCTCTGCGGCTGGGATCGAGACCCCTCCGTCCGCCGCCGGGGTCCCCTCGTCCTGCGTCGTTGGCGCCCCTTCGACCGCCGATGCACCGACTGGCGCTGGCGCGTAGGAGAGCGCGCTGTAGTAGTTGAGCAGCGCGTCGAACCACACGTAGAAGACGTGCTCGGGATCCCACGGCACCGGCACGCCCCAGGTGAGCTTGTGGCGCGTGAGCGGCACGTCGTGCAGACCCGAGCGGATGAACGAGAGCGCCTCGTTGTAACGGCTGCGCGGAGCGACGAAGTCCTCGCGCTCGGCGTACAGCCGCTCCAGTTGCTCCTGGAAGGCCGAGAGCTTGAAGAAGTAGTTGTCCTCCTGTTCGCGCACCAGCTCGATGTGGTGGATCGGGCAGCGCTTGCCCTCCTCGATCTCGTTCTCCGCCTTGAAGTCGGCGCAGCGCGGGCAGTACCAGCCCTCGTAGGTGCCCTTGTACACGTACCCGTTGTCGCGCACCCGCGCGAGGATCTCCTGCACCTTCGCCATGTGCTGGGGGTCGGTGGTGCGGATGAAGAAGTCGTTCGACGCCCCCAACCGCGGCGCCAGCGCGCGGAAGCGCTCCGCGTTGCGATCGGCCAGCTCCTGGGGCTCGATCCCCAGCGCGTGCGCCGCGTCGGCCACCGGCTCTCCGTGCTCGTCGGTGCCCGTCAGGAAGAACACCTGCTCGCCGCGCTGGCGGTGGTGGCGCGCCAGCACGTCGGCGGCGATCGTCGTGTACGCGTGCCCCAGGTGGGGGGCCGCGTTGACGTAGTAGATCGGGGTGGTTACGTAGAAGCTCATCTTGCTGCGGGTGGTCGGGAGGGGGGTGGTCGGGAGGGGGGCCTGCCCCCCTCCCGCTAAGGACATCGCCCGCCCAGGCTACTGACTGCCCCCGTCACTTCGGTCGATCCACGAGGGCGAGCCTACGATCACTTCGATCGATCCCGCTCGGCGGCGCTCTCCTCCACCAGTCCGCGGTAGAGCTCGTTGGCGCTCGCGCCCGTCAACCTCGCCACCACACCCGCCGCCGGACGCGCTCGCGCACCCGCTGACACCAGCTCGCGCAGCGCCGTCAGCGCATCCTCGCGACCCGCGTCGTCGAGCCCCACCCCGTCCGCGGGGCCCACGACCAGCGCCACCTCCCCTCGTGGGGGATGCTCTCGATAGTGGGCCGCCAGCTCCATGGCGTCCCCGCGGCGAACTTCCTCGTGCAGCTTGGTCAGCTCCCTGCACACCGCCACCGGCCGCCGGGGCGCCCGTTGGGCGAGCAGGTCGAGGGTGGCCGCCAGGCGGCGGGGGGACTCGAATGCGACGAGCGTGGTCGCGTCGGCGCTGAGCACTTGCTCCTGCTCCACGCGCTTGCGCGGAAGGAAGCCGACGAAGCACCACCGCTCGGCCGGTAGACCCGAAGCGACCAGCGCACTCACCGCCGCACTGGGCCCCGGCAACGCCTCCACCGGCAGCTCTGCCTCGATGCTCGCTCGCACAAGCTCATAGCCGGGGTCGGAGATCAGCGGTGTCCCCGCGTCGGACACCAGCGCCACCATCGCGCCCGCCAACATTCGCACCACCAGCTTCCCCGACCGCTCGTGTTCGTTGTGCTCGTGGAAGCTGAGAAGCTCTCGCGGCTCGATTTCGTGGCGATGAAGCAGCACGCGCGTGTGGCGGGTGTCCTCGCACGCAACCACATCCGCGGCGCGCAAAGCCTCCAACACGCGCAGCGTCACATCATCGAGATTGCCGATCGGCGTGGGGCACACGACGAGCTTCCCGCTTGCAGGCGCCCGCCCAAGGTGCGCGTCCTCGCGCGGCATTGGGCCAATATAGAGAGCCACGATGCCCCGCGAGACCGACCCCAAGCCCCAGTACACCCGCTATCGCGCGGGCCGGAAGCTGCTGCGGCCCGACCAGGGGGGTGCTGGTGGGCACGACGGCTCGGGTGGGCCGGCGGGTAGCCGCGGGGGCAGCCTGTTAGAAGATGGGCGAGGAGGTCCGCCGCCGACCCAGCGGCCCCCTCGCGGGGGCACCACGCCCGGCGCGAAGCCTTCGCGGTGGCGGCGGATCACCCCCAAGCGCGTCGTGCTTGGGCTGCTCGCGCTGGTCGGTGGCTGGCTGGCGCTCTCGCTCGGCCTGTTCCTCGTCAGCTCTCATTTCCGGCGCATCTCTCCGCCGGCCAACGTGGCGAGCCAGCTCGAATCGGCCGGCCCGTTGCTGACCTCGGCCAACAACATCCTTGTGCTGGGCTCCGACAAACGCCAGAAGGACAGTAGGGAACCGGGCGCCGACATCGACGGCCCCAGCCGCTCGGACTCGATCATGCTGATCCGCACCGGCGGCGGGCATGCCGCGCGCCTCTCGATTCCCCGCGACACGGTGATCGAAATCCCCGGGCACGGGCTGCAGAAGATCAACGCCGCCTACGCCTTCGGCGGTCCCGCTGAGTCGATCGCGGTGATCAAGCACTATCTCGGCGTCCCGATCAACCACGTGATCGAGGTCAACTTCGAAAACTTCCCCGAACTGGTGGACGCGATGGGTGGCATCACATACACCGGCGGCTGCGTGGTGTCCGATCTCGATGGCGGCTCGGCCGATGGCGGCTTCACACTGCGCCTCTCGGCCGGCACCCACCAGCTCGACGGCAGGGAAGCGCTCGCGCTGGCACGCACCCGCGAGAACCGCTGCGCTCCACAGCAGACCGACCTTCAGCGCGAGGAACGCCAGCAGAAACTGCTGCTGGACATGAAATCTCAGCTGCTCTCCTTCTCGAGCTTTTTGCGCCTGCCGCTGATCTCCTGGAACGCCCCGCCCACGATCATCTCCGACATGAGCGGCCCCGAACTGCTCGAGCTGTTCGCCGCCCTGGAGATCGGCGGCTCGAGCCCCACGCACCTGCTGGAGCCCACCGGTCAGATCGCGCTGCCCGACGGCGAAGAAGGCCTGACGGTCGCAGAAGAAGAGAAGCGCGCCGCGGTGGCGCGGTTCATGGCGGGGTAGCCTCGCCCTTGCCCTCGCCTGCTCACCTCGACCTGTCAGCCGGTCTCTCTCGCCCCCTGCGTGTCAGCCGGTCTCTCTTGCCCCCTGCGGAGGGGATTGAGGTCAGCTCTTGGCCGTGGCCGGCTCGGGCTTCTTCGCGGAGGAGCCCTTCCCGGTCTTTGGCTTGCTCTCCGAGGTTGAGCCCTTGTCGTTTGATGAGGAGACCGCCTTGTCCGCCGAAGAGGAGTCCGCGGAGGAGCCGGAGTCCGCGGAGGACGATGCGGAGGAGCTCTCTGCTGCTGCGGCGTTCTCGCGCTGGCGTTTGCGGGTGCCGTAGTCGGTGTTGTAGAAGCCCTTGCCCTTGAAGTGCAGGGCGGGAGCGTGCAGCACGCGCTGCACCTTCACGCCCGTCTCGGGGTCCTTGGTGAGGGCTTGATCGGAGAAGGACTGGAGAACCTCGAAGGTGCTCCCGTCCGGCCGGCGATACTCGTAGATCGGCATTGGCACTCGGATTATAGGAGTGCCAGGCGTGGAACGTAAGAAGGGGCGCCGTGGAACGTAAGAAGAGGCGCAGATGTCTTTCAAAACACCCCTACCACTTTACAAAATGAAGGGTTGGGGTCTAAAAAATACATACACCACCCGCGACACCGGCACTTCGCCCCTCCGATTCCTCCGCTCGCGGGACACCCCCGTCGAAGGCGGGCGTGAATACGCTGCTAATCCGCCAACAGCGCGCGCGCGCTGACGATGCCGGCGCGGATCGTCGCGGCGAAGTCGCGGTCGGGCTCGGTGAGCATCCGCAGCGCGAACCCATCGCCGAGCGAGAAGAGGATCTCGGCGATCGCCTCCGGATCGGCGTGCAGGCGCAGGACGCCCTCGTCCTGGGCCACCGTGAGCATTCCCGCAACCTGCTCGCGCATCGTGCGCATCAGGTTGGCGTACTCCGTGGCGATTTCGTCGTTGCGTCGCGAGAGCGTGAACAGCTCGAACAGGAGCGTGATGAAATCTGGGTCTTCGCGAATCGCGTCCTGCAGGTGCTGGACCATCAAGCCGATGAAGTCCTCAGCCGTCTGCGCCCCCACAAGCTGCTGCTCCAGGCGCTCCAGGCGTAGCTGACAGTCGCGCCGCACGGCCTCGGCGAGCAGCTGCTCCTTGGTGCCGAAGTAGTAGTGCAGCAGGCCCCGCGACACTTCCGCCTCGCGGGCGACGCGCTCGAAGGTGGAACCTGCAGTCCCATGCTGGGCGACGCTGCGGCGCATCGCCTCCACGATGCGCTGCGCGCGCTCGCCCGAGAGCGGCCTGGCGCTCCTGCCGCGCGAGCCGCTCTCCACGGCGGAAGCCATCGTCCTCAAGCTGTAGCCAGTCGCCGGTGAGGCGTCGCAGGCCTCAGGAGGCGGGTGCGCCTACCGAGCTCGGCGCCTCCTGCGCCGGCATCGTGGTCGAGCTGTAGTCGAACTCCTCCTCGGCTCCGAACAGCAGGTCGAGCACCTTCGAGCGCAGGCTTTCGCTGAGTGCCAGCGCAAGCACGCCCGCGACGAGCGCGAGCACCAGCGTGCGGCCAAGGCCTCCGCGCCGGCGTTGACGCTTGGGGGGCTCTTTGAGCGCGGTGCTCGCGTCGCGTAGAGCGCCCACCGCCTCGGCGAGCTCGCGCTGGAGCTTGCGATCCTCGAACAGCGCCTTGGTCGCCGGTTTGCCGTTGCTCATCCGCCCGTAAGCGCTGCGCGCGGCGAGGTAGGCCGCGAGCAGGCTGCCGCGCAGCTCCTCGTCCTCGATGATGCGCTTCACATACTGGTTGCTCTGGGCGGCGCGGGCCGCCGCCGAAGCCTTGCCGATGCTCTCTTTTGCCGCCATGCATCCACCGCCTCTACTCGGAGCTTGGTTACCGTGGGTCCACCCCAATATACCCCTCTGACGCGAAACCTTACGCGTGCCGAGCGGCCTGTTCCTGCGCGGTGGGAAAAGCCCAGGCGGCGCGCGGGCGCTCTTGGCGGAAGACGAAACGCAGCTGCGGCGGCGGTTTGAGCTGGGCGGCGTGGGGTCGGAACGTGGCGCATGGCTCCTGTAAGTCCAGCGCACAAAGCATGTTGCGCTTGAAATAGCATTCCTCGCAAGTCACCTTGCGCGCGGCAACGCGCGCGCTCTTGCTTCCCTGCGCCAAGGTGGCTCCCCATGCATCGAGTGTGTTTTCGACACCTCGCCAGCCGGTGGGCGACGAGATGAACTGACGGCGGCAGGGATCAAAGCACCCGCCGCCGTTCCGCTCAAGGGGCCTTCTCGCAAATCGCAGGGAAAAGATTTTTCTACCCCGGAAAGAGCTGGCATGACGTCACTTTCTTGTGACGGTCGCTCGGATATGCCGCATTTTCCGAGGTTCGGCGCTGCTCTACGGGCCGAGCCCCGACGCCTCGGCGCTCGGCCGGCGACTCACCGGCCAAACCCAAACGCCTCGTCCGCGCGGTCGGCGACGTGGCGGGCGATCGCCAGCGAGGAGGTGGCGGCCGGCGAGGGCGCGTTGCGCACGTGCAGCGCCCGCTCGGTGTGGGAAAAGACGAAATCGTCGACGAGCTTGCCGTCGCGTCCGAGCGCTTGGGCCCGAATGCCGGCGAAGGCGGGTTGCACGTCGCCGACCCGCAGATCCGGCACGTAGCGAGCGGCGGCGCGCACGAAGGCGGCGCGCGAGGCGGCGTGACGCAGCTCGGTTACGCCCGTCCGCCACCAGTTGGCGAGCATCCGCCAGGTGCCGGGCCAGGCGAGCGTGTCGAGCAGATCCCGACCGTCGAGCGTCGCGAGGCTGTAGGCGTCGCGGGCGCCGACCATCAGGGCCGTCGGCCCGATCAGCACGTCGCCGTCGATGTGCTTGGTCAGGTGTACGCCGAGGAACGGCAGCGACGGGTCCGGCACCGGGTAGATCAGCGAGCGGACCAACTCGCGGCGCGCTGGGACGAGGCGCAGGTAGGCGCCGCGGAACGGCACGATGCGCGGGTCTGGAGCGGCGCCGGCGGCGACGGCGAGGCGGTCGGCCCACGCGCCGGCGCAGAAGACCGCGTTGCCGGCCTCGGTGACGCCGTGCGCGTGCGCGAGGCGCAGCGAGCGTTCTCCCACGGAGACCCCTTCGACGCCGCAGCTGCTCGCCACTGTGGCGCCGGCGTTGAGCACGTCCTGTGCGTAGGAGCGCGCGACCGCGGCAAAGTCGGCAATGCCGGTGCCGGGGGAGTGCAGCCCGGCGATCCCGCGCGCATGGGGCTCGAGCGCCTCGATGCCGGCGGCGTCGAGGCGGCGCAGCCCGGGAACGCCGTTGGCTTTGCCACGGCGTTCGAGCTCATCCAGGCGAGCCAGCTCGCCGGCGTCGGTCGCGACGATCACCTTCCCACAGCGCTCGTGGGCGATCCCCCGCTGCTCGCAGTACTCGTACAGCTCGCGCGCGCCCTCCACGCACAGACGCGCCTTCAGCGAGCCCGGCTGGTAGTAGACCCCGGCGTGAATCACCCCGGAGTTGTGGCCGGTCTGGTGCATGCCAAGCTCGGCTTCGCGCTCGAGCACGCACACCGAGAGGCGCGGATGGCGGCGGGTTAGCTCACGCGCCAGCGCCAATCCGACGATCCCCCCGCCGACGATCGCCAGGTCGCAACGGGAGGGCGCTCGCGAGGCGAGCTCAACGTCTGGCGGCGGCACACGCGTCATTATTGCCGGTGATGCGCATTCTCCTCACGGGCGCCAGTGGGTTCATCGGCTCGACGCTTGCCCCCGTGCTGCTGGACGAAGGGCATGACGTGCACGCCCTCGCGCGTGAGCCAAAGCGCGCGCGAGCGGCGCTTGCCAACGCTCCGGGGGTGGAAATAGTCCGTGGTGACGTCCTCACTGGTGAAGGGCTGGCGCGCGCGCTCGAAGGAGTGGAGGTCGCCTACTACCTGATCCACTCGATGGAAAGCCGCCCGATGGGCACGGTATCTCCAAGCGGCTTCGCCGAGCGCGAGCGCCGGGCGGCGGGCGCCTTCGCGGCGCACGCGCAGCGCGCCGGGGTGGGGCGGATCGTCTACCTCGGTGGCTTGCTGCCACACTCCGGCCCCGTCTCGCGTCATCTGGCAAGTCGCTCGGAGGTGGAGGAGATCCTGTTCGAGCATGTCCCCGATTCCGTCGCCCTGCGTGCCTCGATCGTGATCGGCGCGCGGTCACGCTCATTTCGCCTGCTGGTACGGCTGGTGGAGCGCATGCCTGTGCTGACGCTGCCGGCGTGGCGCAGGTTTCGCACCCAGCCGATCGACGTGCGTGACACGATTGAGATGCTCGCCGCCGCCGCCCGCCTCGCGAGCGTGGGTGGCCGGACGCTGGATATCGGCGGACCGGAGGCGCTCTCCTATGGGGAGCTGCTGCGACGGATCGCCGAGCTGTTGCTGCTGTCTCGGCCGACGCTCGGATTGGGAGTGACAATGACGCCGCTTGCCGCTCACCTGGCAGCCGCACTGGCTGGCGAGGATCCCGCGCTGGTGCTCCCGCTGATGGAGGGACTCCAAGGAGATCTGCTGCTCGCTGAGGACCACGCCGCCGAGCTGCTGGGGGTGCAGCTGCACTCTTTCGACGATGCTGTCGAGTGCGCGCTGCGTGAGTGGGAGGCGGTCGAGCCGCTGGCCGCGCGATGAGCGCCGTCTCCCTCTCCACCCACATCGCCGCCCCTCCGGAGGAGGTGTGGAAGACGGTGATGGACCCTCACCGCCTCGGCGAGTGGGTCACGATTCACCGCGCGCTGCGGCGGGCCGACGGCGGGCTTCCCGAGGTGGGATACGAGATGGAGCAGCAGGTCCACTTGCGCGGAGTGAGCCTTGACGTTCACTGGCGTCTGGTGCAGTGCAAGCCATGCCGGCTGGCCGTGTGGGAGGGTCGCGGGCCGGCCCGCTCGCGCGCTCACACCGAATACGCGCTGCGCGCCGAGGGGGATGGCACGCACTTCGACTATCGCAATGAGTTCCGCCCTCCGCTGGGACCCGTGGGGGCGCTTGCCTCACGTGCGCTTGTCGGAGGAATGCCCGAGCGGGAGGCGCGGCGCACGATCGAGCGCCTGCGTGAGCTGCTCGAGGATGGCAAAACCGCAGCTTCCAAAGCCGCTCGACGGTAACGTCACGAGCACCCCACGGCTTGCCTGCCGTCACATCGATTTTCCCTCGACGTGACAGTCGGCTTGCGCTTTGGTGCGGCGATCTGTGAATGTTGTAAGGTAAACTCCACAAACCCGTGATGAAAATCACGCAATCCGAGTGAACAGGATGCAACTGTGACCGACTTCCTTGACGAGAAGCACCGAGAGATCACCGATCGGCTGGCTGAATTGCAGCCGCTGGTGGAGGAGTACCAGCGGCTGGAGGCAGCCGTCGCCGCGCTCGACGGCTTGGGCAGGTCGGCCGCCACGCCCGCCGCCACGCCCAAAGCCGCCGCCAAAGCTGCCCCCAAAGCGGCTGCCAAAGCCGCCGCCAAAAAAATCCCCGGCCGCCGTGGGCCGGGCCGGCCACGGGGCTCGAAAACCAAAACCAAAGCAGCTGCCACTCCGGAGACAACGACAGCGGCAGCCCCGGCAGGACGTGGAGGCGCCAGGCGCAAAGCCGGCCGCCGTAAAGGCAGCGGCACCCGCGCTGCGCAGGCACTCTCCTTCGTACAGGAGCAGGCTGGCATCACGATCCCCGAGCTGGCCGCGCGCATGGGGATCAAGCAGAACTACCTCTACCGCGTGCTGCCGATCCTCGAGGAGGAAGGCAAGGTCGTCAAGCAGGGAAGAGGCTGGCACCCCAAGGCCTAGTCTCGTCGCCCCTGGCGGCGTCCTCAGTCGCTCATGTGCGGAGCACATTTCGCTCCTTGCGTCCTTGCCAGGAACGACGATCCGTCGGCCTTGGCGTAGTCGCAAAAAATTGGCCGATAGGACTCCAGATGCACAACAGCCCCGGCGGGTTACTCGCCGGGGCTGTTTTTTGAGGTGATTCGGTTCGGGCTCAATATCGGGGCCGAGCATCCGGTGCCGGCGACCCGGGATCGGTCGGGCTCAGATCAAACCGAGCTCCTGCACCGCCGTGCGCTCCTCCTGAAGCTCGTTGACGCTCGCGTCGATGCGCGAGCGGGAGAATGCGTCGAGGTCGAGGCCCTCGACGATCGACCACTCACCGCCGGAGCAGGTGCAGGGGAAGCCGCAGATGAGACCCTCGGGGATTCCGTAGGAGCCGTCGGAGGGCACACCCATCGAGACCCAGCCTCCGTCGGTGCCGCTCACCCAGTCGTGCATGTGATCGATCGCCGCATTGGCGGCGGAGGCTGCCGAGGAGGCACCGCGCGCCTCGATGATCGCCGCGCCGCGTTTGCCCACTCGGGGCAGGAACTCCTCTTCGATCCACGCCTGGTCGTCGACCGCGTCAGCGGCCACCTGGTCGCCGATCTTGGCGTGGAACAGGTCGGGGTACATCGTCGGGGAGTGATTGCCCCACACGCCCATCTGGGATATGTCGCTCACCGGAGCGCCGAGCTTCGCCGCGAGCTGTGCGATCGCGCGATTGTGGTCGAGGCGCAGCATCGCGGTGAAGCGCTCGCGGGGGATGTCGGGCGCGTTGTTCATCGCGATCAGGCAGTTGGTGTTGGCGGGGTTGCCGACCACCAGCACCCGCACGTCGGGCGCGGCGACGGCGTTCAGCGCCTTGCCCTGAACGGTGAAGATCTCACCGTTGGCGCTGAGCAGCTCGGCGCGCTCCATGCCCTTGGTGCGCGGGCGCGAACCGACCAGCAGCGCGACGTTGGTGCCCTCGAACGCATCCGCCGGGCGGTCGTGCAGGTCGAGGCCGGTGAGCAGCGGGAAGGCGCAGTCGATCAACTCCATCGCGACTCCCTCCAGCGCGCCCATCGCCTGTGGGATCTCCAGCAGGCGCAGATCAACCGGCTGCTCGGGCCCCAGCAGCTGACCTGAGGCGATGCGAAAGACGATGCTGTATCCGATCTGTCCGGCGGCGCCGGTAACGGTGACTCGTACGGGTTTGCTCACTGGTTCATCTCCTGGAAGTGGGTGGTTGGTGCTGGAGTGGTGGTGCTGTGTCGGGTGTCGTCCGCGGCGTTGAGGCCCTTTTGCCGGCGCCTCTACGCCATCGCCTGGTTCAAGTTGGAGTCGATCGCCGCGAGGAACTCCTGCGTGGTCTGCCACGGCTCCTCAGGGCCGATCAGCAATGCGAGGTCCTTGGTCATCTTGCCGCTTTCGACCGTCTCCACGCAGATCCGCTCCAGTGTCTCGGTGAAGCGCGAGACCTCTGGTGTGCCGTCCATCCGCCCCCGCGCGGCCAGCCCGCGCGTCCAGGCGAAGATCGAGGCAATCGGGTTGGTGGAGGTGGGCAGGCCCTGCTGGTGCAGGCGGTAGTGGCGGGTGACGGTGCCGTGCGCGGCCTCCGCCTCGACGGTCTTCCCGTCGGCGGTCATCAGCACGCTGGTCATCAACCCGAGCGAGCCAAAGCCCTGAGCGACAGTGTCCGACTGCACGTCCCCGTCGTAGTTCTTGCAGGCCCACACATAGCCGCCTTCCCACTTCATCGCGGCGGCGACCATGTCGTCGATCAGCCGGTGTTCGTAGGTGATGCCGGCGGCTTCGAAGTCGGACTTGAACTCGGCGTCGTACACCTCGGCAAAGATGTCTTTGAAGCGCCCGTCGTAGCGTTTGAGGATCGTGTTCTTGGTGGACATGTACACCGGATAGCCGCGGTCCAGCCCGTAGCGCAGCGAGGCACGGGCGAAGTCGCGGATCGAGTCGTCGAGGTTGTACATCGCCAGTGCCACCCCGCCGCCGGGGAAGTCGTACACGTCGAGCTCGATTGGCTGGCTGCCGTCGGCGGGGGTGAAGGCGAGCGTCAGCTTGCCCGCGCCGGGCACCACCATGTCGGTGGCGCGGTACTGGTCGCCAAACGCGTGGCGGCCGATCACGATCGGCTTGGTCCAGCCGGGCACCAGACGCGGGATGTTGGCGATCACGATCGGCTCGCGGAAGATCACCCCGCCGAGGATGTTGCGCACGGTGCCGTTGGGTGAGCGGTACATCTCCTTCAACCCGAACTCCTCCACCCGTGTCTCGTCGGGCGTGATCGTCGCGCACTTGACCCCAACCCCATGGCGCTTGATCGCTTCGGCCGCTTCCACCGTCACCCGGTCGGCGGTCGCGTCGCGGTGCTCGATGCCGAGGTCGTAGTACTCCAGCTCGACGTCCAGGTAGGGGAGGATCAGCTGCTCCTTGATGAACGACCAGATGATTCGCGTCATCTCGTCGCCGTCGAGCTCGACAACGGGGTTCTTCACCTTGATCTTGGTCATGGGCAGCGTCCTATCGAGAGCGGGAGGGCTTTGGAAAAAAAGAATGGAGGAGAGGGGGAGGGTGCTCGTGGGAGATTCGGCGCGGCGATGCTATCGCGAGCCGGTAACCTGTCGGTGCGATGGCCACCGTGTCACAGACCGCCGGCTTCGGCTCGCCCGGTGAGGACGTCGCGTCGTGGGGGACGCCATCGTCGGCTGCGGCGCACGCCGGCGGTCCGGCGCCGTGGAGAACCCACGAGGTCGCCAACCAGGCGCCGCCACTGGAGGGCGTGGACGTCTTCTCCAGCAACCTACCCCTGGTCGAGGCGCTGCAGCGCGAGGGCGGCGGCTGGGCGCGCGAGCGCGCGGCCTCTTTGGGCCAGTTCGTCGGCGGCCTTCCGCAGCAGTCCTGGGGGCGTCTGGCGAACGAGAACAAGCCGATCCTCCGCACGCACGACCGCTACGGCAACCGCATCGACGAGGTCGAGTTTCACCCGGCGTGGCACAACCTGATGCGGATGGGCGTGGAGCACGAGCTGCACTCGCTGCCATGGACGAGCCCCGAGCCCAGCGCGCACGTCGCCCGCGCCGCGCTGTACATGACCGCGATGCAGGCCGAGGCCGGCTTCGCCTGCCCGATCACGATGACCTTCGCGGTGGTGCCGGCGCTGCGCGCGCAGCCAGAGCTGGCGGCCGAGTGGGAGTCCTTGATCACCGCCACGACGTACGACCCCCGCCTGGTGCCGGCAGGCGAGAAGGGGAGCGCGATCGCCGGTATGGCGATGACCGAGAAGCAGGGCGGCTCGGATGTGCGCGCCAACACGACTGTCGCGCGACCCCTGAACGGCGGGGGCGCCGGCGCCGAGTACGAGATCACCGGCCACAAGTGGTTTTGCTCGGCGCCAATGTCCGACATCTTCCTCGTGCTCGCGCAGACGGGCGAGGAGAGCCCCGCCGCCCCCTCCTGCTTCCTGATGCCGCGCGTGCTTCCCGACGGCAGCCGCAACGCCTTTCACATCCAGCGCCTGAAGGACAAGCTCGGCAACCACTCCAACGCCTCCAGCGAGGTCGAGCTCCATGGCGCCTGGGCGCGGATGGTCGGCGAGCCCGGCAGGGGCGTGCCGACGATCATCGAGATGGTCGGTCACACGCGCCTGGACTGCGTGATCGGCTGCGCCGCCGGGATGCGCGCCGGGGTCGTGGCCGCCACCCACCACGCCGCGCACCGCAGCGCCTTCGGCAAGCGGCTGATCGACCAGCCGCTGATGCGCAACGTGCTCGCCGACCTGTGTGTTGAGTCGGAGGCCGCGACGATGCTGGCGCTGCGCCTCGCGCGCGCCTACGACGAAGATTCGGCACCCACCCACCCACCCCCACCACCGGCTTCGTCGCTCGCTGGCAGCGAGGAGCTCAACGACGTGCGCCTCTTCAAGCGCCTGGCGACCGCCATCTCGAAGTACTGGGTGTGCAAGCGCGCTCCCAACCACGCCTTCGAGTCGTTGGAGTGCCTCGGCGGCAACGGCTATGTGGAGGAGTCGGGGATGCCGCGCCTCTACCGCGAGGCGCCGCTGGCCTCGATCTGGGAGGGCTCGGGCAACGTGATGAGCCTCGACGTGTTGCGCGCGCTGGTGCGCACGCCGCGTTCCCTGGAGGTGTTCCTGCACGAGCTCGCGCAGGCGCGCGGCGCCGACCGGCGCCTGGACGCCCACCTCGATCGCCTCAAGGACCAGTTCGCGGACCCCACCACGCTCGAGCTGCGCGCCCGGCGCGTTGTCGAGAGCATGGCGCTGGGGCTGCAGGGCTCGCTGCTGGTGCGCCACGGCGACCCCGCCGTCGCCGACGCCTTCTGCGCCGCGCGCCTCGGCCGCGACGCGGGCCTCGAGTACGGCACGCTGCCGGCCGGCACGGACTTCGAGGCGATCATCGCGCGCGGACGCGTGCAGGTATGAGCCCGACCACCGTGCACGTCCCGACGCCGACCACCGTGCACGTCCCGACGCCGACCACCGTGCACGTCCCGACGTGTACCTCATGAGAGACCCTCGCACAGGTCGAGGGGCAGTCGCGTAGGACAGCGTCCGACTCCTGCATACAGCTGAGGCGGATTTGGGATAGTTGACTGGGATCGGGCCAGCGGCGGCCTACCATTGAGGCCTATGCCCGTACGCAGGAACTTCCAGCTCGCGCGTGTCTTCGGCATCCGCATCGGGGTGGGGATCAGCTGGTTTGTGATCCTCGGCCTGATCCTGATCTACTTCGCCGACACGCTCACCCCCTACTTCCACGAAGTTCTCGGCGGCTCGCGCACCACCGCCTATCTGGTGATGGTCGCGATCGTGCTCTCCTTTTTCGCCTCGGTGATCCTGCACGAGCTCGGCCACGCGCTGGTCGCCCGCCGCAACGGGGTGCCGGTGATGGGCATCGAGCTGTGGGCGCTCGGCGGCACCACTCGCACCGGCCCGATGCCGCGCGCGGGGGTGGAGCTGCGGGTCGCCTCGGCCGGGCCGCTCGTGACGCTGGCGGTGATCCTGATCAGCACCGCGCTCGGCGCGGCGGTGGCGAGCAGCCACCACTTCTTCGCGGTCGCCGTTGGCAACAGCGGCGTGTTGACCACGCCCGTCGTGTTGTGGCTGAGCTGGCTGGTCACGCTCAACGTGCTGGTGCTGATCCTCAATCTGATCCCCGCGTTCCCGCTCGATGGCGCCCAGATCGTGCACGCGCTGCTGTGGTGGCGCACCGACGATCGCAACCGCGCCACCCGCGTGGTGGGACGCGTGGGCCAGGGCTTCGGGGTGCTGCTCGGCGCCGCCGGCGTCGGCGTGCTGGTGGCGCTGCACGACATCAGCGGCGTGTGGCTGGCGTTCATCGGCCTGTTCGTCTACCAGAGCGCCAACGGGGCGGTTCTACAGGGGACGGTCAACCAGCGCATCCAGCGGCTCAGGGTGGCCGACGTGATGGACACCGAGCCGGTGACGATCCCCGCCGAGACCGGGCTGCTGGAGGCCCAGGAGC
Organism: uncultured Solirubrobacterales bacterium; assembly: GCA_963812595.1. GTDB lineage: Bacteria > Actinomycetota > Thermoleophilia > Solirubrobacterales > Solirubrobacteraceae > Palsa-744. The sequence goes on from CAWEVQ010000006.1 coordinate 71,752, forward strand.
ACTTCTTCGGGCGCTACCGCTGGCCGTGGTTTGCGGTCGTCGATCCCGCCCGCCATTTCCTCGGGGTGGTGCGCTCCGATCGCGTGGACGCCGAGATCGCCGCCGGGCGCCCGGCGCTGCCCGTCAGCGACGTGCTGGAGGAAAACCTGGCGATTCGCATCGAGCAGGACCAGCCGCTGGAATCGCTGCTGCGCTCCGAGGGCCTCGGGCGCCTGGGAGCGATGGTCGCCGTGGACGACGACGGGGTGCTGCGCGGGGTCGTGACGGTCGCGCAGATCCGCCAGGCGCTGCGCCCGGCGGCCGGTGTATAGAGGGTGGCGCAGCCGCCTAGAGGGTGGCGCAGGCCGCCGAAGGTGGCCGAGCCGGGCCCCTCGTTCTCGAAAAGCCGGGCCCCTCGCTCTTTCAATATGGTTCCGGCCCGCATGCCAGCACACGACGTACTGATCATCGGGGCAGGTCTCGCGGGCCAGCGCGCGGCGCTCGCCGCGGCGCAGGGCGGCGCCAGCGTGGCGATCGTGAGCAAGGTCCACCCCGTGCGCTCGCACTCGGTCGCGGCCGCCGGCGGGATCAACGCGGCGATCTCGGTCGACGACGACTGGCACTCGCACGCCTACGACACAGTCAAGGGCTCGGACTTCCTCGGCGACCAGGACGCGATCGAGATCATGTGCTCGGAGGCGCCCGGGGAGGTCATGCACCTGGAGCACATCGGCGTCACCTTCCACCGCAACGAGCATGGCCTGCTCGACTTGCGCGCGTTCGGCGGCGCTTCGATGAAGCGCACCGCCTACGTCGCCGACATCACCGGCCAGGCGATCCTGCATGTGCTTTACGAGCAGCTGATGCGCCATCACGAGACGGTCGAGCGCTTCGAGGAGTGGTTTGTCACCTCGCTGCTGCGCGACGAGCAAGGACGCTGCTGCGGCGTGATCGCGCGCGACGTGCGCTCCGGGCGGATGGAGGTGTTCCACGCCAAGAACACGATCCTCGCCAGCGGCGGCGCCGGGCAGGTGTACAGCCCGACGACCAACGCACTGATCGTCACCGGCGACGGGATTGCGCAGGCCTACCGCATCGGCGCGCCGCTGATGGATATGGAGATGGTGCAGTACCACCCCACCACGCTGGTCGAGAACGGCCTGCTGATCACAGAGGGGGCGCGCGGCGAGGGCGCGGTGCTGCTCAACTCCGAGGGCGAGCGCTTCATGGAAAAGTATGCGCCCAACAAGCTCGACCTCGCCTCCCGCGACGTCGTCTCGCGCGCCGAGCAGACCGAGATCCTCGAGGGCCGTGGCGTGGGCGCCGACAAAGACGGCATCTACCTCGACATCACCAAGGTGCCGCGCAAGCGCACGCTGGAGGCGCTGCGCGAGATCGTCAACATCGGCAAGGATTTCGCCGGCGTGGACATCACCCGCGAGCCGATCATGATCCGCCCCGGACAGCACTACATCATGGGGGGGGTGAAGACCGACGTCAACGGCGCCACCCCGATCGAGGGCCTGTACGCCGCCGGCGAGGTGGCGTGCGTCTCGGTGCACGGCGGCAACCGCCTCGGCGCCAACTCGCTGCTGGACACGCTGATCTTCGGCCGCCGCGCGGGCGAACACGCCGCGGCGCGCGCGCTGAGCATGCCAATGCCCACCGCCGCCAACGGGCAGTTGCAGGATGACGTCGCCGCGATCGAAGCGATCCTCGCGCGCGAGCGCACCGGACGGCGTATCTCGGAGATCAAGCGCGAGCTCGGCGAGACGATGAACCAATACGTCGCCGTGTACCGCGACCAGGAGGGCTTGGAGCAGGCGCTTGGTGTGGTCAAGCGCCTGCAGGAGGAGTCCCGGAGCGCCTACATCGACGACCACGGCACGGTCTTCAACCAGGATGTGCTCGGCGCACTGGAGCTCGGCTACATGCTCGACTGCGCCGAGGCCACGGTGGTCGCAGCAATCGAGCGCAAGGAGTCGCGCGGCGCCCAGTTCCGCACCGACTTCCCCGAGCGCAACGACGAGGAGTGGCTCAAGCACATCGACATCTCGCTCGGCGCCGACGGTGGGGCGGGTGGGCCTCAAATCAGCTACTCGCCGGTCACGATCACCCAGTGGCAGCCCGAGGAGCGCAAGTACTGATGACCTGCTGCGATCCCCCGCACCCGCGCCGTCATGAGCAACGTGCCCCCATCCAAATCCCAATGAAAATGGCCTGCCACCGCCCCAAGGAGGCGACCCGCTGATGGCCGAAACCCACCGTCCGCCCGAGCAGTTCAAGCTGCGGGTGCGCCGCTACGACCCGGAGTCGGGCGACGCCCCCTACTGGGACGAGCACACGATCGAGCTGGAGCCCCACCGCTCGGTGCTGGAGGGCATCCTGCAGGCCAAAGCCCGCTTCGACGGCTCGATCGGGATCCGCTGCTCCTGCCGCGCGGCGATCTGCGGCAGCTGCGGGGTGCGCATCAACGGCGAACCCGGCCTCGCCTGCCACACCCACCTCGACCACGCCCGCGCGTCCGGCAAGGACGGGGTGATCGAGATCGAGCCGATGGGCAACATGCCCGTGATCAAGGACCTGATCGTCGACATGGACGCGGTGCACTGGAAAAAGATCCAACGCGTCACGCCGTGGCTGCTCGCCAAGCAGCCCGTGCCCGAGCGCGAGTACGTGGTGGCGAAAGACGCGATGGTGGACGTCACCCAGTCGATGGCCTGCATCCAGTGCGGTGCCTGCGTGTCGGACTGCCTGGCGATGGAGGTTGACCCCGGCTTCATCGGCCCCGCCGCGCTCGCCAAGGCCTACCGCTTCGTCGGCGACCCGCGTGACGATCGCCAGCGCGAGCGCCTCGTCGACCTCTCCGAAGACCCACAGGGGATCTTCGACTGCACGCACTGCTTCAAGTGCGTGGACGCCTGCCCCAAGGACGTCAACCCGATGGGCCAGATCATGCGCCTGCGCCGCATCGCGATCTCCGACCAGCACATCGTCGACGCCAACAACGGCGAGCGCCACGAGGCCGCGCTGACCACGCTGGTGCGCGACTACGGGCTGCTGCACGAGGCCGAACTGCCGCCCCGCTCCTACGGGGGCAACTCGTGGTTCGGGAAATTCCATCCGGCGGCCGGCAAAGAGCTGCTCTCGCTGCTGCCCACCGCCGTCAAGGCGATCGCGCGCGGGAAGATTGGCATCAAACTGGCGCTGTTCGGCCACAAGATCCCGCCCGCCGACCTCAAGGCCGTCAAGCGGATCTACCAAACCGTTGAGAGCCGGCCCGAGCGGTATGAGCTCAACCTCTACATCTCCGGCGAGGACGAAGACCAGGACGACGCCGCGGGGGTGGTCGCAGCCGTTGCGGTAGGCGGCGGTCCCGAGGAGTCCGGCGTCGGGGGTCCGACGGAGTCCTCGATGGAAGGGAGCGCAAGCCGATGAAGGTCGCTTACTGGCCGGGCTGCGTCAGCCGCGGCTTCACCCCCGAGCTGCACGGCTCCATGGCGCGCGTGGCGCCGCTGCTCGACATCGAGCTCGTCCAGCTCGACCGCGCCAACTGCAGCGGCTGCGGCGTGATCGCCGAGCACAACCAGGAGCTCGCCGACACGCTCAACGCGCGCACCTTCGCACTCGCCCAGCAGGTGGAGGGCGCCGAGCTGATGATGAACATCTGCTCCACCTGCCAGGGCGCCCAGAGCGAGTGCCAGGAGCGCCTCGACGCGAGCGCCGAGTACCGCGCACACGTCAACGCCACGCTCGCCCCCGAGGGCCTCACCTACGAGAAGGGCCTCACCAACAAGAACTTCCTGTGGTTGCTGGTCGAGGAGATCGGCCTCGACGCGCTGCGCTCGCGGGTGAAGCGGCCGCTCACCAACCTCAAGGTGGGCCCCTTCTACGGCTGCTACATCGTGCGCCCCCGCAAGCGCCTCCGCATCGACGCCGACACCCCCCGCGACCACTACCTCGAGCAGATAATCGAGGCGCTCGGCGGCACCGTGATCGAGTACGCCGGGATGCGCAAGTGCTGCGGCTTCCCGATCGTCACGATGAACAAGGAGGCCTCGCTCAAGCAGGCCGGCCGCCACCTCGGCGATGCCGTGGACGCCGACGCCGACTGCCTGGTAACGCCCTGCCCGCTCTGCCACCTCAACCTCGACCTGCAGCAGCCCGCCGCTGAAGGCGTCGTTGCGCGCGAGCTGCGGATGCCCGTCCTGCACCTGCCCCAGCTGGTCGGCCTCGCGCTCGGCGTGTCACCCAAGGAGCTGGGGATGAGCCGTCACGTGGTGCGGCCCACGTCGGTGATCGACTGGTCCACGTCGGTCGTGGGTGCGGCTGCGTCCTGAGGGCGCCTCGGGGCGCCTGACGGCGTCCTCGGTCGCTCGTGTACCGAAGCCGGGAGACACTCGCTTTACCGAAGCGGGGAGACACTCGCCTTCGGCTCGCATCCCCCGTTCGGCCAGCATCCCCGTTTCGGCCAGCACACTTCGCGGGGGTGGGTGGGCTTCGAATCCTGGTCAGCCGCCCCGATTCGCTCCTCAGGAGGCGTGGTGTAAGTGCCGCAGCGTAGTCTGCGCCGGGTGAAGATCCTCACCGTAGTCGGCAACCGCCCACAGTTCATCAAGGCCGCCGCGGTCTCGGGGCCGCTGCGTGCGCGCCACGAGGAGCTGCTGGTGCACACCGGCCAGCATCACGACGACACCCTCTCGGGGGTCTTCTTCCGTGAGCTGGGGTTGGCGCGGCCGGAGCGTGAGCTGGGGATCGCCGGGGGGTCCAACACCTCGCAGCTCGCCCGGATGCTCACGGTGCTGGAGCCGTTGGTCGAACAGGAGCGACCCGATGCGGTGCTGGTGTACGGGGACACCAACTCCACGCTCGCCGGCGCGCTCGTCGCCGCCGATGCGGGCGTGCCCGTCGTGCACGTGGAGGCCGGGATGCGCTCGTTCGACCGTGCGATGGCCGAGGAGCGTAACCGCGTGCTCACCGACCACCTCTCCGAGCTGCTGCTGTGCGCGTCGGAGGGAGCCGCCGAAAATCTACACGCGGAGTCGATCGCCGGGCGCGTCGAGGTGGTCGGGGACGTGATGATGGACCTCGCGCTGCGCTTGCAGCCCACCGCACGCGCGGATAAGGGCACGCTGGAGGCACACGGTGTGCGGGCCGGGGAGTACCTGTTGCTCACCGCGCACCGCGCCGGCAACGTCGACCCACCGGCGCGCCTGCGCGCGCTGGTGGAGCTCGTGCGGGCGCTGCCGCCACCGGTGATGTTCCCGCTGCACCCCCGCACCCGCACACGCCTGCACGACGCGAGGCTGCTGGAGGAGGTGTCGGGGATCGAGGGGCTGCACGTCACCGAACCGCTCGGCTACGGCGAGCTGGCTGCGCTGCTGTGCCACGCCCGTGCGGTGCTCACTGACTCCGGTGGCCTCCAGAAGGAGGCCTACCTGGCGGGGGTGCCCTGCATCACGCTGCGCTCCACCACCGAGTGGGTCGAGACCGTCGAGGCCGGGTGGAGCACGCTTGTGGATCTCGACTCCGCCGCCGCGCTGGCCGCGCTCGAACGTCCGCCACCCGCTGAGCGGCCACAGCTGTATGGCGACGGGCACGCGGCCGAGCGTTGCGTGCGGACGATCGATACCCTCGCCTCGCGATGACCTGCTCGAACTGCCCCACTGCCGACCGTCGGTGGGCATGGAGGCCCACCGCCCAGGCGGCCGGTGCCCAAGTCGCGCACGTGGACGATCCCCAATGAATGACGGCGACTCCACGGGGGCGAGCGAGTCTCCCATGCGGCTCGGGGTCGCCGGTCTCGGCTACTGGGGGCCCAACCTTGCGCGCAATCTTGCTGCGCTCCCCGGCTGCGAGTTGCGCTGGCTGTGCGATCCCTCCGAGCAGGCGCGCGTGCGGGCGGCGCAGCAGTTTCCCGGGGCACGCGTCACGGGGGAGCTTCAGGAGTTGCTCGGCGACCCGGAGCTCGATGCGGTCGTGCTTGCCACGCCGGTGCCCTCGCACGCCGAGCTCGCCGTCCGCGTAGTGGGAGCCGGCAAGCACTGCTTCGTGGAGAAGCCGCTCGCCACCACCACCGCCGACGCCGAAGCGGCCGTCGCCGCGGCCGAGCGCGCGGGGCGGGTGCTGATGGTGGGGCACCTGCTCGAGTACCACCCCGCCGTCGATCGCCTGCGGGAGCTGCTCGACGAGGGAGAGTTGGGTGAGCTGTACTACGTGTACGGCAATCGCTTGAACCTCGGCAAGCTGCGCGCCGACGAGAACGCGCTGTGGAGCCTCGGCGCGCACGACGTCTCGGTGATCCTGTCGCTGATCGGCGAGGAGCCCTCCGAGTGTGTCGCGCACGGTCGCTCCTACGTGCGCGAGGGGGTCGAGGACGTCGTCTTCTGCTACCTGCGCTTCCCCTCCGGGATCGTTGCGCACCTGCACCTCTCCTGGCTTGACCCTCACAAGGAGCGGCGCCTGACGGTCGTCGGCGCGCGGCGGATGGCGACCTTCGACGACATGCAGCTGGAGGGCAAGCTCACGCTCTACGACAAGGGTTTCGACGAGGACACACGCTCGTGGGGGGAGTACATCGCGCGCTCGGGGGCGATCTTCTCGCCCCAGATCCCTCCCGTCGAGCCGCTGCGCGTCGAGTGCGAGCACTTTCTCGAGTGCATCCGCACCGGCACCACCCCGCGCTCGGATGGGCACTCCGGCCTGCGCGTGGTGCGGGTGCTCGAGCAGTTGCAGCGGTCACTCGAGGCGTAGGGTGGCTGGGAGCTCGCGAGGGGAGAGCGATGTAGGGTGGTTGGGAGCGCGCGAGGCGCGCGAGGGGTGGGCGATGTAGGGTGCCGGGGGGAGGGGGTGTGTATGTCTTTTTAGGCCCCTACCACTTCACAAAATGAAGGGTTGTGGAATCAAAAACGAAGCCCCCAACCCGGCTGACTGCTTTACAAAATGAAGGGTAGGGGTCTGAAAAGTAGATACATGACTCGGCGGGCTTGGCCCAGCGACCCCGCAACTCCCTCTGATCGCCAGAGAGACGACAAGTGACCCCCACCTTCGACCTGCAATCCCACTCGCTTTACTCCGACGGCGAATTCCCCCCCGCCGAGGTTGTGCGCGCCGCTGCCGCCGCGGGCGTAGAGCTGCTGGCCCTCACCGACCACGACTCGGTCGCCGGCGTCGAGGAGGCGCTGGCGGAGGGGCAGCGCGCCGGCGTGCGCCTGATTCCCGCCACCGAGCTCTCCTCCGTTGACGAGGCCTACGAGGAGCTGCACATCCTTGGCTACCTCATCGACTACCGCGATCCCGCCTTCGCGGCCACTTTGGAGGACCTGCGCGGCGACCGCGAGCGGCGCGTGCTGGCGATGGCCGAGCTGTTGCGCGCGGAGGGCTTCGAGCTAGACGACACCGAGTTGCGCCGCCGCCAAGCCAGCGGAGATCCACTCGGGCGCCCCCATCTCGCACAGGCGCTGCTCGACCACCCCGCCAACGCCCAGCGGATCGCCGCCGAGGGGATCGGGAGCCTGCGCGAGCTCTTTCCCCGCTACCTGGTGCCCGGCGTGCCCACCTACGTCGCGCGCACGCGCCCCACGGTCGCGGAGGCGATCGAGCTGATCCATGCCGCTGGAGGCGTCGCGGTGTGGGCGCACCCCTTCTGGGACGTGCAGGAGCCCGAGACGGTGCGCGCGATGCTGGAGCGCTTCGCCTCGCTCGGGGTCGATGGTGTAGAGGCCTTCTACCCCACCCACAACGCCGAGCAGGTGGGGCTGCTGTGCGAGATCGCCGCCGAGCTCGACCTGCTCACCACCGGCTCCTCCGACTTCCACGGCTCCGAGCACAAGACCTTCGCCGGCTTCAGAGCGTTTGAGCTCTACGGCCACTCCCCCCGTTTGGGGCCGCTCGCCGCCGCGACCCCTACCGCCTGACGCGCCGAACTCGGCGCTGCGGGGGTGTACGCCCTAGGGGCACGCTTCGCGGTCAGCACCGGATGCTGCCAGCGCACGTGGGGCTGCAGTCGGGGATCTATTCCGCTCCATGCCGGTCGAAGGTCTCTTCGACGCGGATCGTGTCCGGGCCGGACAGCTCGAACGCGGCGTGCAGCGCGCGCACGACCGCGTCCACGCGATCGCGTGGGATGATGCTCGAGATCCTGATCGGCGAGGTCGAGATCATGTCGAGGTTGAGGCCCTCGGCCGCGAGCACGTTGAACATCTTCGCCGCCACGCCCGGGTAGGTGCGCATCCCGGCGCCGACGATCGACACCTTGCCGACGTTCTCATCGGGCATCAGCTCCGCGAACACCTCGCCCGTCAGGGGCTCGAGCGCCGCGCGCGCGTCGCGCATGCGGTCGCGGGGGACCGTGATGGCGATCTTCGCGAACTCCCCCGTCGGCAGGCCCTGGTCGATCATGTCCACCTCCACGCCGGCGTCGGCGAGCGCCGTAAAGATGCGGGCCGCCATGCCCGGCTTGTGGCGGACGTCGACCAGCTTGATCATCGCCTCCGAGGTCGAGTGCGTGACGGCGCTGACGATGGGTTTCTCGGCACGGTCCATGTTCTCTCCTTCCGACACCACCACGGTACCGGGACGGTCGTCGAATGAGGAGCGGCAGTGGATTCGCACCCCGTGGTTGCGCGCGTACTCGACCGAGCGCAGCTGCAGCACACCGGCGCCGGAGGATGCCATCTCCAGCATCTCCTCGAACGACACCACATCCAGCTTGCGCGCGTCGGGCACCACCCGCGGATCGGCGCTGAACACGCCGGGGACGTCGGTGTAGATTTCGCACACCTCCGCCCCCAGCTCGGCGGCGACCGCGACCGCGGTCGTATCGGAGCCGCCGCGCCCCAGCGTGGTGACGTCCTGCGTGGCGGTCGAGACGCCCTGGAAGCCCGCGACCAGCACGATGTGGTCCTCCTCCAGCGCCTCCTTGACGCGGTCGGCGCGCACCTCGATGATCCGCGCGCTGGTGTGCCAGCTGTCGGTAACGATCCCCGCCTGCGATCCGGTGAGCGAGATCGCGCGGTGGCCGAGGTCGCGGATCGCCATCGCGCACAGCGCGCAACTGATGCGCTCGCCGGCGGACAGCAGCATGTCCATCTCGCGCGGGTCGGGCGCCGCGGAGACCTCCTCGGCCAGCGCGATCAGCTCGTCGGTGGTCTTGCCGCGCGCCGACAGCACCGCCACCACGCTCGCCCCCCCCTCACGGCGCTCGACGATCCGCCGGGCGGCCCGCTTGATCCGCTCGGCGTCGGCGACGGAGGTGCCGCCGAACTTCATCACGACGATGTTGGACACGCACGCAGGATAGGACCTCTCAGCAAGGCGGTGGCGAGCGCAATCGCGCCGATGCCTATCCTGGGTGTCAATGTCAATGAGCAATCGACTTCGATAGGGGGTAGGGCGTGGCCTACCGCACCAGCATCTTCATCGACTTCTGGAACTTCTCGCTGCAATGGAGAAACCGCGCCCACGGCGATCTGATCGACTGGCGGAAGGTCCCCGCGGAGCTACTCGGCGAGAGCGAACGGCAGCTGCAGCTCGCGGGCTTCGGCGACACGCTGCACCTCGAGGAGGCGCTGGTGTACGCCTCCTACGACGAAGACGACCCCGGCCGGAAGCTGAAGGGTTGGCTGGATGCGTTCCTCGACAAGCAGCCGCGCTTTCGCGTCGCCACCCGCGTGCGTCGCTCCAAACCTAGATCGGTGTACTGCAGAGCGTGCGAGCACTCGATCGAGAAATGCCCCAACTGTCAGGAGACGCTGCGCTGGTCGACCGAGAAAGGCGTCGACACGGCGATCGTCACGGACCTGCTCTCACTGGCGGGCGAGGGCGCGTTCGACGCGGCGATCCTCGTCTCCAGCGACACCGACTATCTGCCCGCCGTCCAATGGCTGCAGTCGCGTGGCTTCAAGGTGATCAACGCCACCTGGGCCAACCACGGCCATGAGCTCGCGCGGGCCTGCTGGGCCTCGTTCGAGCTCGATGCGATCGTCTCCAAGCTGCGCCAATCGAGCCCTGTCGGGCGGGGGGCCGAGGCCGCCGCGCGGGTGGTCTCGGATGGTGAGATGCCCCCGCTCGAGGAAGTCACCGACGATCCCCGCCCGCCGGTGCTGGTGGATGCGACGGACGGCGGGGACGGGGCGCTACAGCGCGCGGCGACCTGAGAGCGCCTTGCCGAGGGTGACCTCGTCGGCGTACTCGAGATCGGACCCCACCGGCAGGCCGCTCGCCAGGCGCGTCACCCGCAGCTCGGGGTCGCGCTCGTGGAGGGCCTGTGCGATGTGCAGCGCGGTCGCCTCCCCGGTGGTCGTTGGGTTGGTGGCGAGCACGATCTCACGCACCGCCCCGTCCGCCACGCGCGCGTAGAGCTCGGCGATCTTCAGGTCCTCGGGGTCGACCCCGTCGATCGGTGAGAGCGCGCCGCCGAGCACGTGGTAGACGCCCTCGAATTCGTGCGTGCGCTCCATCGGGATCACGTCGGAGGGCTCCTCCACCACGCAGATCACGCCGTGGTCGCGGCGTGGGTCGCGGCAGATACGACAGCGCGGCTCGTCGGTCAGGTTGAAGCACACCTCGCACAGCCCGATCCGCTCCTTGACGTCGAGGATCGCCTGCGCCAGCGCCGTGGCGTCCTCGCCGGAGGCGCGCAGGATGTGGAAGGCCAGCCGCTGCGCCGTGCGGTTGCCGATGCCCGGCAGCTTCGAGAGCTCGGTGACCAGCTTCTGGACGGGGGGCGCGTAGGTGCTCACGCGCGTGACTCTGGCGTCAGCTCGTGGGTGGTCGCGTCATCGGTGGCTGCGCGGAGCTCCACTACGGGCCTACAAGCCGGGCAGCCCGAGCCCGCCGAGCGCGCCCAGGTCGAGGCCCCCGGTCGCCCCGCCCATCCGCTCGGCCGCGAGCTCCTGGGCGGCGCGCAGCGCCTCGTTGACGGCCGCCAGCACCAGGTCGCCGAGCATCTCCACGTCCTCGGGGTCGGCCGCCTCGGGGGCGATCGTCACCGACCGCACCTGCAGATCGCCCGACACCTGCACCTTCACCACGCCCCCGCCCGCCGCCGCCTCGACGGTCTCGTGCTTGAGCGCCTCCTGGGCCTGCTCCATGTCGCGTTGCATCTTCTGCACCTGCTGGAGCATCTGCTGCATGTTGGGTCGCTTCTGCTGGGGCATCGCTGCTCGCTCCTTCACTCGCTTTCGCTGATCGTCTCGCCCGCGCCGACGAGCTCTTCCGCGTCGAGCTCATCCTTGAAGCGTGCCACCCACTCCTCTTCGCTGCTGGGTGCCTGCACGCCCTCCCCCTCTGCCGGTGGGGGCAGCTCCTCGCGCAGCTCGTACACCACCCGCAGCCGTCGCTGCCCGGTGATCTGACGCAGCGCCTCGGTTACCGTCGCTCGATGGGCGTTGTCCTCGGCTTTCTTCTTCAGGAACGACGCTGTCGCGGCGAACGCCACGGTCAACTCCTCGTCGCTCAACGCCACCGCCCGCGCGTCCACCAGCACGGCGCTCAACAGCTTGTTCTCGGCCCCAACCAGCTCCACCGTGGACCGCCAGAGCGAATCGAAATCCCCCACATCCTCAACCGGCGCCGGCTCCGAACCCGGCGCCGGTGTGGGTATCGGCTCCGGACTCGGTGCGGACGCGGGTATCGGCTCCGGACTCGGTGCGGATGTGGGTATCGGCTCCGGACTCGGTGCGGATGTGGGTACCGGCTCCGGACTCGGTGCCGCCGGCTGCTCAGGCGCAGCGACGACCGGCAGAGCGTCAGCGGGGTGCGGCGCGACAGGCTCCGATCCACCGAGCTGCCTTTCCAAGCGCTCGATCCGCGCCAGTAGCGCCTTCAGCGAGCCGTCGGTCTCCGGGCGCGCCGCCTTCACCAGCGCGAGCTCCAGCTGCGTGCGCGGCTCGCCACCGGCCTTCACTGCCTCCAGCGCCCCACCCAGCTGCTCCAGCAGGCGGACGGCCGTCGCCTGCGGCACCCGCTCCGCCTGCGCCTGCAGGCGCGTGTCCGCCTCGGCCGTCAGCGACAGCTCGGCCGGAACTTCACCGAGCGTGTGCACCACCAGCAGCTCGCGCGCGCGACCCTCCAGGTCGGCCGTGAACGCGCCCGCGTCCCGGCCGCCCTCCGCGCAGCGTGCCACCGCCAGCAGCGCCTCCCTGGCGTTCCCCCGCGCCACCGCGTCGATCGTCTCTTCCAGGAGCTGGGAGTCCGTCACCCCCAGCACCGCCAGCACGTCCTCCACCACGATCTCGGGGCCGCTGTAGGTGAGCAGCTGCTCGAAGCGTCCCCAGCGCGTCGCGGAAGCTGCCGGTGGCCGCGCGCGCCACCGCGGCCGCCGCCTCGGGGGGGATCTCGATCCCCTCCGCTCGCGCGGCGCGGCTCACCACGCCCGCGATCTGCTCGACCGTGGGGCGCTGGAAGTCGAAGCGGTGGCAGCGGTCCACCACGGTCGCCGGCACCTTCTGCGCCTCCGTCGTGGCCAGCACGAACACGGTGTCCGGCGGCGGCTCCTCGAGCGTCTTCAGGAACGCGTTCCATGCCGCCTGCGAGAGCATGTGGGCCTCGTCGAGGATGTACACCTTGCTGCGCCCGCTCACCGGCGCGAACGCGACGCTCTCGCGCAGCTCGCGGATGTCCTCGACCGAGTTGTTGGAGGCGGCGTCCATCTCGATCACGTCGAGCGATCGCGCGGCGGCGATCGCGCGGCAGGACTCGCACTCCCCGCACGGCTCCGTGGTTGGCCCGCGCTCGCAGTTGAGGCACGCCGCGAGGATCTTCGCCATCGAGGTCTTGCCGGTGCCGCGCGAGCCCACGAACAGGTAGGCGTGGTGCACCCTCCCGCGCTCCACCGCACCGCGCAGCGTGCGCACCACCGGCTCCTGGCCGACGACGTCGGCGAACGTGCGCGGGCGGTTTCGGCGATAGAGGGACTGTTGTTGTTGCTGATTATCGCTCTCCGGCACCTAAGGGCTGAGTCTATCCGGGGTTGCCCGCCTGCCCGAGCGGATAGCGTCCGGGCCGTGTTGGCCCCAACCAAGAGCCTGCCCATCCGCCTCGCCGAGCCGTTGGCGATCGTGATCGGGGCGGTGCTGCTGCGGGTGGTCGGCGGCGTGGGGTTTGCCAACTACGACACGCTGTATGCGCTCGTGTGGGGGCAGCAGCTTACGCGAGGGGAAACCCCGCAGTACGGCATCCCGATCGCTCCCACTCCGCACCCCCTCATCGAGGGGCTCGGGGTGGTGGCCGCTCCGCTCGGACCCCACGCCAGCGAACAGATCGCCGTCGCCCTCGGCTTCCTCGCGCTCTCGGCTTGCGGGTGGGCTGTGTACCGGTTGGGTGCCCTGTGGTTCAACCGCCCCACCGGCGCCGTCGCGACGCTGATCCTGCTCACGCGCGTGCCGATCCTCTCCTATGGGGTCCGCGCGTACGTGGACATCCCCTACCTGCTGCTGGTGTTGGGCGCGCTGATCGTCGAGACCCGCCGCCGCCGCGCGGGAGCGCCGGTGCTGGCGCTGCTGGCGCTCGCCGGATTGCTGCGGCCGGAGGCGTGGGCGTTCTCGGGGCTGTACTGGCTGTACCTCGCGCTGCCTGCCGTACGTGCGCCACGGGGCGCCATCGCAGGGACACCGCGCACCCCCGACCTCCTGGGTGCGATTCAGGCGCTCTCACAATTGAGCTATAGCCCCGCACACGGTCCGCGCACTCCGGTCGCCGAGGCCCCGCGCACCCCCAGCCAGCTCGCTCGACTCGCGCTACTGGCCGCGGCCGCTCCGATCGTGTGGGTGGCTGGCGACTGGCTGGTGACCGGTAACCCACTGTGGTCGCTGACCAACACCCGACACACCGCCGGAACGTTGCACCGCGAGACGGGGATCGGCAAGGTGCCGGAGTACATCCCGCGGCGGATCGGAGAGATCCTGGGGCCCTTCGCGCTCGTGGCGGCTGCGCTCGGAGGGGTGGCGGCGCTGGCGTGGCTGCGCGTCCGTGCCCTCCCCGGCGCGCTCGCGGGCGTGGTGGCGGTGGGAGTGTTCGCCGCTTTCGCGAGCGTGGGGCTGCCGATCGACACTCGCTATGCCTTCCTCGCCGCGGCGATCCTGTGCGTCTTTGCCGGCGCGGCGGTGTGCGGCTGGATGGAGCTGCCGCGCGGCGACCCCCGCCGGCGTTGGTGGATGGCGGCGGCGACCGTGTCGGTGGTGGCGCTGGTGGCGTCGATCCCCTCGCAGTACCGCGCCAACCACCACGAACTGAATGAACTGGGCCGCCAGCAGCGCATCCAGAACGAACTGACCGCGCTCGTGCGCGCGGACGCGATCACGAGCCGCTGCGAGCCGATTGGGGTGACCAACCACGCGCCGATCCCGCTGCTGGCGCTATGGCTGGAAACTCCCCCGAGCGAGATCGCCAACCTCCAGATGCAGCAGATCGCGCACGGCACATTCGTGGACCCCGCGGACGCAGAAGTCCAGGAACACTACATCCTCGATCCCAACGATCCTCACCAGTCGGTCGCGGTGCCCACCGGCTTCGCGGTGACCCACACCAACCGCTCGTGGCGGATCCTCCGGCGTTGCCGGTAGTGGACCGTGCACCCCCCGTCGAAGCTCCACAGCCGATCGCTGATCGCCGCTCGCGACTCCGGATCGGGAACGCCCGCTGCGCCTGCCGGGGATCGCTTAAGGCTGCTTCCTTCCGGACCTGACCTGGTTCACAAGCCGACACCGCGCGGGACCCGAGCCATCGACGCCCCGAACGGCGGAGCGACCGGGAGCGAATGCCCCTCGGGGGGGAATTCAGCCCCGCTAGAGCGGATTGCGGGTGCAGGGCACCGCTACCTCCCCGCCTAGCACGGTCCACCGTGGATCCTAGCGCGCGGCGGGGTCCGGCGAGTAGCGCGTGGCGGGGATCAGGCGAGTAGCGCGTGGCAGGGGTCAGGCGAGTAGCGCGTGGCAGGGGTCAGGCGAGAGTCCCGTCTGAGGGGCGGGTGGGCGCGCCCGGGGCTCGGGCGACTCCGAAAGGTGGCGCACCACAAATGTGTCGCGTTCCGTTAGGCTGCTCAACCGTGATGAACCTTTCCAAACCCAACTTCCCCCGCCGCAACCGCGGCCTTGCCCCTCGTGGGCGCCTCGACCTACCCCCGCGCTTCGGGCTTGCCATCGCAACTCTCGGGGCGGCGGCGCTGATCGCCGGCTGCGGGTCGAGCGGCTCCAGCACGATCGGGGTCGGCAACGAGTCCACCGCGGCTAACGCCGTCGTCGAAAAGACCCCGGTCTCCACCACCGGCACAACGCCCACCAGTGGCCCGCTCGCCACCGAGCCGACGATCACGCCCCCCAAGGGCCCCGCTCCGACGAAGCTGGTGACCAAGGAAATCGTCCCGGGCACCGGCGCCGAAGCGAAGGCCGGGGAGTCCGTCACGGTCAACTATGTCGGTGCGCTGTACAGCAACGGGAAGGTGTTCAACGCCTCGTGGGAAACGAAAGAACCCTTCACCTTCACGCTCGGTGAGGGCCAGGTCATCAAGGGCTGGGACCAGGGCGTCGTCGGCATGCGCGTGGGTGGCCGGCGCGAACTGATCATCCCGGCCGAACTTGCCTATGGCGCGAAAGGGTCGCCGCCCAAGATCCCGCCGAACTCGCCGTTGATCTTCGTCGTCGACCTGCTGTCCGCATAAACACCGGAGCGACGACCTCCCGGCACGCGCGCCTGGCCGCGGCGGCGCTCGCAAGCTTCGCCGCCGCGATGCTGGCGGGCTGCGCTGGCCACTCCTCCCGGCCGGCCGCGCTGCGCGTGGAGCGCGCGGACCTGGTGCAGTTGGCGCACACCCTGCACCAGCTCCATGCCCCGGTGGCCGCCGAGGTCGCCGCGGCGCGTGGTCCGTGGCCGTCGCTCGCCGGCGGGCTGCCCCGCGCCGTCGCCCCGGCACTGCGCCTGGAGGTAGCCGCGGTGGAGCGCCACGCCGCGGCGCTCACGCTACCCGCGGAAGTGACCACTGAAGGCAGCGTCACCGGACCCACCGCGGAGCTGGCCGGCATGCTCAAAGCCTACGTCCGCCTCACCCAGCGCGGGTGGCAGTACCTCGCGGTGGCGCTCGGCGCGGGGCCCGGAAGCACGGCGACCGCGGGGTCCGCAAGCACGACGACGCGTGCAAAAGCCCGAGCCCAGGCGGTGCGGCGCGCGGGGGGGAGCGCGGCGGCCGCGCGGTTTCTGCGCGCCAATGCGGCGCTCTACATCTACTGCGTGTACGACGGCCACTACGACCTGTCGCTGATCGGCAAGGCGATGCAGAGCGCCTACCGCAAGCTCGGAGGCCCCTCCGCGTTCGGCGCTTTGCTGACGCAGAGCCAGGTCGAAGCGCTGGCGCTTGCCTACTCGATCCCCGCCGTCCGCCTGGAGCCGCATCCGGCGCCAGGTGTGGTGGTGTAGGGCGCCACTTGCCCGGAGCATGGGTGGCCGACGGCATTGCTCCAAACGCGATGCGGCGGGCACGATGGCCCCTTGGCCGAGGCGGCAGGCAGCTCCCAAGCCCAATAGAATCGGGTCTGACGGGCACGTAGCTCAGTGGGAGAGCGCTCGCTTCACACGCGAGAGGTCGGTGGTTCGAAACCACCCGTGCCCATCCCCCGTTTCCCCTGTATCCAAGCCAAACTCGGATTCGGCCGAAATGTCCGCCGAGGGGTCAAAATCGCTTGGTGGGCCAAATAGTGGGCCAAAGTCGCCGTTCTGCGCCCCATAGAGGGTTGTCTGCGCGTCCGACACCAGCGCGTCGAAGGCCGCGCCATGCGCCCGCTTGCTGCGGTCCAAGAGCTGCGCGTACACATCCATCGTCAGCTTGGAGTCCGAGTGCCCGACCTGGCTCTGGACGAACGGCACATCGAAGCTCGTCGCCAAGAGCATGATCGAGACATTACGTGCGCCGCGCACAAGGCTCGCCAGCCGACCCGGCCGTTGTCGCCTCGGTAGGTCTTGCCGTTGGCGAGCATCGACATCGACCCGCTGCTCAGCCCGTACTCAAGGCGCACCGCGTACTGCGTCTCGCCGCGAGCGAGGCGAGCACGGATTTCCTCGACCTGAGTGGCCATGAGCTTCGCACGCTTGGTGGACCTTGGCGCCGCCTCCAGCTCGCCAACGGCGTCAAGCAGCGCGACGAGCTGGTCAATCTCAAGGAAGTCCGGTCGGGCTTGGGAACGCGGACACGCAGGCGCTTGGAGCGTGCGGGGTTGTCCTCGCGCAGCTCGTCGGGATTGGGCATGCCGGCACTGTTGTCATCGAGCACGGCTTGACTGTCACAACCGCGCACCACGTCCCCGATAGGGACCGACAAACAAGAGCAGAGCAACGACGAGCAGCAGCAGAACAAAGGGGTTGAGCAAAGCTCCTCCCGCGATGCTGAGAACAACCAAGACGAGGATCAGAAGCAGCAGCAAGTCCATGACTATTCCCTTTCGGTTGATTCGGAGGTGCGACAGACCTCTCTCTACCCGTATTCGGGGGCGGCTCAATCATTCGCCCAGATTCGGAGGAGCAAGCCCGTCGGGGCCTGGCAGCGCCGGTGCTTTTGGGCCGGCGACGGCATCGGGTTTTGGTTGACGTGAGAGGGGTATCCCTGGTTCGTGCTCGTGCTGTACCCACACTACGCGGCGATGACCCTCGTAATGGGTGGGCTGCTGCGCAACCACAACGGCCACAAAACCTGGGTCGCATGGGCTCTCACGGGTGTGGTGTGTGTCGTGGGATTCTCGGTTCGTCTCTATCTCCGACGACGGCGATGAGTTGCTAGCCACGGGAGCTCTGCTCGGTGTTGTGATCCTCGCGACAGCGCACGGGGCCCACCACAGCGTGATCAAGATCATCGGTGGCGCGGTCATCATGGTCGCGGCTCGCGGCCTCTGGGTGTATCAGCGCAGACGGCGGCGAGGGAACTGACCGATGTTGTGAGCAGCGAGAGCAACGGGTTGCTCAAGCGGGCAGCCTGTGGCGTCGATTAAGCGTGCATGGAACTGGATGACCGCGCTGTGCGTATGGGGGTGCTACTGGCCGCTTTTGTGGTCGTGATCTTCCTCGGGGCGGTCGCGCCCCATCAGGCCCGTCTGATCGTCGCCTGTGCCGCCGACATCGGTCTGCTAGCGATCTGCTGGCTGAAGGGCAAGCCGGGCATGATGCTCGCCGGGCTGTTCGTCCCGTTAGTGGGCGTGATCGGCGCGATCCGGCTTGCTAAGTCATCCTCATATTGGGCCTGGCACTGGTATGACCCGGACAAGATGACGGAGGCTCAGCGACGCTTCGCGGGGTCCAAAGGCGCGCTCGCCGGCCCAAGTTGACCGGAGGGGCTTGAGCGGCGGTGATCACTGGGGCGCAGGGTCGCCGCCGCGCATGGCGCGGATGGCTTCGTCGGTGCTGAGGTCGAGCTCGAGGATCTGACGGGGTCCCTTCAGATCCCCGCGGACCTATCGACCGGATCGTCGGGGGGCGGTCTCGGTTGCGATCAGCCGGCTCGCGGCCTCTCCGCCACGAACACCTACCTCCTCGACGGTCGACTTCCACGCGTAATACCCATGCCGCCTGACAGCCAAACGACGACGTATAGCTCACGCCCTGAAGTGTCTTAAACGCCAGACAGACCCACGTTTACGCGACACCCACGACGAACAGCAGGCGCTCCAATCGCGTCCACGGCACCACGGTCCCACCGAGAGGAGATACAACGCTGCGGTGTCCGACAGAAGGACAGCAGCAGGTGGACGGTATCGGTTGCCGAGGTCACCCGTTTAGAGTAAGGTTAGCGTTACGGTAGACCGATACGGAGCCATCATGGAGCGGACCATCGGAGTGGATAAGGCGCGGGCCAAACTGGGGCAGCTCGCGGAGGAGATCGCAGCCGACGATGAGCCTGTCGTCCTCACGCGCCGGGGAGAGGCCGTCGCGGTGCTCGTCAGCCCTGCCGAGTACGACAGGCTGGTGCAAACCCGCCGCCAGACAGCCCGCGAGGAGCTGCGGGCCCGGCTTGCCCAGGTTCGCCAGGAGGTTGCGGATGCTGGCCTGGACGTGTCGGTCGTCGATGAGGCGATCACGGCGGCACGGGCGGCTGAGTGACGCCGAGGGCGGTCCTCGACACCAATGTCATCGTGTCCGGCCTCGGATGGCCTGGGCCACCCGCCAGGATCCTCGACGCAGCGCTCGACGGCCAGCTCGTTCTCCTGACAAGCCCTCCGCTTCTCGCCGAGCTGCGCCGCGTCCTCGGATATCCAAAGCTCGCCAAGGTCATCAAAGGGGCGCCACAGCTCTCTGACCTCGTTGAAGCAAGTAGCACTGTGGTGCTGCCCAGCCGTATCCTCGGCGTCATCAGCGACGAGAGCGACAACCGTGTATTGGAGGCTGCGGTGGAGGGAGCCGCTGACTTCATCGTCTCCGGCGACGATGACCTGCTCGGACTCGGGTCCTTCCAGAGCATCACCGTAATGACGCCCGCCGAGTTCCTCACAGCCGTGCTCAACCGAGGACGATGAAGCGCATGGCTGCCCGCATGTGATCCGCCCGAGTCGCGAAAGGAAAGCACGACTCGACTTTGGCCCACCGACCTCGTTCGATGGGGCAAATCCACCCGGAAGTACCGTTATCTACAGGGACTGGCGCACCATGACGAGGATCGGCAGATGCCTCTACACGCGAGGGTGCCGAGATCTGGTTGCATGGCCGCAAACGTGGCCTCGCAGGCGCCGCCCCGTGGACATGCTCGCCAGCGGCTCCTACGAGGAGGTGCTCGACGCCATAGAGCGCAAAAGCGCGGGGGCCATGTGAGGCAGCGCGACCTGCTCGCCGCGGTCGCCCGCATCGACGCGATCCGAGTACAGGGCACATTCGAGCGGCACGCATCTCTGCGCTGGGAGGAGCTAAAGCCCAGTGCCGCCGGCGGACGGTGGGTTGCGCGACGCGCCTATGAGGTTCTCTACCTCGGACGTCCGCGCGGCAGCGTCGTGATTGAGGCCTACCGCCATCTCGTCGATGACGAGCTCGACGACACCGGCGCTCTCGCCGCGAGCGTCTTGGAGCGGCGCATAGTGACCTGCAAGATCGATGTCCCCAAAGTCCTCGACCTTCGGGAGAGCGCCACCCGAGCGGCGCTCTCCCTAACCGATGTTCACGGGCTGCGAGTCTAGTGCTCCGCTAGAGATTGGCCGGCGTGTGACGCGGGTTGGGGGGGCCACCAGCGAACATCGCCGGCGTCGGAATCACTGCTTCTGTCGCCGCTTTCTGGAGCCCAGCCGAACGCTGTCCGGTATGAGCAAGCATTTTCTTCAAGGCCAAGCCGTTTGAGCGCCAGCATGGCGCCAGCGAGTTGTAAAAGGAGAATCCGAATTCCTCTTCTTCCCGGGAATGCATAGCCCGATACGCAGGCGTGAGCAGCCTGGGCGTGAGATAGAAGCCTTCCTCCTTCGGCACCGCCGGTAGCGCCATTATGACCTCTCCCAACGGCAGAGGTCTTCCATCGACGTCATGGAGCAACGACAGATCCAGCCGCACCAGGTATATACGACTCAGCACCGCCTGCCCTGCAACTGTCATCGTCAGCTTGAAGCGATTCGCTTCTTCGGCCGCAAGCTGCTCATGGATCGGCGCTTCGATCGCTTGCCCAGGTTCAGGTGAGGCCGGCAACGTAATGTCGTAGCGACCGCCGAGCGGCATGACACCCGCCGAATAGCACTCCTTCAACACAGCCACATCTTGCCCAGTTGGCGCGCCGTTGCAGCTCGCCTTCCGCAGAGGAGGCCTCGCCGGGATTACGCCGTTTGAGTCTTCTTGGTTTGTGCGCCATCTCAAGGTCTTATTTCAGGACGGACATACCTGCTCAGATCATCATCGGCGACTCACGTCAATGCTTGATCCCGCCGGCCAACGCCCAGCGGCACGCAACCGGCGAGGCGCGATCGCCGCTACCCTCAAGCCTCGATGAGCCCCGCGAAACCGCGACCACGATCAGACCGCCGGCAGCGACACCAACACGCGGCGGCGGGATCCACGCGTGGCGCTCACGCACAGCCTAGCCGCCTCATCCGGGCGGCTTCCTACGCCACGATCGCGGGTGCGCTACTCGCTGCGGCCACAGTAGCGATCACCCTCGGCACATCCGCCCACGGCAGTAGCCACAGCGAACTCAGGCCGGCGATCTTACGGCCGGTGAGCCTCGTGGCTAGGCAGACCAAAGGCAAGCCAAG
Source organism: uncultured Solirubrobacterales bacterium (assembly GCA_963812595.1). Classification (GTDB taxonomy): domain Bacteria; phylum Actinomycetota; class Thermoleophilia; order Solirubrobacterales; family Solirubrobacteraceae; genus Palsa-744. Next base: position 92,928 of record CAWEVQ010000006.1, read on the forward strand.
CGTGGAAATCATCCTTCACAACCTCGGCGGCGAGCGTTCGATCGTGACAGAAGTGCAAACGCGCATCCTGCAGGCAGGGCAACTCACCCTGTGCAGCTCGCAAGGAGAACTAAACCTGAGCGCAAACTACAACGTGCTCCTGCCGGCGACGCCGGCGGCCGGGCAGGTGATCGCGACGCCCCTCCACGAGCAGCTCGCCGGCGACGAAGCCGATCGATTCTCACTGTCGTTCGCCGCAGTTGGACAGACGAGTGTCGCGGAATTCAAATTGCCACAGCGCATTTACGTGTACGAGCTCGACCTGTCCCTGTTCCACGATGCGCAACGCACACCCGTCAAGCTGGGGAAGGTCGTGCTCGCCCTACCCACAATGCCCCGGATCAACGAATACTTCCTGACCGCCGAAACCACCACCCCAGCGTTCAGAAGCCACATGACGAGCAGCTTCGGGAGACGCTTCTACGCCGAGCACCGCGCCTGCTATCGCCACAACGCCCTCGCGCTGGAGCGAGTCCTGGCGCTGCCCGGCGCACGGGACCCCGCATTGACGGCGGCCACCTCGCATCTGGTCGTCCCGGGACGATATGGCAGTGGCGAATTTGCAGATAAGGGGTAGCTGCTCGCCATCCCGCCTGCAAATGGTGTGTTCTGGGTTTTTGTCCCTCTGGAAAGTTCGTCGGATGGTATCCAGTGCATCATTTGTCCGTCTCCTGCCCTTTCGACGCGGTGCGCTGGACTTGCAGCAGATTTGGGAGCACGCCACCCCGGCCGGCAATGAAGTGGTCCACTTGGAGAGCGCTCGCTTGCAGCGAGCGAGACGGAGAGGTCCCAGCAAAGAGAATCGCCTGCTCCAGAGCCGTTTTCCTCTCCTGGACCCTCTCGCCAGTCAAGCGAGAGGCCTCGCAATGAGCGTCGCGGGATACAACGCTCCCGCCGAGGCATCGAACGCCGAACCGTGAGGCAGTCCGACGCTCCATGTATTCACGTCTGCTACCATGACATCATGCGGCAGCTGACACTGCGAGTTCCCAAAGAGCTCGCCGAGCAACTCAAGGGAGCGGCACGCGATCACGAGGACAGTGTCAACGGCTACGCCGTCAAGGTTCTCTCAGCCGCCGTCGACCCGGACTATGCGGGCGATGAGACAACAGGCTTGCGGGAGCGTCTTGGGCGGGCTGGGCTGCTGCTGAGCCCTGAGCGCCTCCCCGCGGCCACGCGTACGTCCACGCGAGCGCTCAGTCGAGCCCGCGCCGCCGCCGGACGTGGCAAGCCACTGTCGGACTTCGTCGCAGAGGACCGTCGCTGAGCACCTTTGCCGATTCGTCTGCGCTCGTGAAGCTCTACGCAGACGAGGCTGGACACCGGGCGATCCGCGCGCTCGACGCGCTCGTGATCTCTGCGCTCGCACGCGTAGAGGTCCCCTCCGCACTGTGGCGCAAGGCACGAACTGGTGAACTCGAGGATCCAGCCGCCAGCACACTGGTCAGCGCGTTCGAGCTCGATTTCCACGGCGACCACGACTCAGACCCTCGCTTCACGATCGTCGCCCCCACTGAGCTAGTGCTGGTAGCCGCCGCGCAAGAAGCGGCGCGCCACGCATTGCGCGCTTACGACGCCTTCCAACTCGCGAGCGCGCTCGCAGTGCGCGAGGTCGATCCGCGCTGCGACGGCTTCGCATGCTTCGATGCCGAGTTGCGACGCGCCGCGAGCCGCGCGGGCTTCGCACTGGTACCACAAGCAGGCTGAGTGGCTACCGATTGGTCGGTGCGTCGATGCGGATCGTCGTCGACTGCCGTCCGGTCCTGCCTTTGAGCGTCGAACGCCCACTCGTCGGCTCGTGAGCTGCCGCCTTCACATACCAGCGAGGCCTATGCGAGATGAGCTCGTCTCGATCTGCTCGCCAAGGAGCCGCTACAGCGTCCGCGAGGCGCGGCAGCCGTGCTTGAAGCATTGAACGATCCGGTGCGCAGCGCCGCCACGGCGGTACGCGCGCCATACGACCGCAATGGCGTACCGCTTCTTGTCGCCCGGGCAACCACCGGGTCTGCCGCCAGGGCGATCCTCGTCTAGGAACGTCTCGGTCGTACCACCTATTGTGTGTGTGCACGTATTCTGAAGTACAAAAGGGATCAACATCTTGGTTTTCAACTTATAGCCCGGGTAGGCATCCGGAAAGGAGGTGGTCCGTGAACCCTCCTTGGCGCTGGCGGCAGAGATGATCCAGTAGATCCAGAAGACCACCCAGGCGACCAAGATGGAGATTCTCAGAGCTGACATGTCGTGGCTGGACGATAAATGGAAGGTGAGCGTTTCCGAAAGCGACCGCTCTGCTTGGAGTAACGCCCACTCAGGTAGCGGCAGCGCTCCCCAGGAGCAGCTCGACCACCAGCACGTCGCGCCATTCGCCCCGTATCCGGCCGTGGCGAACATGCAGGCCGACCTCGCGGAACCCGTACCGCACAGCGAGGCGGCGCGACTGCTCGTTCTCGGCGAACAGTTTGCCGATCACCTTGTCGAGTCCAGCCTGTTCGGCGCGTTCGCGAAGTACCGCCGCCAGCGCGCCACCGAGACCGCCCCCGCGCGCCGACGCACGAACATAGACACTTGCCTCAGCAACCCCCGCGTAGCACGCGCGCGAACTGTATGGCGCGATCCGCGCCCACCCGGCGACCAACCCGCCGCTCTCGACCACGAGCACCGGATGCCCCGCTGAACCAAGCCACCCGTTGACGTCCGTGGCAGATCGTGCCTCGGTCTCGAACGTTGAGCGGCCCTCGGCGATCCCCTCGTTGTAGATCTCCGCGATGGACGCGCAATCTTCAACTCCCGCGTCACGGACAACACCCTGGCTCGCCATCGCGTGATTTGAACGATAGCCGCGCCGGTCAGGCACGACGCGCCACGCCGAGCACATGTGGATCGGAGGGAAGGAACGGCGCGTGGCTGTAGCGGAAGCGCTCGAACGTCTCGATCTGAAACCCCGCCCGTTCGATGGCGGTCGTCGTGTCGCGCGCCAGGTGACAACCACCAGCGAGGCGGGGCCAGAATGTCGCATCGGAGAACCGTTGAAAGCGAGCCTCCCATCTGGAGTGAGCGAGCACGTGCTCGTAGAAGCGCAGTTCGCCTCCGGGACGGATCACACGGTGGAGCTCGGCGAGCGCCGACTGCTGATCGGGCACGGTGCAGAGTACGAGCGCAACAACGCCGGCGTCAAACGATTCCGTCTCGCCGGGAAGGCGATCGGCGGCGCCGGGCGCCACAGAGATCGAGACGGGCGCCTCCGATGCGGCATGCTCGGCGCGCTCGCGCAGGTATGGCTCAGGCTCGATGGCGATGACCTCGTTGACCGAGGTTGGATAGTGCCGGAAGTTCGCACCGCTGCCGGCGCCCACCTCCACCACTCGGCCCTGCAGGCCAGTGAGCAACTTGCGGCGATGCTGGGCGCTGCCACGACGCTCGCTGATCTCCGCGACCCTCGCATAGATGCGGGCGAACATGGGATGCGTGGCTCGCGTCACCGCATCAAGATACCTGGTGCCCCAGCTCGGGTGGCTGTGGGCGCTCGGCCATGATGACGTGGACTGCTTACTGGAAGTGGCTCGAGATGGCGCTCCTCATCGGCGTCAAGTCGCCACAAGACCTGGTGTCGCTCCGAGCGAGTGCGGCGATCCAGGCGCCGGTTGCTATCGGCGAGCCGAAACAGTGAAGAGCGTGAGAGCGGCGACTGTTCGACCTGCACGCGAGTCGTCCTGCGCGACGGCGAGCAGGTCATCGACGCCCTCGTGGCCCTGTGTGCGCAGATCGGACGCGAGGAGCGGCAGGTCGATGATGACGTCGGGGTAGAAGTCGCGGACCAGCAGCACCTCGGCTCCGACGGTGACGTCCGTAAGCCCGGCGTCGACGAACAGACCTGCCAGTTCGCGCCCGATCCACGGGTTTCGGATCGCCGCCTCCGCGGCAGCCAACATCGCGCGTACGAGCTCACGCGGGCGGCCCGTGCTCACCAGCGAACCCCAGTCCGGCTCGTTCGTGAGCACGACGCCGCCGGGCCGGGTGACCCGGGCCAGCTCGCTGACCGCGCGTGCGGGGTTCTCCAGGTGCTGGAGCGTGCGCTCGGTGCGCGCGGCATCGAACGTGCCGGCGTCGAAGGGCAGCTCGTGGGCGTCGCCGGTGAGGAACGTGACCTGGTCCTCCGGTTCACAACGGGCCTGTGCGTGCTCCAAGAGCGCGGTGCTGGAGTCTAGGCCGATGACCTCGCCGTGCGGACCGACAAGACGTGACAGCGCGCGAGCGTCGTCGCCCAGTCCGCAGCCGACGTCGATCACGCGGGCGCCCGGGCGCAGACCGAGCAGCCGTGTCCGCTCCCGCTTGCCGGCCGCGACGGACTCGAGACCGTTCACATGGCTCAGGTAATCGGCATAGGCCTCTGCGTCGCCGGCTATGTCCACATCCCTGAAGCCGGTTTCCAGGCGGCTCATCGCCGATCCTCTTTCGCAGCCTGCGCCACCGCATCAAGATACCTGGCGCCTACGTGTCCGGCTGGTGGATCCGGCTGGCGGACGAACCGTGCCCTGTTCTGCTGGCGCTCATAACCAGCGGCCTGCCAGAAGGCCACCGCGCCCGCCTCATCCTCGGCGACGATCGCGGTGAGCCTGACCGCGCCCTGCTCACGCAGGCGCTGCTGGCCTGCCGTGAGCAGCATCGTTGCAAGCCTCTGGCGGCGGTGCTCCGGCGAGACAGCCAGCCGGTAGAAGCTCCCACGCCACCCGTCCCACGCGGCGATCAGCGAGCCGACCAGGACGCCACCGCGCTCGGCGACCAGCAGCGCCCGGGGGTCGGCGGCCAGCAGCCGGGCGAGTCCCTCGGGAGAGTCGCTGACGCTCGGCAGGCTGCCCGCCGCTTCCCACAGGGCGAGCACGGCGGGGATGTCCGCCCCGCCGGCGCCGCGAATCGTCCAGTGATCGTGGACGTCCATGCGCTCGACCAGCCCACCCGCGATCACGAAGCGATGCTCGACCGTCTGATCGGAAACGACGTTCCCGGCGCGGTCTCGCACGAGTTGGCGGACCGTCGCGACCACGTGGTTGTCGGGGCCGTGCTCGATATGCAACGGCTGCACCCGTGAGTCGAGCGATCCCCACTGCCGCTCCCAATACTCCCGCACCCCATTGTGGCCGTGGACGCGCCCCCCCTCCATGGTGTTGGGCCAGTCGACCTGCGGGTGCATCGTCGCCAAGGCGCCTTGGATGTCGCGAGCGTTGAACGCCTCGTAAGCGCCTTGCAACAACCGCTCGTGCTGCTCACTCACCTCCGACCTGCCTGTGCGGTGACTGGCCACACGCGGTGCGGCACCGCGAGCGGGTCCTCAGCAAAGCGCTCGCGGAGCATCGCCGTCAGTTCCTTCGAGCAAGCCTCCACGCCCTCGGCGTCCAGTGTGCCGGCGATCGGTGCGCTCGCGCGCACGCGGCCGACCCACGCCTCACGCGAGTAAGACACCATCACGTCGAAGGAGAACGTCTCGATCTTGGTGAAGTCTGCGGTCTGCAGATCCACGAGCCACCGCGGGTACAGCCCGGCACGATCCGCGAACGGCCAACTCGGGGTGTAGTGCAGGATGATCTCCTCCGTCGCCGCCACCAAGTTGCCCTCGATCGGGAGCCAGTCGAAGTGCGCGATCACCACCGCGCCGTCGCTCACCAGCAGCCGCGCGACCTCAAGCGCGGCGGCGGGCCGATCGAACCAGTGCCAGCACTGCCCCGCACTGACCACATCGAACCCACCGCCGGGCAGGCCGGTCGCCTCCGCCCGGCCCTCGACATAAGTGACCCGCACACCGGCCTCGCGATCCAGCCGCTTGGCCTGCTCCAGCAGCGGCGCGGCCACGTCCACACCCGTGACCTCGCACCCACGCTGCGCAAACAGCCGCGCGAGGCTCCCCGTCCCGGTGCCGAGGTCCACAACACGCGCGCCGGGGCGCACCACACCGATCGCGGTGAGGCGATCGAGCAGCTTGGGGGGGAACCCCGCACGGTGACGGGCGTAGTCATCGGCCGTACGGCCGAAATCAGGCGAGCAGTCGACCACCGCGAACCAGCTTACGAAGATCGGATCGCGCAGGACCCCGGCTCGAGCACTGAAACGTCAGTCCTGCGTGCCGGAAGCGGGCGCGAGGCGCCAGGGAGGATCGAGCCGGTTCTTGCCAGCGTGGTAGATGAACACCCTGTGCCCATCGGGGTCGAGCAAGCTCGCCTCGCGCCAAAGATAGGGCTGATCGACCGGATCGCACGCAAAGCGCAACCCCGCTCGCTTGAGCTCAGCTACGGCATGATCGACATCGTCGACCTCGAAGTGGATGCTTCCACCGGGCTTGGGTGATGGGTGCTCGGCGCGGTGCAGTGAGAGCGTCGTGTCGCCCTGCGGCGCCACAAACCGAGCGTAGTCTGGGTAGTCGGCGACAATCTGTTGGAGGCCCAGGTGCGCATAGAAGCGCGCCGAGCTCTCGACATCGCTGACAGCGAGCGTGACGTGGTTCAGGCGCACCGTGCCGACGATAGCCGGACTCAGGCCGCCAACGATTCGCTTGCTGGCCCCTCGACGTCGCTGTTTGCACGATCGGCTCGGAATATCCGCGAAGCGGCTCCCCCGCTGGAGCGAGTTCAGGTGAGTACCAGACCGGTACGTAGTCGCTCGAAGAGCACGTCGGCTGTCGCCGCAGCGTCCCCCGTGCCGCTGTCGATAACGTGGGCCTCGAGCGGACCGAGATCGGCGAAGTCGTGCCACAGGCGCTCCACAACCGCGGCGTCGGAGAGCCGGCTGGATGCACGATTCCGAGCTCTCTGCAGACAGACGGCGAGTGGTGCTCGCAGCACTGCGTAGGCGACCCGGTGACCGGCGGCGCTCAGCGAATCGCGCAACGGCTCGAAAAACCATCCGGGGATGGCGATTCCGTCGATGATCGTGAAGTAGCCGGCATTGGCGTAGCCGGTCGCGGCCCCGGAAACGATGCGCATCACGGTCGTGTTCTGCTCGTGCGACTCGGGCTTCCACGGCTCGACGTAGCCAGTTTGGATGAAGTGGAAGAATTGATCGGACTCCAGATGGACCGCGCGCTGCGATTTGGCGGCGAGCAGTTGCGCCACGGAGGTCTTGCCCGAGCCCGGAGCTCCGGTCAGGATCAGAACGGGGTTTTCGTGGGGCGCACACATACGACTATCTGGCGCGCTGGATGCCGTGGGCTGCCAGCCAGACGCTCGATGACACTGTGGCATTCGTTCAGCGCACACGCGACCAGCTGGCGCTCGCCGATCCGCTCGGCCTCGCGCGCGACGCTACATTGACCAGATCGTCTACTCGATGCTCGCCAGCGAGATGCCGCCATCCAACCGTTGCAGCGCGGCAGCCGAAGACTTGACGCGAGCCGGTGGTCACAACGCTCCCGTGGAGATCGTCGATTACGACCCCGCCTGGCCAGCCACCTATGAGGCGGAGCGTGAGCGACTTGCGCCGCTGCTCGCAGGCGTGGAGATCCACCACTTCGGCTCTACCGCCGTCCCCGACCTCGCCGCAAAGCCCGTGATCGACATGATCGCGCACGTCCCCGATCTCGACGCGCCGATCGCCGCGCTGGTCTCAGACGCCGGCTACCAGTTCCCGGAGGCGTTCAACGCGACGCTCGCTCACAGACGCTTCCTGTGCTACCCCACGGCCTCGCACCGCACCCATCACCTGCACCTCGTGGACGACCGGGAGGAGCTCGACCGGCGCCTGCGCTTCCGCGACCGCCTACGCGCAGACCCGGCGCTCGCGAGCGAGTACGAGGCACTGAAGCGCACGCTCGCCGAGCGCTACCGGGACGAGCGCGAGGCATACACCGAGGCCAAGGCAGCGTTTGTCAAGCGCTGGAGCAGCCCCGCCACGTAGGTCCCGCGCCACGTTCGCTGGCTACGTGCCGCTCGGCGCTCGCGCGGCGACGATCAGCGCCAGCTCCAACCACTTGAAGTGGCAGTCAACTGCCTCGAAGCCCGCGTCGCGCAGCCAGCCGAGCTGCTCGCACATGCTCGCAAGGCGATCCGCGGGATCGTCCTCTTCTCGTCCGATCGCCCGGCGGAAGCGCTCGTGCTGCTCCAGGGTAGCCGAGGCCACGAGATCCAGGTTGACAAAGACACCGCCCGGCGTCAGCAGCGCATGGACCTCGCTGAACAGCGCGCGCTTGCGCTCGTCACTGAGATGGTGGATCGCAAGCCCCGACACCACCGCGTCGAAGGGCACCGACACGGCGAGCGGCTGGTTGAGATCGTGGAGCCCGAGCTCGACCGCCGTACTGGACCCGAAGCGTTCGGCCGCACGTGCGAGCATTGGCTGAGAGGAGTCGATGCCGACACCCTGAGCGCCCGCGTGACGGGAGCACACCAGCGCAAGCAGGCGCCCATCTCCCGTCCCGAGATCGAGCACCCGCCCGACCCGTCGCGGCAGCGCTTCCAGCAGCAGCCCCTCGGCGATGTCGCGGTGCGGTATCTCACGGGACAGATACTCGGCGACACGCTCGGGATCAGTCCACTCGCCCACCACGTCTTGCACCATAACCCGGTCGTGCAATCCAGGCCGAGGAGACGTGGCAGCCGGCAACTTGCACTGGCGTCGTGCTGTACGGTTCCTCGTCCTGGGTGTACCGCACTCCTGAGCATGAGATCGACATCGGGGGCGATCCCGCCGGCATTGGCGATACCAGGCCACACGCGATATTCCGCTTGGACGGCATCTGAGGCTTACCTATGACACCATGACGGCAACGTACTGGCACCCAGCTGTTCATGAAGGTGGAGCAATCAGATGATCATCGACGCGCACTGCCACCTGGCGCCGCCTGAGTCGCCAGGTGCACCGTCGTTGAAGGACGTCGACGGCTTCCTCGAGCGCAAGGCGCGGGACGGGATCGATCATGCGGTCATCGTCCACGGGATCGTCCGCCTGCCAGGTCTCGGAGGTCTGCTCGACCGGCTCAAGCGATGGAATGAGTTCAATCTCGGGGTCCGTGAGCAGTATCCGGACCGGATCTCGGTGATGGTGGGCGTCGACGCGTTCGAGGGCGACGGGATGCTCGAGGAGGCCCGGCGCGCCGTCGCGGCCGGGAGCTGCGGGTTTTCGGTCAGCTCCAGCGTCGACGGCCACCGCCTGGACGATCCGCGGGCCGAGGATTTCTGGAGCCTTGCGGAGGAGCTCGACGTACCGGTCCTGATCCACCCGCCGGTCAGGCCGGGCGGAGTGGGTGACCCACGGCTGGACGAGTTCGGCAACCGGGCAGTCGACGTGGGGCTCAGCCTCGCCGCGGCGATCTTCGCTGGCGTGCTGGACCGCCACCCGTCGTTGCGGCTGATCGCTGGAGCAGGAGGTGGCGGGATCGCCGACTTGGCGGGTCGGCTGGATGCGGGCTACCGGATTCCGGCGCTGGCGGGCGCGGCGCTGGCTGGACCGCCCGCCGGTGGGCCGCCTCAGGACGCACTCCCGCCAGACCAGACGGAGCCGGTCCCCGCGGAGGCCCCGAGCTCCTACCTGCGCCGGGTCTATGTCGACACGTTGATGTTTAGCGAGCCGGCGCTGCGGTGTGCGCTCGAGGTGTTCGGCCACGATCGGCTGCTGTTCGGGACCGATTGGCCGCCGGTGGAGATTCCCGCGGGGGTCTCGCGGATGCTGATCGACCGGCTTGACGTCTCGGACGAGGAACGCGCCGGCATCCTTGGGGGGAACGCGGCGGCGCTGCTCAAGCTGCAGTAGGTTCTGGACTGGCGGCCGCGCCAGGCGGTCCCGGCATCATCGGTAGCGGCGGCAGCGCACCGAGCTGCCGCAGGATCGTCGCCATATCGAGATACACCCTCTCGCACAGCAACTTGTCGCCGTCGAACTCGAAGATGCACGCCGAGCGCGACCGGATCTTCTTGCCGGTCGGCTCAACGCCCGCGAAGAAGCCGCTGTGCGTGCCGGTGGTGATGCACTCGACGAAGACCGCGTCCTCCAGATGCCGCAGTCTGCCGGGCTCAGCGTGGATGTCGGGCAGACCACGGTAGAGGCCGGAAATCAGGGCGCGGACCTCCTCCTCACCATCGTGAGTGCGGCCTAGATGCATCATCTCGTAGTGGGGCTCGTGAAAGGTGGCGATCAGGGCATCGAGGTCATGTTCGTTCTCGGCGCGGAAGTGCTCGAGCACCGCCGCCTCGCGCTTCGCCTTCAGGCTGTCGTCGATCATGGGGCAGCTGCCCTTGGGGGGCCGTCGCCGGGGGGACCTCCGCCGGGGGGACCTCCGCCCGGGGGACCCCCACCCGGAGGGCCGCCACCGCTCTGCGGCTGGAGCCCATGCTGCTGCATGATTCGCGGAATCGAGGACGGGTCGATCGTCAGGCCGTACTTCGCCCATACCGCCGGCATCGCAGCCCGATTGCCGGCCACGATCAGAGGAGTCACCTCCTTGAGGTACTTGTCATAGCCGCCGGGGGTGACCATCACCAGGAGCCGCGCCGGCTGATCGGTGGGATTCCAGATTGCCATCGGAACCCCACGCTCCTGGACGATCATGTCTCCGGCCCGGGCATGGATGACCTCGCCGTCAAGCTCGAAGGCGACCTCGCCTTCGAGGATCAGCTGATACTCGTCCTCGAGCGTGTGCGTATGGACGGGGGCCACCACTGAGTTGGGCTCGCACGGGATCTCCAGGAGCGTCATGCGGTCCCCAGTATCCTCGCCCGTCAGGAGGTATCTGATGCCAACCGCGTCTACGAACACAGAGTTCGTGTCACCGTGCGGAATGTGCACCGGCCGTCCGCTTGACGTGAGTCGTTCCGACATCGCTGAGACCCCCAGTTGTTTGCTTCGGTGGCATCATATTGCATCCATCAGCTGATCGAACGCCGGACACCACGATGGAACGTGATCTATGATTACGCTAAGTTCGGGCTGCGTGAGACGGGCCTGCGTACCAGGCGTCGCCTGGGCTTGAACCGAGTTGGCGAGGAAGGGCGATCGTTGTGAATGAGCGGAGTTTGTCGGTGGTTGAGATCGGGGCGTTGCGGCCGCCCAGCGACAACTACGACGTCGCGGTGCTCGGTGGTGGTCTTGCTGGGCTGACGGTCGCGATCCAGATCAAGCAGCGACGGCCCGAGACCAGCGTGCTGGTGCTTGAGAAGCGTGAGGGTCCCGCGCCGCTGGCGGCGTTCAAGGTTGGCGAGTCGACGGTACCGGCTGGAGCTAACTACTTCGCGAATGCGATCGGTATGGCGGATCACCTCCGTAAGGAACAGAACATCAAGTGCGGTCTGCGGTTCTTCCCGCCGGCTGCCGGTAACACGGATATCACCAAGCGTCTCGAGCTCGGTCCGATGGCGTACCCGCCGTTTGAGACGTATCAGGTCGATCGTGGCCTGTTCGAGAACAAGCTCGCGGCGCGTGCCCGAGCTCTTGGCGTTGACCTGACCGGGGGGGCTCGTGTTCAGGAGATCGATCTTGGTGATCAACACACGATCGCGTTCGATTTGTTCGGTGAGCGCTCGACGACCACCGCACGGTGGATCGTCGATGCGACGGGGCGAGCTTCGCTGATCAAGCGCAAGCTTGGGCTGGCCGCCGATTCCGGGCATCACATCAACGCCGCCTGGTTCCGACTGGCGGGCGGCCTCGACCTTGAGCAGTGGGGTGCGTCGGACTCCGAGTGGATGGGATTGATGTCGAAGCCGGGGATCCGCCAGTTCAGCACCAACCACTTGATGGGCGAGGGTTACTGGGTGTGGCTGATCCCGCTGGCGACCGGACCGATCAGCATCGGCGTGTGCGCGGACCCGCGCTTCCACCCGTTCGAGGAAATCAACTCGTTCGATACGATGCTGGACTGGCTGCGCAAACACGAGCCGCAGCTGGCCGCATCGGTCGAGAACCGGCTGGACGACGTCGAGGACTTCCTGCGCGTTGAGGACTTCTCCTACGACGTCGAGCAGATGTGCTCGAACGACCGCTGGACGCTGGTTGGCGAGGCCGCGGCGTTCGCCGATCCGTTCTACTCCCCAGGCTCGGACTTCATCTGCTTGAGTAACACGCTCACGACCGAGCTGGTTGTCCGTGATCTGGGCGGCGAGGACGTTGCCGAGCGCGTCGAGTACTACAACGGCCTCTACAAGCGCACGTTTGAGAGCGTCATGTCTCGCTACCGAGAGATGTATCCGGTGTTTGGAGATCCGTGGGTGCTTGGAGCAGCCCTGACGTGGACTTTCATGTCGAGCCACGGCGGCCCCGCTTTCCTGATGATCAGGGAGAAAGTGGCCGACATCGAGTTCATGAAGGCCTCAGACCATCTGCTCGAGCGCCTCGCCAAGCTCAACTTGAGAGCCCAAAAGCTGTTCCGTGACTGGCACGAGCTGAACGTCGGCGACACGCCGACGCCACATCCGCCGATCATCAAGCCGGCGATTGAGGCGATGATCGGCGTGGTCAAGCCGCTGCCAGACGACGACGCGCTGCGCGCTGAGCTGCAATCGCAGATCCGCAACCAAGAGGCGTTCCTAATTGCGGTGTTCGCCCAAGCTCTCAAGGCGGTGCCGGACGCACCGGCGATCGACGGCCCGGTCAACCCGCTCGCCGTCGGGCTCGACCCGTCCAAGTGGGAAGCCGACGGCCTGTTCGACGGGTCCGGGCTGACAATCGAGGACGCGCGTGCGCTATGTCCCGGCATCGACGCCTTTTGGGACCCGACCGCGACCGCGCCGGTTCCGCGGTTCGGCCCCCCGCCGGGCGTGGGCGGACCACCCGTGGCCGGCGGGCTGCCGCCGGACGCCGTGGCCGAGCCGGCCGCCGGGTAGCACTACGCAGGTTGGTCTCCCGAAGCGTCCGGCGCACCCGGCCGCGATAGTCGGTCATGCCTGTCATCCGCTCCTGGAACGCGAGAGGTTCGAGACGGAGTGGTGCGATAGCGACGCCGTTGTGACATCGTGTCGGGTAAGCTGCGTTCGGCGTACTCGAAGGAGGTGGGACGGTGCGGCACGGTGAAGATCGTGTGTTGATTGTTGGTGCGGGGCCGAGTGGGCTTGCGTCTGCTATTGCGCTTCGGCGGGTTGGTATTCGGGCTGACGTGTTTGAGCAGTCTTCGCGGCATTTGGCGTTTGGTGGTGGGTTCACAATTCGGAGTAATACGGTGAAGTTGTTGTTGCGGCTTGGGGTGGGTCAGCGGTTGCTGGAGAAGGGTGTTGAGTATCGTTCGTTTGAGTATTACTCGGCGAGCGGTCGGCGGTTGAACGGTCTTCCGGAGGGTGAGGTTGCGGATACTTGGGGGACTCCGAGTATCGGTGCGTTGCGCGCCGACTTGTATGCGGCGTTGATGGCGGAGATTGATCAGGATGTGGTGCATCTCGGTGCGCGGTTTGTTGGTGCTGAGCAGGACGAGGATGGTGTGATCGCGCGTTTCGCGGACGGGCGCGAGGAGCGCGGCAGGCTGCTGCTGGGATGCGATGGGATGCACTCGGTAGTCCGCGAGCTCGTGCTTGAGGGTGCCGAGCCGGTCTATGCGGGCTTTGCCACGTGGCGCAACTCAGTCATCCAGGAGCCTGTGATCGTGCCGAGAGGTGAGGTGCGCCTCTATCTCGGCGTTGGCAAGGCGATCGTGATGTTTCCGTGTAGCGAGCGGCAGTTGTCGATGGACTGTTTTGTGCGGGGCCCTGCGGGTGGCTCGGATCCTCCCGGACGGGTCAAGGAGACTCTGCTCGGTACGTTCGCCGGATTCAGCGACACGGTGCAGCGTGCGTTGGGGGCCACGGAGGAATCGAGCTTCAGTCGTGGTGATATGTACGAGCGCGATCCCGGTCCTACTTGGTTCAAGGGGCGGATCGTGTTGCTTGGTGACTCGATCCACCCGACGACGCCGTTTGTTGGGCAGGGTGCGGGTGCCGCGATGGAGGACGGCATCGTGCTTGCTAAGGAGCTTGCGCTGACGCGCGATCTTGGTCATGCTGACGATGTTCGGGCTGCGCTGACTGCGTATGAGTGGCGGCGACGGGATCGCGCGGCGTGGATCGTCGGCTCGGCGGGGCGTAGGGCCAAGATGGTCGGTTTGACCAACCCTGTTGCCGCGTCGGGGCGCAACTTCGTGTTGAGCAAGCTTCCAGCGAGAGTTCTGCGTAAGGAGATGGAGCGGGCCGTTTTCTACGAGTAGCTAGTGTGACAGTTAGGGATGAGGTGAATCGATGGATCGTGAAAGTCAAGGACGGCCGCGGGAGTGACTTCGGGCGCAAGTGGCTTGCGATTCGCCCGGCGGCTTCTTGCACCGCTTTATGAGGTGATCTCCGTGTCCGGCTACGACCCCTTTCAGGACGCTGCGTCGTTGATCTCTCAATTCGATTGCCTGGCGTAGGACTCGATCATCTCCAGGACGATTTTTTCCGCCTGGGGGCGGCTGAGCTGCATGTCGAGTCGCAGGAGCTTCCACACGAGTACGTCTGTCGCGATGACGAGGGCTGTGAGCCGGCGCTCTCTGGGTGTGCGCGGCAGGCCGGAGAGGAGCGGCTCGAAGACCCTGTTGGCCCAGTCGCGGTGGTAGTCCCTTCCCATGTTGGTCAGCTCGCGGACCGCGGGAATCCGGTCCTCTTGGGAGAGCATGCGCAGGACGGCACTGCCGTAGGCCTCGTAGTGGTCGAACAGGTTCTCGATTGCCTCGGGAACGCGCCCCGCGGGCGCCGCATCGCGTCCGGCGATGATCCGCTCGCCCCACGACAGGTATGCGGCGGTGAGCAGCTCCTCCTTGGAGTGAAAGCGCGCGAGAAGCGTTTGTTCGGTGACACCGGCGTCGGCGGCGATCTCGCGCAGGCGGACATCATCGTAGGGTCGTGTGCCGAACTGCTTCCAAGCCGCGGCGAGCAGCCGCTCGCCGGTCGCAGCGGCAGCGTCGGCACGGGCCGACATTCGATAGGTGCGTTCTTTGGGAGCGCTTGACTTTTTCATCTTGGCCATACTAAGATGAAGTATATGCGGGTCTTCCAAACTCTCCTTGCGTTCAGCGGCAACGCCCCACCGCAGCTCGCCGTCACTCGGCAGCTCGTCGACCGGGGTCACGAAGTGCGGGTGCTCGCCCATCGCGCCGCACGCGAGCGGATCGAGCACACCGGGGCCGAGTTCATCGAGTTCCGCCGGGCGCTTCCCGCGCTCGACATCACGCGTCCGGAGACCGATTCGGTACGCGACTGGGAGGCGCGCACGCAGCTTGGCGCCGCGAAACGAATGCGCGACGGTTTGATCACGCCGCTGCCCGATGCGACAGGGGAGATGATCGAGCTACTCGATGGCTGGAGCGCAGATGTTGTCGTGTTCGACTGGCTGTTCGCCGGCGCTGCGATCGCCGCAGAGCGGGCGGGTGTGCCCGCGGTTGCGCTCGTTCACTGTCCCTATCCGCTCCCGGCTCGCGGCGCGCCACCGCTGTTCAGCGGCCTGAAGCCGATGGCGGGTCCGTTGGGCGCCGCGCGCGACCGCCTGCTCAATGGCGTGACCCGTCGCTTCTCGGCGGCCGGGCTGCCGGTACTCAACGACGTCCGTGCCGAGCACGGGCTCACGCCGCTGAAGAACTGGGAGGAGCAGCTCCTCGGTGTGCGGGCGATCTACGTGATGACCGCCCCGGAGCTCGACTTCTCGAGCAGAGCCGACCTCCCCGCGAATGTCCACTACGTCGGCCCTGCGTTCGAGCCATTCCAGACGGACTGGGAGTCGCCGTGGCCGGCGGAGAACACCGATCCGCTCGTGCTGATCAGCTTCAGCACGAGCTACATGAACCAGGGCAAGCTCGCCCAGCGCGTGCTGGACGCGGTCGCCGGGCTGCGGGTCCGCGCGCTGCTGACAGCGGGGCCCGCCCTCGACACGAGTCATCTCCGCATCCCCGACAACGCGCGCAGCGTGGCTTTCATCGCGCATCGCACCGTGCTGCCACACGCGTCGCTCGTCATCACTCACGCGGGGTGGCAGACGGTCAACGCTGCGCTCGCCGACAGCGTTCCACTCGTCTGCATCCCCGATGGTCGCGACCAGCCCGACAATGCCGCGCGCGTTGTCGTCGCACACGCCGGCGTCAGGGTCAGCAAGAAAAGCTCCCCAAGCAAGCTGCGCGGAGTGATCGCGAGCGCCCTCGAGAACCAGTCGATCAAACGGGGTGCCCGCACGATGGCCGATGCCCTCGCCCGGAGGGACGGCGCGACTGTCATCGCCGACGAACTGGAGCGCCTCCCTGTAATGGGCGACGCGGCGTCAGCAGCAGCTCCTGCTCACGGTCACACGCAATGAAGCGGCCGCGAGACTCTAGGCAACTGGGGCTGGAGCGGCAGGCACAGACGGAGACACCGCCGGCGCAGAGGGCGCCTGGGCAAGCGCGGATGCTCCCGTTGAGACAGGCCTCCCGGGCAGGGCGCTGAGTACGGCGTCGAGCAGGCCCGGGAACCGCTCGTCGAGGTCCGCGCGGCGCAGGCTGTTCAGACGCGCGGTGCCCTCCTCGCGCTGATCGATCACACCAGCCTCGCGCAGGACGCGGAAGTGGTGTGTGAGCGTCGACTTGGTGATGTCCAGATCGAACGATCCGCAGCGCCTGGGGGTTGCGTCCTCAGCCAGCCTGCGCACGACGCACAGGCGTTGAGGGTCGCTGAGCGCGTGCAGCACATCGGCCAGCTGCAGTTCCTCGCGGGTCGGATGGAAAAGGGCCATAGCTGCATTGTACGACGATCGACGTCCCTTGTGGTACGATGCTCGGCGTACTAGCGAACAAGAGGAAGCAGACTCATGTCAACACCTTCAATTCCATCTTCAGTTCCAGCCCCCGTGACCCCCGATCGCCGAGCGCAGTGGAGCGACGCGCGGGGGGCCGCGGTCGTTGAGGCGGCCTACATCCTGCAGGCGGTGCGCCGATGAGCGCCGCCGCCGTCCTGCCCCGCCTGCGCCCGCACGCAAAGCCGCACGAGCGTTCGAACGCGCTGCTGATACTGATCTGCCTGGCGCAGTTCATGGTTCTGCTCGACATCTCAATCGTCAACGTCGCGCTGCCCTCGATGCAGACCGGACTGCACTTCAGCACGACCGGGTTGCAGTGGGTGGTCAACGCATACACGATCACGTTCGCCGGGTTTCTGATGCTCGGCGGCCGTGCCGCCGACCTGATCGGGCGCCGGCGCATGTTCTTCACCGGTACCGCCCTGTTCAGCATCGCTTCGCTGCTGTGCGCGTTCGCCAGCTCGCGTGGGCTGCTGATCACGGCGCGCTCGCTGCAGGGGATCGGCGGCGCCGTGCTCTCGCCCGCGAGTCTCGCGATCATCACAACCTCGTTCTCGGAGGGCTCAGAGCGCAACCGCGCGCTCGGAGTATGGGGCGCGATGGCAGGGTTGGGCGCCGCCTCGGGTGCGCTGCTCGGGGGAATCCTCACGCAGGCGTTTGGCTGGCCGGCGATCTTCCTGATCAACGTTCCGATCGGCGCCGGCGTGATCCTGGCCGGCCGCCGTGTGGTGCCCGAGAGCCGACGCGAAGATATGCATCGCCACTTCGACGTGGCCGGCGCGACGCTCGTCACGCTCGGACTGGTGGTCGCCGTGTACGGAATCGTTCGCAGCGAGAGCCTCGGCTGGGGATCGCTCGGCGTGCTCGGTCCGCTGGGACTGGCGGTCGTGTTGCTGGGTGCGTTCGTGCTCGTGGAGGGCCGCTTCGCGGCGGCGCCGCTGTTGCCGTTCAGCGTTCTGCGGATGCCGCGCCTGCGGGCGGCCAACCTCGTGATCGCGCTGCTGTACGCGGGCGTGTTCGCGATGTGGTTTTTCCTGACCCTGTACATGCAGAAGGTCCTTGGATACAGCGCGCTGAGAGCCGGGCTGGCATTCCTGCCGATGACCCTGGGTGTGGCATCGGCTTCGACGCTGGCGCCGCGGCTCGTGGCTCGCTTCGGCGTGCGCCCGGTGCTTGCCACCGGCATGGTCAGCTCGGCCGTGGGTCTCGGGCTGCTGACGGGCGTGCACCCGGGCGCCGACTACCTCACGAGCGTTCTCCCCGGCGGTCTGCTCGGTGCCTGCGGCCTCGGTCTGGCGCTCGTTCCGGCGACGATCGCGGCCGTGCAGGGAGTGCCGGCCGCGCAGAGCGGGCTGGCCTCCGGGTTGCTGAACACCTCGCGGCTGATGGGAGGCGCCCTCGGCCTGGCTGTGCTGAGCACCCTCGCCGACTCGCACACCAAGAGTCAGCTCGCCAGCGGCGCCTCCAGCCTGGACGCGCTGACCAGTGGCTATCAGCTCGCGCTCGGCATCGGCGCGCTGATCTGTCTACTCGGCGCCGCGGTGGCCGCCACGATGCTGCGTTCGAGCGTGCCGGAGATCGTGAGCGGGTCCGAGATCGCGAGCGCAACCGCGATCGATCCGGCGGACGGCGGGTCGATTTGCCAGCCTGATCGTGCAGCCGCCGCGTAGGTCGCGGCCGGTTAGTGGAATGTGAGCTGATCCGGAGGTCACACCGTGCATAGGACCGGCAGGGCGCGGCGCGCGAGTTCGTTCGCGACATCTTGACCGCGCTCTCTGAGACGCCTCCAGTCGACTCGGCCGAGAACACAGAAACCCGCTGATTTGCAGCGGGTTTCCGAAATGGACTTACGGGGACGAAGACGAAACCGTCGAGCGCGGGCCATACGGGTTGGGCTTGCCGAGCTCGGGCGCGGCGAAAGCGTCGAGTTCGACGATCTGCGCCGCGAGCTTGCCGAGCGACGAGCCGCGAGATGACACGTGGCACGCCTCATCCTCGCACGTCGCGCCCGCGCTGACCTGCTCACCCTCGACTGGCCTCTCGTCGATGCCGTCGAGGAAGCCCTCAGCCTGCTGCAGCGCGACCCCCATGCCGGCTATCCCTTACGAGGCGGGCTGCGAGGACTCAACTCGGTGCGCGTTGGCTCATACCGGATCATCTATCAGCGTGTCGAGGACGACAAGACCGTCCGCGTCGCTGCAATCCGCCATCGCTCCATCGCGTACCAGAACGACCCGCGCTAGCAGGGCCAGCGCTTATAGCCCAGCGTAGCCCAGTATGTCAGGTGGTTTCGCAAGACCGTCCACGTGGGCACGGGGCGAACCCCTTGCTTTCGGCCCGCGGGGGTATTCGTGCCGAATCCGCCCGGAGACCCGGAAAGCGCGGGCGGACGGCTCGCACGGCTGTCTCGCTCGCGCCTGCTGGCGTTAGGCGGCCTTGATCCCCTCGCGCGTGGCGGCCTTGAGGATCTTCTGGTCGAATGACGAGACCGCCGAGCTCGTGTGCTTCGCGGTCGCGAGGCAGTAGGCGTCGGGGAGGCTGATCGGGTGTCGTTGTCGCAGGCGCGCCGCCTCGACCCCAATCGCCTCGTTCGGTTGGTGCACGGTAACGCCGAGGGCGGCGATCGCCTCCCGGGCGGCGGCGAGCTTCGACACGTCGGCCGAGGGAGCGATCAGCACCTCGGTCAGGTTCACGACGCTGACAGCGCAAGCGTCTTGGTCCTCGCGCCATTTGGTGAACAGCGCGCGAGCGCGATGATGATGCGGGTCACTGCCGTCAAGCGCTCCGATCATGACGTCCGCGTCGAGGAGCAGCTTCACCGCAGTTCATCTTCGGCGTCGAGCTGTTCGAGATAGCCGGCAGGGTAGGTGCCCGTCAGCGTCCCGAACGCATCCTCGAAGGTCGTGGTCGTGCGGCGGATCCGCAGCTCCCCGTCTCCGGCCGGCTCGACGGTGACTCGCTCGCCGGCGTGCAGCCCGACCTCGTCGAGCGCCGCGACGGGGATCGTGATCTGGTTCTTGGTAGAGATTCGCGCCATTCCTTTACTCTAGCAGTAAAGGCACCGTGGGTTCAGCGCGGCACTCTCCATCTCTCGATGACCGATGCGGTGGGACATTCGCTCGAAGCCGCCCTCCTGGCGACCCTGCTGGTCGGAGCACTGCGCAATGGACGACGCGCCCGGATCGACTTGGCCGCGCAGGCACGCCTCGCAAGCTCCGGGCTGGCGGACCATTTCGATCGCTGTGCGTATGTGACCGGACAGTTGGTGCGTGTCCACCTGCGAGACGGGACAGCAGAGATCGTCAACGCCGGCCACCCACCACCACTGCGCCTCCGCGACGGACGCGTGAGCTTCGTGGACCTCAAACCAGACCTACCGTTCGGGATCGGCGAGCACGAGTATCAAGTGCAGTCGCTGCCGCTTGCGCCAGGCGACCGGCTGATCTTCGTCACCGACGGCATGTTCGAGCGCAACGCCTCCAGCGTCAACATCGAGGTCCTGGTCGCGCAGGACGCGGAGCTGCACCCCCGAGAGGCCGTACAGCATCTCATTCAAGCTGTCATGAAGGCCACAGGAGGTCAGCTCCTGGACGATGCGGCCGCGCCATGTGCCTTGACTGGCACGGAGGCGCCCCCAGCCTGCGGACCAGCGACTCCGGCGCCAACGCCGACGCCTGAATTTCCGCACTTCCCTATCGACCTACCGAAGGCGCTTCTCGGAAACTGATCGCGGTGCGATCTTCGCGTAGATCGGCGGGGGTCCGAGCTAAGCCGCGCCGTAGGCTCTGTGGTGTGATCCCGCAAGCCGTTTGCGCAAACGGAGCCAAAGATCCGGCCTCGCTTTGCTCATCGGTGGTACTCAGCACCGGCTGAACTGCCGCGCGGCAAGCGGGTCAGGGCGCTCAAGCGGACGGCGACGCCGGGACGATCAGCCCGGCCGCATTAGGTCGCTGCTGCCTGGTGGAAAAGCAGCCGCGCCCGTGCTGCTTTCGAGGATGTCGTCGCGCAGCGCGAAAAGCAGGAGTCCGCATCCGACGCGGCTCATTGCCGCTGCGGACAAGGATCAGGTCTGACGAGTCGCGGGGTGAGCGCTTCCGTAACGCTCATGCCGGACGGTGACGTGCTCATCACGGGTGGGAATATCGACCCCGTCTCAAGCTACGAGCTGAGTAACGTGGCGATCGATGCCCCCAGCTACCCACCCGACGAACCACCGACGACCACCAGTCCAACCCCGACAGCCACGCCGACTAAAGCCACGCCGACGATCACCAACGCAGCGCAGTCTCACAAGCTCTGGCGCGAGGGCAACGCGGTCGCGTCCCACCGGCCGGGGGATTTGAAAAGACGGGCGTAGCCTCCGCTTTGTCCTGACAAGACCAAAGCGATGGAGGTACGCCCGCATGGAGAAGGTAGCCCCGAGCGAGAGGTTCCGCTCTGAACTGGATGAGGTGCTGGCCGGTGTCGGCGGCGAGGAGGACCCGATCGAGACGGTCGGGCGCCTTGGTGCCCGGCTGATTCTGCAGCAGGCACTGGAGGACGAGGTCAGCGAGTTCCTCGGCCGCCGGCGCTATGAGCGCGCTGAGGAGACGGTCAGTCATCGCAACGGCTATGAGCCAAAGACGGTGAAGACGACGAGCGGGGCGATGCGCCTGCAGCGCCCGAGGATCCGTGATGCGAGCAAGCTCGGGTTCGAGAGCAGGATCCTCGGCAAGGGTGTGGCGCGCACGCACGCGTTGGAGTCGCTGGTGATCAGCGGCTTCCTTCGGGGACTGTCGACGCGGGATGTGGAGGCCGCCTTGGAGGAGGTCTTCGAGGAGTCGATCGCGTCCAAGAGCACGGTCTCGCGGATCTGTGAGGACACCCGGGAGCGCTACCGGCAGTGGTGCCGGCGGCGGCTGGAGGGGCACGACATCGTCTACTGCTTCTTGGACGCGATCTACCTGAAGCTGCATCCCGACGACACACCCTCGGAGGGTGTCCTGGTCTGCTGGGGAGTGACGCTGGAGGGCCGCAAGGTCCTGCTCGGATTGGCTCTGGGAAGCCGCGAGAGCTATGACGCGTGGCTCGCGTTCGGCCGCGACATGATCGCCCGCGGGCTCAGAGCACCGGCGCTCGTGATCGCCGACGGTGCACCAGGGATCTGGAAGGCCACCCGTGAGCTCTGGCCCAATGCTCTGGAGCAGCGCTGCACCGTCCACGCGCTCAGAAACGTCACGGGCAAGCTCCCGGAGCGCCACCACCAGGAGGTCAAGGCCCGCTGGTGGAAAGCGTTCGATGGGGCCCGCTCACCTGGCGAGGCCACCAGCGAGCTGCAGGGAATCATCGCTGACTACCGCACGGCGTATCCCTCGGCGATGGCCGTCATCGAAACGGACCTGCCCGCCCTCGTCACGCACCTGCGGTTCCCGTCCGAGCACCGCAAGCGAATTAGGACCACGAATCTCCTCGAGCGAACGTTCGTGGAGGTCCGCCGGCGCACCAAGGTCATCGGCCGCTTCCCCGGCGAGACCTCAGCGCTGTCCCTGATCTGGGCCGTGCTCGAGCTCTCCTCCCGAGGCTGGCGGGGAGTGAAGATGAACCCCAAGACCGTCGCTGAGATCGAGCGCCTACGCCGTCAGCTGCGCGAGGACCCAGTCCCACCCGTGACCGACGACACCGAGGAGGTGATCGCCGCATAAGATCCGCAGCCAACGGAGCTACGCCTCGGTGAATTCACCCGGGAAACGGGACGCGACCGGCAACGCGATGGCTCACTTGAGCGCCGGTAGATCCAAGCCCCCAATCGGCACAACCTTCTCATTCACTCTCAACGAACACGCGAGCGTTACCCTCACCTTCACCCAACGACTGGACGGACGCAGAGTCAAGGGCAAGTGTATCCCCCAGACCAACCCGAATCGTCACGAGCCCGGCTGCAAACGCACCGTGACGGTGGGAACGCTCTCCCTCACGGGCCACAGCGCCACGAACAATGTTAGCTTCCAAGGGCGCATTTCGCGCTCGAAGAAGCTCAAGCTGGGTCGCTACGCCCTGCTCATCACCGCCCCCAACTCAGCTGGCGTACACTCCGCATCGACATCGCTGAGCTTCACGATAGTAAAGTAGCCATCAGCGAGTACCTTCCCGTTGACCGATAGCAGTTAGGAACTTGGGTAGTAGGAAAGCCATGACAGTCCGCACAAGGGTCTCTTTGGCTTTGCTTGCGGTGCTTGGTATCGCCGCGGCCGCGGTTTGCGCTGCCAGCGCGGGGGCGGGTGCGGCGGCCCACGGCGCACCCAAGCGCCATCCGCGTATCTATGTCGCCAGCAAGGACTGTCGCGGGCACGCCTTCCGCCCGGCCAGCATCACGCTCGCCTGCGGCGATGGCAACCTTTACGTCAGCGAAGTCGATTACTTCAACGACCGCTCAGAAGGCTATGGGTCGGCACAGGCGAGTGCGTCGGTCACGATCCACGAGAACGACTGCAAGCCGGACTGCGCCGCGGGCAAGTTCATCGTCGAAAAGGGCGCGCTCACGCTGAAACGCGTCGTTCGCTGCGCTGACGGGCTGCCGTACTACTCGCGCGCCTTGTACGCGTTCCCCGGCGGCGAGAACGAAGTCGACATCCAACCCTTCGAGCGTTGCTCGCCGGTGCGCCACGTGCATGCCGCGGCCATTCGCGCCAACGCTCCCGATGTGCCTGTCGAACCACCGGCCTCGCCGAGCGCGCGCACGCTGATCGCAACTCGCTCCGTGCAGAGCGCCTTGAAGGCGGCGGCGCTGCCCAAGGGGGCCACTCGCCTGCGGAGGGTGCCGGCCGGGCAGGCCAAGCTGCTGGGCTCGATCCGCAGGCCCGCCGTGTCGCTGGGCAGCGAAGAACGCGCCAAACTGGTGGCGCGCAGCTCCGTCTGGGCCACCGCTGCGCTGCCCAGCAGGGTCTTTGCGTATGTCGCCGCGCGTCTACCCGCCGGGACGCGCGAGGTGTTCTCCACGAGCGGCGACTCGTCGTTCACGCCGCCCCACGGCCA
The DNA here is from genome assembly GCA_963812595.1 of uncultured Solirubrobacterales bacterium. Classification (GTDB taxonomy): domain Bacteria; phylum Actinomycetota; class Thermoleophilia; order Solirubrobacterales; family Solirubrobacteraceae; genus Palsa-744. Next base: position 116,709 of record CAWEVQ010000006.1, read on the forward strand.
CGAATCGCTGCCTGAAATCGAGAAGCGCGAATCGGTGAACTTCTGGGGTGAGGAGTTCCGTCTGCCGAGGGGGAGCCGGGCGCTGCGGCTGCGCGCGCTCGGCGTCTACATTGCGCGGCGCGGCGCGAGCGCCGACAGGTTCATCGTGCGGGTCACCGCTGCCGCCTCGTGGGAGCGCGCGCGTCCCAGCTACTCGCTGCTCGGCGCAAACGTCGGCGCGGTCACGGTGACAGTCACTGATCGGCCCGCGCGCAAGAGTGAACCGCCGCCGGTGACGATCCGCAAGCCGGCGCCCGTGCGCACGATCGTGCAGGACGTCAATGAGCTGCCCGTCGACGAATCAGCCGGTGGCGCCGTAAGTTGCCCCGAGGAGGGAGTCGCCCGAACCTCGCAACTGCTGTCGCTGAGCTTCAGCGAAGGAGAACATGGTCCGCTGCTTGCTACCTTCACGGACAACCCCGAGGCGTGCGTCCCTGAACCGTCGATCGCGCTGCCCGGAGAGCCTCCCGTCGCGCTCTCCGAAGCAGAAGGGCTCGTACACGAGATCGAAATGATCAGCGCCATCCGCCTACGCTGAGGAGGTGCCTCAACCCGCTTGACCCAGCTCGCGAAGGCCGGCGTTGCGTTCTAGCCACAAATGAGGGTCTACGTTGCCGACACGTCGGAGGGGGTCACGGTGGTCACGGGCAGACCCGTGCCCGACAGCTTGCTCGGAAGGTCGAGCTTCAACCATCGCGACAGTCGTGTGGGCAGCGTTGAGATGATCACCTCGTCGAAGCCGTACCGGTTGATCGCATCATGCACCGCTACGCCCGGGTCGGGGGCACCAACCATCCCCTCCACGGGGGCTCCGGCGGCCTCGCTCAGCAGGGGCACGGCCTGGTCGATCACGGCCTTGGCCTCGCCTGCTCCCTGGTCCTCGGGGTCGACGATCTTGTGCAGGCCATGGGTTGCGTTTGGAACGAGCAGCGTGAACGTACACGGCCCGCGTTGCGCACGCTCTCGCACTGCTTCGAGCAGGGGTTGCGTGGCGGCGGTCTTGTGTGCCACCACGAGCACTCGGATGGGGATCGCGGAGGACTCCACGGTGAGCTCCCTTCTAATGGTTTGGCTCTGATCATCGCACTTGCGCGCTCGCAGCGCCAGGTGTTGGGCGTGTTGCTTCTCCCGCTGGCAGTCGCGCAGTCGCGGACCATTCGGCCCAGGCGACACTGCGGCTCGGGTATCGTCCGTGGCGATGCCGAGTAGCGGATTGCGCCTGCAGGTCTCCGTCGAGGTGCGCGACCTGCGAGACCCCGCAGAGCTCCACAGGCTCGCAGAGGAAGTCCGCGCGGCGCTGGCCGGCCGCTGAGAGCGCGGGCGGCCGGGCGCGGCTACGCGCACTCCGGTTGACTGTAGGTGTGCCACTCCAACATCCCGCCTACCGAGCCTTCTAGAACTGGCGGATCGAGACAAACAACGCAGGTGTCGCGATTCTGTTCGGCGCCGGCAACCACTACCCCAGCTCCGAAACCACCACCCCAGCACCACCACCAACGTCTAACGAGGGATCGAGTGGCAGCTCGTCCGGCAATAACAACAATGTCACCGTCAACAAAACAACACGCAGACCACCAGCTCGGGCAATGCGACTGGTGAAGGTGCCCGAAGTGGCGAAGCAAAGAGCGAAAACAATGAAGGGCCAGTCAACGTCAATATCAGCTAAGAAGGTGCCTCTCTACCGCGGACCCGTAGATCTGGAACTCAACCCCACAGTACAGCGCGTTGATAGGTGGCATTTGCGAGTCAGGTAGAGGTGCTGGCGAACGCTGCGTAGCCTCTGCGGGTCGCCGATCCTATGCCGTCGGGGTCAGCCAGCCGCTTACTCGTGCTGCGTCGAACTGTTCAAGGCTAAGCGGCGTCAGATCCGCCAGGGGGATCGCGCTGCTCCACTCTCCCGTCGGGGCCCGCACGGAATATGCAGTGCCCGCTGCTGATCCGGCTGCGTACGCTGCGCGGACCATGTCGAGCTGAGAGGCCAGATAGGCGTTGAATCTGTCGCCGAAGTCGTCGCGGTCTGACTCGATCGCGGACTCCTCTTCAGCTAATGCCGCGTCAAGTGACAGGAGTTCGTAAAAGACGGGAAATCCATAGCGCTCGGGCGCGAGCATCGACTCTGCATAGGTGGGCATGTGGGGTAGCGTAGACGGGCTAGTGGACCGTTTTCTGAGTTCGCGGGTGGTTGAAATGGCTTGTAGGCTTGGTGCGATTGGCCTCATGCACCAACGAACCTGCCGGATGAACCATTAGGAGTGGCGTCTTAATTATTGGCGTGGGGTGATGGTGTAGTTCCACTCGGGATGGAACTGCTCGCCCGTGAGTTGGAGGTCCTGTATCTGTTGATCGCTGACCGGGATCTTGGTGGGGTAGGTGTTGGGGTCGAGGCGTGCGTAGACCTTCAGGCCGGTGCTGGTCGTTGTCGAGGCGATCAGGTCGATCACGGTCTGGCGGCTGAGGAGCGGCTTGGCGCGCCAGTTGATCGAGATGTAGCTGAAGAGCCGGTGCTCGATCTTGTTCCACTTCGAGGTTCCGGGCGGATAGTGCATGACCCGGATGGTCAGGCCGGTCTGGTCGGCGAGGCACTGTAGCTCCGTCTTCCACAGCCTGGTGCGGTAGCTGTTTGAGCCACCGCAGTCGGCGGTGATTGTCAGCGTCTTGGCTTTCGGGTAGCGCTTTTTACCGAGGTTCTTCCACCATGCCTTGATCGCGGCGACCGCGAACTGGGCGGTATCGGCGGAGATTCCGACCGACACCCACCCCTCATCGCGGCCGACGTCGTAGATGCCGTAGGGGATCGCCTTGCCGAGCTCTTGGTCGATGAAGTCGTGTGTGTTAACGAGGATCGGTTTGCCGCTCGGTGCGAGCTCTCGCCCTCCGTTCTTGTAGTTGCCGATCAGCTCCTTCTTCTTGGTGTCCACGCTGATCAACGGCTGCTCGGCCGCCAGCACCTGGGCGGACACAGCAGCGATGTGCTGGAACTGTCCATCGCGATCGGGATGATCGGCTCCCTCATGCGTTTTGCGGTTTGCCTGCAGGCTGTATCCCAGCCCTTTGAGCTGCCGGCGCACGGTGCTTTCGTGCACATCGAAGCCCTGCTCACGCAGCTGGGCAGCCAAATTGGCCACACTACGACTGGTCCACAAAAGCGGCGACTGCGGGTCTCCGCGTGTGGCGCCCTCCAACAGCGCCAACAGCGCCTCCCGCAACCCCGGCTCGCGATCCTCGATCGAGGGACGACCCGCCCCCGGCCGCCTCACCCGGCCCGCTGGCGCGCGATCTCCGCTGGCGACCTCCGCGATTCCACGACGCACCCGCGCCGCCGAGATCTCCGTCGCCCTGACCACGGCAGCGATCCCGCCGCGACCGTGCGAACGAGCCTCCGCCGCCGCCCACATCCGCCGGCCACGCTCATCAAGCTCATCACGCACGATAAGCCACCGCTCCCGAATCGGACCCTCATCCACCATCGCGCCCAACATGCTGCCGGACTTCGCCACCAGCACGCGCGACCCTCCCACAACACCAGCACATTTATTTAGACGTCACCCCTTAGTCAGGAGACGCTTGCTTCTCGAGGGTGCCGGGTGGTGCGATCCAAACGCTTGTGAAGTGAAGGGCCTGCGCGAGGCGGTCGTAGTGATGGTCGTAGTGCAGTACGTCAACGCCGGCGTCTTGGGCGGCGGCTGCGATCAAGGCGTCTGCAAGGGGAACGCGGTGTCGCCCAGGTCCGTCTGAGGCGAGGTCGCGTAGTGCTCCGATTGCGGCTCGCTGCGCCGAGGTAGCTACGGGCACGTCGCGTAGGAGGGCTTGCTCAGCCTCGACGATCGTTAGATCTTGCGCGTTGCGTGCTGAGTATAGGAGCTCGAGTGTCACGATCGAGCAGGTCGCGATCTGCCCGCCACGCAGGGCGGCAACCCATAGATCCTTGATGAGCGGGTGCGACACACGAGCCCAGGCAGAGGTGTCGGCGATCAGTACCTTGCCCTCGAAAGGGCGCTTGTCCTCCACGGCTACCTGCCCCAGGCGAGCTCGTCGATCCGCTGTGCGACGTTGACATCGAACCCGGGGTCGGCCGAGATCGAGTGCTCGATCAGGCGCTCGATGCCCTCAGCGTCATGTTGGTGATCGGCGAGCATCGCCTCGGCACCGCGGATCGCGAGGTCGTGCACGAGAGACGCGGCTGGCTGATCGGGCTTGACGAGAGGCGCTACGCGGTCCAGCGCTTCTGCTAGCGCTAGATCCTTCGTGACGGGTATGCGGGCAAACCGTGTCGGCATAACCCCATGGTAGCACCGCGGTGCAACACCAAATCTCGCCCAACTATCTTGCCGATGGACAGAGCGTCCGGCCGCGGCACGCGACAAGACTACATCCGGGCACGAAAGCGCCGCTGCAGCACCCCCGATCATCACCACCGGCATCGCGGTACGGCCACCTCGATGGTTTACCAAGACCCCAAAGCTCGGGGAAATGGAGCTAGGGGGACTCGAACCCCCGACCTCCTGGGTGCGATCCAGGCGCTCTCCCAACTGAGCTATAGCCCCTTGTGCCCCTATTACAGGGGTTGTCAGGTCCAAATAGCCTAGCGCCACCTGCCCCTGAGCGCGGGCCGCGTGCCGCAATTTCCTGGTTTTTGCCGGGGGGTTTCGTATGGCGCCATACGAAACGCTGCTGCCCTACTCCAGCCCGCGCAACGCGATCACGATCAAGGCCAACGTCTGCGACCTGGCGCAGGAGCCGCTGCGCGCCGCTGGCCTTGACTGTCGTCGACGAGCGGATCCCGTTCCCCGGCAGCGGACAGCAGCGACGGTTCCTGAGCGCATGGCCACGGCGCTCGCGTCGATCGGCCGGCGCCCGTGAACGTCCGCATGGGCACTACGGTTACGAATATGGCCCAGACCAGACCCCATTCGCCATCGCTGATTCCGGTGCACGTCGGGCTCGCGGCGCCGCGAGAGCCGGAGGTCGACTCCCCGCCGCAGCGAGGCTCGATGATCACCCGGAATCGTCGCGTCTCGCCCCTGGAGGATCTGGCGTTCGGGTGGAGTGAGCATGATCTCGAGCCACGGTGGCTCGGGATGGAGAGCAGTGATTGCGCGGCGGCAATCGATCCGAGCATCTACCACGGCCGCGGGGCCGACGAGCTGGAGAGGTTCCTTGCCGGTGCGCGAGCTCGCGACGAGCTCGCGCTGCTGATCACGACGATGGGCAACGCGAACGACCAAGGCCCCCGCAGGCTCGGGGCAACAGCGGACGCGACGATCATGCTTCCAGGCGTGGAGACCTACATCTGCGGCGCGCTGGTTCCCGACGGCGCGAGGATCTCGCTGGCTGACGACTTGGACGCGACCGATCGAGACCTAGCGCTACGGCTGCGAAACGAGCGAGCAGACGGTCCATGGTGGAGCTTGACGCTGAGCGGTACCGAGTGGGTGCCGGGCTCGGGCGGACCGTCAACACGCCACGAGCCCAGTGGCGATCTGCAGCCGATCCTGATCGACGGTCTTTCCCAACCGGTACTCGCAGCATGGACACCCCCGGACGGCGGCCAGCGCTGGTACATCGTTCCCGACGTCTGCGACTGGCACAGCATTGTCGACTGGCTTGCGCACCGCGCCCTGCCACAACACGCACCAGGGGCGCTCCGTCGCTCCCGCTCACCCCTTGCCCTCGACCCACGACTGCGGACCCCAGATGAGATCACCGCCAGACAGGCCCTCGACGAACTCAAAGCAACCTTCACAGAGCAACAACGCGAGCTCGAGAGCCAGCTGCAGCAAGCCACTGCGAAAGCGGAGCCGATCCGCAACGGACTGCTCTACGGGACCGGCGCCGAGCTAGAGAACGCCGTCGCCGCAGTCCTCGAAGCAGCCGGCACGAACGTCGTGAAGATCGACGAGCTACTGGGCGACACCACCTCGGCCGATCTGCTCGTGTCGCTGGCCGGTAAGCGACGTTTGATCGAGGTGAAGTCCGCCAGCGGCAGCGCCACCGAGACGCTCGTGCGCCAGCTCGAGACACATCTCCAAACGTGGCCGCAACTGCGGGCCAACGATCCCGTTGACGGAGGTGTGCTGATCGTCAACCAGCAGTACCGACTGCCGCCCGACGAGCGGAGCACCTCCGTGTACACCCGTCCGGAGTTCGTCGCCGCGCTCACCGCTCCCGTGCTCTCGACCAGCCAGCTGTTCGACTGGTGGTGTGAATCGAACTGGACGGCCATCCACGAGGCGGTGCTCGGTGCCGCGACTGCCGAGCGCGAGCCGGCCCAGCCGTCGGCTCAGACACCACCCGGCGCCGAACACCCCGAATCACGCAAGCGGCGCAGACCTTTCGGTCGCCGCACGAGATCCGACGCCGAGTAGCCACCGCGGTCTTCGTCGCTCACAGCGAATCAGCTGCGTACGTGCTACGGCAGGGAGCGGCTTGCGCGGAAGAGGTAGGAGTAAACGCTCCCGTCAGCTCCACTGGTCGGGTAGTATCGGCGTGCCGCCGCTGGCGGCACGCATTAGCTCGTAGCCGCTAGAAAGCTGCCCGACCTGCTCGTTCTCCTCGAACTCGTGGATGAGGCGAAACAGCTGCAGGTCATCCCAGCGCATCGGAAAAGATTGGCATCAATCGCGGCGTCCCAGGGGGACGGGGCAGCAGAGTTGTCCAGCCGTGCACGCGAGCCCCGGACGTCTTCGGCCCGGTCGACCTACGCATCGCACGGCCATGAACACTGCACCTGCTCTTGCTGTGTCGAGCGCTTGTGGGTTTCGCTATCGGAGCCGCAGCGGCGCCCGCCGTCAGAGGCGTCATCATTCGGTCATGGCGCGAGCAGATCTTCTTGTCCATTTGGTTCGCGCTGCCCGGGAGCGCGACGACAATGAGCTGGGTCGTACGGTCGAGTCGCTTATCGCCGAGGAGCGGGGTAAGCAGCACCATCTTCTGGCCGAGCGTTTGGAGGGCGCTCTGCGAGCCAGCACCCCGATGAGGAACGGCGCTGAGATCCCGGACGCGCCCGCGACGGGGTTTGCGGTCCTGACGCCGCGGCGCTCGCTGCATGATCTATTCCTGCCGGAGGCCGTGCGAATGGCTGCGGAGGAGCTGATCGAAGAGCAGCAGCGCACAGAGGTCCTCCGCGCCCATGGCCTTGAGCCGCGCCACCGCGTGCTTCTGACAGGCCCACCTGGCAACGGCAAGACATCGCTGGGAGAGGCCATCGCCGAGGCTCTCGTTCTGCCGCTGGTGACCGTTCGCTATGAGGAGGTGATCGGGAGCTTCTTGGGCGAGACCGCTTCACGCCTCGCGGCCGTCTTCGCGTTTGCTCGCACACGACGATGCGTTTTGTTCTTTGATGAGTTCGACGCAGTCGCGAAGGAGCGCGGCGATGAGCACGAGACCGGCGAGATCAAGCGCGTCGTCAGCTCGCTGCTGCTGCAGGTCGATGCCCTGCCGAGTCACGTGGTCGTGGTTGGCGCATCAAACCACCCGGAGCTCTTGGATCGAGCGGTGCATCGACGCTTCCAGCTGCGCCTTGAGTTGCCACTTCCCGGGAAGGTTGCGCGGATGGCGTGGTTTGAGCGCCTCGTGGCTGAGCTTGACGAGCCGATCGGGGTCAGTCCAGAGACACTCGCACGGCGCACGACCGGCGCCAGCTTCTCCCAACTACAGGATCTGGCAGAGGACATTCAACGCAGGCGCGTGTTGGAGCCCGGCACGTCGCTGCGCAGGCTCGTGCCGGATCGTCTACGGCGCTGGCGAGAGGTTGCTGCTCTAGAGGCGCATGCCTGAACTACCCGCGCTGCCGCTCGGCGCGCCCACCGTACGGGCTCGAACGACAGGGTCCGGTTTTCGTCCGACGCTACGAGGCCCCGGCGCACAGGTGCAATCGCAGCGATTGGCGGCACCCCTTCGTAGACTCACCGAGGCGTTTGAGGCCGGGCGCCTGGCGGTTGCTGACGATCCTGCGGCGCTTGAGCCAGAGCAAGTGCTCGTCCTCGAGATCGCCGGCGAGATCGACGAGTTCACGAATGCCGTGCGCAATGTGGCGGGGCTGGAGTTCCTCGCCGAGGAGCTGGACGAGGACAAGGTCGAGCCGGACGACTTCGCGGCGGTCGATAACCTGGGTCGCAGACGGCCGTATCGCCGCGAGCTCTTCGTCGTGGCGAGCGACTACACCGCATGGCGGCAGTTGCTGTCACTTTGGCAGCGCTTCCAGCGAGACGAGACCTTTCCGACAGGCCTCACACCGTTTAGGCACCTGTTCAGCCGCCTCCGTGAATTGCGGCCTTGGGATGATCGAGATCGTCTCGAGCGCACCGGCGTGCTCGACGCGTGGGAGTATGAGCTCGCGAACGCCGACGCTGAGGAGCTGGTGGCGTTTGAGGCTGAGTTGTGGATGCGCTCAAACCCCGAGCGCCGAGCGGCTGCTCTAACTCAAATGCAGACCGAGTTGCGGGCGGCAGGCGGCGAAGTCTTGCAAGCCGTGTTGATGGAGGAGATCGGCTATCACGGGGTGCTCGGAAGCGCTCCAGCGCGGCTCCTGCGAGATGCGATAGCGCGTCATGAAGTCCGCTGGCTAAGTACGGGAGGGGTGAGGTTCTTTCACGCGGCTGGTCAGATGTCGGCCTCCACGGCAGAGGACTTCGAGCCCGAACCATTGCGCCGCGATGCGCCGATGAGAGCTGCGGCTGGACGTCCTCGGATCGCATTGCTTGATGGGGTGCCACTCGCCAACCACGCACTGCTGCAAGGAGCGATCGTGCTTGATGACCCAGACGGGTGGGAGGCGACGACTCCAGCTGCCCGACGTGTTCACGGCACCGCGATGGCGTCGCTCATCCTTCACGGCGATCTCGGCGTCGAGCGCACGCCGCTTAGCCTCGATCCACCGTTCGTTGGTGGGGAGTCGTCCGCGGCTGAGGTTTAGATGACCCCCTGAAGCAGGCAAGACGGGCCGTGCCAGCGGCTGCGGGTCCTGCGCCAGGGGGTCACCCGTATGGTGAATGGTCTGCCGGACGCAACGAGGGTCGTGTTCGACGATGAGCGGGTGGTCGCGAACGCGGGGGTGCTGCTCCCTGCGGTGCTCGCGGAGCGGCTGGGAATTGAGGCCGTGATTGACCGGACGGTTGATCTCGGTGACCGGGCGGGGGCGGCGAACGCGGGCGGCAAGGTGATGAGCTTGGTGTCCGCGATGTGTCTCGGAGCGGACTGCATCGATGACTGTTCGGTGCTGCGTTCGGGTCAGACACGAGCGGTGCTCGGGCATCGCGTCGTCGCGCCGTCGACGTTGGGGACGTTCCTGCGCGCGTTCACCTTTGGGCATGTCCGGCAGCTCGACAAGGTGTTGGCTGACTGCCTGTCACGGGCCTGGGCCGCCGGCGCCGGTCCTGGCGAGGAACGACTTGTTGTGGATGTCGATTCGTTCGTCGGCGAGGTCTATGGCCATGACAAGCAGGGCGCGAGCTATGGGTATACCCACACGCGGGGGTATCACCCGATCGTCGCGACCCGCTCAGGGACCGGCGAGGTGTTGCACATCCGCGCCCGGAAGGGCTCGGCGAACACCTCCCGCGGTGCGCTCAGGTTCGTCGAGGAGCTTATCCCTCGTGTTGCGCGGGCGGGCGCGGGCGGGCCGAAGCTGTTGCGCGCGGACTCGGGGTTCTGGAACACGAAGATCATGGCCCGGCTCCAGCACGCTGGCTGGACCTATTCGATCGGGGTGCGCCAACAGAAGCACATCAAGGCCGCGATCGCCCAGATCCCTGAGCAGGACTGGCAGCCGCTCGAGGACTACCCCGAGGGCGGGGAGGCACAAATCGCGCAGACGATGCTCGGCTCACAACGGCTGATCGTGCGCCGCACCCGCCTCCTCGGCGCCCAGGCCGAGCTGTGGCCCGACTGGCGGCACTTCGCGTTCTTGACCAACCGCACCGACGCGCTCGAGCTCGTTGAGTCAGAGCACCGCCAACACGCGGTCGTGGAGCTCGCGATCCGTGACCTCAAAGACCAGGCACTCGCCCACTTCCCGTCCGGGAAGTTCCTCGCGAACGCCGCCTGGACAGTGATCGCCGCCCTCGCGCACAACCTGTTGCGCTGGACAACCATGATCGGGCTGCCCGGCACGGTCATCCCCACCGCCCGAACGCTACGCCGCCGGCTGCTCACCGTCCCCGGCCGGATCACCCGCACCGCCCGCACAGTGACACTCCGGATGCCCGCACGCTGGCCCTGGAAAACCGCGTTTCTCACAGTCCTCGAGCACCTCCGCGCCCTGCCAGCACTCACCTAACGCACGGCAGGCGCCCACGAGACCGACCGGGGCCGGACCCCGGCCTCGGCCTGCCCGAACTCGCCGACGACCACCGACGCGATCGCCTCAACCGGCCCCACCAGCCTCAGCGAACCCATCCACACCCGCACCTTCACCCAAAACGCGCCAACCGGGACCCCGCACGAGCGATCAGACCATGACCACGACAGCCTCCCCACCAAACGGTGGATCCAGGCTTAGAACGCCGATCTATGTCCGACCGATCCTTCGGGCCGAGGCACCCGACTGGGTTTCAGGACCCGTTGAGGAGCTGCCTCGCGACAGACTTGCGGTCGACCTTGTGCATGAGGCAGTCGCGCGTATCTTTGAGGGAGATGATCCTGCGGCACCGGAAGTACGCGCAGTCGTCCTGGCTGTCGGCGACTCCGCGCAACGGTTTGATCGTTTCGTCAGTCCGCTCGCGCGTCTGCTCGACTGGTTGTCGTTCCGCTACGGCGTGGTCTTTCTCGTCTCAGCCGGCAACCAGATGGAACCGCTCGAACTGCCTTCCGATGCTGATGCCGAGAATCCCGAGGAGCTTCAGTACGAGTTGTTGTGCGCGATCCAGAACTCAGCTGCATTGCGGCGGCTTCTCGCACCGGCCGAGTCGGTCAACGCGCTCACGGTAGGCGCCGCCCACGGTGATGACTCGACTGCCGTAGTCGCAGACGATCGTGTTGACCCGTTGATGACCTCCGACTTGGCGTCAGTGTTGAGCTCTCTCGGCTCGGGCGTGCGGCGCGCGATCAAGCCGGACCTCCTGATGCCAGGCGGTAGAGCGCTCGTTCGCTTGGAGTCACCGCAAGACGGTCGACGGCTGGTCACCCTTCCGCGAACCGCCAAGGCGCCCGGCGTACGCGTGGCTGCGCCGGCGACCCAGCCCGGGGGACTGACATCGACCGTCCACGCGACCGGCACGAGCATGGCGACAGGGATTGCCGGACATCATGCTGGTCATCTCCTTGATTCCATCGATCAGCTGCGTTCACTCTACGGCGACACTATGCCCTCAAGGGATCTCGATGCGGTCCTCATCAAGGCCGCACTCGTGCACTCCGCACGCTGGGGGGATGCTCTTGCGGTCATCGATCACGTGCAACACGGCCTTGGTCGCCAGCGGGATCGCGAGGCCGTCTCGCGTATCGTCGGGTACGGGCTGGCCGAACCGTCAAACGCGCTCGTCTGCGACGAGCATCGCGTAAGCGTGCTATCGGCGGGACGCATCGCCGAGGGAGACGCGCACGTGTACCGCTTTCCACTGCCACAAAGCCTCAGTGCACGGGCGGAGCACCGCCGGGTAACTCTCACGCTTGCCTGGCTTACACCCATCAACCCGTTTCACCGCTCCTACCGGAGGGCTGCACTCACGCTCGAGCCGCTTGGCTTTGCGGATCTTCTTGGCAATCGCGCCGAATCCACTATGCACAGTTCACGTCGCGGGACTGTCCAACACGAGGTACGCGAAGGGGACAGCGCAGTTCCCTACGCGCCCGGAAGCATGCTTGAGCTTTCGCTGTCGTGTCGCGCCGATGCCGGTGCGCTCGACGTGAGTGTCCCTTATGCCCTGATCGTCACACTTGAGGTGCCAGAGACCGTCGCGCTTCCGATATACGAGGAGGTCCGGCAAGCGCTCCAGGTACCGATCGCGGTACGGACGACCAGGCAGTGACTTGGTTGTTGGGAGTGTGCCGGCACCGGTCCGGAGGTCGCAAATCTACGGTGCCGTGGACGCCGACCCCGGCCTGCGGGCGGGGTCCGTGGTGGCGCCAGCGTGCAGCCTCGCAGGGAACAAACGCTCGGCGTTGCCGCGCATGAGCTGGTGGACTGCGGCGGAAGCAGTGTCGATTGACATCCAGTCCGCGTGGACCAGTCGTTCCAGTGCGGTCTCCAAGCCGCGTCGAGCAATTTCAGCGTGACCGACGATGGTCTCGACGGTGGCGTAGTCGCCACCGAAACAGAGAAGTTTCGTGGCTGGGGCCGTGGTGAGGAACCGACAGACAAAGTCGGTGGTGGACCAGGGCGCAAGGATCCATGCCCAGCAGAGATCCACGGTGACATTCGCGAGATGTTTCGCGGCGGCTATGACGTGCTCTTGGTAGGGCCAGCCCATGTGCATGAGCACGAATCGATTTTGTGGCCGAGATTGTGCTAGCGCGGCGGTGTCCTCGACGTGATGTGCCAAGTAGGCGAGCTCGGATAGTCCGTTGCCGGCGAGATACCCCACGTGCAGCTTGACTGGCAAATCGTGTTCCGCAGCGTGATCCAATGCGCGAAGGAAGAGGTAGTCCTCGACGCGTCGTCGATCCGTGGCCGAGGCGGATCCTCGGCGAAGACGCATGAACGCCCGCATCGGCGGAGCATCTGAGGGAACGACCGCCAGGGGGCGGTAATACGCCCAGAGGCATTTCGCGGCTACGACCCTGTGCGCCGAGCGCTCGAAGCATGCTTCGATGACGTCTTCGTAGTCGCCGAGTTCGCAGACGTCAATCCCAGCCAGGGCTTCTGCGCGCGGATGCCGACCAGTCACGAGCGGGTACAGCGACAGATCTTGATCCAGCGGCTCGTCCCAGCCGTCGGGGCACGGGTCGTCCTCACTGTCGAGCGAATGGACTTGACAGCGTTCGACGCCGGCGGCGTCGAGTACGCGCTGGTAGTAGCCAGGGCAACGGAGCTCCCGCGCTGCGACATCGATCGCCTCACAAGTGTCGGCGGCCAGCTGCATTCCAAACAGCTTGTCCGTGCTGAGGTCGACTGCTCTGAGATAGCCAGTATTCCTTGCTGCCAGGAGGAACGGCTCTGCGATCGACCATTTTTCGAGTGGGCTCAAGTAATCGTCTCTCAGATCGGCGCGCGACTCCGGCGGTAGGCCGGCCGCCGCCATATCGTCAATGCAGTAGGCGGTGAGCAGTGCGGTCCAATCGGCAGGGATCACGGCCTCCGTGCGATCGCCAGCGTCTATAAATCGACAGGCCCGCGCACCGAGGCGTGCGCGCTCTGGCACGAGATGCTCGTGCGTATCGATCCAAAGCGTGCGCTCGATCGTTTCGCCCAGGGAACCGGCTGTAGGCACCGTCATCTGCTCAAGCCGATCGGGTTTCCGACGAACTGCGCGAGGGAATGAGACTTTTCAGACAGAGCTAGAGATCATATTAGTCAAAGTCTCTAAATGCCAACGTAGTCCCCGGCGCCCTCAAGATCGGTCTTCGACAGGTTCCACATAGGTGCCCGAAAGCCAAAGTCCGTCGAGCCTCATTCCGACAAAGGCGTCAACTGCCTCGGCTGGAGTCTCGACAATTGGCTCTCCACGCCTGTTGAATGAGGTGTTGAGCAGCATCGCCAACCCCGTCAACTCGGCGAACTCTCTCAGCAGATCGACGAGAAAAGGGTCGTCGTCGGGCTGCAGGACCTGTACTCGCGCGGTTCCATCGACGTGAATCACCGCAGGGGCGCGGCGTCGACAGTCCTCGTTGGCGTCAGCCACCACGAGCATGAATGGATTCGCTGCTGCGGGAGGGCTGAACAGGCTGTCGTATTGCTCGGCGAGCAAGATCGGCGCGAGCGGCCGAAACGGCTCGCGGAGCTTGATCCCGCGGTTGAGGCGCTCCTTGATTTGAGCTCGTCTTGGGTCGGCAAAGATGCTTCGTCCCCCTAGAGCGCGAGGACCGGTCTCTGATGCCCCATTGAAGATCCCGATGATCTTCCCGTTTGCTAGCTCGGCGGCGAGCTCGCGCGGGCCAGTGATCGCGTGATTCTTTGCTGCGTGCGGCAGCGCCGCGCCGATTGCCTCTTTGACGCTTCGTTTGTCATAGACCTTGCCGGGGCGCGCGGCTGCGGGCATAGCGGGAGCACCACGGAACGTCAACGCAAACGGCGCTCCTTCCACTTTGGCGCGGTGCAGCCACAGGCTTCCCATCGCAGTGCCACTGTCCCCGGCGTGGGGCGGAACGCACAGCGAGCGTCCCGGCGGTAGTCGCTTCGCGAGTACGCCATTCGCGACCGTGTTCAGTGCGCATCCACCGGCGATGCAGAACACATCGAAGTCCCTATCGGCAACAAGGTCGTAGCAGCGGATCAGGCACTGAGTGAGGATCTCCTGGACGGTCGCCGCCATATCAGCGCGGACTTGAAACGAGTCACCGCCGGCGCTGAGCAGATCTTTGATGGTGGCCTGGAAACCAGGCTCGAGCCCGTCACAGGTAAAGACGGCATCCATGCTGTCGCCCAACTGCACGTACGGGGCAAGCTCATCGAGGTATCGCGGAGAGCCCCAGCCCGCCAGTCCCATGGTCTTTCCCACTTCGTGTCGGCCAAAGCCGATCATCACGCTGGTTAGCTCGTAGAGATTTCCCATCGAGTTCGTGTTGTCACCAAGAGGGTCCAACCACTCGACTCTTTGATGGCCGGTCGTTCCCGCGATCCGCTCGAGTGCTCCGTCTCTGAACTCGAACCAGCTAAAGGTCTCCAACTCGAGATCGCCGAGCTCTCCCATCCGCTCCGAGGCGACCGGACGAGCCGAACCACAGCCGTCGTAGACAAGCACGCAAGCGTGCGCTTGAGGTGGAAGCAACATGACGGCGGAAGCCGCATGACAGAGATGATGGGGATAGCTATTCACTCGCCACCTGTCGAGCGTTCGATACGGCATGAGATCGCTAGATACGACCGCGGCAAGTTCATCGCGGGCTACGTCCTCCACGTCCAGGCAATACTCCACGCATCGAGCGACCGGATCGGCAAACCACTCGGGGATGCCGTACTTCACGCGGCTGAGGCGCTCGACTTCGATGCCGACCCGGATGTCGTTGCCTCGCAGCAGCGCTGCAGAGAAATCGTGACACGAGCCACCGAGCCCGAGCACCCACTCATCGTTCCCAGTCCGGTCGCTCACATGAGGATTCTCGAGCGGCATGTCCGCAGACTCAGTCCGCCGTGCGACTGATTTAGGGGTTCGGCTCACGGCGCCGGTCGGTTAGATGGTCGCGATTCTGCGACGCCACCGGTCTGGACCGATGGGCGAGTTCGAGCCGCCGGCTCTCTGCGATTGCAGTCTCCGGAGTCCGCCGCTCGGACCTGACGCGTTGGGGGGAGGAAAGGCCGGATGCGCTTGTGTGCCTGACAGGGCCTGGCGAGGTTGCTTGCTCGGGGATGCTGGCGGCCTCCGCGGGCGTGATGGCTATCGGCGCATGAGCGCGACCACGCCCTCGGTCGGTGCTGGTGGGGGGTTGAGTAGTTCGGCGAACGGGCTTGCGGTCATGCGGGCTTGGAGTTCGCGGCCGTGGCGGGCGTCTTCGAAGAGGTGGATGTAAACGTCGAGTGTGATCGTGGCGCTTGCGTGACCGAGGATGCGGCTGACCTGGGCGACGTCGAGATCGAGGTCGAGGATGAGGTGACTGGCGAAGGTGTGGCGTAGGTCGTGGAAGCGCAGAGGGGGCCAGCCGGGCCGGTCGAGCTGCGCGCGTTCTGCCGCGCGGCGCAGGCCGCGTTGGCCGACGTGGCGCTGGGAGTGGGGGGTGCCGCGCGAGGTCGCAAAGACCCAGTCCGTTTCTGCGGCGAACTTCGTGTTTCGTCTGTGCGCGAGCAGCAGATCGCTGAGTTGCCTAGTCATCGGAATGTCGCGGTAGGACGCTCTGGTCTTGGGAGCCACGCGGTGTCCCGGGTCCTCTACATGTGCGCGTGCGAGCTGGGCGCGCAGGCTGAGGATGCCGGCGGCGAAGTCGATGTCTGCCCAGATCAGTCCGAGCAGCTCGGAGATCCGCAAGCCGGTGTAGAGAGCCGTGGCGATCATCAGCCAGTACGGTTCCGCGCAACCGTCCAGTAGGCGTTCGATGTCTGAACGTCCGAGCACCCGCTGGCGTCGAGGGAGTGGGCGTGGGCGCTCGTCGCGCTCCAGTTGGCCAACAGGATCGACGGTCGCCCAGCCCCGCCTGCGTGCGTAGTGAAGGACGCTGTGGAGCGTCGCGAGCGCAGCGGCGGTCGTCTTGGCGGAGAGCCGCCTTTGGTGCAGTGCCTGAAGTAGCGCGGCGACGTCGTCGACCGTAATGGCGCCCACCTCACGCCCTCCGAGCTCGGGCAGGAGGTTGCACTTGAGCTGATACCGATGCGCCTCGAGTGTCCGCTGGCGACGTTCGCCGGCAGTGACTCTTGCCTGGAAGCGTTCGAGCCAGACCTCGGCCACCGTGCTCAAGTGCAGAGGTCGCAGCGGCATCTCTTCACTGCGTCTAAGGGCTGCGAGCAGCACGCCACGCAGTTGACGCGCTCCAGCGAGGTCACCACCGACGGTGCGGAACATCGCCTTGCCTGCGTGCGAGGCGTAGATCGCATACTTACCGTTGGCTTGCAGGTAGATGCCGCGCTCCACACGCACGCGTCCTGCCCTCGTTCTCATCGAATGTGCCCTGCCCCTCGCCAACGTCGGCCGCTGTCGAGCACCGCCGCGCTTGGCGATTAGAACTGTAACTGTCTATGTTAGTAAGGTAACGCGCGCGTCCTGCCGTGGGGAGGCATTCTCGGCCGTGCGTGAGCAGGCGGCCGTGCGCCTCGTCGAGGTCGCCAAAGGCGACTTCGACGCAACACCCGTCAGGCCGAGCCGATTCCGCGGGGCCGGCTGCAGCGCGAGCGCCTGGCAGAGTTCTCCCCCGTGATGGTCCGTGAGCTGCTGGTCAACGCGGTCGCGCACGCCGACTACTCAAGAGCTGGCGAGACGATCAAGGTGTTCGTGTTCGACGATCGCGTCGAGATCCTCAACCCTGGGCCGATGCTGCCCGGTCTGACGACTGAGGACATTCGCAACGGCCGCTCGAAGATCCGAAACCGCGGCATCGCAAGCGTGCTGAGACGCATCCGCTACATGGAGCGGTTTGGTAGCGCCTGGGAGAAGATCCAGGCCGAGATGGCAAACGGCTACCAGGAGCTTCGCTTCGATGGGGACGGCCCGGTGTTCTGCGCCACGCTTTGGCCGCATCCGTCCCTCGCCGGCTCACGCATCCCGCCATCCGCCAACGTGGCGGAATAAATGGCGGTATAAGTGGCGGGACAACTGGCGCGATGGCTGGGCTTGGCAAGGATGACGTCGCCCGCCGTCGCCAAGACATCTTGCACGCACTGGCCCAGACAGAGGGCCTCGACGCGCAGGAGTTGCAGCAGCGACTTCAGATCGCGCCGCGAACGCTCGAACGAGACCTCGCAGTGCTGCGCGATGGCGGTTTCATCACTCGCGTAGGCTCACGCAAGACCGGTCACTACCGGGCCGCCGAGAGCGCGGGTTAGGAAGCCGCCGCGCGCGCCGCCAGCTACGTCGGGGAATCGCCGCTCTTCTCGCGCGTCAAGTAGACCATCCCACTCGCTTGTACGTATGTGTAGGCAAACTTCGTACGCGGATGCAGCTCATCGATCGCGGCGTCGAGATCGATGTAGAACCTTGTCGACTCCCCATCTTGCAGGTGCAGCGGGAGACCGTTGCTGCTACCCACAAGCGCAATGCGGACTGGAATATCGTCCCGGTGCCACTCGGGGAACTGGCGCCTGGGAATGGGCAGACGCACACGATGCTTGCCCGCCTTGAGAACGACACGTGGACGACGCTCGAGCTTTACGAACCCGATCTCATCCACTTGGATCGGTCGGCGGCGCGCAGTGATCACGATCGAGAGTCCCTCTCTAAACGGCTCCTCGCTGACGGTCCCAGACCGCGCGACGATCCGTGGACGCCGCACGATGCCCGAGGCGTTGACCACGACAGCGACAAATGCGAGCAGCAAGGAGACGATCGAGAGCAGCATCCGCTCGGTGAGCATGAGTGGTTGCTCGGACGATCGGCAAGCCAGAGGCGCACTGCCCGGTTCCATGCCCCGCCACGGGTGCACACCAGCGGAGTGCAGGTCCTCATCGGTTTCCACGGTCTCCGGTTTTGCTGCGGTCTTCGGTTGGCCTTGAAGGTCTCGAGTTGGCTTCGGTGATGCCGGGAAGGGGATCACGTTGCCGCCGCCGGCCAGCGCCGCGTCGCTGGGGCAAAGCAGGGCGGCGAATTGGCTTTGTGCGATCTGGGCGTACAGCTGGCTGGTGTGGCGGGCGTGGTCGAACATATGCGTGTAGACGCGCAGGGTGGTCTCAGGGCTTGCGTGTCCGAGGATGCGGCTGACCTGCACCACGTCCAGGCTGACGTCGATGATCAAGTGGCTTGCGTAGGTGTGACGCAGGTCGTGAAAGCGCACCCGTCCGGCGCTCTGGTCGAGTCCGGCGCCGTGGATCGCCTGCGCGAGGCGACGGTGAACATTGCGCTGAGTGTGTGGGTTGCCGTGGCTGGTGGCGAAGACCCAGTCGCTTGGCGCGGTGAGGAGGCTTGAGTGCTTGTGCTCGGCCAGCAGTGCTCTGAGCTGCGGCGGGAGCGGGATCTGGCGGTGCGCGGCACGGGTCTTGGGCGCCACCCGTCGCGCCGGCGCTCCGCGCGCGGCCCGGGAGAGCTGTGCACGCACGTGCACGCTGCCGCGGGCCAGATCGATGTCGCCCCAACTCAGCGCCAGCAGCTCGGAGATCCGCAGCCCGGTGAACAGGGCGGTAGCGATCGGTAGCAGCTGGCTTGGCGGGCAGCTGGCCAGCAGCGCGGCGATCTCCTGCTGGCCGAGGACCCGCGGCGGGCGGCGCGTAGGGTGCGGGCGCTCGTCGTGCTCGAGCTTTGAGATGGGGTTATCGGCGATCCATTGGTTGCGGACTGCCATGCGCATCACGTTGTTCAGCGTGTGAAGCGCTCCGGCGATCGTGCGCTCGCGGCGGCCCGCCAGGCGCAGCTCTTCGATCAGGCAGGCGATGTCGTTGGCGGTGATGCTGCGCGCGAGCTTCTCGCCGAGGGCCGGAAGCAGGTGAGCGTCCAGGTGGTAGCGGTGGGCCTCCAGGGTTCGCTGGCGGCGCTGCCCGGCCGCGACGCGGCGCTCCAGGCGGGCGAGCCAGAACCCGGCGAGCTTGGCGAAGGACAGCCGCGGCGCGCAGGCGAGGACCCCGAAGCTCGCTGCCCTGGCGAGGGTCTTTCGTTGCTCGCGGGCTAGCGCGAGGTCGTAGCCGGCGGTACGAAAACGCGGCTTGCCGTCGAGCATGAAGCACACTGCGTACTTGCCGTTGGGCTGGCGGTAGATGCCGCGCTCGACTCGCACGCGCCGGCCGGGTGTCGGCTGCATCTCGGCGGCGCTTAGGCGCATCGCTGTGCTGCCGGCTGGCGGGAGCCGGCTTGACTCAAACTTGACTGGGGGTGTGGCCAGGTGTGGTGGCACGCCGCGATCCGTCGGGAGCGGGGAGAGCCACCTTGGAACCAGGAAGTGGGACATTTGCAGGGCCTTTCAGTGGGACGGCATCCCCTGCAAAAGTGGCTCGGGCTGTCAGTGGTCTCCTGGGTGCGATCCAGGCGCTCTCCCAACTGAGCTATAGCCCCGCACACGGCCCGCGCACGGCGGGTGGCCGTGGGGCAAGTGTAGGGCGTCGCGAAAAAATGCGCCGGGAGGACCGCTAAAGTGCGGGACCGCAATGGGGTTGTTAGACGATGCCATCCGCGAGCACCTCGAGCTTCGACGTCGACACGGCGCCGATCCGAGCGAGGTGATGAGCAAGGAGCAGGAGGCTCTGGGTACGGCCACGATCCGAGCGGGAGGTGCGCTGCCCGCGGATGCGGGGGACGACACGCTGTTCGCGGCAGCGCCTTCGATGACCGGTGGGGACATGACCGCCGAAGACCGGCGGCGGGAAAGGCGGGGGCCGGACCGGACCTCGGATGACCCGTATCTCAGCCAGGAGACGGTTGAGCTGGACATGCGGTCAGTCCTGGACGAGGATGCGAGCGTGGGAGTCGGCCACGCGGCGCGCGGCGATATGCGGTCGATGACAAGCGCCGCCCCGGTCCGGGCACTTCGCTGAGCAATCGACGATCGAGTCCCTGAAGCCGCGAGAAGCGGCCGCTCACCTCTCGGAGGCCTTGCCCGCCGGGGTCTTTGGTTTGGCCGCTTTGGCGCGTTTGGCTACCACCGGTTTGGTGCGGCTGGGTTTCTTCTTTTCCTCGGCCTCCGGGGCGACGCTCGCGGCTTTCACGCGCGCGGCAGCTGACTCCACCGCCTCCTTGGGCGACTTCGCCGGCTTTTTGGTGGTGCGCGCCCGAGCTTTGGGTTGCGTGCGTGCCTTGGCTGCGGCCTCCGTTGTGCTCGACGCCTCGGGGTGGCTCCGCGGCTGCTCGCCATTCGCTTTCGCATCGCGCGCTGGCTCCGTGACTTCCACGGCCACCACACCCCCCGCGCCCTCGGCGACGCTGATCGCCTGCGTGATGCTCTCCGCCTCGGTGTCCACGGGGATTGGAGCCCCTGCCACCCCGGGCCTCGCCCTCGCCGCGGTCCCACCGGCGCCCTTGGGGCTTTTGCGCTTGCGCTTGTTGTTGCGCGCCCGACGCTTGGGGAAGTTGCGCAGCAGCTCGCGCGCCAGCGCGGGGGGCTTGCGCGCCATCCGCGTGCGCGCCCCGCGCAGTGCCTCTTCGGCCTCGGGCGTGTGGGCGAGCGCGGCCGCCAGCAAAGCGGCCGCGAGGCGGCGGTCCTGCTTGCGCGAGGCGTGGATCAACCGCCGCGCGTTGCGCGCGTGGGCGCCGCCGGAGGAGTTCACGAGCAGCCCCAGCAGGCGCTTGGTCTCCGGCCAGCGTTGCACCGCGTACTCCTCGTGCAGATCGCGCGTGTACTCCGCCAGGCGCCAGATCCACGCGCTGGCCTGGTCGCGGCGGCCGATGCGCCGCTCGACGAGGGCGCGCAGCATGATCTTCGAGGACTCGCGGCGCTCCTCGCGCGACCATGTCCCGATCACGTCGATCGCGGTATCGAACGCGTCGGCGTCGCGGCCGGCGGCGATGTCGGCCAGCGCGCGCAGCCGCAGCTGCGGGCTGGGGTTGCGTTGCACGGCGGTGATCAGGAACCGGCTCTTCAGCTCGCCGGCGCGGTCGAAGTGCAGCATCGCGCGCGCGCGGCGCCACCCGGCGGCGGAGACGCGCGCCCCGGCGAGCGCCGCCCACACGTGCTGCTCGCCGTAGTCGAGGTTCTCCACGGCGATCCTCCACAGCTCGCGCTCGAACACGGCAAACCGCCGCTCCTCCTCCGCGCACACCGGCAGCACCCGGCGCTCCACGCGCATCCGCCGCCCGCGCCCGCGGCGCACCGGGCCGACGACGATCGCCCCGCCGCGGTACACGTCGCGGTCCAGCAGCGAGTGCAGCGTCACCACCGGGTCGTCGTGCTTGGTGGCGGGGTGCACGAAGTCCACCACCAGCCCCGCCTCCTTGCCGGGGTTGCGGCGCGTCACGCGCCCCACGCGCTGCTGGTAGATGCGCTTGGACGCCGTCGGCGCCAGGTGCACGCAGACGGTGGCGCGCGGCGAGTTCCACCCCTCCGCCAGCAGTTGCGCGTTGATCAGCACGTCGATCTCGCCTCGCTCGTAGCGCGCGAGGATGCTTGCCAGCTCACGCTTGGGGGTCTCGCCCGAGACCCCCTGCGCTTTGATCCCTTCCGCCCGGAACGCCTCCGCGAGGTTGTAGGCGTGGCGCACGCCCGCCGCGTACACGACTCCCGGCACCCCGTTGAAGCGGGTGCGATAGAGGTTGGCCATCGCCAGGTTGAAGGGCTGCTGGTCAAGCAGCTGCGCGAGCTCCTCCTGGTCGAACTCGATGTCCACCTCGCCCCGGCGCAGCGGCACCTTGGCAATCGTGCGCACGCCCACGCCCGGGGGGATGCGTACGCAGCGCAGTGGCGCGATCACTCCCCGGCGCGCGGCCTGGGCGAGATCGAAGCGCGAGGTTTGCGTGGGGAACAGGTCGGTGACGTGGCGCGCGATCAGCGCGCCTGTCGCGGTCATGCCGATGAAGATTGGCCCGGTCCACGCACGGATCGCGCCGCTGGTCTTCTCGCCCAGCGCCGTGTGCGCCTCGTCGCAGATCACGATCGTGTAGGCGCTCGAGATGCGCCCGGCGTTGCGCACAAACCACTGGTAGGTCTCGACCGACACGGGGCCCTGCGTGGAGTCCTCGCCCATGTACAGAGGGCGGGAGATGCGCCGCGAGTAGCCGCGGTCGCGCAGCTCCCCGAGGAATTGGTCGACGAGGTTGCGCCGGTGGGTGAGGATCAGGATGCCGCCGGTCTGCGAGGCCTCCACGAAGCCCAGCGCCGCCACGGTCTTGCCAGCGCCGGTGGCGTGCTCAAACCAGAAGCGCTTCGCCGCGTTGGGGTCCTCCGGCTGGTCGGGGAGCGCCTCCTCCTCGTCTTCGTCGACCCAGTCGAGTGGCTCCTCGTCGCTCTCCTCGGCCTCCTCCTCGGAGTCGCTCTCGGGGAGCGGCTCGAGCTCGTCCTCGAGGTCGCCGAGCTCCTCCTCTTCCTCCTTCTCCTCATCATCCTCCTCCCGCTGCTCGTCTTCGCCAGTCACCGGCCGCGTCGACGAGCGGGGGGGAGCGCCGTCGGCGGGACCCTTCCCGTTGCCGAGGATCGCCGCCGAGGCCAGCAGCTCCGGCGAGGCGGCGGCCGCGGCGCGACCGTTGCCGTTGGAGCGCTCGGCCTCCGCCAGCAGCGCGGTGAGGGTGCCCGAGAGCGCGTCCACTTGGTGGGCGGAGAGCACGGTGCCGTCGCGCAGCCGCGCCTCCTGGTCGGAGAGCACTCTTTCCAGCCCCAGCAGCAGCGAGAACTCCCGCCGCCATGCCGTCGACGGGTAGCGAACGGGCTCCTGCAGCTCCACCAGCGCGGCGTCGAGCGCCCGCCGGCGGGCGCTGCCCGGCGCGAGCGCCACGGCCGCGTCCTCCCCCTCGTGCAGAAAGCGCTCGCGCACAAACTCCTCCGCACGCGCGATGTCGGCGGAGCTGGGGATGGACGCGACCGCAAGGGCCACTGGTGTGGACTCGGCCATAGAGGCAATGGACTTCGAGATGGAGCCGCCGCAGAATGAGCACTCGGCGTGGCTCGGAGCGCCGGCCCCGCCGGCAGACCCCCGTTTACCCGGAGCAACCTGGCTCCCAGTACATCCAAGATACAGCACTCCGCGGCTGGATTGAAGGGGCCGAGTCACACGCGCCATCCGACCGCCACGACACCGGTGGCGCATGCAGTGGCTGGGCACGCGAGCGGAACGCGGGTCGGCGTCGATCTGGCATCCTCAGCGCGGTGTCTCCCAAGCGCGTGATCGCACTCGCCAGTGGCCTCGCGCTCGCGGCCGTACTGGTCGTTGGTCTCGTCCAGCTCGCCGGCAGCCCGGCTCCCTCGGAGACCCCGCCGGCGCAGCGGCTGACTCCCGCGCAGATGCAGGCGCGTCTGGCGGGATCGCCGGCGCTACTGGCGGCGTTGCACGCGCAGGCGAACGAGCTGCTGGGCGGCGGCGCGAGCGCGCTGCGAGCGCGGTTGACGGCGCTGAAGGGGTGGCCGGTGGTCGTCAACAAGTGGGCTTCGTGGTGCACCCCGTGCAGGGCCGAGTTCGGTGTCTTTCAGAGCGCGGCCGCCAACCTTGGGCGTAAGGTCGCGTTCATCGGGATCGACTCCGGTGACACCTCCCGTGCCAAGCCGCTCGCATTCCTCCACTCCTTTCCCGTGAGCTACCCCAGCTTCTTCGACCCCAATGAGCAGATCGGCGTGGAAGTCTCAGACTCCACGCTGGTGCCCGCCACGATCTTCTACAACCGCCGCGGCGAACGCAACTACATCCGTCAGGGCGCCTACCCGAGCGTCGCCACGCTCGACCGCGACGTCCATCGCTACGCCATGGTGGGGTGAGCGGCAGCGTGCCCGAGATCCGGGTGGACCCGCTCACCGGGTACAAGACGATCGTGGCGGGAGAGCGCTCGCGGCGGCCTGGCGGCGAGCCGCGCTGCATTCCCCCCGATCCGATCGACGTCGAGGCCGACCCGTTCGCGGAGGGCCACGAGGACCGCACCCCCCCAGAGTTGTATGCGGTGCGCCCGGGGGGAGGCCCCGCGGACTCGCCAGGTTGGACGGTGCGGGTGGTGCCCAACCTCTATCCGGCACTCGCCACCGAGAGCTCCGCCCCAATGCGCGATCCACGGCCCGACCTGTTTGCGGCGACGCCCGCCACCGGGGCCCACGAGGTGATCGTCAACGCGCCGCAGCCGGTGTATTCGCTGGCGGAGCTCCCCGTCGAGCAGGTGGCGGCTGCCGTCGAGGTGTGGCGCGAGCGGATGCGCGTCCACGCCGGGTGCCCGTGTGTGCAGCTGATCGTCAACGAGCGCCGCGAGGCGGGGGCGTCGCTGCCGCACACGCACGCGCAGCTGTACGCGCTGGGATTCGTCCCGGCCGACGTGGCGCGCGAGCGCGAGCGCGCGGGGGCGTACGCGACGCGCACGATGGGCGGCGATCTGCTGGGGGACCTTCTGGCCGAGGAGGTGCGCCGGGGCGAGCGGGTGGTGGCGATCGACGATGAGGCGGTGCTGATGGCGCCCTACGCTTCACGGGTGCCCTACCACCTGATGCTCGCGCCGCGCCGCCCCCGTGCGCGCTTCGAGCAGGAGGGCCCAAGCGGGGCTGCGCTGCTGCACGACGGGCTGCGCCGCCTCGCGCGTCACCTCGGGACGAGCCCACCGCTGAACCTGTGGGTGCGCACGGCGCCGCAGGGGGCGGAGCGCTTCTGCTGGCGCATCGACGTGCTGCCGCGACTCACCCACCTCGCGGGCCTCGAGCTCTCCACCGGGGTCAACCTCAACATCGTGGCTCCCGAGGACGCCGCCGCGCGCCTGCGCGAGGCGTGAGCTGTAGGCTGCCCGCGAGATGCCGCCCGTCGAGCGATTCGTGCCCCGCTTCGCGGCGGAGCCTCCCCAGGAGGGGCTGCCGTACGGCCGCTGGGCGGAACGCTTGCAGCGGGAGCTGCTGGAGGCGTGGTCGGAATTGATCGACGAGCATGAGGATCTCGGCGAGCCGGGGGAGATCGTGTGGTACCCCGACCGCAGCTGGCATGGGCGTACGTACGTGCCGGCGACCACGACCACCACCGGCGGGTATGAGCTGTACGGGTACGTGCGCTATGTGCCCGCGAGCGAGGACGGGGGCGAGCCGGGGGACTTCACCGCGCAAGTGGACTTCACCGACCAAACCGCCACCGCCAACCCGCAGTGGAGCCTCGACCTCTGCGACGAGGTGATTGGCCGCTGGCGCGGACCGGGCGGCGACGTGGCGGCGATGACGCTCGTGTGGGGCCGTCCGCTGGTGGTGGGGGGTGCGATCGTCACGGCGGAGCTCGCCGACCTCGCGGTGGACCAGTGCGAGCTGGCCGACAACCGCTTCACGCTGATCGCCCCCGACGACTTCCGCCACTACCTGCTGGAGATCAAGCTGTGGAGCCACAAGGGCAAGCAGCTCGCGGTGGAGTCGCTTTACGAAGGGGAGGGGGAGGATTAAGGGGGGGCAGTGGTGGAAGTAACAGCGCGGCGTCGGGGGGCCTGCGGGGGCAGTGGTGGAAGTAACAGCGCGGCTTCGGTGGGCCTGCGGGTCCTTGAGCATGTTGCGCCGCACTTCGGACAGAAGATCGTCGGCGCCGAGGTGTGTTGCATTTACTTTTTGGACCCCAACCCTTCATTTTGTAAAGTAGTAAGGGTCCAAAGAAAGACATAGCTCCCGCCGTCAGCGCCAATTCGTGAGCCACGGCTGCCACCGCTTCAGCTTGGGCGGGCAGCGGTCGATTGAACGGGCATGTCGCGACCGCGCGCGCGTCTCAGCCTGACCACGCAGGTCGCGCTGCTGAGCCTGATCCCGATCGTCACGCTCGGATTCGTCCTCGCGAGGGTGCTGCAGGCGCAGATCGTGCAGCGCACCCTCGCCGACGCCGGCCAGTCTGCGCAGCTGGTGGCGCGGTTGGGGGTCCAGCCGTGGCTCACTCCACGCGACCTGCACGACGGGCTCAGCGCGCGCAGCGTCCACACGCTGGATCGCCAGTTGCGCACGCGCTCGGTGAGCGACCTCGCGCGGATCAAGATCTGGAGCGCGGCGGGGCGGATCGTGTACTCCGACGACCACACCCTGATCGGGCGCAGCCTCGGCGCCGACGACGATGACCTGCACGACGCCCTCGCCGGGCACCCCCACCCGGCCGCGCTGGTCACGCCCGCCCCGCACACCGAGACCGCTGGCGAGGTTGGGCTTGGGCAGCTGGTGGAGGTGTACGTCCCGCTGCGCTTCTCGCACACCGGGCCCCCCGCGGGGGCGTTTGAGATCTACCTGAGCTACGCGCCGATCGCCGCCACGGTCGGCCACGACGAGCGCACGATCGCGCTGGTGGTGTTCTTCGGGCTGGCGCTGCTGTGGGCGATCCTCTACCGGATCGTGGCGAGCGCCTCCATGCGGCTGCGCCGCCAGGCGCGGGAGAACGATCGCCTCGCCCGCTACGATCCCCTCACCGGGCTGCCCAACCGCACGCTGTTTCGCGAGCGCGTCGCGCAGGCGCTCAGCGTGTTGGCCGAACGCGGGACGCGAGCCGAAGGCGAGTGTCTCCCCACTTCGGCAAGGCGAGTGTCCCCCGAATCGGTCAGCGGCGAGCGTCCTCTGGCTTCGGTGGCCGTCGGCGCGAGCGCGGAGAAGCTCGCGGTGATGCTGCTCGACCTCGACGCGTTCAAGCAGGTCAACGACACGCTCGGACACGGTGCCGGCGACGCCGTGCTGCGCGAGGTGGCTGCGCGCCTGCGGGCGCAGCTGCACCCCGGCGTGCTGCTGGCGCGGCTGGGCAGCGACGAGTACGCGATCCTCACCCCCCGGATCGAGCGACTCGAGGAGGCCCTGGAGATCGCGGCGGTCGCCCAGGCGGCGCTGCAGGCGCCAGTGACAGTCGACGGGGTGGCGCTGAACGTCGAGGCGAGCATCGGCATCGCGCTGGCGCCCGATCACGCCAAAGCGGCCGACGAGCTGCTGCAGCGGGCCGACGTGGCGCTCGATCGCGCGCGCGTGCGCCGTGGACGTGTGGAGGTGTACTCGCCCGAGCGCGACCATTCCGGCGCGGAGCGGCTGGCGCTGCTGGGCGAGGTGCGCCCCGCCCTCGAGCGGGGCGAGTTCACGCTCTTCTACCAGCCCCAGATCGCGCTGCGCACGGGACGCGTCACGGGGGTGGAGGCGCTGCTGCGCTGGCGCCACCCGCGACAGGGCATGATCCCGCCGCTGCAGTTCATCTCGCTGATCGAGCAAACCGCGCTGGTGGGTCCGCTGACGCTGCACGTGATCGACCTCGCCCTGCGCCAGTCCACGCGCTGGCGGCAGGCGGGGTTGCAGTTGGGAATGTCGGTGAACCTCTCCGCTCGCAACCTCCACGACCCCGAGCTGCCCGAGCAGATCGCCTCAGCGCTGGCGCGCCATGGGGTCCCGGCGGCGGCACTCACGGTGGAGGTGACCGAGAGCGCGGCGATGGCCGACCCCGTTACGGCGGTGGGGGTGCTGGAGGCGCTGCGCGCGCTGGGCGTGGGAGTGTCGATCGACGACTTTGGCAGCGGCAACGCCTCGATCGCCTACCTGGCGAAGCTGCCGGTGGGAGAGTTGAAGATCGACCGTTCGTTGGTCACCCCGATGTGCGAGAGCCCCCGCGAGGAGGCGATCGTGCGCACCACGATCGACCTCGCCCGCCACCTCGGGCTGCACGTCGTAGCCGAGGGGATCGAGACCGTCGATGTGTGCGAGCGCCTGGCGGAGATGGGCTGCGACACGGGTCAGGGCTACCTGATCTCACGGCCCGTCCCGGCGGAGGAGCTCACCCCGTGGCTGGTCGGGCACATCGGCGAGGGCTCGCTCGCGGCGTCCACCGGTTGACGGTCACGTCGAGTCGCGGGGGGAGTCGCTTGGGGTCGAGCCGGTGGGGTCGAGCCGGTGGAGTCGAGCCGGTGCGCTGCCGCTGCATCAAAATCGGGCATAACCAAGTGGGCAACGGGTACCGTTACCCTGACGCTCGATGCGAGCGCTCGTGCAGAGAGTCACCCGTGCCGCGGTTGGTGTGGGCGGCCGCGAGGTGGCACGGATCGGGCCCGGGCTGCTGGTGTTGTTGGGGGTCGCCCACGACGACCAGCCCGCCACCGCCGAGCGGCTGGCGGCGAAGGTGCGCGCGCTGCGCATCTTCGCGGACGGGGAGGGGCGCATGAACGAGCCGCTGGGCGAGCGCGAGATCCTATGCGTCAGCCAGTTCACCCTCTACGGCGACGCCGCGCGAGGCAACCGCCCGAGCTTTGCCGCCGCGGCGGCGCCCACGCACGCCGAGCCGCTGTACGAGCGCTTCTGTGATGCGGCCGGCGCGGAGCGGGGGGTATTCGGGGCGCACATGCTTGTGGAGCTGGTTAACGACGGGCCGGTGACGCTGCTGCTGGAGTCTCCGTAGCGAGTTCGGCCTGCACAGCGGTGTCGCGGGCTCGAAAGAACTCCGCTCCCTCGATGCTGGTGTGCGGGACGATGCGCCCCAGCCAGCCCGGCATCCACCAGTTGACGCGCCCCATCAGCAGCATCAGTGCCGGCACCAGCAGGCAGCGCACGACCGTCGCGTCGAGGATCACGGCGACGGCGAGGCCGACCCCGAACTGCTTGATGGTCGGATCGCCGTTGAGCACGAAGCTGCCGAACACAAACACCATGATGAAGGCCGCGGAGGTGATCACGCGCGCGCTCGTGACGAGGCCGGAGACGACCGATTCGCGGTTGTCCTGGCCGGAGTTGACGTGCTCCTCGATCTGGCTGACGAGAAACACCTCGTAGTCCATCGACAGCCCGAACAGCACTGCGAACATGAACAACGGCACGTAGGAGACCGCCGCTTGCGCGGGAATTACGACGGTACGGAACGCGAGGATCAGCAGCACGAAGCTGAGCGCGATCACCACCAGGATCTGCAGCGGCAGCTTTTCGGAGATGCGCGCGGCGAGGTCGACGAACCCGGCGGTGCTGCCGCCGACGTCCGCGTGCATGTTGGTGCCCTGTTCGGCCTTGGGGATCGTGCTGGAGCGCAGCCGTTCGACCAGCTCTTCGGTCGCTTTCTCGGCCGGTCCGGTCGTCGCGATCGCATTGAAGTAGGCGGTTGTGCCGTACTGACTCACCTGGATCGGGGTTACCGCGGCCACCCCGGACGTGGTGGCGACGTCGTGTTGGAGGGTCTGCAGGCGGGGATCCTGGGCGCGTGGGTCTCCCTGCGACGCGCTCGCCGAAGTCGAGCTGGAGGAGCCGCTCGTGCCGCCAGGCTTCGAAGTGCTCGAGCCGCCGACCGACCCTGCGCCTGCGTGCTGCGCACTGCTCGAAGATGGGGCCGTGGCCGGTGTGCCCAGCGACACTGCAACAATCAGCGGACCGTTGACGCCCGGCCCGAAGCTCCTGGACAGCAGGTCGTACGCTTTGCGCGCCGTGGTGGAGGTGGAGAGCGCGGCGGTGTCCTGCTGGCCGAGCTCGAGTGACAGCAGCGGGATCATCAGCGGGATCAGGATCGCCAACGCCGCGAGGCCGGCGATCATCGGGTGGCGGGCGATCGTGCTGGCCCACTTCGCCCACGCGCCCTGCTCGGTGGCGGCCTCGGGGCGCAGGTCGCGATGGGGCGGGCGCACACGCAGCGCGTTGATCCGTGGGCCGGCGATCGCGAGTGCGGCGGGCAGCAGGGTGAGCGAGGCGAACACCGCGACGACGACCGCGATGCCCGCCATCTCCCCCATTGTCGTCACCAGCGGAATGCCGGCCACCGCGAGTGACACCAGCGCGATCGTCACGGTGCTGCCGGCGAAGAACACGGCGCCGCCCGAGGTGGCGGCGGCGCGCGCGATCGACTCGTCGTAGTCGAGGCCGTCCCCAAGGCCGCGGAAGTGACGGGTGACGATAAACAGGGCGTAGTCGATGCCCACCCCCAGCCCGATCATCGTCGCGAGCGTCGGCGCCACGCTGGGCACGGTCGTCACATGGCCGAGCAGGCGGATTATCGCCAGCGACGTGAGCAGCGCGAAGATCGCGTTGAGGATCGGCAGCACCATCGCGGCGACCGTCCCGAACGCGAACGTCAAGATCACCATTGCCGCGATGATCCCGATCAGCTCGCTGATCTCGGTCGAGGGCTTGGAGACCTTCTGCCCCAGCTGGCCGCCGGTCTGCACCTCCAAGCCCGCGGCCTTGGCTGGGTTGGCGGCGTCGATGATCGTCCGCGCTTCGCTCACCGACAGTTCGCCCGGGCTCTCGCTGAGTGTGACCGACAGGTAGCCGGTGGACTGGTCACTGCTGAGCGCCGAGGCGCCCTGGGGCGTCAGCGGGTTGACGACCGACGCCACATGCGGCGCCTTCGCCACCGCGGCGGCCGCCTGGTTGACCGCGCTCGCGTAGCGGGATTCGGTGAGCTTGCCGTGCGTGGCGTGCAGCACGATCGGGCTGGAGCCGTTGGCCTGGTTGGGAAACGATTTGGCGAGCGTGTCGCTCGCGCGCTGGCTGTCGGTGCCTGGCAGCGACAGGTCTTCGCTCGTGGTTTCGCCCAGCGTGTGCGACAC
Organism: uncultured Solirubrobacterales bacterium; assembly: GCA_963812595.1. Taxonomy (GTDB): domain Bacteria; phylum Actinomycetota; class Thermoleophilia; order Solirubrobacterales; family Solirubrobacteraceae; genus Palsa-744. The sequence goes on from CAWEVQ010000006.1 coordinate 147,512, forward strand.
CGCGATCAGTGCCACCGCAGCCACCAGCCACACGCCGCAGACGACAAAGCGGTGGCGGACGCAGAAGCGCCCCACGCCGTACAGCCTTCCTGTCATCCGCCCTTGCCCCCTTCAGGTAGCGGTCAGCGGGCGCTCATCCTCGCGCGGTGGCAGGCGGTTGTCAAGGGCCCCTCCGTATTTTACCGATAGTTGGGTCTTTTGGTTTACCCGGGGGTCCGGCGTCCGCCGAGCGGCTCAAGCCCCAACCAGCTCGGCGTCGGGAGCATCGGCGTGTGCCAGCTGAGCCGACTCCTCGGCGATCCGACGTGCGGTCGCGTTCGCCCAGCCTGTCGTGGAGAGCAGCCCGAGCGCGAGCACCGCGAGCCCACAGCCCGTGACGACCCACCACGCGGCGTGGCTGGAGGCGACGAAGCTGGGCCCGACCGCGCCGAGCGCGGTCGCCGCGATCGCGCCCGCGATCGCCACCCCCAGGGTTTGCCCGACCTGGCGCGAGGTGGAGGCGACCGCAGCCGCGACGCCGGCCTGCGCTGGGGGCATGCCGAGCACCGCGGTGGTGGTGATCGGCGGGTTGACCATGCCGAAGCCGATCCCGAAGATGACGTACGCTGGCAGTAGCGAGTCGAGCGGGGTGTGGGCGGTGAGCCCCGTCAGCAGTCCCCCGCCGAGCGCGATCCCGACCCCGCCCACGAGCAGCCCCGCACGGGGCCCGCGCCGGCCGACCAGGCGCCCGGAGAGGGGCGCGAAGATCAGCGTCATCGCCGCGATCGGCAGCGTGTAGAGGCCAGCGGTGAAGGGCGAAAGGTGGCGGACCTCCTGCAGGTAGAGGGTGTTGAGGAACAGGAAGCTGCCAAGTGCCGCGAACGAGCACACCGCGATCGCGCTCGCGCTGGAGAAGGGGATGCTGCGGAAGAAGCGCAGTTCAAGCAGCGGTTCGGGGTGCCGCGACTCGTACGCGAGCAAGCCAACCAAGGCCGCTGCCGCGAACGCGAACAGGACGACGCTCTGCGTTGACACCCAGCCAGCCGAGGGCGCCTCGATGATCGCGTAGGTGAGCGACGCCAGCAGCGCGATCATCAGCACCTGGCCAACGGGATCGAGGCGCCGTGGGTGCGGCGCGCGGGACTCCGGAACGAAGCGCATCGTCAGCGCCAGCGCGGCGAGGCCGATGGGGATGTTGATCCAGAAGACCGACCGCCACCCCGCCGACTGCACGAGCGCGCCACCGACCACGGGCCCCAGCGCCAGGCTCAAGCCGACGGTGGCGCCCCACATCCCGATCGCCTGCGCCCGCTCGCGCGGATCGGTGAAGACGTTGCGGATGATGGACATCGCCACCGGGTTGAGCATCGATCCGCCAACCGCCTGCAGCATGCGAAACGCAATCAGCCACCCCAGGGTTGGCGCCGCGCTGCACAGCAGCGACCCGAGCGTGAACAGCACCAGCCCGGTCTCGAAGACCCTCCGCCGGCCAAGACGGTCGCCCATCGACCCCGACAGCATCAGCAGGCTGGCGAGCACCAGCGTGTAGGCGTCCACGGTCCACTGCAGACCGGACACACCCGTATGCAGTTCGCGCCCGATCGACGGCAGCGCCACATTCACGATCGTGTTGTCCAGCCCGACGATCAGCAGGCTCATGCAGCAGATCGCAAGGATCAGCCGACGTCGCGCACGGGACGGCTCGGGGGTAGGGCTCTCGACCGCGCGCGCGTCGCTCATGTCTGGCTGGTGGGGCCGTTCACGGATCTAGCAATAGCAAGGACCGGCCCGGAGCCCAGCCGACTCGCGGCGGAATGTGGCGGGCGCGCCGATTCCACGTGACGTGCCGCGCGGTAAAAGTGTCGTCGTGGCGGGCGAACCCGGAGGCGACCGCTCTAGTGGGATGATGCGCGCTCCGTGAACTTGCCTCTCAGCTCCCCCGCCGAGGCCGCTGCTTCTGACCTGCGCGTAGAGGCTTACAAGGCTGTGCGCACACACGAGCTCATGCTCGACGAGGCTTCATCGAAGTTCGAGCACGCCGTTCTGACCGCGTTGATCGTCATCAATGGGGGTGCCCTCGTGGCTTTCCTTACCTTGCTTGGCGCACTGCTCGGCAAGGCCAGCGGACGCCGGCCAGACTTGGCGTTTGCCGCGGTCGCGATCGTCGCATGGGCGCTCGGGCTGGTCGCCGCCGCATTCGCTGTCCGCTATGCGTCGAGCCGACAGAGCAGCATCTCCGCAGCCCAGCGGCTGATGCGCCAGGAGCTGGAGGACACGCTGTATTCCACGGAGATCGCCACGATCCTGAGGGGCGCCGAGCCCACGCAAGCTATGCCGATGAGCGCGACTGCTTGGGTGCACTACGTGCGCTCACGTCTCTTCCGGCAACGGGCCGACCAGCCAGGGCCTATGAGCAGCCCGGATCGCCCACAGCTGCGCGCCATCGCTGGTGAGAACGCCAAGCGCCAGAGGCGAGCCTGGTGGCTCAGCGTCTTGTTGTTTGTGCTCGGGGCGGGGTTCGCGCTAATCGCCGTCCTGGCGGGCTAGCCCTTCTTGGGCGAGAAACGCGGGTAGGACGCGGAACCTGGCGGCAGACATTCACGCCGCCATCCATCAATGCTCAGCTGGTGGGTCTGCGGATCATAGCCGTGGCCGTGGCCGTGGCTACGACATCACCGTCAGCACCGCGCAACTCGCCTGCCAAAAAGGCAATGTGCCTTCCTTGCCGCACGACGCGCCCGTGACCACGGAACTCACCTGGCTTTGCCGACGTGAGGAACTGAACGTGCAGATCGGTGGTGGGTGCCCACTCGCCCTCTCCGAGGGTTGCGACGAGAGCCGGACCCAGCGTGTCGTCGAGCATCGCCGCTAGGATCCCGCCCTGGACATCGCCGGCTGGGTTGAGGAACTGCGTCGTGGCCGTGAACGAGACCTCGATGGTTCCTGCGTCGGGATCGACAGCTACCAGCTTCCATCCAAGCAGCACCGCCGCCGACGGAGGGTCGCGCCGCCCTTCCAACACATCCCAGAATGGCCCCTGACGTAGGGCGTTCGTTGCTCTATGGTGGCGTCCCTGCACCGCGACAGCGTAACGGTAAGCCGAGCGCTGACTTCTCAATCGCGCTTGAGACTTTGCGCTTCGATCGGATGACTTCTCATTTGATTACGAGGATCTGTGGGTGGGTGGCGAGCAGCGTCTGTGTGAAGACGTAGTCGAAGGTGCCGAACGTGAGGAAGGACGCGACGACTGCTTGGTTGACGGCGCGGCCGACGCCCTCGGCGCCGCCGGAGGCGGTCATGCCCTTGTAGCAGCAGATGATCGAGATGAACGCTCCGTAGAGTGTGGCCTTCAGTGCCGAGCCCCACATGTCGGTGGTGTCGGCGTTGGCGAAGAGTGTGTTCCAGAACGGCCCGAGTGGGTAGCCGTTGACGAGCTCGGCGAGCAACCCGCCGAAGATGCCGAATAGGATCGCGTAGATGTTGAACAGGCCGGTGGCGAACATCAGCGCGAGGAACCGGGGGACGACAAGGTTCTTGATGGGGTCAACGCCAAGTACCTGCAACGCGTCGAGCTCTTCGCGGATCTTGCGCGCCCCCAGGTCGGCGGTGATCGCGGTGCCGGCCACCCCGGCGATCACGATCGCGGTTACGTCGGGGCCGAGCTCGCGGATCGAGGCAAGCACGAACAAGCCGCCGAGGCGGTCGAGGGCGCCGAAAAGCGTGAGGAAGTTGGCGCCCTGCAGGCCGGGTGCGGCGTAGTTGATACAGATGGTTGAGATCATCAGCGGCAGCCAGCAGAGGCGCAGCACGAACAGGAACTGCCAGACGAACTCGCCGCCGTAGGGGTAGGGCGGGCGCAGCGCGGAGGAGATCGTGCGGGCGGTGAGGAGCACCATGTTGCCGACTTCCTCCAGCAGCCTGGGACGCAACGCGCGCTGTAGACGCGCCATCCTCGTCATATTGCGCCTGCGGGCGTGTCTTGTCGCTCAGCCACGTCTCTGCATAAGGTCATTGACACCACTGGAAGAGTCTACTATAACATTAGAACTTATGTCAGAAGGGTGGGTCAGTCCGAGTATGTGACCGGAACTCGAGCGGGGCTCACGGCACGCGCCGGCCGGTTGCCGACGTGCGCGCTGGAGGGCCGGGAGTGACCTGCCCCGGGCGACGGCGTTGAGGAACTGACCGGCCGCACGCCTTGCCGTGCTCGTGAAGGCTCTCGCCGACCCTACGCGGCTGCGGATCGTGGACGCGGTACGCAAGGCTGCGCCAGAGGCCGTCTGCCAGTGCGAGCTGCTGCCGTTGTTCGACATCTCCCAGGCGGCGCTCGCCAAGCACCTGAAGGTGCTGCTGGGGGCGGGGCGGCTCGGTGGCGAGCGGCGCGGACTATGGGCGTGATGCGTATCCGGTTAGCTCCAGATGGGGTTTTAGGCGGCTCGGCGGGTGATTTGCTGATAGGTGGTGGGGTTGTGCAGGGCGCCGAGTCCGAGGAGGGTCTGGAACGCCGCCATTGGTGTGCTGCGGCGGTTGTGACGGAAGACGTACTCGTCGAGATAGACCTGTAGGTGCTCGTCAGAGACGCCACGGTGTGTGCCGTGCATCCAGGCCTTGAGGTTGGAGGTTGCGCGGTGTGCTCGAGGGAGTAGCTGATCGGGCGCAGCGGTTTGTTTCGGGTGTCGGCGGTGCTCGTAGCCGTGCTTGCTCAGGACGCGGTAGGACTGAAGCCCGTCGGTATGCACGATTGCGCCGGTGGTGGTGGTCGCCTGGGTGAAGCTGAGCAGTATCGGCCCTGAAGCGTCGGGCAACACCCGAAGGCGCAGCCGCCCGGAGCCGTGTCCGCGGACCTCGATCGCGATGCCGATCAGCGCCTTCTTTCCGCGCTGGCGGCCGCCTTTGAGGCCCTCCTCGCGCCCACCGAGGAAGAACTCGTCGATCTCGACCTCACCCTTCAGCAGCTCGCGCTCAGGGGCGACCATCGCCCTGCGCAGCTTCTGCAGGATCAGCCAGGCAGTCTCATAGCGCGAGAGCCCGAGCTGGCGTTGCAGCTGCTTGGCCGATATGCCCGGGTGGTGAGTGGCGACCAGATAGGCCGCCCAGAACCACGTGCGCAGCGGCGTGTGCGTCTTGTGCATCACGGTCCCCGCAGTCACCGACGTCTGGTGCCCACACGCGGTACATACCCACAGGTGGCGGCGCGTCTGGCCACCGGCCCGCCCGCCGCCACACCCTGGACAAGCAAACCCCTCCGGCCAGCGCGAAGCGAACAGATACTCGCGGCAGGCCTCCTCGGTCGCAAAGCGCTCCTGAAACTCCAAGATGCTCAGAGGATACGTAGGCCGCGACACCCAACAAAACTACGAAACCACCCGGATGGAGCTAACCGGATACGCATCATGGGCGTACTACTTCATCGCAGGGGAGCCCCAGTGGGAGCAGCTGCGAGCGTGGCTTGACTGATAGCTGAGCGACCCGGCCTGGCGCGCCGAGCGCTCATGGAGGCGATCGGCACCTTCGCGCTCGTGACCGCCGGGTGTGGCGCGATCATCTACCAACACCACACACCCCGGCTCGCTTGGCGGGGTCGGCGTGAGCCTCACCTTCGGCTTGGTCATCATGGTGATGATCTACGCGGGCGGGCACCTCTCCGGCGCGCACTACAACCCGAGTGTCACGATCGCGTTCACGCTCGCCCGCCACTTCCCACCCAAGGACGCCCTCGCCTACATCGCGGCGCAGATCACCGGCGCGAGTGCTGCCGCGCTGCTGCTGCTCGCGGCATGGGCAAGCAAGCCCGCGCACCTGGGCACGACGCTCCCAAGCGTCGGTATCGCGCCCGCGCTCGTCTACGAGATCGTGCTGACAGCGTTCCTGATGTTCGTCATCACCGCCGTCGCGACCGACACTCGTGCGGTTGGCGCCGCCGCCGCCATCGCGATCGGTGGGACAGTCGGCCTGGATGCGCTGTTCGGCGGCCCGATCACCGGCGCCTCGATGAGCCCCGCCCGCTCCTTCGGCCCAGCCCTGGCGTCGGGCACCTGGCACGACCTGTGGATCTACATCGCCGGGCCGCTGATCGGTGCCGCCCTCGGCGTGTTCGCCTACCAACTCGTGCGCGGATCAAAGCCGCTCGATTCCCCAGCCGCCGATGCTCCCGAGGAGGTGAAAGTCGATGGCGAGCGTGCTGTTCGTCTGCCTGCATAACGCCGGGCGCACGCAAATGAGCCAAGCCCTGTTCGAGCGCGCCGCGGCGGGCAGGCACACAGCTTCCTCCGCTGGCACCAACCCCGCCGAGCACGTGCACCCCGAGGTCGTTGAGGTCATGAGCGAGCTCGGGATCGACCTATCAGAGAAGCACCCGCGACTGCTCACCCGCGAGCAAGCCGAGCACGCAGATGTCGTAGTGACGATGGGCTGCGGCGACCAATGCCCCTACATCCCCGGCAAGCGCCACATCGACTGGGACCTGCCCGACCCGGAGGGACGCCCGCCCCCCGAGATCCGCGCAACGCGCGAGGAGATCGCGCACCGCGTGAGCGAGCTCATCGACGAGCTCGACATCAACTAGCTCGCACCCCCGCCAGGAGTCGAACCTGGAGCCATCGCTTGGGAGGCCGTGCCGGCGGAGGGTTATGGTCGCGAGACGCTGATATCCGGCCTGATGCGTAGAGCACAGCGCGGCGTGATCTAGTTGGGCTTCTCGGTACTGCCCTCTAGCTCCGGTGCCACACTCTCGATCGTGCGTTCCCGAGGATCGATCAGCCGCACGATTCTCTCCTCCCCTCCGAACGTCGGCACAAGTGTCTGCCACTTGTCCAGCAGGCTTGCGGCCTTCTCGGGGGTCGTAAGCGGCGGCACGGAGCGGCGCGCAATCCGCCGCCAAAACCGGTGGGGCAAGCGCTCCAAGGCAAGTAGCTCCCGCACTTCCCGAATCCGCGCACTCTGCTCATCACGGTAGAGCTGTGTCGATGGACAACCGCGATCGCACAGTCCCGCGATATCTCTCGTGGCGACGCCGAAGAGTCCTCACCGCCTGGGAAACGGATCTCGCGTGGGTTAAACGCGAGACGCACGTACTCGTCGGCTGCGTACCCGTTCAGATCAGCGGCAATGGCAGTGGACGCGATTTGGGCAATTCATAGGCGTTCCCCTGGCCGGCATCGCCAGCACGGAATCCGCATGAACATAAGCGATCCGCCCCCCCTGCCCCCGCCAGGAGTCGAACCTGGATCTACCGCTTAGGAGGAACGATCGCAGGGCGCGCCCGTAGCCTGGCAACACCGGCCCCTCCAGTGGATTTAGCGTGCCGCGCCGCGAGCAAGGAACCCCGAAACACCCCGAGGGGACTGCTATCCGGCAGTGGCGACGTTCTACCGGCCAGGTGCTGCCCATGCCGCAGGCGTGTCGCCCAGCGCTGCTACGCGGCGACGGCGATGCCGGCGGGAACGTAGTGCTCGACCGTCAGGTCGTCGCGCTCAAGCGCGAAGCGCACGCCCTCCTCGGCGAGCCGGTGCGCCTCGGGGTAGGTATCGGCGACCACGGTCCAGCGCGGCACGTCGGGCGAGGAGGCAACCCAGGTATCCTCGTCCTGGCGATAGAGCACACGTACCGTCATAGCCTCATCAGAGTAGCGCGAGGGCGTCCCGCTCGGCAAGGCCGACCTGGTTGCACAGGATGTCCTTCACTGTGGCTGGGCGGATCGTCTGGCTGTCGTGGAAGGCAAAGATGATCGAGGGGCTCGGCGCTTCCAGCTTGCGATGCGAGCCCTTCTGGCGGACAACTTGGTAGGCGAGGGGTTGAGCTTGCAGCACGCGCAGTAGCTTCTTCGCCTTCACGGACGGGAATTGGGCCACCGCGAGGACTCTACGCTTTGGAAGGGTCGGTTCGGTCTCTATCGCGGATTGAAGCCGACTGGCCGCCGCGAGACGTGGAAGCACCACGCGCAGTGGCGGCAGAGACTGCGGGCCTCGCGCCGGCAGCATCGTCGCTGACCCAAGCGCCTACGGCTTAGCCTCGATCCACCGTTCGTTGGTGGGGAGTCGTCCGCGGCTGAGGTTTAGATGACCCCCTGAAGCAGGCAAGACGGGCCGTGCCAGCGGCTGCGGGTCCTGCGCCAGGGGGTCACCCGTATGGTGAATGGTCTGCCGGACGCAACGAGGGTCGTGTTCGACGATGAGCGGGTGGTCGCGAACGCGGGGGTGCTGCTCCCTGCGGTGCTCGCGGAGCGGCTGGGAATTGAGGCCGTGATTGACCGGACGGTTGATCTCGGTGACCGGGCGGGGGCGGCGAACGCGGGCGGCAAGGTGATGAGCTTGGTGTCCGCGATGTGTCTCGGAGCGGACTGCATCGATGACTGTTCGGTGCTGCGTTCGGGTCAGACACGAGCGGTGCTCGGGCATCGCGTCGTCGCGCCGTCGACGTTGGGGACGTTCCTGCGCGCGTTCACCTTTGGGCATGTCCGGCAGCTCGACAAGGTGTTGGCTGACTGCCTGTCACGGGCCTGGGCCGCCGGCGCCGGTCCTGGCGAGGAACGACTTGTTGTGGATGTCGATTCGTTCGTCGGCGAGGTCTATGGCCATGACAAGCAGGGCGCGAGCTATGGGTATACCCACACGCGGGGGTATCACCCGATCGTCGCGACCCGCTCAGGGACCGGCGAGGTGTTGCACATCCGCGCCCGGAAGGGCTCGGCGAACACCTCCCGCGGTGCGCTCAGGTTCGTCGAGGAGCTTATCCCTCGTGTTGCGCGGGCGGGCGCGGGCGGGCCGAAGCTGTTGCGCGCGGACTCGGGGTTCTGGAACACGAAGATCATGGCCCGGCTCCAGCACGCTGGCTGGACCTATTCGATCGGGGTGCGCCAACAGAAGCACATCAAGGCCGCGATCGCCCAGATCCCTGAGCAGGACTGGCAGCCGCTCGAGGACTACCCCGAGGGCGGGGAGGCACAAATCGCGCAGACGATGCTCGGCTCACAACGGCTGATCGTGCGCCGCACCCGCCTCCTCGGCGCCCAGGCCGAGCTGTGGCCCGACTGGCGGCACTTCGCGTTCTTGACCAACCGCACCGACGCGCTCGAGCTCGTTGAGTCAGAGCACCGCCAACACGCGGTCGTGGAGCTCGCGATCCGTGACCTCAAAGACCAGGCACTCGCCCACTTCCCGTCCGGGAAGTTCCTCGCGAACGCCGCCTGGACAGTGATCGCCGCCCTCGCGCACAACCTGTTGCGCTGGACAACCATGATCGGGCTGCCCGGCACGGTCATCCCCACCGCCCGAACGCTACGCCGCCGGCTGCTCACCGTCCCCGGCCGGATCACCCGCACCGCCCGCACAGTGACACTCCGGATGCCCGCACGCTGGCCCTGGAAAACCGCGTTTCTCACAGTCCTCGAGCACCTCCGCGCCCTGCCAGCACTCACCTAACGCACGGCAGGCGCCCACGAGACCGACCGGGGCCGGACCCCGGCCTCGGCCTGCCCGAACTCGCCGACGACCACCGACGCGATCGCCTCAACCGGCCCCACCAGCCTCAGCGAACCCATCCACACCCGCACCTTCACCCAAAACGCGCCAACCGGGACCCCGCACGAGCGATCAGACCATGACCACGACAGCCTCCCCACCAAACGGTGGATCCAGGCTTAGCCGGCACCTGCGCGCCGGACGAATCGGGTTGAAGGCTCTCAACGCCTGGGAGCGCCCACGTCGAGACGTCCCCAAGCCTCTCGGTATCGATGTTCAGCCGACGAGCGTTGAGGATCACCGCGAGGCTGGCGGCCATCATCCACGCCCCGGTGATCGCTCCCGTCATCTCGCCGCGCTCCTTGAGGCGCGTCAAGAAGTCATCCTCTCTCACATCACCGAAGACATCTCTCCCGCGCACAGCTTGGACCCACTGGAACTGGACATCGAAAGCTCCGTCCTCTCGTCTGTCGATTGTCATCTGCGCCGGGTAGTTCGCGTGGTCTGACAGGATCGCCTGAAGCTCTGCCTGGCCGACGTGGGAGTAATGCACGGTGCGGTGCCGCACGTCGCTGTAGAGCTTTTCCACCGGAGAAGGCACGTCCTTCGAGGGCCGTGTATACGCGGTGTTGAGATCAATCAGGCCCGGAAGGCTCAAAAGCGACTCCGCGAACGCCTTGACTGTGGCATTGCGTCGAACAATCGTCACAAGCCGGCGAGCCTCATAGAGACGGGTCACGAGTTGGCGGTGCCAGAACATCATGGCCCGGAGATCGCCGACCTGGCCGGCCCCCGTTTTTCGGTCCACCTGGTCTGGTCCCAAAGTAATGGACCGTGCTTGTGCGAGTCAGGCGGCTATGGGCTGTTGGTTGTGTAGCGTCTCATATTCGGTTGGTGTGAGCATTCCGAGTGCGGAGTGGCGGCGCTTGCGGTTGTGGAAGATCTCGAGGTACTCGAAGATCGCGTTGGCGAGTTCCAGCCGGGTGCGCCAGCGTTTGCGGTTCAGTAGCTCGGTTTGCATGCGCGCCCAGAAGGACTCCATCATGCCGTTGTCATAGGCGTCGCCGACGCGGCCCATCGAGAGTGCTAGCCCGGCGGTTTTGATGCGCTCACTGAAGGCCCATGAGGTGAATTGGCTGCCATGGTCGCAGTGTATGATCGTGCCGCTGGTGGGTTTGCGGTTCTTGACCGCCATCCCGAGCGCGCTGGTCACCAGGGTTGTTGCTTGTTGGCTGTCGATCGACCAGCCAACTACGCGCCGGGAATGGGCATCCAGGACGGCGCAGCAGTAGAGCTTGCCCTCCCTGGTGGGGTGCTCGGTTATGTCTGTGAGCCATAGCTGGTTAGGCGCCTCCCTGGCGAACTGCCGGGCGACCAGGTCGCTGGCGGGCGCCCTGTCGCTCCGCGGCCCTCGTCGCTTACGCTTGGGTGCCGGCAACCCCTGGATGCCGAGCCGGCGCATGGCCGCTCTCACGGCCTTCTGGTTGACCGTCATGCCGTACCCGAGCCGAAGCTCTGCGGTGATCCTGCGCTTCCCGTAGGTGCCGTTGGACGCCCGGTGGATATCGAGCACGAGATCCCCGAGCTGTCCTTGGCGTAGCTGGCGGATCGACGGGGGTCGCGTACGCCAGTAGAAGTAGCCCGACGGTGCGATGTCGAGCATCCTGCAGCACGCCTTCGCTGAGTGTCCCTGCCCGGCCAGGACCTCAATCACCGGGTAGATCCTTTTGGGCGTGCTGCCCGTCGTCCCTCCTGCTCCTCGAACAGCGCCGAGGCCTTACGCGTCAGCTCCAGTGCAGCTTCAAGCTCTTTGATCCGCGCCCGGGCTTCAGAGAGCTCAGCGCGCTCGCCGCTTCGGACGCCCGGCCGCTCGCCGAGGTCGACTTCCTCCTGGGCGATCCAGCGATAGACGGTCCCTTCAGCGACACCGAGCTCCTCAGCGACCTCCCGCGGCCTACGACCCCCCGCCTGGCACAACTCGATCACACGACGACGAAACTCCGGCGAATAAGACTTCGGCATGCACCTCTCCTTCGGGGAATCATGCCGCCCACCCTCTCACATACGCGGTCCATTACTCGGGGACCAGACCAGCCGGACCGAACTCAGGGGGTCAGGCCAGCCTCCTTGGACGGCCCAACGCCAACCTGGATGTCCTCGATCAGTGCAGTTACGGAGAAGACCCATTCCGCAACGATGTCGCAAGCGGGGAACAGCTCCCCAACCGTCAGCCGACTTGCCCTCTGACCATTCATGCGCTGAAGACTAGGACTTTGGTTGTGAGCATCTCCGACTGCTGAATGCACTCAGAAGGTCACGGCAGCGAACATCTGAATGTCCGACTGCTCCGATGACTTCCAGCGACGACGGCCGCGAGCGGCTGCGGCTGCTTGTCGAAGGGAGCGATCTCATGCACAGCGGACAAACAGGCGTCCGTTGCGTGGGCACGTGAACCTTCTCCGTTAGAGAAGACAATCAGGCAGGTCGTTATTGTGGAGGCGTGGCGCAGCTACTCCAGACAGAACTAATCGACCTCATGGAGTCCGACGAGTTTCAGGCGCACGTTCCCCAAGAACTGAAGGACCACCTTACGTACAAGCTCGGCCAGGTTGATCGCGGCACCTACACCGCATTTGACGCCGGCTATGCGCGCAATGCACTGATCACAGCGGCCGAAGCCTTGGCAGCTACCCCAGGCACGCCAGATGAGCAGGTTGAGGCCGCCACGCGACTTGCTAAGCAACTCAGCGGCTCGACGTAGAATCGGCCGATCTGGCAGTAGCTGGCAGTGGAAGGCGTTACGGGTCACTGCGGGGCTGGCAGGCACCACAGCGAGCATCGGCTGGAATCCGCATGAACACAAGGCTTCCGCCCAAATGCCCCCGCCAGGAGTCGAACCTGGATCCACCGCTTAGGAGGCGTCCACGAAAACCGCGGCAGAGGGCCGGGATCCCGCATAAATGCTAGGGATCCCGGCCCTTCCATCGTCTGGGCGCTCGGGCGATATTCGGGGGGATTCGGGGCGATTCCGGGGGGTTGCGGCCAACGGTTGGCCACTATCGAGCGCCGCTTCCGCATCAGCGTTCGCGTCCGCCCAGCGGGTGGCCAAGGCCAGATACCGCGCGCCCCCCGGCGAGCGCGCACGCGCGAGGAAGCCGCAATGCCGTTTCTTGAGATCGGAACAAGCCCTCCGTTTTCCGCCGCGAAGGGGTAGCTATTTGCCCCGGACAAAGTCTGGGTCTGGGAAGTGAAACGGCCGCGCTCTTTGTGGGCGCGGCCGTTTCGTGCGAGTTGGCGCTCGGTGTGAGCGGTCGGTCGGAGTTTGTCAGGTGGCCTGGACGGCGAGGGTGTCGAGGTTGTAGGCCAGGATCGCCCAGCCGACCCAGGTCCGGGCGCCTTGGTGTCCTCGTAATCGTGATCGGCGCAGGCCGTAGCTGCGCTTCAGATGACTGATGCGTCCCTCGCAACCGACGCGATAGCTGGCCAGTCGCTTGCGCGATCGGCGTGCCGCGGGTTGCTGTCGCCCAGCGATAAATACGCTGGCCTCGCCGAGCACGGCGTTGCTAGCCTCGGGCGGGAAGCCGCCATCCAGTGCGACCTCGCGGGGTTTGAGCCCAAGGCGCGCCAGCTCGGCGGCGGTCGTGGGCAGCAGCTCGCTCTCATTCGGCGAGCCGACTTTGGTTGGGGCCGGGAGCAACAGGCCACGGGCACCGCGCCGTGTGTTCGCGGTGATCTCCGCCAACTGGAAGACATAGCCGAACTCGTATCGCTTGCCGAGCTTGCCCTTGCCGATCGGGCGAGCCTCCGGGTCAGCCAGCGAGACAACGCGATCTGTGATCTTCTCGCCCGCCAGACGCTTGGTGATCTGCCCGGTGACGGTCGCAGCCAACTCAGCGGTCCGCTCGAGCTGCCGGGCCGCGGCGAGCTTGCGCTGCGCGCCACGGCCCCGCGCGGACGCTCGGGCTTGGGCAGCCAACTTGCGAGCCTCACGGATCGAGCGCGCAACCAGCTCACCGGCCTGCCCAGTCAGCTTGAGAACCTGCTCACGCGCACCGCCCGCCTGTCCCAGCCGTCGCCCGACGGTGCGCCCGATCAGCCGTAGGCGGCGTCCCGCAGCGCGAGAGCGATCCTGAACGTGGTGCGCACCCCCACCGAGGAGCGCCGCGACCCGGGCACCCTCGCGCGCCAAGCGACGCGTAGCGTCCAACGCCAACGCAGCGTCCGAGGGCCAGCGAACATCGGACTCCACTACGGTCGAGTCGACGCGCACCGCGCGTGCGGTAAAGCGCTTCTCGCGGACGGCGTTCTCGATCAAGACCCGAGTCATCTCGTCAATGATCTCGGGCCCAAGACGCCGCGCGAGCTTGCGGACCGTCGACTCGTGCGGCACCAACGCCGTCAGCGACAGTCCGCAGAACCGCCGCAGATGCAACGAGTCCGAGACCTCCCTGACGAGCGTCTCATAACCCCATCCCGAGCGCTGCTTGACGACCATCAACCGGACGAACAACGACATCGCGATCGTCGGTCGCCCATGCCCACGCGCCGACACCTCCCACCGCTCAGCGATCGGCGCCAGCAGCGCCTCATCGCTCAACAGCTCATCAAGCCGGGCGAGATCCCGCGGCAGTTCACGGACCTCGATCGGCAACGCCTCGTCAAACAACGACTCGACCTGCTCACCCACAAGACGCAGCACCGCAACACCTCCAGAATCGACCAACTCGCAAGCACGATTCTGACCCCCACACCAGACGGAGAGACCCGACTATTTCCGGGGCAAATAGCTAGCAAAGGGCCGACCTCGGCTCCCACTTGTCGTCCGCCGCGACACTCTGCGGAGGATCGATCGAGACGCCTGCTCTCGGAGGAAGCGGGAGAGCGGGGGGTCGAACGAGATTCGGGCGCGTGATGCCGACGCACCGGGGACGAGGCGTGATGGTCGAGCAAGACACCTTCTGTCGGTGCCGGTGCAAAACTCACCCTCCTTCGCCGGTTGAAAAGTGACCCCCCTGGGGCGGTGGTGGAGGCGTCCGGGGTCGTGGTGAGCCTGGCTCGATCGTTGTCATCGAGACCGGGAGAGGGAGCGTGGTGGACGTGGAGCGCTGGGCAGAGCTTCGTCGTGAGCACTTCGTGCGCGGCGTGTCGATCAAGGAGCTGGCACGTCGCTACGGGCTGGACCGCAACACCGTGCTTCGTGCGCTGCGCTCGGATGCGCCGCCGCGGTATGAGCGTCCGCGGCGGTCGAGCAAGCTGGATCCGTTTAGGGAGGAGATCCACGAGCTACTGCGTGGAGATCCGAGGCTGCCGGGGGTCAGGGTCAGGGAGCTGATCGAGCCGCTCGGGTTCGATGGATCCAAGACGATCGTCGATGACTATCTGCGCGAGGTGCGTCCGTTGTTCTTGGTGCGGCGGACGTTCCAGCGCACGGTTTACCGGCCTGGGGAGGTTTGCCAGTTCGACCTGTGGGAGACCTCGGTGCCGGTGCCGGTCGGCCATGGCCAGACTCGTCGTGCGTGGGTCGTGGTGTGCTGTCTTGGCTACTCCCGTGCGGGCGCCGGTGCGCTGGTGTTCTCCAGGAACCCTCGCCGCACCCAAAAGAGGGTGCATTTTCAACCGGCGCTACGGGGTGCATTTTCAACCCGGCCTTGACACCTACACGATCGAGCGAGCCCGGCTGCTGTTCGTGTTCGGTGAGAACCTGCGCACTGAGCGCGAGCGCCAAAACATCTCTCCGCCGCAGTGGGCCAGTTGAAACCGTCGCACCCACAAGGTCGGAGTGGCATACGACGACCTAACCGCGTCGTCCAGGGCAGGGCACAACGGTGTGGGCACTGGTGTGGGTGCCGTCTTCGAACTTGAAGGAGGCGGCGAAGTGGAAGCCGCCCCGGGGGCAGGTGTTCGGCAGGACGATCCCGCGAGGGTGGTAGGGCCGGTACTTGCCGCGGGTGTATTCGTAGTAGGTGAGGTGCAGGGGGCCGATCGTGGACTGTAGCTGCACGAGGGACGCGTTGGGTGCCCCGGGCAGGGTGGGGACGAGGGGAATCGTGGCGGCGAGGTCGCCGCCGAAGGGGTTCTTGGCTGGGAGAACGAGGCCGGAGAAGGTGATCGGAGCGGAGACGGGAAGGTGGCCATTGGCGTAGAAGAGCAGTCCGAGGTGCCCTTCGTGGATGTGCTCCATGAAGATGGTGGCCTGGGCGGTCTCCTTGAGGATTTCGGGGCCGAAGGGGATCTCGACCACTCCTTTGCCGTAGCCCATCTGCGACTGGGATGGACACCCTTCGGGGCCGTCGATTTCGAGGACGGTGGCGCTGCAGGTTTCGAGGCCAAGGCCGCTGGTGCCGATCCCGAGGTTGGCGGGGTAGTAGAGGTCGAGGTCGGTCAGGGGCGAGGGCACCTGCCCGGTGGTCGTCGCGATCGTGAAGCCGAAGATGATCGTGGTGCCCTGGCCGAGATGCTCGGGTGAGAGCGCTGCGCTAAGGCGTGCCGTCGGTGTCGCATCGGCTGCCGTGGGCAGGCAAAGGAGGCCAGCAGCGCAAGGATGGTGGCTGGAGTACGGATCAATGCGGTGCGCACGGTCGCCGATCATGGTCTGAGGTTGTCAATCGCCGTTGCGTTTTGAGCGATGATGACCGTACACTATTCTCCAGGAGAGCCGAAATATTCAGCCGAACGATATACCAACCTTGTTCGGTCTAGTATCTTGTGGTGATGGGCGAGTTGCTTTCGCTTGAGGGGGTCTATAAGAGCTACCGGCGGGGCGCTCGACGGTTCTCGGTGCTGGTGGATGTGGCGTTGGAGGTGCGTCCTAGGGAGATCGTGGCGGTCATTGGCCCGCGGCACGCGGGTAAGACAACGCTGTTGAAGATCGCTGCTGGCCTTGAGAAGCCGGACGCTGGAACCGTGCGGCTTGGGAGTCTCGATCTGGCGGGTTGCTCGGATGACGAGCGCTCACGGGTGCTGGGGCGCGAGATCGCATGGATTCATGCCGATAGCACGAAAGTCAAGTTCGTGGTGCTTGAGGATCTCTCATTGCCGCTGGTGATGGGGCGCGGGCATGGGCCTCGGCAAGCCCAGGATCGGGCGATGGAAGCGCTGGAGCGGGTGGGGGTGTCAGAGTGTGCGCGGCGGCGTTGGGATGAGTTGTCGAACTGGGAGCGCGTGATGGTTGGGTTTGCGAGGGGGTTCGCGTGTCGACCGCGGTTGATCGTCGTAGACGATGTGATTGACGGTTTCGGGATGACCAAGACGCAGGAGGCCGGAGATCTGTTGCTCTCGTTGTGCGGAGGAGACGGGGTGTGGGGTGCTGATGAGCGCCTCGGAGGTGGAGCCCGCGTTGGTCGCGGATCGTATGTGGGGGTTTGAGCGTGGACGGTTGAAGCTGATGTCCGACGTGACCCGCGGCAACGCCCAGGTGATCGCTATGCGCGATGGCGCCCGCAGGGACCGCGGTTCGCGTAGCGCGGGCAGGTAGCGCCGCCAGATCGCTGGGATTGTTTCTGACTGAGAACCAGCATCCGGCCCAATGGGATTGGCTTTCCCGATGTTGGCCGTACACTGCCGTCCGGCAGAGTCGAAATATTCAGCGGGCCGATATATCAGGCGGCGTTTGGTTAGTATCCCGAGGCGATGGCGCGACCGGCTAAAAGCGATCTATCTGGGAGCATGGCAATCCTCGGGCTGGTGATCAAGCGCCCCGACACCGTTTCCGGGGTGGCGCTGCGTCTCACTGAAGAGTTTCCAAGGACGCAGTGGACGAGGTCGATCGCGCACAACGCTCTGCCTAGCCTTGCGAAGCAGGGGTTTGTGCGGTTGGTCGAGAAGGGCTCTAATAAGGACTCCAAGGATCGTTACGAGGCGACCAAGGCGGGCGTCGAGGAGTTCCGGGGCTGGCTGCGGGAATCGGTAGCGGTGGCACCAGCGCTCCGTGATGTGCTGCACGCCACGCTCGCGCTCATTGGCGATGAGGATATACCGTGGATGGTGGAGGCCATCAAAGACCAGGAGGAGTCATGCCGCAGGCAGTCCGAACAAGCACAACTCCGCCGTAACGAGGCCAGGCGAGAGGGCCTCCTGAGGAGCAGGCCACGCAACGCCATGATGACCTACGAGGTGGTGCTGTGGTCTCAGACGGCCAGGCGGCTGGAGCGCCTACGCAAAGATCTCGAAGGCGGTGACGATGAGGGGATCGACGAAGGCGTGGGTGGTTGGGGGGCAGGTGGTGGTGATGGATGAGTTGCTTTCGCTGGAGGATGTCTGCAAGGGCTATCGGCGGGGCGCTCGTCGACTTTCGGTACTGGTAGGCGTGTCGCTGGAGGTCAGGACTGGGGAGATCGTGGCGGTCGTTGGTCCGCGGCACGCTGGTAAGACGACGCTGTTGAAGATCGCTGCTGGCCTTGAGGATCCGGACGCTGGAATCGTGCGGCTTGGGAGTCTCGATCTGGCGGGTTGCTCGGATGAGAAGCGTTCACGGGTCTTGGGGCAGGAGATCGCATGGGTTCATTCCAACAGCACGAAAGTCAAGTTCGTGGTGCTCGACGATCTCGCGTTGCCGTTGGTGATGGGGCGCGGGCATGGGTGTCGTGAGGCCCAGGATCTTGCGATGGGAGCGCTGGAGCGGGTGGGGGTACCTGAGTGTGCGCGGCGTTGCTGGGATGATCTGTCCAACTGGGAGCGTGTGCTGGTGGGGTTTGCGCGAGGATTCGCGTGCAGTCCGCGGCTGATAGTCGTCGACAACGCGATCGAGGGTTTGGGGATGAGCAAGACGCAGGAGGCTGGAGATCTGTTGCTCTCGTTTGCGGAGGAGACGGGGTGCGGGGTGCTGATGAGCGCCTCGGAGGTGGAGCCGACGCTGGTCGCGGATCGTACGTGGGGGTTTGAGCGTGGACGGTTGAAGCTGATGTCCGACGTGACCCGCGGCAACGCCAAGGTGATCGCTATGCGCGAAGGCGCCCGCAGGGACCGTGGTGCGCGCAGCACGGGCCCGTAGTGCTTGAGCTGCGCGATCTTGTCAAGCATTACCGCCTTGGTGGCGGCGAACCGATCCATGCGGTCGACGGCATATCGATGTCGATCGCGGCAGGAGAGTTCGTCGCGCTGTATGGCCCTAGCGGTTCGGGTAAGACGACACTGCTGGAACTGATCGCCGGGATCCGGGTGCCGGATAGCGGGAAGGTGCTGGTCGGCGGCCGAGACGTCTTTTCGATGTCCGACCGGGAAAGCGATGAGTACCGCCTCCGTGAGCTGGGGATCGTCGGGCAGCCGCAGAACCTGATCCCGGGAGCGCGTGCCATCGAGAACGCCGTCTTGAAGCTTCTGTTGACAAATGCGCGTACCGCGAAGCCGACGATCGAGCCGCTGCTTGAGCAGCTGGGGCTCGGGGAGCGGCTGCTGCATCGTACTGAGGAGCTCTCGATGGGGGAGCGCCAACGAGTTCTGATCGCCCGGGCGTTGTCGCTGAACCCGAACCTGGTGCTCGCGGACGAGCCGACCGGCAGCCTGGATACCCACCGCACCAGGGATGTACTTGGGGTTTTGCGCGAGCTATGTCGGGATCGTGGAGCGGCGGTCTTGCTCGCAACGCATGACCCGCAGGCGGCAGCCTTTGCTGATCAGGTGCATGAACTGCGAGATGGATGCCTGGTGGAGTACAGGCCCGACCACGAGCCAGCGGAGTCCGGTGTGCTGCAAGAGGGGACGCTGTGATGGCGCGTATGAACCTGTCAGAAGTCCTCTTCCTCTACCGCGCACGGATGCGAGCAAGGAACGTGCTCATGCAGGAGGGCTTTGCGATTCTCGGGATCGCGGTCGGGGTGGCGCTGCTGTTCGCCAGCCAGGTCGCGAGCACAAGCCTGACTCGCTCGGTCACGCAGCTCACCAACCAGATCGTGGGAGATACTCAGTTTCAGCTCATCGCTCGAGGACCGGACGGCTTCGACGAACGACTTCTGGGGGATGTGCGGCGCATACCCGGCGTGCGATTTGCGTTGCCGGTGCTTGAGCAGCAGGCGAATGTGATCGGGCCGGACGGTCAGCGGTCGGTGGATCTCGTGGGCACCGATCCCCGTTTCGCGCACATCGGTGGGCCGCTGCTGCGGCGGTTTTCGGCTGCGCAGCTTGCTGCGCAGCGAGCAATTGCGCTGCCGGCTCCGCTTGCGCGGGCGATCGGCGCGGGGTCCTTGGAGACGATCAAGATCCAGGTCGGCGCGAGCGTCGCTCCCACCCTGCTTGGCGCCGTCTTGCAGCCGGCGGACATTGGTGCGCTGGTCAACAGTCCGGTCGCGCTCGTGCCGGTTGCCTACGCGCAGCATCTGGCGGGAATGAATGGCCGAATCACCAGGATCTTTGTGCGCGCTCGGCCGGCTCACGAACACGAGGTACAGACAAAGTTGGCACAACTCGCCGCGGCAGCAAAAGTGAACCTCGAGCCTGCCACCTTCGATTCGAAGCTGTTCAGTGTCGCATCCGAACCAGCGAGCAATAGCGAGACGCTGTTCTCCGCGATTAGTGCGCTCGTTGGTTTCATGTTCGCATTGAACGCGATGCTCGTGACCGTCCCCTCGCGACGCAACCTGATCGAAGACGTCCGGCTGCAGGGCGCCACTCGCCGGATCACCGTGCAGATCCTGTTGTTCGACGCCGTGGTGCTTGGCGTGTTGGCCTGCATCCTTGGGCTTGTGCTCGGCGAGCTGCTGTCGGTTAGCGTGTTCCACGCTACCCCTGGTTATCTTTCGTTCGCGTTCCCGGTCGGAAACGACCGGGTGGTCACGTGGCAGAGTGTCGTACTCGCGGTCGGTGCTGGTCTGACTGCCGCTGTCGTGGGCGTGTTGTGGCCACTGCGTCACATCCTCGCGCGGCCCCTAAAGCCCGAGGGAGATTCGCAAAGCACCAAGCAGCGCAGGATCGTGGCGCGGTTGACGGCTGGGCTCGCTTTCCTTGCGGCTGCGGCAATCTCACCATTCATTCATACTCAGGCGGCGATCCTTGGCAACATCGCGCTCGTGATCGCCCTCATCTGTCTGCTGCCGCTTCTCTTTGACGGGTTCGTGGCGCTCTTTGAGTACGTGCAGCGCCCCTTCAACGGGGCGTCGCCAGTCTTGGCGGTCATGGAGCTGCGCACGCCGCAGACACGGGTACGTTCGCTCGCGGTCGCGGCGACCGCAGCGATCGCGGTATTCGGCATAGTCGAGTTCCAGGGTATCCAGAACAATCTCACGCGTGGCCTTGATGCGTCGGCACGCAACATCGACTCAAGCACCGACGTTTGGGTCACTCCCGCGGGAGAATCAAATGCCTTCGCAACAACTGCCTTCAGCGACCTGCACTCGCGCGCTCTCGCACACTTGCCTGGGGTCGATACGATCGGCGTCTACCGTGGCAGCTTCCTGGATTGGGGTGATCGCCGACTGTGGATCCTCGCACCGAGCGACGGCGTCGACCAGTCGATTCCCACAAGCCAGCTGGTAAAGGGCGAGTCTGCAGTGGCAGCAGCAAGGGTTCGCGGTCGGAGGCTGGGCGGTGCTCTCGCAGGTGCTCGCCCCGAACATCACCTGCACATCGGCGAGCGGTTCACTTTGCCCTCGCCGCGACCCGACGAGCTTCCGGGTCGCCGCACTAAGTACGAATCTCGGATGGCCACCAGGGGCGATGATTCTCAATTCCGAGGACTACGAGCGGGCTTGGGCTAGCAGCGACCCAAGCGCGTATGAGGTCCAGACCAAGCCGGGCGCGTCCCCCGCAATGGTGCGTCGTCTCGTGCAGAATGCGCTCGGACCAGAAACGGGCCTCACGGTCGAAACTTCAAGCGAACGCGAGCAACGCCACTACGCACTCGCCGCCCAAGGTCTCTCGCGGCTTACGCAGATCAGGCTGCTCGTGTTGATCGCGGCGATCCTCGCTGTGACAGGCGCGATGGGATCGATGATCTGGCAGCGACGCGATCTCGTGGCGTTCATGAAGGTAGACGGCTACCGTCGAGGTGTATTGTGGCGGTGGCTGCTATGCGAGAGCGTGGTCCTACTTGCGGCCGGCTGCTTGATCGGGGCCGTGCTCGGCCTCTACGCGCAGCTGCTGGGAAGCCATTTCCTCGCAAGCGTCACGGGCTTTCCGATCGTCTTCAACATCGAAGCTCTAGCGGCAATCACGAGTTTCGCGCTAGTTAGCCTTATAACCGTTGCAGCCGCTGCGTTGCCGGGGTATCTCGTGGTGCGTGCGCCCGCGAGGACAGTCAGCTCCGCGTACTAGCCTGCGCCCACAGGCCCGCCCCAGGCGTGCCAACGGTTCGACGCTGCCCGCGCTACGACAACTTGTTGCTCTCGCCCATGCAACGACGCGCGAGCTGACCTGGGGACTGCCAGTGGTAGCCCGCGAAGTGCGCGCCTGGCGAGCTCGGGCAACAGGGATACCGGACGCCGCGATTCGCCAGGACGCGCTGAGTGCGCTGAAGAGCAAGCGTGGACATAGCGACGGCGCTGGGCTGTTCTGCATTTTCCCGCGCGGTCGCTGCCACGAGCTGGTGCGTTTGCTCGTCTCCTACGAGATCGTCTGGGACTTCCTCGACAGCGCAAACGAGCGCGGTGCCGCCGCGGGCCAGACAAACGGCCGGCAATTGCACCGAGCTTTGGTCGAGGCCTTCGAGCCAAACCGGCCGATCTCTGACTACTACCGCCACCATCCCTGGGGAGACGACAACGGCTACCTCCGCACGTTGGTCAGCGCCTGCCGCGAGAGCAGCACTCAGATGCCCTCGTATGAGCGCGTTCAACCGCTGCTGGTTCGGGAAGCTACACGGGCTCAGGTGCTCGCAATCAACCACGACCTCGATCCCGCCAGAAGGGACACGACCCTACGAGAATGGGCCGCAACAGAGTTCTCCGACGAAACAGAAGCCCGCTGGTTCGAGCTAAGTGGAGCCGCCAGCGCTTCGCTCACCATCCACGCCCTGCTCGCCCTGGCCGCCGAACCGCGGTGCAGCGCCTCGGACATTGCCCAGACCTTCAGCGCCTACTTTCCGTGGATCTCGGCCGCCACCACGATGCTCGACAGCTACGTCGACCAGGTCGAAGATGACACAAATGGCGACCACAGCTACATAGGGCACTACCCAGCGCCGGAGATCGCGACCCGGCGGCTACACCAACTCATCCAACGCGGCCTTCAGGAGGCAAGCACATTGCCCAACGGAGAGCATCACGCCGTTCTTGTCGCCTGCATGGTCGCGATGTATCTCAGCAAGGACAGCGCCCACACGCCAAGGATGTGTGACACCACGAGAAGTCTCACGAGCGCCGGTGGCACCCTCACCAAAGCTCTCCTCCCAATCCTACGACTCTGGCGACTGGCTTACGGCCAGCGCTCAACCTAGCAACCCGACAAAGGAGATATCCATGTCCCTCTCTCGTTCTACCTCATTCAACCGTCTCAACCGTGAACTTCCACCCACGGCACCCTTCCCCGCAACGCTCCAGACGCTAGCCTGTAGGTGGTGGCCTTTTACCTATCTCGAACAGTGCCGCAAGCGCATAGGGAACCGCTTCACTGTATATCCCATCAATATGCCACCGCTCGTTTTTCTCTCAGATCCACAGGACATCCGAGCAGTCACTACCGCATCCCAAGACGTCCTATATCCCGGAGCGGGTGGAAACATCATGGCTCCCCTCTTCGGGGAAAGCTCATTTGTGTTGCGTGAGGAAGCCGAGCATCTGACTGGACGCAACGCAATCATGCCAGCATTCCATCGGCGGGTAGTCCAAGAGCAGGGCGATATGGTAGCCCACATTGTCGCGGCCGAAATCGCCTCGTGGCCCACAACCACGGCCTTTGCGCTTCAGCCGTATCTTCGGCGGCTGACGCTCAAGGTCATCCTGAAAGCGGTCCTGGATCCTACGAGGACCACGCACGACCTGCTACACCAGCACCTGCTGGCGATGCTATCTGTGATGTCCAGTCCGGTTCTCCAAGAGCCCTGTTTGCGTCACTTGCCTGGATGGCATAAAACCTGGAGGACGTTCGTCCAGCGACGCCACGAGGTACACGAGACGATCTCTGCGCTTATCACTCAGCGACGCTGCAAAAATGATCACTGTGGTGACATGCTCGACATGCTGATTTCAGCTCAGAACCCAGACGGGTCTTTCTTGTCTGATCGAGAGGTACGCGACAGCTTTGCCTCAGTGATCATCGCCGGGCACGAGACAACTGCAGCTCAGCTCGGGTGGGCATTCCAGCTACTCGCCCATAATCAGGGCGTCCAAGATCGCCTAGTGGAAGAGATCGACCACGGCAAAGACGACGAGTACATGACGGCCACGATCCAGGAGACACTACGACATGGGCCAGTCTTTCTGTTCGCTCCTCCTCGAGCGGTCGTCGAGTCGATAAGAGTAGGGGGGTGGACCTACCGCCCACCGGCCCACCTGGTTGGTTGCATCTACCTTATGCATCATGACCCCGCGTTGTATCCAGATCCACATACCTTTTGTCCAGAGCGATTCCTCGGCAAACGCCCACAGGCAGGCACTCTACTGCCGTGGGGAGCTGGAGGCAAGCATTGCCCTGGACGACACCTCGCTCTCCTGGTGATGCAGACGATCCTCCGCGAAGTGCTGTCCGCGCGTCGTGTGCTTCCCGCAAGCACCCGTATCGAGTCGCCGCGTTGGCGCAGCGCCATCCTGACCCCCCACGCGGGATCGCGAGTCGTTCTACAGGCGCGCGCACGCACCCGCACACCAAAAGATGAAGACGGATATGGCATTTCTTGTCGGCGTAACATGCCTAATATCTTTGTACCACACCGCACCGTCTGAGCGAAAAGATTTGTTCCGATTTAGACGATCTGGTTGAAATCGGAACGATTTTTTTTAGATCGGAACGACTTTCGGCCACGCAGTCCGCTCGGTCCTAAGAATCTGCGAATATGAATCGATGGATCATGTGGTGGCCAACCGGACCGAGTGCAGCCGTGAAGGCGCTGCTCTCACTGCCTGGTCACACGGAAGGCATCCTGATCCATGGCATGTGGGCCGGGCCATCACCTTCCGGCCCGGCCCACCAAGTAGATTCGGCCTCGGGGGTCGAGTATTGCCCGCAATAGCGCCGCCCTGGCGCGCGATGGAGAGGGAAATTTGGGTGCCCGCTGTAGGAGAGGCAGCGGGCACCCGACGCGCTCCGCGACGGGATCAGGGTGCCTCCGTACGTTGCCGGCGTAAAGGCCGGTGGTGCTATGCGTAAGTCCCCCAAGCGTTTGCGGCTACCCAAGCGGCCCACGCATCTGCGGCTACGCGAGCGGCCCGTGTATCTGCGGCTGACTGACGAGCAGGTGGAGTCGATTAGGGAGCCGGTGCAGGGCCACGCCGCGGCAAGATTGTGGCGGCGGATCGCTCGTGGGCGGGGCACGCGTCTACGGCTGACTGAAGAGCAGGTTAGGTCGGCGATGGACCCGGCGCAGAGCTACACCTTGGAGAAGTTGATCGCGTTGATTTCGGGGTGGGTCCCTCGTGAGGGGATTCCTCAAATTGAGGTCTGGGATGAGCTGGCCGAGGGGAAGATGGGCGAACGTTTCTCGGTCGAATTGGCGAGGGGCCTGCTGCTGCTGGCGCACCTCGCGGATCGTGAGACGGTGGGCGCCAACGAACTCGCACGGGATCTGCATATTGGTGCGGGCCCGACTAACCTGTATTTGGAAACGCTGCTGATGTCGGGGCTGGTGGCGCACGATCCGGAGACCCAGCGATATCGGCTGGCGGAGTAGGCGGGGTTCGATGCCGAAAGCGCGGTCAGCGAGTCACAGGATCATAGGTGGGGAAATGCTGCCGTCGATCCCGACCCTGGAAGAGCCGCGCTACTCGCAGTCGCTGGAGCGCGGGTTGGCGATCCTTGAGTGTTTCACCCCGGAGCAGCCGGTGTGGGGGATCGCAGAACTCGCTGACCAGCTGGGGATGAGTCGCTCAACGACCCACCGCTACGTGATCACGTTGGTCGAGCTCGGGCATTTGAAGCAGGGCAAGAAACGCAGGTACAGCCTCGCGATGAAAGTGATCGATCTCGGGCTGTCGGCGATGGCTAGCACGAAGCTCGCGGATCATGCTCAGCCGTTCCTGGCGGATCTGCACAGGCGTTGCGGGTTCACGGTCGTGTTGGCTGTGCTCGACGGCCCCAGTGTCCAGATCGTGGAGAGCCTGCGCGGGCGTCGTCGTGGCCAGGGTCTGATCGATCTCGGTCGGACCTCCGCAGGGCTGCCCGTTTATTGCACTGCGCTCGGCAAGCTGCTGCTCGCTAATTTGCCTGCGAGCGAGCAGCGAAGCGTGATCGCTGGGTTGACTCTCACCGGGTACACGCCGCGGACGATTACTCGCAAGACTGCGTTGCGAGAGGAGCTGCAGGGCATCCGTGGCGAAAACCTTGCGGCCGTCGATGAAGAGTTTTCGCCGGGCATGTACTCGATCGCCGCGCCGATCCGTACCGAGTCTCGCGATGTCGTAGCGGCTATCGGGATGGACGCGCACGCCTCGATGATCGCGCTCGCGGACTTCATCGGCGCCCTCGCCCCACATCTCGTCGCCACGGCTGACCGGATCTCCGCTCAGGTGGGGTACCGCCGGGACGACGAGCGGCACAGTCCGAGCGTCAATGGGCGTGGGTTGGTCCGGGTCTGAGCGGATGTCCAAGCCTCTTGATCCCGAGAATCCCGGCCGGTTCTCATCCTCGCTGGTAGCTGGCCTGGCGATGCTGACATGCTTCACCCCGGAGCACCCGGTACGTGGCATCGCGGAAATGGCCGCCGAACTGGACCTGGGGCGCTCCACCACGCACCGCTATGCCACGACGCTGGTGACGCTGGGTTATCTCGAGCAGGGGCCTTCGCGTAAGTACCGGCTCTCCTCCCGCGTCTCGGACATGGGGCTCGCGATGCTTGATTCGATGCCAGTTCGCAAGGCCGCCCACCAGCCTCTGTGGGAGCTGAGGGCGCGGACCGGGCGCACCGCCAGCTTGGGGTTGCTGTGCGGCACCGAGGTTGCCTACATCGACCGCTGGCATGGTTCTCTCCAAGGGCAGCATGCGGTCGATGGGGGCATCGGACTGGGCACTCGCGTGCCCGTCCACTGCACCGCCGCGGGTAAGGCGCTTCTGGCGCGCCTGCCCGCGGCGAAGCAGCAAGCGCTGATCACGGAGCTGCGCCTCACGCGATGCACCGCCAAGACGATCACCGCCAAGACCGCCTTGCGGGTCGAGCTCGAGCGGATCGTTGCGGAGGACGGTGTGGCGATCGAGGACGAAGAGCTTTCAGCCGGCCGGCGAGCAATCGCAGCGGCGGTGATGGACGCGGAGGGTCGGCCGATTGCGGCAGTCGAGCTGGCGGTTCCAGCGGAGGCGTACACCGGCAAGGCACTGCTGGGCGAACTTGGCCCGAAAGTCATCGTCACGGCTCTGGACATCGTCTTGGCTCTGCAATGACGGTCTTGGTGTCGAAGGCAACGACAGCTGATGCAGGAAATCTCGCAATTGTCCATGACGCCTCACCAGCTGGGGCTCGTCCAGGAGGTTTCGTAATGTCGGGTAGAGCCCTCTCTTCTTATCGTCGTGTCCTCGCCGCGCTTGTGTCGCTGTGTGGAGCGCTGGGGGTGTTGGGCTCGATCGCTTCGTTCGCCTCCGCCGCCCCGACGCTCCTGAGCTGGTTCCGGTCGGACACTCCCCCGACGGGCATGGCGGTCGAAGAATCCACGGGGAACGTATTGGTCGCCCAGAGCAACGGGCTCGAGGCGGTCGAAGTGTCCGGCGCACGGGGCGGGTCGCCGGCCGGGGGCGCGCCAACGATGCTAACCGGCGCCGAAACGCCCGCCAAAAGCTTCGCGTTCGAAGGTAGCGTCGGCTTTGGGTACAACGACGAGTGGGTTGGCGTCGCCGTGGACAACTCGACCAGCGCCACCGCAGGCTCCATCTACGTAGCGGACCCGGGGCACAAAGTCGTCGATCGTTTCAAGCTGAGCGGAGGCGCATTCAAATACGAATCCCAATTGGCGGGGGTGAGACCCGAAGGCGTGGCGACCGATGCGAACGGCGACGTCTACATGAGCGATCCCGGCGCCAATGTGGTCCGCGAGTTCTCGCCCGGCGGCACGACAGAAATCGCCAGCTTCGCGGCTGAAGAACTCGAGCGAAGCGTCGTGGTCGACTCCAAAGGCGACATCTTCCTGTGGGGGAACCCCGACGCCTGTGGGCCGACCAACACGGCGTGTTTCGCGAGTCCACGTCCAGCCGAGATCAGGCGCAACTCCGACACGGCGACGAGCGTCGAATCGGTGATCGAAGTTCCCGAAGTCGAAGGCGCCCGCAACGATGCGATCGACCGCGCGACCGACACGGGCTACGTGGCGATCCACGGACGGGTGATGGAAGGCATCGTGATGCCCACCCCGGTAAGGACCGGCGTGGAATTCGGCGCGGGAACGCTGTCGGACAAAATCGAAGGGCTCGCGGTGAACGAAAAGACCGGCGCGATCTATGTGGGTGACGACGCCCTGGAAGAAGTCTTCGTTTTCCAGGGCCCACCGGCTCGCTTCCCCCTCACCGTGTTCATCACGGGCGACGGCGAAGTCACCTCGACACCCGCGGGGCTCTCGTGTTCGATCACGGAATGCACGCATGAATTCGAAGGCGAAGTGACGCTGACAGCCAAAGCCGTTGCGGGCTACGAATTCGCCGGTTGGATGGGGTGCAAAGCAGTCTCGGCGACCACCTGCGTGGTGGCCAGGACAACGACCATCGAAGTCACCGCTATGTTCCTGAAAGCAGGCAAGGAAGGTATGGCCGGCAAAGCAGGAGGGGCCGGCAACGAAGGCGGAATAGGCGCCACCGGTCCCGTTGGCGAAAAAGGCGCTACTGGCCCCACAGGTGCTCGAGGGCCTGCCGGCTCTGCCGGTGAAAAGGGTACCGCAGGCAAGGTCGAGCTAGTGACATGCAAGACCGTCAAGAGCAAGCAGCGCTGCACGGCCAAGCTCGTGTCGGGAACCGTCAAGCTCGAAACCACCGGTACGGCAGCGCAGGCGACCCTTTCCCGCCACGGTATGGTATACGCGACGGGAACGGCATACACCTCTCACGGACGCATGGGCCTGCGACTAACGCCGCTGCGCTCGCTGCGGCCGGGCAAGTACACGCTCACGCTGATCAGCGGGACCGAAAGATACGAGACGACTCGGAGCGAGTCGTTCACGCTGAGATAAGCCAGGCTACACAGACCGAAAAAGCTAACACCCAGCCACGGACTCAATCACATAACAAACAAATGGAGGTTCTGCCACATGGAAAGGAAACGTCAAGCATGATCGAAAAGTCAAGAAGACTATTCCTGTTCGCGGTTGTAACATGCCTAGTAGCCTTTGGGTTGTCTAGCACCGCGCTCGCTAATTGGGGTCCGCATAACGAATGCGGTATCAAATCCATGCCGGTCAATGAACATTGCTATGCGCTCGCCGAACGATCGACGCACAAACTCGCGTCGATCGCGGCTGAGGATGCCCGAGCGATGGAAGTCCACGATTGGGCTTCCGGGGCATTCGTTGACATGGAGGAGTGGATCTCGTTCAGCGGCTATAACGGCTGGGTTGAGACGGGACAAACCGCAGGTAATGGATCGGACTGTTGCTCGCTGCATCCATTCTATGCGGAGCTAGGACCCCATGAAGTATACCACGAATACATTTCACCCGAAGGGATCCAAGGCGGCTATAAAGTCTACAACTACTTCCTCCTCTTCGATTCTCTACACAATGGTGGGTGGACCGTCGCGTGGGGATGTGACCCGTGGGGTAAATACGACCTTCCGTGGTGCGTGGACGGGGAATACACTGGTTGGCCTGAGTACTTCGTGGAACAGGAAAGCGGGGTCGAGGATGCGACGACTATTGAGCCTGATGAGTGGGGCAAAGACGAAGTTGCAGCGTCCGAAGGCGGCTCGTGGGAAGCGTGGACTGGCGCGAAATGGTACAAACGCGGGCCACTCGTGCTCGAATCCAATCCGGAAGATACTGCGCCCGGCGACATTCAATGGGCTGGTTGAAATGACGAAAGGAAGAAAATTGCACGCAAATAAGAAAGTGATCGGCCTTGGTGCTGCGGCGCTGGTCGTCGTGGCGCTCTTTGGAGCTGCGTACGCGGCTGCCAAGACACCGACAAGACAGCGAACAGTACGGCCCGCCGTCAGCGCCGCAGTTGCCTCATCGGACGGGGAAGAAATGAGCCCGCAGGTAGCAGGGAGTAGCGTCGTGAGATACGCGCGTATGGCCGAACAGTACGGCGAACTTACGGTCTCCGTTTCGCACGGCTCGTTTGCCCAAGCGGCAGCAGTGTCGGAAGGGCGCCCCGTGGCGGAAGCCGCGACTGCTGGCCCCCCAGGTGCGTCGTCTAGCTGGTTGGAAAGCCCGGCGTACCTGGTGGTACTAGAGACGAAGGTGCCCGGAGGGGTTTTTCGACCGAATCTGCCGACACCGCACAACGATGTAAGTCCCGCAGGCTCGGTTCTGACCCTCATCGTGGACGCAAAGACCGGCTTCGTAGAGGGACGGACGGTCAGCTCGGAAGAGCCTAATGCCGGCGCGCTCGGAGCCGTGACGGTCGAGACGGCCGCTCCGGAATCGGCGAGCGCGTTTGCGGCCTCGGCCCAAGCACTAGAGCAAGCGGAAGCAGCGAGCAGGGCTCGCACGAAGCAAGCAAAAGCAGCGAGCAAGGCTCGCACGAAGCGCCGCTAGCTCGATTGCCTCCAGGGACGGGTGGCCGCGTACATCGGCCGCCCGTCCTGACGGGAAGATGAGGAACGCACAGACGGTGTCTCTCGGACCGTCACCCGAAGAGTTCGGGCAAGTGATAAAATCCGGGCACTCGTTAGCAACCAGAACCAGGAGGGATAGTCCCGTGAAAGCTCAATGCGTTGCGGCAGCAGCATCGTGGCTCGCGCTCGTCGCGCTCATCGTTACAAGCCTCGCGAGCACCGCGAACGCGGGGCTCGGGCGAGCTGCGGTTCCCGCGCCAGGGAAGATTGACGGCCATGTCCGCGTCGGCGAGAAGCCCGCCGTAGGATGGAAAGTGCTTATCGGACGGTCGAGTACTACCCTCCGTAGACACTTTGCGGCGTTGGCGACAACGGGCACGGGAGGGGAATTCCGCGCGAGAGCGAACCCTGGTCGCCACGTCATAGTCGCAGAACGGCCAAACGGCAGGCTATGTGGGATGAAGCGAGTCATGATACCCCCGACCTATAATCGCACTGTTGTCCAGATCAACTGCGCGAAGTAAACGCATTGCTGTCGTAATTGCAGCGGCCATCGAACTTTCCATCGCGGCTGGAGCTGGCTCCGTCGTGTCGCCTTTGACCCTGAGACGCCGCCCTCTGTCCTGGCGCTACCTTCGCGGCTCCGGTTTGGAGATCGGTGCTCTCCATCGGCCCCTGTGGGTATCTCGTACTGCCTCCGTGTTGATCGCATGAACGGTAGAGCAGCTAAGGCAGCACTATCCAGAGCCCCCCAAACGCATCTACGTGAGTGTTCTGGGATGAGAATGCACACCTGGATGCGTTAGGCGTCCGGATGGGGGCGTATTTTGGCGTGGTAGATGTCGACGCTGGGCAAGAGCTGGAGCAGCGCCAAGGCGACCTGTCCGAGGCCGGAGCATGCTGGCTCACGGGTGCGCTTCGATGGTCGTTACGGGCCGGATCGGCATCGCCGCCAGCGGTATCGCTGCCTTCCCGCCAACGGCGATCCGCCGCACCGGTTCATTGAGCCGCTACCGCGCGAGGAGTCTTGGCATGACGCGTGTGAGTCCTGCGAGCGCGACGTCGGCTTCCACGAGGGGCCGCATGGCGCGCGTTACTACCAGTTCGTTGCGCGGGGCATCGCGGAGGCGCTGGTGCAGGTCGGTGCCGGCTCGAGGTATCGAGACGCGGCGCTCGTGGCGCGCGAGCGGGCGAAGCGGCTGCGCGCCGATCCGGAAACTGGGGAGCTGCGCTTC
Organism: uncultured Solirubrobacterales bacterium; assembly: GCA_963812595.1. GTDB lineage: Bacteria > Actinomycetota > Thermoleophilia > Solirubrobacterales > Solirubrobacteraceae > Palsa-744. Next base: position 178,951 of record CAWEVQ010000006.1, read on the forward strand.
TCGCGGCACGGGTCGCTGGTGATGGACTGGGTCGAGGTGTTCGCGCCGGTCGTGTTCGAGCCTTACCGGCCGCGGTCCTGGCCAGCGAGCGGCTCGCTGCTGCTCGACGACCTGCCGTTCCGGGTACGCGACCCGAACACCGGTCGCCACCGGATCGCGTTCCGGATCTTCGCGGCGATGGGCTATGAGGCGGGGCGAGCGAAGCTGTGGCGCCTTGAGGCGTTCACGACCAAGTCGCAGGCCGACTGGGAGGCGTTCCTGGCCGCGCTGCCGGGCGGCCCACCACGGGTCGTGTGCGACAACGACACCGGTCTCACCAACGCGGTCGGCATGTGCTTCCCCGGCGCCGAGCTGTACCTGTGCGAGTGGCATCTGCGCCACGCGCTGGAGCGGCTGATGGGCAAGCTCCGCACCGAGCAGCCCGAGCATCGGGAGGCGATCGACGAGCTGTTAGGCGATATCGAGGCGGCGTTCACCGGCCCGTCGTTCTGGACGCCGTTCACAGAGCGCTGCGACGCCGCCGGCATCCCGCGCGTGAGCGAGTGGCTGAACACCACCGGCCAGACCGTCGAAGACCAATTCACGCGCCGCGGGCCGCGCTCCAGCCGCCCGGCCGACACGCCGCTGTCGACCTCGCCGCTCGACGGGTTCACCAACCCAATTCGCGCCGCGATTGGGCCGCGCGCCTACGGGCTGAAGAACCGCCAACGCACCAACCGGATGCTCATGCTGATGCAGCTGCACGCCAACCGCCAAGACGACGTGAACGCCTACGTGCGACACATCCGGGGCGGCCTTGAGGCCAACCATGGTCGCCCCAGCACCCCCCGCCGCGCGGTCGCCGATACCAACGGCACGACATCGCTTCGATAAGCGCCCGCCAAATAACGCATCCAGGTGTGCATTCTCATCCCAGAACGCTCACGTAGATGCGTCTGGGGGTCCAGAGCTAGTTGACTATCCCCTGGTGTCCGTCGATGTGGTCGATGATGGTGAATCTCTACAGGACCACCTGCCGGATGTCTCGGCCGATTTCATCATCGCCAACCATTTCATCGAGCACACACAGGACCCTCTCGGGACACTCGCGGCTTACCTTCGCGTGCTGCGCACGGGTGGAGTGCTCTACCTCCCGGATCCCTGATCGGCGTGTGACCTTTTGATCGAAAGAGGAAAGCGACCTCGCTTGATCACATCATCAAGGACCATGACGAGGGTCCGGGATGGTGTAGCGGCCTTTGCTCGTTGCCGATGCGCACGGAGGACGTGAAGCTGGCGTTGAGGCCCGCCGTTGCTGGCTGTTGCTTCGGGGGCCAGATCTCTCTGGCTGCGACGATACAGCGTGCTGGTAGTCGGAGGGTTGTGCCCGAGTTGCGCGCTCACCCGGATTGTGGCGTGAATAGCAGCGCGGGCGGAGAGCGTAAGGTCACAGTCAGTTTGCCGTGTCGCAGATTGGTTGTCTTGGAGTGGGTGGAGATCATTTTCCGGCGGTATTTGGCGGTGTAGTGAACCCTGACGACTCCGTTCGATGGTCCGGTCACGCGTATCGTGAGCTTATGCCGGCGCACGGTCGCAACGATATGCAGTTGGCTCTTTGGCGAAATTGAGCCGTTACCGCTGGAGTTGCTGCCTTCCGAGCCTTTCCCGCTTGAGTTGCCGCTGCCACCCGAACCTCCATGCGAGGTTTCCGGGGTGACTCTCAGGGTGACGTGAGCGGCGTTCGCGGGGCTGCTGTTGCCAGCGGCGTCATGTAGCCGGTCGCGCCAGAACGCCCAATAGGCCCGCGTGCGGCGATTGGCGTCCAGCTTGACCTGGAGATGCCCTCGGGGTTTGAAGGTGCCCATCATCGGTTATAGACCCCCACTAGTGTCCTGAGTCGTTGATTCGTTGGCAGTAGGAGGCGAGGTTGTCGAGGATCTGGTCGGCGGTCTTGTGCCAGACGTAGGGTTTGGGGTCGTCGTTCCAGTTGGCGATCCAGGTGCGGATCGAGGCGACGAGGTCGCGGACGGAGCGATGGGCGCCGCGCTTGATCCACTTCGTGGTTAGCTCGGCGAACCAGCGCTCGACGAGGTTCAACCACGAGCTGTAGGTAGGTGTGAAGTGCACGTGGAAGCGCGGGTGACGTAGGAGCCAGCGCTGGATCGAGGGGGTCTTGTGGGTCGAGGAGTTGTCGATCACGACGTGAACGTCGAGGTGGGCCGGCACTGAGCTGTCGATCAGGCTCAGGAAGCGGCGGAACTCCTCGGCGCGATGGCGCGGCGTCATCTCGGCGATCACTTGCCCGGAGGCGAGATCGAGCGCGGCGTAGAGGTTCGTGGTCCCGTTGCGCACATAATCGTGGGTGCGGCGCTCGGGTACCCCGGGCATCAACGGCAGCACCGGGGCTGAGCGATCCAGCGCTTGGATTTGGGACTTTTCGACTACCTGAACGTAGTAGGTAACCGGGTGGCTGGTCACTGGTGGGGACTGGGATTGAGTGGCGGATCGTGATGTCGTCTTCGCCGATCAGGACCTCACGGACGACGAGCCGGATGATCTGCTGGCGCTGCTGGATGGTCAGGGTCTCGGCGTTTGCGGTGAGGCGGGCGTGGAAGCCTTCGAGTGTCTCGGTGAGCTTGAGGTAGGTCTCGGCATCGTGCAGTTCGGCGTCGAGCGCGTCGAGCTGGGCTTGCAGGGTGGCCTCGCGTTTGCGCAGCTCGGGCGTGCGGGTCCGTAGCTCTTCGAGCGTGATGAGCTGCTCTTGGTAGCCGTCCAGCAGCCGCCTGAGCCCGGTCCGGGCGCGGGTGAGATCGCGCTTGAGCGCCTCGCGACGTCCGGTGGCGGGGTGCGCTGCACGCATCGTCTGAAGCCGGCGATCGATCTCGGCCTGGATCAGCGCGGGGTCCTCCAGCAGTCCGAGCACCCGAGCCCATACGAGCTCGTCGACCTCGGCGACGCGGACTGGCCGGTTCTCGCAGACGCGGCCCTCGGGTCGGCGGTGCCCATCCGTGCCTGAGCAGCGGTAGTACTCGCGCAGCTTTCCGTTCTTGCTGCGGGTCGAGCAGCGGTAGTAGGCGTAGCCGCAGTGGCGACAGACGAGGATCCCTTGCAGCAGCGACAGGCGCTTGGTGTTACGCGGCGAGATGACACGGTTGCGCTCAAGCCTCTGCTGGACGAGCGCGAACTGCTCGGCGGTCACGAGCGCCGGCACCGCGATCTGCTTCCACTGCTCTGGCGCGACACCCTCGCGTGAGATCCGGGTAGAGCGCTGCCCCCGCAGGCGCGCTTGACGCGTGGCACGGACGGACGCGCCGGTCGCGTAGGTCTTGCCGTAGGCGGCCTGCCCGGCGTAGGCCGGGTTGCGGAGCATCCCCCAGAGCGTGGCGTTGCTCCAGCCCGTAGCACCGGTCCTGGTCGGCACGCTCTGCGCCGTGAGCCACCGCGCGATCTTCGCTATCGACTCGCCCTCCTGCAGGTAGCGGCGGAAGATCTCGCGCGCGATCGGCGCCTCGGTCTCGTCGATCTCGAAGACCGCGTCGGCGTGCTCGGAGCGCTTCACATACCGGTAGCCATAAGGCGCGCGGGCGAGCACCGACACCGCGCCGGCCCGGGCGCGATGCAGCTTCCCGCGACGACAGCGCTCGGCGATCTGCGCCCGCTCATACTCGGCGATCATCCCCTGGAACTGACGCAACAGCTCATCCTCCGGGGTGCCCGAGCGCTCTGGCTCCTTCGCGAACACGACCTCGACACCCGTGCGCTGGAACTCCTCCAGCAACAACACCTGGTAGGCGTAACGGCGCGCGAGCCGGTCCGGCGCATGACACAACAGCACCTCGAAGCGGCCCTCGACAGCGATGTCGCGCAGCCGCTCCAGCGCCGGACGGCGCAGCACCGCGCCCGAGACGCCGTCATCCTCGAACACCAGATCATCTGTGACCAGCAGCCCGCGCGCGGCAGCCAACTCACGCAGCGCGGCGGTCTGGCTCTGAATCGTCTGCTCGCGACGCTGGCGATCTGAGGACACCCGCGCGTAGATCGCGGCCACCCTGCCCCGCCGCTGCATCGACTGCACGACCACACTGCTGCTGCCCTCGCTCACCATCGCTCCTCTCGCTATGGGTCACACGCTGCCGCTCGGGCGTCAAGATCACATACGCCTGCGCCAGCCGCGCATCCGCGAGGCGATCACCGACGAACTCAATCTCAACGCGCCTGGCCACCGGCCTGCTCGAGATACGCGCCGACCGCCGCGGCCGTCACCGCGCTCAACGACACGCCGCTCGACCGCGCACACTCGCGCAGCCCAGCGATCAACGACGGCGCCAACCGCACCGTAAACACCACCGAGCGCTCCGGCACCACCACACCATCCGGCCGCTCCAGCGCCTCGTTCACATACCGACGCCCCTGACGCTCCGACAGACCGAACTCCGCCTGCAACCCCCGCACCGCGTCCGCCGGTGAGAACTCGACCAACAACTCCACCGCCCGGTTGACCCGAACCGCGTACTCGTCGGCGTGAGCACGTCGCAACGCCATCAGCCCCATCAATACAACACGTCACGGCAGACTCCTCCCCACCGGACGCGGCACCAGCCACTCAAACTCAAAGTTACCTACTGCGTTCGTGTGTAGGGTCGGCCTGGGGCGCGGTGTCGGCTTCTCAGCCGGTCCGTTTCCCCAGGCCGCCGACCGAACCGGACGTGCACGTTCCCGCGCATCCGGCTCTCCACAGGTATGCCGGTGGTGTTCATCTGATGGTCAGGCGTCGTTGCAGGCGGTCGAGGGGGAGACCGGGATCTGTTTGTGGCAGGTACCCGGCTTCCCACGGTGTCGGGATGCGGTTGCCTCGGTAGCGGTAGCGAGTTGTGCTCACGCTGCCGGGGTTAAACAGCACCGTCTTACCGTCTGTTGGCCACCACCCCGGGAGGTAGCGGCGTCGCAGCCAGCGCCAGTTCGTCTTGGGGTGCTTGCGTCGCAGCCATCTAACGACCCGCTTCCAGGTGTAGGCACGCAGGTAGTTGAACGTCCGCGAGGATACCCCCGCTCGGAAGTAGGCGCACCAGCCTCTGAGCACCGGGTTGAGCCGGTGGATCAACTGGTCGAGCGTCTGCTGATGGTCGGTCTGGGTGACCGCCTTGACCTTCGCCTTCGCGGCTTGAAGAGCCCGCTTGGACGGGTAGGTATAGACGTACCAGCGACCGTTGCTTCCTTGGTGGCGTTGGATTCGCCAACCGAGGAAGTCGATGCCCTCGTCGATGTGAGCGACCCCGGTCTTCTCCTTTGACAGCGTGAGACCGAGCGGACGGATCGCCTGCTCGGTATCGGCGATCAGCGCCTCGGCGTGCCGCCGCTCACCAGCCACGCAGATGACGGTGCGCCACGAACGCAGAAGGAGGATCGATGTAGAACGAACCGACGGATGCGGTGTTGCATGAGAGATGGAGGAGCTGGGCGGTTGTTTGTCCGGTGGCCCTCCGTGGCCGTCTTGCAGGAGAAGGCCGCAAACCACCCCGAGCTGCTGCGGTCAAGAGCCGTGGTGGTAAGCGTCGTGGGAAAAGGCATGCCGTTTGAGCGTGTCAGGTATGGATCACGAAGGCGAACGCGAGTGAACCACTGATGAAGTGTCGTAAGCGTATGGGTGACATCAAAACCGGGGTCGCGTTGTTTCCCCGGGATAAGTCTGGCGGGTGCCTGTGTATTGGCCAGGTGGTGTCCGGCATGAAGGTGGCGCGAGCGTGGTCTTGGCTCTCGTGCGAAACGTGGGAACCTGTCGCCCCGCGATTGTGGATGACCAGTGGCGCAGTATCGGCCTGCGGTCGTCGGCGGAAGGGAGAACTCCAAGCAGCAGGAACTGTGAGGGGGAGAGTACCGATGCGGGGCACAGGGGCGGACCATCTCGTAGTAGCGGTGATGCCTGGTAATGCGGGCGAAGCGAAGGGGATGGGTCGTCCGGGCTTGTTTTCAGGGCAACCACTGCTGGTGGGAGGAGCCTGGTGAGCGAGTCGAAGCCAAAGTCGTTTGATATTTCCAAGCGGGCTGTTTGGAAGGCTTGGTTGAAGGTCAAGGCCAACAAGGGCGCGGCCGGTGTTGACGAGCAGTCGATCACCGAGTTTGAGAGGGACCTTTCGGGGAACCTGTACAAGCTTTGGAATAGGCTCTCGTCTGGGAGTTATTTCCCGCCGGCGGTGCGTGCGGTGCAGATACCGAAGCGAGACGGTAGTCCTAGAACTTTAGGGGTGCCGACTGTTGCGGACAGGATCGCTCAGACCGTCGTGCGTGGATACCTGGAGCCTGGGGTGGAGCCTGTGTTTCACTCTGACTCTTATGGGTATCGGCCGGGCCGGTCGGCGCTGGACGCGGTGGGGGTCGCTCGGAAGCGCTGCTGGCGGCAGGACTGGGTTTTGGACCTGGACCTGAAGTCGTTTTTCGACAGCGTTCCACACGACCTCGTTCTCAAGGCGGTGTCTGCCCATACTGACCAGCGCTGGATCGTGCTCTATGTGGAGCGGTGGCTGAAAGCGCCGCTCCAGCAAGAGGACGGCAGCCTGGTCGAGCGGGATCGCGGGACCCCTCAAGGTTCTGCGATTTCACCTTTGCTGGCTAATATGTTCTTGCACTATACGTTCGATGCGTGGATGGCGCGGGAGTCCCCGGCCGTCCGGTTTGAGCGTTATTGCGATGACATTATCGTCCACGCCCGAAGCGAGCGTGAGGCCCGGGAGTTGCGGGACGCGATCGCTTCACGTCTCGGGGAGTGCGGTCTCCAGCGCAATGAGCAAAAGACTCGCATTGTGTATTGCAAGGATGCCAACCGGCGCGGCTCGTATGAGCATACGTCGTTTGATTTCCTTGGCTACACGTTCCGGCCGAGACTGTCGAAAAGCAGGTTCGGGAAGAGTTTCCTGAACTTCACCCCGGCGGTCTCGGGTGAGGCAGGCAAGCGGATGCGGCGTGAGATGCGCCGCTGGGGCTTGCAACGGCGTAGCGATAAGACCCTCACGGACCTGGCACGGATGTTCAACCCCGTGCTCCAGGGTTGGATCAACTATTACGGGCGCTTCTACAAGTCCATGTTGTATCCAACCTTCCGCCACTTCAATGACACGCTTGTGAGGTGGGCCATGCGGAAGTACAAGCGACTGTACCGCCGCCGTAGCTGGGCGCGCAGGTTCCTGGTAGACGTCGCTAGACGCCAGCCCGGACTGTTCGCGCACTGGCGCCTCGGCGTGCGGCCCGACGGCTGGACGATGGGAGCCGGATGAGCGGAGACGTTCAAGTCCGGTTCTGCGAGCGCCGGGGGGTGCGATTCCCCCCGGCGACTCTCCAAATCATCGGCGTAGCGGGTCATCCGGTAGTTCGGCTTGCCGTAGCGTCTGCGCGCCGCGCGCTGCACCCGATTGCCCATCTGCTCCCACGCTCGAACGAAATGCTCGTCGAGCGCGCTCAGCGCGATGTTGGCCATCAAGGGCGAGAGAATCCCACCCTGCGGTGTGCCCGTCAGCTGCGCTTCGAGGCCACCGTGCTCGGTCATGATCCCGGCCTTCAGGAACGCCTTAACGAGCGCAAGTACGCGTTTGTCCGCGATCCGCCGTCGCACCCGGTCCAGAATGGCCGAGTGGTCAAGCTCGTCGAAGCACGCTTCGATGTCTGCCTCCACAATCCACTCATAAGAGCGGCTCGTGAGGTAGTGCACCTCGGCGATCGCGTCCTGCGCCCGGCGTCCCGGCCGAAACCCGTAGGAGCACGGCTTGAAATCGACCTCGAAGATCGGCTCCAGCACCAGCTTTACCGCCGCTTGCACGACCCGATCGCGGATTGTTGCGATCCCCAGCCGGCGGAGCTTCCCGCCGCGCTTGGGGATCATCCGTTCACGGACCGGCAGTGGTCGGTAGCTCCCGGACCGTAGCTCCTCACGAAGCCCGGTCAGAAGCTGCTGCACGCCCAGCCTATGCTCGACGTAGTAGGCGGTATCGCCGTCCACGCCAGCCGAGCGTGACCCACGGTTCGCTCTGACCCGTTGCCACGCGACCTGCAACGTGGCTGGATCACAGACGAGGTTATGGAGGTCAATGAACCTCCGGTCCTGATCATCTTGAGCCCACTTGTTGAGCTTGCTCTGGATCTCGAGTACCCGCGCCTGAGCCACACTGGCCTCAAGCAACGACGCGTCGCTATTCAACGACGACCTCCTCGCATTCCAGCCGCACACCCAAAACCTGCTGCCTCCCTTCGCCATGCGGCCGGCTTTCCCGGCCTCGGACTACTACGGAGGCTCCGCCCCCGCCCGGCGGCATCAGCCGACGCTGAGCCTTCCCTACCCCCAACAAAGGGTGAGGGGACCACCGGCGGGTTCCCACGTTCACTGTCGATCGATCGACGGGATAGACGACCAGCTTCTCCCCTGCGGGCCTGCCGCGACGACAAAGCGCAGTCACTCGCCGCGAGACCCCGCCACGGCGTTACCGCCGTCGTCAGGGACCGGGTCCCCCGGAGAATTTCGGGGTTCCCACACACCGCATAATCAGCCCAAATCCACCGGGTTAGAGCCGACCGCGTCGCTTGAGGGGGTTCAATCACTGGTTCACTTTCGTTTCGCCGCTCCGTCTCGCTTGCCGCACCCGCGGAGTCCGGTAGTCCCTCCGCGTCACGGCTTTGTCAGGGCCGCTTCCTGCCCTCCCCCGCAGCTCCGGGATCAGGCTGCCCTCAGCTACCACCAGGCCGCTGCGGCAGCCCAGCGGCGGGGTCTCTCACCCCGCTCGATCCGACAGCGCCTCGTGGCGCACCTTCTCATCGACACACAGCACGACCGCGGCGTCTGGGGGGTTCAGGTAAAGCCCAACGATGTCGCGGACCTTGTCGATGAATTGGGGGTCGGGAGAGAGCTTGAAGCTCTCGGTCTTGTGAGGTTTGAGCCCGAAGGCCCGCCAGATGCGACTGATCGCGGTCTGACTCAGGCCCGTCGCGGCTGCCATCTGGCGCGTCGACCAGTGCGTGGCGCCCACGGGCTGCTCCTCGAGCGTCTTGACGATCACCCGCTCGATATCTTCGTCGCCGATCGAGCGGGGTTTGCCCGGACGCGGCTCATCATGCAACCCATCAAGACCCCGACGCGCGAAGCGACCACGCCACTTACCGACCGTCGAGGCATTGCAACCCAGCCGATCGGCTATCTCCTTGCTCGGCTCCCCATCAGCCGCCGCCAAAACGATGCGACACCGCAACGCCAAGGCCTGAGAGCTCTTCGGGCGCCGCGCCCACCGCTCCAGCACCTCCCGCTCCTCATCACTGAGCACGACCTCTGCACGCTGTGGCATGACCGCCTCCCATCGTCGTAGATAACGACGAAATTCGCGGCCACACCACATCTTCCTGCGAACTAACGACTCAGGACACTAGCTCGAAACGGCCATGTAATTTCTGTGGGGCCTGCTGGGGCCCTGTTGTGGGCGGGCTGGCAGTCGTGTAGCTGGGCCCGTCAGGGCGAGGTGTCACGGGGGCTATGCAGTGGTGTCCGGTGCCCCGTAGAGGGTGTGGCAGGCGACGGGATGACTCATGTAAAACGGCTGGCCCCGGTTGGGTGCCCTGCGTTGGATTTGTCTCCCGTCGCTTGCCACGGACGCCGCCATGACTTCATAGAAGCGTGCTCATCGCTCGACATGGCTTTGTCTGGCGGCCTCCACATCAGACCAGTGCCAACCAGCAGATGAGGAGACCGGAATCGATGATCGCAGTAGGCGTGGACACACATAAGGAGCAGCACCTCGCCGTCGCCGTTGACGAGCTCGGACAGCTACTCGGAGAGATCGTCATCACCACCGACATGGCGGGCTATCGCGCGTTCGCGGAATGGCTCGAAGGGCTCGAGGGAGAGATCCAGGTCGGTATCGAGGGTGCCGGCAGCTACGGGGCAGGGCTGTGCGAGTACCTGCAAAGCGAAGGTGTCGAGGTGTTCGAGGTTGAGCGGCCACGCCGACGTGAGCGGCGGACCGGCAAGTCTGATCGCCTCGATGCGCTGTTGGCCGCCAAGAAGGTCCTCGCCCGTGATGGCCTATCGACCCCCAGGGGCTCTGGGAAGCGCCTGGCGTTGCAGATGCTGCTCGTCGCCTACCGCTCGACGTGAGCGAGCGCTCACGGCTCTACAACCAGTTGCAGGCGCTCCAGGTCGACGCTCCCGGCGCTCTGCGGGAGCGAATCGGCCCGGCGAGGAATGGCGCCAAGCTCGCTGATCGTCTCACGGGGATGCGCACACGGCCGACCGCGAGCATGCAAGAGAACACCACCCTCCGGGTGCTGCGCGATATCGCCAACCGCGCCAGAGCGCTGGACGCCGAAGCCGAGAGTTACACCCTGGAGATCGAGGCTCTCGTCCGCGATTTCGCGCCGAGGCTGCTGGAGGAGCCCGGTGTTGGGCCCATCTGCGCCGGCAAGCTCCTGGCGTTCAACCCCGCCCGCTTCACCAGCGAGGCAGCCTTCGCACGCGCCAACGGCACCGCGCCACAACCAGCCTCATCGGGCAAAACCGTCCGTCACAGGCTCAGCCGCGGAGGCGACCGGCAGATCAACGCCGCGATCTACACGATCGCGCTATCCCGCTCCGTCCACCACCCACCCAGCCGCGCCTACATGCAACGCAGAATCGATGAGGGAAAGACCAGAGCAGAGGCCATGCGATCCCTCAAGCGATACCTCTCCAGGCACCTCTACAACCAGCTCGCCAAAACGCCCTTGACAACATAGAAGCATCCAACGAACTTGGAGTCGACCGAAACCGATGAGCGCGCCCTGATTTCCCTGCGATTTCCCTACGAGGCGCAGCTAGGACGGAAAAACCCTAGATTTCATGGGGCAAAACCGCCGTACTGGAGCCAATTTGGGGTGGAGGCACGCGAATCATAATCCGCGTGTTGGGGGTTCGAGTCCCTCAGCACACAGAGAATCCTGTCTATCTAGGCGTGCTTACAGCCGGAGGGTAGTGGCTCAGATGCGCGCTTACCCGAATGGTGGTGCGAGCAGCAGCTCGGACCGATAGTGTAAAGATCACGGTTAGTTTGCCGTGTCGCAGATTGGTTGTCTTGGAGCGAGCGGCGATCACTTTACCACGGTAGCGGGCCGTGTAGTGAACCTTGACGAGCCCGCTCATTGGACCGGTAACGCGCACTATGAGCTTGCGGTGGCGCAGTGCCTCGACGATATGCAGTTTGCTCTTTGGCGCGGTTGAGTCGTTGTTGTCGGAATTGGTGTTGCCCGAGTCTTTCCCGTTCGGGTTGCTGCTGCCACTTGACCCAGAGTGAGATTCTCCCGGGGGGACGGTCAGGGTGACGTGTGCGGCGTTTGCGGGATTGCTGTTGCCAGCAGCGTCGTGGAGCCACACTGCGAGCGTCCAGACACCGGATCCCGGTACTGTGATCGTGGTCGGCCTATCCGCTAGAGCAAGGAGCGATTCGGCGCAGGGGCCAGTTCCGCTGGCGGACAGACCTGGTAAGTCGCTTCAGTGATCGGCGTGACGTCGGCTGGGTTTGTCCAGGTGACGTTGAAGGTCGAGCTGCCAGTCTGTGTTGGGGTTGCGATTAGGTCAGTTGGTGGTGGTGGTGGATCGTTGGCTATGTTGATTTGTTTGGTGGCGATCTGTGATTCTTCGCTCGCGGCGTCAGTTGCGGTGAGCGTCAGGGTATGTGTGCCGTCGGAGAGCTGGGTCGTGGGCAGTGTGAGTGTCTGGGGTCCGGTTGAGAGTGGGCAGGGTTGGACGAAGGTGAAGTTGCACGACGCGCTGTAGGTCTCGACTGGGTGTCCGTCGGCGGCTAGGGTGATGCTCTGAATGCCTCCGCCGGCGTCCTGCGCCGAGATGGTGACGCTTTCGGTGCCCTTGTGGAAGCCGCCGTATGTGCCGAGTTGCCATAGTGCTCCAGTTGGGGTGCTGAGTGTGGGTGGTGTTGGGTCTTCGATCGTGATCGTCGCGCCGTACATCGTTGCGACGGCGGCGTGGAAGCCGTCGGCGCCGGTGATGCACTGTTGGTCTGATGGTGCGGTGCATTCGAGGCCGAGGGTGAGGGTTTTTGCTGAGAGCCCGGTGATGGTCGCTTCGTTTTCGCCTCCTGGTCCTGATCCGATGAGGCAGCTGCCGGATATTGGTGGGGTGCATGTTTGGCCGTGGAGTATTGTGCCGTTGGCGCGGAGTGCGGGTATCCAGTATTGGTCTTGGGTTGTGAGCATTCGGTTGTAGGAGATGCCGGTGATCGTCTCGTTTTCGGGGACTTCTGTTTTCCATCCTGCTTGTGCGCCTTTTTCGGCGCCGTTGGGAAGTTCGAGGATGTCGGTGGTGGCGATCCCGTTTTCTTGGTTGGCTTGCTGCCCTTGGCTTGTGGTGTAGGGGCAGGAGATGCGTGTTTGGAGGTGGGTGGTGTCGGTGTTGAACGGCAGCCAGGAGTTGTTTGCGCCGCCGGGTGCGTCGTTGCACGCGGTCACGTTGTAGGTGCCGGCGTGCGCGGAGGCGGGGGGGAGCGCCACGGCGAGCAGGAGGGCTGTGGCTACGAGGCGTGCGGTGAGTCGGGCTGGTTGGCTCACGCGGTGGATGATGGCATTGTTATGCGTGTCCATTGGCTCGCTCGTCCAGTGTCGTAGGGGTCGATGTAGCGTATCTGGATGGCGAGGACGCCTTGGGCGGGGAGCTGGATCGTTGCTCTGCTGCTCGTGATCTCGCGGAGGCTCCGCAGCTTGCCCCTGTGACCGTGGCGGTCGCCGAGGAGTAGGATCTGCGTTTCGGTGCTCGCTGGGCGTCTTCTGAGGCTGAGCAGTAGGTGATTGTGGTCGTGTCGTAGGCGGGCGTGCGGCTGGGGCAGCTTGGCGGTGAGCGATGGCTCGGTGGCCGCGCGTGGGGTCGTGGGGGTTGGGGTTGGGTTGGTTTGGGGGGTTGCTGGAGGGCTGGTGGGTGGGGGTGGTGGTTCGGCTTGGGTGCCAGCTTGGATGATGCTGCTGAGTCCTGCGGCTTGGAAGGTCGCGGTGACGTTCAGCGTTCCGTCGGAGGAGTCGGTGAGGAGTTGCTCGGCTTGTTCGGGGGTGAGTTCGGGCCGGTAGGCGCGTAGCGCGCCGAGTACGCCGGCTGCGGTTGCGGCTGCCTGGGATGTGCCCTGGCTGTAGTCGCTGTTCGGCCAGCCCGTGTTGGGGTCGGCGGCGTCCAGTTCGCAGCCCGGGGCGAGCAGTCGCGCGCCGATGCTCGAGAACCCGCAGAGCTGGTGTGCGGAGCCGATTGCGCCGACAGAGAGCACGGTTGGGTCTGCGGCGGGGTACTCTAGAGGGCCGGCGTCGTTGCCGGCCGAGACGACGACGTTGATGCCGTAGTTGTGTGCGATCGTGACCTGCTCGTTGACGGTTTCTTGGGGTGCGGTTTCTGGGAGGGTGCTGCCGAGGGAGAGGCTGATGACCTTGATGTTGTAGGTCTGGCGGTAGTGTAGGCATTCTCTGATTCCTGCGGGGTAGTAGTCGAGTCCTTCGCCGGTTTCCCCGGGTTGCGCCACGCGGACGGAGATGATCCTTATGGCGGTGGGTGCGGCGCCGATCATGCCCCACCCGTTGGGTGGGGCGGCGGCGAACATCGCCATCAGTGTGCCGTGTTCGTCTGTTGAGACGTCGTCCGGGTTCCCTTCGTCTAGTGCTGTGCGAAAGATGACGGTGCTTTCGGTGTCGGGGTTGAGGTTGACTCCGCTGTCAACGATGCAGACTCCGACGGGTGTTGGTGGGGGTGGCGCGAACGCGAGGAATCGTCCGTTGTCGCTGATCGCTTGTGCGGTCGGCCACGGTGTCTCCATTGCTTCTGCGGCGGGGGCGATGGAGATCACCAGGGTGAGAGCTGTGCATAGTGTGGCGAGGATGCTCCCCGGCCTGTGGCGGGGCCGGGGAGCATTCCTGCGGGGTTGGTTGGGTGTCTTACTCCGAGTGGACCGCATCGGTGATGGGCGAGTAGCCGTGGGTGTAGGGGCGTCCGGTGCTTGCGCGTACTGCGGCGCGGAAGGGGAAGAGTCCGGTCGCCCCGAGGAATTGATACCTGGCTTTGAATTCTCCGTTGCCTTTACAGCGAAGCGTCTTGAACACGCGCCAGTGGCCGAAATATTTCACTTGCAGTTCCACGATGGGATGTAGCTGCCCGAGGTACCCGCCGAGGACGCGGCCGGTGAGCTTGACTGTCTCGTGCGGCGTGATCTGGGTGGGAGTGACCCGTAGTGCAATCCCGGTACTAACGTGTTGGACGATGTCTCGTGTGAAGGCGTAGGTGGTCTCGTTCGCGAATGCGCGGTAGGCGAGGCGGATCAGTCTTGATGGTCCCTTCGGGATGTGTGTAGTGAATGATCCGTCGCTGGCGGTGTGCACGACTCCGATTTTGACTATCGGTGCGCCGGTGAGTGCGACTTGCTGGAGCGCTTCGAGTGTCGCGTCGGCGATTGGATGGCCTTCGGGGTCGAGGAGGCGTCCTCTGACGGTGAGGTTGCTCTTGTTGTAGGAGCTGTTGATTGTGGAGTTGATGCCGAGGCTGATGTAGGCTGCCTCGCTTGCGTTGGTGCCGTTCGCTGCGCCGAGTATCTGCGTGACGATTTGGGTGCCGCCCTGCCCGGTGCCTCCCGGTGTGGGAAGGGCTGGGCTGGGGAGCGGTCCGCCAGGGCCGGTTGGCGCACTGTTTTGCTGCGTGTTCGGTACGACCGCGCTCGCGGGGGATACCGCGACCGCGGACCCGGCGTTGTTTTTCGCCGTTATCTGGTAGCGCAGGGTGTTTCCGGTGTCGGCGCTTGTGATGGTGTAGGTCGCGCTGCTTGCGTCGCTCACTGGCTGGCAGGTGTTGCCTTCGGTGTTGCAGCGCAGCCATTGGCTTGTGTAGTTGATGGTGCCGGCGCCTGTGGGGGCTTCCCATGCGCCGTTGGTGGCTGAGAGCTGTGTTCCGATCGTGGTCTGTGGGTCGCTTGCTTCGAGCGCTGGCAGCGAGCCGTTCACTGGTGCGTTGTGGGTGTTGATCGTGCCGTCGTAGACCACGCTTGAGTTGCCGGCGGCGTCGTCGACTGTGATCTTCAGGGTGTGTGAGCCGTCGGTGACGGTGCTCGTTTCGATCGGGATATCTACGGACTCGCTCTGCCGGCAGGGCTGCGAGTAGTCGAACATTAGTGCTCCGTTGCTGCTGGCGGTGGATACGCACTCTCCACCGTTGTTGTTGGGGGTGGCGTCGTAGAGTGTTTTGCCGTCGATCTGGGCCGTCACGGCGTAGACGCCTGGGCCGCCGGGGTCGGTGGCTGTGAGGGTGAGTTCTTGTGTGCCGCGGGCGCCTGCGTTTAGCAGTGGTCCTGTGATGTTGTTCGCGGCTGGTGTGGAGCTGTTACTGAGAAGGAAGCGGGCCCACCATAGTCGTATCATTGACCAGGCGCCTTCGTTTGCTCCCTCGTTGCATGCTTGGCCTTGTGTGCCGCCGCACCCGGCGCCGATGTAGAAGTCTCCGCCACGGTTGGTGGGGAGGGAGAGTACGCCGGTGTAGATATATGGTGAGCTGCCTGTCGAGCATGCGGGTTGCCCGGAGCTGCACTGCAGGATGACGTCTGAGCCGTCGTATTTGAATTCTGGGCTGTAGGCGACGGCTGCGGCGGAGGCGTCATAGCCGTATCCGTCGCCGTACATACCGACATCGATTGAGCCGCCCGCGAGGGTTGATCCGGCGGGTGGCGCCCACTCGAGGTTCTCGCCGGCGCCGACCGGGTCAGCTGCAGCGCTGCTTAGTTCTGCGCTCATCGGGTCGCCTGGCCCACACACGGTGTTGCTGTTGGCGCCAAAGCCAACGCTGCCGCTGGTGAAGCTCGACCATCCCTGGCTGGGTGCTGCCGAGAGGTCCGGGTTCTCACAGGACACCTCCTCCCATTGGCCCGCGAGCGCGGTGCTGGTGTGCAGTGGGCCTATCGCGGTGGCGCAAGTGATTGAGAGGAGCATGCCGGTGAGTAGCGTCGCGCTTTTGGCGGTCGCCTTGATGCGTGTGGCTAGGTATCTGGTCATCGTTTGGTCTCTCTTTCTTCCCTCGTGGGTTTCCGTGTGTTGCGTGACCGCGGTCGGCCGCCGGAGGTCTCGTGCGAGGCGGGTTGCTTGTTGTGTTCAGGGGCTGAACTCGCCTCCACCGCCGGGAATGTGGGTCTGTCGCGTTGGGCCGGGGGTGTGCGGTGCGGGGGGTGGCGATGCACCGAGGTAGACGAACCCGCCGGGGGCGCGGCCAGGGGTAGGTTTGCCAGCAGGGGCGTGGGCGGTCGGGACGGCGTGACCGGGGCCGAACGGAAGGACCGGTCTCATGGGGTGCCTCTGCTGCTCGCGGGTGGCTGCGGCAGGCTCGGGGGGGAGTGTGGGATCTGGCGCAGCGGGTGCTGCGGCCGGCACGGCGTGTGAGAGGGCCGCGTGGGGGCGGTGCGGGGTGCCGGGGTGTGTGAGTGCGTGGTCAGCGCCGATCGCGCCAGCGGTGAGGAGTGCAGCGACGGCCAGCGGTGCTGCGAGGCGGCTGCCGGGGCCGGTGTTCGCCAGCATCATCGCCAGGCGGGCGTGTGCCTGGCTTGCGTGAAGGGGGGTTTTCCAGTGGGGGCGCTGGAGTGGTTTGGTGCGTGCGAGCACGCGGGAGAGCCAGTTGGTGTGGGCGAGGGTTATGGGCAGCGGTAGTAGCGCGGCAGCCTGCTGCTGGAATGCTTGGCGTAGGCGTGGGGCCGTGGTTTGGTGCTCGACGCGACAGCGTTTGCAGTGTTGGATGTGCGCGATTGCGCTTTGCGCGAGTTGCTCGCTTGTCTGCTTGCCCTCTTTGAGGTTCTGGATCGTGGTTGCGCGGTATCCGCAGAGCCGCCCGGTGGTGTAGAGCAGCGCGTAGCGCTCACGCTTTCGCTCGGTCGCTCTGCTCGTGTTGAGTGCTTCGTTGTGTGACATCCCGAGCTCGCGTGCGATCCGCCGGCAGCGCAGCCCTTCGGCCCATAGGACGAAGACTTCTTGCTCGGTTTTAGTCAGCCCGGCGAGGAACTCGAGGATGATCTGCTGGTCCTCGTGCGCCAGGGTTTGGTGTTCGGGGTCGCCTTTTGTGGCTTGCTCTTGGGCGTGGGCGTGGATGGTGGGGGCGTGCCTGGCGAGGATCGTTCGGTGGCGGTGCTCGTCGCGGTGCAGGTGCAGTGCTCGGCGTTTGATTTCGGCGTGCAGCGCGTTACGGAGGTGTTCCTCGCTTTCCCAGGGGTGGTCTCGGCGTAGGAGAACTAGCGTGGTCTCTTGGTAGATTTCCTCGAGTTGCTCGGGTGTGAGCCCGCGGCACTCGCGCTGCACCCGGGCGGTGTTCAGCTTCCGTGCTCTCCACGCGTCAAGCAGTTGCGCGGCGTGGTCGCGCTCGACCTGCCCCGTGTTTGGGGGTACGTTGTGGGGGCTCGGGTTGCGCCGAGCGTTGGTGGATGGCTTTAGGCCAATCCGAGGCACCGGGATCCTCTCCTTTGCCTGTAGGTCGGATTGTCAGGGATGAATCGACTTACGGGAATGACTATCGCGCGTATCATTGTTTCTAATTAGGCCGACTAGCAGCGATCAAACAGGTGTCCATGTCCTCGTGTGGCTGGCTGGGTGCGCGGGTCTCATGGGGAGAACGGCCCACCTTTCGTTTGTTGATCGCCGGCAGGCGCTGGCTCGGTTGACGACGGTGGCGGCGGAGCGGCCGGCGGGGGTTCGGGCGCGGCAGCCGGCTGCACTGCAGCCGGCTGCACGCCAGCCGGAGTGCTCGCCGTGCGCGTCCTGCGCGGCGTGGCTGGAAGCGTTCGAGGGATGACCCCAAAATCCCTGTGCTGGTGCGGCTTACGGGCGTGAGGGTGGCTGGCCGATGACGGGGGTAGGTCGCGGGGGGCGGGTTCGGCGTGCGCTGGGGGTCTTGCTGGCTGGTGGCTCCTGGCCGGCGGGTGGCGGTCGAGAATCACGGTGGCGATCGCGGTCGTCGCGCAGGCACTCAGCACGAGCCCAGCATCTCTCAGTGTCTGTCGGGCTCGGGTGCTGAGTCGCGCGCTAACGCGTCTACCGGCGAGCTCGTCGGCGGCTTGACTATTGAGCACTCGTTGGGTGCCGTCCGGGGGTAGCGAGGAGGCTCGGGTGTCGTAGCTGGGATCTTCGCTCATGCTGTTAATAGCCCTCACCCGGCGAAGATGGACAGCGAATTTTGCCAAGGGCCGTCTCACGGCCTCAGAGGCGGCGTCGCCTCAGCGGCTTGCCGGCGTCCCCTTCGGGTTCTCGGGGCTGCGAAGCGTGGTCGAGGGCTGCGAAGTCGCTGTCTATTTCGGTGCCTTGGGGCTATTTAAGGATGTGCGCAGAGAGAGCGAGACACCCGAGGTGCTCTCACGCGAGCTGCTCGAGCTGGTCGCGATGCGGATGCGCGCCCTTTCGGACCCACGGCGGATGCGTGTGCTGCTGGGCATCGAGGGCCGCGAGGTGTCGGTGCAGGAGCTCGCGGACGAGCTCGATATGTCGCATAAAGGTGCCTCGTCGCATCTAAATGTGCTCTACCGTGACGGGTTGCTAGCACGTCGCCGGGAGGGCAAGCTGGTTCTTTACTCTCTGGCGGACTACACCGCCCCGAAGGTCATTGCGCAGGTCGCGGCGGGTGTCACTGCGCGCCTGGAAGAACTGGGCGAGATCGCTCGCGCGGAGAGCTAGCCACCGCACGCCAGAAAAACGAGAGGGTATAGCTGGCGTGGTCTTGGGGAATGTGCTGCGTGTAAGCGTGTGTGTGCACGGCGCATTTTCTACTCATACCTACGGGCGTGGGTACGTGGCTAGCTGGGTGTGTCGGTAGACCGGGGGGTTTTGGGGGGGTTAGCTTCGCCCCATGAGTAACTTTTTTGATAGTCGTCACTGGCGCCGAGTGAGCGCTGTTTGTGTGGTTTGGATGTGTGTACTTGGCTGGTTCGCGCCGAGTGCGCTGGCGGCGACGGGTAATAACGTTGGCGCGAACGTCGCGAGCTTGTTGAGGGGTTACGCGAGCGAGTTGTACGGGGGCATCGTGGCTGTGGTCAGCCTCATGTTTCTCGTGAATCGTCGTTATACCGAGCTCGCGGTGTTCTTGTTCGCCGCGGTTGTGGTCGCGTGGATGGTGTTCGCCTCAAGCGATATCGCTACGGCGGCGGAAGCGATCGCGAAGCAGATCTTCGGGTGAACTGGGGGTTTGTGGCGATGAGTGACTCGACGTTGCCGATCCGCTCCTACCAGCGGATTTTCCACGCCGACCGGCGGATTTACCAGATTGATGGGCGTCGTCTGCCGATCCCGGGTGGTGTGCCACTTGAGTGGCTGGGTTGGGCGTTCGCTGCGCTGGTCGGGATCCTTGTTCTCAGCGAGCGCTCGGTCGCGGTCGCGGTCGTGCTGGCTGCTGTGGGTGGTTTGTTCGGAGGGAGCTGGCATGGGTGGGTGGGCGCGGTTCTCGGGGCGCTTGTGGGGTTCGTGGTGGCGCTGCTGGTGGGGGTGTTGCTTGGCTGGCTTGATTGGCCTTTGCGGTTGATCATCGCGCCGGGGATGGTCGCGACATTCGCCGGCCAGGCGTCTGTGGATGGGAGGGCGGCGCACCGCTATCTGGTGTCGTGGGTAGCGCTGCGGTTGCGCGCGGCACGGCGCTCGTTGGATGGTGCGCTTCCCGTGGAGGGCGAGGAGCGGGTGTGGGCGCCAAGGGTGTGGTTCGCGGCGGATGTGCATTCGCCGGTGTTACAGCACGGGCGGGTGTGTGGCCCGGCGCGGCTGGTGTTCGCCCACCCGGTCGTCGTGTGCCGGGGGCGTGGGCGGCTGGTCGCCCGTCGCGCGGAGGGGCACCGGGTGCGCGCGGGGGAGTGCATCGCGGAAGTGATCGAGCTCGATACGGGCCAGATCGTTGAGGTGCGGCCATGAGCTTCTCGCTGCGCTACGCCTACGGGAATCTCTTGTTCGGCCGGGGGAGTGAGTGTGCCGGCTTGTACCGGCTGGGGATGAGCTCGTACCCGTTTCTCCCGGTGGGTGAGAAGTGGGCGCTGCAGCGTCGCCTGCAGCGCGTCGCTCACACGATCGCCGCGGATTTCAGCTTGTGGCGCGTCAACCGCGCTTACCCCGCGGACTCCTATGTGGAGCACACCCTCGGTTTGCTCGATGACCGCCACCAAGACCCAAAGGTGTGGCGGGAGTACCTGGAAGGGCACGAGCAGCGCCTGCGTAGCCTGGGGTCACACACACCCGAGGTGTATCTCGCTGTCTCGCTGGCCGGGAGCAAACCCGTCGGTGTGGGTGCGGGCCTTGTGCAGTGGGTGGATCGCACTCGCCGTCGTGTGGAGGGGCTGGTGGGTGTACGGGCGGGTTCCCCGATCCGTGGCGGTTTGATCACCGAGCTCGCCGCGCGCGAGGAGCGCGTCTATGACCGCGTGAACGGCGTGATCGCGGCGCGGCGCGCACGTACGGTCGAGTTGCAGTGGCTTCTGCGGCGCGCTGCCTGCCGCGGTATCTCGGGGCCCGAGCTTGACCAGCATTGGATACCGGACGCGCTCGTCATCGACGCCGGGGACGGTGGTGTCGCTTACCAGCCGCTCTCGCGTGATCTGCGGCGCTGCGCGCAGGCGGCGATCAGTGAGCGCTCGCAGTCCCTGGTCGTGGAGAGCGAGCAGGGGCGCTCCTATCAGGCGATGCTCACACTCGGCGCGCTCGCGGAGGCACCAGAGTTCCCCGGTGCCGGCGCGGAGGTGCTGTTCGCGCCGCTTGGGGCGCTGCCGTGGCCAGTCGACGCGGTCATGCACGCCCGCTGGCTGGGTAATCGCCAGGCGCTCGCGCAGGTCCGTAAGCGGATCGCTGACGTCGAGCACGCCTACACCGAGCAGCTACAGGGGGCCGCGCACGGACCCAGCCTGCTCGCTGGCGCGGACCGCGTTCTAGCACGGGAGTATGAGGCGCGCTTGCAGGCCGGGGGGCACCCTCCGATGCTTTACGCGCAGATCGGTCTCGCGGTGGGTGCGCAGAGCGAGGAGGAGCTTGAGCGGCGTGTCGCGGCGGTGAAAGAGCAGTACGGCGACATCCAGCTGCACCGGCCCGTCGGGTTGCAGTACCAGCTCTGGCTCGGGCACTTGCCCTGCGTGGATGGGTGGGCCTGAAGTGGTGCGTGACTACACCCAGCAGCTCACTGTCGAGCAGTTCGGTGCGATGGTCCCCACCGCTACCCGGGCGGTGGGCTCCCAGCGCGGCCCCTACCTCGGATACACGCCCAGGGGCACAAGGTTCCCGGTTCGCTTCGACGCCACCCAGGCGCCAAGGGAGGATCGCGCGTCCGCGGTCCTTTTGATCGGCACGCTCGGGTCGGGCAAGACGGTCGCGGCGCAGACGATCGCGTATGCGGCAGAGCGCAGGGGCTCCCTCGTGGTCGATTTTGACCCCAAGCCCGACCACGGGTGGGAGAACCTCTCCGAGCTTGAGGGGCGCCTGCAAGTCCTCGAACTCTCCGGTGAGGCATCACAACAGGGGTGCCTCGACCCGCTGCTGATCGGGCTCCCCGACCTCCGCGAGGAGCTCGCTTGCTCCTATCTCCTCGACCTGCTGCCCGGCCCCTCAAGCAGGTGGGAGAACGCGGTCAGCTTCGCTGTTAAGGACACCATCCGGGAAGGCTCACACAGCCTCCAGCGCGTAGTGCAACAGCTCCTTCAGAGCGAGCGCCCTGGGGCACGCGACGCCGGCGAGGCACTGGAGGTGATCCGTGACTTCGGGCTCGCTCGCCTCGGGTTCGGCGAGGAGCAGGCACACGGCGTCACGCACGCTGCGGTGCCGGTAACGACGATCCGGATGCCCGGCCTCTCACTCCCGGAACCCTCGGCGGCCAGGGACACCTACACCCGCGCCGAGCGCGTCTCGGTGGCCACCCTTTCCCTCGTCGCCGCGTACGCGTTGCGGCTGGTCTCTGAGGATCGCTCGCGGCACAAGGTCATCATTCTGGACGAGGTCTGGTTTCTCTTGGCCTCCCCCCAGGGGCGCCAGGTCATCAACCGTCTGGTGCGCCTCGGTCGAGCGTTCAACGCGACGCTTTTGCTCGGCACCCACCGGGTTGCTGACCTCGGAGACCTCTCCGATCTCATCGGCGTCGTACTCGTCTTCGGAGCGGACTCCGACCCGGCCGCGAAGGCCGCGTTGCGGTTCATCAGCCTTGAGCCCACCCGCTGGCTGATCGGTCTCGTACGCGAATACAGGGCCGGCAGATGCCTGATGCGCGACTTGCACGGCCGCATCGAGGAAATCCAAATCGACCTCGTCTACCCCCACCTCCTCAAGGCGTTTGGGACCACCCCCGGGCAGCCCCAAAGGAGGCCCGCATGAGACACCTCGCTCGCGTTCTCGGGGTGGTAATGCGCAGGCGTCGCGTATTCACGCTCGCGCTGCTCGGCGGCCTGGTCCTTGTCCTCCTCGCCGGCCCGCTAGCTGTCGCTGATGATGTTTACGGCAACATCGGGCCAGCCTCACCGATTCCTTCCGGGGGGCTGGTTGGCCGCTATCCGATCACCGATTTTCAGCTCGACCAGTATTTCACCGCGCTGCAGGTCGGTGTGTTCTCCGGGGTCGATACCTCGGGGCTTTTGCCGATGATCGCGTACTTCGTCGCCCAGATCCTCTGGCTGATCACCGCGTTCATCGCGTACGCCGTCATCACACTCTTCGCGTTTGCGTTCTCACTCGATCTAGTGAACGGGAACGGCGCCCCCGGGTCCGGGGCGCTCGAGCCGGTTTCGCAGGCGATCCACAACATTTACGCGAACACGTTCGGGTCAGCGTGGCTGATCGCGGCTGTCGCCTTGGTCTCACTGTGGGCGATGTGGAAGGCGCTCATGCAGCGCCGCTATACCGAGACAGCCAGCACGCTCGCCGTCTCCCTCTTGTACTGCGTCCTCGCGCTCGGGATCGTCACCCAGCCGCAGCGTACGATCACGCCAGCGAGCGAGCTAGCGAACAAGCTCTCCACCGCGCTGCTTTCCCTCACCAGTCAAGGGAACCTCACCAGCGAAGAAGCCGCCAAGCAAGCCGTCGGAAACCAGCTCTTCTCATTGCTCATCATGCAGCCCTGGACGGTGCTCGAGTTCGGCGGGATCGAGCACTGCACTACCAGCGTCGCCGGGAAAGCTGTCTCGGTCCCCGTACGGCCGCTCAGCAGCAACCCCACCGAAGAAGAGACCCTCTCAAGCCGCCTACAAACCACCACAGAAATCCGTACCCCGGGCGCCAAGACGTGCATCAACAACGAGCTCAAGTACGCCCCACATTTTCTCGCCTACCCCTTTCAGAGCCACGAACGTAACCAGGAGTACGAAGCGCTCGAACACGGAGACGACCACGATCTCCCCGAAACAGACCCCGGTAAGCACAACAGCAGCTACCCCCTCGGTGCCGCCGACGAGCCCGCCTCCGAAGCCTCGGGCAAGGGCGGCCAGTACCAACGGCTCCTGCTCGCGCTGCTGATCCTCGCGGGTGAGACCGGCGCGTGGCTTTTGCTCGGAGCACTCGCGATCGGGGTGATTACCGCCGGTGTCTTCCTACTGCTGACGCTGATGCTCGCGCCGTTCGCGCTCGTAATTGGTGTGATCCCCGGTCGCGGACACGAGTTTTTCCTTAGGTGGCTTGTGAAGCTTGCGGGGTACCTGCTGCGTAAGGTCATCTACAGCGTGATCCTCGCTGTCGTCCTCGCGCTCTGTGCCGCGCTGGAGGACGCGACGAGCAACCTCGGGTGGTTCATGGCGTTCGCGTTGCAGGCCGTGTTTCTGTGGGCCGTGTTCAAAGAGCGCGACCGGATCACCGGGGATCTTCTTGCCGCGACTGCCGGCCACGGGGCCGCGCAGGACGGGGTGGGCCGCCTGCAGTCCCTCTATTACACCAGCCGCCTCGCGCGGATGGCCGGGCTGCACCGGAACGACACCCAGCAAGCGGCATCTACCGGGGGGCACGCCGGTGATACCGGCGTGCCCCCTACCAACTCAACCCAGGAGGCCGTGATGAGCGCTTCACCGCCGCGCGGGATCAACGTCCCCGAACCCGGCGAGGGCTACGACGAGCCGATCGCGTCAACCGAAGGCGGATCGATCCCCCGGTCCGCACTGGAACCCTACGACGAGGATGACGGGGGGAGCGAGCCGGCCGCGGGGAGTGAAACATCGCCAGCGGCGACACCTCGAGATGCTGGGCGCGACCCCGACGAGGAACCCGCATGAGGCGGCGAGTCGAACACGCCGACGTACTCACCGTTCTGCGGGAACTACCCGGCGGACTCGCGCAGGTCTGCCTCGCCGCCCCCCAGACAATCGAGGTACCCCGCACGCTTGTGGTCCTCGCGGAGGCCCGCCGTGTCCTGCGCCACGACGGCACCCTATGGCTGTGGCATCGCGGTAACGAGACACTGCTCACCGGGCTGCGAGAGCTCGGCTGGGTACACAGGCCTATACCGGCCGGCGAGAGCGCACTCTCACACCAAGACAAGCGGGAGCGCCTGTTCCTGTTCACCAAGACCACCGGGCGCTACTACTACCGCGGTCATCCTTTCACCAGAGCCCACCGGCCTCAGAGCGTCGGGGCGGGTGCGAGCGCACGGGCGCGACGCGCAGGACGCTGCATCGGCGAGGCACCCTGGCACAGTCGCGAGCTGATACGGCGATGTGTCCTGGCGGGCTCCTCGAGAGTCGCGTGCGGCGCCTGCGGCACCCCCTACCGGCCCAGTTCGCCAGGGGCCTTGACCTCGGGAGCACACCGGCCAGGCTGCGCGCACCACAACCCACAGGGCCACTGCCTGGTTCTCGACCCCTTCTACCAGCCACACACCGGCACAGCCGAGATCGCGCACGCCCAAGGGCGCAGCTTCCTCGGGATCACCACTGAGGAAGAGGACCAGTGACCGATCGGAGTGGTGCAGGGATCGCGATGCGGTCAAGCAGCCAACGAACAGGACTTTGGCTGTGGCTCGCGGGGGCGCTCGGTGTCAGCGGCCTGCTGTACCTCGCGATCTTCGCCGTCACCGCAGCGGTCCTCGGCGCGAGCTTCACCAGCTGCACCGGCAACGAATCAGCCACAGCAGCGCAGGCAGGGTCTGCGCCCTCAGCCTACGCCCTACAGAGCATCCCACCCGGGCGCCTTACGCTCTACCAGCAAGCCGGGATGCGGTTCGACATCGACTGGACGTTCCTCGCGTCGATCGGCACACAGGAGTGCGCCAGCGGCGAATGCACCGGGGTCAACAGCTCCGGGTGCGCCGGCCCGATGCAGATCGCCTACCTCCGCGAAAGCCCGTGTAGCCCCGGCCCGGGACCAACCCTATGGGAACGCTACGCGGTCTCCACTCACCCCACGCAGCCACCGCAGGTCAACGATCCCGCGGACGCGATCGACACCGCCGCACGGATACTCCGCCAAGATAAGGGCGCCCCGCCGATCGGCGGCTCCTACACCGAATACCACCAAGCGGCCTGCAACTACTACGGGGCATGCGCCGACACAACCGTCGCATACGCCGACGAGGTCATGGCCCGCGCCGTGCAGTACGGGTTCACCGGCCGCGGCACCCCAGCCCCCACCAGCCCCCAACTCGCCGAACCCATCACCGCACAGGGGCAGTGCAGCGCGAGCGTGATCGCACCCGAAGCCGCAAGCGCCTCCACGATCGTCCGCGTTGCTGAAAGCCAAGTCGGCCAGCGCGAACACCCACCCGGCTCGCAATGCACGATCTACGGACCGTGCGAGGAGTGGTGCAGCCTGTTCGCCGCATGGGTATGGCAGCACGCCGGGGTACCACTCCCCGGCCCCACCACCGAGTACGGGTACTCCGGCGCCCTCTACACCTGGGTCGCCGAACACGACGGGCACACCCTCCCACCCACCGCGAGGCCTTCCCCGGGCGACACGGTCTTCTACGGCCAAGGCGCCAGCGACAGCCTGCACGTCGGGATCGTCGTGCGTGTCCAAGCCGATGGGCAGATCACGACCGTCGAGGGCAACTACGCCGGTCAGGTCAGCCGCGTCGGCCCATTCGCTCCCAGCCACCCGATAGGTGAGCGCGGCCCGATCTACGGGTACGCGCAGCCACCGTCCCCACAAGCCGGGTGAAACGTAGATGCCGACATCGAGCCAGCTCAGCCCGTCAAATGCTCACAGCCGAGCGCGTCCATGTTTATATCAGTTCGCGCTGCCGTCAGTTTCAGCAGTCACCACTCGCACGCCGGGTCCTCGAACAAGCGATGAAGCCCAGCGGTGGATCGTGACTTCGTTTTCTAGTTCGATCTTTCCTTCGGGGTTAGCTTCGATCTTCGCTTCGCTAGCGGCACGGGCCGGGCGCGGGGGATCCCCGCTCGGGGCTTGCGATCGCGCGGGACGAGGATTTGCTGACATCTTCATGTCCGCAGGGGTGACACCGTGAGGAGCACGACGCTGGGTGAGCGAGCGGCGGTGGCGGCACTTGCGGGGGTAGCGTCGATTGGGTTCGCGGTTCACGTGGTGACCAGGGTCGGCCCTGGACCCGGTGTGTTAAGCCCGACCGCGATTCGGGCCGATCTCCTCCCGCTGCTCGGCGGTGTCCTGCTCACCGCGTTGGTCGTGGTGTCGCTGCGCCTTGTGCTCTCGCGTCGTGCCCTTTGCTCGCGTGTGCAGGTCGAGCTGTTGCCTGCCGATACGTTCGATCCGTCGCTCGACGCGATCCGCAGGTTCGCTGGGCAGCTCGCGCGCACGCGGCGAGGGTTTCTTCTCGGCTGGTTTGAGCGTCCGGGGAGCGCTGTGCGGATCCTCCTCGCGCCCGACGGGCATGGTGTCCTTCACTACCGTCTGGAAGTGCCCGGGCGCGCCCGCACCGCGCTCGAAGCCGCGCTGACCGCCTACAGCCACCTCGAGGCGAAAGAGAGCAAGCCCGTCCCTCTCCCGAGTGAGGGAAACACGGTGCGGGTAGAGCTGCGTCTCGCCTACCGGCCGGGGCAGCCGCTTGGGGACCCTGGACTTGACCCCGACCCGCTGCAAGGAATCGCTGGGGTTCTCGGCCGGCTGCACGGCCCCGCCGAGGGTGCGCTCGTCGCGATCGACCTGCTTCCCAAGACTCCCGGGCAGAGCCGCCGACTGCGCAAGCGACTGCTCAAGGACGCAGCCCGCGAGGCTGGGGTGCCGAGCACGGGCACGCTCGAGGGGATTCTCGGGGAGCGCCAGCGACCTGGCAGGCTCCCTGCCGCGGACGCCGTCGAGCGGCTCTTTCAGACGCGGGCGCTGCAACGCAAGCTTGATGCGTCCGACCCGCTGTTCGCTACCCAGATCCTGCTCTGCGTACGCGCGCGCGAGCGTGCTCCTGCGCGGGCGCTGACGCACGCGCTGCTCTCTTGCTTTGATGTGTTCGCGGGGGAGAATCATCTCCGTGCGGCCGGTCTGAGGTTCGGCGGGCTCGGGTTCCTCGGCGCTGACGCGCCGTGGCGCAGAGGCAGGTTTGACCGGCGGCTGCGTAGCGGCCGGTTCGCCCCGGCCAGCGCGAGTGTGCTTGGCGCCTCGGAGATCGCGGGGCTGCTGAAGCCGCCGACCGCGCGCTGCTATGTGGAGAATGTTGCGCGCTCCGGTGGCGCGATCCCACCACCCCCACCGGGGATGGCGACGTACTCGGGGCAGAAGGGGTTGATCCCGCTGGGAAGGTCTCAGACCGCGGCGGGGAGCGGATCGTTGGGGTACCCGTTGCCGGGACGTTCTTTGCGTACATGGCCGGGCGCTCCCGCTACGGCAAGACCGAGACCGCGATCGGTCAGTTCATCGCCTTGGCGCGCTCCGGTTACGGCGGGCTGTTCCTCGACCCGCACGCTGACGCGATCAAGGACATCAAGCCCTATCTGACCGATCCCGGGATACGCGAGCGGGTAGTGGAGATCAACCTCGCGGACCTGGAGCGCGATGGCCAAGCGCCCTCCTGGAACCTGTTCGCATTGGAGCGCAGCACCCCGGCTGAGGCCGCCGGGAAGGTCGAGGCGTTCGTGGACGCGCTCGCGGCCGCGATGCGCTGGGACGAGCGCAATACCCGCGCATTGAACCTCGCCACCCAAGCAGCCCAGGCGCTCATCGAGCTCGCTCTCATCCTCCCGCCCGAGCTCGCACCAACGATCTTCCAAGTCTCCACCCTCTTATCCGATGATGAGTGGCGCACGGCGATCCTACCTGCGCTGTCTGCCGGCACACGCGGATTTTTTGAGAACCGCTTCACCAAGCTCCCGTCGGAGGCCATCACCGCAGTTACGAACCTGATCGACCGGCTTCGAGCCGCGCGTCCGGTCGCGGCGTTCCTTGGCTCGCCCGTCTCCACCTATGACGCTCGACGAGCGATGCGCGATCAGTCGATCGTGCTCGCGTGTCCCGGCTCGGGATCTACCCGCGATCGCCTCGTGGCGAACCTGTTGGTCTACGACGTGCTCCACTCCGCGAAGGCCAGAGCGGAGATCCCTCCCGAGCTCCGCAGCTTGTTCTGGCTGTTCTGCGACGAGCTACAGACCTACGACGGGCCGAACCTCCCCGCGCTCTTGGAGGAGATCGCGAAGTACGGAGGCCGCGCGTTCCTGTTCAACCAGAACCCCGAGCGGCTAACTGAAGCGACATGGAACGCCGTCACGACCAACCGCTCGCATCTGCTCAGCTCTACCGTCAACGCGAAGGCCGCCGGGATGATTGCCCGCGAGTGGGGCGGACAGCTCGACGCGAAAATCGTCACCGGCCTCGCGCGCTACACCTACCTCGCCTCCATCACGCACGGTGAGCGAACCACCAAGCCATTCCTCGTGCACGGCGTCACCGCCCGCGAGCTACACGCCGAGCACCACCACCCCGAGCAACTCCCCGCACTCGAAGCAGCAATCCAAGCCACCACCCGACGCGAACCGATCGCCGCGACACTCGCCACGCACGAACACCACGACCAAAACATCCGCCACGCAATCGAAAAGCTCCACAGCAGCCAAGCCGACGAAAGCGACCCCGTCTCGCACGGACGGACCATCCAGCCAGCAACCCTTCAGGAAGACGAAGCATGCCAGTCTTGAAGCCCGCCGCGCCGACCCTCCCCACCGTCACCACCGAGGTGCTCACAAGCATCTACCAGCACCGGCTGCTGACCACCGCCCAGATTCACACAATGCACCTGCCCGGCCTCACACGCCGGTGGGCCGAGCAAGTCCTCGAGCAACTCACCCGGCGCGGGCTAACTGCATTCGTTCGTCCAGGTCGCGGAGGTCCCCGCCTCCACTACCTGACCCCTACTGGGGCACAAGCCGTCGAGCTGATCCCCACCCGTGTCGAGACACGACGCAAGCTCATAACCCCCGAGCAAGCCGCCGGCCCACTCTGGAAGCACACCCTCGCCGTCAACGACACCGGCATCGCATTCCTACACGCCGCGCGCAAACGCGGCGATGACTTCAGCCCGCTCGGCTGGCGACACGAGATCGCTCACCAGGCACCGGCCCCCGGGCACACTCGCCGCGAACTGCTGATCTCAGACGCCCTACTCACCTACCTCACCCACGGGCCAAACGGACAGCTGACGTTCCACTACCGACTCCTGGAGCTCGACCGCGCGACCGTCCCAACAGACACCCTCGCAGCCAAGCTCGCCCGCTACACCGACCTCTACCGCCACACCCCCACCAACCAAGCGCAGCCATCGGGCAAACCCGCCTGGCAAACGCGATACCCGATCTTCCCCGACATCATCTGCGTCCTCGCAGGCCAACCCCGAGCCGCCCTCCAACGACGCATCCAAACCGTCCTCGCCCTCTGCCACGAGGACAACCAACTCCAAAGCACCCCCGCCGTCCGAGTATCCCTCGCACTACTCGAAGACCTCCAAACCCACGGGCCACATGCACCAATCTGGCACCAACCAAAAAACCCCACCCGAGCTCTCGGCTGGCTCGGAGAGGTCGCGACCGATTAGCGAAAGGTGAACATGACGCCTCCCTTGCATATGCGCCGCCGATGGGAAGTCAGAAACGCAGACTGCCTAACGGTACTCCCCAGAATCCACGAATCGACCGTCGACGCGGTAATCACAGATCCACCCTACGGGATCAATATTGCGGGCATGAGGTGGGACTCGCCCCGGCGGCTCGATCCCGCACGGCGGTCGCGGACAAGTCCGCGCGTTGCTTTCCAAGCGTTCTGCGCGGAGTGGTCAAGGCAATGCTTTCGCGTACTCAAGCCTGGGGCTCACTTGACCGCGTTCTCTGCAACCCGGACAGTTCACCTTCTCGCATGCGGCCTGGAAGATGCAGGGTTTGAGTTACGCGACATGCTCGTTTGGCTACGAGGCAACGGCTATCCCAGCGCCCGTGTCGCGGGCGGTCTAGCCACCGGCCTCAGACCCTCGATCGAACCCATCCTGCTCGCACGCAAGCCACTCGAGGGCACCCTCGATTCTAACCTATCCGTCTATGGCACAGGTGTGCTGAATATCGATGCTAATCGCATCACTAGCAGCGACGAGTCATGCACCGTGATCGGTAGAACCCACCGTAGGAAGGGTCGGTGGCCCTCGAACGTTGTCATGTCGCACGCCCCGCGGTGCACTCGGACCCGCTGTGAGCACGACTGCCCGGTAGGGCTCTTAGGGACACGTAGCCGATATTTCTACTGTGCCAGGGCCACCCGTGCTGAGCGCGAGGCTGGGTGTGAACGCCTGCCCCGTCACACTAGCCAGACACACAAACTCCGGGCTGAGTGGGAGGCCCGGGTCAAGGCCGCTGACCCCGTGGTGAACGTCCACCCAACCGTCAAGCCACTAGAGCTCATGCGCTGGCTCGTACGGCTACTCACCCCGCCAAGGCAAGGGGCCGAAGCCATCGTGCTCGACCCGTTCGCGGGAAGCGGGAGCACTGGAGCCGCCACCGTGCTTGAGGGCGCTCGCTTCCTTGGGATCGAGTGCGAGCCCGCCTACGTCCCGATAGCAAGAGCCAGGATCAAACATTGGGCTAAAGCGGTTGGGACGCGCGGCGAATGAGTGAAAAGCAGACAGCCAAGCAGGATATTGCCACGGCGTTGGAGCACCGCCCGCGCATCACGCACTGGGCAGGACGAGCCAGAAAGCCGGAGAGCTAAGCTGGATGCCCGTCGAGCGACGCAAAAGACTTCCCCACCGTCGGCGGACGAAGCGCGCCGACTGCCTGAAGACGCGGGCTGAGCTTGGGTCCCAAATTGGGCCGAACGCAGCGAGCAGCGTGCCACGGCTGGCGCTCAGCATTTCCTCGACTGGCTCGGCAGCCGCCCGACAATGACCCCTCCAACCGATAGTCCGCGCGGCAGCGCCCTCGCCGCACTCACGGAGCACGACATGCTGCTGGTCGACGCCCTCGCCGAGCGCGTGGCAGAGCTGCTACGCCCCGCGCCCAACTCGTCACCTGGCCTTCTCACTGCTGCCCAGCTCGCCCACGCGCTCAATGTGAGCCGCGCATGGGTGTACGAAAACGCCGACAGGCTGGGCGCTCGTAAGCTCGGCGACGGGCCAAGGGCACGCCTGCGCTTTGACTTGGAGACGGCGCGCGCTGCAACGGGCACCTCTGGGGTAAAGGATGCGCCAAGACCCGCACCGCGCCGGCTCCGGCCGCGCGGTAGCAAGTCCGAAGTGGGCCGGGTGCTCGCCGTTCGACCCCCGAGGACGAGCCGCGGGATCCGTCCGCTGAGAGGATGATGGCCGAGTGTGACGCGGAGCTGGCCGCATTCGGCCGGGCCGTCCGCCAGGTGCGCGAAGCAGAAAGGGGGCGAGCGTGGACGCGTTTGCCGCCGCCGCCATGCCTCGAGGTCGATCTTCGTGCGCTCGAGGCCGGACGCCTGGGCCCGGCTATCGCCACCTGCGACGCCTCGCTCGGAGTTACCTCGATAGCACTGCTGCTGCGCGTCGAGGAGCTCGACGCCCTGCGTCAACAGAGTGAGGGCGATTTTAACGCGATCCGTCCGGCGATGTAATACACTGTCGGCTATGTCTACCCAACAGATTCGATCCATAGACCTAAGGGTCCGGCTCCGGCCCAGCGAAGCAGACAAGCTCAGGGAGCTCGCAGAGCGGGACGACGAGCCCGTGAGCGCCGTTGTTCGGCGCGCAATCCGACGCTACATCGAGCAGACCGAAGGAGGCGATGCGTGATGGCACGCCCAACGAAGGGCAGCGTGACAACGCACCAGGGTCGCGACGGGCTGACGTACCGCTCGCTGCGGTTCACCGCGTACGGCAAACGCCGTCGCGTCCCGCTAGGGCCGGTGAGCGAGGCGGCGGCCGAGGAAGCGCTGCGGCACACCCTCGCCGACATGGAGCGCGGCGTATGGAAGCCGCCAGCCATGATCGAGGCGCCACCGGAGCCGAGCACAGCGCCGACCTTCCATGAGTTCGCCGAGGAATGGTGGACGCTGCGCATGGGGCAGCTCGCGCCGAAGACGCAGGCCGATTACAGGTGGCGGCTAACCGTCCACTTGATCCCCTGGTTCGGGAAAATGCCGCTTGACGCGATCACCTTCGAGGAGGTCGAGCGCTACATCGCGGCGGAACTCGCGGAGGGAGAGCGAATCCGGGAGGCGGCGGCAAACGGCAAGCCGATCACCGATCGAATCATCGATAAGCACGGCTGCGAACGCAAGCGCAAGGCACGTCCGCTCTCGCCCCGGTCGATCAACATGACGGTCACGCTGCTGGGAGCAATCCTTGAGCGTGCCCGGAAACGCAAGCTGATCGACCGCAACCCCGCAAAGGACAAGGACCTGCGAGTCAAGGAGCGGCAGCCCGCGCGGTCCTATTTGGACACGGCCGCGCAGATCGGGGCGCTGCTCGACGCCGCGGAGGAACTAGACCAGGAGGCGACGAAGGAGCGCCGCCACATCGAGCGCCGCGCGACGCTTGCGACGCTGACGTTCGCCGGGCTGCGGATCAACGAGCTATGCGCTCTGCGGTGGCGGGATGTGGATCTCGCCGCGGGATGGCTGCACACGGGCTCCAAGACCGACGCGGGCCGCTACCGGGCCGTGAAGATCCGTGGGGCACTCAGGAACGAGTTGGTGGCGCTCCGAGCGCGCTGCGAGTCGATCGAGCAGGACGCCTACGTGTTCGCTACGCGCACCGGCAAGCCGATGGCTGACGGCAACCTGCGCCGCCGGACGCTCGGCTGGCCCGCGGATAGTGAGACGGGGAAGGCGGGGAAAGGCGCCGTCGGGCGCGCGAACGCAAACCTCGCCAAGCGGGGTCTGCCACCGCTCCCGGAGCACATCACGCCGCACTCTCTCCGCCGGACGTTCTGCTCTCTGCTGTACGCGCTCGGGGAGCCCCCGACGGTCGTCATGGACGAAATGGGCCACACCGATCCGGGCCTCGCGCTGCGGGTCTACGCTCAGGCGATGCGCCGCGGCGAGGAGGAGACGTCGCAGCTCCGGGCGCTGGTCGAGGGCATGGTTATGGCCAACAGTGGCCAACGGAACGAAAACGAGGTCCCGACATACTCGGAGCTCAAAGCCGCTTAACGCAAAAATCCCCCGTTTTGCAGGGTATTTTCTCAATGCCCCCGCCAGGAGTCGAACCTGGATCCACCGCTTAGGAGGCGGTTGTCTTATCCATTGGACTACAAGGGCTAGAGCACCCCACCACCGGGCGGGAGGCCCTTCGAAGGCTACCGCGGCGGATGCAACGCGGCGAGGCGGTTGAGGTCCTCGCCGGTGAGGCGATGGGTGATCCACTCGGGCATCGTTTGGGCCCGCAGGCCGCTGTAGAAGCGCAGCGCCGGTTCGTTCCAATCGAGCGCGGCCCATTCCAGGCGCTCGCCTCCGTGCTCGCGCAGGCGAGCGGCGACCGCGGCCAGCAGCGCTTGGCCGACGCCTTCGCGGCGGTGAGCGGGACGCACGAAGAGATCCTCCAGCCACACGCCGCGGCTGGCGAGGAAGCTCGAGAAGGTGGGGAAGTAGAGCGCGTAGCCGATCACCGCCCGCGGGTCCTCCAGCTCGGCGATCAGCGCCTCCGCCGCGGGACGCGAGCCGAACAGAGCTTCGCTCAGCTGTTTCTCGGTCGCCTGCACCTCATGCAGGAGGTCCTCGTACTCGGCCAGCTCGACGAACATCGCGAGCAGCTCGGGCACGTCCTCGTCGCACGCATCTCTGATGACCAGTGGCCGGGAAGGGGCCGGTGGACGGGAGCCGGTGGAACGGCTGCCCCCGGCCATCACCGGTCCGGTCGCTGGGGGTAGATCTCGTCGATCGTGGTGAGTGCCACGTACTCGCCCCCGCCCTCTCCGAGCGCTGCCCGGATCGCCTGTGCGCCGCCGGCGAGGCGGTCGAGCACGCTCACCACGCCCACCACCGTCAGGCCCTCGCCGCGCACGCGCTCCAGCGCCTCGATCGTGGAGCCACCGGTCGTGACCACGTCCTCGACGATCACGCAACGCTCGCCCGGGGCGAGCTCGGGGCCCTCGATCCAGCGCTGCAGGCCGTGCTCCTTGCGCTCCTTGCGCACGATGAACGCCTTCGGGATACCGGCCGCGAGCGCCGCACACGCCACCGGAATCGCGCTCACGGGAACGCCGCCGACGGCGCTCGCCCCCCATTCGCGGGCCTGATCGGCGACCAGCGCGCCGATCGCGGTGAACGTGTCGGGCAGCAGGATTGCGCGCTTGGCGTCGACGTAGTACTGCGCCTTGCGGCCGCTGGTGAGAGTCACCTCGCCGATCACCAGCGCATGAGCGCGCAGATCCGCCTGCAGGCGGGCGCGTGCGGCGTGCAGATTGCTCGTAGGTTCGGCGACCCTGTCCACCAGGGGATCTAATCTAGCTCGATGCTCGTCCGCGCTGCCAGCTGGTGTTCCCGTTGCCCCCTTCCGGGGTGGAGGTGTGTGGGCGGGCGCTGCTGTTCGTCCTTGCGTAGGCGGCGCCCTCCGGGCGCGCGCGGCCGGTGAGGGGGTCGCGTGGTCGTCCTACTCGCCGCGCTGCTGCGGATCGGCTCGCGGATCGCCTGCCTGATCGTGATCGTCTCCTTCGGGCTGTTCGTCATCGATCAGACCAGCAGCGCCTCCACCCATCAGCAGGAAGCGGTGAACGGGACGAATGGAGGCCCCACGTCCACGCCGGCCGCGCACCCCAAGAAAGAGGACGAAGCGCACAAAGTGATCGACGAAGTCGCCGGCAAGCTCACTTCGCCCTTCTCCGGGATCACGGCGGGCTCCACCAGCCAGTGGGTGATTCGCGGGGTGGGGACCGTGATGGCGCTGCTTGTCTACGGCGTTGGGCTCGGTTTTCTGGCGCGCTTTCTGCGCCTCAGGGTGTAGCCGGCCCGCCGTGGTGGCAGAGGCCCCGGCCCGCCGTGGTGGCAGAGGCCCCGGTCTGTCGTGGTGGCAAACGGGGGCGTCAGTCAAAACGGTCTGTCAGTCGTACACGTCCACAGGAGTTCCGAGCCGCACCCACGCGTAGATTGCCGGTGCGTCTGGGATCGGCACCCGCAGGCAGCCGTGGCTGGCGGCGTACGTGGGCACTTCGGGGTATCCGTGGATCGCGTAGCCGCGGATGAAGTAGTTGGAGTCCACCATCCCCTCCGAGTTGACCCCGGGCGTCTTGAGGTAAACCTGGAAGCGGCCCAGCACCGTCGGGGTTGAGGGCTTGCCCGAGCTCATCGTGTAGATGCGCCGCACGCGCCCGCCCGGTTCGATCTCGGCGAGCACCTGTGCGGCAAGATCGGCCTCCACGTGCCTGCCGTCCCGCGGGTAGCGCACGTGGAAGGCGCCTGCTCTCCGCTGCAACAGGTTGAAGACTTTGACGTCCGTGTCGGGCACGCGCGCGAGTCCGGTCACCTTGCGGTAGGCAGTCACCGCCTGGCCGGTGCCTTCGTCGAAGACGCCATTCATCGGCACCGCGTAGTGCAGCGCGCTCAGCGCCGACTGCAGCAGCCACACGCCTGGGCCGCGTGCGCCTTCGCGCATGCCGGGGGCGATCACACGCATCTCCACCGGCTTCGCCTTGAACGCCGTCATCTGGGGCGTGGCGGCGTGTACCGCGCGCACTTGCACCAGCCCGGGCCGGGAGCTCGAGTAGCCGAGGCGAAAGCGACCCGCCCCGCCGGGTCCGGGAAGCACGCTGACCGTGTTCGTCGCGACGCGGTGTCCATCCCGGTTGAAGCGCACGGTCACCGTTTGGCCGGCCTCGAACGGGCGCACCACGCCACTCACCACGAGGCGTTCGCCGGTGAGCAGAAACGCCGGACGGCCGCGCAGGCGCTGGCTCGCGAGCCTCATCTGCCCCGCGACCGGGCTCGACGGCGGCGTCGATGGTGGGGAGGCGGCGACCATCGCCTTCGATCCTACGACGCCGGGGCGACGGCCCCCGGCGGCGGGGTGATCACTCCGACCCACCGTAGCGTCAACCCAAGCACCGCGATGATCCCCAGCGCGGCGACCGTCAACACCGGGATCTGCCAGCCCCAGCCCTCCAGGGCGCCGAAGGCGAGGCAGTTGTTGAGGCAGTGCGTGGCGATGCACGGGTACAGCGAGCCGGTGTAGCGGTACAGCAGGCACAGCCCAAACCCGAGCGATGCCAACGGGATCAGATCGGCCACCGGCGCCGAGCCGGTGTGCACGCCGCCGAACACCAGGCCCGTGATCAGCGCCGCCGGCCACAGGCCCCTCCAGTTGTAAAGGGCACGGAAGATGAACCCGCGGAACAGAAACTCCTCGCAGATCGGCGCGACCACGCACGTCAGCCATGCGCTGAGCAGCAGCAGCGCGGTCCCTTCGCCCGCGCCCAGCTGTTCGAGCAGTTTCTCTTTCGTGTGGACGTTCAGGATCTCCGCCCAGATCGCGCTGAACACCAGGAACGTGAACAGCGTCACGAGGATCATGCCGAGCGCCCACAACCAACCGAGGCGCGGGCTCAACCAGCCGATACCGGGGCGTTGCAGCCCGAACTGCCACGCGCGCACCGTGCGCCCGCCGAGTTTGGCGAGCAGCACCGCCACCAGCACGAATGCCGCGTCCTGCACCACGGTGTCGACGATCTCCAGCCAGCCGGGGACCGCGGAGGAGGTGATGCTGACCCCGAACAGCGCCGCCGGAATGTCCACCACCAGCCCCCCCACCGCCGCCAGCAGCAGCCCGCCGAAGAGCGCCGCCGGCGCCGACCACCACGGCCAGGTGCTCGCCGGCAGCCTTGGGCCGGGCGGGCCGGGGGGCTCACTCAGCGCGGGAACAAGGTAGGGCTCGAGCGGGAACAGGACGAGGTCGGACTCGAGCTGCGGGTGGGATGGGATGTCGGGCTGGAGCTCCATGTGCGGATCATCGTCGTCGGGGTCAGGCCAGCTTACGGTCAATGTGCGCCCTGCACCCCGCACTGCCTCTTCGATGCCCCACATACATACGGTGTTATCCAAGCAGCGGTGGCAGCCGCGATTCAAGCAGCGGCGGCAGCTGCGCCAGCGAGGAGATGCGCGGCACGCTGGGGGGCGGTTCCTCAGGCTCGACATCGTCGCGGTGCAGCAGCACTGCATGGATCCCGGCGGCGAGCGCCCCGTGGATGTCCTGATCGAGCGAGTCTCCGACTTGCACCGAGCGCCCGGGGGCGCACCCGGCGAGCGCCAGCGCGGCGGCGAAGATCTCTGGGGCCGGCTTTGGGTGCCCCACCTCGGCAGAGGTCACCACCCCGTCCACCATCCCCTCCAGGCCCACGTTACGCAGTACTGCCGGCAGCGAGACATCCCAATTGCTCACTACCACCAGTGTCAGGCCGCGGGCGCGCAGTCGCGTGAGTGCGGCGGGCACGTCGGGGTAGGCGCTGAAGCGCAGGGCGTCCAGCATCGCTGCGGTCAGCTGCTCGAGCGAGAGCGCCTCCACCGTCTGCGGGGGCAGCCGCGCGCGCAGCACCTCCGCGCAGCGGCGGCGCAGATCCTCGAGCGCGCTCGGGTCGCGTCCCTCGTGGTGGTGGGCACGGTAGTAGGCGATCTCCGCGCGGAAGGCGCACTCAGCGTCGATGAGCGAAAGCTCGACGGAGTGGACATCCCGCAATCGCTCCACCAGCCTTGGCCACGGGGATTCAAGTGCCACCAGCGTGCCCAACCCATCCAGCAGTACCGCGTCGATGCCTATCTGCAACATCATCGCTGACGGAAGATCGGGGAGGAGGTGGGGAAGTCGTCCAAATGCACCCCTACCACTTCACAAAATGAAGGGTTTGGGTCCGCAAATTACATATTCAACCCTCCGCATCGTCAGCCCTCCGTATCGCTCCGCATCGTCAACCTCCGCGTCGCCGACTCATCAGCCTCTGGGCTCGACCAGCGAGCGCGCTACGCCACCCAATGCCAGGTCGCGAACTCGCCCACGAACAGCGCCATCAGAGATGCCATCGCCACCAGTACCGGCAGGCGCGCTCGCGGCCGTTCCGCCAGCCATGCCCCCAGCCACATCGCCAGCGGGAACAGCACCACCTCGAAGCGCGGCAGCGACATCAGCGGTTGGGGCGCCACCGGGTAGGAGAGCGGCAGCGCGAGCGCCGCCAGCACGTACGCGCCGTACGCCGCCGGCAGGCGGCGCAGCACGCCGATCACCATCGGTACCGCCGCCAGCAGGAACGCAAACAGCATCACGTTGTGCCCCGCGTCCACGAATGGATCCCCGCCCGCCACTTTGAAGTACACGTGCGTGCGCTGGAAGGAGAGCAGTTGGCGCATCCCGTCGAAGGCTGCGCGTGCGCCGTCCCACACGGCCACGTACGGACCGGCGAAGTGCCGGTTCCACGCCTCCTGGGCGTGGAACGGCAGCAGCGCGCCGCCGCCCGCCAGCGCAAGATAGGCCATGTACGCGCCCACTCCCACCGGCAGTGCCGCCACCCACAGCGCGTCGCGACGGACTCGATACCGAGGCTGCCACCACGGGCGTGTCGGAAGATCGAGCTGGCCGGGGCGCCCTACGGACCGTGCTCCCGCCTGGCGCCCGCGGCGCCGGGGGAGGAAGTCCGGGGCGCGGTCCTCCCGTGGCCCGTACAGGTACAGCACCACCATCGGTACCACCAGCACCAGTCCCGCGCTGCGCGTGGCGCCAGCCAGCACCCCCAGCACCCCTGCCCATCCCCACCGCCCTTGGCGCGCGCACCAGAACAGGCCCACCGACAGCGCCAGGTACAGCGACTCCGAGTACACCGCGGAGAAGAAGAACGCCATCGGTGCGAGTGCCGTCGCGAGCACCGCCAGCCGGGCAACGTCGCCGCGGCGGGCGTCGTGACCGAAGCCGGGAGACACTCGCCTTTGACCGAAGCCGGGTGACACGCGCCTTTGGCGCGAGTCCCCGTTTCGGCCAGCATCCCCGTTTCGGCCAGTGAGGCGGCCGAGTTCCAGCGTGCTCAGGCGGTGGATCCCATACAGCGCCGCCACCAGCGCCGCAAGCGATAGTGCCACGCCGGCGGCGATCGGCGGAGCGCCCATTTCTGAGAGCGCGCGCACACCGAGCGGGTAGAGGGGAAAGAAGGCCGCCCGCGGACCGGTGCCGAAGGAAGCAAGTTCGGGGCGGTAGCCATAGTGGGCGATCACCAGGTACCACACCGCGTCCCAGCGCGCGACGGGGGCCACCACCAGATTGCCCAGCCAGCCGAAGCCGCTCGTTATACCGGCCGGGTCGAAAGCGCTGCGCGCGCGCCCCACGCCGAACGTCGCGACCGCGCCCACGCCCGCCACGAGCACGATCAGGCGCGAGATCCACAACGCCCGCCAGCAGTCGCGCACCGCCGTCATCCGCGCGGAGTCAGCACGGAGCCGGGCATACCAGCCCGGCGCACTGGGGAGGTCAGGGCCGGGCCGATGCGGGACGTCGTCGAGCGTCACGGTGGCAAGCTCGCCCGCGCTATCCACAACGGCCATCTCGGTGGTGTCGCTGCTCATCTGTCGGGCGTCCGCTTCTCGATCTCGCGCTCAAAGCCGCGCGGAGTGCGGACGTGACTGGCAGGAAATCACAGATTGGGGCGGTACCCTCCCACAAGCAGTCCTTCACGCCCCCCTTCGCATGTCCAGACTCGCACGCCAGCGCCGCCGCCACCACCGGGGGCCATCCCGCATCTTCTTCGCCGTCCTGATCGTGCTAGCGAGCGCGCTGTTCCTCGGCACCGTCGGTGCGGTGGCGTACGTGATCGCGGTGGCCGACTCCACGCCCGGCCTCGCCGGCCGCCACCCGATCGTCGACGGCGCCTCCTCGCAGGTGTTCGCGGCCAACGGCACGCGCCTCGGGTTCATCCAGTCCAATGAGCTGCGCTCGCCGATCCCGTGGTCGCAGATCCCCGCCAGCCTCTCCAATGCCACGATTGCGATCGAGGACCAGCGTTTCTACAAAGACGACGGCATCGACCCCACCGGGATCTTCCGCGCCGCCGTCAAGGATCTCGTGCACGGCGAAGCGCTCCAGGGGGCGTCCACGATCACGATGCAGCTGATGCGCAACCTCTACCTCGGCGGCGACCAGCGCACGTTCAAGCAGAAGATCACCGAGGCGAAGCTGGCGCTCGAATACAACGAACACCACAGCAAGCGCTCGATCCTCACCAGCTACCTCAACAGCGTCCCCTACGGCACGGTCGGCGGGCAGACCGCGATCGGGGTGCAGGCCGCCTCGCGGATCTTCTTCGACAAACCCGCCTCCCAGATCGACCTCGGGCAGGCGGCGCTGCTCGCCGGCCTGCCCCAAGCGCCCTCGGAGTACAACCCCTTCCTCTACCCCGCCGCCGCCCGCCAGCGGCGCAACGAGGTGCTGGGCAAGATGGCCGAACTGCACTACATCACCACCGCGCAGGCCGCCGCCGCCGAACGCGCGCCGCTGGAGGTCCGCCACGGCGACTTCTACTCAGAAAAAAAAGAAGGCTTCTTCTTCGAATACGTCCGCCAGCAGCTGATCCAGCGCTACGGGCGCACAACCGTCGAACGGGGGGGCCTGCAGGTCCATACGACGCTCAACCTGCACACGCAGGAACTGGCACAAAAGGCGATCGCCGAGGTGCTCGACGAGCCCGGGGACCCGGC
This sequence comes from uncultured Solirubrobacterales bacterium, assembly GCA_963812595.1. Taxonomy (GTDB): domain Bacteria; phylum Actinomycetota; class Thermoleophilia; order Solirubrobacterales; family Solirubrobacteraceae; genus Palsa-744. The sequence goes on from CAWEVQ010000006.1 coordinate 219,925, forward strand.
GTCGGCGATCGTCACGATCGACCCCCACAACGGCTACATCGAAACGATGGCCGAGTCCGAAAGCTACGAGCAGTCGCAGTTCAATCTCGCCTCCGAAGGTCACCGCCAGCCGGGCTCGACCTTCAAGGCGATCGACCTCGCCGACGCGCTCTCGCGTGGAGTGGACCCCAACACCACCTACTACCTCTCCCACACCTTGGACAAAGGCTGGCTGGCAGCAGAACCGAACTACGAAGTGCACACCTTCGAGGGCACCTCGCTGAACAAGTCGATCAACCTCGTGCAGGCCACGCTCGCCTCCGACAACACCGTCTACGCTCAGCTTGCCGCCGATCTGGGCGAGGAATCGATCACCGAAATGGCATACAAAATGGGTGTCAAAACCCATTTGCTCGGCAACCCGTCGCAGGCCTTGGGGGGCCTCGAATATGGGGTCACGCCGCTGGAAATGGCCGATGTGTACTCCACCCTCGCCGACGGCGGCTACCGCAACACGCCGATCGCGATCACCAAGGTCGTGTTTCCCGGCGGTCGGGTCGACTCCAGCTGGGGTCAACCCCACCGTGTGAAGGTGCTCTCCAACGGAGTCACCGCGGAGGAGACCACGATCCTCCACGAGAACGTCCTCAGCGGCACCGCGGTGCGCTCGGCGATCGACTGCCCCACGGCCGCCAAGACCGGTACGACGACCGAACTGGTGGATGCCTGGCTGGATGGCTACACGCCCGAATACGCGACCGTCGTATGGATGGGCTACCCCAAGGAACGCGTCCCGATGACCGACGTCCACGGCGAAGCCCAGCAGGGGGGGCGCTGCCCGCGGTGATCTGGCACGACTACATGGCGGCGGTGACCGAAGGCCAGCCCTGCGTGGAATTTCCCCAGCCGACCGAATCGCTCGCGTACCGGCCGTTCTTCGGCAAATACGAGACTATGGACCAGTCTGGTGTGCCCGGCACGGGGCTCGAACCGAACCTCGGGCTCGGCAGCGGCAGCAACGCTGCACCGACCACTCACGCCAAGTCCCACCACGGCAAGGAAACCGCCACTCCCGGCGTGACTCCCGAAACGCCGGCCGCTGGCACCGAACCACGTGCGGGTGGTGGGGCGCCAACGGAAAAAACGCCCGCCGAACCCGCCGCTCCGGGCAAAGTCCAGGCCGAACCGGGCGCTGGCACCCCGGGCGCTGGCGCTCCCAGCCCCGGCACTCCCAATGCCGGCGGCGGCTCGGGAGGCGCCACGAGTGGCGGCACCGCGCCGCCGTGATGACCGCCTGGTGCTAGGTTGTGCGCACTCGTGGCAAAGGAAGACAAGGTCGAATTCGAGGGCGAGGTGATCGAGGCGCTGCCGAACGCGATGTTCCGCGTGAAGCTCGACAACGATCACGTGGTGCTGGGTCACGTCGCCGGCAAGATGCGCCGCTTCAGGATCCGCATCCTCCCCGGGGATCGTGTTCGCTGCGAGCTCTCTCCCTACGACCTCGACCGCGCGCGAATCGTCTACCGGCATCGCTGAGGCGTCCGAGAGCGGGCGGCGCGAGCATGCCGACTCCTCGCCAGGCACCGAGTCGGAGGCTCGGCCACCGTGTCGGGGCGCTGTAGCGAGCTCGCTCTGATCGAGGCGATTGCGGCCCAGCTGAACCAAGGCCGCGGTGCCGATCGCGCGGATGACCGGGTGCTGCGTGGCATCGGCGACGACGCCGCCGTGGTGCGCGCCCGTGCGGTGTGCGTGACCTCGGTGGACGCGATGATCGAGGGGGTGCACTTCCGCTTGGGGGAGGAGTGGATGACGCCGGCGCAGGTGGGGGGACGGGCGCTCGCCGCGGCGCTGTCGGACCTCGCCGCGATGGGTGCCGAGGCGGGGGAGGCCTACCTCGTGCTGGGACTGCCGCCGGGGTTCACCGAGGGGCAGGCGCTTGAGCTGGTGGGGGGCGCCCATGCGCTTGCGCGTGCCACCGGGGTCACGATCGCCGGCGGAGACGTGGTGGTGGCACCCGCGCTCACGGTGTCGATCACCGCCGTCGGCTGGGCCGACTCCGAGGACGAGCTCGTCGGCCGCAACGGAGCCCAACCAGGCGATCTGGTTGGAGTGACCGGCCGCCTGGGTGGCGCGGGTGCGGGGCTGGCAATACTGGAGGGACGCGCTGCGCCCGATGCGCCTGCCGTGCGTGAGGGGCGGGCTGTACGCGAGGCGCGGGTCGTGCCCGAGGCGCTGGCTGTGCCACGGGACCAGACCGGCTCGAAGCGACCGGCCGGATCGGCGGTGGACGCCGTGCTCGCTCGCCTACGCAGCCCCGTGCCCCGCTTCGTCGAGGGCCGCGCGCTGGCGGCCGCGGGGGCGCGAGCCATGATCGACCTCTCCGACGGCCTGGGGACCGACGCCGGCCACATCGCCCGCGCGAGCGGCGTGCGCGTGGAGATCGATCTCGGTGCGCTGCCGCTGGACGAGGGGGTCTCGGAGATCGCGGCCGAGCTGGGAGTCCCCGCGTGGGAGATCGCCGCGGGGGCGGGCGAAGACTACGAGCTGTGCGTCTGCCTGGACCCCGCGGACCGCGAGCGAGCCGAATCGGCGCTCGCCGAGGCGGGGGGTGTGGGAATCACGTGGGTGGGGCGTGTGAAGCGGGCAGCGGGTGGAGTCGCCATGGGCGAAGGCAGCGCCGCCGAGAGAGCGGATGGGAGCGCCCTGGCCGCAGGCGAGATTGCGCGGGCAACGGGTGAGTCCTCATGGGCTGACGTGGTGCTGCTGGACGCAGGGGGAAGGGTCCGGCAACTGAAGGGGTTCGAGCACCGCTGGTAAGCGCCGATGGCCACTCGGGCCCCCGGCGGCCGATGCGCGGGGCGTCGATTCGAGATACATAGGACTACCCGAATAGCCCGACGGTCAAGATATATCCACGGCGTCCGATATTCGTGCCATGCGCACGTCACTGCTGCCGCTGGACTCGGTGCTAGGGCCCCGCGAGCGTCGCGTGTTGGGCACCGTCACGGCGGTTCTGATCGCGCTCGTGGTGGCGACCGGCGCCCACGCCGTCTTCGGAATCGGCGGCAGCTCCGTCGAAGAACCGATCCGCGACTGGCTGACCTCGGCGGTGTACATCCTCGTGGGGGTGATCGTGTGCTGGCGCGCGGTGCGCACCACGGAGTCGCGGAAATCGTGGATGATCTTCGCGTTCGGCATCTCGATCTACGGCCTCGGCAACGTGCTGTGGGCGGCCTGGATCGAACACCTCCCCAACCCGCCGATCCCCTCGATTTGCGACGGGATGTGGCTGACGCTGTACCCCTGCTGCTACATCGGGATCGTTGGCCTCGCCCGCCTGCGTGAGCGCCGCGTGCCGGCGCGGATGTGGCTGGACGGCATCGTCGCCGGGCTCGGGATCGCGGCGATCGGCGCGGCGATCGTGGTGCGCCCGGTGCTGGCGACGGTGTCGGGCGGGACCGCGGCGGTGATCACCGAGATGGCTTACCCACTCTGCGACTTGCTGCTCGCCGCGCTGGTGGTGGGGGTGCTCGCGCTGCGCGGGTGGCGGCTGGACCGGATGTGGGGGATGCTGGGGGCCGGCTTCATGGCCCTGGCAGCGGCCGATTGCCTGTACGCGCTGCAGGTGGCGCACGGTGCTTCGGCGCCCAGCGCGCTGACCAACCTGACTTACGACATTGGCGTGATGCTGCTGGCGCTCGCGGCGTGGCAGCCGGGGGCGACGATCGAGACCGACACCGTCCCCAGCTCCGCGGTGCTCGCGATTCCCGCCGCTTTCACCGTGAGCGCGCTTGGCCTGCTTGATCTACGACCACTTCAGCCGCCTCGACCCGATCGCGCTGACGCTCGCGATGCTGACGATGCTGGTGGCGTTCGCGCGCATCGCGCTCACCTTCCGCGACGTGCGCGCGCTCGCCGAAACGCGCCGCCAGGCGATGACCGACGATCTCACGCTCGATGCCCAACCGTCGCCACTTCCTGCGGTGCGTGCGCGACGGGATCATCGCCAGCCGGGCGACCGGCGAGAGCGTGGCGCTGATGATCGTCGACCTCGACCACTTCAAGGAGCTCAACGACACGCTCGGCCACGACGCCGGCGATCAGCTGCTGCGCCAGGTGGGCGAGCGGCTGCACGAGGTGCTACGCGCCAGCGACACGGCCGCGCGCCTGGGGGGAGACGAGTTCGGCGTGCTGCTCTCCGATTCCAGCGACGGTGCGAACGCGGAGCTGGTCGCGCGAGAAGATCCTCAAGGCGATCGCCCAGCCGTTCCCGATCAAGAGCGTGGGCCTGCGCGTGACCGCGAGCATCGGCATCGCGTTGTTCCCCGAGCACGCCGAGAACGACGAGCAGCTGATGCAGCACGCCGACGTCGCGATGTACGAGGCGAAGGCCGCGCAATCGGGGTACGCGTGCTATGCGCGTGAGCGCGACAAGCATTCGCTGGAGCGGCTCACGCTCGCCGGCGAACTCTCGCACGCGCTCGAGAACGGCGAGATCGAAGCCCACTTCCAGCCCAAGGCCGACGCGGGCAGCCGCCGGATCGTCGGCGTCGAGGCGCTCGTGCGCTGGCAGCATCCCACGCGCGGGCTGATCTCACCGGCGGAGTTCGTGACGGTCGCCGAGCAGGCCGGCTTGGGGCGGGCGCTGACACGCAGGATGCTCGACCTGGCGCTCACACAGGCGCGGATCTGGCGCGATGAAGGCTTCGACCTGCACGTCGCCGTGAACACGACGGTGGCCGACCTGCAGGACACGCAGTTCCCGACGGAGGTCGCCGCGACGCTCGAAGCCCACGGCCTCCCCCCGGAGGCGCTCGTGCTGGAGGTCACCGAGAACATGGTGCTCGCCGATCCCGTGCGCGTCGGCGACGTCCTCGCACAGCTCGGCGAGCTCGGGCTTGGCCTGTCGCTCGATGACTTCGGCACGGGCTTCTCCTCGCTCACCCACCTCAAGTCGCTGCCCGTGGGGGAGGTCAAGATCGACCGCTCGTTTGTCGGTCGGATGACCACCGACCCGGTGGACGCGGCGATCGTGCAGGCGACGATCCAGCTTGCGCACTCGATCGGCATCCGCGTGGTGGCGGAGGGGATCGAGGACCAGGTGACGTGGAGCTCGCTGGTGGCCAACCGCTGCGAGCTGGTGCAGGGATACGCGCTCTCGCGGCCGCTGCCGGCGATCGACCTCGACACGCTGCTGCGCGCCCAGCCGCGCCCGAGAGTGTGGCCGAGCAGCTCGACATCACGCCGAGCGCAGCGTCGCCGTCGAGTGGTTACAGCGGCAACGGCCACATCGGTGACGGCTACAGCGGCAACGGGCACAGCGGCGACGGCCACAGCGGCAACGGCCACAGCGGCAACGGTTACAGCGGCGACGGTCACAGCGGCAACGGCCACCGCAACAAGGGGCACAACGGTCGGGCGGCTAGCCACCCCTCCGAGGCGCTGCGCGACCTCACGGCGCTGACGCGCTCGCATCCGATGATGGACGCCGTGATCGAGGAGATCGACGGACGCATGATCCGCGTGGGGTCGCAGTGGCTGGCGGACTTCGCCTCCTGCAACTACCTCGGCTTCGATCTCGACCGCGAGATCATCGAGGCGGTGCCCGCGTACCTCGACGCGTGGGGCACGCACCCGAGCTGGTCGCGGCTGCTGGGCAGCCCGGCGCTGTACGAGCAGATCGAGGAGCGCCTCACGGCGCTGCTGGGCAGCGCGGACTCGCTGGTGCTGCCGACGATCACCCACATCCACCTCTCGACGATCCCCGTGCTCGCGGGGTCGGGCACGATCTTCCTCGACTCGCGCGCACACAAGACGATCTACGACGGCGCCCAGATGGCGCGCGCGCATGGCGCCACTGTGGAGCGCTTCCGCTTCGAAGATCCCGGGCACCTCGACGAGCTGCTGCGCGGCGCGCGCGCAGGAGCCGCGCTGGTGTGCATGGACGGGGTCAACAGCATGACCGGCAACCCGCCCGACATGCGCGCCTTCGCGCAGGTGGCCCGCGAGCACGGCGCGCTGCTGTATGTGGACGACGCCCACGGCTTCGGCGTGATCGGCGAGCGCGGCCCCGGCGAGCGCTGCCCGTACGGGATGCGCGGCAACAGCATCGTCCGCTACTACGGCGAGAGCTACGAGAGCCTGATCCTGGTGGGGGGCTTCTCCAAGGCCTACTCCTCGCTGCTGGCGTTCATCGCCTGCTCGACCGAGGTGAAGGAGCTGCTGAAGGTGGCGGCGGCGCCCTACCTCTACTCGGGCCCCTCGCCGGTCGCCTCGCTGGCGACGACGCTCGCCGGCTTCGACGTTAACGAGCGCCGCGGAGAGCAGCTGCGCGAGCGCGTGTGGAGGCACACCGCCCGCGTGCTGGAGTGCCTCACGCGGCTGGAGGTGCACACTCCCAACCACTCGGGGCTGCCGATCGTCGAGATTCCGCTGCGCGACCATGAGCGCATCGCCGCGGTGGGGCAGCTGCTGTTCGACCGCGGCGTGTACGTGACGCTCGCGGCCTACCCGCTGGTGCCACGCGAGGAGGTGGGCTTTCGCGTGCAGCTGACGGCGGCCAACACCGACGCTGAGATCGACACGCTGATCGCGGCGCTGGAGGAGCTCACGGAGATGGGCGAGCTGCGGCCCGTAGAGCAGGAGAGTGCCCCACCGGTCGAGCCGGCGAGCGCTCCCCCGGTCGGGCATGCAAGCCCACAACCCGAGTCGGTGGCATAAGCAGCCCGTGCCGCGGGCCCGCACGCGCCGATGGATGCGCAATTTGTGGGAACCTGGCCTCTTTCCCGTCAGACCTTGGTGGGGACGTGATTGTGAGTAAGACGTGATCGCCCGCTACCGCGCTTTGTTCTCCACGCCGGGTGTCAGCAGGTTGCTGGTCAGCTCGGTGGTGGGGCGCCTGCCCTCGGGCATGTTCTCGCTGGCGATCCTGCTGTTCGTCCACGGCAGCACCGGCTCCTTCCTCGCGGCAGGTCTCGCGGTGGGGGCGTTCTCGCTGGCGGGCGCGGCGATCGGCCCGCTGCTGGGGGCGCAGGTCGATCGGCACGGGCAGACGCGGGTGCTGCTGGGCGCCGCGCTCGCCCAGGCAGGGCTGCTGGTCGCGCTGGTGCTCGTTACTCAGGCGGACGCGCCGGTGGCGGCGATCGTGGCGTTGGCGGCGTTGGCGGGCGGCGCACTGCCGCCGATCGGGGGCTGCGTACGCGCGCTTTGGCCGGAGGTCGCCCACGGCGGGGAGCTGCGAGACCGCCTACGCCCTGGACGCGACCACTCAGGAGACGATCTGGACGCTCGGCCCACTGTTGGTGGGCCTGACGGCGGGGTTTGTCTCGCCCGCCGCGGCGGTGGCGCTGTGCGCCGCGCTGACGATCGTTGGGGCCGTCTACTTCGCGAGCTCCCCCTCTCCCGCGGCTGGCGCGCGGATCGGCGCGGAGCGCGCGCGGGGGAGCGCACTGGGCGCCAGCCCCAACCTGCGCATGCTGCTCTACACGGTTGTGCTCGCGGGGGTGGTGATCGGGGCGGTCGAGGTGGGGCTGCCCGCGCTGGCGGTGGGGCAGGGCGCGCGCTGGTCTTCGGGTCCGCTGCTCGCCCTGTTCAGCCTCGGCAGCATGACCGGCGGCCTGATCTACTCCGCCAGGAGCTGGGCCCTTGAGATCGGCCGGCGCTACAACGCGATCCTGATGGCGATGGCGATTGCGGTGGCGCCGCTGATCGTGGTGCACTCGCTCGCCCCGGTGTTTGCCCTCAGCGTGCTCGCCGGGCTCTGCCTGGCGCCGATGATCTCCTGCCAGTTCTCGCTCGTCGGCGCGCTCGCGCCGGAGGGCACCGTCACCGAGGCGTTCACCTGGCATCGCGCCGCCACGGTCGCCGGCATGGCCGGGGGCTCAGCGCTTGGGGGATCGCTGATCGACGCCCATGGCCCCGGCGCCGCATTCGCGCTGGGGTGCGTGGGCGTGGCGGCGGCCGCAGCGCTGGCGGTGGTGGGCCGCCGGCGCATCACACCCACCGCCGCCCCCAGCACGACCGCATCGGGGGCACAGGAGCCGGCGTCGCTCGCGCCGCAGAAGCGCCGGTGCTGGCCGAAACGGGGATGCGAGCCATCGGCTCGCGTCTCCCGGCTTCGGTCAAGCTCGCGGCTGAGGCGGTGGCACTGGCCGCGAGGGCAGTGGCGCTGGCACGGGAGACGCCGCTTGCTCCCGGGGTCGAGCAGCCGGCGACCTTCAGGCTTGCAGCCGAGGCAGTGGCGCTCGCAGCGGAGGCGGTGGCGAGCGCCGCGTGAGACGGCGGCGCGCCAGCGCCGCCCCCACCGGGGTGGTCTTGGTGAGGCGCGCATACACCAGTAGCCGTTCGGCGGCGCTGAACGGGGCGTGCAGGCCGACAGCACGAGACGGCTGTAGCGGGCGTGGCGGATCGCGGCGTACACGTCGGTGGGGAGGACGCTGCGCTGGTCGATCACCGTGTAGACGAAGTGCGCGTACGGCATGTTCACGAGGATCCGATCGCCGCGGCGCAGCTCGTCGATGTGGCGGAAGGGCGCGAGGAAGGTGGTGCGGTGGCCGGCGATCGCGGTGGTGCCTCCCAGGCCGGGGAAGCGGGTGCCCGGGTAGATGCTCTGCGTGTAGATCCCCGGCCCCTGCTCCAGTTCTTCGGTGCCGGTGCCGTACACCAGCACGAAGTCGGCGCCGATCCGCGGGATGCGGATGCTGCCCACGGCGCTGCCGAGCGAGGCGTGACGCGCGAGCTCGCTCGCGAGGAACGAGATGCGCCGGCGCTCGTCCACGAGCTCCAGCAGGCGCGCGTTCTCCCGCGCGGTGGGCTTGGCGTGTTCGAGCGTGCGCAGCGTGCCCCGCAACTGGTCTTGCTGCAATTTCGCATACAACGCCGAGAACGGCTCCTGCCACACCAGCGTGACGCCCACGTCGAGCAGCGCCAGCACACCCAGCACGATCAGCGTGCTCGAGAGCGCTCGCAGCGCGCGGCGCCACGCGCGGGGCCCCGCCGGCTGTGCACGGGGGAGGTGGTGGTGAAGGGGATCTCGGACACGATCGATCGACCCCGAACGTGGGCTGCCTAAACCAGACTACCCGGGGCGGACGCCGGACTGGCCGAGAGCTCACTCAGGCTGGCCGTGTCACCGTCGCAGCGCGGACTCGGTGCCGCCCAGCGACCCGGGCCAGCATAGGACAGCGGCCCGCGGATCTTGATCGGCTCGCGATCGTCCGGCCACTCGTGCGGCTCGTCCGCGTCGTCCTCGCCAACGCCGCCCGGGGCGAGCGCCACCAGCAGCGCCGCGGCGAGACAGCCGAAGGCGACGCTCCACAGCACCGCGCCGGCGAGTCCGATCCGCCCGCCGGCGAGCAGCAGCAGCGCGGTGTGCGCCACACCGCCGGGGCCCAGGTCGAGCTGGCTGGCGTAGAAGACCACCAGCAGCGCGAGCGGCACCACGCCGAGCGCCGACCAGCGCGAGCGCCTGGATGCGCCCGCCGCCGCGCCCGCCGGCACTCCACGCACCGGTCGGTGCCGCGGCGAGCACCAGCCACAGGTTCAAGGCTGGCACGAGCAGCAGCGCGGTGAGCGGATCGAACACCCACACCACCACCGTGAGGCCGCCGAGCACGAGCAGCATCCCGAGCGCCGCGGCGTCGCTGCGCGGACGCACCGGGAGTGCGAGCCGGCGCAGCAGCGCCGGCCACGCCAGCCAGGCCAGCACCAGCACGAGCGCGCTCGCCAGCACCGCCTCCAGGGCGTGGCCGTCGAACGGCAGCGCCGCCGAGGAGATCGGCGGGCGCGGCGCGGGGATCGCGCCGAGCGAGCCCAGCAGCATCGTGAAGGCCGCGCATGCGAGGAACGGAAGCGCGCACGCCAGCGCCCACGACCACCGAGCGCCCGATCGGCACCCCGCCGCCGGCGCACGCGCGCGAAGCCGTCCCCGAGCACCGCCAGCGCGGGCAACAGCAGTGCCGCCATCAGCAGACGCAGCGCCCATGCGGGGATCGCCTTCTGCTGGATCGGCAGCCCCGTTTCCAGGCCCCGGTCCGCTTCGCCGCCGCCGATTTCCGGCCCCCCATCCAACGCATACACGGCGGTGAGCGCCGCGCGTCCGAGCGCTTCCAGCCGCGCCGCGCTCACCGGTTCGCCGGCCGGGGGAGGCAGTTCGCCGCCGACTCCCACCAGCACCGCAGGCAGCCCGCGCGCCCCGAGCGGGCCCTGTTCGCCGCCGGTGAGCGGGAAGACTAGGTGCGCGAGCGCGGCGAGCGTTCCCGGGGCGCCGGTGGTGCCCCCGGCCTGCTGGGCGACTGCCGCCGCCACGGTGCTCTGCAGCAGCGCCGGCGCCGAGCCGGCGGAGTCCGAGAACGACGCCACCTGCGGCCCGGACGCGCGGGTGCCAGCGAGATCGCCGAGCACCAGCGCGGCGTCGAAGCGACCGCCCAGGATTTCGCTTGCGTGCGCCGCGAAGTCTTCGGCCCCCCCGTTCCCGCCCGAGCCGCCGCTGGTGGAGACCAGCACGATCGTGCGCTGCGTCTCGCCGGCGGCGAGCACCCGCGCGAGTTCGAGCAGCGCCGCGGTCGCGGACAGCTGCGCCTCCGCGCCCCGGCCGGCGGCGTCGCGGTGGGCGAGGATCACGATCGGCGCCTCCCCTGTGGTGCCGGGCCGCTGTGCGATCACGGTCGTGAGCGTGCGCTGCCCTTCGATCGTTTGTGCTTTCACCGCGCGCGTGCTCACCGCGAAGCCACCCTTTGCGGCACTGCCCAACCCGCGCAGTGCCTGCGTCAGGTAGGCGGCAAGCCGCTGATCGCCCGCGCTGCCGGGGCGGCGTTCGGGGAACTGCCGGGCGAGCCCTTGCAGCGTGGCGAAGGCGCGCGCGCCTTCGAAGGCTTCGGGAGCGAGGTTGGAGCTCAGCGGCGCGGTGCGCCCGGTGAGCGAGAAACCCGCGATCACCAGCGCGAACAGCAGCGGCAGGAACGCCGCGCGGTAGATGCGTCCGTTGAGCACGCCAACAGAGAGTACCCGTGGCGCCTCATGGATCGGTATCGTGCGCGCGTGCTCCAGCCCGTCGCCGTCGGAACCAAGACGCTCGCCGATTACACCCACATCTGCGGACGCGACCTGATCGATGAGATCCGCGAGCTGGCGGAGCCGCTGAAGGGTAGCCGTGTGGCGCACGTCTCCGCGACGGCGTTCGGCGGGGGGGTGTCGGAGATCTTGTACACGTTGGTGCCGTTGATGCGCGACGTGGGGCTGGAGTGCGAATGGCAGGTGATCTACGGGCGCGAGGAATTCTTCAACGCGACCAAGCTGATGCACAACGCCCTGCAGGGCGCGCCCGAGGACCTCGACGAGGAGCAGTGGGAGACCTGGAGGCGTTACAACGAGATGAACGCCCGCGAGCTGTCCGGCGGGTGGGACGTGTGCCTGATCCACGATCCTCAGCCTGCCGCGCTGCACAGCCTGGTGCCGGGCAAGGCAAAGGGGTGGGTGTGGCGCTGTCACATCGACCTCTCGACTCCCAACCCGGAGACGATCGCGCACCTGATGCCCTACATCGAGGACTATCCCCAGTCGCTGTTCCACATGCCGGAGTACGTGCCGCCAGGGATGAACGGGCACGTCAACATCGTGCCGCCCGCGATCGATCCGCTCACGCCGAAGAACATGGGGCTCTCCCCGGAAGACGCCGCGTATGTGTGCGGGCAGTTCGGGATCGACGTGGACCGGCCGCTGATGTGCCAGGTGTCGCGCTTCGACCCCTGGAAGGACCCGTTGGGGGTGATCGATGCGTATCGCATCGTCAAGGAGCAGATTCCCGCCGCCCAGCTGGCGCTGGTGGGGTCGATGGCGAGCGATGACCCCGAGGGATGGGACTTCTTCAACGCGACGATCGCCCACGCCGACGGCGACCCCGACATACACATCCTCAACAACTTCAACAACGTCGGGGCGATCGAGGTCAACGCGTTTCAGGCCCACTCAGACGTGCTGATCCAGAAGTCCACGCGCGAGGGCTTCGGGCTGACCGTCTCGGAGGCGATCTGGAAGGCGCGCCCGTTCATCGGCGGCAACGTCGGCGGGATTCCGCTGCAGATCGAGGACGGGGTCACCGGCTTTCTCGTCTCCAGCACCGAGGAGTGCGCCGAGCGTGCGCTACGAGATCCTCGAAGACCCGGCGCTGGGCAAGTCGCTGGGCAAACGCGGCAAGGAGCACGTGCGCGCCAACTTCCTCACGCCGCGCTATCTTGCGCGATTATCTGCAGCATCTTCAACGAGCTGCGAGAGTCATGAGCCGTATGCATCCGGATGGGCGCGAGTCGTGAGCGAACCGCCGGCACAGCGAGACCCGCTGGTGCTGGTGAGCAACCGGGGGCCGGTGACCTTCCAGGCGGGCGGCGAGGTGCAGCGCGGCTCGGGTGGGCTGGTGACGGCGCTGACCGGGCTGGCGTCGCACCGCGAGGCGGTGTGGATCGCCTCGGCGATGAGCGAGCAGGACGTGGAGGTCTCCCGCGCCCACGGCGGCCGCGCGTTTCCCGTGCGCTCGCCCGCGGGCGAAGAGTTCCAGGTGCGCCTGGTGGCGAGCGATCCCGAGGCGTACGACCGCTTCTACAACGTGTTCGCCAACCCGATGTTGTGGTTCATCCAGCACTACCTGTGGGACCTGTCCAACGCCCCGGACATCCGCCGTCACGAGATCGAGGCGTTCGAGTTTGGCTACAACGTCGTCAACGAGGACCTCGCGCGCGCCGTGGTGGAGGAGCTGGAGGGGACGCGCGAGCCGGTGGTGATGGTGCACGACTACCACCTGTACACGCTTCCCGATCTCGTGCGCCGCGCGCGCCCGGACGTGTTCCTGCACCATTTCATCCATATCCCCTGGACGCAGTCGGACGCGTGGCGGGTGCTGCCCTCGCGGATCCGCGAGGAGATCTTCGCGGGCCTGCTGGCGAACGACATCATCGGCTTCCACACGCGCTCCTACCGGCGCAACTTCCTGCAGTGCTGCGCGGATTTGATGGACCTGGAGGTGGACTTCGAGCGCGGCAGTGTGCGCTACGGCGAGCGCGAGGTGTGGGTGCGGGCCTACCCGCTGCCGATCGACCACCGCGCGACCCGGCGGATCGCCGCGGGCGCGCGCGTGCAGGAGCTCGAGCGCGAGCTGCTGGCCCGCCGGCGGGATTTCTTGATCCTGCGCGTGGACCGCGCCGACCTCTCGAAGAACGTGCTGCGCGGCTTCTCGGCGTTCGACCTGTTCCTCGAGCAGCACCCCGAGTTCTCCGAGCGCATCACGTTCATGGCGCAGCTGATGCCCTCGCGTACGGACGTGCCCCAGTACGCCGAGTACCTGGAGCGGATCGAGGCGCTGGTGGCCGTCGTGAACCACCGGCACGGCACGCCCGATTGGATGCCGATCCAGCTGAAGCTGCGCGACGACCTGGAGGAGGCGATGGCGGCGTACAAGCACTACGACGTGCTGCTCGTCAACGCGATGTTCGACGGCATGAACCTCGTCGCCAAGGAGGGCCCGCTGGTCAACGAGCGCGAGGGGGTGTCGATCCTCTCCGAGAACACCGGCGCGCACGAGGAGCTGGGGGAGTACGCGCTGTCGGTCAACCCGTTCGACATCCAGGAGCTGGCGGATTCGATCTTCGCGGCGCTGACGATGGCGCCCGCGGAGCGCCACCGTCGCGCGCAGGGGCTGGCGGAGATCGTCACCTCGCGCGATCCCGGCGACTGGATCGACGAGCAGCTGGCGGACATCCGCGCGAAGGGCGAGTCGCGGTAGGGAGGGGGATCAGGACCCCGCCCGCCGAGCGGTCGGGTCTGGATGGGTCGCGCAATTCGACCGAGGCCGGCGCCTGTCGCGGGGAGGGCCGGCGGATCGGTGGGGCGAATGTTGATGCATTTTTGTGACCCCCACCACTTCATTTTGTAAAGGGTTTGGGGTCGATTCGAAGAACATACTCCCCGCCCCTGCCCGATCGTTCGTCAGCCGTGCCGATCGGCCCTGTTATCATCCGCGCCCGTTCGCATGACGCTGCCCGCACCCACATACGATCTCGTCGTGCTGCTCGACCTGGAGGCGGAGGAGCCGGCGCGCGCAAAGATCCTCGCGGACGCCCGCGAGGCGATCGCGGCGCAGGGAGAGCTGCTGCGCGATGACGATTGGGGGGAGCGGGCACTCACCTACCCGATCGCCCACAAAGCGACGGCGAAGTACCACCTGCTGCAGTTCCACGCCGGTACCCCGGAGCTGCTGAGCGGCCTCGACCGTACGCTGCGGATCGCCGACGAGGTGGTGCGCTTCCGGATCGTCAAGCTGAAGCCGGGCACCCCGGACGCGCCGGACATGGGCGCCTCAGGCGCGAGCGCGGTTGTGGCGCCCGCCGCGCCCGTGCCCACGCCCGAGCCGGTCGCCGCGGCCGAGCCCGTCGGCTGAGCAGTCTGAGAGCCGGTTTGCGGCGGGCGGGGCCGGCAGTTGCCGGCCGGCACAACCGCTGGTAATACACTCCGGGGTCGTGAACCGCTTGGAGCGCAGCGAGCAATCACTGAGAGGGTGGCGCAGGCGGCCGCAGGCCGCCGAGCCGGGCCCCTCTTCTTCGATCGACCGCTCGGACGTGCTGAGAGCGTCCCCGCCGATGTTCGAGTCGCGCCTGCTGGACTTCTTCTCGCGCGTGCACCCCGCGGTACCGCCACTGCTGTTCGTGCCGATGATCGCGGTGATGGCGGCTTGGAGTCTCTCCCAGGTGAGTGTGGTGGCGATGGTGGGCCTCGCGGTGGCGGGGTATGCGCTGTGGACGCTGTTCGAGTACTGGCTGCACCGGCTGGTGTTCCACTTCGAGCCCGACCATGGCATCGGGGCGCGCCTGCACTGGATCATCCATGGCATCCACCACGAGCATCCCAACGACCCGATGCGCCTGGTGATGCCACCGGCTGTGAGCGTGCCGCTGGCGGCGATCGTGTTCGGCGTGCTGTACCTGGTCCTCGGCGAACGCTACGCCCCCGGGCTGGCGGTGGGCTTCTTCGCGGGGTATGTGGTGTACGACATGCTGCACTACTACCTGCACCACTTCGCCCCCAAGGGGCGGGTGGGGCGGATGCTGCGCGAGCGCCACATGCGCCACCACTTCCAGGACGACACGCGCGGCTTCGGGATCAGCGCGCCCTACTGGGACGAGGTGTTCCGCACCTCCCCGCGCAGCCGCCGGGACTCCACCTGAGTCCTGCCTGGTGCCCAAACGGCCCGCCCGAGAGGCCTCGAGCGCCAGAAGGCCGTCGAGGCGTGCACCCTCGAGAGCTCGAAAACCACGCAACGAGCGGGATCGCGGTGCAACCGGGCAGAAGTGCCGCCCGTGGGCGGGTCTACACTCGGGGACTTCATCTGGAAAGAGACGACGACAGGCCCCCGCGATTGAGGGGCATGAGACAGCCGAAAGGAAGAAGCCGTGGCCGCAACCAACATCAACCGGGTCGTGATGACCGGCAACCTGACCAAAGACCCCGAGCTGCGCTCGCTGCCCAGCGGCACCTCCGTGTGCGAGCTGCGGATCGCGTGCAACACCCGCCGCAAGGACCAGGCCAGCGGTGAGTGGGTGGACAAGCCCAACTACTTCAACGTGAAGGTGTGGGGCGCGCAGGGCGAGAACGCCGCCCGTTTCCTCTCCAAGGGCCGCCCGGTGGCGATCGATGGACGCCTGGACTGGCGCGAGTGGGAGGCGCAGGATGGGGCAAAGCGCCAGGCAATCGATATCATTGCCGACTCGGTGCAGTTCCTGGGTTCGCGCGATGACCCCTCCGGAGGGGGGAGCTTCGCCGGAAACGGAGCCTCGCGAGGTGGCGATGTCCCTGTCAACGAAGGGGATTTCCAGGCCGCTCCGGTCGCGGCGGCGGCCGCCGAGGACGATATTCCGTTCTAGAGGGCGGCGAGCCGGGCCCCTCTATCATTCCAATCAGAGTTCGTAACCAAGAGACCAGAGCGAGAGGTAGAGATCAGTGGCAAAGGCACGGGGCCGCAGCAAGCCGGCCCGCAAGAGAGAGAAGCGAGGCGGCCCCGGCGGCGGTCGGCGCAAGCCGTGCCAGCACTGCCGCGACAAGATCGAGCAGGTCGACTACAAGGACGTGGCGACCCTGCGTCGCTTCGTCTCCGAGAAGGGCAAGATTCGCTCGCGGCGGATCACCGGCGCCTGTCGTCGCCATCAGGCGCAGGTGGCGCGCGCGGTCAAGCGCGCCCGTGAGCTGGCGCTGCTGCCCTATGTGAACGAGGGTGGGCGCGACGACAACCCGCGCCGCGAGCGCGGCGACCGCGACCGGGGACGGTAGAGGCGTGCTCCCCTTGAGCCCCCCCGCGCGCCGGCGCGCTCATGGAGATGGCCGCTGATGCCCGAGGCGATCCTCCTCAAGGACGTCGAGACGCTCGGCGAGCAGGGCAAGGTGGTGGAGGTGTCCAAGGGGTACCTGCGCAACTTCCTGATCCCGCGAAAGCTCGCCCAGCCGGCCACGCGCGGCGCGGTTGAGGCCGTCCGTCGTCGCCAGGAAGCTGAAGAGCGGGCCGAGCGGGAATTCGTCGAGCGGGCGGCCGCCAACGCGGCGCTGCTGAACAAGACCGTGCTGACGATTCCCCAGCAGGCGGGCGCGGACGGGCGCCTGTTCGGGTCGGTCTCCGCCCAGGACATCGCCGAGGCGATTCGCGAGGCGAGAGGCCTCAAACTTGACCGCCACAACGTGCACCTCCCCGAGCCGATCAAGAACGTCGGCACCTACATGGTGGTAGTGGACGTCGTCGACGATGTGACGGCGACCGTCAAGACGATGGTGGTGCCGAAGAAGTAGGGGAGGGGGTTGATGGCCCGCCCGCCCGGGCCTGGTGCCCTCCCCCGTCTTATATGCATGGTCGTACCGAAGGAGTAGCAGACTCAGACGACCGTCCGCCGCACCTGCAAGCATGTTTTGGTGCAGGAGTTTTCCCCCGGAGATAGCGGGTTGTTCTTTGCGGCGCGGCGCAGCGTCAGGCTAGAGTCGCTGCGGTTATGAGCGCCGCCACCGCCACCAACGGCACGGGCACCTCCACGGTGGCCGTCGCCCCGCCCCACAATCTCGAAGCCGAGCAGTCGGTGCTCGGCGCGATCCTGCTCTCCGACCACTCGATGTACGCCCTCGTGATCGAGGAGGGGTTGCGTCCGGAGGACTTCTACCGCGATCGCCACCGCTCGATCTACGAGGCGATGCTCGCGCTCTACGAGGAGAGCGAGCCGGTGGATGTGCTGACGGTCGTCGAGCGTCTGAAGCAGACCGGCAAGCTCGACGAAGTCGGGGGGAACGCCGCGGTGGACGAGCTCACCGGCGTGGTGCCGGCCGCGGGCCATGCCCGCCGCTACGCGCAGATCGTGCGCGAGAACGCGCTGCTGCGGCGTCTACTCAAGAGCACGTACGAGATCCAGGCGAGCGTGCTCGACCACCACGCCCCCCCGCGGGAGCTGGTGGAGCAGGCCGAGAAGGCGATGCTGGAGGTGGCGCGCGACGATCGCAAGCAGGACTTCCGCACGATCGAGGACGTGCTGCACGAGGAGCTCGACAAGCTGCACCGGCTCTCGATCGAGGGCACCTCGTTGACCGGCACTCCGTCCGGGTTCAAAGACCTCGACGAGATCACCGGGGGCTTCCAGCGGGGGAACCTGATCATCATCGCGGCGCGCCCGGCGATGGGCAAGAGCGCGCTGGTGTGCAACATCGCCGAGAACGCCGCGGTCGAGCACAAGCGCCCGGTGGCGCTGTTCTCGCTGGAGATGGCGGAGGCCGAGCTGGCCCAGCGCTTCGTCGCCTCGCAGGCGCGGATCAAGGGCGATGAGCTGCGCAAGGGCCGCGTTTCGGAGCAGCGCTGGCCGAAGATCCTCACGGCCAGCCAGCGCCTGGCGGCGGCGCCGCTGTGGGTGGACGACTCCAGCGACGTGGGCCTCCTGGAGATCCGGGCCAAGGCGCGGCGCCTGCACTCCCAGTGCGAGGGTGGGTTGGGGCTGATCATCATCGACTACCTGCAGCTGATGCGCACCGACAGCCGCTACGACAGCCGCGTGACCGCGGTGGGCGAGCTCAGCCGCGGCCTGAAGATCCTCGCACGCGAGCTGGGAGTGCCGGTGATCGCGCTCTCGCAGCTCTCCCGCGCGGTGGAGACGCGTCCGGACAAGAAACCGCAGCTGTCGGATCTGCGCGAGAGCGGGAACCTCGAGCAGGACTCCGACCTCGTGATGTTCATCTACCGCGACGAGTACTACGACGAAGACTCCGAGCGCCCCGGCGAGGCGGATCTGCTGATCGCCAAGCATCGCAACGGCGCCGTGGGCAAAGTCACGCTGACCTTCCACAAGGAGTACCCGAAGTTCATGAACTATGCCGGCGAGCGTTACTCGTAGTGACCGCGTAAGCTGCCTGCGACATCACCAAACCCGTGGGAGGCAAGCCAGTGATCATCGCTTCAAGCAGCTATCCGTTCCTCGAAGTGTTCTGGACGATGCTGATCTTTTTCGTGTTCGTGATCTGGATCTGGATCCTGATCGGCGTGTTCGCCGATCTCTTCCGCCGCCACGACACATCGGGATTCGCCAAGGTGTTGTGGATCATCTTCATCATCGTGTTGCCCTACCTCGGGGTGTTCGTCTACCTGATCGTCGAGCATCGCGGCATGGCCGAACGCACCGTCAAAAACCAGCAGGACGCCAAGAAGGAATTCGATCAGTACGTGCAGTCGGTGGCCACCAAGGACGACCCGACCGAACAGATCGCCAAGGGCAAGCAGCTGCTCGACAGTGGCGCGATCACCCAGGCGGAGTTCGACGCCCTCAAGCAGAAGGCGCTGGCGTAGACAACGCGGGCTGGGGCCGTCCAGGATCGGCCCCAGCCTCCGGCCCCATCGGGTGCGGCCCCTACACTGCACTCGGCATGCCTGGCATAGTCATAGTCGGCGCCCAGTGGGGCGATGAGGGGAAGGGCAAGATCGTCGATCTGCTCGCCGAGCACGGCGACGCGGTGGTGCGCTTCCAGGGCGGCAACAACGCCGGGCACACGATCGTGCGCGACGGCGAGGAGTGGAAGCTGCACCTGATCCCCTCCGGCATCCTCTACGCCGGCAAGCGCTGCGTGATCGGCAACGGGGTCGTGATCGACCCGAAGGTGCTGATCGAGGAGCTCGACGCGCTGCGCGCGCGGCGCATCGACGTCAGCGGCCTGCGGATCTCCGCCAACGCGCACCTGATCATGCCCTACCACCTGCTGCTTGACTCCGCCGGCGAGGCAAAGTTGGGGCGCCTGCAGATCGGCACCACGCGCAGGGGGATCGGTCCGTGCTATGCCGACAAGGCAGCGCGGCTGGGGATCCGCGTGCAGGACCTGCTCGACGAGAAGATCCTCAAGAAGAAGATCGTGGCAGCGATGGAGCCCAAGCGCCTGTCGCTGCGCCCGTTCGAGAAGGATCCCGACGCTCGACCTGCGCACGATGACCGAGGAGTACCTGACCTACGGGCATCGCCTGGAGCAGCACATCGCCGACACCGCGAAGCTGATGTGGGAGCTGCTGGACAGCGGCAAGCGCGTGATCTTCGAGGGCGCGCAGGCGACGATGCTCGACATCGACCATGGCACCTACCCGTTCGTAACCTCCTCCAACCCGGTTGCGGGCGCGGCCTGCATCGGCGCGGGGGTGGGACCGAAGGACATCGATGAGGTCTGGGGGATCGCCAAGGCGTACGCCACGCGCGTTGGGGCGGGGCCGTTCCCCACCGAGCTGGACGACGAAATGGGCGAACGTCTGCGCACGCGCGGAGGGGAGTTCGGCACGACCACCGGCCGCCCCCGGCGCACCGGCTGGCTGGACCTCGTGGCACTGCGCTACGCCACGCGCTTGAACTCGCTTTCGGCGCTGGCGATCACCAAGCTCGACGTGCTCTCGGGCTTCGATCGGATCAAGGTGTGCACGAGCTATCGCGGCGCGGAGGGGGCCGAGTTCGACAGCTTCCCCTACCACCAGACCGTGCTGCACCACACCACCGCCAAGTACACCGAGCTGGAGGGATGGAGCGAGGAGATCGGGGAGTGCACGAGCTTCTCCGAGCTGCCGACGGCGGCGCAGGAGTACATGCGCTTCATCGGCGAGCACGCCGGGGCGCCGGTGGCGCTGATCGGCGTCGGCCCGGGCCGCGATCAGGTGGTGTGGACCGAGGTCGGCCGCCAGACGCTCGCGGCGCGTAACGGAAACTCGCCGGATTAATTGCTCTTTACCACAGCCACCAGCGCGTCGACGACTGCCGGGTCGAACTGGGTGCCGGCGCAGCGCGTGAGCTCGGCGAGCGCATCGGGGAGGCTCATCGCCCTGCGGTAGGAGCGAGTGGTTGTCATCGCGTTGAACGCGTCGCAGGCGGAGACGATGCGGGCCTCCAGCGGGATCGCCTCGGCGCGCAGCCCATCGGGGTAACCCGCGCCATCCCAGCGCTCGTGTGAGGAGCGTACGATCTCGCCAACCTCGCGCATGAAGCCCCCGACCCGCTCGAGCATCCGTTGGCCCTCGATCGTGTGGGTCTTGATGATCTCCCACTCCTCGGGGTCGAGCTCGCTGGGCTTGTTGACGATCTCCTTGGGCACGGCGATCTTGCCGACGTCGTGCAAGAGGGCACCAAACTCGACATTGCGAGCGCGGTGGGCGTCCAGCCCCAGCGTTGCCCCCACCTCGAGCGCGAGACGCACCACGCCGCGGCAGTGTTCGCCGGTGTAGGCGTCGTCGGCCTCAACCACATCGCCCAGCACGAGCGCGGTGCCGCGATAGGCGTCGCCCAGCTCGATCAGCTGCTCCAGGCGGGCGCGGCGTTCCCTGGAGAAGATCCGCAAGATCGCGAAGAGCGGCGCGATCAGCAGCACCGCCCAGGGCAGCTGTGCCCCGGCGATCGCGACGAGCAGTCCGAGCGGTGCAAGCGCGGCGTCGATCAGGTAAACCTCGCGCACCTCCTCGAGCAACTCGCGGATGCCGATGCCGCCGCAGAGGTGCTCGCGCACCGCGTTGGCGGCGAAGTCGCAGGCGAACTGCGCGGCGAGCGCGAGCGCCAGGATGGCGATCGAGTGCAGAGCGGTGGGCGCTTTGGGAGTCGTGTCGTGCGCGAGCAGCAGTACGAGCACCGGTCCAAACGAGAACCAGCTGTTGGCGGGCACCGTCAGCAGCCGGCTCGGCGCAACGCGCCCGCGCAGCACCGCCGGTGTCATTCCGAGCGCCAGCGACAGCGCCACCAACAGCGGCACGAACGGGAGCGGTGCGGCGAACAGCAGCGGTACGAACACGGCCTGTGTGGGGACCGTGAAGCCCGAGCCTACGTCGATCCTGATGCGCCCGGCCACGGCTAGCCCGATCACGTACAGAGCGGCCACCGCCATGGAGTGATGCGATCCCCACCCGATCCCGTCCCACCCCGGTACGCCCGACGCCCGCCCACCCGCGGTCGCCGCCAGCAGCAGCGCGGCGCATACGAAACCGCCGCCGACGATCAGTTCGCCACGCCGCTCGGCTACATCCATCTGTTGGCCCTGGCGCAGGAACGACGTCCGCGCGCGCTCGGACTCGATGATGGCGTACGCCGACACGTATCTAATACCCCTGCGCGCTTATATCGCCCGGCGGCGCACGTGCCTTGAGCGATGCGGCAATCGGCCAGCGCAGGCGGCGGCATCAGATTCCAATGAACAGAAGAAGGGCAGCGGCCCGGTGTAGATCCAAATTATTGGATCCCCTCCAGTGTTGGAGGTCATACATGCGTCCAAGCCCCCTCCACACCGGGCGGTCTGTGCTTCATGCTGGCCGTCAGCTTCAAGCGCTCACATCTCACACGTACTGAAAAGGCAAACTCGTCGCGAGACGAGGACGCAAAGCCAGAGGTCTCCTCGGAGGCCGGCGAGCAGCCCCTCTTCGTCGAGCAAGAGGTGGGGCCAAGCCGGACCCTCTTTTCGGATTGGAGATAGCTCGGCCGCCGGTAGAACAAACGGAGGCTCTTGTGTTCTCGTTTTCATCCTTTTTCACTCGTCGCTCGCTCCCGGCTCTGGGTAGCATCGCCCTTTTTACGACAGCCTTCGGACTTTCGTCGCTGCTGCCGGTCGCTTCGGCGCAGGCGGCGCTGGTGAGCACGGGTGCTTGCAACGAAGCGTCGCTCAGCCAGCCATTCGCCCGGTGGGGGGACACCAACGACTACGAGCTGGTGCCTCAGGGCGACTTCGAGGGCTCGCTGTCGCAGTGGGATCTCAGCGGCGGCGCCTCGCGGGATCCTGAAAGCGAGCCCTACGGGATCACCGGCGAAGTCGGTCACTACTCGCTCGCGCTGCGCCCGGGTGCCACGGCGCAGTCGCCGTATACCTGCGTGAACGCGAGCTACCCCTCTTTCCGGTTCTTCGCGCGCAACGGTGGTCTACTTTCGACGGTCCTCGTCCAGGTCGTATACAAAACCGCGCTCGGTCCCGTCGCGCTGCCGCTGGGCGCGGTGGCGCTTAGCGACAGCTGGCAGCCGACGTTGCCGATGCTCACCGGCTCGGTGGTGGGTGGCCTGCTCTCCGGCGGCACCGCCCAGGTGGCGCTGCGTTTCACAGCGCTCACCGGCGAATCGCGGATCGACAACATCTACGTCGATCCCCGCATGCGCTGAGCCTGGATAAGCCGGGGGACCGGCCGGGTACGGCAGAAAAAAGAGGTGCCCGGAGCGGGAGGCGCGACCTGGTTGGGGGGCCGGTCGCGTCTCCTTGCACGCGCGAAGATGACGGGGTGGGATCAACGCCAGATTCCGATCTGCCGATGCCCGCGCCCGGCAGGTTCGGCTTCAGGGACCGCCGTGACGCCGGCCGGCGCCTGGCCGCGATGCTGGAGCACGCGCGCGGCGAGCACCCTGTCGTGGTCGGAATTCCCCGCGGCGGGGTGCCCGTCGCCGCCGAGGTGGCACGCGCGCTGGGCGCGCCGCTGGATGTGGCGGTCGTGCGCAAGATCGGCGCGCCGCGGAATCCCGAGTACGCGATCGGGGCGCTGGCGGAGGGAGGCGTGCACGTGCTCAGCGAACAGGCCGTTCACGCGCTGAGACTCACTGAGGACGAGCGCGCGGCGTTGGTTACACGGGTCGAGGGCGAACTGGAGCAGCGCTTGCGCCGTTACCGCGGCGACCGCACACCGATCGAGCTCACCGGGCGCACGGTGATCCTTGTCGACGACGGCCTCGCGACGGGCCGCTCGGCGCTGGCGGCGGTGCGCTCGCTGCGCCGGCGGGGCGCCGCGCGGGTGATCGTCGCGGTGCCGGTGGCAGCGCGCCAGTCGACGCAGTCGCTCAGCGACGAGGCCGACGAGGTGGTGTGCGTGGAGATGCCCCCCGACCTCTGGGCGGTGGGGTACTGGTATGCAGATTTCAGTCCCACCACTGACGCGGAGGTCGTGGCACTGTTGGCCGCGGGTAGCCCTTGAGGCTAGATCCCTGTATTTCGGGCGAAACTCGATGTCGAGGACGCTGACCTCAGCCCACACACTTCCCGGTGGGGTGACGTGCTGCCCGGAAAACCAGTGATTCGGGAAAAGAAGGCCGTGAGTCGGCTTTCGTACAAACTGGGGTCGACGTTCCACGCTTCCGCATGCCCGTCTTTGGGCACGCGGTAGTAGGTGACCCAGCGGCGGAGGTCGGCGGCGAACCGGTCGCTGGTGGCGATCGGCACGAGCCGATCGTCGATGCCCTGGAAGAAGAGGATGGGAAGCTGGAAGTCGCCGGTGTGGCGCAGCGCGTCGAGGGCATTCCAGTCGACGTCGATCCGCATCCCAATCACCCACTCGACCGGGAGTGCCGCGAACGAGGGTAGCCCCATCTGGGTGGCGTTGAAGGACAGGATCGCCTTCCAAGAGAGCGCCGGGGCTTCGAGCACGAGGCCGGCCACGCGCCTGGAGAGCGGAGAGCGCTCCATGAACTGCGTAACGATCGCTCCGCCCATCGAGACGCCGAACAGGATCAGTCGCCGCGCTCCGTGGGAAACCGCGTAGCTCGCGGCCGCGGCGAGGTCGTGCCACTCGGTGAGGCCCATGTGGTGCAGCCCATCGGGACTGCGCGGAGCGCCGAGATCGTTGCGGTAGCTGATCAGCAGCGTCGGCAGCCCGTCTCGGTGTAGGGTTGGCACGATCGGCAGGCCCCCTTCGAGGTTGCCGTTGATCCCGTGCACGACGATCATCCAGGTGTGCGTGCGCCCTGGTATGAACCAGGCCGGCATCGGTCCGAGTTCGTCGGGGATCAGCACGGTGGAGTACGCCAGCCCCAGCGCATGCAGCGGATTGCCGACGTAGACATCGGAATCCACGGATACTTTCATCCCCGTCGCCATGTAACCGCCTTCTTTGCACAGTCGCCGTGTGACTGTGTGCGCGTTGCTGCTCAGCACTTCCCCGACGATCGCGTGCCCGGTCTGCCAGTCGAGGCCGTACACCCCCGGTCGCTGAGTCGCTTCCGACCGGGACAAGACGATTCGCCCAGGCGCGAGCCCTTCGACGGTGGCTTCGGTCGTGTATCCCAAGCGGCCAGGCACCAGCACCTCCGAGGCGAAGTGCCAGCTAACCGCCACCCCCCCGGCGAGGATCACGACGAGCACAGCGGCCGCGACCACCCCCCGCCGCCCCCACCGCGAAGCCCGCCGCCCCCACCGCGAAGGCTTTTTGTTGGCAACCCCCACTTTGGGTAAGGCTATCTGAGGACGGGTGTGTGACTACCCGAGCCGAGCGGCGGCGCGGGCAGCCGGTCGTCGCCCCAGAACAGCTCAATATGAGGGAAGTCGTTATCGGCTGGCTGCAAGGAAGCCGGCGAGCGTCGCGCCGGCGGTGCCGGCGGCAACCGCGAGCGCCAGCGCCAGGTTCTGCTTCTCCAGCAGCGCCCCTGCCAACGCACCAACCAGCAGTGCCACCACAGCGCCGGTACGCCGGCGGGAGTTGCGCGGGGCGCCACCCGCCGGGTCGGCCACCAGGCCGGTGAGCGTCAGCGTCATCACCGTGGTGGTGAGGTCGGGGACCGCGAGCTTGCGCACGGTCGCGTTGCGCATGCCCATCGCGATCGCCACCAGTGCGATCACCGCGTAGGCGGCGAGCGATCCGATCGTGACGGTGACGGCGGCGGCGAGCACCGCGGCGCAGGCGAGCAGTCCCGCCTCGAGCGCCAGCGCGACGCCGACGTGGCGGCGACGGCGCTCGGCCAAACGGGCGGCGATCCGCCCGCCGATGCCCGCACCGAGCAGAAAGGCGAGGAGTGAGATCAGCGGCGCCAGCACTGGCAGCCCCCCGGCGTGTGCGAGACCGAACCCGAGCAGCACGACGTTGCCGGTCATGTTGGCGGTGAAGACATGGCCCAGTCCGAGGTAGCTGGCCGCGTCGATAAGCCCGGTGGTGACGGTTAGCGCCAGCAGCACGGGCAGTAGGCGCCGGTCGTGTGTGGCCGTTGGCGGTGCAGCCGCCGCTTGCACCTGTGCGACTGGGCGAGGAAGATCGGCGGGGCCGGTCGGGCTCACACGGCCTGCTCCACGCCCCCTCGCGCCTGTTCGCGCAATGCGGGACTCCAGCGCTCGGGCTCGCGCTCGGCCTGCTCGTGCGCCCAGCGGAAGTGGTGGACCGCGGAGCGGCGCAGCGGCTCGCCGAGCGCCAGCCCCACCAACGCCCAGCGTCGTGCGTGGCGCGGGGTCTCCAATACGAGCGCCAGCGCGCCCGCCAGCACCCACAGCTGCAGAACCCGGTTGTAGGCGGGCAGGCGCTCGGGTGTCATGCCCTCGGCCTCGACGAGCTGGGGGATGCCGCCGCGCAGCTCCCACGGCCACTCGAGGAAGTGCACGATCCCGCCGGCGAGCCCGGCGCCGTTGTTGAGCGCCAGCCACTTCTCGATCGCCTTGCCTTCGCCCAGCCACGCCGCCGTGGCCCACGCGGGCAAACCGGTGGCCCACAGCGCCACTGCGCCGCGGCGACCGATGAACGGCTCGAACACCAGCCCCACACCGGCGCGAACCTCGAAAGTGTGATGCGCGGCGGTGCCGAGCGCGTTCATGACCGTGAACGGGTGGCGTGGCCGGAGCGCTCGACGCGGCAATCGCTTCGTCTTCCCGCTCGTCTGCACCGCGCCCGTGAGTGTGGCTCCCGCCATCTTGGCGCTGCGGGCCGCCCGGCGCAGGATCGCCCGTCGCAACCTTGGGCTTCTCAGTACGACAGCCATCACCTTCACCATCGCTCTCCGTGACATCGTGCTCTTGGGGTCCATCGAACCCCTTACTCGGACGGTGCCATCCAGGTGGCGTCGTCGAGCTGTGGGGGGTGGTTGAAGTCCTCGGCGTGGGTGAGCATCCAAGCAGCCGCCTCGTCCATGCGCGGCGTCGTGAGCGTGCCGATGGCGGTGAGGTGGGCTGCCTCCGCGAGCACCGCATCGAGTGCATCCCAACAGGGCTCGCCGGTGAAGGCGACCGCGAACGGGTGGAACAGCAGCGCGAGGTGGCCTTGGCGCTGCGCGTGCGCGTGCGCGTGTGCGTGCAGGGCGGCAATCATCTCCTCGCGCATCTGCTCGGGTCCGTACGGCTCGGGATCGCCACGGTAGCGCTCGCGTAGTCCGGCGAACTGTGGCAGGAAGGCGTAGGCGTCGACGAGCTGCCAGCGGAACGGGAGCACGGCGAGGCGATCGCTAAGGCCCTCGCGCTCGCCGGCGGGAGAGACATAGCTGTAGCCGCGCTCGCCGAGTAGTGAGAGCGTGCGCGCGGAGAGCCCACCGCCCGGGGGCCGAAAGCCGCGCGGTTCCAGGCCGATCGAGTGCATCGCCTCCGTGGCGCGGTCGAGCAGCGCCGTCTCTGTCGCGGCGTCCAGCGCGGCCCACTCCTCGTGGCGCCAGGCGTGCACGGCGACCTCGTGACCCGCCTGCGCGAGATCGCGCAGCGCGCCGGGGTACATCTCGGCGTTGAGCCCCTCGACGAAGAAGGTTGCCCGCACGCCCCGGGTGGCGAGCAGCTCCAGCAGCCGAGGGAGCACTTCGAGCACCGTGAAGTGCTCGCCCTGGGGCACGTCCTCGGGCCACATGCCCAACTCCAGCTGGGCGGCCTCGCCGAGATTGTCGAACGTAACCGACACGGCGGCGGCGGCGCTCGCTCCCCACGCGCTCATTGCGTGAGGATAGTCCAGGCATAGTCGTGCGATCTGTTCAGCGGGCGATGTAGTAGAGCGTGGTGCCCGATCCGGAGGTGCTCTGTCCGGGCACGTGTACCACGGTGCCGTGGGCTTCGATCCACCGGTCACGGGCCTCGATCGCCGCGTTGCTCGCTCCTGTGCCGCCTGTCCCACCGCCGCCCGGGCCGTCTGTGGCACCTCTGTCCACTAGCCCACCGCCGCCTGGCCCGCCGCCGGAGCCGCCGAGCAGGAAGTAGTGCAGCTGGCCGGTGTCGATCAGGTGCTCGACCTGCGCGAGGGTGGGTGCGGGATCGGCGCCCATGAAGCCGCCCATGTCGATCACGTTGCGGTCGCTCTGCAGCGCGATCGTGCCCGCGGTGTTGGAGCCGACCGCCGCAACCATGTACTTGGCGGCGCCCTGGTGGGACTCCAGGTACTTGATCACCGCGCTGCTGACGTTCGCGCCCGCAGCGCCCGCGCCACCGCCGGCGCCTGTGAGACCGCCACTCCTGGCCGCACCGCTGGCGCTCGTGAGACCGCCACTCCTGGCCGCACCGCTGGCGCTCGCGAGGCCGCCACTCCTCGCCGTGCCGCCGGCGAGGGCACCCGGAGGCAGGCTGCCGGTGCTCGCGCCGGTGGGAGCGGCTCCGCCAGGACCGCCGTCGGGGAGGCCAGCGCCCGCGGGCGGTCTCTGCGCCACGCCACCGGGCGGTGCAAAGCCTCCAGATCCGCTCGGCCTACCACCTCCGAGCCCCGCGCCGGGCGCTCCGGCAAAGTTCGCGCTGGCGGGGCCGGCGAGCGGATTGCCCCCGCTCAGCGTGTCGCCGACGGTGGCGATCGCGTAGGAGGTGGGCCCGGCGAGCAGGCTCAGCAGCCCGGCGACGGCCGCGAAGGGGAGCAGCGCGCGCACGATCGGGGCGTGCGGCCGCCGCAGGGATTCGACTCGTGCGAGCAGTAGCGTGCCGCCGGCGAGCGCGGCGAGCACGATCGCGGTGGGTGCGAGCCAGGGCACGAACCCGGAGGTGCGGGCAAGCAGCACGGCGGCCCACACGGCGGTGGCGATCGCTACGGCGCCAAGCACGGCGGCCCACACCGCGGAGCGCCGCGCGCGGTCCCACAGCTCAACCAAGCCGCCGGCGGCGAGCACCGCCACGGCGGGGGCGAGCGCGGTGGTGTAGTAGGGGTGGAAGATGCCTTCCGAGAAGCTGAAGATCGCCCACGTGACCACACCCCACCCACCCCACAGGATGTAGGCGGAGCGGGCAGGGTCGGTGCGGAGCGCACGCCGCCGCGCCCACAGGCCGAGCAGCAGGCCGAGCAGCGCGAGCGGCAGCAGCCAGGAGATCTGGCCGCCGACGATCGGGTTGAAGAGCCGTGTGAAACCGGCGGCGCCGCCGAAGGTCCCCGCGCCGGTGGGGCCGGCGGCGGCGCCGTTGCCGGAGACGCGGCTCAGCCCGTTGGCGCCGAAGATCAACGAGAACCACGAGTTGTCGGTGGTGTCGCCGACGAACGGCCGGTGCGCGGCGGGGACCAGCATCATCGCGCCGTACCAGACGAAGCTGACCGCGAACATCGCGCCGCCGCCGGCCGCGAGCTGTGCGACGCGCCGGCGCAGGCGTCCTTTGCCGGCGATCACGAAGGCGAGGGCGAGGCCGGGCACGACCAGGTAGGCGGCGAGCATC
Organism: uncultured Solirubrobacterales bacterium; assembly: GCA_963812595.1. Taxonomy (GTDB): domain Bacteria; phylum Actinomycetota; class Thermoleophilia; order Solirubrobacterales; family Solirubrobacteraceae; genus Palsa-744. The sequence goes on from CAWEVQ010000006.1 coordinate 248,734, forward strand.
TTCACGTTGAAGGCGAGCCCGATGAACAGACCGCACAGCAGCAGGTGACGAGTGTGGCCTGACTCCAGCGCCCGCACGAGCGCCCAGGTGGCGGCGAGCTCGCACAGCACGAGCAGCGGGTCGGGGTTGTTGAAGCGGCTCATCGCCACGAAGATCGGCGTGAGCGCCAGCATCAGCGCGGCCAGCAGCGCGGCGCGATGCCCGAGCGTGCGGCGCACGATGTTGTGCAGCAACAGCACCGAGGCGATGCCACAGAGCGCCTCCGGCAGCAGCATCGAGAGGCTGGAGAACCCGAACAGGCGTCCGGAGAGCCCCATCAGCATGTTCGACAGCGGCCCCTTGTCGAGGCTCACCAGCCCGGAGGTGTCCACCGAGTTGCTCAGCCACGCCCACCAGCTGTGGCTGGCCGCCTGGGCGGCCTCGGCGTAGTAGACGTTGGCGTACCCGCTGCGGGTCAGCCCCCACAGCGTGAGCGCTCCGGCGAGCAGCCCCACCAGCCACAGCAGCGGGCGCGACCACGCGGGGTCGGCCTCGCGCCCGCGGACCAAGCGACGCAGTGCCGCGCGGGCGCGCTTCCCGAGCTCGTGGTCGGGGGCCGTGCGGCGGTGATGGGAACCTGTCGACCGACCGTCGATCGGCGGAGCGGTGATCGGTGGGGCTGACATGCCTGGTCCTTTCCGTTGCCTCGTGAGTCGCTACTGGCCGTACTCTCGGCTCCACGGGTAGAGGGAACATGCGCGGTGCGTAAGAAGTACGTCGGAGCGGGCCGGCACGCGGCTTACAGGCCCGGAGACAGAAGCGGGGCCGAGTCGTCGACCGCCGTCGCCAGCGGCTCCCCGAAGCTGACCTCGATACACGCGCCGCCGCCGGGGGCGTTGTCAGCCCGCACGAACCCGTGATGGGCCTCGGCCGCCTGGCGCACGATCGCCAATCCCAATCCGGAGCCCGGCAGGCCGCGGGCGGCGTCGGCGCGGTAGAAGCGCTTGAAGACGTGCGGGAGGTCGGCCTCCTCGAAGCCGGGGCCCTGGTCGCGGACACATAGGACGCCGTCGCGCAGTCGCACCTCGACGAGGCCGCCCGGAGGGCTCCACTTGCGCGCGTTGTCGAGCAGGTTGGCAACGGCGCGATTGATGCGCTCGCCCGCGCCCCGCACCACCGTGGGCTGGAGCGAGACCTCGAAGTTCAGATCGCAGCGCCGGCGGGTGCGCTCGACGGCGCCGGCGACGATCTCGTCGAGTCGGACGTCGTCCGTGGCCAGCTCGCCGCGGCTGCCGCGCGCGAGCTCGGCGACATCGCTGACAAGTGCGGTGAGCTCGTCGAGCTCGTCGATGATGTCGCGTCGCAGCGCCTCGCGATCCTCGGGCGCAAGGCGGGCGGCGTCCTGGAGCACATGGATGTTGGCGCGCAGCGAGGCGATCGGGGTGCGCAGCTCGTGACCGGCGTCGGCGATCAGGTGGCGCTGGGCGGCGACGGAGCGCTCGAGCTCCTCGAGCGTGGCGTTGAAGGAGGCGGCCAGGCGTGCGAGCTCGTCGCGGCCGCTCACCTCCAGGCGGCGGCTGAGGTCGGGGTCCCCGGTGAGCTGTTCGGTGCGGCGCGCGAAGCGGGCGATTGGGGTGAGCGCGGTGCGCGCGACGAGTGCTCCCAGCAGCACGGCGAGGGCAATGCCGACGACGCCGACGAGCACGAGGATCAGCAGGATGTGGTGCAGCTCGCCGTCCACCTGGGTGAGCGGCAGCGCCACCATCACGGCGCCGCGGGCACCGGTGCCGAGCGTGAGCACGCGCAGGTGGGTGCCCCGTACGGTGCGGTCGGTGAGCAGCTGGCCGCGGCCGCGCGCCGCGATCGCCCGTTGGGCGCCGTCGGGTGCGATCGTGGGCGAGGAACCCTGGCCGCTCGGGACATCGACTGTGCCGGTGGGGTCGATGAACTGCACGTATCCCGAAGGCCCACCAAAGCGAGCGGGCGCGACGCTGCTGGGCAGCTTCGGGGATGCGGCGAGCGGGCCGCCGGGTGGGGGGGTCCCAGCGGTGCTTGCGGGGCCTCTGCCCCTCGCTTGGGGTGCACCCGGTGGTGGAGGGGCAACGAGCCCGGCCGCGCGCTGGTGCAGAGAAGAGTCGACCTGGCCGCGCAGGTCGGAGCGCACCGCGACATACACCACCACCGCGGCGAGCAGCACCGCGACGGCGACCGCGAGGCCGGCGACCGCGGCGATGCGGGCGCGTAGGGTCACCCGTGGGCCTCGCGACGAGCGCCGAACACGGGGTACGCGGCAACGGCGATGCGGGCGCGCATCACGGCTCGCGCATCACGGCTCGCGCAGGACGTAGCCGACGCCGCGGACGGTGTGGATCAGCGGGCGCGCGCCGATCGTCTCCAGCTTGCGGCGCAGGTAGCCGATGTACACGCGCAGCGCGTTGGAGGCGGGGCCGAAGTCATACCCCCACACGCGGTCGTAGATGACGCTGTGCGAAAGCACCCGGTGGGGGTTGCGCAGCAGCAGCTCCAGCAGTTGGTACTCGGTGCGGGTCAGCTCGGCGAAGCGCTCGCCCACGACGGCGCCGTGGCGGTCGCCGTCGAGGCGGATCTCGGCGAAGCAGAGGGTCTCGGACCCGCCCTCCCCGTCCTCGCCGGCACCCTCGGGGCCGGTGCGGCGCAGCAGTGCGCGCAGCCGCGCCTGCAACTCGCCGACGTCGAACGGCTTGACGAGGTAGTCGTCGGCGCCGGCGTCGAGGCCGTCGATGCGGTCGGCGACGGCGTCGCGCGCGGTGAGCATCAGGATCGGCACGCGGTTGCCCAGCGGCCGCAGCCGGCGGCACACCTCCAGGCCGTCGATGCCGGGTAGGCCGATGTCGAGCACGACGGCGTCGGGGAGCGCCTGCGCGACCAGCTCAATCGCCTGCGCGCCGTCCTCGGCGAGCTGCACCTCGTACTCGGCGAGCGACAAGCGCGCGCCGCAGCGCTTCGCGCACCGCGCGATCGTCGTCGACTACCAGGATTCTCACGGCTCGATTGTGACGCGCGCGCGGGCGGGGGGCAGGGCACTCATACTTTGCGCTTACACGCATGACCCACTCACCTTCCGCGGACCGCGGTCCAACCACCTCGCACCGTCGCCCAACCACCTCGGGCCGTCGCCCAACCAGCTTCTACTTCGACCTCGGCTCGCCGTACGCCTACCTGACGGCGGAGCGCCTGGGCGAGGTGCTGGGCGGCGGGGCGCTGAGCGGCGAGGTGATGGGCGGCGGGGCGCTGAGCGGCGGCGCGGTCGTCTGGCAGCCGATCTCGCTGGGAGGGCTGTTCAAGGCGAATGGGCGCTCCTCGTGGGCGGTTGCGATCCTGGAGCCGCGAGGAGGGGATCGAGGAGGTGGAGCGGCGCGCGCGGGCGTACGGGCTGCCCGCGCTGCGCTGGCCGGAGCCGTGGCCGGGCAACTACCTGTTCGCGATGCGCGTCGCCACCTTCGCGTTCGCAGGTGGGCCGCGGGGAGGTGTTCACGCTGCGGGCCTTTCGCGACGCCTTCCAGCACGGTCGCGACCTCGGCATCCCCGAGCAGGTATTGCGAAGCGCCGAGCAGGCCGGCCTTGACCCGGCGCGGCGCGCGCGGCGACCGAGGACCCGCAGATCAAGCAGGCGCTGCGCACGGCCACCGACGCCGCCCACGCACGCGGGGTGATCGGCGTGCCGACGCTCGCCGTGGGCGAGGAGCTGTTTTGGGGCGACGACCGCCTGGTGGATGCTGCCGCGATGCTGAGGGCTGTATAGCTATTGCAATCGGGTGGGGTGTTGAACAAAAAAAATTCAAAGCCGTGCGCAATGGCTATCGGGTTCTGAATTTTCTATACAACCCCCGCCCTCCACGGCGACTTCTACAGCCGCCGCCCGGCGAGGCCCTCGGCGGCCTCGATCATCGCGGCGTAGTCCTCCTCGCCGTGCCCGCGCCCGACGGTGGCGGCGAGCAGGTCGCGGGCGTGGGCGGCGGCGGGGAACGGCATCCCGGCGGCCTGCGCTTCCTCGAGGCAGAGGCGCACGTCCTTGAGCATGTGGGCGGTCTTGAACAGGGGGGTGTAGTCGTGCGCGCGCATCGCGCCGGCCTTCAGGTCGAGCTGCGCGGAGGCGCCTGAGCCGCTGGAGAGCACCTGCGCGAAGGCGTCGAGGTCGAGGTCCGCAAGCGCTCGCAAGCAGCAGCCCCTCGGCCAGCGCGGCGGCGTTGGCGGCGCCCACGGAGTTGTTGATCAGCTTCAGCATCTCGCCCTGCCCGAGCGCGCCGACGTGCACGATCACGCTCGCCCATCGCCTCCAGCAGCGGCCGCGCGCGGGCGAAGTCCTCGGCCTCGCCGCCGGCCATGATCGTCAGCGTGCCGGCCTCGGCGCGCGGGGCGCTGCCGGTGACGGGCGCGTCCAGCATCCGCACCCCGCGCTCGGCCAGCGCCGCGCCGATGCGGCGGGTGTCGGCAGGGGCGATCGTGGACATGTCCACGCACAGCAGCCCGTCGTGCGCGCCGTCCACCACGGCCTCCTCGCCGAGCAGCACCGAGGCGACCTGCTCGCCGTCGACGACCATGCTCACGACGATCTCGCTCGCGCGTGCGACCTCGGCGGGCGTGTCCACCGCGCGCGCACCGTGCTCGGCGGCCCACCGCGCGGCCTTGCCGGGGGTGTGCGTCCAGACGGTCAGCGGGAAGCCGGCACGCCGCACGTTGGCGGCCATCCGCGAGCCCATGATGCCGAGGCCAAGAAATCCGATGCGCTCGGGCATGCACGCATGTTTCCTACAACGGCAGCCTCGATGCGCTGCGCTGGGCGTCGTGCGCGGGCCCGCGGCGCCGGGCTGGCGGCGCAGGGCTGTGGTGGAGCGGTTCAGAGCACGCCCGGGAGCGCCACCCCGAGCGCGGTGCCAGGCAGCGGGCGGTGTTGAGGATCCCGCTGAGCACCCCCACGCGTGAGCGAGCAGCAGCTGCGCATGACGGTGGCGTTGTTGACGGGGATGAATGCGCCGAGCCCGGCGCCGACGAGCGCGAGACTGATCGGCAGGCCGGCACCGCCGCCCACGCCCACGACCAGCACGCCGAAGCCGAGCGCCGCGAGTAGCGGCCCGCCGAGCGTGAGCACGCGCGCGTCGACGTGCTCGGCGAGGCGGCCGGCGAGCGGCGCGCAGATCCCGAGCGCGACCGGTAGAACAGCTAGCTCCAGACCGGCTAGCGCGGTGGGGAGGTGCAGCGCGGCAAGGTGGTAGGAGACGGTGTAGAGCGTTGCGAACATGACGGCGTAGGCGACCATCGCGCCCGCGAGCCCCACGGCGAGGGCGCGCAAGTCGAAGCGCTCGTGGGGCAGGATGCCCCGGACAACCTCAGGTGGAGCACGGCGAGACTCCCCACGCCCGGCACCGCGAAGCCCCCCGTGGGCGGTGCGGCTACGGGGCAGCAGCACCCACGCCAGCGCGATCCCGAGCAGCCCGGCGGGGAGGTTGACGAGGAAGATCAGCTGCCAGTCGCCGAGCGCGAGCAGCAGCCCGCCGATCGCGGGACCGAGCGCGAGCCCGACGGCCTGCGCGGCGCTCTGCACGCCGAGCCCGCGGGCGAGCAGCCGCGGGGGCAGGCTCTCGACGATCAGCGCGACCGAGTTGGCCTGGAGCATCGCGGCGCCCAGCCCCTGCAGTACGCGCGCGGCGATCAGCCAGCCGAGCGTGGGGGCCAGGCCGCACAGCACCGAGCCGAGCGTGAAAACGGTGAAGCCGTAGGTGTACAGCAGCTTGCGTCCGAAGCGGTCGGCGAGCAGCCCGACGGGGGCGAGCGTGCAGGCGAGCACCAGCATGTAGGAGAGCGACACCCACCGCACGGCGGCAGCGCTCTCGCCGAGGCCGGCGCCGATGCGAGGCAGCGCGAGCGTCACGATCGAGGCGTCGAGTTGGCCCATGAAGGCCCCGATGCACACCGTCCCGACGACGAATGCCCCGGCGCGGGAGCTCTCGCGAATGCGCGCGGGGCGCGCGGGCTCGCGCAGCAGCCACGGCCGTGTCGAGAGGGGGGAGCTGAGAAGTGCGTCCATAACAGTATTGAAGCGCTCTTTGTCTCATAGGTCAAAGACATTTTTATTTATATTTGGATAGGATAAGCTTATGAGCGATAAGGGCCTGAGGCGCTTGCCGGAGGTGGCCGATGGGTGAGCAATGGCCGCGGTACTTTTTGGTGGTGGCCGATGGATGAGAAACGGCTGCGGTACTTCCTGGCGGTGGTCGAGGACGAGAGCGTGACGAGGGCGGCGACCCGACTGCATGTGGCACAGCCCTCGCTCTCGCAGACCCTGCGCGCGCTGGAGGCCGAGTTGGGGGTGGAGCTGTTCCATCGCGTGGGCCGTGGCCTGCGGCTGTCGGCGGCCGGTCACGCGCTGGTCGGCCCGGCGCGCGAGGTGCTGAGCGCGATCGACGCTGCTCGCGGCGCAGTGGGCGAGGTGGCGGAGGTGCTAGCGGGCACACTCGAGATCGCGGCGCTGGCGACGCTCGCGGTGGATCCGCTGGCGGCGCTGATCGGCCGCTTCCGCCGCGAGTACCCGGGGGTGGCGGTGAGGGTGCAGGAACCACCCAGCACCGCGGGCGTGGGCGCAATGGTGCGCGAGGGAACCTGTGAGCTGGGCTTCGCGCGTCTGCCGCTGCCCCGGGAGGATCTGCGCGCGCGCGAGCTTGGCCAGCAGGAGTTGCTGTTCGTGCTGCCGCCTGACAGCTCCCTGCCGAAAGGGGGCGCACTGGCGGCGAGCACGCTGCGCGACATCCCCCTCGTGGTGAGCCCGCCCGGAACCTCGACGCGGATGTTGCTGGAGCAGGCGCTGGAGGCGGTGGGCGTGACCCCGCAGATCGCGGTCCAGACCGACGCCCGCGAGGCCATCGTCCCACTGGTGTTGGAGGGCGCCGGCGCCGCGCTGCTGCCTGCGCCTCTCGCACACGAAGCGGGCCGCCGCGGCGCCGTGGTGCGTGCCGCGCGCCCCCGAATCGTGCGGCGCATCGGGCTGGTGCACCGCGACGGGCGGCTGTCGCCCGCGGCGCGCGCGTTCGTGGCGCTTGCGGCCGGCTGACTCTCCCATCCACGCCGCGGCCTATCGTGCAGGGTTCATGTCTCCTCCCTTTCACGCAACCCTCGACCAGGGTGAGGCGGTGCTGCGCTTTCCCTACGACGAGCGCCTGCGCGCGCTGCTGCGCGCAATCCCCGGGCGGCGCTGGGATCCGCAGGAGCGGGCGTGGTGCGTGCCGCTGGAGCCCGAGTCCGCGGAGGCGCTTGCGCGGCTGCTGGCCGAGCTGCCGCGGCCCGAGGTGAGCGAGGCGCTCGCGCACGCGATCGAGCGCCGCCGTCGCAAGCGCCGTCGCGGGGAGTGCGTGGTCGAGCGGGTGCGACCCGACGCGGGGTGGTGGCTGGGCTTTGCGACCGACGGCGACGCGGAGCTGCTGGAGGCGCTGATGGAACACCCCGACGCCTACGGCCTGCCCACGATCGGGCGTGCGCAGATCCCGCTCGACGATCTCGCGGTGCGGATGGTGGGGGAGCTGAACACCCGCTTTACGAGCCTACGTCTCAGCGAGGACGCGCGGCTGGCGCTGGTGGCGCTGCGCGAGCAGGCCCGCCGGGAAGCCAGCGCGGGATCGCGGGGCGTCGACGGGCAGGGTGGCGAAGAGGGGGGGAGTTGGTCGGGGGGGCGCGGATCGGAGGGGGGCGAATCGGAGGACGAGCGGCGGCGGGAGCGGGCGATGGCATCCCGCCTCGACGCGCTGGATGAGGTCGCGCTGTGCCGCGACCGCCGCGGCCGGCAGTGGATCCTGCTCGCCGCCGTGCACACCCCGCTGGTGCGCGTGCTCGCCGGGCGGGCGGGCCTGCGCGGGGGCGAGGGCCCCGCGGGGACGTATGCGCTTGCGGCGGTGACGCACGACGCGCCGCAGATCGCCGAGCTGCTCGACCAGTTGGAGGCGGGGAGCGTCGACGCACGTGTGAGCGCGTGGCTGGAGCGCGCCACCGAGTGGCGGGGCAACATCGAGGTGGGAGGCTCGGGCGAGGAGCCGGTGTTCCTGCTGCTGGGTGATCCTGAGCGCTTGCCCTCCGACTTGCGCGAGCGCGCGGCCACGGTGCCGGGTGGCGCGAGCGTGCCGCTCACGCTGGAGTCGTGGCGGCTGATGGATGGGCGGCTGCGCGGCTGGGTCAGCGCCGCCGCGCGGCGCTGCGCGGCGGCGCTGCGCGAGGGGCGCCCCGCGCCGCCCGCGGTGCTGGAGCGCTCGGCGATCCACGACGACCCCACGTTCGTGCTCGCGCCCGGTCACGACCCCGTCGCAGCTGGAGGCATTCGCGGGCCTGGGGGGAGCGCTGCCGGTCAAGCCGCGGCGTGGTTCCGGCGCCGGACACGAGCACGCCCAGCTGCCGGCGATCCGCGCCGATCCCTTCTGCGTGCCGGAGCTCGACGCCTTCCTGGCCGAGCGCGGGACGTGGGTGGATCCGGCGGCACTCGAGCTGCTGCAGGAGGTTCGCGAGGAGCACGCCCGCGCAGCCGGCCTTGTCGCGCTCTCGGCGGCAACCGACGCGACGCTGGAGATCCCAGGGCTGGGAGGTGAGCTGAAGCCCTTCCAGCGCGCCGGCGTCAGCTACATGCTCGCCCAGCGGCGCGCCTTCCTCGCCGACGAGCAGGGGCTCGGCAAGACGATCGAGGCGCTCGCGGCGCTGGAGGCCGACGGCGCCTACCCGGCGGTGGTGGTGTGCCCGGCCAGCCTCAAGCTCAACTGGCTGCGCGAGATCGAGCGGTGGCTGCCGGGCCGCGGCGTGCGCGTGCTGATGGGCACCGGCCGCAGCTCCTTACCGCCGGCGGAGATCACCGTGGTCAACTACGACATCCTCGCGGCGCGCTTGGAGGAGCTGCGCGCGCTGCAGCCGCGCGCGCTGGTGCTCGACGAGTCGCACTACTGCAAGAACGCCGCCGCCAAGCGCACCCAGGCCGTGCAGCGGCTCGCCGCCGCGGTGCCGAGCGACGGCCTGGTGCTGGCGCTGACCGGGACGCCGGTGATGAACCGCCCCCCGGAGCTGATCGCGCAGCTGCGGATCCTCGGGCGCCTGCACGACTTCGGCTCGGGCGCGCAGTTCGGCCGGCGCTTCCGCGGGCCGGACGCGCACCTGCGCCTGCACTGGCACCTGCGCGCGCGCTGCTTCGTGCGCCGCCTGAAGTCCGAGGTGCTGCCGCAGCTGCCCGCCAAGACGCGCGCGGTCGTGCCGGTGGAGCTCGACAACGAGACCGAGTACCGCCTCGCCGAGCGCGACGTCGTGGCGTGGCTGCAGAGTCAGCCGCTCGATCTGCGCGAGCTCGACGCGAAGGTCGCCGCGGCGCTGCGCGCCGAGCGCCTGGTGAGGTTGAACGCGCTGAAGCTGCTCGCCGCACGCGGCAAGCTGCACGGGGCGCTGGCGTGGATCCACGACTTCCTCTCCTCCGGCGAGCGCCTCGTGGTGTTTGCCCACCACCGCGAGATCCAGCGCGCCGTGCACGAGCGCTTCCCCGACGCGCTGCACATCCTCGGCCGGGACAGCCCGACTGCGCGCGAGGCGGCGCTGCGGGCGTTCCAGGAGCCCGACGGGGAGGGCAACCAGCTGATCATTTGCTCGATCGACGTCGCCGGGCAGGGGCTGACGCTGACGCGCTCCTCAAACGTGGCGTTCCTGGAGCTCGACTGGACCCCCGCCAAGCACGACCAGGCCGAGGACCGTTGCCACCGCATCGGCCAGCAGGACGCGGTCAACGCCACCTACCTGCTCGCCGCCGACACGATCGACGAGACGATCGGCGCGCTGCTGGAGCGCAAGCGCGCGGTGATCGCCGCCGTCACCGACGGCCGCGCCGAGGACGAGGAGGGCGTGGTGGACGCGCTCGTGCGCTCGCTGCGCGGCGAGCCCTACCGCCATCTGCGCGCGGTGGCGTGAGGGCCGGCGAGCGCGCCCAGCGTCGCCTGCACGCACTCGCCCAGCGCGCGCGGTTCGTACCCTCCCTCCAGCACTGCCCCCAGCGGGGCGCCCCATGCCGCCGCCGCGTCGCGCACCTGGCAGGCGATCTGCGCGAACGACTCCGTTTGCAGCCGGCACCCCGCCAGTGGGTCGGCCGCGTGCGCGTCGAAGCCCGCCGAGATCAGCACCAGCTGGGGCTCGAAGGCGGCTGCCGCCGGCAGCACCACGTGCTCGATCAGCGACAGCCACAGCTGCGCTTCGGAGCCGGCTGGCACCGGCAGGTTGATCGTGTAGCCCTCGCCCTCCCCCGAACCGACGTCCCCGAGTGGACCGGTGCCCGGGTAGATACCGGCTTGGTGGATGCTCGCGAACAGCACGTCCCTGCGGCGGCGGAAGATCTCCGCGGTGCCGTTGCCGTGGTGGACGTCCCAGTCGAGTACGAACACGCGCTCCACCCCGTGCTCGCGGATAGCCAGCTCGGCGGCGACCGCCACGTTGTCGAACAGGCAGAAGCCCATCGCGCGGTCGCGCTCGGCGTGGTGGCCGGAGGGACGCACCCCGCAGAAGCCCACCGCGGCCTCGTCGGCGAGCAGCGCCTGCACCATCGCGCACGCCCCGCCGGCCGCATGCAGCGCCGCGCGGTAGGAGGCCTCCCCCACGTATGTGTCGGCGTCGATCTCCCCACCGCCCGCCTCGCACAGCTCGCGAATTGCGCGCACGTGGCCCGCGCTGTGCACGAGCTCCAGTTGCGCCTCGCTCGCCGCTGGCGCCGCGCGGCGCTCCCACCCCAACCAGTCGAGACTCTCCAGGTGACTCTCCAGCGCCACCAACCGCTCCGGGGTGTCGGGGTGGCCCGGCATCTGCACGCGCGGGTCGTGCCCAAGGCACGCGGGGTGATGGAAGTAGAGCTTGGCGCTCACCTTGCGAACAGCGGCGGGCGGCGCTCCTGCCAGCCCTCGGCCTGCTCCAGCTGTGCCGCCAGCGAGATCAGGCGCGCCTCGCTGTTGGCCGGCCCCAGCAGCGAGGCGCCGAGCGGCAGGCCCTCCGCGGTGAGGCCCGCTGGCACGTTCACGCCCGGCCAACCCAGCACGTTCCACGGCCACGCGTAGGGGCAGGCACCGACGATGACCTTGTCGGTGTCCCAGTGGCTGAGGCCGTCGATCGCCCCGATCCGCTCCGGGGGCTTCGCGGTCGTCGGCGCCAGCACCACATCCACGCGCTTGAAGATTCTCCCCACCTGGCGGTGCAGCGGACGCTCCAGCGCCTTCGCCAGCGCCAGCACCGGTCCTCCAAAGAGGCGCCCCATGCGCACGTTGTTCAACGTGCGCTCATCCAGCAGCGAAGGGTCCGGGACGCGCCCCGTCCACTCCCTCAAACCAGCCATCGAGCGTGGCATGAACGTCACCCCGATCAGCCGGTACGCCGGGTCCTCGTGCACCACCTCGTGGCCCAGCCCCCTCAGCACCTCGGCGATCCGCTCCACGGCCGCGCGCACGCGCCCGTCTAGCTTTGCCGGCGCGAGGCTAAACGGGATCCGCAATGACAGCCCGATGCGCAGCCGCCCCGGCGCGCGCTTGGCCGCCATTGCGTACGGCTCCGCCGGCGGTGGTGGGCGGTGGCGGTCGCCCGGATGGCTGCCGCTCAACACGTCCAACATCAGCGCCGCGTCCTCCACCGTGCGCGTCAGCGGCCCCAGGCATGTCAGGCCGTGGAATGCCTCCGCGTCCGGCCAGGTCGAGATTCGTCCGCGCTGGGGCTTGATCCCCACGAGGCTGGTCCACGCCGCCGGGATCCGCACCGAGCCGGCCCCGTCCGAGCCGACCGCGGCACTGACCAGCCCGGCCGCCACCGCCGCCGCGGCCCCGCCCGAGGAGCCCCCGGGGGTGTGCTCGAGGCTCCACGGGTTGCGCGTGGCCCCGTGCGCGCTGCTCTCGGTGAACGGCCATTGGCCGAGCTCGGGCGTGTTGGTCTTGCCGACGATCACCGCGCCCGCCTGCTTGAGGCGGCGCACCGACTCGCAGTCCTGCGCGCGCGGCACGAAGCTGCCGGGGCAGCCGAAGCGGCTCTCCTCACCCGCGAGATCCACGTCGTCCTTGATCGCCACGGGCACGCCCAGCAGCGGCGCGCGCTCGCCCCGCGCGCGGCGGCGGTCGGCCTCTTCCGCGTCGGCGCGCGCGCCCTCGGTGCGCACGCAGCGAAACGCGTTGAGCGTCTCCTCGGAGGCTTCGATGCGCTGCAGCGACGCCTCCACCAGCTCCCGTGCCGACACCTCCCCCGCGGCGAGCATCCGCGCGTGCTCCGCCACCCCGGCAAACGCCAGCTCCGCGGACGGGGCGGGCGCGCGGTCGCTCACGAGCCTGGCGGTCGCCTGCGCGAAGAGAGGTGTTCCTGATTCTGCTGGCGCTCACCCCTGATTTGGATCGCCATGTACACGACGATCACGTTGACCACGATCCCGATCCCGATGAACGTGATGAGCAGGCCTACGTCCTTGCTGAAGGCTGGGCTTGAGGCGAGAAGCATTGGCTCGATGGCTCTCCGTCGGGGTTGGCGAACGTTTGGGAGCCTACCATCCGTCGGCGTTGCGGGTGCGTGTCGCTCGCGTCGACCCGCGCGCATCGGGCGTCGGAGCGCCACCCAGCGCCCTGGTCCGCGCGCACCTGTCCCAGCCGCGGTCGGTAGCCTTAGGGAGCCGCCGTGCATCGCGCACGATGTTGGAGAGGTGCCGGAGCGGTTGAACGGGCGCGACTGGAAATCGCGTAACGGGGGTTGACCCCGTTCGAGGGTTCGAATCCCTCCCTCTCCGTTTCTTCGCCGGGTATGAGGCTCTTGTGCGAACTTCGCTTGGCGCTCCCGAGCAGGCAGCTGAAGCAGCTTCTCGGGAGCACGGCTTCCTGTCCACGCACGCAGGGCATGATGAACCATCGTCCCGCGAACCTTCGCTCTGCGGAGGATGCCACCGACGCGCCTGACGTCCAGCCGGTCCTACAATGTTTGCGTGCGGTGCGTGCGTCTGGCGCTTTGGGCGAGCTTGATCTGCGGCGTCGCCGCGGGCAGTACGATCGCGTTGAGCCGCGCTGAGGCGGCGTCGGTAGATAGGTGCGCGCCTGCAGGACATGAGGTGGGCCATTCATCCGCGGTGGTGGTGTGGTACGCGCACGGCGGGCTGAACGCGTGCGTGCGTGCGACCGGGGCCGTTCACCGCGTTTCCAACGCAGGCGCAGAAGCCGACCACCTCGTCGTGGCTGGAGACTACGTCGGGTTTCAGAACAACCCGGGGCCACAGGAGGTGTATCTCAACGTCTTCGACGCGTTGACCGGGCGCACGGAGGTGAACGAACTTTTGATCAGCTGCCCCGGCGACGGATGCCCCGAAGCGGTCTCCCCGTGGCGACTTGCGCCGTCCGGGTGGGTCGCCTATGTCGCGGAATACGGCACCGGCTCGCTCGTGGCCACCGACGGGCACCACTCGACGCGCGCTTTGGACGATGGGCCGCACGTCGGCGGCCTGCGGCTGAGCGGGTCTACGCTTACGTGGTCGTCCAGCAAGAGCGCTCGCTACTCGGCGCCGCTGGACATGAGTCTGACGTCGCTCGCCGCCACCCACATGGCGCCGCCTCGCCCGCTGCCGACGGCCTGCGGCCTGGTTACGCTCGCGGACGCCGAGGCGATCCTCGGTGTGGTTGCGACGGCGTCCTCGAGCGACAGCTGTACCTACACGGCCAACGGCCAACCGAGCAATACGCTGACCGTCACCCTTGTACCGGGCCTTACCTCAGCACAGGTTACGGCGGTCAAGCGCCTCGCTTACAGCCGCGAGCGCAAACACCCGGAAGAAAACTATACGCCCGGGCCACCCGACTATCGCGCATACAACTGGTGGGCCAACTGGGAAACGTCGAGTGGCGGCCTAAATCGCCGCGAGTATCTGCAGCTCATCGGTAACGTCGAGCTGACCATTGAAGTCGTGACCGCAACGCCTCCCGGTTACAGCCAGGGGGAAACGCCATTCTACGGACCTCAGATCGGGAGTGGGCCGTGGAGCAGCGACATGGCCGCTACGCACCTCCTCGACATCGCGTCCGATCGGCTCATGGGCTGGCGCGCCAAGAATCAGTAAACGCGCACCAGACTCCCGACCGCCACGTTGGTTGCGACCCAGTCGATCGCGTCGTTGGCCAGCCGCACGCAGCCGTGGGAGTGTGCGCTGCCGAGCGCATGGTTGAGCGGGATCTGGCGGGGCGGAAGCGCCTAGCGTGCAGCTTGCTAATGCGTTTCCACACAAGATCTGGGTTCGGTCTTCGTCTCCCTCCCTCCCTCCCTCCCTCCCTCCCTCCCCGTCCCGTCCCGTCTCTGGCGAGTCCCCAGGCCGGGTATGACTTGGTTATACTCAGCGGTTGTGAAGACCGCGATCTCGCTCCCAGACGACACCTTTCATCGCGTCGATCACGCTGCACGACGGCTGGGGGTCTCCCGCAGCGAGTTCTTCACGCAGGCCGCGGAGCGGTGGCTGGACCTCCTGGACGACGACGGCACCACCGAGGCGATCAACCGTGTGATCGCCGGACTCGCGGACGACAACGCGTTCACAGGGGCCGCTGCCGCGGCCCTGGTCGTCGCTGATCAAACCTGATGATTCGCGGGGAGGTGTGGTGGGCTGACCTTGGCTTGCCGAGGGGCTCCGCCCCTGCTCTGCGACGCCCGATACTGATTGTCAGCGCCGACCGGTACAACCGCTCCAAGCTGCGCACAGTCACAGTCGTGGTCCTCACGACCAACACGCAGCTCTCCGCACTGCCGGGCAACGTCGCCGTGCCGGCGGACCTCTCCGGCCTCGATACCGATTCGGTCGTCAACGTCACTCAGGTCGCGACCGTCGACCGGGGCGCCCTGGAGGAGCGCATATGCGCCCTCCCAGATTGGGTGATGGCTCAGGTTGACGCCGGCCTCGGGCGCGCTCTCGCACTCACCCATCTCTAGGCTCACCACCGCTGCCCGCCGGCAGCGTGTGGCGCTGGTGAGTCGCGTCGAGCGGGGTCAGGAAACGATCTCCTCGATGATCCGCAAAGCCTGGGGCACCGCACGCCCACTAAACTGATCCCTCTGCGCCAGTAGCTCAGCTGGATAGAGCGTCGGTCTACGGAACCGAAGGTCGGGAGTTCGAATCTCTCCTGGCGCGTCATAGAAAAGCCCCGCTCAGGCGGGGTTTTTTTGCGCCGTCGGGGATGCTGGGAGTGTCGGTTTGGGCTGGGGTGTAAACGGAAGTGTAAACATGCCTATCCTGGCCGGCGCCTGTGCAGCCATCGACACCATTGGCCCGTGTCTCCACTCGTGCATGGAAGAAGCAGGGGTTGCGTCGTATCATTGAGGGAGCGAGATGCGCGTTACCGAACCCAGATTCCGCCACTACCGTCAGCCGGGCACCTTTATCGGGCGTTGGGACATGCACGACATCTACGGGATCTTTACCGGCGCGGAATCGCCGCGGGTGGTCATTCGCCACGGCGACGGCATCTTCGAGTACGAAGTAGGCCAGTCCATGGCTCTGGGCTCGACAACCTTCACGGCGTCGGCTTTGGGAATGACGATCGAAGCGGATGGTGCGGCACCTAGCTGGGGGCAGTTCATGGAAGGCATAAGGGGCAAGTGGCCCGGCTGCGATGAACCGGCAAACAACGAGCGGGGGCGCGTACATGTGTCTGTCCCTCGATCTTGCACGGTCTGTCGAGATCGCAGGCGCCGAGCCGCTCTGACGAGATCGATGGTGCCCTGCCTCCGGGGCGGCGGCGATACGATCGGGAACGCTATGGCTGCCACGGCGACCACAACCGTCGAGATCGACAACGGGCTGCTGTCGAGGCTTCGCGAGCGCTCGCCTGGCAAGAGCGATCGGGAAGCGCTGGAGCGGGCCGCGCGGATTCAGCTCGGGTTCGAGACGATCCGACGCGCGCAGGAGCACAGCGCGGCGGCCGGGGTCGATGAGGATCAGGTCATGGCCGAGGCCGTGCGTGGAGTGCACGAGTCGCGCCGGTCGCGGGCTGCGCGACGAGCAGCCTAAAGCGACTTCGGTGGAGCGATCCAACGACTCTCGAAATCGAGCACTTCGCTGAGCCTGTCGAAGTGGCCGTCGTAGTGCAGGACGCCCCAGCTCTTGTGTGCGGCCGACGCCGCGATCAAGGCGTCTTGGAACGGCAGCCGATGATGATTCGTCGCTGAAAGCGTGTGCAGCGCGGCGCGGGCGGAGCGTACAATCCCCTGTGTCAGGGGCACCTGTCGCAAGGCGTCGAGCTGTTCTTCAAGAGCCTCGAAGTCGGCCTGGTTCTGCGCGGTGTAGAGAACCTCAAAGGCGACGACCGGCGAGACGGCTATCCGGTCGTTCTGGAGCGCCGTCGTCCAGTCAGATGCGACCTGTGGATGCTCCGTGTGGCTCCAGATTGACGTATCGAAGAGATAGATACGCCCGTCGTCCGGGCGCGTCACGAATCCGGGCGCTTGCCCCAAGCATCGTCATGCAGGGTGGCCACGACCTCGGGGCTGAGCCCTTTGTCTTTCGTGGTCCGCTGGATCAGACGCTCGATCTGCACGCGACGAGCCTTCGACCTGATCGGCCCTACGCCATTCTGTGCCGAACTGCGAGACCGTGTGCGCTGACCTGTAGGGGCGGCACGACGTGTGCTCGACTGCTGATCCATCGGACTTGCCTCCTGCACGGTTGGGATCGCTCCATGATAACGCGGTAATCGGATTCGATCGCCGCGAGCAAGCTAGCGGCCCTTGGGCTTGCTGCCCTGGGATGCCCGATCGACGTGCGCTTGGACGGCTCGGCGAAGTTCGGCCGCGACGGAGCGGGATTCGCTGGCCGCGATCTCTCGGAGGCGATCGGCGGTCTCGCGTGGGAGACGAACCGTGAAGGACACCGACTCGGAGTCAGGCTGAGTCATTACGAATCATTTTGAGGCATCGCGTGGTAAGCTGATGCCCCAGACCATAACAATCGGCCCCGGCGCGGGCAGGAACCCAACGCCGGGACCTGAGCACAGGAGAAGATGCCTCCCATGCCTGACGAGAACCCTATCGTCGCCGAACTCAACGCGATCGAGCGCGACATGCTGTACCTGCTCACCGGGGACGACCTGCCGATCTGGTCCATCTGGGACCTCGCCCGTGCCCTCGAACGCGGCAAGCTCATCAAAGACACCATACGGTCCCTACGGACCAACGGCCTCATCAACCAGACCAGCGACGGGTACGTGTTCGCCACCCGCGCCGCCTTCCGCATGGTCCAGATCGTCGGCCGGATCAACTGACGACCGCAAGAGCGCCACGCCGCAGGACCGGACGTGGTGCTCTCCCGGACCTCCCCGCCGCGTTGTTTGACGCCGACGACAACGGTCTTGTTCTTGCCGCCGTTTGGGGTGCGGGGTGTACGTCTGGGTGTTCGTTTGGGTGTACGTCTATAAGGCGAACACCCCAGACGGACACCGTGCTGCCCGCTCGCGGGCGAGATTTGGCTCTGCGCCTGGCATTGAGGAAGGGGGTCCCCGCCTCTCCGCTTCGCTCCAACCCGGGGACCCCCTTCCTCGACCCACCACATCACAGATGTTTTGGTGGGGCCAGGCGCAGAGCGTGGGAGGGGAGCGAGCGGGCAGCAGGGTGGAAGTGGAGAACAACGACAAAGAGGGCTGAGAGGCATCGGTCGGTAGAGGTCGGATGGGGAGGACGGACGTGGGTCGTCGGCGCGGGTGTGTTTGGTGGCGGGCTGAGGGGCCGGTTGCGGCGTCGAAGGGATGGCATTACGTGGGGGATGGCGGTCGGTGGGCCGGAGCCGGAGTTGGAGCCGCAGGAGCGGGTCGGGCGGGCAAGTCGGCTGTCATCGAGGTCGGCTGACGGCTCATTGGGAGCGTCGGGCGTTGCGGGTCGTGGGTGTTTCCTTGTTCGCTGGTGAAAGTCAGCCGGCGGCGGCGCGCCGGGATGGGGGTAGCAGGTCGTTCCCCCGCTGTAAAGCAAGTTCAAGTCCTCGCCTGCGGCGGGGCACTGCCGTCACTTGCGAACTTGCTTGACAGCTCCTCCACGACCTGCAAAGGCCGCACTCAGTTGGGCAGGTGCCCAACTGACTCAAAGGAGCCCAACCCACTGGAGGAAACCATGATGCACTCCGATATCCGACCCATTCAACTGCCACGGATTCCGGTATCAAGCCGCCCTGCCGTGGGGCACGCGAAGGAAATTCGCTTGCTCGGCGGGGGCGGTGCTCGGCTTACATTCAGAGAGCCGATGCGATCCCGCTGGCGCATACGACCATGAGAACGGGCACCCTGGAGCTGCAAGTCCCCGATGCGTTCGTGCAGGCCATCGCCGAGCGCGTCGCCGACCTGCTCGCCGACAACCTTTCGGGGGCCAGCCCGTCCGAGCCGTGGATCGGCGTGGAGCAGGCCGCAGAGCACCTTGCCTGTCCGACGAGCCGCATCTACGATCTGGTGAGCCAGCGACGCCTCACGCCGCGCCGCGACGGACGCAGGCTGTTGTTCAAGCGCTCACACCTTGACGCAGCGATCGAAGCCCTGTCGTAACGCCCGCTGTCCGCGTCCAGCGCTACAAAAGGAGGAACCCCGATGGCCGCTCCCACGATCAAGACGAAGCATCCCGGAATCTACAAGCGGGGCTCCCGCTACATGATCGCCTACCGCGAGAATGGCAAGCAGCGGTACGAGACATTCAGGACTCTCGATGAGGCCCGCCGCGCGAAGTCAGCGCGGGCGACGGACATCGAGCGAGGCGAGTTCGAGGGGCGCTCCCGGATCACACTGCACGAGTACGCCCGCGAGTGGGTGGAGCGCTACCAGGGCCGCGGCCGGCGCGGATTCCGCGAGGGCACCCGCGACGAATACAAGCGCTTGTTGGAGGCGTACGCGCTGAAGTTCTTCCCGGCTGGTCTGCGGCTCACGGAGATCACGCCGAGCGGGATCGCGGGTTTCGTGGGATGGCTGTGCGACCCCGCCCAGCAGGAAGGGCGGACCCTCGGCGACCAGACGGTGCGCAACATCGTGACCCCACTGCGCGCGTGCCTCGCCACGGCCGTCCGCGAGGGCCTGATCCGGTCGGGGAACCCTGCTCGGGACGTGGACCTCCCGCACCGCCCGACCGCCGAGGAGTCCGAAGAGGACGAGGTCCGGGCGATGAGCCACGAGGAGCTATCGACGCTGCTCGGGATGCTCCCGGGCAACTGGCGGATGTTCTTCTTGTTCCTCGCCTCCACAGGTCTACGGATCAGCGAGGCCGTGGCGCTCCAGTGGCGGCACCTGGAGCTGGACGGGTCCACGCCGCACGTCAAGGTCCGGCGGGCGCTCGTGAAGGGCCGCATGGGGCCTCCCAAGAGCAAGTACGGCAAACGGGAGATACCGCTCGATCACGCGCTCGTGCTGGAGCTGCGCGAGCACCGTAAAGCGTCGGAGTGGCCGGGCGCCGAGGACCTGGTGTTTCCGGCGAGCAACGGGGCGCCGCTGAACCAGGGCAACGTCCGCCGCCGCGTGCTCAAGCCGGCGCGAGAGGAGGCGTGCCTGGAGTGGGTCGGATTCCACGCCTTCCGCCACACCTGCGCGTCGATGCTGTTCGCCGAGGGCCGCAACGCGGTACAGGTCCAGCGGTGGCTCGGCCACCACTCCGCCGCGTTCACGCTCGACACGTACGTCCATCTGCTCGACGGGGACATAGGGCAGCCGCTGAAGCTCGGGCCGAGGACGAACGAAGTGCAGGATGCGGCTCATCTGCCCTCATGATTCATGCTAAGCCGCGCGCTTGATCTACAGGACTACGCAGCAGGTGGAGATTCGCCAGGCTGTCCGAATCGGACTTTATGATCAAGCGCACATGTCCACCGATCAAGAGCGATTCGGAGTCCTGAAGGAGCAGCTTGAGCAGGCGGCCGAAGCGCTGGGACAACTTCCTGAATCTGCCTGGCCAACTCCCGCGGATCGACAACGGTTCGAACGCATCTTCGCGTACGCACAGATAGTCTTTCAAACGACAGATTCTGACCTCGTCAGTCCTGCCGTGCTCCAACAGCTCTCGGAAGCACTGCAGCAGTGGATCGATGGCCCCGACGCGATCGCCGGCACATCTGATCCGTGGCGCGACCGGTTGCTGGATGGTATCGCTCGACTGCCGGCCAGTCGTGGGCGCGACATCGAGCAAGAGGTGAAGGATGCGGCAGCGACATTCCAGCGCTCTGCGCGGCAGCGACTTGCTGCACTGGAATCCGACTTTCGGTCCACACAGCAGGAGATCACGACTGCCCGCACACGGTTGGACACGATCAACTCCGAGATTACGTCGGCGAGCACCGAGCGTC
The DNA here is from genome assembly GCA_963812595.1 of uncultured Solirubrobacterales bacterium. Lineage (GTDB taxonomy): Bacteria > Actinomycetota > Thermoleophilia > Solirubrobacterales > Solirubrobacteraceae > Palsa-744. Next base: position 269,036 of record CAWEVQ010000006.1, read on the forward strand.
TTGGCGAGCTTGCCACTGCGATCGATGAGATGCGGACGGGATTCGAGCAGCGTCTACAGGGATACGAGACAAACCTGGAGACCGAGCGCGAGGAAGGTCTCCGACAGCGAGGCGCGCAGGCCGCCGCATTCGAGGAGGCCCAGGCGGGTCGTACTGCCGCGGCCAATTCGAGTCTTGAGGCAGGCAAAAGCGAGCTTGAGCTACTGAAGGCAAGCTCCCGTAGGGAAATCGAGATCTTCGTCACCGAGATACGGAGAATGAAGGATGACTCGGAGAAGCTGGTGGGCGTGATCGGGTCTATCGGCACCGCGGAACGCTATGGTGAGGATGCGAAGCAGCAGAAGAAGATCGCTGACTCCTGGCGCTGGATTACCGTTGGATTTGGCCTGTCCGCGATCGTCGGTGTGATCGCGGCGATCCTAGAGAAGCATCCAGCGGCTGAGACATATGGTGGCAAGGTGGCGCTCTCTGTGATACTCGGCGGAGTTGCGACCTATGCGGCCAACCAGTCAAAATCTCATCGAGATCGCGAGACGCATTCTCGCAATCTCCAGCTTGAGCTGACCGCGTTCTCGCCGTTTATTGAGCCTCTCTCGAAAGACCAAAAGGAGGAGGAGCGAGTCTGGATGGTCCGCAAGACCTTCGGGCGGACGCCAGCGGTAGAGGACAACAATGGGGTGGGTCCAACACCACTCTCGCTGGTTACGCAACGAAGGGTAAGGAAGGAGGAGGGCGGGGAGACGAGCTAATCCGCAAATGCTCCAAAGCGGTGTTGGGGCATTGCCGTGAGTCCGCATCACCGCTACTGACGAGCTTGCCGATAGCCTCCCACCTAGCGGGGGTGTAAACAACGTGCAAACATGCCCCACGCCACGGCACTCCACAACGCCGGAAGGCGATCGGGTGGATTCCCTGCATTAGAGCCAAATCGGGCGACTCCAAGGCACCCCACACAACGACTGATTTGGTCTACGGAACCGAAGGTCGGGAGTTCGAATCTCTCCTGGCGCATAAAGAAAAGCCCCGCTAAGACAGGCTGATCGCCTGCGCTGATGCGGGTTTGCAGGACTTCCGCAACGGGCGCGCGCTGACGCCTCTTCGCCGATGCCTCGACGCGGCCGCCCACGAGGGACTCATCGACAGCGAACTCGCGCGCTCTTTGGTCCTGCCCTCGCGTCGCGGCGGGCGACGCTGGGCCGTCAGCGAGCGACGCTTCCTGACCCGCACACAACTCGGACGGCTGCTCGCCGAGATCCCGGCCGCATACCAGCCGCTGCTCGTGCTGCTGGCCTCCACAGGGCTGCGCATCTCAGAGGCGATCGCTTTGCGCTGGTGCGACCTGGACCTCGACTTGAGCCCCCCGCGGCTGCAGGTACGAAGAGCGATCGTCCGCGGTATCGCTGGCGCTCCGAAGTCCTACTACGGCGCCCGCGCGATCCCGTTGGCCGAGGAGCTCGCCGCTTTCGCCTCGACAGCGATGGGATACAGACGCCGAGGAACGGGCTGAAGCGGTTGTCGAGGGCGTTGCGGTCTGGCCTGACCCCCTGAGTTCGGTCCGGCTGTCCATTACTCGGGGACCAGACCAAAGATGGATCGTTTACGGCCGAAGGCGAACAGCCAGGCGAAGTGGAAGGCAAGGCGGCGACCTTCAAGTACACGTTCATCGGCCACCTCCACACGAGCGAATCCTCCGGTCCGGCGCGCTTCGCCGGGGTGCTCCGCGAGGACGCCACGTTCACGAATGGCGCCACGTTCGAATGCACGACCGGTGAAGACTCGTGGTCGGCGCATTCGTGAGAGTTTCGCGGTCCGGGTCGCGCCGTGGCAAACGGATGCCTGGCGAAACAAGATGCTCGATAGAGTTCGCTCGCGTCGGCCGCGCCGGCCGACGATCGGCACACGCCCGCATGTCACGAGCGAAGCGGAAGCGCTCGACTCGCCGGGCCTCAGACCCGGTGGTCGTCCACTGCGAGCGTGTCGCAGGCTGCTGCCCAAGCGCCTGAAAGCAGGCGTCTTGGTCGTAGGTCGCGCGTCGGCAACGGTGATCATCCAGTTCGGCCCCACGTGTTAGGTCGCTCGGCGAAAGGGTCGGTGTATGCCCGGTACCCGAGGTAAACGGCCGTACCCGCGACGGTCACGCACGTAACCAACACGTTGCCGCCAACAAATGTCCCTTCTTCGAGCGTTGTATACCAGTGTGACGGCAGCAGCCACGTACCGACGATGGCACCAATCACGCTCGTCGCTACCGCTACGAGTGATGTGCGCCACGAACGGGCGGCAACACCGACCGCTGCGCCGAACGTGACGGCGAACCATAAGTGTTCGATAAGCCCGCGGGGCGTCCGACCATATTCCAGGCTCTGCACTACGAGCGCCGACAGAGAAGTCAGGACTGCCGCTGCTAGTGCAACTAGGACGAGCGCTCGCCACTCGAGGCGACACTGTCCTGCCATGGACATAACGATCAACCAGGCGGCGATCGGCGCTCCGTGCATTATCGCGAGCCCGACCATTTCCAAGGGCAGCCCCCCAGAAAAAAAGGTGTGGGTGTCGGCCATCACGCTGCCGACTGCGGCTGCTACGAGGGTTGCGACGATGTACCACACCATCAGCGCGGCTGGCCGACCAACCGCAGCTGTGTGGTCAACCGATGTGCGAGCTGGGAAGAATCGCTTGAGCTGCTGGACCTCGTCGAGAACCTCTCCAGGGTGAGCGGTCGCCAACTCGATGGCGTTCTCGTGGCTCGGAGTGACGCTGAGCTCCTGTTTGACTGGTCCGACAGAGTCGCCGCCGCCTAGATCGGCAGCCGGATGTGGCTTGCTCTCGCGAGAGACCTCTACCTGCTCCGTCAGAGCGTCGCGAGCGACTTGGGCGATCCCCGGAAGGTCGCGGCTTGCCACCTCCTCGAGCGTAAGGCGAGCTCGCAGCGCCGCGGCGGCATCGTCCCCGACCAAGATCTCGGCAAGCGCGCGTACCGCCCCCTCCCGGACGCGAGGTGCGGGACTCTCGAGCGCCAGCCGCAGGTGCTCGGGGAGGGCCATGGGCTGGATGATTGCCCCACGTGGACTGCGGGCGAGCATGAGGCTGCCCTCGGCTCCGTAGGTCCACAGGAGCGGAGTCTGGCGCTGCTCGCTGCTTCTGACCTCTTTATAGACATACGTGTAAAGGTCGGACACGGTGACGAGCCCGTCTTGATCGACGTCTGCCTCACCGGTCTGCAGGCCCCTGACCACCGCGGAGGTGAAAACGGAGGTGGCGCCCTCACCGACCGCCTGAGTCCCGTCGAATGAGTACTCGGTGGCACGCGAAGCAGTCAGCACGATTCGGCCACGGCCTTCAAATCGCTCCTCCAGAGCCAACGCGCTGTCGCCCTTGGCTCCCTTGGCAAAAGCGCCGCTGTGGCAACAGTCCAGCACCACGACTTGGCTTCGAGCGCGACTGTCCTCGAGCTGCTCGTTGAGCCAGTCCGCGCGCACGGCCGTTGCTGACAACAGCTCTCGCTCGGTGTTGACCGTCGCGTAGTACAGCCTCCCACGGTCATCCAGGACACCGTGGCAGGACAGGTAGACGAGGATCAGATCGCCTGGTGCCGCGCCACCGCAGAACTCCACTACGGCGCGCTGCAGTTGGTCTAAGGGAGCATCGATCACTGACACGACGTCAAAACCGCCGATCGCCGGGTCAGCTAGAACCCCTCCGAGTGCCATGGCGTCCTGCCCGGGCGAGCGCAACTGCTGCAGCGTGTGGTCGGCGTAACGAGCTGTCGCTATGAGCAGCGCTCTGCGGTGCCCGTCCGTGTCAGCGGGGAGCGGTATGACGCCCCACCCACATCTCAATGAGCTGGTCCTGCTCGGCGGATGACACGCCGGTCACCTCGAGCGTGTCGCCATCAAGGGTAAGCTTGACGCTGCGTGCCCGCTGGCGCTGCAACCAGTCCCGAACACAAGCGCTCACCGACCCCAGCATCCCCGCTGGACCAGACCCGAGATGGACGATCAGCCCGGCAACCGCCGTGGCATCGATGCCCTTTGCCCCAACCGCGACGTCAGCGCTCCTAGCGAGCGTGACGTCCTCCACATCGAGGTCGAGCAGCTCATTACGGAGGCGCTGGGTCAGCTCGGCTAGCTCCTGATCGTCGTCGTCAGCGCAGGCGCCAATCTCAATCTGCAGTTCGCTGCGCGCGTCAGCCATCCCCTTATCCTTGAATCGGGAGGACCGGAACGGTACTGCCTGCTGCATCGGCCGTCAAGGCTGTGGCGCCCCGTGGACCGCGAGCGTTAGTGGCGGCGCTCGGTGCCGCGTAGGCGCGCAACCCATGGGACCGCCGGATAACGGTGGTCCTTCTCCAACTTAAAGTCCCGCCTCGAGATGGCCGATCAATGACCGATGAGGCGGCTGACGGCACTCGCGACGGTGCTCGCCCTACTCGTGAGCGGGTGCGGGAGCGAGGGCGCGGGCGGCATACGGGAAAGCGAGCAGGTCAGCTCGGTGGTGCACCGCTACTTCTCCTCTTTCACCCGCGGTAGCGGGACCGAACTTTGCCCGCTCTCGACCCAAAGCGCCCAAGATAAAATGGTTGATGTGGTGGAATCCGACGAGCGGGAACTCGGACGTTCCAGCACGGTTCCCGGGTGCCCCGAAGCCGTGAAGTTCTACGGCGGCGTCGCCCTATTCAAGAATGCCAAGGTCATTGCGGTATCGATCACAGGCACTACTGCCACAGTGACCGTCAAAGTGGGAAGCTTCCACTCGGGGCTGGTCACGTTGAGCAAGACGGCGGCTGGGTGGCTTATCAATCAGCTCCCAGGACAGACGTGAGGCATACGGCGTTCGCACACGGTGAGCCAGGGCGGCGAGGTGATCAGACCCGTTTTCTACGGGACCGCGACGCGCGCTCACCGAGTTCGGCCTCCTCTAACCCTCCAACCAGATCGCACCGTCCCGTAGCACTACCGGGAAAGTCTTGAGTGCCCGGGCGCCGGTTGTGCCCTTCACAAGGCCTGCCAAGGACTTGAATGCGCCCTGCGGGCCGCGTGTCATCGCGCCTGAGCGTATGTCGTAGCGGGCCGCGTGCCGCGGGCACTGGAGACATCCATCCTCGGCAACGTGTCCTTCCCCGAGTGAGGCGAACAGATGGCGGCAGCGGTTGGAAACCGCGAACGGCTCACCGCCGCTGAGGCCGACGGCGAGCGCGCCGTGTGGTGTCTCGATGACGGTGACTTGCCGTTCGTCGAGATCCTCGACGCCGACAAGGCGAGTAGGAGTAGTGGTTGAATCGGCCATGGTGGTCTCCTCGCGATGGGTGACGAGGACAATACCCCACACGACTTCGCGCGAGGACGGCCCACTCGTGCTGCGCGGTTCGCAGACCGGCGACGGCAGTCATCGGCGGTGCACATATCAGCGGCCGAGCTGGTCGCGATCGTCGTCGAGGACCGTTGACTCGACGTCAGCCGGACGCTGACCGCGGTCGCCGGGGGCGAAGCGTCCTGCCGTTGCCACGAAGCTAATCATGCGACCAGCGTAATGGCGTGATATCCAGCGGCGCGTCAGCTTTCGGGTGAGCGGAAACAGGAGCAGTACGCCAAGGGCATCGGTGACGAACCCGGGCACCACGAGCAGTATGCATCCAAGAGAGCCGAGTGCGCCGTCGATCGCGGCACGCGCGGGCGCGCGATGCTCGGACACTGCCAGTGAGACGCGCTCGATCGCCGAGCGTCCCTGGATGCGCAGGAGCCGAGCGCCGAGCACCGAGGTCCCCAACAGCAAGACGACCGTCAGCAGCCAGCCAATCGCGCGTCCGACCTCAACGAAGACGAACACCTCGAGAACAAACGCTCCGATCGGAACAAGCACGAACATCTCAGCAGTGAGCCTACGCGTCCCAGCGAGATGTCTCGACCCCCCGTGCCGAAAGACCAATTCGGGCGCCGTCCGTGGGTCTCGCATTGGTGCTCGGTTGTTCGGGTTGTGGACTCATAGCTGATAAGGTGGCCACATGCGTGAGATGGGAGTCCGCGAGTTGAAGACGACGCTGAGCCAGACGCTGCGAGCGGTCGCTCGCGGTCAGCAGGTGCGCGTGACCCTCCGCGGTCGGCCGCTGGCCGACATCGTGCCGGCTGGTGCCTCGACCAAGGACGATCGCCTGCGCGGGCTGGTGGCCCAGGGGCGGCTGGTTGCGCCCGCGCGCGCGCGGCCAAAGCGGGCACCCCGACTCGTGAAGAGCAGTCGCAGCGCATCGGCGCTGGTGCTGGCCGAGCGGGAAGCCGAGCGCTGAACCTCTACCTCGACGCGAGCGCGCTGGTCAAGCGCTATGTCGCTGAGCCCGGAAGCGACACCGTCCGCGACGTGATGGACCGCGCCGAGGGCTGGTTCATGTGTCGTGTCGGCTTCGTGGAGACCGTCCGCGCCGTTGGCCTGAGCGCAGGCCAAGCAGCCGCCAGGACCGTACGCGAGGAGTGGCCCGCGTTCGGCGCGATCGAGGTCGACCAGCGCCTGGTCGAGGACGCCGCCAAGCTCACGATCGACTGCGAGCTGCGCAGCCTGCACGCCCTACATCTCGCCGCGGCCCTCATGCTCCCCCGAGACGATCTCCTCCTCGCCACCTGGGACCGCCGCCTCCACGCGGCTGCCGGTGCCGAAGGACTCGCGCTCATTCCAGAAAGGCTCGACTGACCGGCAACTGTGTCCGGTAGAAACCGGGTGGGGGACTCCGGACGAGGACAGGGTGGGGTGCGGCGAAGCAAGCGCCGCTTCTGCTTCGCCCGGCACAAGCGGGCGTATACCGATCCTCCGCCAATACGCCCGCAGCTCGTCCTGGGTGTCGCGACACCCACCGTCCACACCAGGCGTGTGGCGCAGGCGGCCAAGCACACTCGGTTGTTCATGAAGGCAGGAGCGCGTGGTGGGCGTCGGCGCGCCCGCGAAACGCTAGTTCACAATCGTGAAGCTCAGCGACGTCGGCGCGGAGTCTTTTCCGGCGGAGTTGGTGGCGGTGATGATGAGCGTGTAGCGTCCCGGCTTCAGCTTCTTCGCGTGCGAGAGGCGTCCCTGGAAGACGACCTTGTTCGTGGCGCTGTGGCCGGTGAAGGACAGTGTTCCCGCGATCACGGCACGCGTGCAGGCGGGCTTGCGTGAGTTCTTCTTCGTCTTCGCGGCGCACTTGCCTTTGATCTTGCGCCCAGTGGTCTTCTGCGTGAACGCGAAGCTGACATTCGCGGACTCGTTGAGCGTGAAGGAGAACGTCGTGCCGACCGGCGGCTTCTTCTTGGCGCTCTTCGCGAAGCTCGCCAGCGCGCTGCCCTCGGCCCAAACGGCATGTGCCTGGAACACCTGCGTCACGGTCGGCGCGAGGGCGGCTGTGCTCGAAGCTGGTGTCGACATCGACATCGACACCGACGTCGGTGTCGAGCTCGGCGTGGCGGGGACCGCATTGACCTGCAGCGCAGCGCTCCTCTGCGTGCTCGAGCCGGCCTGGTTGGTGGCAGTGCTCGTGCACGTGTATGAGCCCGGCTGGGTGGGGGTGAAGCTCGAGCCGCTCGCGCCGGCGATCGCGCTCCCGCTCAGTTGCCAGGCGATAGTCGAGGAGAGCGGCTGGCGGAACAACTGGCCGCCCGGCGGGTCGGGGGCCCACGCCGCAGCCCCACAGGACAGCGAGGAGCCGACCGTCCCGGCGCCGGCGAGCACCGGTACGCCCCCACCCGATGGCGCTTCGGCGATCGCCAGGTACTCGGGTCCCGGAACGCTGGACAGCAGGGGCGAGACCACGCCCGCCGGGGTGATCTTTTCTATGACCGCATCCGGCTGCTGGCCGACATAGAGGTTGCCCGCTGCGTCGATGGCGAGCCCTCCCGGTCCGTCGAGGCCGGAGACGAATGTGGAGCTGGCGCCAGCGGGCGTGATCCTCGTGATCTTGCCGCCATTCTCGATCGCGGCGTAGAGGTTGCCGGCGGCGTCGAAGGCCAAGCCTTCGACCTGTTTCAGGCCGGAGGCGAACGTCGTTTCCGTGCCGGCGGGAGTGATCTTGCTGATGGTTTCCCCGGTGGGGTTGGAGGCATAGAGGTTGCCGGCCGCGTCGAATGCAAGTCCTGCACGTCTTTTGGTGCCGGTGGCGAAGGTGGACACCAACCCGGAGGATGTGATCTTGTAGATCGAGCCGAAGAAGCCACCGACGTAGAGGTTGCCCGCCGCGTCGATTGCGAGCGGATAGGGAGTGCTGACCCCGGTGGCGAATGTGGAGCTGGCTCCCGCGGGCGTGACCTTGGTGACCGTGCCTGCGTTGTCGTTGGCGACATAGAGGTTGCCGGCAGCGTCGAACGCGATACCGTTGGGTCCTTCAAGTTCGGACGCGTAGGTCGAGACGCTCCCGCTGCCGTCGAGATTGGCGACAGAAACCGTACCCGCGCCGTAGTTGGACCAGTAGAGCTTGCTCCCCGCCGACGCCGCACCCGCGAGGACCCCCATCACCGCGCACGCGCCGACCACAGCCACCGCGAACTCAACCGCCATCCGCCCGCCACGAAGCCGAGCGCACACAACGCCCCTCTCCCAAGCCCAACTGTCCCCGCCCGCTATCGCACGCATCAAGCAATACCTCCCGCTCGGTCAGGCTCGAGCCCATTGGCAACCACCACCATCCTCAGCAACGATACTGCCAGCTGAGCGAGGCGAAGACGGAGGCCGGATGGTCGGGCAAGCACTGCACTGAGGCTCGCATTCCCCGGCAATGCATGAGTGCTCGGTGGTGCCGTGATCGCTGATGCTCTGGACGATGTCTATGCGCCCGACGCGGCCGAGGCGGGACACCCGCATTCGCAAGGGGGTGCAGGTGTGCGCCCACCGGCGACTCGGACATCTGCCCCGGACGCAGGAGCTGCCGGCGTTTGCTGGCTGGGGCGCACTCGTTCCCGTGAGCACGCGGCAGCACTGCCGCCAGCCAGCCGACAACCGGAGTCGTCCGTACCGGTCGTGTCGTGTTGGGTGCTGGGCACACCAACGAAACTGCCATGCTTTGCGTATGAAGAGCCTGGTTCGCGAGCGCTACCGGTCGCAGGCCGATGGCCTGCGCACGCTCGTCGTGCTCGTCGCGATCATGTGGGTCGTCGAGTTCGTCAACATGCTCGACAGCTATCGGCTCGATCACGACGGCATCGTTCCGCGAAGCTTCTCGCATCTCGATGGCATCGTGTTCGCGCCGTTCCTGCACGCGAGCCTCGGGCATCTGCTGTCCAACACCGTGCCCTTCGTCATCCTCGGCGTCGCGATCGCGCTCGCGGGTGCCAGGCAGCTGCTGCTCGTGAGCCTCATCGTCGCGCTCGTCAGCGGGCTCGGAACCTGGCTGATCGCGCCCAGCGGGACCGTCACCGTCGGCGCGAGCGGCGTCGTCTTCGGCTACGCCACCTACCTCATCAGTCGCGGGGTGTTCGACCGCCGGATCGTCGAGATCGCGCTCGGCGTGCTCGTCGGCGTGTTCTTTGGCGCCGCGCTCATCTACGACCTCATCCCCAAAAGCGGCATCTCCTGGCAGGCGCACCTATTCGGCGGCATCGGCGGCGTGATCGCCGCGGCTGCACTCGCGCGCCCGAAACGTGGCCAGCTGCGCGCGGCAGGCGCCATCAGCCTGCCGGAGTCACCGCGCTGAGTCGTTGCGTGTGGCTCCTCGTCGCGACACCCACCGTCCGTTGGAGGGAGTCGGACACCGCCGGAGACTACCGCTTCGATGTAAGAGCAGTCACGCGCACGAGGCTTCCTTGTGAGTCGGCTCGTCCGCCGCTGCGATGCTATTCGATTCAGCTTGGCCGCTGGCCGTGGCAGGCGACGAGGATGGGGCTCAGGAAGGTACGTCCCGGCTCCGCTAGGTCCGCGAGCCGCTCCCCGATCTCCTCATCCCGCGCGCGGCCCGAGCTGACGAGCGCTTCGCGCAGCGTCTCCAGAGACAGACTGAAAAAAGCCGTGTCCGGCGTTCCACTACCGATCAGGCGCACGCGGCCCTCGGCCTGCACGTCCTTTAGCCCCAGCGCCTCGAGCTCGCTCGGCAGCTTGCGCCCACAGTCCTCGTCGTGTCCCATCGAGGCCATCAGGTCGAGCACCGCGTCCGTCACGCGCTGGGGCCCGACGCCCAAGCGCTCGAGCAACGCAAACGTACCCTCGTCCCACAGCCGCTCGATCCCCGCGAGGCGCTCGCGCTCGTCCTGCCAAGCCTGATCGTACGTGTATGTACCCACTGACATAGAGTAACCTATCCGAACTGGAGTACTCCTGCCCAGCCTGCTCCCAGCTTCGGTGCGCATGGCATCAATCAGGTTGCGCGCCTGCTGCTCGCTTGCACGAGCGTCGGCGATGAGGTTGCGGGGCGACCTCGTCGAGCATGCGCTGGCTCCAGTACGGGTCATATAGCTCGATCTCGGCGACCCGCAGGAGCGTGTCGCGCAGGGGCAGCGTCGATCGCCGGGTCGTCGGGCGCCAGGGCCAGCCCGCGGCTTACGAAGTCTTTGATGTCGGTGCTGATCAGCGTCCAGTCGTGGCGGCGAGTCGCCGCCACGTAGGCGGCGTCGTAGGCGGTGATGCCGTATTCGGCGATGATGGGCACGGTCTCCTCGGCCAGCTGTGCGTCGGCACGCGCGACATGATCGCCACAACGTTCAAGAATCACACGACACACGCGTCGCGCCAGATCGTGCTGCTGCTTGCGTGCGCTGAGGACATTGATCACCGCGTAGAGCGTGAGATCCAATGTTGCCACCGGCAGGATCGAGGTGGTCACGAGCGAGCGCGAAGAGGAGTGAAAACGATCTTCCGGATCGACTCCCGCCACCCAGACGCCCGCGTCGAGGAGGAGCACGACTAGTGAGATTCGCGATCTTCGCGGATCAGCTTGGCCGCGTCGCCGCCGAGCCGGACCGGTTCGCCGAGCAGCGCCTCGATCCGTGTCCGACGCTGCCGATCCTCCGCGGCCAGCTCTCGCTCGGCCAGGCGCCGCAGGAAACCGCTGCGCGTGGCGTGCTGTGCCTTGACCTGCGCGTCGATGCGCGTCAGCAGGTCATCGGGCAGCGAGATCATCACCCTTGCCACGTTCAGGGTATAGCCGGTATTGCCTACGCCCTGCCGCGGAGCACCACTTTCGCCCCGTGGTTGGGTGGATAGGTGACGAAGCGCCGACGCGGGCGCTCGGGCTTCTGGTCGGGAGCCTCAAGTTTGCACTGGGCGAAGACGTGGCGCAGGATGACCTTCATCTCGAGCGTTGCAAAGGCCGCGCCGATGCAGCGGCGCGTGCCGCCGCCGAACGGGAGCCAGGTGTAGGTGTCGGGAGCGTCTTCCATGAAGCGCTCGGGGCGGAAGGAGTCGGGGTTGGGGTAGAGGTCGGGCCGGCTGTGCGTGAGGATCATCGAGCAGGTCAGGAGTGTGCCCGGCGGGACAATGTGGTTGCCGACGGGGAACGGCGCGTTGACCTGCCGCGCCACCAGCGGCACGACGGGGCGCAGGCGCAGCCCCTCCTTGATGAGACAATCCAGGTACCGATCGTCGTCCTCGGCGACTGCGGAGCGCAGGCGCGCGTGGACCTCTGGGGTGCGCAGCACGCGCTCGAAAATCCACGCCAGTCCGGTGGCCGTCGTCTCGTGGCCCGCGAGCAGCAACGTGACGAGCTGATCGCGCAGCTCCTCGTCGGTCATCGCCTCGCCGTGCTCGTCACGCGCGCCGAGCAGCATCGAGAGGATGTCCTCGTGCTCGGCGAGGTCGGGATCTGCGCGCTTGCGGGCGATCTCATCGAAGAGGATCGCGTCGACACGCTCGCGCAGCGCCACGAAGCGTTGCCAGGGGCTGCGGGCGCCCATGTCGCGCTGCAGGAACGGCCACAGCAGTGCGGGGGAGTTCAGGAGCTTTGGCAGCAGGCGCTCCAACTCGACGCCGCGAGCCGCATCTTCGATGCCGAGCACCGCGCGCAGGATCACGCGCAGCGTGATCCGCTGCATCGAGGTGTGGGCCGAGAACGGCTCGCCGACCGGCCAGCGCGCGATCTCCTCGTCGGCGATCTCGCCGATCAGGTCCGCATAGACGCCCATACGCTCGCCGTGGAACGGCGGCAACATCAGCTTGCGACGGTTCAGGTGGCGCTTGCCGTCGAGCAGCAGCACCGACTCGGGCCCCGCGACGGGCTGCATCACTACGTTCCCCTCGCCCGCTCGCAGCTGGTCGGGATCGCTTGTGAATACGCGCTTGATCTCCGCGGGGTCGGCGATCACGACGAGGAAGCCGACCGGCCAGATCCGCAGCGAGAAGATGTCGCCGTACCGGCGCTGGCAGCGCGCGAGCAGGTCGTGTTCGGCGAGCAGCCAGTACGCGCCGAGGAGGTGCCGGGGAACATTGGGGCCGGGCGGGGCCTGGGAGATGTCGGCGGGAGGGGACTGTGGTTCGCGCGGCGGGACGTCGCGCCAGCGGGACGCACGGCGAGCGGGAACGGGGGTCGGGGACGGGGTTGCCGGGGTCGATGTGGGCGCGGTTGTGGCTGTCGGTGCTTCGGTGCTCATGTTGGCTCCTTGGCTCGGAGAGTCATGCCGTCGTCGATGAGGGAGTGGATCTGTCCGAAGAGGTCGTCGCTGCTCGACGAGCTCGACGAGCGGCTGCGCGCAAGGTGTGACGCTACGCTCCGAGCTGCCCAAGAAAGCCAAGCAGCTCGGGAACGACCACGGCTGCGTTCTCACGTTGGGGCCAGTGGCCGGTACCGGGGGTTATCAGCGCTCGGCTGGAAGGCGCGAGCAGCTCGGCGGTGCGGGTGAAGAGCTCCCGTTCGCCGAGCGCATGGTCGCCGCCGATGATCAGCCCGGGCACCGCCGGGGCGCGAGCGATCGCCGGGGGGAGGCCTCCGAGCGAGAGGTCGCGGTAGTAGGCGATCGCGCCGTCGAGGGTAGCCGGCGAGGAGAGTGCCTGCTTGGCCCGGCTCAAGGTCTCATCGCGCTCGGGGCCCGACCAGCTCGGTGACCACCGCCGGTAGAGGCGATCGAAGTAGGCGAAGTCGTTGCGCCTGCAGCTGCGCGCTGCCCACGGCAGCTTCAGCGCCAGGAAGTGCCGGACTGCCCACAGCGCAGTGGGCGTGCGCTGCAACACACTGGGGTGTGGAATCCCAGAGGTGACGATCGCGCGGACCCGATCGGGTGCCAGCGTCGCCGCGACGTAGGTGACCAGCGCGCCCCAGTCGTGGCCGAAGAGCACGGCGCGCGAGACGCCGATCGCGTCGAGCAGCCCCAGCCCGTCGCGCCCGATCGTCTCGGCGTCGTAGCGGCGGCCGGGGACGATCGTCTCGCGGTGATACCCGCGCAGCCACGGCACGGTGACGCGCCAGCCGGCGTCGACGAGCGCGGTCTCGATCTGCCCCCATGAGTACGGCGTGTCGGGGAACCCGTGCAGCAGCACGATGTCGGGGCCCTCGCCTCGTTGGGAGACGACGTATCGCTGCCCGTCACCGGCGATCGTGCGGAACTCCACCGGGACAGTCTATGGGCCGGCCCCGTTGGGCGTGGGTCCTCCCACCTCGCGGGCCGCTCCGCGCCCGGGCCGCTCCGCGCCCGGGCCGCTCCGCGCCCGGGCCGCTCCGCGCCCGGGCCGCTCCGCGCCCGGGCCGCTCCGCGCCCACTCCCGATCGCCAGTAGGCTAGATGACGAGATGACCGACGCCCCCAACTTGATCACCCCCGAGGGCCTGGAGTCCATGCGCGCGGAGCTCGAGACCCTGGAGGGCGAGGGTCGGCGGGAGATCGCCGAGCGGATCAAAACGGCGCGAGAGTGGGGGGACTTGAAGGAGAACAGCGAGTACCACGACGCCAAGAACGACCAGGCCCATCTGGAGACGAAGATCGCGCGGCTGCGCGAAAAGATCTCAACGGCGGTGGTCGTCGAGGAGGGGGAGACGGCCGAGGACGGGGCGGTCGGCTTCGGCTCGACCGTGGTTGTCAGCGATCAGCACGGGAAGCAGCGCACCTGGACGATCGTCAGCTCGCACGACGCGTCCCCCACGGAGGGCCGCCTCTCAGCCGAGTCGCCCGTCGCCCGCGCGCTCGTCGGCCGGCGCCCCGGCGATGAGGTGACCGTTGCGCTGCCCCGCGGGGAGAGCGTGCTGAGCATCGTCAGCGTCGACTGACGCCGGCGCCGAGAGCCCGATCGTCCCCGGGGGCGCCGCGTGCGGCTGGGGCGGCCCCCCGAACGAGGCGATGAACGCTTCCACAACCGCCGGGTCGAACTGCGTGCCGGCGCAGGCGCGCAGCTCGGCGATCGCCTCGGCGGCCGCTACGGCCGAGGAGTAGGAGCGCTCGGAGGTCATCGCGTCGAAGGCGTCGCACACAAAGATGATGCGCGCGCCCAGCGGGATCCCCTCGCCGCGCAGACCGTCGGGGTAGCCGGCGCCGTCGAAGCGCTCGTGCGAGGAGCGCACCAGCCGCGCGACCGGGCGCAGCGCGGCGGCGGCCGCGAGGATCCGCTCGCCGAGGATCGTGTGGCGGCTCATGAAGCCCCACTCCTCGGCGTTCAGCGGGCCGGGCTTGGTGAGGATCGCATCGGGGATCGCGATCTTGCCGACGTCGTGCAGCTCGGCGGCGCGGGCGAGCACGTCGAGCTCTTCGCCGTGCATCCCCAAGCGCCGGCCGACCTCCAGCACGAGCGCACCGACGCCGCGCTGGTGCTCCTGCAGGTCGGGGTGGCGCTCCTGGAAGGCCTGCAGCAGCACGTCGCGCAGCTGGTGCACGGCGGAGGCCTCGCGCGTCTCCTCCTTGCGCCGGTAGAGGCGCTGGTCGGCGAGCTGCATCACCGTGGCGGGGTCGTCGAGTTCGGGAGGGATGCTCACCACGCCGTGTGCGGCGCCGATCGAGAAGCCCGGGCCGCGCTCGGAGAGGGCGGCGACGGAGGCTGCCGTCAACGCGTCGACCTGCTCGGCGCAGTCGCGCAGCAGCACGCAGAACTCGTCGCCGCCCATCCGATAGGCGGTGCCGTAGGGGGCGACCACGGTCTTCAACTTGTCTGAGAGGCGCGCCAGCAGCGCGTCGCCGGCGGGGTGGCCGAAGGTGTCGTTGTAGCGCTTGAAGCCATTGAGGTCGTACAGCATCAGCTCCCACGTCTCGCCGCCCGAGACGCGGCGGCAGGCGACGTTGAGGTCTTCCATCAGCTGCCTGCGGTTGCCAAGGCCGGTGAGCGGGTCGGTGAGTGCCAGACGGCGCGAGCCGGCGAGCATCGCGATGTTCTCGCGTACGGTCATCATCAGGTGCACGCATACCATCAGCACTGTCCCGGCTGCGAGGGTCAGCGCGATGGGTGTCAGCTGGGTGTTGAGGAGGTCACCGTAGATCAGTACGCCCAGAGCGGCGAGCAGCGAGAGCGAGGGCACCGACACCAAACGCCAGTCCTCCACCCGCTGGCGCGCAGGCCGCGGCCACGGCGTCCAGGCGGCGATGGCCAGCAGCACGGCGGAGGCGGGCCACAGGAACTGCGCCCAGTCGCCCACGTGAAAGCTGTCGGTCGCGGTGAGGTCGAGATAGGCCGCGTCGGCCACCGCGCTGCACAGCATCGCGGTGGCGATCAACAGCCACACGCGCCCGGGGCGCCAGCCGGTCATGCCGAGCGCACCGAGCGTGAACACCAGCAGCAGCAGGTCGCCGATCGGGTAGGCCAGCGCAACCCCCAGCGAGGCGGCGTCGCCGTGGGCGCCGTGCAGGATCGGCGGCAGTACCACCGCCGCCCCGACCGACGCGGCGGCGAGCCCCCCGATCAGGCCATCCAGCCACATCCCGATGCGCAGCTCGCGCAGGTGGGCGCCGAGCAGCAGCACCAGCGCGACGTAGCAGCAGGGGTAGAAGGCGAGGTAGAGCGCGTCGGCGGGCGAGACGCTTCCGCCGGCCGCGCCTGGGCCTTCGACCAACAGCGCGTAGTAGAGGTCCCCCAGGCACCAGCACGCGAGACCGGCGCCCATCGTCAGCCAGGCGGCGCGCTGCGCGCGCACGGCCACGCCGCGGGCGATGACGGTGCAGGCCGAGGCGCCCATCAGCACTCCGTAGACGGCATGATCGAAGAGTCCCCCGCGCGAGCCCCCACCCATGCCGGTGAGGGTGTGCAGTGCCAGCACCCCCAGGCCCCCGACCAGCAGGGCCAAGGTGAGCGTGGCCGGCAGGGGTCTTGTTCGCATCGTCGTGTGCATCCCCACTCGCCCAACCATCGGCGGCGGGGGGACGGCGCTGAAGTCGAATTGCCGGACGTGCGCGAGTTGTCGAGGCGTCCCGCTGGCGCCTACGAGCTCGCCGCGGCTATCGCATGCTTGGGCGGCGCACGCAACTGTTCGAGCTCGCGCCCCTACTGCGAGCGCTTCAGGCGGCGCACGAAGCGCCGCGGTGGGCGCCGGTACAGCCGCTCGCCCTCGCGCAGGGCGCGCTTGCGCAGCTTCCGCCGTCGCGAGGCGATCAGCCGCAAGAGCCGCTTGCGCACCTTGCGCTCGCCCGCGAACGTGCGCGGGCGTTCGCGCACCCGCGCTTCGAGCAGCGCGAGGTCGTGCTCCTCGCCGAGCATTTCCCCGAGCCGGCTGGCGCGGCGGGCGACGCGGCGCACCGGCTTGCAGCGCCTGCCGCCGCGGTCGAGCGTCTCGGCGGCGTAGCGCAGCTCCTTGACACGTTTGCGCCACGCGTGCAGCGCCTCCACGCTCGGGTCCCAGCGGGCACGCCTGCCTGCGTCCCCGCGCCGGCTGTGCTTCGCGCGCCGCGATCCCTTCCCTGTTCGGGACCCCTTGTCGCGCCGCGATCCCTCCCCCGGCCGCTGCGCCGCGGCGTGCCGGCGCGCGGTGCGCATCCGCCGGCGACCCCGCGCGTAGATGCCCTCCAGGCCGGGCGCAAGCAGCCGGAAGCCGCCTGCGCCAAGCTCCCAGCGGACCACACGCGCGCGCACGGCGCGCAGCTCGATCACCACCTCGCCGCGCACGCGGGGGTCGTGGATCGCGTGTGCGGCGGCGGCGTCGCGCTCGGCGAGCAGTTGCGCGCGCAGGGTGCGCACCGCGGCACTGCGCGTGAAATGCGAGGGGTCGCGCCGCACCAGCGAGTCGAGCGTGCCGAGCATCACCTCCGCGTCGCGCGCCCCCGCGAGGCGCCGGGCGCAGTCGCGCAGCACGGCGTTCTCGCGCGCGTAGCGCTTGGCGCCGAGCTCGGCGCGCAGCAGCACCAGCAGCGCGCGCAGACGCTTCAGTGCCTTGCGGGTCTCGTGCACGGTGCCGGTACCTGCCTGCGCGGGGTAGCCCTCCAGCAGCTCGACGGCGAGATCGAGCTGGCTGAGGATCACACGGCGCAGTCCCTCCGCGTGGGGCTCGCCGGGGAGCAGCGCCGGCCGGCGGTGCTCACGAGGGCGGTGAGGCGGATCGCCCTTCGCGCGCTCGGCGCGGCGCTCCAACTGGCTTTTGGCGAGGGCGACGGCGACACCTACGCCGACCACCGCGAGCGCGCTGGCGAAGGGCGCCACAATGGGGCGATGCCCCCGCCACGCCTTCCGCCGGCCCCATGGTGGACGGTGCGTCGCGCGGCGAACCGCAAGCCCGCGACGTACCGATGTCCGTTCTGCGGCCATCAGCTGCCCGCGCTCAGCGAGCACATGCTGATCGCCCCCGAAGGCGACACCCGCCGCCGGCGGCACGCGCACACCAAATGCGTGGTGCGCGCGCGCGAACGGGGACAGCTGGTGATGCGCGATGAGTGGCTGCGCGCCCAGCCGCGACCCACGCCGTGGTGGCGGAGGCTACTGAAACACACCGAGCCCCCTCATGCCCCGTAGGTGTGCACGTATTCCGGCTCGATGCGGATGATCACCCGCTGTTCGCCGGGCTGGCGGTAGGGGTAGGTGTCCTGGCCGAGGTACTTCATCGCCAGCGCGTCGATGTGCGCGTCGGCGCCCTCGTGGGTGCGCTCGGCCACGCGCCCGCGGATCGTGAGGTACTCGTAGGGGTTGTCCATGTTCTGCACCGTCAGCGTGACGCGGGGGTCGCGTTCGAGGTTGCGCGGCCACACACGACCCTCGGCCGTGTTGACCGTGGGCAGGCCGTCCTGCACGTCGACCCACACCGGCGCGGCGTGCACCGAGCCGTCGGGGCGCAGGGTGGCGACGTTGCAGAAGTTCTTGCCCCGCAGCAGCGCCTCGGCGGGACCATCGATCTTCGCGCTCATGAGGTACTCCTTCCTCGTGGGGGTTATCGCACCCATCAAGATAGGGGAGAACGATTCCCCTACCCTGGCCCGCGCGCGCTCGCGGCTTGCATTCCCCCACGGCGGCCGCGCTCCGGCCCGCCGGGAGGGGCGCGGGGGCCGCTGCCGCGCTACTGGCGCGAGAGACCCGAGGAGGAGCTGGCGGGCGGGATCGGCTCGAAGCGGGACGAGCTGGCCGTTGTCGAGCTGGAAGCGCACCGTGGTCTGCCCGCCCGAGGGGCAGCAGAGGGGGTCGTGGGAGCGGTAGAGCGCGTAGGCGATCGCGACTTCGGTGTCGCTCTGGCTGACGACGCGCATCGAGGCGCTGGGCTGGGTGGAGTCGGTGCCGAGGTAGTGGTTGCCGAGGAAGAAGAAGGCGAGCTGGTTGTAGCCGTCGGCGGAGCCGGTGCGCGTCCCGACCAGCACCCGCAGCGTCTGGGTGGGGTGGTAGTCGGAGAGATCCTCCGCGGTGTACCCGTGGGCGCTCACGACCGCGGCCGCCGCGGTGGCTTCGGCGGAGGGTGTCTGCTCGGCCGACTGTCCCCCGTGCACGAAGGCGGGCGCGGGCGCGGTGCGGGTGGTGCTGGTGGCCTGTTCGCCTGTGCTCGACGGGCCGGTTGTGGTCGTCGTGGTGGACGTCGTGGCGGGCGGAGCGGTGGACGCGGTGGATGCGGTGGAGCTCGTGTGTGCGCCGGCCTGCGCGCCGGCGCTCGCCGCGGGGGCGCCGGGCGCGGTGACCGTCTTCGTGCCACCCCCGCAGCCGCCGAGCAGCACGCCTCCCACGGCTCCCAGAGCCAGCGCGCATGCCAGCGGCAACGCCCGTCGCATCATCGTCCCATTATTCGCCGCCGCGCAGACACTCACCTGCTCGGAAACACGGCGGCGGCACGAGGGGTTGCGCCGCGGGTGGTGGACTGAGCCGTTGTTGGGCTGGAGCCCATCCGCCGGCGGCGTTTGCGTACAAGCGCACAGGGGCGGGCTTCCGTGCCCGCGACTGCGCTCGCTGGATTCGCCTCCCGTCGCTCTACCCGACCCTTGACAAGATTATTAGTCGCTGCTAATCTCATGTTAGTTAGCAATCACTAATTTGCCCCAAACCTCCCGCGTGGACGTTTCTGAGAGCGATCAGGAGTGGGGTGGGCACCAGCAAGGAGGACGCAGATGAGCAGCTCGCGCAGGAACAACTGGACCCTCGGGATCGTCTCCACGGCGCTGTTCATGGTGGTGCTCGACAACCTCGTGGTGTCGATCGCGCTGCCCTCGATCCACCGCGACCTCGGGTGCCTCGATCCAGTCGCTGGAGTGGACCGTCAACGCCTACGTGCTGGCGTACGCGGTGCTGCTGCTGACCGGCGCCGCGCTCGGCGACCGCTTCGGGCGCAAGCGCATGTTCCTGGCGGGGCTTTCGCTGTTCACCGCCGCCTCCGCCGGTGCTGCGCTGTCGCCCAGCACCGGGCTGCTCGTGGCTGCCCGCGCGGTGCAGGGGATGGGCGCGGCGATGGTTACGCCGCTGACGCTCACGCTGCTCGCCGAGGCCTTCCCGGCGGCCCGTCGCGGGATGGCGCTGGGCGTGTGGTCGGGCGTCTCCGGCTCGGCCGTCGCGCTCGGCCCGCTGGTGGGAGGCGCCGTCGTGCAGAGCATCTCATGGCACTGGATCTTCTGGATCAACGTCCCGATCGGCCTCGTGCTGCTGCCCCTGGCCGCCGCGCGCCTGCGCGAGAGCCACGGCCCCAACGGCACGCTCGACCTGCGCGGCCTGGCGCTCGCGTCCGCCGGCGCGTTCGGCATCGTGTTCGGAATCGTGCGCGCGCAGTCGCTCGGCTGGACCTCCACCACGATCCTCGCCTCGCTGGGCGCGGGGGCCGTGCTGCTGGCCGCGTTCGTCGCGCGGGAGCGCCGCACGAGCGAGCCGATGCTGCCGATGTCATTCTTCTCCCGCCGCGCGTTCGCGGTAACCAACTTCGCTTCGTTCACAATGTACTTCGGGATGTTCGGGTCGATCTTCTTTCTCTCACAGTTCATGCAGGACGTGCTGCGCAACAGCCCCCTGGAGGCGGGGTTGAAGATCCTCGTGTGGACCGGCGCCACGATGGTCGTCGCCCCCTTCGCGGGCGTCTTCTCCCAGCGCTTCGGCAGCCGCCCGTTCATGCTCTCGGGCCTCGCGCTGCAGGCCGGGGCGCTGGCGTGGCTGGCGTCGATCCTCTCGACCGACACTCCTTACGGGGAGATGATCGTCCCGTTCATCATGGCCGGTGCGGGGATGGCGCTCGTGTTTGCCCCCTCCGCCAACGCGGTGCTTTCCGCGGTGCGCGCGGACCAGGCCGGGCAGGCCTCAGGCGCGACCAACGCGATCCGCGAGACCGGCGGCGTGCTGGGGGTGGCGGTGCTCGCGACGATCTTCACCCACGCCGGCGGCTACGGCTCGCCGCAGGCGTTCGTGAACGGCCTCGCCCCGGCGCTGTGGGTGGCGGTGGCGATGCTGGGCGCGGGCACATTGGCGGTGCTGGCGCTGCCGTTCTCGACCAAGGCCGAGGTGACGGAGCCCACCGCGGACGGGGTTGAGAGCCCCGAGGCCGGTGGGCGGCGGCGCCCCGTCCGGAGAGGGCCGCACCCGACCGGCGTGGTGGGGGAGGCAGCGTGAGCATCGAGCCCACCCGCACGCGCGTGCCCGCCGCGGAGCGCCGCGAGGAGCTGATCACCGCCGCCGTGCACGAGTTCGCGCACGGCGGTCTGCACGGCACCCCGGTCGAGCGCATCGCGCGGCGCGTGGGCGTCGCCCAGCCGTACGTGTTCACGCTGTTTGGCAACAAGCGCGAGCTGTTCCTCGCGGCGCTGGAGCGCAGCTTCGAACGGATCGCCGCCGCCTTCGAGCAGCGCCGCCGCCGACTTCCGCGAGGGGCGTGCGCCGGCCGACTGCGAGGATGCGCTGGAGGCGATGGGCAAGGCCTACGTGGAGCTGCTCTCCAGCGACCGCGACTACCTGATGCTCCAGCACCAGTCCTACGCCGCCTGCGACGACGAGCTGGTGCGCGCCCGCGTGCGCCACCGCTACGCCGAGCTGGTGGGCCTCGCGCAGCGGCTGTCCGGCGCCGAGGACGAACGGATCGACGACTTCTTCAGGCACGGCATGGCGCTCAACGTCGCCGCCGCACTCGGCGTGGAGGATCTCTCGAGCGGCTGCGCGTGGGTCAAGTCGGAGCTCGCGGCGGGGTAGGGCCCGCCGAGCGCACGCCGTCGGCGAGTGTCCGCGAGGAGGGCGATGCGCGGCCGGCAGGCGCATGTCGTCGGCGAGTGTCAGCGAGGAGGGCGACGCGCGGCCGGGCAGGCGCATGTCGTGTGCACCCCAGCTCCGGGCGAGCATGTCCTACCATTGGGCCACGTCCGCGTCAACTGACACCCCTTCGAAGCCTAAGCGCACCAAGCGCAGCAACCGCGAGCTGGCGCGCACCACTGGGCTGGTGGCGCTGGCGGTGCTGATGACGCTGTTCGCCGTGTTCAACCTCGAAAAGGTCGAGGTCAGCTGGATCTTCGGCAAGGGTCAGGCGCCTTTGATCGTCGTGATCGTGCTCTCCGTGCTGGTCGGGGTCGTGTTGACGCACTTCGCCGAGCGGCGCTCGGCCAAACGCGGGTAATCCGCGCCCGCCCGCTCACCGGCTGCCGCGGGGCGCGAGCGCACGATCGCCTGCGTCGCCGCCTCGGGGCCGAGGTAGGGGGTGAGCACCACATAGGAGATGTACTCCGAGAGCAGCGGCAGCCGATGACCCCTGCCGGCGAGCGCCTCGCAGTAGAGGATGTTCCACAGTCCGCCCGCGATCCCCTCGACCGCGATTCGGGTGCGCGGGCGCCGGGGTGCGCCTTCGGTCAGCAGTGTCGCCAGCTCGTAGGCGAGGTCGCCGACGCTGGCGATCGCCGCCGGTCCCGCTTCGAGCGCTCTCACGGCGAGCGTCATCAGGCGAGCCGGGCTGGACGCGAGGTGGGTGAGCAGGGCGTCGATCGTGTGGCACACCGCGGCCGGCCACTCCGCGGACACGAGCTCGGGGCCGGCGATGAGTTGCAGCAGTTCGTCGCCCAGCACGTCCAGCGCCTCCAGATAGCACGCTTGCGGGTCGGGGTAGAGCTCCGTCACCGCCTCGACCGGCAGCCCCGCGCCTTCGGCGATCCGCGGCGCGTTGAGGTCCGCGAACTTCCGTTCGCGAAGCCCCGTCTCGATCGCGCTGCGCAGCACGCGCCCACGGCGGCTCCCGCCGCATGCGTCAGGCTCGAGCTCGAGCGTTTCCGGGAAAGGCCGATTGGCGCAGCGGCGAGGGCGCAGCCTCCCCAGCGCAGGCGACTGAAACAGCAGCAACCACTTCTCCATCTCCCGGACGAGCGGTTGGAGATCCTCGGTGTCGTCGTCGAGCAGGCGCATCTGCGTCGACCGCCGCAGCCCTCCCACGATCGCCCTCACCACCGGCGGTGGCAGCGCCTCGGAGCCCTCGTCTCGGGGGCGGCTCTCTCCAGCGGCCGGCTCGCCGCCGTCGGCGGGTGGGCAGCGACCGGAGAGGGCGCCCGCGAGCAGGCCTTCGCAGACCGCGGTGGTCTTCTGCAGGCGCCGTAGCCCCTCCGCGCCAGCGGTCTGGGAGTCGGCGATCGCCAGGCGCAGCGGCTTCGGGTTCTGCTCCAATTCCGCACCCAGCGCCCGCAGCACCGCGCGCAGGCGCCGGCGCGGGTCGCCCTCCGCCGTTCGGTAGGCGTCGGTGAGTCGCTTGATCGCGCGGTTGGCGATCAGGTCGAACGTCGCCATGAAGCATTCCTCCTTGCCGGAGAACTGCTCGTAGAAGGATCGGCGCGAGACCCCCGCCAGCCCGACCACGAGCTTCACGCTGGTCTGCGGGTAGCCCCGCGTCGTGACTGCCTCGATCATTCCCCCGTGGATCCGGATGCGCTGGTTGTGGGCCACCCCCGGAGCACCGAGCGGGTGGGGCCCTCGCGGCAGGCGGGCGTAGATCGGCACGATCTTCGGGGTCGCCCGCGGCTTGGACTTGCCGCTCTCCTGCGCCGGCGTGCGCATGCTCACCGTGGCCTTGCGCGCGCCGGTCGCGGTTTTAGCAGTGCTCACCGTGGCCTTGCGCGCATTCGCACCCGGCTCGCCAGCATCGCGCCCCACTTTGCGAGCGCGCTCCCTCAGACGACCCCGAGCTCCCTCGCTTGGACTCAGACATTCGACCTCCCTGCATCCTCTCGAAACTCCGACTTGTCATGGTACCCGTAGACAAGGCATTTTCATGTCAGAGATTTTTTGTCTACAGCGTACTCTACGCAATCCCCTCCCACCGCGTCAAGCAGCGGCGAGCTCACGGTTTTCCCCAGCAATCACCGCGCTTTTGAGGAGCTCCGCAGCCGGGCGAGAGGCCGCCGCCTGCGCCTGTGTAAGCCTCCCGGCTTGATCGCAACCGGCTCGTAATGCGAGCCAGCGGATGTCTACGACTTCATCGATCCTCGGGGTGGCGTACGACCACCACGGGGCACGCGGCGCGGCTCAGTACGGCTTTGGAGGTGCTGCCGAGCAGTTTGGACTTCAGCCCGCCCAGCCCGCGCGAGCCGGTCACGATTGCGCGCGCGCCGTGCTGCTCAGCTGCCTCCACGATCGCGTCGGGGGGATCGGTGAGGTCCTCGACGGCCAGCGGCCGTGCGTCAAGGCCCGCCTCGCGGGCGAGCGCGGCGCCCTCCGCGGCAACGCTCTGCGCATGTGCCTCGTTTGCCCGCTCCACCTCCTGCGTGACCGAGGGATCGAACGGCAGCATCGTGCTGCCCATCCCGGTTGCGTCCGGCAGGATCATCATCTCCGCCAGGCCGGGCTCCCACACGGTGAGCACGATCGCCTCGGCGGGCGCAAACAACTTGCCGGCCTCGCTAACCGCGGCCCGCGCCGGCGGCGAGCCGTCGTAGGCGATCAGGACCGGGGACTGCTCAGCCATCGCCCCAGCCTAACCGCTCGTCCGGTCGCGGGCCGCACGGTGGGCTAGCAGGGTGGGGCTCAGTGCAGGATCACCCGCAGCAGGATCACACCGAGGCCGATCGCCGCACCGATGCACAGCTCGAGAGCCAGCTCCGCCGGCTGGGCTCGCGCGCGCAGGCCCGCGAGCAGCTCGAACGCCAGCAGGCTCGCCACACAGGTCCACAACGCCACGGTGACGCCGGTTTCTTGACTGGCACCCGTCGCCCACACGACCAGCAGTGCCAGCAGCGGCGCGCCCGCCCCTCGCACGATCGCCCAGTCGCGACCCAGCGCCCGTCCAAGCCCGGATACCGTGAGGCGTTCGCCGGCAGTGAGGCGTTGGCCGAGCAGTTCGGCGTAGGAGTGGGCCAGCCAGTAGACGACCAGCGCCACCGTCACCGCGGCGATCGTCTCGGGGTAGGTGTCGCGCAGGCTGCTCTCCGCTGCCAGCAGCGCGCCGACGGTGATCGTCCCGTACACGGCCCCCGCCGGGTTCTCGCCGGGCAGCAGCCGGTCGAGCGTGCGGATCACCAGCCGCTGAAGCGTTCGCATGCGGTCCATAGCCGTTCGCGGTCTTGGGGAGTCTGCTGGTCCACGGCACGCGGTGGGTTGGGCGCTCTCGGCGGTCATGCCAGAAGTCGCTTGAGCTGCAAGCCTGCCCAGCAGCGACCCCGAGCCAGAGGATCGTATCGGCGGCCGCTTGGGTGTGCGCAGCAGGCTTGGTCAGGCTGTAGGGGTAATGTTCGGCGCCGGGCGCTGCCAGTCACCGCCGCAGTACGATGAGGTCCTCATGCCGACGTAGCTCAGCTGGTAGAGCACCTCCATGGTAAGGAGGGGGTCCGGGGTTCGAGTCCCCGCGTCGGCTTCGCCAAAATCAGCCGCTCAGCTCGTAGACCAGGCGCACGAGATCGAGCAGCGGCTGGGTTTCGGGGATCAGGCCGGAGAAGACCATCACTTCGAGGCTCACGAGCGCGGCGACTCCCGTCGCGAGCGCGCTCGCGGCCTGCAGTGCCTCTACGATCTCGCCGGGGACCTCACCGTCGTAGGTGAACAGCGGCCGGAACGCAACCGGGGAGAGCATCTCGATCCCGGGCTCCTCCTGGTCGCCGGCAACCAGCTGGAAGCCCTGGCGCAGAGTGAGCTTCAGGCGCACCTGCGCAGTCGCGGGGTTGGCGCCCAGCAGCTCTTCGAACAGCGTGCTCAGTGCGCCTTCCAGCCCGCTCAACGGTCCCTGCCCGAAGACGATCGGACGGTCGCGCACGAGCGCCGGCGAGCAGATCTCGGCGAAGTGCGTTTCGGGCGTGCGGTAGACGAACACGGGGTTCGTGGCGGTGTTGGGCACCAGCCGGTCGTTGCGAGTGACCCATAGCGCGGCGCGCGCGTTCTGGGTGATGAGCGCGTTCATGCCGTCGTAGCGGATCGCGAACACACGCCGCACGAAGGCCTGGACTTCAATGTTTTCCGGCGGCATGTACACCAGTTCGTTCGCCTGCGGGGGGTGCAGCTCGGGGAGCAGCAGTTCGAGTTCCCCACTGTCGTTGACGTAGCCGAGCCGCGGCTCCAGTCCTTCCGGTCCCCACGCGGCGGTGCCGGTCGCGCGTTTGAGCACCAGTGCGCTGATCAGCGCGCGCCCGTCGCGGGCGGGACGGGTGTGTGTTTCAAAGGCGAAGGTCAGCTCCCGTTCGGGCACCAACGGCGGCGGCGTACTCGCCTGCAGCGGCGGTTGTGGGGAGATCGGACCCCAGGTCGAGGCTAGTTTTTCGGCGAGCTCCGCAAGCGCCAGCACCCCGCTGCGCCCGCGCTTGCGCGCTTCTTCGTCGTCGGCGAGCTCCGCGGGCGAACGCAGCAGCTCCAGCAGGTCCGCCTGGATCGCCGGCAGGTTGGTGGTCAGCTCGGCGAGTGTCGCGAACGGGTCCGGGGCGGACGTCGCCAGCTGCGCGTCGGATGCCGGTTTGTAGTTGAAGCCGAGCTTCAGCCAAACCGTGTCCTGCGCTGCGGCCTCGGTCTCGAACGTCGCGGTGTACCGCCAGCGCTTGGCTTCTTGCAGTTCGTCGGCCGGCGTGGCAGGCACTGCCCCAGGCTCTGCCCCCGATGCGGTGGGAACCGGGTGTTCTGGCGTCGCGTGCTCCGCGTTCTGACCCACGAGCCGCGGCGGCTTGGGGTACGCACGCAGGGGCACCGGCACTTCGAGCTGGCCGATGTCGGTGTCGATCGTGGCGGGCTGTTCGGCGTCGGTCCCGTCGAGTGGCGTGAGGAACGTGAGCCAGTCTGAGCTCTCGTAGCCTTCGGTGAGCGGCGCGGGCGCCACCGCGTACTCCAAGCCGAGCGGGCGCAGCTTGAGGTGCAGCGGCAGCCGCCGCCAGCGCGCCGGGTCCGCGAGCGTCAGCATCAGCTGGAGCGTGCCCGCGGAGGCGTCCAGCCCGACCTTGCCCGCGCTGAGCGTGACCTCGGGCGGCAAGTTCACCACGTGCAGCATCTTGCCCGCCGCGAGCGCGGTTTGGCCGGAGATCGCGAGCGCAAGCGCGGCGATCGAGAGCCCAAGCGCGCTCGCCATACCGGCGAGGCTCGACGTCGCGGGGGTGACTTCGTGCGATTTGCCCCCCACGTACACCACGCCGCTCAGCAGGCCCGCGACCAGCTGGTTGGCGATCGCCAGCGCCTGCACGCCCGTGGCGAGCCGATCCGCGAGCGCCTCCAGTGTGTCGTGGTCTGCGACGGTCGCACTCAGATCGCTTAGGGTGACGCTCGCACCGTCGCGGAACAGCGGCGCTTGCGTGGCGAATTCACCCGCGAACGCCGCCAGTTCGAGGCCGAGTTGCGCGGCGCCGTATTGCAGCGTGTCGTGTTCGCCGATTGTCCACGTCAGTGCGCCGTGTTGCAGGGTCACGCCTCCTTTGAGCAGGTTTGGGGTGCCGCCGAGCGCGTCCGCGAGCGCGGCCACGT
The DNA here is from genome assembly GCA_963812595.1 of uncultured Solirubrobacterales bacterium. Taxonomy (GTDB): domain Bacteria; phylum Actinomycetota; class Thermoleophilia; order Solirubrobacterales; family Solirubrobacteraceae; genus Palsa-744. The sequence goes on from CAWEVQ010000006.1 coordinate 296,149, forward strand.
GCACGCTGAAGCCATTCGCCAGCGCCTGCAGGGTGCTCGTGTGGTCGAGCGGTGTCGCCGGCAGCAGCGCGCGACCCGCGAGCCGGTGTCCGCCGGCGTCCAGCTCGCTGCCGGCAAAGGACGCCGCGACCGTCGTGGGCAGCTGCGCGAGCGCCGCCACGTTCCAGCCTTCGATCAGGCTCACGTCGAGTGTCTGGCGCAGTGTTTCGCGTGCGGCCGCCGGGTCGCCCGCGGTGCCTTCGAGCACTCCGTTCAAGCCCGCGGCAACCTTCTGCGCGAGGGCGCGCTTGGCGGTCACGATCTCATCGAACGGCACCGATGCGCCGGTGCCGGTGCGCGTGAGCTCAAACGCCCCCGCCGCGTAGGGGGCGGACAGCACGAGGTCGATCGCCTCCAGTGCGTTGGCCGCCCAGCTCTGCACGTCGATCGCCCGGAACGCGCGGTCTTCGCCGGGCCCCGGCAGCGGTTCTTCGGCGCCGGAGCTGTAGGTGCGCACTTTGACCGTGCGCGACACCAGCTCGCGGCAGAGCGGCGCGAGCGCGAAGTACGCGGGCGTTCCCCCCACTTCGATGCGGCGGATCGCGTTGGCGGGCGGCGTGGTGCTCGGGGCCTGAAAGCGCACCGTGTACAGCCGCGCGCGCCCCGGCGTGTCTTCGCTCGCGTCGGGCTTGCCGACCGCGACCCGCAGTTGCCCGGCCCACGCCTGTTGCAGCGAGTGCGCGAAGTCGTCGTAGCTCGCCGGTTGGCCCGTCGTGCGCGCCGCGACCGGCGAGACGCGCGTGGCGACGTCGGAGTCGCTGCCCAGTTCGGCGGCGATCTCGCCCGCGGGACGCGTGACGCTGAGTGTGGTGCCGAGTGGCGTGATGGTGGTGTTCACCGCGGGCGCTGTCGGCAGTTCAGCGCTCGCCGTGGCCGGCGGGGCGGGCGTCAGCACGTGCGCCCCCACGTACAGCAGATCGGCTTCTTCGATCGCCGCGAGGAAGTAGTCGAAGTCGGGGTCGCCGCCGGGCACCAGTCGCCGGTAGAGGCTCGTGAGTGTGCCGTGCGCGCCGACCGCTTCGGAGGCGCCTTTGAAGGTAAGCGTCTTGGTGTGGTCGAGGAAGCCGTCGAGCGCCGCGTTGCAGCGTCCGAGCGCGACCGCGTCGGTGAGCTCGAGCGCTTGCGCGAGCTGCTTGAGCGTGGTCGCCGTGGCGGGCACCTGCGGGGGGGGACACACCAGCGCGGCGCCCTGCCGCAGCACGTCGGTTTGCGCCGCGAGCGCTTCGATCAGTTCGGTGAGCGTCGGCCGTTCGGCGGCCGGGAAGCGTTCTCGCAGCGAGGCCAGCGAGTCTTCCGCGTTCGCCGTCTGCGCGGGGCGCGTGCCGACGACGATCTGGGCGCCGGGCAGGAAGATGCCGCGGATGTCCTGGTTGGCTTCGCCGAGCGCGTCCGGCTGTACGCCGTGGAGTGTGGCGATTCCCTGCAGGGATTGGCCGCTTGCGACCCCGTATGGCGTCGCGGTGAGCGCGGCGGGATCAAGCAGCGCAGGCAGCATCAGTTCGACGCCCGCGCTCAACGGCGGGATCTGCGGGCCGCCGCTGGTCGCGACGGTGTTGGCCTTGGCGAACTGCGCCAGCGATAGCCCGAGCACGCGCTCGACGTAGTCGCGCACGCCCACGCCCGTCGGCGCGGTGCGGGTCAGCAGCTCGAGCTGCAGCGGCGCGCCCTGCTGGAGAATGCCCGGGAGGGTACCGTTGAGTTCGACGAATTCCGCGAGGCTCGCGAAGTGCGCGGCGCTCAGCGCGGCCACCGTCGTGGGCTGCGTGAGCAGCAGGTTGCTCACGGTGAATTCCGCGGGCGGCGTGCCGGCGGCGAGCACGCTGGGGAGCTGCGCGTTGGCTACCGCGATCTCAGCCGGGTTGGTGTGCACGCCCGCGCCCGCAAAGTCTTCGACGAGTTGCGCGAAGGTCGTGCCGGTCGCGAGCACCGTGATCTCGCGCAGCGACCATTGCATGCCCACCGCCAGCAGGTTGGCGGTGCTCGCGTTCGCGGTCGCGAGGTCCGCGACCGTGCAGCTCGCGGCAGCGGCGCTCTGGGCGAGCGTCAATGCCGGGTCCACCGCGAGTTTGCGCGCGGCGATCCGCACGGACGTCCCCTCCGCGATTGCGCTCTGGCCGTTTTCGTAGGAGCTCAGCAGCGTCGTGGCCGGCACGCTCACGCGGTTCGCGAAGGCGGCGATCGGCTCGCGCTGTTTGACGCGTTCGAACACCGCCACCACGACTTCGCCGGCGAACAGCGCGCCGACGTCGAGTGCTCCGTTGGCGCTCAGCAGGTCCTCGGCGGTCACGCTGTACGCCGTCGTGAGCGTCGCCAGCGTCTCGCTCGTTTCGGTCTTGTGGCTGATCGGCGTAAGCCCCGCGAGCTGGCTGGTGAGCACGTAGGCGCCGATCGCGAACCCCTGCAGGCGCGCCCCGGAGAGCGCCAGCGGCGTCGTCGCGCTGGCGGGCGCGAGCGTGGTGCTCGCCGCGAATTTCACACCGGGGCGGCCGATCTGCCACAGCACCCGCTCGTAGCGCAACGCGAACGCGCTCGCCGCGGGCAGCGCGACGGCAGTCGGCACGCCCGGCCCCGGCAGGCAGCTCGCGAGCTGCAACGCCAGCGCGATCTGCAACTGCGGCGCCGCGCCCGCGGTCGCGGGCGCGAGGACCATGTAGGAGAGCGAGACGCCCGGCCATTCGCCCACCCCGATCAGCGGGTCGGTGTAGCGCACCGGCAATGGGAGCGGCCCGGGCGCGCCGCTTGCCTGCGCGCGGTTGCCGAATGCGTCCTGGGCCGCCAGCACGACCGTCGCGGCAGCGGTTTCCGAGACGCCCGCGTAGGGGTCGCGTTGGGGCGAGGGCAGTGCTGGACAGTGCTGGGAGACGCGCCCCGCCGCTTCGGCGAGCGCGGCCACTTCGAAGACGTGCTGGTAGGTCCAGGTCGTCGCGGTGCTGTGCGTCGGGCCCACGGGCAGCCCCGCGTTGCTGGTCTTGAAACCGCCGCCGGCGCTTGCCGCGAAGCCGAACAGGTTGTAGAGGCGCTGCGTGCGTTCTTCGGCGGGGGTGCTCGCGGGTGGATCCTGGCCACCCGGCGTGGGCGGCGGGGGCGCCTGGGCTTCCGGGTTCGTGCGGGTGATCTGGAAGCCCACGTTGCCCGGCGGCAGCGTCGCGGCGACGCGGCGCGGCGGCGTGCCACCGATCTGCACGGCGTACAGCTGGCTGGCGGCGGCGTCGACGTTCTCGGCCACCACCCCGCAGGTGTTGAATGGCAAAAGGCCACGCTCCGGGACCTGGCCGATCTGGGAGCCCAGCAGGCACACCAGCGTCAGCGTCGCGCGGCCGGAGTCGTCGAACACGCAATCCGGCAGACCTTCGCCGTCACTGGCGTAGTGCAAGAAGAAGCCGCCCGCCCGCACCGTGCTGGCCTCCCACAGGAAGGTCAGGAACGCCTGCGATTCTTCGAGATCCGCGCTGAACGTTTCGCTGGGGGTGCCAGTGTTCGCGTGCGTCGCCGCGCGGCCGGAAGGCGGCCGCGTTTCGGTGGAGAGGTTGGTCTTCAGCAGATACACGCCGCCGGGGTCCGGCGTGTCGGAGACCAGGCCTCGCGGACTGGCGCCGGTCGCGTCGGGGGCGCGCAGCAGATGCAGCTGGGTGCCGGTCTCCGGTTCCCCTTTCGCGGCCCGTTCGGCGAGGTAGGTCCACAGTTCGTAGAGCACGTCCTGGCCCGCCTGGTCGGCGCCGTCCACCGCATAGCTCTGTGCGAGCCAGCCCGCCGCCCGTTCGGAGCCGGGCGCCGGCGCGGTGGGCACGCGGCGGATCGCGATCTCCACGTGCGCCGCCCACGTCCACTCTTCGAGGTCCTTCCCCTCGCCCCCCGGCGCAGCGTCCAGCGCGAGCTTGCGCAGCGCAAATGCAGGCGTCGGCGCGGGCATCGTCAACTCCCTCGCGGCCGTCAAGGATGCCCCCGCGCGCGCAGCGGCGAGCAGGGTCGCGGGAAACGGCCACAGCGAGGGCTCGCCCGGACCCTGCGCGGTGGCGGGCCCGGGTGTCAACGAGCCGGGGTGCGGTTCGCCACCTGTGCTCTGGCCTCCCAGGTCCGGTGGCTGGGTTGCCTGCCAGTGGATCGTGGCGGGCAGGTCGAAGTGCAGCGGGTTGCTTGCGAGCAGCGCCAGCGCGGCGGCGGTGGCGCCCAGCTCCAGCGTCGTGGAGGGCATCCACTCGTGGAAGGTCGCATCGCTGAGGGTCACCGAGATGCTCTGCCTGGTCTCCGCGGCGAGCACCCGCCCAGCGGCGACGGTGGGCGCCGTCAGCGTCACCCAGTCCGCTTCGGTGGCCAGTTCCACTTCGGCGGGCTGGGTCGCGGGGCTGCTCCAAGGGAACTGCATCCCGGCGGCTTCGAAGATCCCATACAGCTCCCCGGTGAACTCGCCCGCCCGCACCTGTTCGGGTGACAGGTCGGTGAAGTCGGTGTCCTGGGGCGAGGGGACGCGCAGGCCGTGCAGCAGCAGACGCGAGACCTGAGCCGCGATCACGTTGCCGGCGGCGCCCGAAGCGATGTGTTCGACGAGCGCGTCCACGCTGGCCGCCGGCACATCGCGCACGAGGAGCTGTGCGTTCGCCACGAACAGGGCGGGTGTGGCCTGCATGAGGGTCGCGAGCTCCTCGATCGTCAGGTCGAACAGGCCCGCGAGAAGTTCGAGCGTCTGGCCCGCTTGCACCGCGACCCCGAATTCCGGAAGCGTCAGAACCTCCAGTGGGCTGAGCACGTCGGCGGCGACGTTTGCGGCAATCAGCGCTTTCTGTTCGAGGTCGGGGAAGTCGCTGGTGAGGCTTTTGAAGGTGTCGCTGGAGCCGATCGGGTGGGGGGTCTGGGCGACCGGATAGGGGCTCGGCGGCGCGACGCCGCCCGGTCCGCCGGCGAGCGCCAGCGTCGCCGCCACCCGTTCCAAGGTGTCGCCCTCATGGATCGTGTAGGTCGCGGGGCTCGTCGAGTCGTGCAACGCGGTGGGAACTTTGATCGTCGCGGTCCCCCACCCGGACCAGTCGATCGGTTCGGGGTTGAGCGTCGCGATCGCCTGCGACCACCAGTCCACATCGGCCACGTCCTTGGCACCTTCGTTGCGGACCTGGAAGAACGCGGCAAGGAACGCATCGGTGTCGCCGGGCAGGCGCGTGTAGGAGTAGGCGGGGATCGTGAGCGTCGCGCCCGCGCGCAGCAGCCCCGGGCTCACGGCGTTGGCCGCGCCGACCGCTTCGGCGGTGAGCGGTCCGAGCACGCCGTGCTCCGCGGACTGTGTCTGCTGGGGTGGCGCCTGCGCGACTTCCGTGAGCGTCTGAGCGACACGCGTCTGAGCGGCGCGCACCTGATAGGGCAGCCCCGTCATGTTGAACGCGACCGCAGCCAGCGACACGGTCTGGTTGTCGCGCGCGACGCTCTGCGGGGTGACCGCGACCGGCACCTCGACGGTGTCCCGCCCGGTGGCGAGCCCTTCCGGGTGCAGCTCCAGCAGGGCGTCGTGCTCGAGCCCCAGCTCGGCGGCCAGGCCCGCGAGCGTCTGCCCGCGCGCGAGCGGCACGGTTCTCGTCACCGACTGGAACTTCTGCGCCAGTTCGCGCAGCGACGGCCCGTTGGTTGCGGGATACGTCACGGGGAAAGCCGCCAGCAGGTCAGCCGCGGCCTGCACGCTGGCGCGCGTCAAGAGCGCCATGTACTCGCCGAAGACGAGCTGCGCGAGCGAGCTTTCCGCCGGATCGTCCTGCTCGACGCCGCGCCGATCGGTCGTGGATGGCGATGGCTTGGGCGCGAGCGGGTCGTCGGCGGCGTCCGCCAGCGCGTCGGTGGCGAGCTGTTCGAAGTAGGCGGAGAGGTTGGCCGCGTAGGCGGCGCTCGCGGGGCTGGCGGTCATGTAGTTGCGTTCCACCGGTGCCCCGCCTTGGGTCACCTTGGCGAGCAGCTCGGGGATCATCGCCATGAACGTCGCGCTTGTGGGCAGCACCGACGCGGAGTCCGGCGGGCAGCCGACGACTTGCATGTGCAGGCTTTCGCGCAGCAGCCCGCGGAGGTTTTCGTAGGCGAACGTCTGCGCTACGAATTCGGGTTCGTGCAGCGTCTTGACGATGCTCGCGAGCTGTGCCGCTTCGATCGGCTCTGCGCCGGCAGCGCCCGCGCCTTCCAGCGCGGCCCAGCGCAGGAACGTCTCGATCACGACCGCGAACGCGGCGTCGCCGTTGGTGGCTGGCCGGTGCAGGTGCTCGCGCGCCACCGCGCTCACCTCCCGCGGGCTGCGGGCGGTGGGCGCGATCGCGTTCTCGGTGCTCAGCATCAGCACGATCTGCGTTTCGTTGGCTGTGGCGCCGGCCGCCTGCGCGACCGTCAGCGCGGGCAGGAACTGCAGGTGCGCGGTGCGCGGTTCGGGATGCGGGGCGTGCGGTTCGGGGTAGAGCGCGACCGGTTTCCAGCTGGCCGGCGTCTTTGGCGCGGGCGCGTCCCGCGCCGCGATGCGCAGCGCGCGCAGCGGCTGCGGGCGACGCGCCTGGGAGCGCTGCTGGCGCAGCGCCGGCGTGTGCTGGGGGGACAGGCCATGCAGCAGCGGCGCGGGTGCGCGCGTGAGCGTCGGTGGGTGCGGGGTCGCGGCCGCGACCCAGGGGGTGGGCGTCCAGTTCCCGAAGGAGAAGCCCGCGTCGAGCTTCAGGTCGAAGCTGAAGTTCACGGTGACGAACAGCACTTCGACGCTCGCGCGCGCCGTCACGGTGAGCGTCAGCTCGACCTGGCTCGGCCGGTGTGCCTCAATCGTGAGCACTGCCTGAGCGTGCGCTTCGATGCTCAGCGATGCCTTGACGATCACGAAGTCGACCGAGCCGTAGAGCTTGCCGACGATCCCCACGGTGCCCTGGAACCAGAAGTAGGTGTCCTTGGCCAGCGCGGCGTCGTATGGGTGAAACGGCGCGTAGACGCCCTCGAAGATCCCGTATATCTCGAGCGCCAGGCCGGCGGAGAGCGGGCCCTTCTGGATCTCCTTGCCGACGCCTACCGCGAGCCCCACGCCGGCCTCGATCACTGGGTCGAAGGTGCCGTTGAGGATCGGCGGCACGCGTTCGGAGGTGGCGCCCGTGAGCAGCGCGAGGTACACGCCGCCCTGGCCGATGAACGGGAATACCTGCACCGCGAAGGAGCGTGTGAAGTCCCCGCCGGTGGGAAAGCCGGCGTCCACGCGGAAGTTGCCGTTGGTGTAGATGTCCACGTGGATCAGGCCGAGCGTGATGCTGACCTCGCCGAACTCCCAGTTGCGGAACGCGTCGGGCACGCGCAGGTCCACGGAGAACTCGCCGATCTGATCGGTGATGCGCCGGTAGACGAGCTCGACGCGCAGTCCCGCGAGCGAGCCGGCGCGCTCGCCTTCGAGCTCGATCAGCGCGCCGTAGAGGTGCGGGTCGTAGAAGACCGCCTTGAGGCTCAGCGTTTGCAACAGCGTCGCGTCCACGCCGAACAGCCAGGAGGTGCCGGCGTCGTAGCGCATCCCCGCGGCGCCGGGTGCGTCCAGCGGGTTGCCGCCGGCGGGCACCGGCTTCAGCGCATCGCGCATCGCCGCGAGCGTCTGCTCGACGGTGCGCAGCTGGCTGTCGGGCACGGGCAGCGCGATGCGCTGGCCCAGACCGACGTAGCGCACATCGAGGAGCCCCGTTCCCTTCCCTGGAACAGCAGGCGCGGGCTCGCCCACGACGTCCCAGCTCAGCGGTTCGCTCGTTGCGTCGGTGCCGTAGGGCTGGCCGAGGAAGTCGCCGGTGAGCTGCAGCAGCACCTGGCCCTCGCCGCCCGCGGTCGTGTAGAGCAAACCGATCTTTTCGATCGACGCGAACCCCAGCTGGAGCTTCAATTCGTAGTCCACGCTCACGTCGTAGCTGTCGAGGTCGACCGTCAGCGAGAGGTCGCGGAAGTTCACCTGGTAGAGCACGTCCCAGGGCGCGGACAGCCGGCGCGTCTCGCCCGGGACCGCGAGCCCCACCAGGTACTCGAGGATCTCTCCCAGCGAGAGATCGCCGAAGCGCACGCTCAGCAACGTGCGCACAACCGGCTCTTTTTCCATGGTGACGGTCTCGCGCGTGATCGTCGCTTCCAGGCCGCGCTGCGCCCACCACACGCCGAAGCCGAGCGCTTCGTTGTCCGGCTTGAAGGCGTAGGAGGCTTCGAGCAGCAGGCCGAACAGCGAGACGATGCCGCGGAAGTTGCCTTCGAGCGTCCACTGCTCGGCGGCCTGGCCCCGGTGTTGGTCGAGCGCGCGTTTGCCTTTGATCGCCGCTTCGGCGGTCATCGTCAGGGAAAGCTGCTGCGCTTCGAACACCTTGAAGCTCCAGCCCGCTTCCACCGCGCCCATTGCCGTGAACTCGTAGGGTTCGTTCTCGGGATCCAGCGAGACGCCCAACTCCAACGCGGAGATGTCGAGCGTCGGCATCCCGTAATCGCGCGCGGGTGACCAGCCGGAGGGGAAGAGGAAGCTCTGCACGAGCGCGAGCACCTTGATGCGCTCCCCTCTGAGCAGCCCCGCGCCGACGTCCCAGCCGGCGTCTTCGCCGCCGGGCGTGGAGGCGCTGAGCCACAGGTGCGCTTCGCCGATGTGCGTGACCGCTTCGAGTTCCCCGCCAAGCACCGAGCCTTCGTAGTCGATTGACAGCGACACGGAGTCCAGGCCGAGCGTGAGCAGCGAGCCGCCCGAGGGCGCGCTGCCGAAGCTGATCTCCCAGTCGGTTTCCACCGTGCCCGCGAGCTGAAAGCGCCCGGTTCGCGGTGAGACGACGATGTCCAGCGCGACGATCGACATGCCTTCGACCGGCGGGCGGAACGCGCGGCCGGTGAGCCCCTGCATGAACTGCTCGAGCAGGTCCGCGACTTCCACTGCGGTGCCGGGGACGAGCGCGACGGTCGTTTCCAGGCTGGGCATCTCGATGCCGGCCTGCAGGCGCATCTCGCGGGCTAGCGTCACCTGGCCGTAGAGTTCGCCCAGCGCGTCCGCGCCGCCGCCCAAGCCGAAGTCCACCCGCGCCCGCAGGCCCAATTCCTCCACGGTGAGGATGCCGGCGGGCAGGATCGGCCAGCCGCCGGTGCGCAGCGCGACGTCGAAGGAGATCGAGCCGCGGCTGGGCGCCTGCGTGCCGTCGCCGAGGTCCACCTGCATGCTCAGGCCGACCAGCCGCAGACCGCTGGGCGCGGGCACCTCGGCGGGGATCGCCGGGGGCAGAGCGCCGCCCGCCAGCGCGCTCAATTCGCCCAACCCCGCCAGCTCGACGGGGTCGCCGTCGAGCTCCATCAGGAGCGTGCCGCCGTCCGCCAGCAGCGGCATGCGCAGGCGCAGCGGTTCGCCGCGCAGGCGCAGGTAGGCGAGCACCGCGACTTCGTCCACCGGCCACGGCGCTGGTTCTTCGGGAAAGCGCTTGTAGAGCGTCTGCAGCCGCGCACCCAGGTCGAGCCCCAGTTCGCCGACGTCGGTGGGCTGGGTCAGGGCGGGATCGAGCTTCAGCACCGGCATCGGCCCTTCGCCGAGGTCGATGTGGCCGGCCACCGTGCGCGCGCCCGCGCCGGCGAGCAACGCCCCCGCCAGCGCGAACGGTCCGGCGAGCGCGACGGTGCCGCTGAGGTTGACCCCGGGCGCCACGGGCGCGGGATAGCGCACGTCGCTGGTGGGCGCCGAGGCGAGCAGGAACGCGGCCTCCTCCCACGTGACGGCTGCAACGCTCGTTTGCGCGAGCCCCTGCAGGCTGGCGGCGAGCGTCCACGCCTCGCCGGAGGCGACCGCTTCCAGGCGCAGCTGCGGCGCGCCGGCGGCGTCGACGGTGAACCACGCGGTGACGGCGAGCGTCGCCTGGGTTTCGCCGCCGCTCCACGGGAACAGCGTCGCGGTGCCGCGGTAGACGATCCGGTCGACCACCGTGGCCGGCGGCCAGTTCGTGATCCCGCCGATGGCAAGCGTTTGCGCGGCGAGCGCGCGTTCGAGCAGCGTCCGGATATCGGTCCACGCGGCGGGGACGGCCCCCAGCGCCATCGTAAAGCTGCTCCGGGCGGGGTTCTCGAAGTCTTTCAGCGCCTGGCGCAGGGCGTCGATTTCCATGGGCGACGGCCCCTAGCTAGAGTTTGATCTCGACCACCAGCGGCAGGTGATCGCTGACGAAGATGTGGAAGAACTCGGCCGCCCGCCGTGCGTCTTTGAGGTCGCCTTGCTGGAGTTGTTCCATGAAGACTTCCCAATTTTCGAAGCTTGCGCCCCACGAGCCGCAGAGCATCGGCACCCATTTTTCTTCCCATTTTTTTTTCACTTTGACCCAGCGTTTCTCTTCGGGACCGGCCCCGATTTTCGTGATCTGCTGGTTGGGTCCTTTCAGGCTTTTGGCGAACTGGTCGAGGCCTGCGTGAAATGCTTTCAACACCCCTTTGTAGTAAGCCTTGTTCGGGCCTTTCAGCAGCACATCCGGAATGTTGACAGCCGTCCCGTTATTGCCTTGGGGAAAGAACACCAGGTCGATTTTGTAACGCATATACGCCCTGATTTTGTCGCTGTTGATGGGGGTTTTGTGATCGTCGTCCATGAGTTGGACAGTCGTGCAGCGAGCATCTTCCGCTAGGGCTGAGTCGGGAGCGACGACGCGCTGCGCCCCGCCATCGGGGCCGATTGCACGGGCTGCGACAAAGTAGCAGTATCCGCCCCACCAGTCTGTGGTTTTCACACCGTAGTTGAAGTCACCCCCAAACACCGAGCGATCGCAGCTGACAAGTTTTGCTGGGTCTGGATTTTTGTTTACGTCGAGATCGTTCGTGACGTACAGCTCGCGCGCCAGTCCGCTCTGCAGCGCGCCCCACTCCGCCCTAGCGCGGTTGGACGGCGCGTGGTATGCCGCGACGGGACACAGTTTGGCCTGCGAGCCGCCCGCGCGGTTGAGTTCGAGCACCACGTAGGCGGGACGCCGCGCCTTGACCAGCCGCAAGGTCCGCGGGTTCCTGGTGCTCGTGGTGGGCAGCAGCAGATCGGGCCATTTGTTCATCGGTATGCCGTTGGCGTCATACGGGTATACGTGGGCCTGCGTGTAGCCGCCCAACGCGCGCCATTCTTCGCCTTGGAGGTTTGGGTCTTTGACCGGAGCCATGCCCGCGGGACGTCCGAACGTCGAGAGGTTGAGCGGGGTCCGGGTGGGCGGCGCGGGGTTGTTTGTCAAATAGGTCGTCCTGATGCCAATCCGGTTCAGACCCCTTAGCATCCGGAAGCCAGCTTTGCGGTTGGTGCGCCACAGGACCGCATAGCCCTCGCTGCGACCGTCGGTTTTGAACACCAGATGGTCGGCTTTGGTGGGGGGGTTCGGGCTGGTGCCGGCCAGCGCCGACCCACAGAGGCTCAGTGCCCAGTCGCAATCGGTTGGGCCGAGGCCTCCGTTCAGCCAGCGCAAGAGGTCCAACAGCGACGGGCCCGCTTTGCCCGACGCCTCCATGATCAGCAGCACGTCGATTTTCTGCTGACGGACGAATTCGCGTATGAAACAATTGCGCAGGTTGCTGTCTTTGCCCCACTTGTGCTCCTTCCCGGCGCCGTAGTTCTGGATGTTCCAGATGCAGACCTTGACCGACGGCACCGCTCAGCCCTTCGCCTCGTAAGACGCGTACCACCCCACCGCGCCGCGCCGCCCACCGTCGGACTGGCGGGCGACGTCGGGGTCGCCGAACAGGTGCAGGTCGGCCTGCCCGGGCGGCAGGCGCCAGCTCAGCAGGTGCAGCGCGAAGCGGCGCATCTCCAGCACATATGAGGGTCCGCCCGCGGGGGCCGCGCCGGTGCGCAGCTCGAGCGCCTGAAAGCCGAGGCCGAGCACGCCCTCCAGCGGCAGCAGCGCGCCGAGCGACTGCACGCCGGGCAGCTGCAGGCCGACATTTACGTTGGGCTGTTCGGAGCCGGGACCCCAGGCCAGCGCAACCGTCATGGCGAGCCCCGCTTCGGCGGCGAGCGCGCCGAGCGTCCCCAGGTCCACGATCAACGTCAGCGCGTGCCAGCCTTCGCTCAGCGCGGGCTGATAGAGGGGAGTGCGCACCGGCAGGAAGCCCGCGTCGCGCAGCGCCTGGCCGGGCTCGCCGCGCAGCAGGCCGCACACCTGCAGCGGAAAGCGCCGGAACCAGCTTTCCGCGCGCGCGACGCTCGCGGTCGTGTCGAACGCGACGCCGCGTGTGTCGGGTGCGAACGTGCGGGTGCCCGCGGGGTCGGCCGCCTGGAAGGTCATGTCGACGGCGAGCCCCGCAAACGTCAACCAACCGTCGAGCACGGGCTCCGCGGGCGAGAGCTGCACGGGCCCGAAGGAGAACAGGTCGATCGCGTCCAGCAAGCGGAAGCGCAGCCTGCCCCACAGCGCGAAGCGCGCTGCGACCGTGGCGCCGGCGGCCACCGTGGAGAACTGCGCGAGCGTCACCTCGATCGAGTCGAGCACGCGGCTGGCGCTCAGCAGGCGCGCGGCGCTGGTGGTGGCGAAGACGTAGTGATCGCCGCCCTGTGAGCGCTGCAGACTGCCCTCGAGGATCAGGTTGTTGTAGTGCTCGCTCGGTTCCAGCAGCACGGGGTCGCCGAGCAGACGGTTGACGAACAGCTCGGCGCGGCTCGAGAAGTCGGCAATCGCGGAGTCGGCGAACAGCACCCGCAGCGCGAGCACCTTGAAGGCGAAGTCCTCGAAGGTGTGTTCGATGTCAGCGGGGTCGCGATAGTCGACCAGCCCGAACAGCGGCGTCGGCCCGAGCGAGAGCGCGCGCGTGGCGGTGTCGACGCTCACGGGGCTCACCGACACGCCGACGTGGTGCAGGCGAAAGCGCCGCTGGTCGATGCCGGCCGCCAGGCCGCGCAGCTCGCCCGGCAGATCTTCCAGCGGCATCGGCACGTTGAGGAACAGCACGCCGTTCCACGACGGGTCGTCGAGCACGCGCGTGACGAAGTTGGTGAGCGGGCTCGGCAGCCCGTCGGCGCTGTGCGCGACCTGCGCGTCGGCGTCTTCGACGATCGCGCGCAGGACTTCGGCGGTCCGCGTGGTGCCGCCGTCGATCCAGGCCGCGCGCGGCCACGTCCAGGAGCCGCTGTCGGTGGCGAGCGCGCGCACGCTGCCGGTGGCGAGCTTGACGATCATCAGGACCGGGTGCTCGGGGTCGGCGTCGACCCCCCACAGGCCCGGCGCGAGGCGCATCCGCCAGCCCTCGATCGTCAGCTGGAAGTAGGCGCAGCAGCTGAGGATCGTTTCCTGCCAGCGCGTCCATTCGGCTGGCAGCATGCTTTCCAGCAGCGCCACAAACGCTACACGGCGCGCCGTGGGCACGCGCGCGGCGGGCTGTTTCAACGCCGCGAGCACCGCGGTGCTGGGGCGCGTCGCGGGTTCGAGCGCTTCGAGGTCGGCGAGCGCGGCGTCGGTGACCCAGTAGTTGAAGTCGCAGGCGCCCATCAGGCTGGCGGGGTCGGCGACGACCAGGAAGATCTCGTTGGAGAGCAGCGCGTCGCGCAACCCGTCCACCAGCTCGAGCAGCTGCAGCGACGGCGGCCCCGCGGCGCTCGCGGCTTCCGCGTTGAGCTGCAGTGCACGCCAGTTGTCGAGCCCCGCGTTGAAGGTTGCCAGCAAGCCGCGCGGGGTCGCCGCCACGACCACGTTGCCGTCGCCGTCCCCCTCGCCATCGCGGTTCCCCTCGCCATCGCGGTTCCGATCGCCGTAGCCGCTGCGCGCAAGTTCCGTCAGGGCAGCGCGGCGGCGCGGCGCGAGCACCTGTGCCTCCAGCCGCTCGCGCAGCGGGCCCGCGCCGTGCGCGCCGGCGTAGGGCAGCAGCGGATAGGGGCTGCCCTGCGCTCCCGCCTGGCCCGCGGGCACGGGCAGGAATTCGAGATATGGCACAAGCGATGCTTCCCCGCCAGCGCGCACCCGGTGCAGCGCGCCGTCGCGCGGCTGTGCGTAGTAGCGCGCGCTCGCGCTCGCGGCGGGTGTGACGTGCGCATACGGACAGGTGGCGAGGGCGCTGAGCGTCACCTCGCCGCCCGCCCGCGCGCCGCCCATCTCTGCGCTGCCCACCACCTCGCCGCCCACCACCTCGCGGCCCATCTCTGCGTCGCCCACCACCTCGCGGCCCGCCCGCGCAACGCCGAGGAGTCCTTGCGCGTAGGCGGGTTGCCCGGCGACGAAGGTCACAGTGGCGGCGCTCGCGGAGGACAGCTCGAAATACTCGTAGCCGCTGGTTCCGCAGGCGAGGTTGAAAGCGGGGTCCGTCACTTCAAGCGCGAACGTGCCAACCGGTCCCAGGTAGAGCGGGTCGTCCTCGACGACCGCGTGCAGCGAGGGAGGGCGGCGGTGGAAGGCGAGCCCGGCCGCGGCGGCAGCGGTCGGCTGGGGCTTGAGCGTGACCGCGTGACCGAGCGGCCCGCGGTAGCAGCTGGCGTGCGCTGTGGCGGCGGTGTAGACAAGCCGCGTGCGCGCCGCCGCCACCGGCAGCGCCGGATCGAACGAGCCGGCCAAGGTGACCCCGCCGGCGGGCACGGCGGCGAACAGCGGATAGCGCAGTGAGTGCAGCAGCCCCGCGGCGGCCAGCTCGGGGCGCTCGGCCTCCACGGCGGTGCGCAGGCCGACGTCCAGGCCGTCGTAGTCCGCGGCGTTCGACAGCGCGAGGTTGAGTGCCACGCAGCCTGCGCCGGCGCCGGCGAAGCCGAGCGCGGTCGCCGGTTCGCCGCCTGCGGTGACGGGCGCGCTCAGCGGCCAACGGCCGGCGGGGGTGGAGAGCGCGAAGGGCGGCTGGGGCCCGCCGCTGAATGTGAAGCCGTCCACCGCCAGCGCGACCGTCACGCCGCTTGCGAGGCTGAGCACGTAGTCGCCGAAAGCCAGCAGCGCGGGCGCGGAGATCATGGCGTGGTTCGCGCCCGCTTCCTGGGCAACCCGGATCGTCTGCATCCTCCAGGTGACCGATTCGCTGGGGGCGTCTTCCAGCCAGGCGAAGCGGGCCCTCGCTCCCAGCCATTCCCAATGGCCGCGTACCGCTTGCAGAAAGGTCTGCTCGGCGGCGGCCGCTGGCCGCTTGGCGGTCATCAGGTAGAGGCCGGGATGCGTGGTCCAGCTCGCGGCGAGCGTCAGTTCTTCGGCGGGAGCGTCGACCGCGGCGCCCAGCGCGAGCGCGATCCCATAGCCGCTCGGCAGCAGCGGCTCCTGCAGCCAGTAAAGGCCGGAGACGGTGGCCGGCGCGAACGTGGGCACGCTCACGCGCCGGTCGTCAGCGAGATTTCGTCGCCCCCGAGCAGCGGCAGGTCGAGCGGCCAGAGCTGGGGCACGAGCCCTGTGAGGTCCGAGAGCGTGAGGTTCACGCTCTCCGTCGTGATCGCGGGCGGACTCTGCTGCCAGTCGGTGATGCCCGCGGCGAGCCTCCTCATGCGCACCTGCGCGCCGGCGCGCGGCCCGATCGCGGGCGCTCCGCGCGCGGCCAGCAGTTGGCGCACGGTGGTGCCGACGGGCACCCAGCTGAGCTGTCCGTCGACGGTGACGGCAAGCAGCGGTGTCAGTATCGCGCGGCCACGGAAGTAGGCGACGAACAGGCTTTCGCCGGCTGGCAGGTTGCCGGTGTTGACATACGTTTCGGTGGCGCTTTCCAGCGTCGCGAGGCTCTGCGCGCCCACCACCGCGACGTTGGCGATCGGCGAGGTCGAGCCGATCGAGCCCGATCCGGGAAAGGTCTGCGGATAGAACAGCCTGAAATAGGCCTGCCGCGCGCCCGGGCCGAAGAAGTCCGCTGAGCCCGCGGCAACCGTGGATCCGCTTGCGCTGCCGGCGCCGCTCAGCAGCAGGGCGAGGAAGGCATCCACTGTCAACGCCGGCGCGAGGCCCGACTGGGCGGTGCCCACCGGGAAGATCTCGGCGAGGTCGTACTCCTCGGTGCCGAGCGCCACGAAGCCGTTGCGCGGGTCGGTGACCGACGCCGAAGGCGTCTGGTAGGCGGCCCCGGCGATGCGCAGGCGCAGCCCGGCGTCGAGATCGACGGCGCGCAGTTTTTCTTCCTGCCACACGCCATAGCGGTAGTAGAGCGTCTCGGCGAACGTCTGCGGCAGCGCCGCCGCAAGCGCCTGGCGCACGAGCGCGATGCCGCCGGGCTTGACGTGGGCTTCCTCGACGGCGAGCAGGAATTTGCGCGTGTTCGTGCGCATTTCAGCGCGCGCGGGGGTACCGCCTTCAAAGCCTTCCCACACGCTCTTGGCAAGCGTCAGGCTGTAGGCGGGCCCTTCAGCGCCGGGCTGCACGAGTGGCGCGAGCGTGAAGACCGGCGTGGCGGTCGGGTACTGGACGGTGGGGGTGCCGCTCGCAAAGACGTTGTCGAGATACGTCACGACACTGGCTTCCCTGGCTTTCGCGAGCGTGGTGTAGGCGCCACGGCGGAACGCGTAGGGCGGCTGGCCGGTGGCGGCGACCGTCACCGAGCGCACGCTGCCGGACAACGTGGGCACAACACTCGGGCTGGACGGGCCGTAGATGCGTTCTTCGGACTGCCCCACCTGCACCGCGGTCTGGACCGTCACCGACGCGGCCCCGGGAAACGCGCCGCTGAAGCTCGCGGTGATCGTCGTTTCCGAGGAGGCGGCGCCCGCGACGAAGGTCGGCGGCACCGTCGGGCTGGCGCCGGCGACCGTCACGAGGTAGCCGTCGATGCCGGGCGCCGCGACCGGTTCCCAGGAGACATGCAGGGCGCTGCCGTCATATACCGCGCTCACCCCGCGCGGTGCCACGGCGGGTGGCAGCCGCTCGAGGACTGCCGCGCGCTCGCTCGGGGGCCCGGTCAGCGCGGGTGCGCCGCCGGCGGCGGGCACGTGGATACGGGCGCGCGCCTCGTAGCGATGCCCGCCCGCCAGCGCCGCGGTCAGCTTGGCGGCGAGCGGTTTGCCGGAGGCGGCCCGGGTCGCGAGCGTCACGCCGTCCTGGAGCAGTTCGACCTGCACTTCAGCGCCCGTGGGCAGGCCGGCGGGCGCCGCCACGAGCACGCTCACTTCGGTTTCCCCTTGCTGCTGGGCGGCGGCGAGCGTAACGCCGATGATCGACGGGGCGCTCGTCAGCGGCGCCTGGCCGGTGCCGGCGGGACCGCTCACAGATCCGTAGGACACGGCGCCCGCGACCGTGGGAGCGGTGCCGAGCGCCGCCGGGTCGATCGTCGCGACGCCGCCGCCGGCCTGCGCGTCGACGCTTGCGAGCGCCGCGCCGCCGGCGTTCAGCATGAGTGCGTAGGAGGTCGTGGTCACGACCGGTGCGGGCGCCGCGGGAGCCGCGGGGGGCGTCCAGGTGACGTTCAACTGCTCGCCGTCGTAGGTGATCGCGGTGAGCGTGGGAGCCGCGACCGGGATCGAGATCGGCGCCGACAGCGGCCCCAGCGTGAACGCTTCGGGAATGCCCGGGGCGATCAGCGCAGCGGCCTGCACGTACGCCGCATACGTCTTGCCCGCCACGGGCGCGAACGTCGTCGAGCCCGCGCCGCCGCTGCCGATGAGCGACGCGACGAACCGTTCGGCGGCCACGTCGAGCACCTGGACGACCCCATTGGTCGGCTGCGCGGGTCCGGCGGCGGCCCAGCTGAACGTGGCTTTACCCGCTCCGATCGCGCCCGCCGTGAGCGTCAGGCCGAGCGTGAGCACGGGCGCGGTGACCACGCCCGTGCCGCTCCAATCGGCGTTTGCGGGTTCGGTGCCGGAGGGCGCCCACTGCACCTGCACGAGATAGGGCAGCGCAATGGCCAGCGGGCCGGGCGGTGCCACGAAAGCGAATTCCGCACTGCCGCCCAAACCGTAGGCGAGTGGCGCGACGCCCTGCAGCAGGCGCGCGATCAGGATGTAGCCCGGGGGGGCTTTGTCGGGGTTGCCGACGTTGACGAGCACCCCGGTGTGCGGCGTCTTGGGCGCCACCGTCCCCCAGGGATCGACGTAGCGGACTTCAGAGAGAGAGGGGATTTCCATCGCGCCGCCTCCCGTGGTCCCGCGCCTCAGCGGGCAGTTGCGTCGGCGAGCGCGCTGAGGAAGTCCTGGTGATGGGATTCCGGCAGCCGGGCGAGCATGTAGTCGGCGTCGTGGCGCAGCGCCTGTGCGTGCGCCGCCAGTGCCAGCTGATCGCCGACGAGAATGTCGTTGGCCAGAAAGGAGCCGTAGCCGCCGACGCCCTCGACGACGTGCAGGTTGCAGACAAGGCCCTCGTAGGACTCCGTTGTGCACGTCCGTACGCGGTCCTCGCCGGTGGCGCTCAGCACGACGTCCCCGGCGTTCAGATCTCTCGCGGCGACGGGACCCGCGGGGGTGATGACCGGATGCCAGCTCGACAGCAGCAGCGAGCGGCCACCCTCGGTGACGAGCCGCAGCGCCGGTTCGCGCCCTTCGTTGTCGGAGTGGAACGCACGATAGGTCGCCTGCACCGCAGCGATCGCGTCGCCGTCGCCGGTGCGCACGCTCACCGAGTTGTCGAGCTCGGCGATCGGCCGTTGGCTGCCGTCCGCGAGCGTCACGAGCGTATCCGCGCCGAGACAGTGCCAGACGTATTCGAGGTTTTCGATCTGTTTGCAGTTCAGCGAGGGCTCCTCGGGCGTGTCGCGACTGCAGATCGTGAACGTGACCGTTTTGGGGAGCCCGATCAGCGGAACCGTGCACTGGTAGTAGAAGGCGCTGAGTTTGTCGTTGGCCTGTGCCAACACGCCGTACTGAAGCGACTGCGTTTCGAAGATCGGCTTTTTGTCGAACGGATATTCGAGCTTTACTTCGTATTCGCCGAGGACTTTGGCGCCCGCTTGCGGGTTGAACCCGGGGCGCAGCAGCAGCCACGCGGCGGCGGTTTTGACGTAGACCTTGGTCTGCAGAAGCAGCGGTTTGCTCGTGTCGATCTTGTAAGGGAGCGCGGCGGAGGCGACGAGCGGGCAGACGAGCCGGTCGGGTTCAACGTTTTGGCTCGAGGGATACGCGTAGTCGACGTCCGCTTCGAAACCCGGCATACGGCACAGCCCGATCCGCACTGCTTTGGGGCCGGTGCGCGGCACGGGCGCAGTCACAACGATCGGGAATTCTTCCTCCTCAGCGGCGCTCCTGGCGACCATCCCGAAGCGCGGCGGCGTGTCGGGGGACTGCTGGACGTGGAAGATGGAGACCGCACGCAGCTCGCTCGTCGCGGGCTTCGCCTCCTTTGAGACAGTGGCGGACTGTGCGAGGGACCCGCCGACCTGCGTGGCGGTGCCCTCGGCGAGCAGCTCGTTGCTGGCGGCGCCGTGCACGAGGGTTGTGACACCGGAGATGTAGGCCCCGCCGCGCGAGGCAAGCCAGCCGCGCGCCGTGGCTCGTCCGGCGGCGTCCTTGCCGAGATCCACAACCGTGCAATCGTCGAGCTGGTTGGAGCTCGCCGTGCCCGGCACGCCTCGGCGGGCGTCATCGAGCGCGCGGTGCAGCTCGGGATAGCGCTCGGGCCCCTTGTTGGACGCCTCGAGCACCTGCGCGATCAGCGCGTGCTGCTCTGGGTCGGTGGGATCGAGCGCCAGCGCCCCGTCCGTCGGAGCTTGCGCGGCGAGGCGCAGGAGCGTGGATCGGTGATCGGTATGCAGGTCGAACATGTTGCTCCCCAGGGGTCGGAGGTGGCGCAAGCGACGCCCACCGCCAACACACACCCATCTTTGTGGGGTGCATCCGGCAAGCAGGATCTTTCTACCTGAGAAGATCTCCGGTGTCAAGCAAAAAATCCCAGAACAGCGAACTCTTCACAAAAGATCCTTTGCCGCGCCTTCCTAGGGTCGTCCAACCTGTCTCGGATCATGGCTGCGAAGGCTATTGTGGGCTCCGCGATGGAGACCAGCCACATACCGCGGCGCGTTGGACCCGCGGTCTTGGTGCTGGCGCCGTTGCTGGCGCTGATCGGCATGGCCGGCTCGGCTGGCGGCTACTCGATTCAGTTCTGCGCCCAGATCCCGATCGTCGGTGGGATTCCCCCGTGGGGCTTCCACACGGGTGCGCCGATCACGGGGGCAAGCGGCAGCTACGCCCGTGGCCACGGTGACATCAACCTGGCCGACAACACCGTCTCCGGGATCCTCTGCCAGGTCGATCGTGTCCCCAACCGGCCCGACCGCCTGATCATCATGACGGTCGAGCACCATCTGGTCTACCACTCGCACTACGCGGTGATGTGGGGTTTCCCCGGGAACATCATGAAGATCATCGTCCGCGTGCAGAGCAGCACCGACCCGCGGTGCAAGGTCGGCACCCGCGGCCGCGTGACCCTGTTCGCAAGCTACAACGGCGTACGCAGCGATAGCGTCCAGTTCACGTTCCCGGCTGCCTGCGACGATCACGACCACCTGTACCACGGGCCGCAGGTCAACAACCAGGTCCCGCCGCTTTAGGCGCTCGCCAGCGCTGTTCGGTGGCCCACGGCGGCCATCCGATGGCAGGCGATCTACGTCACAGTTATTTTCTCTTTCCCTTTCGCGGCCTTGTTTGCCAATGGACGGTCTCCGTGCTGATCGTCGTACCACCCGAGCTGATGGTCATGATCGCCGTGAGCTTGCCGTACTTCCTCAGCAGCGCGTTTCCGGTCCCGTTCAGTGTGAGCTCGAGCGTCTTGGAGGCGCCCGCCGCAAGCGTTGCGCTGCCGGTCGCGATCACGACCTGCTTCTTCTGCGCCGCTGCTTTCTTCTTGCCCTTGCGCGCGGTGAGCGCGGTGATTCTGCCACCCTTCAGATGCTCGGTGACGGTGGCCTGAATGCTCACGGCCTGACACGCGGCGCCTCCGGCCGGGCAGGAGAGCGTCACGGTGGGCTTGCCTTGCTTGTGGAAGATCGAGCCGATGTGGACGACCGGAGCCTTTGGCATTGGTGCCGAGCCACCGCCCCGCCGACGTGCCGTAGAGAACCCCGACAAACGCGGGTTCGGAAGCCTCGTGCGAATAGTCGGCGGTGAAGCCGTTGGCGAGCGCGGCGAAGGTGCCTTCGAACTTGCCGCCATCGAGCGCGAAGAGGTCGAACTCCTGCCCCGCGGCGGGTACGAACCCGCCGATCAGGGCCGGCGCGAGCGTCCCCCCGGCGGTGAACTTGCCTGGTCCGTTACAGCAGGGGCCGGTCAGCTGGATGGCGCCGAAGTCCGAGGCGCTGGCGAGCTGCGGTGAGAACGTCCCGCTGGCCGCGTTGACGAACGAGGCGGCCTCCTCGAGTTGCATGAGGGCACCGGGCGCGACGGTGACGAGCCCTTCGTTGGTGGTGAGGGCTCCGTTGTTGCCCTGAAAGACCCCGCCGTTTACCTCGAGCCGGCCGGATGGCCCGTTCGTGAAGCTCTCCAGAAGCTGGGTGAGCCTGGTGGGCGTTTCGGTTTCGGCGTCGATCAATCCGTTGTTGTGGATCGACCCGGTTTCCACGACGACTGATCCGCCGACTTCACCGCTGCCAGTGGGGTTGAGCCGGAGCGTCCCGTCGTTGACGAGTTCTTTGCCTCCCGTGCTCAGCGTGGTGCTGTTGTAGATCTCTCCGCCGGAGTTGTACGGCTCACCGCGCACTGTCACGGTCTGACTCGGCGGGGATCGTGCCGGTCAGTGTGAACCCGGCGTAGTTGGCCAGGAAGCTTCCCGCCCCGGAGGAGTCGGCCAGCGTCGAGCCGCTCTGGAGAATCACTTCGTTGCCGCTCACCGAACCGCCCTGTTGTGTCCATTCGGCGCCGTGGGTGGTGATCGAGCCGTCATTGACGACCGTCGCGTCGTTGATGAATCCGGCTTTACCCGAAAAGCTCGGTTGCATTTCCACCGATGCGCCGGCGGCAACCGTGAACGTCCCTTCGTTCGTCACCGACCACGGGTAGCCACCTTCGCCTTCCTTGATGAACAGCAGTGTCCCCGATGCGTCGAGCAGGCTCGCGCCGGGCTCGATCTGCAGATTTGCAAGCTTGATTCGATTCGCCCATGGGGCGCCTTTGTTAACAGTTTCGATCTGGCCGGCCTCCACGACGCTTCCGCCTACCAACCCCCCGCCCGCGCCATGTGGTTCCACTTTGGCGTTGGTGGTTGCGTTGGTCGCTTCCAGGATCAGCTTCGTATTTGCGGCGAAGGACGCGCTTTCTACCACACTCAGATCCGTCTCGTTCGAGGTGTTGCCCGCATTGTCGTAGCTTTCACCTACCACATCGATCGTCACCTCGCCCGATCCCCCACCGACCGTCAAAGTCTTCGCCACCCCGCCATTGGCCGGTATGACCACCGTGGCTGGCGCCGCGATACACACGCCATCCGAGCTGTCAGGCACACCTTCCGGGCTCCAGTCGCTCGCCGTCCCCCAGTTCCCGTTCCCGCCCGTCCATGTCTTGCACGCAGCCTGTGCGCTCGCCGCCGATGCCGCCAGACAGCCGAAGGTCAGGAGAGAGATGAGCAGCGAGCGGGTGCGGGTCACGATAGCGAGTCCTTTCGTTGGCGGAGGTGGGTCAAGGCGACCCTGGCGGGAGCCGAGTACGATACAGCCGTCGCAGGATATGGAAAACGATGAGCATTTCGGTAAACCAGTGAGGGGGAGAGCCGTATGTCCTATCCAGTTACCTTCGAAGCCGACTACGTCGAGCAGCGCAGCCGGCTGACCGCCTTCTTCAGGCTGATCCTGGCGATTCCGCTTGCGATCTGGCTGTACGTGTACGCGATCGTGGCCTATGTCGTGATCGTGATCGCGTGGTTTGTAATCGTCATCACCGGCGCCTACCCACGCGGTCTCTACGACTTCGTCGCGGGCTTCACGCGCTTCCTTGCGCGCGTAACCGCCTACACCGCGCTGCTGTGCGATCCCTACCCATCCTTCGGCGGCTCCGACGACCCCGCCTACCCGGTGCGGATGCGGTTCGCGGGGCCGCTCGACGGCTACAGCCGCCTGAAGACGCTGTTCCGCATCATCCTCGCGATCCCGATCATAATCCTGCGCTACGTCATGAACCTGATGCTCGAGGTCGGCGCGGTTGCGGCTTGGTTTGTGATCGTGATCACGGGCAAGATGCCGCGCGGCCTGTTCGACCTGATGGTGCTCGCCAACTCCTACATCGCGCGATCGGATACCTACGTCGCCCTGCTCACCGAGACCTATCCGCCGTTCCAGGATGAGCAGACGCGTGCGGCGGGCACATCGGGTTCGCCCACCCCGCGCACGCCGTAGGCCACCGCCCAGCCGGCGGAACCCGGCTGTTCGCCGGGGGCCGCGCCGTGGCTAGGGCCCGCCGCCGCCACCTGGCGGCGGGTACAGCCCTGGTAGGCCCCCCGGGCCTCCGGGGAAGCCGTGGTGGGCGGCCTGAAGCCGCCCCTCCCACACCGCTTTCGCGCCGAGATCGCCGGTCCTGAAGACCATGTAGCCGGCGCCGATTGACAGCAACACCAGCACGACGCGCAGCGCCGTGAGGGTTGGCCTGGGGGAGAGCAGGCGATCCACGATGCCAAGGCCGGTTGGCATCCCGCCGGAGATCCGCTGCGCGGCGAAGGTGA
The DNA here is from genome assembly GCA_963812595.1 of uncultured Solirubrobacterales bacterium. Taxonomy (GTDB): domain Bacteria; phylum Actinomycetota; class Thermoleophilia; order Solirubrobacterales; family Solirubrobacteraceae; genus Palsa-744. The sequence continues at coordinate 319,635 of CAWEVQ010000006.1, forward strand.
CGATCAGCGTCGCGGTGAACAGCACATAGATGTAGGCGAGAATGTGCGCGGCGTGCGAGTGTTCGGAGATCAGCTTGGCGGCCGGCCCTTGCAGGTTCAGCTCGGCGCGCAGAGCTGCGCCTGCCTGCATCGTGAGGAAGATCGAGCTCATCGCGACGATCGACACGACGGCCAGCGCGATCCCGTAACGCGACAGCCACGGAGGCTTGATCACGAACACGATTGCCGCCACGATCGTGGACGGGATCAGAACCACGGGCACATGTACGAACAGCGGATGCGCGGGCAAACCACCGTAGATCGTGGTGATGCGGATCGGCACCGTGAGGAAGCCGAGGAACGCGAGCAGCGTCAGGACGAACTCGGCGCGCCGCCAGTCGACCGCGGGTCGGTGGCCCGCTCCAATGCTCTCGGTGCTCATGTGCCGCCACCGACCTTACTGGCGCTTGGCGAGGGTGTGATGAGGCCTGTCTCGTAGGCGAAGACGACGATCTGCACGCGGTCGCGCAACTCCAGCTTTGCGAGGATGCGTCCGACGTGGGACTTGACGGTTGCCTCAGAGAGCACGAGGCGCTCGGCGATCTCGGCGTTCGAGAGGCTGCTCGCGACCTGGATCAGCACCTCGTGCTCGCGCGCGGTCAGCAGCGACAGGCGCTCGTGCTGCTCCTGATCCGGGTGTCCGGCGACGGGTAGGCGGTGGGCGTAGGTTGACAGCAGCCTGCGGGTGACCCTCGGCGCGACGACGGCATCCCCGCTGGCGACGGCGCGTATCCCGGAGAGCAGGTCGGCCGGGGGGGTGTCCTTCAACAGGAAGCCGCTCGCCCCGGCCCGCAACGCCGCGTAGACGTACTCGTCGAGGTCGAATGTGGTGAGGATGATGACCCGCGCGCTGCTCTGCGATTCGACGATCATGCGGGTGGCTTGCACGCCGTCCATCTCGGGCATGCGCACGTCCATCAACACGACATCCGGCGCCAGCCTCCGTGTGGCCTCGACCGCCTCGCGGCCGTTGGCGGCCTCACCGACGATCTCGATGTCGGCCTGGGTGTCAATCACCATCCGAAATGCCATCCGCATCAGCTCCTGGTCGTCGGCCAGCAGCACATTGGTCGTCATCGCGAAGCAGCCTGGGCGTCGGGGTTCAGCAGCAGGTGCACGCGCCAGCCGCCACGGGGGCTGGGGCCGGCCTCGAGTGTGCCCCCGTAGCTCGCGGCGCGCTCGCGCATGCCATGCAGCCCACGCCCGCCGATGGCTACCGCGGCACTGTCGCCAGCTGCGGCCCTCGCCTCGTATCGGTCACCTCGAGCTCGACCTGCCCCGGCCGGCAGCTCAGCGCCAGATGCGCGCGGGTTGGCCGGGCGGCGTGCTTGAGCGTGTTGGTCAGAGCCTCCTGGGCCACCCGGAAGACGGTCAGCTGCACACCGTCGGCCAGCCTGTGCGGATCTCCGTCGAGGTCGATCGTCACCGGGATGCCGGCGGCATGCACGCGCGCGAGCAGCTCGTCGAGCCGGTCGAGGCTTGGCTGGGGCTCGAGCGGCTGCGCGGAGGAGTGATCGCGCAGCACACCCAGCAGCCTGCGCATCTCGACCAGCGCCTCCCGGCCGGTTGCCGCGATGCGATGGGTGGCCTCCGCCGCGCGCTCTGGCGATGTGTCCATCGCGTAGCTGGCGCCATCGGCGAGAGCGATCATCACGCTGAGATTGTGGGCCACGATGTCGTGCATCTCGCGCGCGATGCGGGCTCGCTCGGCGGCCGCGCCCGAGCCGGCCCTCCTGGTCGCGCTCGAATTCCAGCCGCGCCGCCTGCTCCTGCAGCGAGACCAGCAGCGCCCTGTGCTGGCGAATCGAGATGCCGAGCGCGCCGGCAGCCGTCGCCAGCCCGGTGAGCCCCACCCATACCTTCAGCGGCTCAGACGGCGACCAGCGCACGGCCGCCATGATGGCTCCCGCCTCGACCACTCCGGTGGCAAGTGCGGCGGCAACCAGGCTGCCGTTCAGGGTGACCCAATACAGGGCGATCAGCACCGCGGCGTCGGCGAGCTGTGGGGCGCCGAGCAGCCACTGCGTCAACGCGACGGCCGCGACCACCCCGAAGCACAGCATCGGGCTCACGCGACGCAACAGCAAAGGGGCGCACAGCGCGGCGCAGAAGACCAAAGCAAGCGTATTCAGACGGTGCTGCGCGATCAAGCCCGCGACGCTCACCGCCGCAACCGTCAGACAGATTGCGAGATCGATCGCGAGGGGATGGCTGGCGCTCAACTGGGCCAGCCGCCGCGAGCGCCGAGCCACCCTACTCGACCTCTGGGTCGAGCACCAACAGCCGCTCAGGCAGCTGGGCTGGGTGTCGCTCGCCCTGCACGTCGGGCTTGGCGACGGTGATGTACCCCACGAGTGCGACGAACACGATCAGCGCCAAGCCGCTGACGGTGCCGTCGCCGAGGCCGAGGCCCGTTTTCGCGGACGGCTTGCCGAGCCAGTCCGCGAACGACGCGCCGATCGGCCTGGTCACGATGTACGCAAACCAGAAGGCGAAGATCGGGTTGAGATTGAAGCGCCACCAGCCGACCGCGGGGATCGCAATGATCGCGATGAACAGCACCGCGGACGGGAAGTAGCCGAGTTTGAAGGCGGTCGCGGTCATGTCGCCCGCCGCGGTGCCGAGCGCGAACGTCGCAAGCACCGTCGCCCAGTAGAAGCCCTCGCGCCGGCGAGTGGTGATCGTGTGGATCGAGAGCGTGCCCTCCGACCTGTACCAGAGCACGAACACGGCGGCCGTGATCAGGCCGTATATGGCGAACGTGGCCGGGTATGGCAGCGAGGTCGCGACATGCAGGCCGTCGGCCATCATCGTGCCGAAGATCGCAACCATCATCACCGCAAACCAATAGTACGGCGCCTTGTATTCGCGCTGGCGCAGCTGCAGCCACAGTGCGAACCAGAGCCCGAAGATGCCGATCACCGCCGCGAGCGGCACGGACTTGCTGCCGAGGAAGTCCGACATCGACTCGCCCATTCCGGTGGTCAGGAGCTTCAGCGCCCAGAAGATCGCGGTGATCTCGGGCACCTTGGCCAGTGCCACCCGTGTGCGCACGCCGATCACGCCCCTCACCGTACGGTGTCCGACGCTCGACCACAACGCCCTGAAGGACTATCTCTGCCGCGCGCGTATCCGACTCAGGTCGAGCCGGGCTGCTACCAAGGTCGGATACGCAATGCCACGGCGGCGCTCAGCTGGTCTCGGTGGGCGTCAACACCGTCAGCTGTTCTTGGTGGGCGTCAACACCATCACCGGGATAACGCGTCCGGCCTTCTGCTCGTATTCGGCGAACTGCGGTATCCGTTCTGCCTGGGTGCGGAAGAGGCGTTCGCGCTCCTCGTCGGGGGCCTCGTTGGCAACCACATCGAACGTATCGGTGCCAACCTCGACCTTGACGTGGGGCTGGGCCTTGAGATTGTGGTACCAGTCGGGATGCGCCGGCGCTCCCCCCTTCGAAGCGAACACGACATAGCGCCCATCGTCGCTCTGGTAGGCGAGCGGGTTGATGCGGCTCATGCCCGACTTCGCGCCGGTGTGGTGCAGCAACAGCAGCGGCATGCTCTCGAACATGCCGCCGACACGTCCTTCGTTGGCGTGGAACTCGTCGATGACCTTTGCGTTGAAGTCTGCGGGCGATGTGGACATGGTGCTCCTCGGAAGGTGGGGACAGGGCTGGTAGGGGGCTGGCTCAGTGTATGAGCACCGCGAGCGAGGAGCTCAGACGCCAAGCTCGGCGATTACCTCGCCCGCGGCGACGGCCTCCGTGAGTCGTTGGTGGTCGCGCTCGTTCTGATCTGCGTAGGCCGTGGCGAAGCGAGCGATCGCCCGGTCGAACGCCGAGCCGGCACCCAGGTAGGCGGCGATTGCGAGCCGGTCGCCCGAGCGGGCGTGCGCGCGGGCCAGCGACCACCCGCACGCCCGCGTGTAGGCGTGCAGACCCGACTCGCTCAGCGTCGAGAGGTCGGCGGACGCCTTCCAGTCCCACAGCTGGCGGACGTAGAAGTCGTGTTCGTTGCCGTCCAACCCGACGCTGCGCTGCCAGCCGAGGAAGATATCGCTCGCGGCCTGGGAGATACGCTGACCGCGCACGACCCGCTCGCCATGGTTGGCGAACTCGCTGGCGCCGAGGTATGGCTCGAGTACCGAGGACTGCGCCTCCTTGGCTTGCAGCATGAGCGGATCCTGGCCGTCGCGGCCGACGAGCAGAAACACCCAGGCGCGCGTGCCGACGCTGCCGACGCCGACGACCTTGCGCGCCATGTCGACAAACTGGTGGGTTCGAAACAGGTACTCCCGATCGGCGTCGAGGCTCTCGGCGTACCGATCCAACACCTCCTGCACGAACGCCGACTGCTCGCGCGCGTCCACTGGGCCGACCAGCTCGCGGATCGGGACGAGCAGCGGCGGGACGTGACTGAAGCGCAGCCTGCCCTCGGCGCGCTCGGTCAGCTTCTTCACTGCTCGCAGGCTGGTCTTGCGACGCGCCCGGGCGAACGGCTGCGCGAACTCGATCCGCCCCCTGCCCTTCAACCTCCCGCCGAAGCGATCGACGAGCTCGCTCGCTGTCAGGCGCTCATACCACACGTCGAGATGGCTGCGGTCGGCGAAGTCGCGCATCGCCTCGCGGTACTCGCGCACGCTGTCCTCGACGATCCACCGACGGCTGTCCGCGGGCAGGCCCACGTCGCGGCCGGCGATCTCGGCGCTGGCGGCCATCCGCTTGACGTCCCACTCCCACGGGCCCGGGAGCGTCTCGTCGAAGTCGTTCGGGCTGAACACCACACGGCGATCGGGGGCCGCAAACCCGCCGAAGTTGGAGATATGGGCGTCGCCGCATGCCTGCACCGCGATCCCCGAGTCCGGCGTCGCCGCGAGATCCGCCGCCATCACCGCCGCCGCGCCGCGGTAGAACGTAAACGGTGAGACGAGCATCCGCCCGTAGCGGATCGGCACGAGCTCCTGTACGCGCGAGGCCGCCTGGGCCGCCAGCACCGCGACGGGATCGGGCCGGTCGGGCGCCGGGGCCCAGTCGCCATGCGCCGATCGGGGTGCGTTCCGGCGGCCGGCTCGACCTCGCTCCGCAGACTCCCCGGACTGCAGCTGTGAGTAACGGGGGGCGGGTTCAACGGTCACGGCTGTTCAGTTCCTTTGCGACGTCGACCACCGACGTGCGCTGGTAGAAGTCGACCGCGACGATAGCGCCCTTGAGGCCGCGCTTCTTCAGGCAGCGCTCGATGCGCCCGCGCAGGAATGGCGCTCGGCCGAAGGCTTGCCCGGCGTATAGTGAGAGCACAGACGACGCGTCGGTTTCTCCTCTGCTCATGCCCACGCGTCTGGCGATAGAGCCGAGAGAATCGAGGCGGTCGTGCCAACCGTGTCCAAGACCACGAGCACGAATCCGAGCGACGCCAAGTCGAGTTCTCGTCTGCCGAGCAGGCGGCAGGCGGTGGCGCACCTGACGGTGGCCGAGCGCGCGGCGCGCGGCAAGGCGGCGCGCTCGGAGGTGCCGCGCTCCAGCCACGCGGTGTTTGAGCCCGCGGCTCACCGCGACCCGATCGAGCTGCTGCAGCGCCAGGCGCAGACGAGGGTCCCGGAGCTCGTGCCGATCCGTTACGGCCGCATGCTGGTGTCGCCGTTCACGTTCTACCGGGGGGCGGCGCTGATCATGGCCAGCGACCTGGCGGCGACGCCGCGCTCGGGGCTGATGGTGCAGTGCTGCGGTGACGCGCACCTGTCGAACTTCGGTGTGTTCGCCTCACCCGAGCGGCGGCTGATGTTCGACGTCAACGACTTCGACGAGACGCTGCCCGGCCCGTGGGAGTGGGACGTCAAGCGCCTCGCCGCCAGCATGCTGATCGCCGCGCGCTTCAACGGCTTCCCGGTCAAGGATCAGGAGCAGATCGTGCTGGACACCGTCGAGGAGTATCGCATCGCGATGACGAGCTTTGCGGCGATGAAGAACCTCGACGTGTGGTATGCCCGCCTGGACATCGAGAACACGCTCAAGGAGCTGGGGTCGCAGCTCAGGCCGAAGCAATACAAGCGCACCGAGAAGGCGCTCGCCAAGGCCCACACCAAGGACAGCATGTCGGCCTTCTCCAAACTGACGCACGTCGTGGATGGCGAGGTGCGGATCGTCGCCGAACCGCCGCTGATCGTCCCGATCGACGATCTCGTCAATGGTTCCGAACGCGACGAAATGTTCGATGGCCTGCACGAACTGGTGCGCTCCTACCGCGCCACGCTGGAGCACGACCGGCGCGTGCTGCTCGAGGAGTTCCAGCTCACCGACTTCGCACGCAAAGTCGTCGGCGTCGGCAGCGTCGGCACGCGCGCCTGGATCGCGCTGATGCTCGGCCGCGACGGCCAGGACCCGTTGTTCCTGCAGATGAAGGAGGCCGAGGCGTCGGTACTCGAGGAGTTCCTCGGCCCCAGCGAGTTCGACAACCACGGCGAGCGGGTCGTCACCGGCCAGCGGCTGATGCAGGCCTCGAGCGACATCTTCCTCGGCTGGCTGCACGTCGAGTCAGGGATCGACGGCCAGGAGCGCGACTTCTACGGACGCCAGCTGAAGGACTGGAAGGGCTCGGCCGAAATCGAGCAGATGGTCCCCTCGGGCCTGTCCGCCTACGGGCGGCTGTGCGGCTGGACGCTCGCGCGTGCGCACGCGCGCAGCGGCGACCGCATCGCGATCGCGGCCTACCTTGGCCGCGGGCCCAGCTTCGACCGCGCGATCGTCGAGTTCTCCGCCGCCTACGCCGTGCAGAACGATCGCGACTACAAGGCTCTCGCCAAGGCCGTCAAGGCGGGCAAGATCGCTGCCCAAACCGGCCTCTGAGCCTCAGCGGATGCCGTCGAGCAGCTCGGCGGGCGAGGCGAGCCCGAGACCCCTGGCGAGGATCACGAGCGTCTCCAGGCGCGGCGAGCGCTTGCACCGCTCCAGGAGGCTGATCTCGGTGCGGTGCAGGCTGCACGCTTCGGCGAGCGCCTCCTGCGAAAGCCCCGAGCGCTCCCGGTGCGCGCGCAGGTTCTTGGCGAACTGGCTGCGTATCTGTTCCACGGACACCAGCTAACTGTCGCGTGTCGCAGACGAGAGTTCTACAGATCTTTGTCTACATTTGGTCGGCATTGCGGGACCTCCTACCTGCCAGCCTGGGTCATAAACGTTTTGCCAAGCTTATCGACAAGCCCTGACTTGTCTGTATCGACTGTAGCTATGCCGACCCTTTACCTGGCAGCGCGCGAAAGGGCGCTTGACTTTTAGGGGGTCTCAGATGCAGATGAAGCCGAGCGCGTCCAGGTGCCGGGCGCACGCTGATGCCCACACCCGCTCGCCCTCCACATGTACGACGCCCCGGTCGCGCAGCCGTTCGAGGGCGACACCGATCGCCTCCGGGTCGACGTCATACAGCTCGCGCTCGAGATCCCCACGCGTCCAGTGGGGTGCGTGATCGTCGCGCAGCAGCTGCAGCACGACCAGGCATTGCGCGCCGTCCCGCTCCAGCGGATCGACCTGCTCCTCGGGCATGCCGCATTCTTCGGCCCGCGGCGCCCATACCCTTCAGACAGTCGTCTAAGTTGCCGCGAAAAGACTCCCCGGACGAAGGGAAGATCATGGTGGGGCAGGATCGCTTTGGCTCCGACACAGGTCTTCTTGGCCCGATGCTCCCGATTTGCTCCCGAGATCAGGCTGCGGCGGCCTGGATGTTCTTCTGCTCGAAGCCTCTGCGGATCTCCTCCAGAGCGACCTGGCGGCTGGGATGGCCGTAGAGTTCGGTCACGAGTCGCCCGCCGTCTTGGTGGCGTAGCTGCTTGGCCGTCACCCAGGTGTGCTGGCCCATCCCTTAGTCGGCGCAGGCAGCATGGTCACAACGAAGCCCGGTCCTGTAAAGAGAGGTTCGGGTCTTTACAGGCGCCGGTTCACGAGGGCCGATCCGTCCCTCGCCAATCAACTCCTGGAAGCCGCTCTTTTTGAGGCGTCCCGGTGGTGCTGCTCTCGGATGTCGGTGTCGATGGTGTCGGTGATCGCTTCTGGGATGGGGTCCAGGGGGTCCAGCCGTGCGCTGCGATCTGGCGGGTGTGCGAGCGGCGAGGTATCCATAGCTGGGAGGAAGCGAAGGAGTAGCGCCGGACGGATTGGGGAGCCTGTTGCTGCATCGCATGAGCCCATCTGTGAACAACGTCGCGGTACCACCCGTCCTCGGTAATTCCTTGCGGCCGTGCCGGATGAACCGTGGCGATGGTAGCTGCGGTCTCCTGGATGACCGCGCCGTGTTGAGCGGGCATCCGGTCATCGCCCGTGATGAGTATCCAGGCCTGCTGTCCTTCGTAATGAGCAACGAGACCCCGCAGCAGTTCGGGGTCCTTGACATCTTGTGCCAAGCCCAGCGTTGCGACGTGGATGGCGCTGCGACATCGTGTATTTAGCTCGGCGGCAAGACGCTTGGGGAGATCCGCGTCGATGACGAGAAGCCGATCTCCGCTCACGTCACTATGCGGCTACCCGATCATATGTGGCCGTGTGACGCCACCAGCGAACCGCATCGTGGATCTCGTCGGCAGATAGGTCGTAATCCTCGCGCAGGATCTCGTCGCCGTCGGTGGTATCGGCTAGCTCGGCGACCAGCGAGACGGGCACTCGCCTTCCTCGGATGGAGGGGCGGCCGCTCAAGAGGTCGGGGTCAACTTCTATGTGCCGCAGGTCGGGCATTTCCCGTGTAGCCCAGCCTCCGCGATGAAGCTCGGCGGCAACGCGCTCAAGGTTGAGCGTCGTGTGCTCCACGAGTTGCCAGCCGTGTGCTCCAAGCTCCGCCCGTAGCGCACCTTCGCCGACGAGCAGCGATGCCAAAGTGATGTCGGGTGCCGATACCGTCTCCAGGCTGGCGTGCTGCAAGGGCCAAGCTCCCCACTGCTCACGCAGAGCCTCGATGACGGGCCACAGCACGCGCAGCGGCACTCCTCTGTCCAGAAGTTCATGGACGATGATCGCCTCGGCCACATCCTGGTAGCTGTAGATGCGTGGATACTCGCCAGACTCCGACTGCGAGGCCCGAATATAGCCGTTGCGTGCCCACTGGCCGATGGTCCCGCCCGAGACTCCCGCCAACTGGGCCACCTCATGGGCGAAGTACTGACCCCTTGGGGGCATGTGATGCAACTCGCCCATGCGTGCCAGCGTACCTGGACTCCAGGCGGCACAGCGGCCTCAAGCGTTCTCGGGGCTCAACGGTGTCTGCTCCCGAAATGCTCCCGATCTCAGCCCGGCCGTGCTCCCGAAATGCTCCTGATCGAAACCGGGTTCGTGCAGCGCAACCCTCTGAGACGGCCGGAACGCCCGTCAAAGAGCCCAATGTTCTCGGGCTCTGGCCCGACCGTCCGCCCCTGAACATCCCTGTCCTATGGCGCTACGACATGGTGGGGGCAGGATTCGAACCTGCGTAGGCAGAGCCAATCGGTTTACAGCCGATCTCCTTTAACCACTCGGACACCCCACCGGGGACGCGCGCACAGTTTAGAGGGCCCGTCGCGGAGGGCGCTACGCCCTCAGGAGGCCTCGCGCAGCAGCTGCGCCTCGGGCAGCGTCTGCAGCTTCTTGAGCGTGCGGTTCTCGATCTGGCGAACGCGCTCGCGCGTGATGTTGAAGGCGCGGCCGACTTCCTCCAGCGTGCGGGAGCGCCCACCGGTGATGCCGTAGCGCATCTCCAGCACCTCCCGCTCGCGGCGGGGCAGCACCGCCAGCACGCGCACGATGGTCTCGCGGCGCAGCGACTCCGAAGCGGTCTCGAACGGCGATTCGGCGGCGATGTCCTCGATGAAGTCGGCCAGCGCGGAGTCGTCCTCCTCGCCGACCGGCTTCTCCAGCGAAATCGGCTGCTGCTCGATGCGCAGGATCTCGCGCACCTCCGCGATCGGGTAGTCGAGCTCGGCGGCGAGCTCCGCGGCGCTGGGGTCGCGCCCCAGCCGCTGGATCAGGACGCGCTCGGCGTGCATCACCTTGTTGAGCTTTTCCGCCATGTGCACCGGGATCCGGATCGTGCGGCCCTTGTCGGCGATCGCGCGCGTCACGGCCTGGCGAATCCACCAGGTGGCGTATGTCGAGAACTTGTAGCCGCGACGGTAGTCGAACTTCTCCACCGCTCTGATCAGCCCCAGCGAGCCCTCCTGGATCAGGTCCAGGAAGGTGAGGCCGCGGCCCATGTAGCCCTTGGCGATCGACACCACGAGGCGCAGGTTGGCCTCGACCATCTGCTGCTTGGCCGCCACGTCGCCGCGCTCGATGCGCTTGGCGAGGCACACCTCTTCCGGGGCGCTCAGCAGTGGCACGCGTCCGATCGAGCGCAAGTACAGGCGCACCGAGTCGAGGCTCGACTCCGCGCCCTCGAGCTCGGCGGGGCGCAGCTCGAGATTGTCGAAGCCCGCCCGCCCGCGCAGCTCGACGACCTGGTCCAGGTCCACGTGCCCTTCTGCTTCTGGGCCCTCATACCCCCGTTCCTGCCCGTCGGCGATCAGCGTCTGCAACTCCTCGATTTCGACCACCGCGACTTCCGCCGTGGTCGACTCCACCGGAGTGCGACCGACCCCCCTGCCTTCCAACCCTGCGAAGTCAAACGCTGTCTCGCTCACCTCTGTGGACCCCCAGGATCCATACTGCGCCCATCGCGGCGAGCCGCACCCGCCGCGCCTCCCCTACCAGCCTGCTCCCGCGCGCCTCCTACGCGTCTCTTCGGTGACTGTCACAGGCTTGCTGCTCCTCTCCAGCCTGCTCTTCCTCTTCTCGCTGATGCTCTGCTCTGCATGTCCAAACCCGCAACCACCCTTGACGTTGCGGCCTTGCCCCAAATGACCTGCGGAGTGATACCAGATATCAAGGCCCCCGTGCGCAGCCTCCAGCGATGGGGTTCTCGGGACGTGGGCCGTTGGCGTTCTTCGGCTCGGGTGGGATTGCGTGTACTACGCTTGGCGGGCGGTGCCGACCACGATGCATGTGAACCCCTCGCTTGACCCGCGGGCGCCGGAGGACGTGCAGGCCCGCGCGCCCTCCGTGCGCGTCGGCCTCTCGCGCGTGGGAGTGACCGGCGTGGAGAAGGTGGTGCGCATCCGCGACGAGCTGTTCTTCGCACGCCTGGAGTGCTTCGTCGACTTGAGCCGCGACCAGAAGGGCGCGCACATGTCGCGCTTCGAGGAGGTCGTCAACGATGCGATCGGGGAGGTGGTGCTGACCGAGTCGCCGTTTCGCGCGGAGACGCTGGCGCGCGACATCGCCGAGCTCGTGCGCGAGCCGCCAGGGGGCGGAGCGCGCCGAGGTGACGGTGCAGGCGCGCTACCCCGAGCACAAGCCGGCTCCCGTATCCGGCGTTTTGACGCAGGAGATCTACACGCTCCACGGCCGCGCCGTGGCGCTGGCGGAGGGCGGCACGCGCCACATGGTGGGGGTCTCCGCCACGGGGATCACCGCCTGCCCTTGCGCGCAGGAGCTCGTCGCGGCACGGGCGCGCGAGCGCCTCTCCGAGCAGGAGGGCTTCTCCGACGAGCAGATCGAGCGCATCCTCGCCGCGGTGCCGGTCGCCACGCACAACCAGCGCGGCCTCGGCACGCTGCACATCGGCTGCCTGGAGGGCTGCGACGCGGAGATCGACGCGAAGGCGCTGCTCGAGATCGTGGAGGGCTCGATGTCCTCGGAGATCTACGAGCTGATGAAGCGCTCCGACGAGGTCGCGGTCGTCGAGAAGGCCCACCGCCGTCCACGCTTCGTCGAGGACTGCGTGCGTGAGATGGTCGCCGGCGTCGTCGCCGCCTTCCCCGCGCTGGACGGCGCGAGCTTCATCTCCGCGCGCCAGGAGAACCTCGAGACGATCCACGTGCACAACGTCGTCGCCGAACGCCACGGCCTACTCGCGGAGCTGCGCGGCGAGATCGACTCGGGCCTGCCCGCCTCGCATCAGACCACACTCGAGGAGTGGCTGAACGATGGCTCAGCTTGATTGGTGTGTCTGAGCCTGCATCCGCCGGCGCAGGCCGAAGAAGAAGTCGAGGCCCGAGAGCACCGTCACGAGCACAGCCGCATACAGCAGCAGCGCCACCCACAGCGGTTTGCCCTGCACCGCGATCACGGCGAGGATCGCCGCGATCTGCATGCACGTCTTGACCTTGCCGAACATGCTGGCGGCCATCACCACGCCCGACTGGGTGGCGCCGAGACGCAGCACCGTGACGGCCAGCTCGCGGGTGATGATCACCATCGCCACCCACGCCGCCAGCCGCCCGAGCGAGACCAGCGAGAGCAGCGCGGCGACGATCAGCAGCTTGTCGGCGAGCGGGTCCATCAGCTTGCCGAAGGTGGTGATCGACCCGCGTGTGCGCGCGAGATAGCCGTCGGCGAAATCCGTCAGCGAGGCCAGCGCGAACACGACGGCCGCCAGCACGTCGCCGGAGGCGGTGTTGCCGAGCAGGGCGACCACCAGTACAGGGACCAGCATGATCCGCAGCACGGTGAGGAGGTTCGGTAGGTTCAGGGGAAACATTTGATTGGACAGCGAGGGGCCCGGCTCGCCGGCTTTATGGCCGGCTGCGCCACCCTCTCGGAGATTATGTCGGCAAGGAGGAATCGCACATGAACAGGCGCACGCTGGGGCCCGGCGGCCCCGAGGTTTCGGAGATCGGGTTGGGGTGCATGGGGATGTCGGCGTTCTACGGGGCGACCGACGCGGATGAGTCCACGGCGACGATCCACCGGGCGCTCGAGCTGGGGTGCGACTTCCTCGACACCTCCGACATGTACGGTCCGCACACCAACGAGGAATTGGTTGGCCGCGCGATCGCCGGCCGGCGGGACGAGGTGTTCCTGGCGACCAAGTTCGGGATCAAGCTGGACCTCCACGCCGACGGGGGTCCGCGGCGCTCGATCGACGGCAGCCCCGCGTACGTGCGCGAAGCGTGCGAGGGTTCGCTGCGGCGTTTGGGCGTCGAGCACATCGACCTCTACTACCAACACCGCGTCGACGCCAACACCCCGATCGAGGACACCGTCGGCGCGATGGCGGAGCTCGTGCGGGAGGGCAAGGTCCGCCACCTCGGTCTCTCCGAGGCGAGCGCCGCCACGATCCGCCGCGCGCACGCGGTGCACCCGATCGCCGCCGTGCAGAGCGAGTACTCGCTGTGGACGCGCGAGGTGGAGCAGGAGATCCTGCCTGTGCTCGACGAGCTCGGAATCGCGCTGGTCGCCTACTCGCCGCTCGGCCGCGGCTTCCTCGCCGGGCGCTTCTCCTCGCGCGAGGAGATCGAGGAGGGCGACTTTCGCCGCTACGGCCCCCGCTTCAGCGATGAGAACTTTCAGCGCAACCTCGTGCTCGCCGAGCGCGTCCGCGAGCTGGCTGCCGAGAAGGGGTGTACCCCCGCGCAGCTCGCACTCGCGTGGGTGCTGTCCCGCGGTGAGCACGTCGTTCCGATCCCGGGCACCAAGCGGCGCTCCTACCTGGAAGACAACGTCGGTGCCGCCGCGGTGCGGCTGAGCCCCGAGGAGTCCGAGCGGATCGCCGCGTCGGTCCCGCCGGCCGCCGGCGATCGCTACGACGCGCAGGGGATGACCACCGTTAATCGATAGGGTGGCCCCCATGGACATGCAACTGGTGCCGATGGTCGTCGAGCGCACCGCGCGCGGGGACCGCGAATTCGACATCTACTCGCGGCTGCTCAACGAGCGGATCATCTTCCTCGGCACGCCGATCGAAGACCAGGTCGCCAACCTCGTGGTGGCGCAGCTGCTGCACCTCGAGGCCGACGACCCCGACAAGGACATCTCGATCTACATCAACACCCCGGGCGGCTCGATCTACTCGGGCCTCGCGATCTACGACACGATGAACTTCGTCAAGCCCGACATCGCCACGATGTGCGTCGGGGTGGCGATGTCGATGGGCTCGCTGCTGCTGGCCGGCGGCACCAAAGGCAAGCGGGCCTGCCTGCCGAACTCCCGCATCCTCATCCATCAGCCCTCCGCCGGCTTCGAAGGGCAGTCCACCGACATCGAGATCCACGCCCGCGAGATCCTCAAGGTCCGCGAGCGCATCGACGAGATCTACGCCGAGTGCACCGGCCGCGCCCAAGAGGAGGTCCGCCGCGACATGGAGCGCGACCGCTTCTTCACCTCCGCGCAGGCGCTCGAGTACGGGCTGATCGACCGGGTGCTCGAGAGCCACTGAGGGCTCACTTCACCCCGTGCTCAATCGCCCCCAGCCCCTCGATCTCGATCCGCACCACATCCCCCGCTGACAGGAAGACCGGCGGATTCTGCCCCAGCCCCACGCCCGAGGGCGTGCCCGTGAGGATCAGATCCCCGGGAACAGCGTGCACGTCTCGGCGATGAAGGCCACCAGCTCGGGGACCGTGAAGATCAGGTTGGAGGTGTTGGAGTCCTGGCGCAGCGCGCCGTTGACCCAGGTGCGCAGGCGCAGCGCGTGCGGGTCGGGGATCTCCTCGACGGTGGTGATCCAGGGGCCGTAGGGGCAGAAGCCGTCGGCGCCCTTCGCGCGCGTCCACTGCGGCTCGCGGCCCTGCAGGTCACGCGCGGAGACGTCGTCGGCGACCGCGTAGCCGGCGACGCGCCCGCCGGCGCCCATCACCACGGCGAGCTCACCCTCGTAGTCGAGGCGGCGCACCACGGCGGGGCAGCGCACCGGCGCGTTCGGCGGGGCGGCGGAGGCCGGCAGCTTCATGAACACCAGCGGCTGCGCGGGCCGCTCGCCGCCGGTCTCGGCGACGTGGTCGGCGTAGTTGAGCCCGATCCCGAAGATCGCCCGCGGGGCGGGTACGGGCGCAAGCAGCGTCACTTCCTCCAGCGGCCAGGTGGGCCCCGGCCCGTCGGCTCCGCCGGCGGCGGCGGCGCTCTGGGCGAGCGCGGGGCTGCCCAGCACGTCCAGCACGGTGAGGCGCTCGTCGGCGAACGCGCTCACGCGCCCGTCCGCCACAGTCCCCGCCCGCGGGGCGTTGCTTCCCGGGGGCTTGAAGGTGGCGAGGCGCATCGGGGGAGCGTACGCGAACTGAAGTGTGGCCGCCCGTGGGCATTGCGCAGCCCTCGAAACGGTCGACCGAGGACCCTCGAAATCGGGGAATAAAGCCCCTCGAAATAGTTGGTTCAAGGCCCTCGAAATAGTTGGTTAAAGCCCCTCGAAATCGATGACTCGTGCTACCGTTTCAGTATGAGCATTGATGTTTCCCCGATCTCAGGGCTCCTCACGCGCCGCCTTCTCAGGCTCGCCCTCAAACGCCTCCGCGATGAGCCGGTGCTAGCGCTGCAGGGCCCGCGGGCGGTGGGCAAGTCGACGCTGCTGGGCGAGCTTGCCCGTGCGCATGGGGTGGAGGTGGTGGATCTCGACGATCCCACCGTGCGCACCGCGGCGCAGGCCGACCCCGGGGCGTTCGTGGATGGCCCGGCGCCGGTGTGCATCGACGAGTACCAGCACGAGCCGGTGGTGCTGGAAGCGATCAAGGCGCAGTTGAACCGGGAGCTGCGACCGGGGCGTTTCGTGATCACCGGCTCCACCAGCTACGAGGCGCTGCCCACCGCGGCGCGGTCGCTCACGGGCCGCCTGCACCTGCTGTCGGTGTGGCCGCTCACCCAGGGGGAGATTGGGGGGGTGCGCGAGAACCTTCTGGAGGCGCTACTGGCGGACCCCGAGGGCGCGCTCCCGCGAGGGGCGGTGTCGCGCACCACCAGGGAGCAGTACATCGCGCGCGCCACCGCGGGGGGGATGCCGATCCCGCTGGCAAGGGCCACCCGGCAGGGGCGCAACCGCTGGTATGACGACTACGTGGAGCTGGTGCTCGAACGCGACGTGGGCGAACTCTCGCGGTTGCGCCAGCGCGCGCAGCTGCCGGCGCTGCTGCGCCGCCTGGCGGCACAGACCGCGCAGATCCTGAACGTCACGAGTGCGGCGAGCGAGGCGGGCCTGGATCGGGCCACGGCGGCCGACTACGTGAAGCTGTTGGAGGCGGTGTTCCTGATCAGGCGCCTGCCCGCATGGGGCAGCACGCTGCGACGGCGCGCCGCCGGCGCACCCAAGGTTCACATGGTGGACTCGGGCGTGGCGGCGCGGCTGCTGGGTCTCGCCCCGGAGCGACTCGCGCGCCGCGATGCCACCTCCCTGACGCAGTTCGGCCACCTGCTCGAGACGTTCGTGGTCGGCGAGCTGCTGAGACAGGCCTCGTGGCTGGAGGACGAGATCGCCACCCAAGGGCATTGGCGCACCTACGACGGCGATGAGATCGACCTCGTGCTGGAACGCGCCGACGGCGGCGTGTTCGCCTTCGAGGTGAAGGCCGCCGGGCGGGTGCCCGACGCGGACATGCGCCACCTGCGCAAGTTGCGGGACGCGCTTGGGGAACGGTTTCTCGCGGGCGTTGCGCTCTACACCGGCGAGCGCGCTTACCGTTTCGAGGAGCGCCTGCACGTGCTCCCGATCGACCGGATCTGGACGCCGGTGTAATCATGGCCGGCTTGAGCAACGTGGAGCGCCTGCTGCTGGCGGCGGTGGCCGTGACGGTGGCGCTGGCGGGCGCGGCCAACTACGGCGCGTGGGCGGCGGTGCCCCGCTTCGCGCTGGCCACGGTGGCGCTGGCGGGCCTGGCGTGGGCGGTCGCGCTGGGAACCGAGCAGCTGGGCGAGCACATCGGCGCGGCGGCGACTGGGGTGCTGCAGGCGACGCTCGGCAACCTGCCCGAGCTGCTGGTCGTGATCTTCGCGCTGAAAGCGGGTGACCTGGTGGTGGCGCAGACCGCGCTCGTCGGCTCGCTGCTGGCCAGCGCGCTGCTGGTGCTGGGGTTGACGATCGTGGCGGGTGCGCGGCAGGCGCCGGACGGGATCATGCGCTTCTCCTCGCGCCTGCCCAACGACGCGACGACGCTGCTGCTGGTGACGGTCTTCCTGATCGTGCTGATCGGGCTCGCGCTCAGCTCGGGCAGCGCCGCCGGCGCGCACGTGGACACGATCTCGGTCGTCGGCGCCTGCTGCCTGCTGGGGGTGTACGCGACGTGGCTGGTGCCCTACCTGCGGCCCAAAGCCACCGCCACGGGGAGCCGCGCGCCGCAGCTGCCGCCGGGGGAGCCCGCGCGGATCTCACTGCGCGCGGCGCTCGTGCTGCTCGTGGCGGCGGGCATCGGCGCGGGCTTCGTCTCGGAGTGGTTCGTCAGCGCGCTGCGCCCTGCGATCGAGATCCTGCACATCTCCACGGCGTTCGCCGGCCTCGTGATCGTGGCGATCGCCGGCAACGCCGTGGAGCACTTCGCGGGCATCACGCTGGCCGCGCGCGGCAAGGCCGACCTCGCGATCGCCGTCGTCAAGAGCTCGGTTGCGCAGATCGCCGCGTTCCTGTTCCCGGCGCTGGTGCTGATCTCCCTGGCGCTCCCCACCCAGCTGACGTTCGCGCTGCAGCCGATCTACATCGGCGCGCTCGGTCTGATGACGATCGCCGTGTGGCAGGTCACGGCCGACGGCGAGGCGGCCGCCTTCGAGGGCTGGGCGCTGGCGGCGATCTACGCGATCGTGGCGGTGGTGGCGGCCTACCAGTGAGTGGCCCTGCCACCACGATGGCGGACATGGAAACCTGCCCCGGCTCGCCGCGATCCTCGCCCGCTCACGCGGACGATCTCAAAGCAAATGCAGGACTCGGTTGCGCAGTATGTACTTCTCGCCCTGTGAGCTCAGCAGTTGCTCGAGCCGTTGCACCCACAACGGAATCGCCGCCTTGTTGCGCGGCATGGTGACGTCGGGGGTGAAGATCATGCCCGCATGCTGCTCGCCATCCGCGAGCAGCCTGTCGTGGAGCGGCTGGTAGTCGGCCACGTCGTTGGTGACGATCGCCCGCTCCTCATCCGCCATCAGCCGGATCAGCTCGCGATCGGAGCGCCCGCTGAGCTCGAGTCGGTCGCGCTTGACGGCCTGCACGTCGTGCCCGCGCTCACGCAGCTCGCGCGCGATCCTCGGCGAGATCATCTCGTCGAGCAGCAGCCTCACGCAAGCGCCTGCTGGCGGCGCCGCCACAGCTCGCGCTCACGCTGCGCGACCTCCGCGGCGCGCTTCGCCCAAGCGTCCACCTCGCGCTTGTACTCCGCGTAGTAGCGCAGCGCTGCCTCGACGTGCTCGACCGGGATCTCCAGGTAGTCGGCGGCCTCCTGCACGGAGTTGTCGTTCTGGCGGATCGTCTCCACAATCTCCGCCACCCCCAAGCGCGCGCCGAGCAGCACCGGCCGCCTGCCGGCCTCGCCGTCGCGGAAGGAGATGAGCGGATGGGCATCCCGGCGCAATCCCTCCTCGATGTAGCGCTCCACCAGCGTGGTTTGAGCGGCCCCGGTCTCCCGTGCGCGGCGCTTGAGGCGCTTCACCGTGATCGGGCTGAAACGGAAGGCCACGCTCTGCTTGGACGCCGGCGAACTCATCGCAAGTCGAGTATAGCGCTGTATTGCACGAGACGAAAGCGGGCGTCGTGGGAGCATGCGACGCCCGCTGGAGACCCTTCGTGGTGAGCGTACCTACCCCCGCGTGAGCCCCCCGATCAGTGCGCCGGCGAGCCCGCCGGCGGTGGCCGCCTGCGCGTTGCTCGTCTCCGCGCCCTCCACCGGCGCGATGAACATCGTCTGGATGGCCAGGCGCCCGGGGCCGGTGAAGCGGTTCCAGGTGAGCTTGCCGCCGCCGCCCATCAGCCCGGTCTTGAGCCCCATCGTGACCGACTCCAGCGTGACCGTGGGGTCCTTGTACAGCCAGGCGCCGGCCTCCACGTCGAGCTGCTCGCCGGCGCCGAGCTCGACGAGGAACACGTTGCCGTTGCCGTGCAGCCACACGATCGCGTCGCCGGTGGTGGCGCGGAACTTGTCGATGAAGAAGCCCGACCCGCCGAGCAGCATGTTCTGGACGCCCTTGACCCGTTCGAAGGAGTAGTCGAGGTTGTCGGTGGCGGCGATGAACTGGTGCTCGCGCACGTCGAGCCCTTCGCCGAGCTTCAGGTGCATCGGGATGCACTGCCCGGGCGCGTCGCGCGAGAAGGCGATGTGCCCGGCGCCGAACGTGCGCGTGACGAAGTAGTCGAGCCCCGCGATCTTCCGTTTGACCCCGCCGGGCAGCTTCTTCAGCTCGATCTCCACGCGCGTTTCCTTCCACAGCAGCACGTGGTGCTCGAACATCACCGAGCCCGGCCCGAGCACGACCTGCAGCTCGGGCACGAGCTCCCCGCGGATGTGGTAGGTGACGTCCGCGAAGCTCTCGTCGCGGATCGTGGTTGGAATCGGCTCGGGCAGCTGCATTGCGTGGCCTCCTTGGGCTGGCGTCGAAAGAAAGTGGTGGATGGGCGTCGTTCGGGTGGGTGGGCCACAAAGCATGGCGCGGCCCCCGGCTGGATCGGATATCGGCAGGTGAAGGGGTGGGGATGAGGACCCCGCCCGCCGAGCGGGCGGGTCCGGATGGGTCACGTGCTGTGGAGGCCCGGCCCGCGTGTACGGGTGCGCGTCCTTCGAGCAGGCGCTGGCTGGGCGATTGGGTGCGGCGACGAAGGGGACTTGACAACTTGCCCGCACTCTGCGTATAGTGGTCTTATCCTGCCGTCGAAAAGCGGCAGTGGGGAGTGTAAAAAGCAAACATAGGGTCTGGCTCGGGTCTGGTCACGCCTGTCAACGACCTTTTTTCAAAAAGGCGCAGGTGTTGCCCGGTAGGGGTGGGTTTCGTATGGATTCCTCCAGGGAGGGGATGTTTCGATGATTGCTGCGACCAGCGGCGGGCCGCGTGATGCCACGACCGTGCTCGTCCACCTCGAGAGCCCCGCCAGTTGCCTCCCGTGTGGCGGGCGGAGGGACCTGCTTGCCGCTGCCGGCAACGACTTCACAACACCAACCAAGGAGAACAAGGTGAAACCCACAGAGCACACCGCGAAGCCCGCCGTCACGCCGAAGATCGGGCGCTTCGCGACGCTCCGTGGTCTGCTCACGGGCAACGGGAGTAGTGCGCCTCTGCGCAAGTTGATCGCCACCCCCCTGATCGCTCTCTGCGCTCTGCTCACGCTCTCCGCCGCCGCCGCCCAGGCCGAACCTCCCAAGCTGATCCTCTACGAATCGTTCAGCGCGAACGAGGCGCACGCGGTTGGTGTCGCTGTGGAAGGCTCTGGAGACCTGTTCGTGTCGGGTCTCTTTGGGGAAGCGTTTGCCCCGGCGCCGGTGGTCAAGTTCGGTCCTTCGGGTAAGTTGCTCTCGCCGCCGTCCTCGTTTGGGTCTGGGTACTACTCGGGTGTTGCGGTGAACCCGGTGACCAAGGACGTGTACGTGCTCGGCCAAGAAGGCTTCTCCGCGCTCACGATGATCTTCGTCTACGACCCCAACACGGGTGCGTTGCTGTCGTCGTTTGAAGTGCCGGCGTCACGCAATGACTTCTTCACAGATGTCCAGATAGCCACTGACTCGAAAGGCAACGTGTACGTGCCGGTGGTGCCGGATAACGAGGTGCTGGAGTACAGCCCGAGCGGCACGCTGCTGAAAACGTTCACGGGTTCCGGCGCCGGCGCGCTCAAGGAACCGGCCGCGGTCGCGGTCGACTCCTCCGGCGACCTCTGGGTGGCCGACTCCGGCAACAACAGGATCGTGGAGCTCGATTCCAGCGGTGCGCCGGTAGAAGTGAACGGCAAGCCCGTGGAAATCGAAAGCGAAGGCGTTTTCTCCGTGGCGCTCGACGGGCAGGGGGACGTGCTCGCGGTCGTCCAGAACAGCGCGGTCCCGTGCGGCGAGAAGCCGTCGCCCTGCGTCCATCTCGTCGAGTACAGCTCGGAAGGCAGGCAGCTCGCCGATGTGGGGGCCGGCCATTTCGGCGAAACTAATGGCGGGTCGGATCACTTCTTCGACATGGTCGCGGTGAATCAAGCGAACAGGCGCGTATACGTGACCGACGGCCCCAATGACACCGTCTGGGTGTTCGGGCCTCCCGTCGCGCCTGTCGTCGACAGGGAGCTCACTTCCGAAGTTGGCGTCTCCGAAGCGAAGCTCGGTGCGCTGGTGAACCCCGGCGGCATCCAGACGAGCTACCGCTTCGAATACGGCACAACGACTGAATATGGCAGCTCGACGCCGTTCCCGGAAGGCAGTGTCGGTGAAGGAGTGGAAGCGCACGCGGTGTGGGCGGCTGCGAGCGGTCTCGTGCCCGGGAGCACCTACCACTACCGTGTCGTGGCGAGCAACGAACTGGGAACGGTCTATGGCCCCGACCAGACCTTCACCACGCTGACCGCCGAGCAGGCGGCGTGTCCGAACGAACAGATGCGCGGCGGCTTCTCCGGGAGGTTGCCCGACTGCCGCGCCTACGAGCTCGTGACGCCGCCGGTCAGGAGCGCGTCCCAGTTCGATGCTCGGGTGGATACGGCGTACTCGAGCACGGCCGCCGCAGATGGCGAAGCGCTCACGCTCACCATCCAGGAACCGCGGCCGGGAGCGCCCACCGCCGGCGAATACTACGTGGCGAGGCGTGGCGCGGGCGGCTGGCTCGAGGAAGACATCATGCCGCTCGAATCCTATGACGGGGTGACCTGCCCGGAATATCAACCCGTGTACGCCTATTCGGAACAGCTCACCAAGGACGTGCTGCTGGCTGGTGGAGGGTCACGCGCTTCCGCGTCCGGAAACGCCCACGAAAACCCGGAATCGTGCAACCCCGGAGGCCATCAGGTCGTGAGCGGCGAACCGGTGGGCTATGAAAACCTGCTGGTGCGAGAGAACGCGACGGGCGTTTACCAGCTTGTCAACGTCCCGCCGCCGGGCGTGACCCCGGCCGATGCGCACTTCCAGGCTGCCTCCGCGGATCTCAGCCACGTGGTCTTCACGGAGACCTCACCCCTGGCCGAAGGCGCGCAGTACGGTGTCGAAAACCTGTATGAATGGGACGAAGGCGCGCTGCGGCTGGTGAGCTGGCTGCCGGACGGCACGGCGGTCACCGGGTCACTTCCGTCAATAGAAGTAAAGACTGGGACGTACGCGCCCATCGACGGTGTGGTCTCAAGCGACGGCTCGCACGTCGTCTTCACCTACAGCGGCGCTCTGTATGATCGCGTCGACGGGCAGCACACCGTCCAGATCGACGAAAAACAGGGTGGGCCACCAGGCCCCAGCGGCGGTGGCTCCTTCAAGGCCGCCACCGCCGATGGCTCGAAGGTCTTCTTCCTCGACGAAAGCAAGCTCACGGCCGACTCGACCGCGGAAGCGGGCGAACCTGACCTGTATGAGTGCGCGCTGCCTGTAGGCGCGAGCAAATGCGAATTGGCCGACCTCACGGTCGCCGCGGGGAGCGAACACGCCGACGTACTCAGCGTCACGCCGCTTGGCGGTCGTGACAGCTCCGACGTCTACTTCGTCGCCGAGGGCGTGCTGGCATCCAACACGAGGGAATTCACGAACAGCGAAGGCAAGACCGTCGTCGAAGGCGCCGAAGCCGGGAAGGAAAACCTGTATCTGTGGAACGGCGTCAAGACGACGTTCGTCGCCACCGACGTTCCCTACAGCGGGTCGTCCGGGTTCGGAGGCGAGCAGGCCTCGCCCGACGGCCAGTGGCTCTCGTTCGAATCGCACGAGAGCCTGACCGGCTATGACAACGTCGCGCCGACGAACGAAGCCGCCGTCGGGGAGCTCTTCCTGTACAGCGACGCCACAGGGCAGCTCGTCTGCGCCTCGTGTAACCCTTCGGGCGAACCTCCGGCCGCAGGAGGCGGTGTGGTGAAATTCCCAGGGGACAGCCATGGAGAGACCTTCAGCGGGGTCTTCCGGAGCCGGCACGTGCTCACGGACGCCGGCCAGGTGTTCTTCGAAACGGGGGAAGCGCTCGTGCCCTCCGATACGAACGGCGTGCTCGATGTCTACGAGTACGAGGGTGGCCACGTGTACCTGATCTCGAGCGGCACGAGCTCCTTCGAATCGAACCTGGAGGACGTGAGCGAAAGCGGCGATGACGTGTTCTTCCGCTCGACCCAGCAACTCGTGCCGCAGGACAACCAGCCAGGACAGATCGTCATCTACGACGCGCACGTCGCGGGTGGCTTCGCCGAACCGTCCTCTCCGCCGCCGTGCACGACGGCTGACGCCTGCCGCACGCCGGTCTCGCCGCAGCCCTCGATTTACGGGGCGCCGGCGAGCCAGACGTTCTCCGGCCTCGGGAACCTCGCCCCGCCCGAAGCGCCCGAAACCAAGCCGAAGGCGAAACCCGTGAAGTGCAAAGGTGACGGGTCCCGGAGGGGCGAGAAGAAAGGCAAGTGTGTGAAAAAGACGGCAAAGAGGGCCAAGAAGTCCGCCCGCGCCAACAGGAGGGGTAAGTGATGACGCGCTCCAGGAGAATCCCAACAGCACTCTCGCTCGCGGTCGCTGTGATCGTGACGCTGGGAGCGGGCGCGTCCCCGGCGTTCGCCGGCGAAGCGCACCCGTTCTTGAATATCAGCTTCGGCCACAATGCGACGGAAGCGTTCTCGAACCCCAACGGGATTGCGGTCGACGAAACGACTGGCGACGTGTATGTGGCCGACATCGGCACGGACTCCATCTACAAGTTCAACGCCAACGGCACACCTGTCAACTTCGCTTCGCTAAGCAGCAACGAACTGACCGGGATCGCCACGCCAGCTCACGCGTTCTCCTTTCCGAACGTGTACGGCAGTCCCGCGGCGATCGCGGTCGATAACGCTTGCGTACAGCACACCCCGGCGCTCACCGGCAGGGCCTGTGAAGAATTTGACCCCTCGGCCGGCGATCTGTACGTGATGGATTCCGGCCACGGCGTGATCGACAAGTTCAGCCCGGAAGGCAGGTACCTGAACCAGATTGGGGGCTTCACGCCATCCACCGGCTCCGCCGCAGGCGAACTGCTGGGGCTGGGTGTCGACGGGAGCGGCACCGTGCACGTCGACCTGAGCACACTAGATGGAGCAGGGGAACTGCTGATCGACGAATTCGACAGCGCGGCCGTGAACATTGCTCGCCAGAAATGGCATAGCGACGACATCACTGGTGCGACTGGCCTCCCCGGCGAACCCCAGGCCCACGGCTTCGCGGTCTCCGCCACGGGCGATGACTACCCGATCTACGAACCGTCGTGCTCGTGTACGTTCAAGTGGGGGCAGAAAGTCTCCCCGCTCGGTAGCGTGGACGGCCGCGAAGCGGGCGACGTCGCGGTGGCCGTCGATCCCGCGACCGGCCACCTCTACGCGGACGATCAGTCCTCTGTGGCCGAGTGGGACACGGGCGCGATGAACCGCGACAGCGGGCTGGGCAAAAGCGCTGGCACGCTCGTCGCGCGCTTCGGCTCGCCCGAGCTTTCGGGGACTTCGGGCCACGGCGGGATCGCCGTGGACGGCAAGACCGGGGAGATCTACGTTGCAAACCCTGCAAACGGCAAGGTCTACATCTTCGCCAGCGACGCCCCGGCCGTCACAGCCGGCGAACCGACGGGCGTGACCATACAGGCCGCGAGCCTGGGCGGGACGGTCGATCCACGAAGCGCCGCTGTCAGCGAATGCGAGTTCGAATACGGCCTCACCAACGAATTCGGCGAAGGCCCTTACAACCACAGCGTGCCCTGCAAACAAACACCGGCCGAGATCGGAGCGGAAAGCAGCCCGGTGGCGGTCTCCGCGCAACTCGAAGGCCTCCAGGCCGGCGAACTCTATCATTTCCGCCTGATCGCGAGCAACGCCAACGGCGCGGGGCAGGCGAGCGGTATGCTCGCGACGCAGGGCGTAGGCTTCGGCATCAAGAACTATGAAATCAGCTTCCTGAACGAAAACGGCACGCCCGACACGCAGGCGGGCTCACACCCGTTCCAGTTCGTCAACTTCTTCGAACTGAACTCGCACTTCAAGCGTGAGGAATCGAACGCTGACTCACCCTACATCCGCCTGCCCGACGGCGTCTTGCGGAATCTCAAGATCGATCTGCCCCCCGGCTTCGTCGGCGACCCCAATGCGGCCTCCCAGAAGTGCACCGGACAGGAACTAAGTAACATTACATTACAGTGTCCACGCGAATCGCGTGTAGGCAACCTGAACCTGTACTGGTCACTAAACGCGACTCGTCAAACAAGGCTGGAAGACGCCCTCTTCGCCATGGCGCCCGTGCGCGGTGTGGCTTTGCAGCTAGGCACCAATTTCTTGTTGCCCCTGCTGTATATCAACAATGGCGTTCTCGCCGGCGGCAATTACCCCCTGCAGACGACGGTGACAGAAGCGCCGACGTCGGCACCCGTCCTCAGTAGCAGGGCGGTGCTCTCCGGTGTTCTTGGCCCCTGCGTGAAAGTGCCGCTGGGAACCGGTAAATTCAACTACACCGGGTGTACGGAACTCGCCCAAGTAGGCACGGGCGAATACGAAAGGGCACCGGAAGGTCGCAAAGCCTTCCTGACGATGCCGACCGGCTGTCACGGCCCCCTGGGCTCGACGATCGAAGCCGAGTCGTGGGCGGAACCGGGCAAGTGGGTGAAGAGGAGCACGGTCACGCACAACGCCGCCGGTACTCCGGTCGCGCTGACGGGTTGTTCGAAGCTCAAGTTCCCGGCGGAAATCAGCGTCGCGCCGGACGGCAGCAACGCGAGCACGTCCTCGGGGCTGACGGTGAATGTCCACGTCCCACAGACCGCCGCGCTCAACCCCAATGGTCTGGCGGAGTCGGCGCTCAGGGACACGACCGTGGCGCTGCCTCAGGGCGTCGCGATCAACCCGGCGGGTGGGGATGGCCTTGAAGCGTGCACCTCCGAACCGGCAGCGCTTGGGGGTGCGCTCGGGAGCCCTGGCGATCAGATCGGCTACAAGGGCCAGGAAGAATTGAACGAGGAATACGAACCGGGTGTGAAGTGGGACACGTTCACGCCGGAATTGGCGAGTCTGCTGGCGCCGGGGTCCAACTTCTGCCCGAACGGGTCGAAGGTCGGCACGGTGAAGATCAAGACGCCGCTGCTCGAACACGAACTGGAAGGCGCCGTGTATCTGGCGACGCAGGACAACAACCCGTTCGAGAGCCTGGTAGCGATGTACATCGTCGCGGAAGACCCCTATTCGGGCAGCTTGGTCAAGCTCGCGGGCGAAGTGTCGTTGAACCCGGCCACTGGGCAGATCGTCACGACGTTCAAGAACACCCCGGACGTGCCGTTTGAAAACCTCGAACTGCACTTCTTCGGTGGGGAACGCGCGCCGCTGGCGACACCGTCGCATTGCGGGACCTACACGACGACCGCGGTGTTTACGCCGTGGGACGGCAACGGTCCCGTGACCGCGGAATCCTCGTTCAACATCGAACACGGACCCGGCGGTGCCCCGTGCCCCGGCGCCACCCTGCCGTTCAACCCGACTGTGAACGCGGGTGCGACGAACATCCAGGCGGGGGCGTTCTCGCCGCTGACGGTGACGGTGAACCGCAAAGACGGCGAACAGAACCTGAAGTCGATCGAAGGGAAACTGCCGCCGGGCCTGTCGGGTGTGCTGACGGGTGTCGAACTGTGCCCCGAACCGCAGGCCAACGAAGGGCTGTGCGGGGAAAACAGCAAGGTCGGCGAAGCGACGATCGGTGTTGGTATTGGCAATGACCCGTTCACGGTCACCGGCGGGAAGTTCTATCTCACCGGCCCCTACAACGGCAGCGGTGGCTGCACGGTCGGTGAAGCGGGTTGCGCGCCGTTCGGTCTGACGTTCGAGGTGCCCGCGAAGGCTGGCCCGTTCGACCTCGCGAACACGAAGAACAACCATCCCCCGTGCGACTGTGTGCTCGTCAGGGGCAAGATCGAACTGAACCCGCAGACTGCCGCGATCACGATCACGACGGACCCGCCCGGCTCCCCGGACTCGATCCCGACGATGATCGAAGGGATCCCCCTGGAAATCCAGCACGTCAACGCGACCACCACACGCGGGAACTTCCAGTTCAATCCAACCAACTGCTCAAAGATGGCGCTCACCGGCACGGTGCAGTTGAACGAAGGTGGCACGAGCACGATCACGACCCCGTTCCAGGTCACCAACTGCGCCGCGCTGAAATTCGAACCGAAATTCAGCGTCTCGACATCCGCTAAAACGAGCCGCACTAGCGGGGCGAGCCTGAGCGCGAAGCTGACCTACCCGAACGTGCCGCAGGGCACCGACGCGGACATCGCGAAGGTCAAAGTCGAACTCCCCAAACAGCTCCCGAGCCGCCTGACGACGCTGCAAAAGGCGTGCACCGCGACGCAGTTCGAAGCGAACCCCGCCGCCTGCCCCGCTGCATCGAAGATCGGCTACGCGGTCGTGCACACCCCGTTGATCCCGGTCCCGTTGACCGGCCCCGCGATCTTCGTCAGCCACGGCGGCGAAGCGTTCCCGTCGCTGACGCTCGTGCTACAGGGCTACGGCATCACGATCGACCTCGTCGGCACGACGTTCATCGACAAAGCCGGCATAACCTCGACGACGTTCAAGACGGTCCCCGACCAGCCGTTCTCGAGCTTCGAACTAACGCTCCCCGAGGGCCCCTACTCCGCGCTGACGACCGCCGGGAACCTCTGCACCGCCAAGAACCTCACGATGCCCACCGAATTCCTCGCCCAGAACGGCGCCGAGCTCAAGCAGAGCACGAAGATCGCGGTCACCGGCTGCCCGAAGACCAAGAAGACCACCCACAAGAAGAAGCACAAGCACAGGGCCAAGACCAAGCACAAGACGAAAGGCAAGCACGGGAAGAAGTAAGCGCGGGGCGCGGAAATTTGGGACTCGATAGCCATGTCGTGTTGACCCGCGAGCGTGTGAGCGACCTCAAGCGTGCGCGGATCCTTACCGCGATCACCGAGCTGACGCGCGAGCGCGGGGTGCGGGGCGTGACGGTCGCGCACATCGCGGCCGGCGCGGGCGTCTCGCGGCGCACCTTCTACGAGCAGTTCAACGATTGCGAGGACTGCCTGCGGGCAGCGTTCGAGCTCGCGGTCGAGCGTGCCGCCGAGACGGTGCTACCGGCGTACGAGGCGGCCGGCGGCTGGCAGGAGAGGATCAGGACCGGTGTTGACGCGGCGCTCGGGTTCCTCGACGCTGAGCCCGCGATGGGCGGCCTCTGCATCGTCGACGCGCTCGCCGCGGAAGGCGCGGTGCTGGAGCGCCGCGCGCGCGTGGTGAACGCGCTGGTCGACGTCGTGCACGAGGGGGGAGTCGCTCAGCGCTCCGCCGTCGCGCGTGGCGCGAAGACGAACGGTCGTTCCCTCGCCCGGGGCTCCGCCGGCCGGGGCGGGGGATCCGGGCGACCCCCGCGGATCGTCGCCGAGGGCGCGGTCGGGGCGGTGCTCGCGGTGATCCACGCCCGCATGACCGCCGTCGACCCCAAGCCGCTGAGCGGCCTACTCGGCCCGCTGACGAGCATGATCGTGCTGCCCTACCTCGGGCCCGAGGTGGCCGAGCGCGAGCTCGCGCGGCGCCCGCCCCGGCGCAGAACCGCTCCGGCGGCGCCGCCCACCGGTGACCCGTTGCGCGAGCTGGACATGCGCCTCACCTACCGCACGGTCCGCGTGCTGCTCGCGGTCTCCGAGCTGGGAGGGCGGGGATCGGGTCCATCCGGTCGGCAGATCGCCGACGCCGCGGGCGTCGCCGACCCCGGTCAGATGTCAAAGCTCCTCTGGCGCCTGGCGCACCTGGGCCTGATCGCCAACGAAGCTCCCATCCTCGGGCGCGGCGAGCCGAACGCCTGGAGCCTCACCCCACGGGGCCGGGAGGTCGAACGGGCGATCCGCGCGCAGGTGGGCTTCTGAGGCTTCCCCGGGCCTGAGCATGCTATTGGCATGCTATCTTCATCCAGTGAGCGCGATCCAGGTCAAGAACGTCCCGCCGGAGTTGCACGAGCGCCTGCGCGCTCGCGCTCGCTCGGAGGGCCGGAATCTGAGCGACTACGTGCGCGATGTGCTCGAGCGCGACCTGATGGTGCCGAGCATGCGCGAATGGCTCGATGGTCTAGCTCGGGACGAACCCGTGTCGAATCTCTCCTCTGAGGAGATCGTCGCGGCGATCCATGCCGGCCGCGACGAGCGCGATGCCCAGATCCGCCACGCCATCGCGGATCGCGATTGACGCCTCCGCGCTGGTCGAGCTCCTATTGGAGACGTCTTCCGGGCGCGGGATCGCCAAGAAGGTCGCCGGAGCGCGGCTGCTCGCACCGGACGTCGTCAATCCGGAGGTCGTGCAGAGTCTGCGGGGCCTCGAGCGGGCGGGCAAGGTCTCCAGCGAGCGCGCCGCGACGGCGATTGAGAGGCTGGTTCACAGCCCCATCGTGCGTGTGCCCACGACCGGTCTGCTTGCCGACGCGTGGTCGCTGCGTTTCAACCTGTCGGCGTACGACGCCTGCTACGTAGCGCTTGCGAGGGTGCTCGACTGCCCGCTGCTTACGGCTGACGCTCCTTTGCGGCGCGCACCCTCGCTCGGGGTGACTTTCCTTTGATCGTCGTAGTTGACCCTTGGGGACATCGAGCCCGCATTTGAGATACCTCGCGGAATGGTCCGTCCTATGCGACGCGATCGAGCCATTCGTGTTGCAGAACGGCCCGCAACGCCAGTGCGTCCATTGCCTGCTCGGCATTCTCCGCGTTGTCCTCTATCTCGCCGGACTTCCAGGCGGCGAGATAGGCAAATGGGTCTCTGCCCGTAATCGCTTGGAAGGCGGCGACGCGGGATGAGACCTCCGCGCGTGTATCTATGTACTCATCGCGCGCTGGTGCGGCGTCAGCCCGCGGCATGGCTTCAAGCGAGCGCAAGTATGCCTCAAAGGCCGGGGCCGGGACACGCACCGACCGGCCGATACGGATATGGGGCAGCGTTCCATCCTTGATGAGCTTGTAGACCTGCGAGCGGTGCAAAGAAAGCCGTCTCGCGATGTCGGAGGGCTTCAGGTAGCTGTCTTCGAATGTGCTCATCGCGCCAACTTCCCCACCAGGATACAGATTTCACACGCTTGAGCGACACTATCTACAGTATCGACACACAAAGTCGCAGAATTGACCCGAGCCGTTGTGCAGAATGCGGGCCGTGGCTGGGGACACCGACATCTGGTTCGTGCACGAGCGCTTCGAGCAGCTACGCCTTCTACTGGAGCGTTGGGGCTGGGAGATTGTCGAGCGCGGCGACCTCTCCACGTGGGACGAGGGGCGCAGTCGCGATCCCGTGATGGGTGTTGTCCGCATCCGTGGCAGTCGCGCCTGGCCGCGCGGTGGTCGCGTCACGTTCACCGTCAAGGAGTGGTGGGGGCGTCCGCCATTGGAAGGGCCTGAGCGGCAGCGTGGCTTGGTGCTGGCCGGCTACCACTACACCGCCCAGTCGGCGCGACTGCAGATCCGGCACTGCTACGACACGGTGCGCCACTCGGACATGCCATTCCACATCCATCCTCATGGGGACCAGCGAGTTCTGCCTGAGGCCCCGATCACCGTCGAGCAGGCGCTCACGGCTTTCGAGCAGCGGCTTGCCGAGGAGCTCCATCGGGAGGTGCCCGCCGAGCTGGACCAGTGAGGCGCTCGTCAGGAATTCTGGCGATATCCTGGTGTAGGCGATGACGGATAGTCGTGCACAGATAGCTACCGATGCCATCGGGTCGGTGCGGGCCGAGGGTCTGGAGCCGGGTAGGACCGTGATCGAGATCCTCGACCGTTGGGTCGACGGCCAGGTCGAGACCGAGCAACTCGGAGAGGCCGCGCAGCTCCTAGCGACCGGTGGGCCGGTGACCCACCTACTTGGTCCTCGATCTACCGGCTGAGCGGGAAGTCGCCCACCCTCGCACGTCCGGATCGTCGGAGACAGCGCCCGGGGACTCCACCGGGGTCCGCCGCGTTGTAGGCCCGCCGCTGCCGTTGCCTGCGCACACCGCACGCAAAGAACCGGTAGGAACGCGACCGCGAGGCGCAAACCGCGCTAGACTTGCTGGACCTCGCGCCAGGCGGGGTTTTTCTTCGCCTGGGGCAAACCTTTGCACACGACAACGCTTGGAAGACTGGGACCCACATGGCCCGCGGAGACGTACGCATCGCAGTCACGCTCGCTTGCGAGGAGTGCAAGCAGCGTAACTACCAGACCAACAAGAGCAAGCGCAACAACCCCGACCGGATCGCCCTGCGCAAGTACTGCCGCTGGTGTCGCCGGCATACCGGGCACCGGGAGACCCGCTAGCGCGGGAGCGCGCTGTGGCCCGTGACCGTAAACGCGCCAAGCAGCGCCGGGAGCGGCGTGCCCCTCGGGGCGCGCCCGCTGCCGCGCACGCCGAGATCCACCGTGCCGATCTGCCCGGTGCGCTTGAGCACGCCTCGGGCGAGGTCGACGAGTTCGACGCCGCGCTCATTCGTGGCGCCGGGGGTGTGCCGATGCCCGCCGACGGAGTCTCCGAGGAGGCCGAAGACGGGAACGGCTCCGGCCCCGAGGAGCACAAGGCGCTCGTCACCGAGTCCGAGGCCGCGGCCAACATCGAGCCCGAGCGGGCCCTTCCTGAGATGTTCCTCGGCGGCGCCCACATCGAGACCGCCCCGGGCGGGGGCGGCGGTGGCCGCGGCCGTGGTGGCGGGGTCGCCCTCGAGCCGGCCGGCGAAGGCAGCGGCGGCGACGAGATCGAGCGAGTCGCCGAGCGCCGCGAGCACCGCCGCTCGCTGCCGGTGCGCGCGGTCGCCTTCCTGCGCGCCTCGTGGGCGGAGCTGCAACGCGTACAGTGGCCCGATCGCCCGCAGGTCTCGCAGGCCACGGCGGTCGTGCTCGGCTTCGTTGCGGTCGCCGGCGTCTATCTTGGCGCTGCCGACTGGGTGGCGCAGAAGATAGTCAACTTCATTCTCTAGCGCCCATGTCTATCAACCCTCCCCGAGGCCCATTAGGAGCCTGAATGTTTCGCTGGTACGTCGTCAACACATACTCCGGTCACGAGAACAAGGTCAAGCACAACCTCGAACACCGTGTCGTCTCGCTCGGCCAGCAGCGCGCCGTGCGCAACGTCGTCGTCCCCACCGAAGCCGTCTCGGAGATGAAGGACAACCAGAAAATCACGGTCGAGAAGCGCACGATGCCCGGCTACGTGCTCGTCAACATGGAGCTCAACGAGGATTCGTGGGGCGTCGTCAAGGGCACCCCCGGCGTCACCGGCTTCGTCGGCGCCGCCCAGGAGCCGGTGCCGCTGACCCAGGTCGAGGTCGATCGCCTCCTGCACAAGGAGATCGCCACGGCGCCGCGCACACGCGCCCAATTCGCGATCGGCGAGACCGTCAAGGTTGTCTCCGGGCCGCTCTCGGACTTCTCCGGCGAGATCTCCGAGATCAACGACGACGCCGCCAAGCTCAAGGTTCTGGTATCCATCTTCGGCCGGGAGACCCCCGTAGAGGTGGGCTTCGATCAGGTGAAAAAGCTCTAATGGCCAAGAAGGTTCTCACAACAATCAAGCTGCAAGCCCGCGCCGGGCAGGCATCCCCGGCCCCGCCGGTCGGCCCTGCGCTGGGCCAGCACGGCATCAACATCATGGAGTTCTGCAAGGCGTTCAACGCCCAAACGCAGAGCGAAACGGGCACGATCGTGCCGGTTGTGATCACCGTCTACGAGGATCGCTCCTTCACGTTTGTCACGAAGACGCCCCCCGCCGCGGTGCTGATCCGCGAAGCGCTGCGGATCGAGAAGGGCTCCGGCGAGCCGCACCGTGTCAAGGTCGGCAAGCTGACCCGCGCCCAGCTCAACGCGATCGCCGAGCGCAAGCTCCCCGATCTCAACGCCCACGACGTCGAGCACGCCGCGCTGATCATCGCCGGCACAGCCCGGTCTATGGGCGTGGAGGTAGAGGCGTAGATGGCCACCCACCACTCCCGCCGTCACACCGAGGCTCGCGCGAAAGTCGATCGCGAGCGCGACTACCAGCCAGCCGAGGCGATCGCGCTCGTCAAGGGCCTCTCCTCCGCGAAGTTCGACGAGTCGGTCGAGGTGCACATCCGCACCGGCCTCAACGTCCGTCACGCCGACGAGCAGCTGCGCGGCACGATCGCGCTGCCCAACGGACTCGGCCGCGACGTCAAGGTGGCGGTCTTCGCCCAGGGCGCCAAGGCTGTCGAGGCCGAAGCAGGCCGGCGCCGACGTCGTCGGCGGGGAGGACCTCGCGCAAGCGGATTCAGGAGGAGGGCTTCGACGAGTTCGACGTGGCGATCGCCACCCCCGACCTGATGGCCGTCGTCGGGCGCCTCGGGCGGATCCTCGGGCCCGCCGGCAAGATGCCCAACCCGAAAGTCGGCACGGTCACGATGGACGTCGCCAAAGCGGTGCAAGAGTCGAAGTCCGGCAAGATCGAGTACCGCACCGACCGCACCGCGATCGTCCACCTCGTGATCGGCAAGGCCTCCTTCGACGCGCGCGCGCTGCTGGAGAACTACGCCGCCGTCGTCGAAGAGCTGATCCGCGCCAAGCCCTCCGCCGCCAAAGGCCGCTACCTGTACACGATCACGCTCGCCTCGACGATGGGGCCCGGCGTGAAAGTCGACCCCTCCCGTACCCGCGACATCGTTGAGGAGGCCTCGCCCGCGGCAGTAGCTGCCTGAGCGTGACCTCCCAACGGCAACCTAAGACCCCCGGCCGCTGTCGCAGCAGAAGCCCGGGACAGGAGCCACAGTGAACCGAGACCAAAAGGCCGCGGCGATCGCCGAGATCGCCGCCGACATCGAGAGTTCCCAGGCGGTGTTCGCCGTCGACTACCGCGGCATCTCCGTGCCCCAAGCCGCCGAGCTGCGCGCCAAGCTGCGCGAGGCCGACGCCGTCTTCCGCGTCGTCAAGAACTCGCTCACCGAGCGCGCCGCCGACCAGACCGGAGCAGAGGATCTGAAGCCGCTGCTGCAGGGTCCCACGGCGCTGACGTTCGTGCGCGGCGACGCCGCGCTGGCCGCGAAGGCGATCGCCGACTACGCGCGCGTCACTCAGCTGCTGCCCTTCAAGGGCGGCGTGATGGACGGCGCCGCGCTCGACCCCGACCAGTTGCGCGCGATCTCGCGCCTGCCCTCGCGCGAAGTGCTCTACGGGCAGCTCGTCGGCGTCGTCGCCTCGCCGATCACCGGACTCGTCCGCACCCTCGGGGCGCTCGTCGGCGGCCTCGCCGTGGCGCTCGGCCAGGTGCATGAAAAGAAGGAGTCGGGGGAGATCCCCGCGGGGGAGGCGCCAGCCGCCGAGGCGGACGAGGCTCCGGCCGAGGAGCCCCCGGCTGACGCGGAGGCTCCGGCCGAGGAGTCCGCCGCTGAGGCGCAGCCCGAGGCGAAGACTGAGCCGGCGCAGGACGAGCCGACGCAAGCAGATGACAATCAAGCGGACGTCTCGGCTGAGAGCCAGCCCGAGGACGCCGAGACGACCAAGGAGGACTGACGCATGGCAACCACAGACACCCAGGATTGGATCGAGGAGCTCAAGGGCATCTCCGTGCTCGAGCTCGCCGAGCGCATCAAAGCGCTCGAGGAGGAGTTCGGCGTCTCCGCGGCCGCGGTGGCCGCGCCCGTCGCGGCCGCCGCCGGCCGGCGGCGAGGCGGCCGCCGAGGAGGAAGGCCCCAGCACCGTGGACGTGGTGCTCACCGGGGCCGGCGACAAGAAGATCCAGGTGATCAAGGTCGTGCGCGCCGCCACTGGCCTCGGCCTGAAGGAGGCCAAGGCGCTCGTCGACGAGGCCCCCAAGCCGGTCAAGGAGGGCATCGAGAAGGACGAGGCCGACAAGCTCAAGCAGGAACTGGAGGAGGCCGGGGCGACGTCGAGTTGAAGTAGCTGCCGCCGTGTATCGGCGGAGGGACGTCGGCTCGCTGCGGTGCCCGCCCCCCTCCTCCTTTCCCGCCTTTACCCGGCGCTAACAAATCGGCGGATTTTCCGGTAGAATCGCGCTCGCTGGCCGATAGCCGCAGCCGCCTCAGAGGCATGGAGACCGCGCCACATACGCGGTTCTCTGGAGGCGGGGTCCGTGAGCGCTGGCTGCCCACTTGAGGGTGGCGGTGGCGTGTGCTATCTTGACGGGTCGCGCTTGCGCCTTGCCTGTTTTGCACTCGTCGTGTCGTCTCTCTCCTCGAAGGAGTCTTCCTTGGCTGCTGCTGATGCCCTCCGGACGCGCCGGACCTTCGCGCGTCTGAACAAGTCGTGCGACGTTCCCAACCTGATCGACATCCAGCGCCGCTCGTTCGAGTGGCTGACCGACCCGCAGAAGGGTGGTCTGCGCGAGACGATCGACGACATCTCGCCGATCGAGGATTACACCGGCAACCTCGCCGTCCAGTTCGGCGAGATCTCCTTCGACGAGCCCGTGGCCATCGCTCGAACAGTGCCGCGAGAAGGACCTGACCTTCGCGCGCCCGCTGACGGTCACGGTCGCCTTCATCAACCGCGAGACGGGCGAGATTCGCGAGCAGTCGGTGTTCATGGGCGACTTCCCGTGGATGACCGAGCGCGGCACGTTCGTGATCAACGGCACCGAGCGCGTGGTCGTCACGCAGCTGGTGCGCTCCCCCGGGGCCTACCTGATGGAGCCGAAGGACCGCGAGAAGCAGGTCTTCATCGCCAACCTGATGCCCGCCCGCGGCTCGTGGCTGGAGCTGGAGATCGACAAGAAGGGCAAGGTCTACGTCCGCATCGACCGCAAGCGCAAGCTGCCCGTCACGGTGCTGCTGCGCGCGATGGGCTACGCCGCGGACGAGGAGATCATGCGGATCTTCGAGAACTCGCACTACATCGCCAACACGCTGGACTCCGACACCGAGGTGACGCGCACCGAAGAGGGCGCGCTGATCGAGCTGTTCAAGAAGCAGCGCCCCGGCGAGCCGCCCTCCGTGGAGAACGCCAAGGCGCTGCTCAACCAGCTGTTCTTCGACCCCAAGCGCTACGACCTCACGCGCGTGGGGCGCTACAAGCTCAACTCGCGCCTGAACCAGCAGACCGACCTCGACGTGCGCACGCTCACCAAGGACGACATCGTCGCGCTGATCAAGGAGCTCGTGTCGCTGCCCAAGCGCCTCGGGATGCCCGAGAAACCGGAAGTCGAGATCAAGGACTACGCCGCCGAGGCGCTGTCGATGCCGCGCGAGCCCGTGGCCGACCACCTCGACGAGTACGAGCACTTCGGCAACCGCCGCCTGCGCACCGTCGGCGAGCTGATCCAGGAGGCCTTCCGCATCGGCCTCTACCGGATGGAGCGCGTCGTGCGCGAGCGCCTCACCACCGAGGACGCCGACACGATCACGCCGCAGACGATCATCAACATCCGCCCCGTGGTGGCCGCGCTGAAGGAGTTCTTCGGCTCCTCCCAGCTCTCGCAGTTCATGGACCAGACCAACTCGCTGGCCGGCCTCACGCACCGCCGCCGGCTCTCGGCGCTCGGCGCGGGCGGCCTCACGCGCGAGCGCGCGCCGATCGAGGTGCGCGACGTGCACCCCACCCACTACGGGCGCATGTGCCCGATCGAGACCCCGGAGGGGCCGAACATCGGCCTGATCGGCTCGCTCTCCTCGTTCGCCGAGGTCTCCGAGCACGGCTTCGTCACGACCCCCTACCGCGTGGTCAAGGACGGCGTCGTGACCGAGGAGATCGTGCGCCTCGACGCCACCCAGGAGGAGGAGCAGCTGATCGCCCAGGCCAACACGCCCGTGGAGGAGAAAACCGGCAAGCTGAAGGGCACCGAAATCCTCTGCCGCACGCAGGCCGGCCAGTACGTCACGGTCGGCCCCAAGGACGTCGATCTCGTCGACGTCTCGCCCGAGCAGATCTGGTCGGTTGCGACGGCGATGATCCCGTTCCTCGAGCACGACGACGCCAACCGCGCGCTGATGGGCTCCAACATGCAGCGCCAGGCGGTGCCGCTGCTGAAGGCCGACGCGCCGCTGATCGGCACCGGCATGGAGCGCCGCGCGGCGCTCGACACCGGCGACGTGCTGCTGGCCGACAACGCCGGCACCATCGAGTTCGTCGACGCCACCCAGATCGTGGTGCAGCGCACCGACGGCAAGAAGGACGAGTACGAGCTGCAGAAGTTCATGCGCTCCAACCAGGGCACGCTGATCCACCAGAAGCCGCGCGTGGACGCTGGCCAGAAGATCAAGGGCGGCAACGTGCTCGCCGACGGCTCGTCCACCGACAAGGGTGAGATGGCGCTCGGCAAGAACCTGATGGTCGCCTTCATGTCCTGGGAGGGCTACAACTTCGAGGACGCGATCATCCTCTCCAAGCGCCTCGTGCAGG
The DNA here is from genome assembly GCA_963812595.1 of uncultured Solirubrobacterales bacterium. Taxonomy (GTDB): domain Bacteria; phylum Actinomycetota; class Thermoleophilia; order Solirubrobacterales; family Solirubrobacteraceae; genus Palsa-744. The sequence continues at coordinate 356,867 of CAWEVQ010000006.1, forward strand.
ACGACGAGCTCACCTCGATCCACATCGAGGAGTACGAGATCGACGCCCGCACCACGAAGCTCGGCGAGGAGGAGATCACCCGCGACATCCCCAACCGCTCGGAGGAGTCGCTGCGCAACCTCGACGACCGCGGCATCGTGCGCGTCGGCGCCGAGGTGCTCTCCGGCGACCTGCTCGTCGGCAAGGTCACGCCCAAGGGCGAGACCGAGCTGACCGCCGAGGAGAAGCTGATCCGCGCGATCTTCAAGGAGAAGGCGCGCGAGGTCCGCGACACCTCGCTGAAGGTGCCCCACGGCGAGGGCGGCGTGGTGATCGACGTGAAGACCTTCTCCCGCGACGCCGGCGACGACCTGCCGCCCGGGGTCAACGACCTCGTGCGCGTGTTCGTCGCCAAGAAGCGCAAGATCTCCGAGGGCGACAAGCTCGCGGGCCGCCACGGCAACAAGGGTGTGATCTCGAAGATCGTGGACGTGCAGGACATGCCGTTCCTGGAGGACGGCACGCCCGTGGACGTGATCCTCAACCCGCTCGGCGTGCCGAGCCGCATGAACGTCGGGCAGATCCTCGAGACCCACCTCGGCTGGGTCGCGGCCCAGGGCTGGTATGACGACGGCACCGACGCCTACCGCGAAGCCAGCGGGGAACGCAAAAACGGCGGCCCCACGCGCGTGTACGTGTCCACGCCCGTGTTCGACGGGGCGACCGTCGAAGACGTCGACCAGGCGCTCGTGCAGTGGCAGGACGAGCACACCGGTCGGATCCGCATGGACGTCGACAAGAGCCGCCGCGCCGGCGAGCAGGCGTCGGGCAAGATGACGCTCTTCAACGGGCGCAGCGGCGAGCCGTTCGCCGAGCAGGTGACGGTCGGCTACATGTACATCCTGAAGCTGCTGCACCTCGTCGACGACAAGATCCACGCCCGCTCGACCGGCCCCTACTCGCTGGTCACCCAGCAGCCACTGGGCGGCAAGGCGCAGTTCGGCGGCCAGCGCTTCGGCGAGATGGAGGTGTGGGCGCTGGAGGCGTTCGGCGCCGCCTACACGCTGCAGGAGATGCTGACGATCAAGTCCGACGACACCGTCGGGCGCGTGAAGGCATACGAGGCGATCGTCAAGGGCGAGAACATCGCCGAGCCCTCGATCCCCGAGTCCTTCAAGGTGCTGCTCAAGGAGATGCAGTCGCTGGCGCTCGACGTCAACGTGGTCTCCGAAGAGGGCCAGCGCGCGGAGATGCGCGACGAAGACGACGACCTGCTGCGCGCCGCCGAGGAGCTGGGCATCGATCTGTCGGGGGTGCGCGCCCCGGCACCCGACGCCGCCGACGAGGCGGTCGAGGGCGAGGACGACACCGACGCCGGCGAGGGCGAAGCGGTCGCACAGCCCTCGGTGGAGGACGGCGGCGGAGGTCGAGGACGCCGACTCCGCCAGATGAGCTCGAGGAGGTCGTCGAGGAGGACCTCGGCGTCGACGAGCTGCTGGCCGACGGGGCGGGCATCGACCTCGAGGAGGTGCTCGGTGAGGCTGCGCTCGAGGTCGACCTGGCCGAGGAGATCGAGGAGGTCGAGGAGGCTAAGGAGGTCGAGGAGAGTTGAGCGGCGAGCGACCGGCCCCCTCATGAGCAGCGAGCGACAGGCAGGCAGTGAAGAGAGAGGGCTAGACGTAGTAAGTAGTTACACCCGCGAGCGAAAGCGCTAAAGCATGATCGACATCAACAACTTCGACGCCATCGAGATCGGCCTCGCCTCCTCCAAGCAGATCCGCGGCTGGAGCTCCGGCGAGGTGACCAAGCCCGAGACGATCAACTACCGCACGCTCAAGCCCGAGAAGGACGGCCTCTTCTGCGAGCGCATCTTCGGCCCCACCAAGGACTGGGAGTGCTACTGCGGCAAGTACAAGCGCGTGCGCTACAAGGGCATCGTGTGCGAGCGCTGCGGCGTGGAGGTCACGCGCTCGAAGGTGCGCCGCGAGCGCATGGGCCACGTCGACCTGGCCGCGCCCGTCAGCCACATCTGGTTCTTCAAGGGCGTCCCCTCGCGCATCGGCTACCTGCTCGACATGGCCCCCAAGGAGCTCGAGAAGGTGCTGTACTTCGCCGCCTCGATCGTCACGTGGGTCGACGACGAGGCGCGCACGAAGGACCTCGAGACGCTCGAGGTCGAGGTCAACAAGGTGCTCGACTCCTACACCGCCGAGCGCGAGGAGCGGGTGCTGGAGCTGCGCGAGTCCCTCGAGCGCCGCGAGAAGTACCTGGAGAGCGGCAAGCAGACCGGCTTCTCCGACGAAGACCACCTGTGGGCCGACTCGCTGGACATCAACCTCAACAAGCTCTCCGACGAGGAGCGCGAGAAGCTGCTCAAGGAGCTGCGCAAGGCCTTCGAGGCCGACATCGCCGACACCGAAGCCTACATCGAGGACGCGGCCGAGCGGATGCGCAACGTCTGGGAGCTGTTCAAGACGATGGAACCCAAGCAGATCGAGCACGACGAGACGACCTTCCGCGAGCTCAAGGAGCGCTTCGGCTCGCCCTACGGCTTCGGCGAGTACTTCCGCGGCGGGATGGGCGCGGAAGCGATCCGCGACCTGCTCCAGCAGGTGGACCTCGAGGCCGAACGGGTCGAGCTGGAGGATCAGGTGAAGACCGCCAAAGGCCAGAAGCAGGCGCGCGCGGTCAAGCGCCTGAAGGTCGTCAGCGCCTTCCTGCAGTCGGGCAACCGGCCCGAGCAGATGGTGCTCGACGCCGTCCCGGTGATCCCGCCGGAGCTGCGCCCGATGGTGCAGCTCGACGGCGGGCGCTTCGCCACCTCCGACCTCAACGACCTCTACCGGCGCGTGATCAACCGCAACAACCGCCTCAAGCGGCTGCTCGACCTCGGCGCGCCCGAGATCATCGTCAACAACGAGAAGCGGATGCTGCAGGAGGCCGTCGACGCGCTGTTCGACAACGGCCGCCGCGGCCGCCCCGTCACCGGGCCCGGCAACCGCCCGCTGAAGATCGCTGTCGCGACATGCTCAAGGGCAAGCAGGGCCGCTTCCGCCAGAACCTGCTGGGCAAGCGCGTGGACTACTCCGGGCGCTCGGTGATCGTCGCCGGCCCCTACCTGAAGCTGCACCAGTGCGGGCTGCCGAAGATCATGGCGCTGGAGCTGTTCAAGCCGTTCATCATGGCGCGCCTGGTGGAGCGCAAGTCCGCGCAGAACATCAAGGCCGCCAAGAAGATGGTGGACTCGATGATCGGCGAGGTGTGGGACGTGCTCGAGGAGGTCATCCACGAGCACCCGGTGCTGCTCAACCGCGCACCCACGCTGCACCGTCTCGGCATCCAGGCGTTCGAACCGCTGCTGGTCGAGGGCAAGGCGATCCAGGTGCACCCGCTGGTGTGCCACGCCTTCAACGCCGACTTCGACGGCGACCAGATGGCTGTCCACCTGCCGCTCTCCGCGGAGGCACAGGCGGAGGCGCGGATCCTGATGCTCTCCTCCAACAACATCCTCTCTCCGGCCCACGGCGCGCCGCTGGCGACGCCCACGCAGGACATGATCCTCGGCGCCTACTACCTGACGTACGGCCCCGAAGCCGACGAGCTCGCCGCCAAGCAGGAGCTGCTCGCCGGCGGCAAGTGGCCGGCCAACGAGCCGCGCCCGCACGTGTTCCGCACCGCGCAGGAGGCCGAGCTCTCCTACGAGGCGGGCGTGGTGACGCTGCACGACGTCGCCGAGTTCCGGCCCTTCGGCCGCGAGGGCGGCCACCTGCTCACCACCGTCGGGCGGATCGTCTACAACGACCGCATCGAGCGGGCGCTGGCGGAGGCGCTGGGCGACGAGTTCGACGCCTCCAAGTACACGTTCGTCAACCAGTCGATGAAGAAGCGCGACACCACGCGCCTCGTGGACGCGCTCGTGCAGGCCTACGGCGCGACCACGATCTCGCTGGTGCTCGACGCCTTCAAGGACCTCGGCTTCAAGTACTCCACGCAGGCCGGCATCACGATCTCCAAGAACGACGTGGTGATCCCTCCGCGCAAGGGCGAGATCATCAAGAAGTACGAGGACATCGTGGCGGAGATCTCCGAGCAGTACGACATGGGCCTGATCACCCAGGAGGAGCGCCACGAGGCGGTCGTGGAGAAGTGGAACGCCGCCACCGACGAGGTCGCCGACGCGATGATCGAGAACCTCGACACGCTCAACCCGATCTTCATGATGGCCAACTCCGGCGCGCGCGGCTCGTTCAAGCAGATCCGCCAGCTGGCGGGGATGCGCGGGCTGATGGCCAACCCGAAGGGTGAAATCATCGAGCGCCCGATCAAGGCCAACTTCATGGAGGGTCTGTCGGTGCTCGAGTACTTCATCTCCACGCACGGCGCGCGAAAGGGCCTCGCCGACACCGCGCTGCGCACCGCCGACTCGGGCTACCTGACGCGCCGCCTGGTGGACGTCGCCCAGGACGTGATCATCCGCGAGCCCGACTGCGGCACCGAGGAGCACATCGAGATGGGGGTCTTCAAGGACGGCGGCGATCCCAACGACAACCTCGTCGGGCGCTTCGCCGCGAGCGAGATCGCCACCAAGCGCGGCCGCGTGCTCGTCGAGCAGGGCGTCGAAATCGGCCGCGCGGAGTTTGCCGAGATCGTCCAGGCCAACCAGGACGACCACGACCGCGGCACGCAGGTGACGGTGCCGGTGCGCTCGGTGCTCAAGTGCCGCGCCACCGAGCGGGGTCTGCCAGGCTTGCTACGGGCGCGCGATGGCGACCGGCCAGATGGCCCAGATCGGCGACGCCGTGGGGATCATCGCGGCGCAGTCGATCGGCGAGCCCGGCACGCAGCTGACGATGCGCACCTTCCACACCGGGGGCGTCGCCGGCGCCGACATCACGCACGGCCTGCCGCGCGTGGTGGAGCTGTTCGAGGCGCGCAAGCCGAAGGGCCTCGCGCAGATCGCCGAGCAGGACGGGACGGTCGGGATCGAAGAGACCGAGAAGGCGCTCACCGTGGTGATCACCGACGCGGCCGGCGAGGAGCACCGCCACGCCTTCCCGCGGCGCACGCGCCTGTTCGTGCGCGGGGGCGAGCAGATCGCGGCCGGCAAGCAGCTCAACGAGGGCTCGCTGTACCCGCACGACCTGCTCAAACTGCGCGGGCGCACCGAGACCGAGCGCTACCTCGTCAACGAGGTGCAGGAGGTCTACAAGTCCCAGGGCGTGGACATCAACGACAAGCACATCGAGCTGATCGTGCGCCAGATGCTCAAGAAGGTGCGAGTCGACCAGAAGGGCGACACCGACTACCTGCCCGGCCAGTTCGTGGACCGCTTCGAGTTCGCGCGCGTCAACGACGAGATCGACGCGAGCAAGAAGGAGACGGCGCAGTTCGAGGACATCATCCTCGGCATCACGAAGGCGTCGCTGAACACCGACTCCTTCCTCTCGGCGGCCTCCTTCCAGGAGACCACGAAGGTGCTCACCGACGCCTCGCTGGAGGGCAAGACCGATCGCCTGGTCGGACTCAAGGAGAACGTGATCATCGGCAAGCTGATCCCGGCGGCGACCGGCCTCAAGCGCTACCGCCGGATCGAGATCGAGCCCTCCGAACCGCTGCCGCGCGCGATCGACGAGGTCGGCCTGCTCGACCACGAGGAGATCGCCGCGGAGCTCGGCCTACAGGGCGGCGACCCGCTCGGCGGTGCCTACGGCCAGGAGTTCGACGCCGACCTCGCCTCGCTGGAGCGGATCGGCGCGGGCGACTCCGACCCCGGCTTCGTCGAGGAACTGGCCGAGCTCGAGGTGCCGGACGTGGTCGAGGAGTAGCTCCCCCACGCGCGCAGCTGCGCGGCCTCCCGCTCGGTGAGGCCGAGCGCGGGCGAGGTCTGCACGAGCAGCGTGGGCGCGGTGCGCGCCGACGCCCACGCGTGGCAGGCGGCGTCGAGGCAGTCGTCGATCCAGGCGAGCGGGCGGACGCCGGCGTAGGCGTCGATCGCCGCGAGCTTCCAGTGGCCGTGCAGCGACTCGCCCGCTCCCCCGCCGCGCTCGAAGCTCAGGTGGGGCAGCCCGTGAGGCAGACACAGCAGGGAAGGGAGGTATTCGTCGGCCTTCTCCTCCCAGCCGCTGCACCACACCAGCTCAAACAGAGACGCCAGCGCGAGCAGGTGCCGGGCGGCGGTGGCCGAAAGGAAGTGGGGTATGCCGTCGATCGAGTGCCAGGTCCCCTCGGGAGGGTCGTGCGGCGGGAAGCCAAACAGCGAGAGCACCCCGTCGATGTCCACCAACAGCAAGGGTTTGTGCATAGGGTCCTCTTTAGGTTCCGCACAGGTTGGCACGACTAATCTGCCGGGATCGACTCGGCGCAGTAAAGCATCCACCAGCGGGTGCCGATGGAGCTGCACCTTGTCCCCGACCGCCGCTCCCCCAACCCAATCCATGACTCTTGATCTCGGCATCCTGCTCTCGCTCGCCTGCGCCTTCGTGGCGAACCTCGGCTTCTTCTACAAGTACCGGGGCGCCAACGAGGTGGGCGCGGTGAACGTTCGCCACCCGCTGCGCTCGGCGAAGGTGCTGTTCTCCTCGAAGTGGTTTGCGGTGGGGATGCTCGTGGCGGTCGGCCTCGTGGAGCCTGCACGTGGCGGCGCTGGCGCTGGCACCGATGTCGGTGGTGCAGGTGTCGCTCGCAGGCGGCGTGGTGCTGATCGCGGTGATGGCCGACCGCATGTTCGGCTTCAAGGTCGGCCCGCGGCAGTGGGCGGGGCTGTGGCTGATGGCGGCGGGCCTGGTGATGCTGGGGCTGACGCTGCCGGCGATGCACGGGGCCGACGCGCGCTTCTCGGACCCGGCGATGATCTCCTTCGAGGCCGGCCTGTTCGGCGTCGGCGGCCTGCTGATCATGGGCCCCCGCATGGGCGGCCGCACCGAGCACCACGGGGTGATGCTGGGCGCCGCGGCGGGGATCCTGTTCGGGGTGTCGGACACATCGATCAAGGCGCTGACGGGGATCGTCGGCGCGCACGGCGTGCTCGGCGTGATCCTCAGCCCGTGGCTGGCGGTGGCGGTGGCGGCGTCGATCGTCGCCTTCTACGCCTCCGCGCGCGCCCTGCAGGACGGCGAGGCGGTGCCGGTGATCGCGGTGACGGGAACGGCCGCCAACATCGCGGGGATCGCCGGCGGGATCGTCGTGTTCGGCGACCCGATGCCGGGCAGCGCGGTGGGCATCGTCTTCCAGGCGCTGGCGTTCGTGCTGGTGATCGTGGCCGCGGCATTGATGCCCGCGCCGATGCGCGCGGCGGGCATCGCGCCCGAAGCGGTTTAGCTAGAGGGTGGCGCAGTCGGCCGCAGGCCGGCGAGCTGGGCCCCTCGCTCTCCTATCCACGCTGCTACCATCACCGACCGAATGCCAACCACCTCCCAGCTCGTGCGCAAGGGCCGCGAAGCCCCGAAGAAAAAGCTGGCCACCCCGGGACTGAAGTCGGGGAAGGGCCGCAAGAAGAAGGTCGTCGCGCCGCAGCGGCGCGGGGTGTGCACGCGCGTGTACACCACAACCCCGAAGAAGCCGAACTCCGCACTGCGCAAGGTCGCGCGCGTGCGCATCTCCGGCTCGATCGAAGTGACGGCGTACATCCCCGGCGAGGGCCACAACCTGCAGGAGCACTCCGTGGTGCTGGTGCGGGGTGGCCGCGTGAAGGACCTCCCGGGCGTGCGCTACAAGGTCGTGCGCGGCACGCTCGACGCGGCCGGCGTCAACGACCGCAAAAAGGCACGCTCGCAGTACGGCGTGAAGAAAAAGTAGGATGCCCCGCCGCGCAGCCGCCCACGTACGCCCGGTCGAGCCCGACGCCGTGCACCGCTCGAAACTGGTGCAGCAGGTCATCAACAAGGTGATGCTGGACGGCAAGAAGTCGGTGGCCGAGCGGATCGTCTACGACGCGCTGGCGATCCTCGCAGAGCGCAGCGAGAAAGACCCGCTGGAGACACTGGAGGCGTCGATCAAGGCGCTGACCCCCAACCTCGAGGTCAAATCGCGCCGCGTGGGCGGCGCCACCTACCAGGTGCCCGTCGAGGTCGCGCCGCGCCGCGCGCGCACGCTGGCGGTGCGCTGGCTGGTCGAGTTCGCGCGCCAGCGCCGCGAGAAGACGATGGCCCAGCGCCTCGCGCACGAGCTGCTCGACGCCCAGTCCCAGCAGGGCGGCGCCTACAAGCGCAAGGACGACATCTTCCGCATGGCGCAGGCCAACAAGGCCTTCGCTCACTACCGCTGGTAGCGGGCCGAGGATCTGATCTCGGCGTCCGGTCCCGGTCGAAGCCGGTAGGGCTTCGGAGCATCCTGGCAGCACACTCGCGGGGTGGCGGTTCAACCGGCTCACTCGTCGCCATCACGCATCGGGAAGGTTGAAGCCGTCGCTAGGCTGAATCGATGGCGTCGCCCGCGGCTCCCGACACGACCGGCCCCGCCGCGGGCGAGCGTATGAGCTACGAGGCCGGCCACATCCCGCGCCACGTGTGGGTGGTGTGCGGCGTGGTGATCCTCGGGATGATGATGTCGATCCTCGACACCACGATCGTCAACGTGGCGCTGCACACGCTCTCGAAGGATCTGCACAGCCCGCTCTCGCAGGTGCAGTGGGTGATCACGGGCTACCTGCTCTCGCTGGCGGCGGTGATCCCGGTGACGGGCTGGGCGGCGCGGCGCTTCGGCGCCAAGCAGGTGTACATGGTCTCGCTGGTGCTGTTCACCGCCGGCTCGGCGCTGTGCGGCCTGGCGGGCTCGCTCACCTCGCTGGTGGTGTTCCGCGTGCTGCAGGGCGCGGGCGGCGGGATGATCATGCCGGTCGCGATGATGATCATGGCGCAGGTGGCGGGCCCCCAGCAGATGGGCAAGGTGATGGGGATCGTCTCGATGCCGGCGATGATCGCGCCGATCCTGGGTCCGGTGGTGGGCGGCCTGATCCTGCAGAATCTGCACTGGTCGTGGATCTTCTTCGTGAACGTCCCGATCGGGGCGATCGCGTTCACGCTCGGCTGGCGGATGCTGCCTCGTACGGAGCCCGGGGAGGCCGAACGACTGGACCTGGTGGGCCTGGCGCTGCTGCCGGCGGGGTGCGCGGCGCTCATCTACGGCATCAGCGAGCTCGGCTCGGGCGAAGCGTTTGGCTCGGGCAAGGTGATCGTGCCGGCTGTCGCGGGGCTGGTGTTGATCGTGCTCTTCTGCCTGCACGCGCTGCGCGTGGAGCGCCCGCTGCTCGACATCCGCATGTACGCCAACCGCGTGTTCGCGGGCGCGGCGTTCGTGAACTTCGGCCTCGGGGCGGCGCTGTTCGGGGCGATGATCCTGGTGCCCTACTACTACCAGGTCGGTGCGCGGGCAGGACGTGATCAGCACCGGGCTGCTCACCGGGCCGCAGGGGATCGGGGCGCTGGTGGCGATGCCGCTGGCGAGCCGCCTGACCGAACGCTTCGGCGGCGGGCGCGTGGCGCTCACGGGCGTCTCGCTGCTGTGCCTCAGCACGATCCCGCTCACGTTCATCGGCGCGCACACCTCGATCGTGGCGATCTCGGCGATGCTCGTCGTGCGCGGCCTCAGCATCGGGATGTGCTTCATGCCCGCGATGACGGCGGCCTTCGCGTCGATGCGCCCCGAGCAGGTGTCCGACGCGACACCCCAGCTCACCGTGCTGCAGCGCACCGGCGGGGCGATCGGCACGGCGGTGCTCGCGGTCGTGCTGCAGCGCGCCGGCGTGGACGCGCTCACGGCCGAGGCGCGTGCCAGCGCGTTCGACACCGCCTACTGGTGGGCGCTGGGGATCGCGGCGCTGACGCTGATCCCCTGCACGATGCTGCTGCGCGCCGAGCGCCCGAGGGATCCGATACCCACCCACCTCGACGATGATCGGGCCATCGACGCGGAGAGCGCCGCCGCCCACTCCGAACGGGTCGTGGAGCCGGTGGGGGTCTGAGCGATGGCGCCGGTAGGTACGATGGCGTTGGTGGGGGTCTGAAGCGGAGGGAAGTATGGCGGTATCGGTGAAGGTTGCGCAGGAGGAGAAGCAGTGGGCGGCGGAGTTGCTGGAGCTCGGCAAGGCGTTTCGTCGTACCTTCCGCAGCCTCAGCCGCCTGCGCGGGCGCGACACCCACCTGGGCGTCGGCGAGCTCAGCCACGCGCAGTGCGAGCTGCTGTTCGAGCTGGAGGAGCGTGGCGAGCTCTCCGCCGGGGAATTGGCGTGCGCGGCGCAGCTGACGCCGGCGACGGTCACACAGATGCTCGACCACCTCGCCGACGGCGGCCACGTGGAGCGCGCGCGCCTGGAGCGCGACCGACGCGTGGTGGTATCCCGCCTCACCCCGCGCGGCCGACAGGCGATCGAAGCCAAGCGCGCGAAGTGGCAGGGCCGCTGGGAGCAGGCGCTCGAGGACGTCGACGCCGAGGAGCTGCGCGCGGCCACGCGTGTGCTGACCCGCCTGCAGGCGGTCTTCGAGGATGGCGTTGCAGAGGCCGATTCGAGGCCTGCCTCGGCCGGCGTGCAGGCATCGAATCCTCTGCTATAGTCGGCCTCCGCTCGGCGGGCGGATTGGGTGTGCGAACAGCGCCAGCCGTGGGCGTAACGACAACATGAAGACCCTGAGCACATAGCGACGCGAACTGGCCTCACCGTAGTAGCGCGCGCGGGCCCAGGGGGCCCGATTTTTTTGCCCCGACCCACCTGACGACTGAAGCAGCGCAGCGCCACATCCCTGCTTGATTGCGGCCACGCACCAGGCAGCAACCACCACACGGCAGCACCCAACTCCACTACACACACCAAGCGATGCCACGCAAGTTCACACTCGAGAACACCCGCAACATCGGGATCATGGCCCACATCGATGCGGGCAAGACGACCACGACCGAGCGCATCCTCTACTACACGGGGCGCACCTACAAGATCGGCGAGGTCCACGACGGCGCCGCCACGATGGACTGGATGGAACAGGAGCAAGAGCGCGGCATCACGATCACCTCGGCCGCGACCACGGCGGAGTGGAAGGGCAACCGCATCAACATCATCGACACGCCCGGGCACGTCGACTTCACCGTCGAGGTCGAGCGCTCGCTGCGCGTGCTCGACGGGGCGATCGCGCTGTTCGACTCCGTCGCCGGCGTCGAGCCGCAGTCGGAGACCGTGTGGCGCCAGGCCGACAAGTACCACGTCCCGCGGATCGCCTACATCAACAAGATGGACCGCACCGGCGCCGACTTCGAGCGCGGTGTGCAGACGATGATCGACCGCCTCGCCGCCCACCCCGTGCCGATCCAGCTGCCGATCGGCGCCGAGGGCGACTTCGAAGGTGTGATCGACCTCGTGGCGATGAAAGCGATCGTCTACAAAGACGAGCTCGGCAAGGAGCAGGAGGAGATCGAGATCCCCGCCGCGCTCGCCGACGCTGCCGCTGCCGCGCGCGAGCACCTGCTGGAGGAGGTGTCGCACTACGACGACGACCTCGTCGAGCTGATCCTCGAGGAGGCCGAGATCCCGCCAGAGCTCGTCAAGCAGGCGATCCGCAAGGCCACCCTCTCCACCAAGCTGACGCCGGTGCTGTGCGGCTCCTCCTTCAAGAACAAGGGTGTGCAGCCGCTGCTCGACGCCGTCATCGACTACCTGCCCTCGCCGCTGGATGTGCCTCCGATGACCGGCACCGAACTGGTCAAGGGCGAGGAGGGCGAGCGCGAGGTGGAGCGCAAGCCCGACGATTCAGAACCCTTCACGGCGCTCGCCTTCAAGATCATGGCCGACCCCTACGTCGGCAAGCTCACCTACTTCCGCGTCTACTCCGGGCGCCTGCAGGCCGGCTCGCGCGTGCTGAACGTCAACAGCGGGCGCACCGAGCGGATCGGGCGGATCCTGATGATGCACGCCAACGAGCGCGAGGAGGTCCCCGAGGTTTACGCCGGCGACATCGCCGCCGCGGTGGGGATCAAGCAGGTGATAACCGGCGACACGCTCGCCGCTCCCGACGCCCCCGTGCGCCTGGAGACGATCGTGTTCCCCGAGCCGGTGATCAAGGTCGCGGTGGAGCCCAAGACGAAGGTCGACCAGGAGAAGATGTCGATCGCGCTCGGGCGCCTCGCCGAGGAGGACCCCACCTTCCAGGTGCGCACCAACGAAGAGACCGGCCAGACCGAGATCTCGGGGATGGGCGAGCTGCACCTCGAAGTGCTGGTGGACCGCATGAAGCGCGAGTTCGGCGTCGAGGCCAACGTCGGGCGCCCCCAGGTCTCCTACCGCGAGACGGTGAGGGGCACCGCCGAGAAGGTCGAAGGCAAGTTCGTGCGCCAGACCGGCGGCTCGGGCCAGTACGGCGTGGTGTACATCAACATCGAGCCTGCCCCAGGCGAGGGCTTCGACTTCGTCAACAAGATCAAGGGCGGCGCGATCCCCACCGAGTTCATCCCCGCCGTGGAGAAGGGCGTCGAGGAGGCGCTGGAGAACGGCGTCAAGGCCGGCTACCCGATGGTGGACATTCGCGTCACGCTCGTCGACGGCAAGTACCACGAGGTGGACTCCTCGGAGATCGCCTACAAGGTCGCCGGCTCGCTCGCCTTCAAGGAGGCCGCGCGGCGCGCCAAGCCGGTGCTGCTGGAGCCGATCTTTGCGGTCGAGGTCGTCACCCCCGAGGAGTTCATGGGCGATGTGATGGGCGACCTCTCGCGCCGGCGCGGACATCTGCACGGCTCCGAGCAGCAGGGCAACGCGCAGGCGATCCACGCGCTGGTGCCGCTCTCGGAGATGTTCGGCTACGCGACCGACCTGCGCTCCAACACGCAGGGGCGCGCCACTTACACGATGCAGTTCGAGGGCTACGAGGAGGTACCCCCCAACATCGCGGAGAAGATCATCGAGCAACGCACGGGGGAGCCTGTCCCAGCCTAGAGACACAGAAGTCGCTATTCAGATAGATTTCTCGGGTTCGCCCTCACACGGCGCGAACACAACCAGTCGATTCCAGAGGAGCAGAGCAAAGTGGCGAAGGAGAAGTTCGAGCGCGACAAGCCGCACGTCAACGTCGGCACCATCGGTCACATCGATCACGGTAAGACGACGCTGACCGCTGCCATCACAACGGTGCTGGCCGAGAAGGGAGGCGCCGAAGCCCGCAGCTTCGAGGAGATCGACAACGCTCCCGAGGAGAAGGAACGCGGGATCACGATCGCCACCTCGCACGTCGAGTACGCGACCGACAAGCGCCACTACGCGCACGTGGACTGCCCCGGGCACGCCGACTACGTCAAGAACATGATCACCGGCGCCGCGCAGATGGACGGCGCGATCCTGGTGTGTCCGCCGCCGACGGCCCGATGCCCCAGACGCGCGAGCACATCCTGCTCGCCCGCCAGGTGGGCGTCCCGTACATCGTGGTGTTCCTCAACAAGGCCGACATGGTTGACGACGAGGAGCTGCTCGAACTGGTCGAGGTCGAGGTGCGCGAGCTGCTCTCCGAATACGACTTCCCCGGCGACGACATCCCGTTCGTGATCGGCTCGGCGCTGAAGGCGCTGGAAGGCGACGAGACCTACAAGCAGAAGATCCTCGACCTCGCGGCGGCGCTCGACGACTACATCCCCGAGCCGGTGCGCGAGCTCGACAAGCCGTTCCTGATGCCGGTCGAGGACGTCTTCTCGATCACCGGCCGCGGCACCGTCGCGACCGGGCGCATCGAGCAGGGGATCGTCAAAACCGGCGACACCGTCGAAATCGTGGGCGTCCACGACTCCACCTCCACGGTGGTGACGGGCGTCGAGATGTTCCGCAAGATCCTCGACGAGGGCCGCGCCGGCGACAACGTCGGCTGCCTGCTGCGCGGCACCAAGCGCGAGGAGATCGAGCGCGGGCAGGTGCTGTGCAAGCCCGGCTCGATCACGCCGCACACCAAGTTCAAGTCAGAGGTCTACGTGCTCAAGAAGGAGGAGGGCGGGCGCCACACCCCGTTCTTCTCCGGGTACCGGCCGCAGTTCTACTTCCGTACCACCGACGTCACCGGCGTGGCCAAGCTGCCCGAGGGCGTCGAGATGGTGATGCCCGGAGACAACGTCCAGATGGAGATCGAGCTGATCCAGCCGATCGCTATGGACCAGGGCCTGCGCTTCGCGATCCGAGAGGGCGGTCGCACGGTGGGCTCGGGCGTGGTCAGCGAGATCATCGAGTAGCACCCTAAGGCGCTCCCGGGACGCATCCGGGGGCGCTTCTTTTATTGCCAGACAGATACGACGATGCAGCTCCGCCCAGCGCGGTGCGATCAAGAACGTTCGCACGCCCCGCTGGGTAATCCAGACAATGACTCTTCCCCCAGATAGAGAAGACTGACTTTTTCCCATGGCACCAGCCGCCCAAAACAAGATTCGTATCCGCCTGAAGGCGTACGACACCTCCGCGATCGAGTCGGCCGCGAGGGAGATCGTCGAGACCGCCACGCGCACCGGCGCCACCGTCTCCGGGCCCGTGCCGCTGCCCACGGAGAAGAACGTGTACTGCGTGATCCGCTCACCCTTCAAGGACAAGGACTCGCGCGAGCACTTCGAGATCCGCACCCACAAGCGGCTGATCGACATCCACCAGCCCACCCCCAAGACCGTCGACTCCCTGCAGCGCCTCGACCATCTGCCCGCCGGCGTCGACATCGAGATCCGCCTCGCCACGTGATGCCCGCGATTCTCGCCAAGAAGCTCGGAATGACCCAGCTGTTCAAGGAGGACGGCTCGGTGGCGCGCGTCACTGTGCTGGAGGCCGGGCCGTGTCCCGTGACCGCCGTGCGCAGCGCCGAGCGCGATGGGTACGACGCGGTGCAGCTGGCGTTCGGCGCTGCCCGCGAGAAGCACCTGACGAAAGCCGAGCTCGGGCATCTGCGCAAGGCCGACGCCCCCCCGCTGCGCCACCTCGTCGAGTTCAGAGATCCCGCCGCCCCGGTCTCCGACCTCAAGCTCGGCGAAAGCGTCACCGTCTCCGCCTTCGAGGTCGGCGCCCGCGTCAAGATCTCCGGCGTGTCCAAGGGCAAGGGCTTCCAGGGCACGATCCGCCGCCACGGCTTCAAGAGCGGCCCCAAGTCCCACGGCTCGCACAACGTTCGCGCCCCCGGCTCGATCGGCGCCTCCGCCACGCCCGCGCGCGTGATGAAGGGCATCCGCGGGCCCGGTCAGATGGGCAACCGTCGCGTCACCCAACCCGGCCTGGAGGTCATCGCCGTCGACGCCGCCCAGAACCTGCTGATGGTGCGCGGTTCGGTGCCCGGCCCGCGCGGCGGGGTTGTGGAGGTGCGCGCCGATGGCTGACGCCGCACTCAAAGCCCCCGTGTTGGGGGGCGCCGCCGGCAAGACCGTCGGGTTGGACGACACCGCCTTCTCCGCCGGTTTCCACGGGCCGCTCGTGCACCAGAGCGTGCGCGCCGAGCAGGCCGCCCGCCGCCGCGGCACCGCCGCCACCAAGACCCGCGCGATGGTCTCCGGCGGCTCGGCCAAGCCGTGGCGCCAGAAGGGCACCGGGCGCGCCCGCGCCGGCTCCAGCCGTTCGCCGATCTGGACTGGGGGCGGCACCGCGTTCGGGCCCCAGCCGCGTTCCTACACCTTCAAGGTCAACCGCAAGGAGCAGCGCGCGGCACTGCGCAGCGCGCTCTCGCTGCACGCCACGCGCGGGTCGCTGGCGGTGGTCGATGCGAGCGCCTTCACCGCGCCCAAGACCAGCCAGGCGATGGATCTGCTCGATGACTGGGGTCAACCCCGCCCCATCCTCGTCGCGCTCGCGGCCGAGGAGTCAGACGCCGCGCTGTCGTTCCGCAACCTCGCCCGCGTGGCGGTGCTGGTGCACGAGGATGTGGGCGTCGCCGACCTGGTGGGTGCCGCCACGCTGGTGCTCTCGCAGGCCGCGCTCGACGCGCTCACGGCGCGCGCCGGCGGCGAAGCCGCTCCTGCCATGGCCACCGCGGATGCGCCCGAGTCGTCAACCGAGTCTCCGCGGGACGTGCCCGAGGCGCCCGAGGCGGGTGAGGAGTGATGGAGCACTACGCAGGTCATCATTCGCCCGGTCATCTCCGAGAAGAGCTACGCGCTCTCGGCGTTTGGCCGCTACACCTTCCGCGTGCACCCCGACGCGCACAAGACCCTGATCCGCCAGGCGGTGGAATCGCTGTTCGACGTGCGACGTCGTCGACGTGCGCACCCAGAGCGTCAAGTCCAAGCCCAAGCGCCGTGGCGCGATCAGCGGGCGCACCCGCACCTGGAAGAAGGCGATCGTGCAGGTGCGCGAGGGCGAAACGATCCCCGTCTTCCAGGCGCTCGAGGGCGTGTAGGCGCAGCCGAGAGAGCGTTGTAAGAGAGAGCAACTGACACTATGCCGATTCGCAAACCAAAGCCCACCTCCCCCGGCCGCCGCTTCACCTCCTACGCCGACTTCGCGGAGATCACCAAGAGCGAGCCCGAGAAGACGCTGGTCGAGGGTCTGAAGAAGAGTGGCGGGCGCAACGCGCACGGGCGCAAGACCGCCCGCCACCGCGGTGGTGGCGCCAAGCGGCTGTACCGTCGGATCGACTTCAAGCGGCGCAAGGACGGCGTACCCGCCAAGGTCGCCGCGATCGAGTACGACCCCAACCGTTCCTCCTACATCGCGCTGCTGCACTACCTCGACGGCGAGAAGCGCTACATCCTTGCACCGCAACGGCTCACCGTCGGCATGACCGTCAGCTCCGGTGAGGGCGCCGACATCGCCGTGGGCAACTGTCTGTCGCTCGCGCGCATGCCGGTCGGCACCGTGGTGCACAACGTCGAGCTGCACCCCGGCCGCGGCGGGCAGCTGGCGCGCTCCGCCGGGGCCGGTGTGCAGCTGATGGCCAAGGACGGCGAGATGGCCACCCTGCGCCTCCCCTCCGGCGAGATGCGCTTGGTGCGCGCCGAGTGCCGCGCCACCGTCGGCACGATCGGCAACTCAGACCACCAGAACATCAAGGTCGGCAAGGCCGGGCGCAAGCGCCACATGGGTGTGCGCCCGCAGACGCGCGGCGTCGCGATGAACCCCGTCGACCATCCGCACGGTGGCGGCGAGGGCTCCACCACCGCCGGGCGGCACCCCGTCACCCCATGGGGCGTGCCGACGCTCGGGTACCGCACTCGCAAGAAGAACAAGACCTCCGATCGCTACATCGTGCGCGGGCGCCGACGCGGAAAGGGTAAGCAGCGATGAGTCGCTCCAGCAAGAAGGGGCCGTGGGTGGAAGAGCGGCTGATGAAGCGCATTGAGGCGCTCAACGCCGAGAACCGCAAACAGATGATCCGCACGTGGTCGCGCACCTCCACGATCTTTCCCGACATGGTGGGCCACACGATCGCCGTGCACGACGGCAAGAAGCACGTCCCCGTGTTCGTGTCGGAGTCGATGGTCGGCCACAAGCTGGGTGAGTTCGCCCCCACCCGCCACTTCCGCGGGCACGCCGGGTCCGGGAAGGTCCGTTGATGAGCGCCGAGGACGAGAAAGAGAACGAGACGCCGGGCGACACCCCGGCAGAGCCCGCCGAGGCCGAGCCGACCGCTGAGGCGCAGGAGCCGAGCGCTGAGGCCATCGAGCCGAACGCTGCGGCGCAAGAGCCGAGTGCGGACGCTGGGGAGCCGACCGCCGAGGCCGAGCCCGAGGCGAAGAAACCCGCCAAAGCGAGGCGCGCCAAAAAAGCCGCTCCCGCCGCGGATGAGCAGCCAGCCGCGGAGCCTGTCGCCGAGGAGGCCGCCGATGAGGCTCCGGCAGAGGAAGCCGCCCCGGAGCCCCAACCGGCGGTCGCGACCAAACGCAAACCGGCCGAGCGTCGGCAGGTGGTGCACGCACGGGCACGCTACGTGCGCACCTCCGCGCGCAAGGCGCGCATGGTGTGCGGGCACATCCGGGGGAAGTCCGTGCAGGAGGCACGCGCTATCCTCGCGTTCACGCCCCGCGACGCGGCGCGCGACTGGAGCAAGCTGCTCGAGTCCGCGGTGGCCAACGCGGAGAACAACCACGAGCTACTCGAGGACGATCTGATCGTCCGCGAGGCCTACGCCGACGAGGGGCCCACAATCAAGCGCTTCCGGCCGCGCGCCATGGGTAGGGCGACGCCGATCCGCAAGCGCACCAGTCATCTCACGATCACGCTCACCCCGCGGTCGTAGGGACGAAACGACAAGCACACCGAGAAGCACCCAGATCCACACGACAAAGTTTTCCGACACCGGATTGAGATAGAGAAGAGAGAGAAGATGGGACAGAAGGTTCATCCAGAGGCAATGCGCGTGGGCTACATCCACGACTGGAAGTCCAACTGGTTTAACGAGCGTCACTTCGCCGAGTATCTCGCGGAGGACATCCGCATCCGCCGGCACATCACCGACCGCCTCGCCCACGCGGGCCTCTCCGACATCACGATCCGCAAGGACTCCGGTGAATTGGAGGTCAACATCCACACCGCCCGTCCCGGCATCGTGATCGGCAAGTCGGGCACCGAAGTGGACGCCCTGCGGCGCGACCTGCACCGCATGACCCAGAAGCAGATCAAGGTCAACATCCTCGAGATCAAGCGCCCCGAGCTCGACGCGAAGCTCGTCGCGCAGTCGATCGCCGAGCAGTTGCAGAACCGCGTCGCCTTTCGCCGCGCGATGAAGCGCGCCCTAACCAGCGCGATGCGCTCAGGCGCCAAGGGCGTCAAGGTGCAGGTCGCCGGGCGCCTCGGGGGCGCCGAGATGGCGCGCACCGAGAGCTACTCCGACGGGCGCGTACCGCTGCACACGATGCGCGCCGACATCGACTACGGCTTTCACGAGGCAGCGACCACGTTCGGGCGGATTGGCGTGAAGTGCTGGGTTAACAAGGGCGAAATCATGCCCGAGGGCTACACCGGCGCCGACCTCACCGACATGACCGCTCCGCCTCCGCCCAGCGACGGGCGCGACGGCCGCGGTGGCGGACGCGACGGCCGCGAGGGGCGCGGCGGCGGAGGCCGAGGCCGCGGCGGCCCAGGCGGCGTCCGGTGGCGGCGGCCGCGGTGGCGGACGTGGCCCAGGCGGTCCGGGTGGCGGCCGTGGATCGGGTGGTCCGGGTGGTGGGCGTGGAGGCTCCGGTGGCGGACGTGGTCCAGGTGGCCCGGGTGGCGGACGTGTCCGGGTGGTCCGGGTGGTGGTCGCGGTCCGGGTGGTCCGGGTGGTGGCCGTGGATCGGGTGGTCCGGGTGGTGGCCGTGGAGGCTTCGGTGGCGGTGGCGGTGGTGGGCGTGGTCCGGGCGGTGCGGGCGGGTCCGGAGGTCGTGGGCCGGGCGGCGGCGGTGGCCGTGGCGGCGGCAGTCCCGAGGTGACCCGCTGATGCTCTCCCCCAAGCGTGTCAAGCACCGCAAGCAGCACCGTGGCAGGCGTGGCGGAATGTCGCGCGGCCAGGTGAAGGTGCAGTTCGGCGAGTACGGCCTGAAGTCGCTGGAGCAGGGCTGGCTCACCAACCGCCAGATCGAGGCCGCACGTATCGCGATGACGCGCAAGATCAAGCGTGGCGGCAAGGTGTGGATCAACGTCTTTCCCGACAAGCCCGTCACCAAGAAGCCGGCGGAGACCCGCATGGGCTCCGGCAAGGGCTCCCCCGAGGGTTGGGTCGCGGTCGTCAAGCCCGGGCGCGTGATGTTCGAGCTCGCCGGGGTGCCCGAGCCGCTCGCCCGCGACGCGATCCGCCTCGCGGCGCACAAGCTGCCCGTCAAGTCCAAGTTCGTGATGCGCGAGGAGTGAGGCGAGCATGAACGCCAAGGAGATGCGCGACATGCCCGACGACGAGCTGACGGAGCAGGTCGGCACGCTGCGCAAGGACCTCTTCGGGCTGCGCTTTGCCAACGCGACCGGCGAGCTCGAGAACACCGCCGGCGTGGGCCGCGCCCGGCGCGACCTCGCGCGCGCGCTCACCGTGCGGCGCGAGCGGGAACTTGGGATGTGACGAGATGGCCGATGACGAACAGGACAACGAGATGACCGACGAGCAGCAGACCGAGGCAGACGCAGGCCGAGCAGGGCACGACGTCTGAGCAGACACCCGCGTCAGAGGCCCCGTCGACCGCGCGGGCCGCGGCGCCCGTCGAGCCCGTCGAGCAGCTCTCCCCCAAGGAGCGCCGGCGCAAGTCGCGCTCGATGCACGCCGGCAGCGCGCGCGAGCAGCGCACACCCGAGGAGCGCCAGGCCGAGCGCGATGCCGTACGTCGCACGAAGGCGCGTCAAGCGCCGCACGCGACGCTTGCAGGAACGCGCCAAACGCACCGAGCACCGCGCCTCGACGCCCGCCGCGCAGCCGCTCGCGCCCGTGCATCCCCCGCGCGAGGGTGCCCGCCGGGAGCGCCAGGGAGTGGTTGTGTCCAACAAGGCCGACAAAACGATCACCGTGCGCATCGACGTCGCCCGTCGGCATCGGCGTTACGAGAAGATCGTGCGCAGCTCCTCCACGCTGCATGCACACGACGAAAACAATGACGCGCACGAGGGCGACGTGGTGCGCGTGGTCGAGAGCCGCCCCCTGTCGCGCACCAAGCGCTGGCGGCTGGTGGATGTATTGGAGCGGGCACGATGATCCAGAACGAGACGAGACTGCGCGTGGCCGACAACACCGGAGCGCGCGAGATCCTCTGCATCCGCGTCAAGGGCGGCTCGCGCCGCCGGTACGCGCACGTGGGCGATGTGATCACCGCCACCGTCAAGCAGGCCACCCCTCACGGCACCGTCAAAAAGGGCGACGTGGTGACGGCCGTGATCGTGCGCACGAAGAAGCCGTTCGGCCGCGAGGACGGCACCTACATCGCCTTCGACGAGAACGCCGCCGTGATCATCGACGAGCAGAACAACCCCCGCGGCACGCGCGTGTTCGGCCCCGTCGCGCGGGAACTGCGCGAGCGCAACTTCATGAAGATCGTCTCGCTCGCGCCGGAGGTCATCTAGGTGTCCCGACGGGCTCACAGGAGCAGCCACTGATGGCACGCGCACGCGCACAGACCGGTGGAACCCGCAAGGGTGGATCGCGGACGGGCGGCGGCAAGAGCACGGGCACGAAGCGCACCGGCACGAAGCGCACCAGCGGCCCGGCGAAGGCCGTGCGCCGCACGTTGCGGATCCGCTCCGACGATCGCGTGCAGGTGATTGCGGGCAAGGACCGCGGCAAGAGCGGCCGCGTCCTGCGTGTGGAGCCGGGCAAGGAACGTGTGTACGTCGAGGGCCTGAACATGATCAAGCGTCACACGCGGCCGCAGCAGGTGGCGGACACCAGGCAGGGCGCGACCGTGGGTGGCGTGATCGAGCGCGAGGGGCCGATCCACGTCTCCAACGTGATGCTGCTGGATCCCAAAGGCGGCAAGCCCACGCGGGTCGGAGTCGAGCGGGAGAACGGCAGGCCCTTCCGCGTCGCCCGTCGCTCGGGAGCGAGGATCGACTGATGAGCCCAGAAGCCCCCGCACGCCTGAAAGTCCGTTACATGGAGGAGATTCGCCCGCAGCTGATCGAGCGCTTCGGCTACAGCTCCTCGATGCAGACACCGCGCCTGGAAAAGATCACTCTCAACATGGGCGTCGGCGACGCCAAGCAGGACTCCAAGGCGCTGAAGGCCGCCCAGGACCAGCTTGCCACGATCGCGGGCCAGCAGCCGAGCGTGCGCCGCGCGCGCAAGTCGATCGCCGCGTTCAAACTGCGCGAGGGGATGCCGGTGGGCGTGTCGGTGACGCTGCGCCGGGAGCGCTCCTACGAGTTCCTCGACCGGCTGATCTCGATCGCGATCCCCCGAATCCGCGATTTCCGCGGCCTGCGCGCCCGCTCGTTCGACGGTCGCGGCAACTACTCGATGGGGGTGCGCGAACAGATCATCTTCCCCGAGATCGACTACGACACGATCGACCAGGTGCGCGGGCTGGATATCACGATCACCACGAGCGCGCGCACCGATGTCGAGGCCTTTGCGCTGCTCTCCGCGCTGGGGATGCCGTTCTCCACCTACGGGCGCCCGGCGGAGTTCGCACAGGCCCTCGGCGAGAGCGCCGGTAGCGACGAGCCGCAGAGCACAACCGACCAGGAGACGACAGACTGATGGCCAAGACCTCGCTGCGCGTCAAGCAGGCGCGGACACCGAAGTACAAGACGCGTGCCTATACTCGCTGCAACCGCTGCGGACGACCCAAGGCGGTGTACCGCAAGTTCGGGCTCTGCCGCATCTGTCTGCGCGAGCTCGCCCACAACGGCCAGATTCCGGGGATGACCAAGTCCTCCTGGTAGGGCGGGGATTAGCATTCCCCATTCAAAAGCCGTGCGCCATAGCACACACCCTTTAGAAAAATGACTGCAACAACTCCACGCCACCCAACCTCTCACTGAAGCTCTCCCATGCCCATGACCGACCCCATAGCGGACTTCCTCACGAGGATCCGCAACGCGATTCACGCCGCCCACGAGACGGTGCAGATCCCCGCGTCCAAACTGAAGACCGAGCTCGCGAGGATCCTCACCGAGCAGGGCTACATCGAGAGCTGGTCGGTCGCGCCGGCGCCGGATGGCGGCGCTGGCCAGGTGATCGAGATCCGCCTCAAGTACACCGTCGACCGCCGTTCGGCGATCGCGGGACTCAAGCGCGTGTCGAGGCCAGGTCAGCGCACCTACGTGCAGGCTGGCGGGATACCGAAGGTGCTGGGTGGGATGGGAACGTCAATCGTCTCGACCTCCCAGGGCGTCATGACTGGCCACGACGCACGCGCCGCGGGCGTCGGCGGCGAGGTTCTGGCCCAGGTCTGGTAGCGGAAGAGCGCGCGGGCGAGAGAGAAGAGCGGGAGACCAACTCACGATGTCCAGAATCGGAAGACAGCCAATCCCCGTGCCCAGCGGCGTGACCGTTGCAATCGAGCCGGAGACGGTGCGCGTGAGCGGGCCGAAAGGCGAGCTGCAGGAGCGCGTGCACCGCGACATCCAGGTGGTGCAGGAAGGCGAGCAGCTGCTCGTCACCCGCCCGACCGACCGCGGCGAACATCGCGCGCTGCACGGGCTGACCCGCACGTTGGTGGCCAACATGGTGCAGGGCGTCACCGCGGGCTACGAAAAGCGCCTGGAGATCCAGGGTGTGGGCTACCGCGCGCAGCTGAAGGGCAAGGACCTCGAGCTCGCCGTCGGCTACTCCCACCCGGTACCGATCCCGGCGCCGAGCGGGATCGAGTTCGAAGTGCCCCAGCCCACGAGGATCGTCGTGAAGGGCATCTCCAAGCAGCTGGTGGGGGAGACCGCCGCGATCATCCGCAAGCAGCGCCCGCCGGAGCCCTACAAGGGCAAGGGCATCCGCTACGAGGGCGAGTACGTGGCGAGAAAGGTCGGCAAGCGCGCATGAGCCTCATGACCAAGCCTGAGCGCCGGTTGAAACGGCGCCGCCGGGTGCGCGCCAAGATCGCCGGCACGCCGACGCGGCCGCGGATCTCGGTGTTCCGCTCCAACAAGGGGCTTTCCGCACAGGCGATCGACGACCTCTCCGGCCGTACGCTGGCGGCGGTCAACTGGTATGAGCCCGAGCTGCGGACGCTCGCCAAGGCGCAGCGCACCGCCCGCGAGGGCGCGTTGCTGGCCGAGCGCGTCAAAGCGGCGGGGGCTACTGAGGCGGTGTTCGACCGCGGTGGCTACCGCTATCACGGACACGTCAAGAACTTCGCAGAGGCGCTGCGCGAGGCGGGCATAGTCGTCTAAAGTCCCCACCCTCCGCCCCCGCCACCAGCTACCCTCTCGACTCCACCATGTCCACCATCCCCACAGATCGCTCAGTCAACCCCGCCGGCCTGGACCTCCAGGAGCGAGTCGTCGAGATCAACCGCGTCGCCAAGGTTGTCAAGGGCGGGAGGCGCTTCTCCTTCACCGCGCTGGTGGTGGTGGGTGACGAACGGGAAGTGGTGGGCGTCGGCTACGGCAAGGCGACCGAGGTGCCGTTGGCGATCCAGAAGGGCGTGGAGCGCGCCAAGAAGGACCTCTTCCGCGTCCCCAAGCATGGGAGCACGATCACCCATCAGACCACCGGGATCTTCGGCGCCGGCCGCGTGCTGCTGAAGCCCGCGGCGCCCGGCACCGGGGTGATCGCCGGCGGAGGCGTGCGCGCGGTACTGGAGCTGGCGGGGATCCACGACATCCTCTCCAAGAGCCTCGGCACCCAGAACCCGATCAACCTCGTGAAGGCCACGATCACCGGCCTGCGCGGACTGAACACCCCCGAGGAGGTCGCGCGTCTGCGTGGCCTGACGATCAACCAGGTGCTCGGCCTCGCCGACAAGCCCGCCCAGGGGGAGACGGTTGCGCAGGCCGAGTCTGCGCCGTCCACCGAGGCGAGCGAGCCCGCGACGGCGGCACCGGAGGCCGAGACGGAGACATCGCCGGCTGCAGGGTCCGCTGAGGAGGGAACGTCCTGATGGCTGCCTTCACGGTGGTGCAACGCCGATCGAGCAACGGCTCCAACAAGCGCCAGCTGGACACGCTGCGCTCGCTGGGCCTGCGCAGGATCGGCCACACCGTGCAGGTCGACGACAGCCCCCAGGCGCGCGGGATGCTGCACGCTGTGCGCCACCTCGTGGAAGTGCGGGAGCAGGGCAAGTGAGCGAGCAGGAACCCCGCATCGGGTTGCACAGCCTCGCCCCGGCCCCGGGAAGCCGCCGGCCGCGCAAGCGCGTGGGGCGGGGCGAAGGCTCGGGCACGGGCAAGACCGCCGGCAGAGGCCAGAAGGGGTACGGGTCGCGCTCCGGCGCCAAGAGCAGGGCGCGCTTCGAGGGAGGGCAGATGCCGATCCACATGCGGATGCGCAAGCTCAGGGGCCCGCACATGAAGAAGTCGATGCCGTTCGAGCCGTTTCGCACCCACACCCAGGCGGTCAACATCGGCGACCTCGACGCCCGCTTCGAGGCGGGCGCGGAGATCACGCTGGAGTCGATGCGGGGCAAGGGCCTCGGCACTCGCAAGGCGGTGCCGGTGAAGGTGCTGGCGAAGGGCGAGCTCGGCAAGGCGCTGACGGTCCACGCACACGCCTTCAGCGCGAGCGCGCGCGAGCGCATCGAGGCGGCCGGGGGCAGCTGCGTCGTGCTCGACGAGTCGGCCTCCTGAAACATTCTTGAGAAGACCCGCGCGCGAACCGCGCGTGGGGGCTAGAATCGCCCGCGATGCTTTCGACGATCCTGAACGCCTTCCAGGTGCCGGACATCCGGAAGAAGATCGGCTTCACGGCGGCGATGCTGCTGATCTACCGCCTCGGCTCGCACCTGCCGGTGCCCGGGGTCAACCTCACCGCGGTCAACAGCATCCAGAAGCAGCTGGGGGGCTCGAACATCCTCGGCCTGCTGAACCTCTTCTCCGGCGGGAGCCTCTCGCGGATCGCGATCTTCGCGCTGGGGATCATGCCCTACATCACCGCCTCGATCATCCTGCAGCTTATGCAGGTGGTGGTGCCTTCGCTGGAAAAGCTCTCCAAGGAAGGCGAAGTCGGGCAGGCGCGGATCACGCAGTACACGCGCTACCTGACCGTGGGGTTGGCGTTCGCGCAGTCGGTGGGCTATGTCTTCCTGTTCCACTCGCTGCAGGCGAGCGCCGGGGAATCGGTCGTCACGAAGTTCGACTTCCCCCACATCTTCCTGATCGTCGTGTGTCTCACGGCGGGCTGCGTGCTGCTGATGTGGATCGGCGAGCTGATCACCCAGAAAGGCATCGCCAACGGCATCTCGCTGCTGATCTTTGCCTCGATCGTCTCGCGCCTGCCGACGGGGATCCAGGCGTGGTGGACGACCCAGAACCAGGTGTTCAAGGTGATGATGCCGTTCCTCGTGCTGGTGGTGGTCGCGGCGGTCGTGTTCGTGATGGAGGGCCAGCGGCGGATCCCGGTGCAGTACGCCAAGCGCGTGATCGGGCGACGGATGAGCGAGGGCGGACAGACGTATCTGCCGCTGCGCGTGAACATGGCGGGGGTGATCCCGGTGATCTTCGCGGCCAGCATCATGGCGTTCCCGCCGACGGTCGGGCAGCTGATCAAAAACCACACCGGCCAGGAAGTGTCCGACTTCTTCAACCCCAAAGGCTGGCACTACATCGTCGGGGAGTCGATCTTCATCGTGATCTTCACGTACTTCTACACGGCGGTGACCTTCAACCCCGTGGATCAGGCGGACAACCTGAAGAAGTACGGCGGCTTCATCCCAGGCGTGCGCCCGGGGCGCCCAACGGCTGAATTCCTCGACCGTATCCTCGCACGCCTGACATTCCCCGGCGCGCTGTTCCTCGCGGCCGTGGCGGCGCTGCCGACGATCCTGTTCGACCGCACGCACGTGGAACTGCAGCTGGGCGGCACGTCGATCCTGATCGTGATCGGGGTCGCGCTGGAAACGATGAAGCAGCTCGAGGCCCAGCTGATGATGCGAAGTTACGAGGGGTTCTTGAAGTAGCGCTGTTGGGGGGAGGTCGGGAGGGGGGCCTGCCCCCTTCCCGCTTGAGTGCGAGGGCTTCTTGAAGTAGTTCAAGCAGGTAGGCTGGGGGAGTGTCGGAGCTGAACCTGATCCTCCTTGGCCCGCCGGGCGCGGGCAAGGGAACCCAGGCGGACCGTCTGCAGAGCGATTTCACGCTGGCGCACATCTCCACTGGGGACATGCTGCGTGAGCAGGTGGCTGAGGGCACCGAGCTGGGCAGGGAGGCGCAGCAGTACATGACGGCCGGCAAGTTGGTGCCCGACGAGGTGATCGTGGGGATGATCACAAAGCGGATCGGCGGGGACGACGCCCGCGACGGGTTCCTGCTGGACGGCTTCCCGCGCAACGAGGCGCAGGCGCAGGCGCTCGATCAGGCGCTCGGGGACCTGAAGCGGAACCTGACCGCGGCGCTGCTGATCGAGGTGCCCGACCAGGAGGTGGTGCGGCGCCTCGCTGGCCGCAGAGTGTGCGTGAAGAACCCCACCCACATCTACCACGTGGAGTTCGACCCGCCCAAGCGCGAGGGGATCTGTGACCAGGACGGCTCGCGGCTGATTCAGCGCGACGATGACAAGGAGGAGACGATCCGCACGCGCTTGGAGGTGTACCACGCCAAGACCAAGCCGCTGATCGGCTACTACGAGGAGCTGGGACTGCTGCGCCGCTTCGACGGAAGCCGGCCCCCTAACGAGGTGCACGACCACATCCGCGCGACGCTGGCAACGCTGCGGTTGGAGGACAAGCTCTGACGGAGGCTCTCCGCGCTGCTCTGGAGGAGTGGGACTCTTCGGGCTCCCCCCATTTCCCGGACCCGGCTCCGTCCAGCGCTGGTGCCATTGGCGGCGGATCGAAGCTAAGCTCAGACCACATGATCATCAAGAAGACCCCCGCGGAGATCGAGAAGATGGCGGCGGCGGGCGAGATTCTCGTGCAGACGCTGCAGCTGCTGGAGAGCAGGATTCGCCCCGGCGTACGCACCGAGGAGCTGGACACAGCCGCCGAGCGCTTCATCCGCTCCCACGGGGCGACCCCCACCTTCAAGGGCTTTCGCGGCTTCCCCGGTTCGATCTGCGCCTCCCCGAACGCGATGGTGGTGCACGGCATCCCTGGGCGCTACCGCCTTGGGGAGGGCGACATCATCGCGATCGACGTGGGCGTCACGCTCGACGGCTGGGTGGCCGACGCCGCGCGCACCTTCCCCGTCGGCGAGATCGGCCCCGTCGAGCAGAACCTTCTGCGGGCCACCCGCGAATCGCTGTTTGCCGGAGTGGAGCAGTGCCGTGCCGGCAACCGCATGGGCGACGTCTCGCACGCCATCGAGCGTGTGGTCGAGCGCGCCGGACTGTCGGTCGTCCGCTCGCTGGTCGGCCACGGCGTGGGCCGCTCGATGCACGAGGACCCGCAGGTGCCCAACTACGGTCGCCCAGGCAAGGGCCCGCGACTGGAGGAGGGGATGGTGCTGGCGATTGAGCCGATGACGACCGCCGGCCGGCCCGCGGTGCGCGTCGGAGGCGACGGGTGGGGGGTGTTCTCCCAGGACGACTCGCCAGCGGCGCACTTCGAGTTCACGGTCGCGATCATCGCGGCTGGCCCGCGGGTGCTCACGCCGTGGCACCTGGTTGGAGGGGGCGGCGAGCAGTCCACCAACGGTCGCGCCGCCACGACCGCTCCGTCGGTGGGCGAGCAGGTCGCGAGCGCAAGCTGACGCGCCGACAATCCCCGCGGGGCCGTAGTGCGCTATTATCGACTGTCCGCGCGCACGCGAAGGTATCTTGTGCTGCGAGCGTATCCTCGATCGAGTAGCGGCAGCCGTCCCGGCAGCCAGAGCTTGATCGCCGGACCAGCCGAAAGGGATCATGAAGGTACGACCGTCGGTGAAGCCGATGTGCGAAAAATGCAAGATCATCCGCCGCCACGGCGCGGTGCTGGTCATTTGCCAGAACAAGCGTCATAAGCAAAGGCAGGGCTAGGCAGTGGCACGCATCGCCGGGGTCAACCTGCCCCTCAACAAGCGCTCGGAGATCGGGCTGACGTACATCTTCGGCATTGGGCGCTCGACCGCCAACAAGCTGCTGTCCGAGGTGGGGGTCAGCCCCGACACCTACGTGCGCGACCTCACCGAGGACGAGGTGTCGCGCCTGCGTGACGCGATCGACTCCGACCTGACGGTGGAGGGTGACCTGCGCAGGGAGCGCTCCCAGGACATCAAGCGTCTGCAGGAGATCGCCTGCTACCGCGGCCTGCGCCACCGTCGCGGCCTGCCGGTGAGGGGGCAGAAGACGAAGACCAATGCGCGCACCCGCAAGGGCCCCAAGCGGATGCAGGTCGCCGGCAAGAAGAAAGCCGGTAAGAAGTAATGGCGGCTCCGAAGCGCGCACGCGGCAAACGCAAGCCGAAGAAGAACATCCCTGTGGGGCAGGCGCACATCAAGACGTCGTTCAACAACACGATCGTCTCGCTCACCGACGTGCAGGGCAACGTGATCGCCTGGGAGTCCGCCGGTGGTGCCGGCTTCAAGGGCTCGCGTAAGTCGACGCCGTTCGCCGCGCAGGTGACTGCCGACGCGGCCGCGCGCAAGGGCCTCGAGCAGGGGCTGCAGAAGGTTGAGGTGTACGTCAAGGGTCCCGGCTCCGGCCGCGAGACCGCGATCCGCTCGCTCTCCGCGGCAGGTCTCGAAGTGACGGGCGTCAAGGACGTGACCCCCCAGGCTCACAACGGATGTCGCCCACGCAAGCGCAGGAGGGTGTAATGGCAAGGGACTCAAGCCCCCAGTGCAAGCAGTGCCGCCGCGAGGGACAGAAGCTGTTCCTCAAGGGAGAGCGCTGCCTGACCGACAAATGCGGCGTCGAGCGCCGTTCATACCCGCCGGGCGAGCACGGCAGGGGGCGCCAGAAACAGAGCGAGTACCGACTGCAGCTGCGCGAGAAGCAGAAGGCTCGCCGCTACTACGGGGTGTTGGAGAAGCAGTTCCACGGCTACTACGAGAAGGCCTCGCGCCAGCCGGGGATCACAGGCGAGAACCTGCTGGCGCTGCTGGAGTGCCGCTTCGACAACGTGCTGGTGCGCCTCGGCTTTGCCGCCTCGCGCCGGCAGGCACGTCAGCTGATCCTCCACGGGCACTGGACGATCAACGGCAGGCGCGTGAACATTCCCAGCTATCAGGTGCGCCCGGGTGAGGTGATCGCGATCAAGGCCGACACCCCCGCCACTCAGGTCATCAGGGATGCCACCGAGCTCACCGGGCAGATCCCGGCGTGGCTGCAGGCCGATCACGAGTCGCTCACCGCGAAGGTGCTGCGCAGGCCGGAGCGGCGCGAGGTCGCGGCGCCGGTGCAGGAGCAGCTCATCGTCGAGCTGTACTCGAAGTAAGGGCTTTGCCGGCATCGTCCCACTTGCGGGTGCGATGCCTTGGAGCCGGTGCCCAATAGGCGCCGGTCAAAGAGGGTGGCGCGGCCAGCCGGAGGCTGGCGAGCCGGGCCCCTCTTCTATTAGTCAGAACACCACGACGTTAGGACGCTGATGCTCGACTTCCAAATCCCCCGGATCACAAGCGAGTCCGTGGAGCAGAACCGCGGCACCTTCACGATCGAGCCGCTCGACCGCGGGTTCGGCTACACCTTCGGCAACTCGCTGCGCCGCGTGCTGCTGTCCTCGCTGGCGGGTGCCGCCGTCACCAGCGTGCGCATCGAGGGGGTGGCCCACGAGTTCTCGACGATCCCCGGCGTCACGGAGGACGTGACCGACATCGTGCTCAACCTCAAGGGGATCGTGTGCCGCATGCACTCCGACGCCTCCGAGGTGGAGGCCCCGCTCGTCGTCACCGGCCCCGGCGAGATCACCGCCAAGGACATCGACCTGCCGGCGGGCGTGGAGATCCTCAACCCCGACGTGCACGTGGCGACGCTCGAGAAAAAGACCAAGCTCGAGCTGTATATGACGATCGGCCGCGGCCGCGGGTACCGCCCGGCGGAGGAGAACAAGTCGCCCGACCAGCCGATCGGGGTGATCCCGATCGACTCGATCTTCTCCCCGGTGAGGCGCGTGGCGTACGCCGTCGAGCAGGCGCGCGTGGGCCAGAAGACCGACTTCGACAAGCTCACACTGGACATCGAGACCGACGGCTCGATCGAGCCGCAGGCCGCGCTGCGCGAGGCCGCCGAGCTGTTGATCAGCCAGCTGGCGATCTTCACCGACGCCGATCGCATCCAGGAGCTGCGCGCCTCCCCCGGCGGTCAGCTCGACGGGCATGGCCTCGCGGTCGCGGGCGCTGGTGGCCAGGCGGCGTTGCAGGGCGAGGAGTGGGGCATCCTGATCGAGGAGCTGGAGCTGGGGGTGCGCTCCTACAACTGCCTCAAGCGCGCCGGCATCCAAACCGTCGGCGACCTGATCTCGAAGTCGGAGGCGGAGCTGAACGCGATCCCCAACTTCGGCAAGAAGTCGATCGACGAGGTGATCGAGACGCTGGAAGGGCGCGGGTTGCACCTGCGTCAGGACTAGACTCCAAGACCATGCGACACCAGAAGACCCGCAACAAGCTCAGCCGCGACTCGGCGCACCGCAAGGCGCTGCTCATGAACCTCACCAAGGAGGTGCTGGAGCACGAGCGGATCAAAACGACCGAAGCGAAGGCCAAGGCCGTCAAGCCGGAGATCGAGAAACTGATCACGCTGGCCAAGCGCGACGATCTGCACAACCGCCGCCAGGCCCTGTCGGCGCTGGCGCAGGACAAGTTCGCCGTGCACCGCCTGTTCGTCGAGGTCGCCCCCCGCTACGTCGACCGCCCCGGCGGCTACACACGCATCCTCAAGCTCGGCCCGCGCCGCTCGGACTCCACCGAGATGGTGTTCCTCGAGCTGGTATGACCTGACCCCGTCTTGGGTGTGGGTGGGTGGGGGCGCGTCCGCGCGCCGCGGCTGGGTATCGCCCGTCTGGGCGTTGGGCATCCATGCCCAACGACCGACCGGCCCGTAGCATCCCAGCGATGGTCACCAAGCTCACGCTGGAGTACGACGGGAGCGAGCTCGCCGGATGGGCGCGCCAGCCGGGGCTGCGCACCGTGCAGGAGGAGCTCGAGCGTGCGCTGCGCACGATCCTCGGTGAGCGCGGGCACGACGGCGAGCCGCTGACCCTGACCGTCGCTGGGCGCACCGACCGCGGCGTGCACGCGTGGGGTCAGGTCGCAAGCTACCCGCACGAGGCGGTGGATCCAGCGCGCCTGAACACGCTGCTGGCGCCCGATGTGGCGGTGCTCGCCGCCGAGCCGGCCTGCGCGGGCTTCGACGCGCGCCGCGACGCCCGCAGCCGCACCTACTGCTACCGCGTGCTGGCCCGCCGCACACGCGGGGTGTTCACGCGCGCCAACGCGCTGTGGTGGCCTCAGCCGATCGACCGCGACGCGCTCGACGCGTGCGCCCACGCGCTCACCGGCACCCACGACTTCACCGCGTTCACGCCGACCGAGACCGACCACGTGCGCTTTGAGCGCGAGGTGCGGGCGGCGGAGTGGCGCGCCGAGGGCGACCTACTGGAGTTCTGGATCGAGGCCGACACCTTCATGCGCCACATGAACCGCGTGCTGGTGGGCACGATGCTGGAGGTCGCCGCGGGGCGGAGCACGGTGGAGGAGTTCACGCGCCTGCTGGAAGGTCGCCCCCGTCCCGAAGCGGGCCCCACCGCGCCGGCGCACGGGCTGGCGCTCGCGTCGGTTGCATACCGGTAGGCCACGTGGCCATCGGCGGTGCCCCCTATGCTGGAGCGATGCTCAACGTACTGCTGACCAACGACGATGGGATCGAGGCCGAGGGGCTGCGTGCGATGCGCGCGGCGCTCGCGGCGCTACCCGACGTGCGTCTCGCGGTGATCGCCCCCGACGGCAACCGCTCGGCGATGGCCCGCTCGATCACCACGCGGCGGCCGCTGTGGGTTGAAGAGGTCGAGTTTCCCGACGGCAGCCGCGGGTATGCCACCGACGGCACCCCCGTCGACTGCGTGCGTCTCGCCCGTCTCGGTGTCGTGGAGGGCTTCGACGCCGACGTGGTGGTGGCGGGCATCAACCACGGCGCCAACCTCGGCGACGACATCACCTACTCGGGCACCGTCGCCGCGGCGCTGGAGGGCGTCGTGCTGGGGCTGCCCTCGATCGCGGTCTCCCAGCAGTCCGGCGCGCGCGCCCTGGACTACCGCTTCCACGGGGGCTTCCAGTTCGACGTCGCCGCCGGCTTCGTCGCGTGCCTGGTCGAGCGCCTGGAGTCGCTGCCGCTGCCCCCCAGCACCCTGCTCAACGTCAACGTTCCCGCCGGGCGCCCGGACGGCGTGGAGGTGGCGCGCCTGGGCAAGCGCATCTACCGCGACGAGCTCAAGCTGGAGCGCGAGGAGGCGGGCCCCCCAGCGCGGCGGCGCTACTGGATCTACGGCGATGATCCCGGCTTCCACGACGAGCCCGGCACCGACCTCGCGGCCGTGGCCGCCGGGCGCATCGCGGTGACCCCGATGCACTTCGACCTCACCTACCTCCCCGGCATTGAGGCGCTTGACGGCTTCGACCTGAACGGCCTGCTCGGCGCCGCCGAGGTGGAGGCCGGCTGACAATCGTCCGCGGCCGCTCGTGCCGGTGCGGCAGCTGATGGCTGTCCGCGGCCGCTCGTGCCGGTGCGTGGGCGGTTGGATGAGGCCGGCGAGCGACCGTCAACACGTGCGCCGCGGAACGCCGGAATCTGGTAGATTTCCCAGTTGTATGAATGGGGCTGCGGGGGTTGCGGGCGGGTTTGGGCTCATCCAAGGGGTAGCAGTGCCTGCTGGAGCTGCCGCCTCGCGTCGTCCTTTCCTCGCCCTGCTCGCATCGTTGTGTGCAGCGCTGGCAGTGTTGGCGTTGACAGGTGCGAGCGCGTCAGCCTCGCCCGCAACGTACCTCCACAACTTCGGTCCCTTCGAAAGGCCGACGGGCCTGGCGGTCGAAGAATCCACCGGGAACGTGTTTGTCCCCGAAAGCGGTGAAGACCTCGACGTGGTCAAGGTGTTCGGCGACCGAGGAGGCTCGCCTGCTGGCGGCGCGCCGGCGGCGTTCTCCGGCGAACACACGCCCGCGGGAAGCTTTGAATTTGACAGGGAGTGGGTTGGCGTCGCCGTGGACAACTCGACCAGCGCCGCCGCGGGCTCCCTCTACGTGGTCGACAGGGGCCATGCGGTCGTCGATCGTTTCGAGCTGAGCGGTGGCGAATTCAGGTACGAATCGCAGCTGACGGGCGAACCGGGGACACATTTCGTGGATCCTGGAGGTGTTGCCACAGACGCGAACGGCGACGTCTACGTGAGCGATCCGGGCGCCAACATGGTCCGCGAGTTCTCGCCTGCTGGCACCGAAATCGCCGGGTTTGCGGTAACGGGCCTCGAGCGGAGTGTGGTCGTCGATTCCAGGGGTGACATCTTCGTGTATGGCAACCCGAGCGGTGCATTTGCGGGCGGCGCACGTCCGGCCGAGATCTGGCGCGGCTCCGATACGGCGACGAGCGCCGAAAAGGTGACGGAAGTCCCTGAAGTCGAAGGGGCGGGCGCGGATGGGATCGACCGCGCGACCGACATGGGTTACGTGGCGATCCACGGGCGCGTGGTGGAAGGGTTCGCGATGCCCACCCCGGTGAGGACCGGGGGAGAATTCGGCTCGGGGACCTTCTCGGATGAAATCGAAAACATCGCCGTCAACGAAAAGACCGGTGCGATCTACGTGGCCGACGCCGGCAACAAAAAGGTCTTCATCTACCAGGGGCCGCCCGCGCGCTTCCCGCTGACGGTGCTCATCACGGGCGAAGGCGAAGTTACCTCGACGCCCACGGGGCTTGCGTGTTCGGTCGCTGAGTGCACGGATGAACTCGAAGGCGAAGTGACCCTGACGGCCAAGGCTGCCGCGGGCTACGAATTCGCCGGTTGGATCGGGTGCAAGCCGATATCGGCGACGACCTGTGCAGTGGACAGGACCGCGACCACTGAAGTCACCGCGGTGTTCTTGAAAGCGGGCAAGGAAGGTATGCCTGGCACAGAAGGGGTGCCCGGCAAAGAAGGCAGTGTTGGCGCCACCGGGCCCGTCGGTGACAAAGGCGCGCAAGGCGAGGAGGGGCCCGCGGGTCCGACCGGTCCTCAGGGCCCCGCGGGCAAGATCGAGCTCGTGACGTGCAAGACGGTCAAAGGCAAGCAGCACTGCACGGCCAAGCTGGTCTCGGGAACGGTCAAGCTCGAAGCCGCGGGCGCTGCCGCAAAGGCCACCCTGTCCCGCCACGGCGTGGTGTACGCGGCCGGGACGGCTCGCGTGGAGCACGGGCGCACGAGCCTGCGGCTGCAGCCCCTGCGCAAGCTTCAGCCGGGCAACGACACGCTCACCCTCCTCAG
Organism: uncultured Solirubrobacterales bacterium; assembly: GCA_963812595.1. Lineage (GTDB taxonomy): Bacteria > Actinomycetota > Thermoleophilia > Solirubrobacterales > Solirubrobacteraceae > Palsa-744. Next base: position 391,673 of record CAWEVQ010000006.1, read on the forward strand.
CGGGACGAGGCAGCACCGGCGGATCCGCACCGAGTTGTTCACGCTCAGCTAGAACCGCCCGACGAGCTTCGTTAGGCAGCCCGCACACCTCGGTAGGCTGATAGGCGTGACAGCGCAGGTGATGGAAATGGTGGCTTCTGGGCCGTGGCGGGGCACGACGCCCCGCCCCCACACGGGTGGGATGTAGAGATGACGCGCGCGGATGCCCCCAAGATGTCCGATCCGGCACAACACATCGCCGAGCTGCGGAAGCCTGGTCGAGTACCACTCCCACCGCTACTACGTGCTCGACGATCCCGTCATCGGCGACGACGAGTACGACGCGCTGTTCGATGAGCTGCGCGCGCTAGAGACCGCGCACCCCGAGCTGCTCACGCCCGACTCGCCCACCCAGCGCGTCGGGGGCACGCCGGTGGGGCGGCTGGAGAAGGTCGCGCACATGGAGCCGATGCTCTCGCTCTCCAACGCCCGCTCGGAGGCGGAGTTCCGCGCGTGGGTCGAGCGGATGCGCAATCACCTCGCACGCGAGGGCATCTCCCAGCCGCGCTTTCAGTATGTGGTCGAGCCGAAGGTCGACGGTCTGGCGATCTCGCTGATCTACCGCGACGGCGTGCTCGAGCGCGGCGTCACGCGGGGGGATGGCGAGATCGGCGAGGACATCACCCACAACCTGCGCACGATCCGCGCGATCCCGCTGCACATCGAAGACGCGCCGCCGCTGCTGGAGGTGCGGGGTGAGCTGTACATGTCGCTGAAGGACTTCACTTCGCTCAACGAGCGCCGCGTCGAGCAGGGCCTCTCCACCTTCATGAACCCGCGCAACTCCGCCGCCGGCACCGTCCGCCAGCTCGACCCCGCGCTCGCCGCCGAACGGCCGCTGTCGATCTGGTGCTACCAGGTGGGGGTGACCGAGGGGCTCTCGTTCACGACCCATTGGCAGGCCTTGGAGTGGCTGCGCGAGCACGGCTTCCGCGTCAACCGCGACATCATCCAGCTGCGCGGCGAGGACGAGGTGATCGCCCAGTGCCTCGCCTGGCAGCGCCGCCGCGGCGAGCTCGACTTCGAGATTGACGGTGTGGTGGTGAAGGTCTCCAACCTCGACCTCCAGCGCCGCCTCGGCTCGGTGGGCCGTGATCCGCGGTGGGCGGTCGCCTGGAAGTTCCCGCCCACCACGGCGGTGACGCGGCTGGAGCGGATCGGCTGGAACGTGGGCAAGTTCGGCGACATGCGACCTTTCGCGATGCTCGCCCCTGTCGCCGTCGGCGGCGTCACGATCAAGCTCGCCACGCTGCACAACGAGGAGGACCTGCGCCGCAAGGACATCCGCGAAGGGGAGGAGGTGATCGTGCTGCGTGCCGGCGACGTGATCCCCCAGGTGATCTCCCCCGCCCCGCACGTCGTCGAGCACGAGCGCCGCCCGCCGCTGCCGCGCCCACCCACGCGCTGCCCCTTCTGTGGCACACGCACCACCAAGCCGCGCGACTCGGTCTACACCACCTGCCCCAACCGCGCCTGTCCCGAGCGCGCCTGGCAGCTGCTCAAGCACTTCGTCTCGCGCGGCGCGATGGACATCGAGGGGCTCGGCGAGAAGCAGGTGCGGTTGCTGCAGCGCGAAGGCCTCGTGAAGGTGCCCGGCGATTACTACCGCCTGGGAGAGCGTCAGACGGAGCTGCTGGAGCTCGAAGGCTTCGCCGAGGTCTCGGTGCGCAACCTGCTGGCGGCGATCGACGACTCCAAGCAGCGGCCGTTCGCGCGGGTGCTGTTCGCGCTGGGGATCGAGGAGGTGGGGGAGGTGACGGGGCGCAACCTCGCCCAGCGCTTTCGCGACATCGACGCGCTGCTTGTCGCCTCCGAGGAGGCGATCGCGCAGACACCGGGGATCGGCGAGAAGATGGCCAGCTCGATTCGCGCGCAGCTGGACGAGCCCCACATGCGCGAAGTGATCGCCGACCTACGCCTGCTCGGGCTGCGCTTCGCGCAGGACGGCCCGCCGCCGTCCGAGGGCGTGTTCGCGGGCCTCACCGTGGTGCTCACCGGCACGCTGCCGCACTGGACGCGCGAGTACGCCACAGAACGGATCCAAGCCGCGGGCGGGCGCGTAACCACCTCGGTCTCGCGTAAGACCCACTACCTCGTCGCCGGCGAGAGCGCCGGCTCGAAGCTCGAAAAGGCCCGCCGCCTGCAGATCCCGGTGATCGACGAGGACGGTCTGCGCCGGTTGCTCGGCGATCCGCCGCCGCCCGAGTAGCGCGTGGTGCGGGGTGGGGTCGTGTGCTTAATTTTTTGGACCCCAACCCTTCATTTTGTGAAGCGGTAGGGGGCTGGCGCAGACGCTCTGCGTCAGTAATCGGCAAGCGTGATCGCCATGTTGTCCTGCAACGTGTGCGCCGCTTCGGTCGAGATGCCGTCGTTGAAGAACGCAAACGCCAGCTCGTCACCGTCGGCCGCCGCGCAGTAGCCCGCGAGGTTGGACACGTCCGTAAGCGTGCCCGTCTTGGCCTCGCAGCGGCCCTCGGCGGCGGTGCCGCGCATCCGTTCGGCGAGCGTCCCCGTGCGCCCCGCCTGCGCCAGGTCCCCGCGCAGAGTCGTCCCCAGTTCGGTGTGCGCAACCTGGTTCAGCAGGGTCACCACTTCGTAGGGCGAGGTCTGGTCTTCTTCGGAGAGCCCCGACCCGTCCACCACTTTGGGATGGACGCCCAGCTCGGCGATCGTTTCGCGCACCACTTTCGCCCCTGCCGCCGTGGTGCCCGCCCCCCCGAAGCGCGCGCCAACGTCCTTCACCAGCGTCTCGGCGAAGAAGTTGTCTGACGGTGGCAGCGTCAGCCCGAGCAGCTGCACGATCGTCGGCGACAGCGCCCCCACCAGCTTCACCGCCCCCGCCGGGGTGCTCGCGGCGCCGCCTCCCGCTGGCACGGCCACGCCCTCCCTCCGCAGCGCCGCGCGCAGTTGGCGAGCCGCGTACGCCGCCGGCGCGTGGGCGCCCTTTTCGTCGCCCGTTTCCCCGCGGTTGAACGCCAGCGCGCTGAGGTCTCCTTCGAGGAAGGGGTCCCACGCATAGCCGCTGGAGGGCTCGCCACGCAGGGAATCGAAGTAGGACTCGTCCCCGTACACCTTCCCGGTGACGCGCCTGACGCCCTGAGCCTTCAGCCGCGCCGCGAGCTGCGACACCGAGGTGCCCACGCCGCCGTAGCGGCTGCGGATGAAGGTGCTGCTGCCGAACGTCGGGTCGCCGCCGCCGTGCAGGTACAGCTCGCCCTCCCACACGCCCCCCGGCGCGAGGTGCCCCACGCCGAGCACCGTGGTTTCCAGGTGGGCCGTCGGCCCCAACCGCTCCAGTGCCGTGACCGCGGTGTACAGCTTCTCCACCGACGCCGGCGGGTGGCGCTGCGTGGCGCGCTCGGCGAACAGCGCTTTGCCGGTGGACATGTCGTACACGTACGCCCCCGACTGCGTCCCCGCGAGGTCGAGCTCGTGCGCCATGTGCTGTTGCAGCGTGGTGGTGGTCGCCGGGGTGGCGGCGGCGGCCGTGGCGCGGGCCGGGTGGCGGGCGGCCAACAGCGCCGCGGGGGCGGAGCTCATTGTCGGCACGCCCGGGATCTCCCGCAGGTCGGGATACTCCGCTCTGGCGACCGCCGCGCGCACCGCCGCCGTCATGTGGAGGTCCGCCGTGGCTGTCGTCCCAGGCACGATTGCGCCCGCGATGACGAGCGTGCAGAGAGCAACTGGGAGCAGCACAAACCGAAACCGGGGCACGCAGCATTAGAATAAAGGGTGGTATGGGTAGCGTTGTCAAGCTGGAGCAAACTCCCCGTCGCGCGCAGACTCGCCGCGCGCGACGGCGGCCCAGCAAGACCGCGCTGGTGCTCGGCGGCGGCGGCTTCACCGGTGGGGTGTACGAGGTCGGGGCGCTGCGCGCGCTGGATCTGCTGGCCGTCAACAGCACCGTCAACGACTTCGACATCTACGTGGGTACCTCCGCCGGGGCGTTCATCGCCGCGCTCTGCGCCAACGGCGTGACTCCTGACGAGATGATGCGCGTCGCCACCAGCGAGGCCCCCCAGCCGTTTCGCGACATCGACCTCGGCGATCTGCTGCGTCCCAACCTCGGCGAGCTGGTGCGCGGAGGGGTGCGGCTGCCGCTGCGCATCGCCTCGCTTGCGCGCCAGGTCATCTCCCAGCCGAGGCAGGTCTCCGTGCTGGACCTCGCGCTCGGGCTCGCCCAAGCGCTGCCCTCAGGGCTGTACACCGGCGCGGGCATCGAGGGCTACCTGCACACGATGCTCGGTGAGCCCGGCCGCACCGACGACTTCCGCGAGCTGCGCGGAGGCAGGGAGCTGTACATCGCCGCCACCGACCTCGACACCTGCGAGCGGGTCGTGTTCGGCGCCGAGGGCTTCGAGCACTACCCGATCTCCACCGCCGTGCGCGCCTCCGGGGCGCTGCCGATGGTGTACGCCCCCGTGCGGCTCGACGGCCGCGAGCTGGTGGACGGGGGGCTGATCTCCACCACCAACCTCGACATCGCCGTCGAGGCGGGCGCCAAGCTCGTGGTCGTGATCAACCCCGTGGTGCCGTTCGTCAACGACTTCGCCACCGAGGTGCGCACGTTGCGCGGGCGCCGCCCGCGGCGCGTCTCGGACATGGGCTTCCCGCAGATCGGCTTCCAGGCGTTCAAGCTGCTCGCCCACCAGCGGCTGCACGAGATGGCCACCCGCTGGGAGGAACGCTACCCCGGGGTGGACATCGTGCTGATCGAGCCCGACGCCAGCGACGAGCTGATGTTCCAGACGTCGATCATGAACTTCGCCTCGCGCATCGCGATCGCGCGGCACGGCTTCCAGTCGATCGCCCACCACCTCGCGGGCGAGTACGAGCACTACCGCGAAGTGACCAAGCGGCACGGGATCGAGATCTCCCCCGAGCGGCTGCGCACCGTCGTCGAGCACTTCGAGGCGGAAACTGCCGCCGAGGAGCACCGAGCAGGACGTCGAGCGCCTGGCGGCGGATCCTCGAGGGCACGACCGGCGCGCTGCTGGGCCAGAGCCAGCCGGCGGAGTCGGCCGGCGCCTGAAGTCGCGGGCGGGCGGGGGCCCTTCCGCGCGCGGTGAAGTGTTTATTGCGAAGGCCCCACCAGGTCTCTGTGGCGGGCGGGCATCTGAGCCGCGCGTCCGCGGGTCAGCCGAGCGCCTTGTCCACCGCGCTCAGCACGCGGCCGGTGGCGGCGGCGTTGCGCAGCGCGATGCGCACGTGACGCGGCTCGCCCAGCCCGGCGCCGGCGGCCACCAGCACGCCCGCGCGTTCCATCCGCGTGGCCAGCTCCGTGCCGTCGAGCTTCGGGTGGGCGACCCACAGGAAGTTGGCCTGGCTGTCGGTCACCTCGAAGCCGCGCTCGCGCAGCTCGGCGGTCAGCCGCGGGCGCTCCTCGCAGACGCTCTGCACGTGGCGGGCGAGCGGTTTGGCGCCGGAGCGCAGCGCCTCCAGCGCGCCCGCCTGCGAGAGCTCGCTGACGCCGAGGTCGGGCTCGAGCTCGGCGAGCAGCTCCTCCGAGCCCGGCCCCCCCACCGCGTAGCCGACGCGCAGCCCCGCCAGCCCCCACGCCTTGGAGAAGCTGCGGAACACCAGCAGCCGCGGATGCTCCTCCAGCAGCTTCAGCGACGCGTCGGTCGGCTGGGCGTCGGCGAAGTCGACGAGCGCCTCGTCCAGCAGCACCGCGATCCCCTCCGGCAAACCCTTCAACAGGCGCTCGAGCTCCGCCGCCGCGAGCAGCTCCCCGGTCGGGTCGTTGGGGCTGGCGAGCGCCACCACGCGCGTGTTGTGCTTGGCGGCGTCCTGTCAGCAGCGCGTCCACCAGCGGCGCATCCCCGCCGCCGACCGGCACCGCGCGGCCATGCGCGCGGCGCGCCATGATCGGGAACAGCGGGTAGGACGGCCATGAGGTCAGCAGCTCCTGGCCGGGCTCCATCAGCGCCCTCGCGGCGGCGCTCAGCAGCTGGGCGGCGCCGTTGCCGACGATCAGCCGCCCCGCGGGGACGTCATGGCGCTCGGCCAGCTCGCTGCGCAGCCGCGAGCCGCGCAGGTGGGGGTAGCGCTGCAGCCCCGCGCGCGCGGTGAACGTGATCGCGTTGACGATGTTGGCGTGCGGAAGGTCCGGCCACGTCGTCTGCGAGAGGTCGAGCGTGGTGACGCGCGTGAGCGCCTTGCGCCGGCGCTCCGCCGCCTCCTCGCGCAGCCCGCGGTTGACCTCCTCCTCGGGCACGCCTTCAAACTGACGGTAGTAGTCGAGCAGGCCCATGGCGGCGGCTCAGGCTGGTGCCGCCGGTGATTGGCGGGAGCCAGCGGTTCCATTGGACTCAGAACGTGTTTGAGACTAGGCGGCGTGCCGATCGTTCTCACACACGTTCTCAGCAGGCCGCCGCCGGAGGGGGTGACCATGTTGCCGGTGCCGTTGAACAACACGAACCACACGGTGAACACCGCGGCGCAGATCGCGGCGGTGATCGCGAACACGCGGCCCAGCACCCCGCTGCGCTGGTCGAAGCCGGCGGCGCGCCGCACGAGGATCCACGCCTCGTCGAGGTTGCGCATGATCTTCAACGCCCCGAACAGCAGCGTGAACAGCCCCACGAACGACGCCAGGATGCCGAGGCTGACGCTGCCGGAGAGGTAGTTGACCTGCGCGCCGATCCACAGGCACGCGATCGGGATCGGCCCCCAGCAGCAGAGGCTGAGCACCGTCATCATCGCCAGCATCGCGTCGGCGAGGCGCCGGTCGACGCGCTGGCGCGCCGCGCTGCCGCGCTCGGGCAACCCGCGGTAGTGGACCGGAGCCGTGTCGGGTCGCCTGCCGACGAACAGGCCGCCTGTGTCGCTGGGATCACTACGCATATATCACCACGTGCCTACGTGTGTTATATCACTAGCACTCTGTGTGGCGTGGCTGGATCGCGATGCCATCTCGAATACAGCCTATCGGCCTGCGTACAACGAGTCGAGAATCTCGGCGTACTTTTCTTCAACGACGTTGCGCTTCACCTTCAGCGTCGGCGTCAGCTCGCCGCCGGCCTGCGAGAGATCGCGCTCGAGGATCGCAAACTTCTTGACCTGCTCGACGTTGGCGTAGCCCGCGTTCACGCGCTCCACTTCGCCGCTCGATCAGCTCGCGGATCGCGGGCTCGCGGGCGAGCAGCGCGGGCTCCTGTGGCAGGTTGTGCTCGCGCGCGTAGCCGGCGATCTCCTCCTCGTCGAGCGTGATCAGCACCACCGGGTAGGGGCGCCGGTCGCCGTGCATCACCGCCTGGGAGATCCAGCGGCACTGCTTGAGGTCGTTCTCGATGTTGGCGGGCGTCAGGTTCTTGCCGCCGGCGGTGATGATGATGTCCTTCTTGCGCCCTGTGATCGAGAGGTAGCCGTCCTCGTCGAGCGAGCCGAGGTCGCCGGTGTGCAGCCAGCCGTCCTCCACGGCGCCGAACGAGGCGTCGGCGTTGTGGTGGTAGCCCTGGAAGATGTTGGCGCCCTTGATCAGGATCTCGCCGTCGTCGGCGATCCGCAGCTGCACGCCGGGCAGCGCGCGCCCGACGGTGCCGAAGCGGTGGTCCTCGATCGTGGAGGCGGTGGCGATCGTGGATGTCTCGGTCATCCCGTACCCCTCCAGCACGGGCACGCCCGCGGCCCAGAAGAACTCGAGGATCTCGCGCGCGATCGGAGCGGCGCCGGTGGCGGCCTGGCGCATGCGCCCGCCGAAGATCGCGCGCACATTTTTGAAGAGGCCCTCCTCGGCCTCCTCGAACGGCGCGCGCAACTCCTCGGGGATCTCTTCTTCGCGGGCGAGCATGTCCCGCACTTCGCTTGCCCAGCTTCAGCGCCGCCTCCGTGCGTCGCGCGCTCCTCCGGCGGCTGCGCCTCGATCGCGCCGTGGGCGAGCGTGTAGATCTTCTCGAAGATCCGCGGCACCGAGGGCAGGAAGGTCGGTTTGACCTCCTGCAGCTCGCCGACGATCTGCTTGACGTCGCCCCCGAAGTAGGCGATCGTCGTGCCGCGGTCGATCGCCCCCAGCTGGATCAGCAGCGCGAACGCGTGGGCGAGTGGCAGGAACAGGTAGGCGACCTCGTCCGTCGTGGATCTGCCCGAGCTCGCGCACCATGTCGACGACGGCGCAGTAGTTGCCGTGCGAGAGCACGCACCCCTTCGGCGGCCCGTGGTGCCGGAGGTGTAGATGAAGGTGTAGGGGTCCTCGGGCGTGAGTGCGGCGCGGCGGCGCTCGAGCTCCGGGGCGCGCCATCGCGTCGGCCCGCGGCCCCGCTCGCGCACCTGCTCCAGGGAGATCGCCTCGGGCTGCGGCCGGTCCCCCGTCCGCCGCGGTGGGCGTCGGTGGATGTGTTCTTCTTTTCGGAGCTAGAACCATCCGGTCCGGGTCGATCGCGATCACGGTGCGCAGCTCCGGCAGGCGGTCGCGCACGGCGGCGACCTTGGCGAGCTGCTCGGCGTTCTCGCACACGATCGCGCAGGCGCCGGAGTCGGAGATCACCCAGTGGCACTCCTCGGGGGAGTTGGTCTGGTAGATCGGCACCACCACCGCGCCGGCGGCGGTGATCGCCAGATCGGCGTACGTCCACTCCGGGCGCGTCCCCGCGAGGATGCACACCCGCTCGCCCGGCTGGATGCCGAGGTCGATCAGGCCGAGCGCGATCTCCCGCACGATCTCGCCGAGCTCGGCGTAGGTGACGTCCAGCCAGGCGCCATCCTGCTTGTGGCGGATCGCCACGTTCTCGCCGAACGAGGCGACGGCACGGGGCAGGAGATCGGCGATCGTGCTCCCCGCCGGGGTCGGCGCAGCGGGCGACCGCGGGTCGTGCTCGACGGTCGACCCCGCTGCGGCCTGCTCTGCGGTGCCTGCCTCCATGGCGCTCTCCTCCGACGGATTGGATGACCCTTCCGGTAACAGAGGATATTGCTTCGGGGGGCTATTTGTTGCGGGTGTCCCCGACCTCTGAGCAGCCGCTGGCCGGCGGGCCGCAAGGGTCGGGCGACGATGATGGGCGTGGCCGCGGGGGCGGGAGGTGTCGCATACGCCGCCGCGTGGGTGCACGCGAGTGCGTCCTCGTCAAACGCCACCGCGTCGGCGCATGCGTCGACGTTGACATCCAACGCCACCGCGCCGGCGCATGCGTCTATGTTGACGTCCAACGCCACCGCGTCGGCGCATGCGTATACGTCCACGTCCAACGCCTCCCGCATCAGTCGGTTACTCGCTAAAATACCCAAGTAGGAAAAATCTACCAGAGTAGGAAGATGTCTGCAAGCCCCCCAGCGGCAACCTCGCGCACTCGAGCCACACACCTTGGCCCCGAACGCAGGCGGCCCCTGATCTTGGACGTGGCGTTCGGGCTGTTTCTCGAGCATGGCTACAAAGGCACCTCGATGGACGCGATCGCTCGTGCCGCCGGCGTGACCAAGCCGGTGGTCTATGCGTGCTTTGCCAGCAAGGCGGAGCTGTTCGGGGCTCTGCTTGACCGCGAGGAGCAGCGCATGTTCGCGCAGTTCGGCGCCGCGTTTGCGACGGGCGCTGAGCCCGGGGACCTGGAGGCCATGCTGGTAGCCGGGTTCACCGCGATGCTCCAGGCTGTCAGCGATACGCCGGAGACCTATCGCGTCGCCCTGCTCGGCGGAAGGGATGCCGACGCGTTGATCGACGCGCGCCTGCGGCGTGGACGCGAGCACTTGGTGGCCCAGCTCACCGAGATCGTGCGCCGTTGGTTGGAGGGGCGGATCCCCGCCCCGCGCCTCGACGGAAACGCCCAGTTTGTGGCGCACACGCTCGTGAGCGTTGGTGACGCGGGCTTGAGGATGATGCTCACCTCGCCGGATCGGTGGGCACCGGAGGCTCTCGGCCGAGCCCTAGGGCGGTTCACCGCGGCGGGGTTTGCGGCGTTTGAGCAGGGGTGAAGCGAGCGTGGGGCGAGCGGGTCAGCTCTTCAGCGCCACGGGGCGCTGCGCCGGCGATGCGCCCTGGCGGAGGCTGGCGAGGAACAGGCTCTTGTCGATGCGGCCCTTGAAGATCGGCACTCCCAGCTCCATGCATTTCCAGAGGACCTCCTTGCGTCCCAGCCCGGCCTCGCGGGCAAGCTCAGTGGGCGTCAGGTGGTTGGCCATCGGCATCTCCTTGGGTGGGGGAGGGGGAGAAGACTACGTGTACTTATAGCGCCGCCGGCGGACGTTGGCAAGCCCGGATTTCCGCGAGGGCTCTCGACAGGCGACGAGCACCGGCGCGAGCGGGCGCGAAAGTGCCTTGAGGCGTGCTGTCAGGTGGCGGGCAGCCGGTGAGCGTGGGCGCGCGCGGGTGACTCACACAGGGTTGGGAATGTCCACGAACACGTGACGCACCCCGAAGCGCTCGCTCAGGTGCTCCCCCAGGCGTCGCACCCCGAACGTCTCGGTGGCGTAGTGGCCGGCGGCGATGAAGTGCACCCCGGCCTCGCGTGCCTGCGCCATTACACGCTCGGCCGGTTCCCCGGTGAGGAAGGCGTCGGCTCCGGCGGCGATCGCATCCGCGAGGTGGTCGGCACCACCACCGCTGACGATCCCCAGCCGCCTCACCAGCGGGGGGCCGCAGTCGAATGCGAGCGGCGTGCGCGCGGTGACCCGCTCGACGCGGGTCAGGAGCTCCGCGACGGGCAGGCCCGCGCCGGGGAACTGCGCCAGGCACCCGATCGGCGTGCCACGGTGGGGCGCGAACGGCGCGAGCGGCTCGGCCTGCAGCGCGCATGCGAGCAGTGCGTTGTTCCCGACCTCGGGGTGGGCGTCGAGCGGCAGGTGGTAGGCCAGCAGCGAGATGTCGGCGGCGAACAGCACCCGCAGTCGTCGTGCCAGCGCGGCGTCGATCGGTCCCGGGCCCCGAGCCCCAGAAGAGTCCGTGGTGGGTCACCACCAGCTCGGCCTCCTCCGCGCGGGCGCGCTCGAACAGCTCCAGCTGGGCGGTCACGCCAGTGGCGACCGTGGTCACCTGCTCCGCGCCGGGCACCTGCAGCCCGTTGGGCCCGTAGTCAGCGAAGCGCGCGGGTTCCAGCAGGCGGTCGAGCTCTGTCACGATGTCCTGCAGCTGGGTGGGCACGGGGCGAGGATAGTGGGCGGAGCGCGCTGGGTGTGGGCCGTGGGCCGGGTGGGGCGGCGCACGGGCCCGACCGAGTGCAGGGCACGGGCCCGACCGAGTGCAGGAGTTGCGGGCTCCGAGGGTTGCGGCGCGGTGGGCAGGTCGGCCTGCTCCGACGGTGGGACCACCGGCGCGGCGGCGAACCGACCCAGGGAGTGGGTCGGCTGGCACGCGGGGTTGGGCCGGCAAGTGCGTGGGCGATCGAGTCGCGCCGACGCAGATCCGGTGAGGCGGCGCGGTGTGGGATACTGGGGCCTGCGTCGGGGCGTGGCGCAGCCTGGTAGCGCGCACCGTTCGGGTCGGTGAGGTCCCCGGTTCGAATCTGGGCGCCCCGATTACCATTCAGAACCGCGAATATCCGCGAATGCGGGCGAAAAGGCGCGAAAACGCTGGGTTCGTGGGAGGCTGTTCGCGGGTGTTCGCGGGTGTTCGCGGCACTCGGGACCGGGACCGCAAAGGGACCGCAGGGACAGCCGAAATGGACCGCAAAGGGACCGCATGGCGACGGTGTCGTGGGGTACCGCGGGCCTAGTAGGGCGGGTGGCCGGGAGCGTTGCAGCTCCCGGCTCCCACAGATCTGGGCGTGACAGTCTCCCGTCACCCAGCTCTTCTCACCAGCCGTGTCAGGGCGTTGGGACCCATTGCCAGTGGGCGAACAGGCCGGGCTCTCGTTTCAAGAGTCTGGCCCACCACTGCTTGAACCGCTTGTAGGTCCGCAGCCGCTTGTACTTCTTCCCTGCCCAGCGCCTCAGGTAGACGTTGACGCGCCGCAGGAGGGGATAGAGCACTGACCGGTAGTACCGGCCGTAGTAGCTCATCCACCCGGCCACGATGGGGTTCAGCCACCTGGCCAGATCGTCGAGCGGCAGGTTGATGTGCCGGTGTATCCGCAACTGGCGGAGCCGAGCACTCTTGGCCTTCAGCGCCTCGGGGCTGATCGCCGGCAGGAACGACGTGAACCTCACGCCGTCCTTGCGTCGCGCCTCCCGTGGCCGGAAGGCGAACCCCAGGAACGTGAAGGAGGTGTGCTCGTGGCGCCCGCGACGGTTATCGTCCTTGCAATAGACGATCCTCGTCTTCTGCGGGTGCAGCCTCAAGCCCACCTCTTCCATCCGCGCGGCGATCCTGGCAAGCACCTCCTCGGCCTGCCGCCGTGACTTGCAGTGCACGATGGCATCGTCGGAGTAGCGCTCAAATGGGCAGTCCGGGTATTCCCGGGCCATCCAGGCATCGAACGCAAAGTGCATGAACAGGTTCACCAGGACCGGCGAAACTGCCGACCCTTGCGGAGTTCCCTTCTGGCACTGCACAAGGGTACCGTCGGGCTGCTGTGACGGGGCGGCAAGCCACCGCTTCACATAGAGCAGCACCCAGCGAGCGTCGGTGACCACTTCCACCGCCTTGACGATGAGTTCCCACGGCGCCTCATCGAAGAACTTCTGGACATCAAGATCGATGACCCAGTCGTACTTCCAGCACCGCCGCCGGCACACCCCGACCGCTTCCAAGGCCGACTTGCCCGGCCGGTAACCATAAGAGTCAGGGTGGAACCTCGGCTCCACCAACGGCTCCAGAAACATGGCTGCCGCCGTCATCGCGACCCTATCTGAGATCGTGGGCACGCCCAGCACTCGGACCCCGCCGCCATGCAGCTTGGGGATCTCCACCGCCCGCACCGAAGGCGGAAAGTAGGACCCCGAGCTCATCCGATTCCAGATCCGATAGAGGTTGTTCTTCAGATCAGACTCGAACTCGTCCAGGGTCTGCCCATCCACTCCCGGGGCACCCTTGTTGGCCTTGACCTGCCGCCACGCCTCCCAGACCAACTGCTTGGGAATCGCAAACGACTTGTCCTTGGGCTTTGGCATGTTCATCCTCGCTTCCTCCCAGGGCTCACACCCCGGTTGACCGAAATGGACATTCCAGGTGAGCCGGCCCCTTCGCTCCACCCCCACCCCAGCGAGCAGGAACTTCACAGCTACTACGGACCGGTCCGCCAGCGAGCGCCGCGTCGGTACTCAATGCCTTCGGTTGCTGCCTCGGCACGCTCCCTTTCGCGACCCTTGGAGACCTGCGGTCCCGGGACGCCGTATCGACGCTCGCCTTCTCACGTTCCGTGCAAGAGCCGCAGACCAGGCTCACACCGCCTCTACGCCGGACACCACCTGGCCAGGAACACGGGCACCCGCCAGACTCATCCCGAGGGAAAAGCAAGGACCCCCGGTTTTGATGCCATCAAAACTAATCACGACGCCTCAACAGCGACGCCCGACCAGACCACCGGCCCGACCAGACGCTTCTGGAACGTCTTCCTGGTCCCCACCTGACGCGATCAGGTCGCGCCTTCTCCCCGATCGCTCACCACGACGGTCTTCAGCCAACGCAGCACCAGGGTGGTTTAGCGCCCGCCCCCGCAAGGCCGACACTGGAGGGCCAACAAGCCTCCATCTCTCGCACAGCACCGCCTATGAAAGATGTCTTCTACATGACTTCCTCCTCAACGTTCGTGACGCACTACTTTGTTAGTCTGGTGGTAGGTGGTGTTCGCTGGGTGGCGAATACGTCCTGCATCGTTGATATTCGATGTGGGAGGGCGAATGTGTCTGTTGTGGTGATGGAGGAGGCTGTGCCGGAGTCCCTGGTGCTGGCGGTGAGGGAGCGGCTGGAGGAGTTCGTGGGCGGTGT
>CAWEVQ010000007.1:0-505725 GCA_963812595.1 uncultured Solirubrobacterales bacterium
AGCGAGTTCCGGACCGGCGACTGCTCGTGCTCATCGGAGGGTTGCTGAAGGCCAAGATCGTGATGCCGGACGGTGTTGTGGTCGCAAACGAGGAGGGCGTGCCGCAAGGCTCGCCATTGTCCCCGTTGCTTTCCAACATCGTGCTGGACGAGCTCGATTGGGAGCTTGACCGGCGTGGTCACAGGTTCGTTCGCTACTGCGATGACGGCAACGTCTACGTCAAGAGCGAGCGAGCGGGACTGCGGGTGATGGCCAGCCTGGCTGGGTTCATCGAAGGGCGCTTGCGCCTGAAGATCAACCAAGCCAAGTCGGCTGTCGCTCGTCCGGAGGACCGCCATTTCCTCGGGTTCAGCCTGCGGTTAGACCCGCAGACTGGAACCGTGGAGGTTCTGCTCTCCCAGCGCGCCAAGCGCATGGCGATGGCAAAGATCCGTCAGCTCACGCCGCGATTGTGGGGATGGACCCTTCAGGGGTGCATCCTGCGGATCAACGCGTGGCTGCGGGGATGGCACCAGTACTACCGGATTGTCTCGCCCGGCGAGCAGTTCGTGTTGCGCGCTCTCGATGCTCATATCCGGCGTCGCTTGCGTGCGATCCTGCTGCACCACTGGAAGCGCCGTCCGACGATCGTTCGCAACCTCATCGCCCTCGGTACCCAGCCGCGGGCAGCATGGCACGGCGTCTATACGGGACGAAGGTCCATATGGGCGCTGAGCCACATCCCGCAAGTCGATAACGCTCTACGGACCCGGTTCTTCACCGACCGTGGGCTCGACTCACTTGTGGCGCTGCACCGCTGCTGGCACGAGGAGATCGTCGCCCCTACCCACCGGCAGCTCGCGATGGAGTGGGGATAGGTCAAGGTCGTTGAAAGCGGCCGGCGGCGGGGTTCATAACCCGCCGTCCCGAGGAGCCGTGTGTGAACAGCACAAGCACGGTTCTGTGGGAGCCGGGGCGGGCAACCGCCCCGGCTACCCGACGAGTCGAGGGCCCGCGGCGCGTTCAGCCGGCCAGGGGCCTCACCCCCTCGCCGCTGGTTGCCTGGGTGAGGCGGTAGCTCTCGGTGCCGTCGGTGAGCAGGACGTGTGCGTGGTGCAGTAGCCGGTCGACGGTCGCAGCGGCGAGTGTCTTGGGCATCAGCTCGTCGAACCCCGCGGGATGAATGTTCGAGGTGAGCGCGATTGAGCGCTTCTCGTAGGCGGCGTCCACGACACGGAAGAGTGCCTCGGCTGCGTCGGTGGCGACGGGGAGCAGCCCGACGTCATCGATGATGATCAGGTCGGCGTGGATTAGCTTGCTGATCGCCTTGGCGACGGTGTCATCGGCGCGGTGGCGGCGCAGGAGCGCGGCGAGGGACTCCAGGGTGTGCCAGGCGACTGTCTTGCCGTGGTCGATCGCGTGGTGCCCGAGCGCCTCCACCCAGTGGCTCTTCCCGGTCCCGGACGGGCCGCAGACGCAGAGGTTCTCCGCGAGTGTGACCCACTCGAGTGTCCGTAGCGCCTGCTGGGTTGCTTGGGGGATCGTGCTCGCTTTCTCCTGCCAGGCGTCGAGTGTCTTACCGGCAGGCAGCTGCGATGTGCGCCGCCGCGTCCTGATCGTCGCCTGGTCGCGGCCGGCGGCCTCCTCGGTGAGCAGCACGCGCAGGATCTCCGCGGGCTCCCAGCGCTGGGCGGCCGCGGTCGCGATCACCTCCGGCGCGGCTCCGCGGACATACGGCAGTCGTAGACGGCGCAACAGCCGGTCGAGCTCCTCGGGGAGCGGTGGTGGTTGGGGTGTCTGGACGCTCATCGTGTGCTTTCCCTCTCCTGGTACTGCTCGGCGATATTGGCGAGCAAGTCCAGTTCGAACGCAAGCTTGCGTGCTTGAACAGGGTCGATCGCGCAGCGCGCTGGCTCTAGCTCGCGCCAGCTCGGACGGTCCGGGTCGTCGGTGAAGACGAGATCGATCTCTAGCCGCCAGACTCCGCTGGGGAGCTGCTCGATCTGCTCGGGGTCGAGCTCGGGGTGAACCTCGTGGTAGTAGCTCATCGCCCGAAGCCCTCCCATGAGCGCGTGGAGCGCTGCAACGTCTGCTCCTCCGAGGCCCTGACGGGAAACGGGATCACGTTCCCCGCCTGGTGGTGAGAGAGGATCGCAGCGAGGTCGCCTTCGCCGAAGCGCCCGGCCTGCGCGCAGAGCTCAAGCGCGTGAGCGACCTCCTGCTCTCCATGGAGCTTTGCGAGATCGACTGCCTCGGCCATCTTGCGGCGCACCCTGCTCGCGCCGGCCGCGGCCGCGTTGATGAGCCAAGCCTCGGCGCCTGGCCCGAGCGCGAGGAACGCCGTCTCCTGCTCGCTGCGTGCCCGGGGGCCGACGCTCAAGCGCGCCGGCCGGCCGCGGCGGGTAGTGCTCATCCTTGATGCTCGGCTGCCCTGGTGTCGTCAGCGCGTGACGCGCGATCTCACGCGGACCCTCCGGCGAGTCGACGTGCACAACGACCAACTCGCTGCCGTCCACGCGCACCCACACACGCTCCTCGACCAAGCTCGACGGGACGGAATACAGCGCGCCACCCAGCGAGACCGTCGAGGA
Organism: uncultured Solirubrobacterales bacterium; assembly: GCA_963812595.1. Taxonomy (GTDB): domain Bacteria; phylum Actinomycetota; class Thermoleophilia; order Solirubrobacterales; family Solirubrobacteraceae; genus Palsa-744. The sequence goes on from CAWEVQ010000007.1 coordinate 2,571, forward strand.
CCTCGACACCCGCCGCGTCTGCCCAAAACACAGCGTGTGCGCGACCGCCGGGAGCGGGTGCAGCCGCTCTTGCTCCTCGGCGAGCATCACCACCGGCGCTCTGCGCGTGACCCTATGCTCACGCGTGTTCACCCGGTCGCAGAACTCCTCGCACGAACGCTCGAGCTCAGCGAAGGACTCATACCCTGAGCGCAGATTGTGCTCGGTCGGCACCACGTCGGCCTTCGCGATCCTGACCGCCGCCTCCGAGCCACCCTTGCTCTGTGGATCCGCCGGCACACACGTCGCGATCGAGAGCCCGTAATGACGACCAACCGCCACGATCTGCGGGTTACGCACCGCGATCCCGCACACATGATCGACAGACACCGTCCTCTCGTTATCGGTCAACGCGTACGTCGGCACACCACCAAACGCTCGCAACGCCCGGTCCAGGCCCATCACGACGCTCGCCATCGTGCGATCCCACAACGGCAGCACGACCCGGAAACGCGACCACGCAAGCCACGCGCAGAACAACACCGTCCCGTGACCCGCGACCTTCGGCCCATCGCCGTAATCCCACTGCATCCACAACCCCGGCTCACACACCCACGGCCGTGTCCGCCGCCCATGCTCCGAACGCCAAGCACGCTTCGCCCGCGCGACCGCACGACGCGTCGTGCGCTCCGAGCCCATATAGCCCATCGCGAGGAGCCGCTCATGCGCCCTATCCGCGCGGATCTTCCCCCGCGAGCGCTGCACCCACTCCTCGATCTTCACAGCGAACGGGTCTACCCGCGGACACGCCCGGACGACCACCGGCAGACCGCCGCCGGCCTCATCCCGCGCAGCTACCCACTGCGCGACCGTCTTGTGATCACAACCCGCCAGCTCCGCCGCTCCACGCAGCGAGCCCGTCAGATCAAACGCCTCCAGGATCTCCATGACTTCCTCCGAGTTCTTCATCAAGCCCGCCTCCCTCGACGTGCCTCGTTGACAAGGCACCCGGGACTACAGGCCGCTCAGGACAGGACAGTGGGGAGATCCGATGGCCACCCATGGGGAGATCCAGTGGCCGCCAGTGGGGAGTTTCAACGGCCGCCTACGGGGAGAATCTCATGGCCGCCGTCATCCACGCGACATTCTCAGCTCCCGAAATGCGATGGTCGCCGGTCCCATCGTCGACAGTCCGAATAGTTGGCGCTTGGACGGCGACAGCGGCATCGTCCCCTCGCTCGGGTCGACTACGGCGTGCTCAAGCTCCAGATCCTCAGTCCCCTGCACGCGGATGCAAAGTACACTCTCGCCGGTCGGGTCTGGATCGGCCTGGACCTTCTTTTTCTCCGCCATCCAGGTGTAGAGCGGAGCCACGGGCCAAGCGCTGAGCAGATCATCGTCGAGCTTGCCGATGAGCGCCTCGACCGAAAAGCCCTCGGCGATTGCCCCCTGGAAGTAGTCGTACTCCGAGGCGACACGGGCAGGCGCCGGCGACAGAACCATGCTGATCGCTTCGAGGATCGTCGACTTCCCCGCGTCACCAGGCCCCGTCAAGCAGTTAAGCCCAGGGCCAGGGCACCACACAAGCTCCTTGATCCCGCGAAAGTTCTTGATCTTTAGGCGCCTGATCTGCACGCCCTCGTTTTACGCTGAGCGTCGGTCGTACACGCCTCCCCGCGGTTAGGTCTGCTCCATTATGAGTCCGTCAGGCTGTCGGAACCTGTGCACTAGGGCGCAAACAGCTTCTCGAACGCCGCTTCATCGAAGTCAGCCGCACGCATGGCGCCCCACGCTCCCCGAAGGGCCTCGCCCACCGCGAAAAGCGTCGGGCTGAGATCCCGGTTTAGAGCCGCCAGAGACAGATCAGTGTCTTCGGCGATGTGTCCGCCGAGAAGTGGGCGATCGCCTCCGCTCCATCCAAGGTCAAGAAGGGCTGCGTCAGCGCCATGAGTTCCGATGTTGCGCGCATTGATCAGCCGACGCTGTAGTTCGGCGATGGTCTGCGGTGTGTACGCGCGAGCTTCGGCCACACGCTTCCAGATATCGAGCCGCCGTGAGAGCCGCTCCCAGCGCTTCCGCGCAGACCCAGTTTTCGTGCCTGCCGCTGGCTCACATAGGCACTCGATCGACCTCCGCACTTCTCGAACCTGCGCGGAAAGCTGTGATCGAGACCCACGACCTGCGGCGTACAGCGCTGAGGTAGCGGTCAGAAGGGCTTGAGCAGAACGTCGGTCGAGTTTGGCGAACGCCTCGAACGGAGCGGCCAAGAGCAAGTCATCGGGCAGCTCATATGGCGCCCATTCACGGATCTCCCCACCGCGGCGCCGCTCATTGCCAATCCACTTAGGCTCAAGGAGCTTGTGCTCAAGCTGCTGATGTATGTATGGCTGAGGAAACCAGCCTGAAGCATCCGGCAATAGGTGCCAACGCTCCGGAGGGGCAAGCACCGACCATGTAGCAACCGCGTAGTGAGCCTTCGCTCTCGCCTGCTGTACCGCCATCTGTCGTGACCCCTGCTCGACAACAAAGAGGCTGACGAGGCGTTTTGTATCGACCTCGGTTGTGTCACCGAAGCGGATAACACGCACGGTCGGCGTCAGACGGTCCCCCAAATGATCGAAGACCTCGAACTCTGCAGAGATAGCCTCGCTTGCGTCGCCCTCCTGCTGCTTCTTAGTGGGATGGCGCCGCCAGCCGTGTGTTCGCCGAAGGGCCGCCGTGGGGCCCGCGGGCGCCCAAGGCCGATCGAGTGACGCATTGACTATCGGGATCGAAACCAGCCAATCTCCGTTCTCGCTTTCTGCCTCCGCTTGAACGGCAGCAGCAACTTTGCTCAGAGATGGAGGCGACGTCGCGGCGAGGAGAAAATCGAGCGCCGTTTGATGGAGACGTTGCTCGTCGTAGAAGCCAAAGAGCTCTGGATGCTTGGCTCTAATTGCACCCACTAGCACCCACCCCAAGCGCCAGCCCTCATCTGGAAGATGATGCGTGAAGAACTCTATTGGGCGTGAAGTCTCACCCTCATCGAAGGGTCGGGTAGCGATGGCCTGTGCCTGATGGACTAGCTCGTGCAGTCGTCGTAGCTGTCTCGCCGTCATCTCGAATCCCGTCCGTAGTCAAGTGTTCTGACGCCGATCATGCGCCGAACCTCATCTACGCAGATCGTGGCGCCGGGTGCGGGAGCCAGCTTGCCCGGCCATTGTCGCATCCCCTTTTGGGGATGCGGCCGGGGCTGCGACCGGCCCCGCACCCGGCGAGGCCCCACCTGAAGGAGGCACAAATGTCCGCTGGACTCACTGACTCGGACACCATGTTCTCGGTACGCGAGACCCCCTGGCACGGCTTGGGAGCCGTGCTCGAGCAACCGCCGGCAACGGTCGCGGAGGCCATCGAGGCGTCGGGACTCGGCTGGAGCGTCGCCAAGGAGCCGATCGCCGTCGACCGCGGCGACAAACCGACCAATGAGTGGTGGGTGCCCCGCTGCGAGGAGATCCCCGGCTTCTACGCGACCGTCCGTCAGGACACGCGCGAGGTGCTGGGCATCGTCGGAGAGCGCTACAGGCTCGTGCAGAACCACGAAGCCTTCACGTTCATCGACCAGCTTCTCGGCAGCTCGATCAACTTCGAGACGGCTGGCAGCCTGCACGGCGGCCGCCGCGTATGGGTGCTCGCAACGCTCCCCGATCACGTCGAAGTCGGGGGCGACGACGTGCGCCCCTACGTCCTGCTGATGAACAGCCACGACGGTTCGACCGCCGTGGTCGCCGCCACAACGCCGATCCGCGTGGTCTGCCAGAACACCCTCAACTGGGGGCTCGCCAACGCGCGGCAGAAGTTCTCGATCCGCCACACCGAAGCGGTCACGCAGCGCGTTCACGAGGCTCGGCGAGTCCTCGATCTGTCCATCAACTACTACGAGCAGTTCAAGCGCCTCGGCGACCAGCTCGCCTCCGAGCGCTGCAGCGAACGCCAGCTCCGCTCAGTCCTCGACGAGCTCTACCCGAGTGGCACGAGCGATTCGGTGAGCGGTCGCACCCGCAAATCGCGGCAGCAGACGAAGGACCACATCGCCGAGTTGTTCATGCGCGGCAACACGCAGGGCAACGCGCCCGGCTCCAAGTGGGCCGCCGTGAACGCCATCGTGGAGTACGGCGACTGGCTGCGCCCGCTGCGCTCGAGCGGCCAGCGCTTCGCCCGCGCTGTCGACGATGGACCCGAGAAGACCCGCGCGCTGCAGCTCGTCGCAGCCGCGTGAAAGGGTATGCCCCGGCGGGCGTCAGACGCCCGCCGGGGCATACCGAAACCGACCGATGGACGCCACCCGCGTACTCCCCTACTATGGATGGTCAAGGAGCCGGCCTTAGCGGTCGATTCCTTCCAAGGAGCGTTTGCAATGGCTACCCGAACTGACAACGAGATCCGCGAGCTGAGCCCCGAGGAGTGGGACCAGCGAGTAGATGAACAGGCACGCAAGCGCCTGGGCATGAGCGGCGAGGAGTTCGAGCGGCGTCTGAGCGCGGGCGAGATCGACATTGACGATAGCCCCGACGTGACGCGCGTTGCGATGATGCTCCCGCTCCATGCCACGCACAAGTAAGACACCTGCCGAGGCCGTCGAGCACTACCGCGGCAGGACCGTGCGGTTGCTGTCCTGCGTGACGAGTGTCCATGTCGTCGCCCGCGCCTACCACCTCTCGGACAAGCCGCACGAGCTCGAACTAGCTGACACGGCGAAGATGCACGGTGGTCCTCTCTCGATCGATGTCGCTGAGGAATACGAGGTACGCCAAGACGCCGACGGTTGGCGCGTCGAGGTTCGCGGCTACCTCTACGCCATCGGCTACGAGGGCCGTGAGCTCGTCTCCTACCACTGGCATCCCAGCGGCCACAGCCCGATCACCTGGCCGCACATGCACGTCGGTGCCAACGTCCAGGTCGGTGATCGGTGGCTCGGAAAGGTCCACCTACCCACTGGCCCGGTCGGCCTCGAGCGAGTCGTGGCGCTGGCGATCACCGAGCTTGGAGCCAAGCCGCTGCGCGACGATTGGGAACGACTGATCCGCGAGGCCGCCGTCCGCTGACAGCCGACGCCTCCAGCCTAATACCGTTGAGTAAGGGCAAACACCAGCCCGACAGCCGCCGAGGTTGTCCCGTTCGCTGTAGAAGTTTGTGGTGGCGGCGGGGTGTGATGGTTACACGGTGAGGGTGGTGAGCGTGTTCTCCTCTCGGGTCGTGGTGTGAATGGTGGGGCGTTGCGCGGCGAGGTCTGCTTCGACGGCGAGGGCGAGCTTCGCGAGGTCTGAGTAGCCGGCGATCCGGCGGAACTGGGTCTCGGCCTCGAGCATCCCGGCGGCTGTCCAGCGCAGGCACATGTCGCCGTTTTGCCAGCGCTTGACGTTGCGGGAGGTGCGTCGGATGATCTCGATCATCGACTCGATCGGGTTCGTTGAGGCCAAGGTCTTCTTCAGGCGCCCGTGGATTCCCAGACGTGTGAGGGTGAGGGTCTCCTGGAGCCCCTCGTTGAGTGAGCTCGCCGCTCCGGGATGGGAGTGCTCCAGCTCGCTAGCGAGGGCCCGCAGACCGTCCAGCGCGAGCGCATGGTTATCGCTCGCCCACGCTCGCCTGAGCCGCGTCTTCACGGCGGGGCGGTCGCGCTCGGGGAGGTGATCCAGGACGTTGCGTTCCTTGTGGCGAATACAGCGTTGCACTGACACTGGGCCGAAGACCTCATCGACGGCCGCCCGCAGCGCCTTTGAGCCGTCGAGGACGACCAGGACACCCTGCTCGACGTCAAGACCCCGGTCGACCAAGTCGGCGAGGAGGTGAGCGGTGACGGTCTTGTTCTCCGTGGAGCCATCCCACAACCCCAGCGGGAGCTTCACCCCGTCGGTGCTGACGCCGAGCGCGACAACACAGCAGCGGCCCTTCAGCTCGATCCCGTCGACCATCAACGCCGCCAACCGCACATCGGCGAGATCACGGCTCATAAGGGCGTCCAGGTGCTCGCGGGTGCGGCCGATGAACTCGCGGCTGACCGCTGACTTCGACGCCGAACGCTCCCCGGCGCTCACCTGCTCACCGACGGGCTCGCGGGTGCGGGTGAAGCGGCGTGTGCTGACCCCTGCGAGCATCTGCTCCAACACGACCCGTGTCAACGGGTCACGGTCAGCGAAATACTCATACGTCGCCAACGGCACCTCGCGCTCATCATCGACGGTCCTGGCGCGGGGGCGCTTCACCGCGACCCGGCGTCCACCCAACGTCACTTCGCCATCGGTGTGACCGTGACGCACCGCGGTGCGCTCCCTGTTCTTGGCGTGCTTGGCGCCGACGACCTCATCCAGCTCGGCCTCCATCATCTCGCTCAGCACGCCCAGCCCGACACCGACGCTGAGCGCCAACAGCCCATCCTTCGCCGCGCCGGCCAAGTCCCCCAGCGCGTCCTGCACACCCGGCGGCAAAGCCCTCTCCGGGCGTGCGTCCTGCTCCTGCTTTACGGTGTTCATGGCGGTTCCTCTCGTCTCGATGGACTTGTTTGCACTCGCCACGGTCCCAGCGGGACCGGACGAGGCGGGGGAACCGCCACCTACGAACTTCTACACGCTCCGGGACAACCTCGATCGAGCGGCGAGTCGGGCCAAGCGCTCGTGTGCAAACTGGACCACGGCGGCGCCCTCGCCGACCGCGGTGGCGCAGCGCTTGATCGAGCCTGCGCGCACGTCGCCAGCTGCGTAGACGCCAGGCACGCTCGTCTCGAGAAGGCCCTCCGCGCCGGCGTCTGCGCCGGTCGGAATGAAGCCGTCGGCGTCAAGCGCGAGCACCCCACCGAGCCACTTAGTGCACGGCATAGCGCCGAGGAACAGGAACGCAAAGGAGAATGGCAACCGCTCACCGTCGGAGAGCGTGACCGCCCGCAATCGCCCGTGCTCTCCTTGGAGGCTGGTGATTTCAGAACGATCGCGTATGGCGACCCCGTAGCGGTCGAGCTCGTCGATCAGATACCGCGACATCGTCTCGCCGAGGTCGCCGCGGCGGTGCAGGAGTGTGACGAGCGCGTTCCCGCGCGCCAGCCAGACGGCAGCCTGGCCGGCCGAGTTGCCCCCGCCGACGATCGCCACGCGCTGGGCTGTGCAGAGCTGACCCTCTGGCGGCCCGGCGGCATAGAACACGCTCAGCCCCTCGTACGCCTTGAGCCCCTCGACGGGCAGGCGCCGGTATTCGGCACCTGTTGCGAGCAGCACTGCGCGTGCGGCGATCTCGTTGCCGTCCTCGAGTCTCACGAGGTGGCGCTCGATGCCGGGCTGGAGTGTCTGGGCACGGTAGGGGGAGGCCAGGCGGGCGCCAAACTTGCGCGACTGGGTGGCGGCGCGGCTGGTCAGTTCGCTGCCGCTGATCCCAGCGGGGAAGCCCAGGTAGTTCTCGATCTTGCGTGAGGTGCCCGCCTGCCCGCCGATGCCGCTGCTCTCCACGATCAGCGTGTCCAATCCCTCTGAGGCGCCGTACACGGCTGCAGCTAGTCCCGCAGGGCCGCCGCCGATGATCAGAAGGTCGACCTCCTCGTGCGGCGCGAGCGCAAGACCGATGCCGAGCGTCCGTGAGAGCTCGCCATTACTCGGGTTTAGAAGCTCCACCCCGCCAGGCAGTCGCACCAATGGCATGGCGGATACAGAGGGCTCCGTCGCCGGGCCAGCACCATCAGTAGTCTCGGTGGGATCGACCCAGGTGTGGGGAAGCCGTTGGGCTCGCGCGAACTCGAGCAGCCGGCGCGTGTCGGGCGAGTCGCGCGGGCCGATGATCTCTGGCCCGATGCCTTGGCGCTGCTGAAGCAGCTCGCGGCGCTCCACCAAAGCGCCCAGGATCAGATCTGCGAGCGAGGCATCATCGAACAGCAGCGCTCGCAGCTTCTCGCGCGGGAGGGCGATATAGCGCATTGGCTGAGTGACGACCGCGGTGACGAACACCGCCTGCCCGCTGAGAAGGCTGACCTCGCCGAGAAAACCTGAGGCACGATGGTGCACGATTTCGTTCCCTGCGCCGTCCAAGATCGCCGCCTCGCCCTCGAGGATCGCGATGAACGGGTAGGTCGCGTCGCCGATCTCATACAGCTTCTCGCCCACTTCGGCCGTGCGTTCCTCGCCGTGTTTGGCAAGCAGCTCGAGCTGAGTACTCGAGAGCACTCGAGCCGCCGGAACCGCCATCGGGTCATCGGCTTGGGAGGTCACCTAGGGGGCAAGCGTAGCTGGACGACGGAGTCACAGGACATGCGAGCGATTCGTTGACAGCTCGCCCGCGCGCCGCCAACGACACATAAGCCCCGCGCAACGGCGCGCGCTCCGCCGCTACCGTGCGTGGCTGGAGGCCCGAGTATGAGGTCGGGCGGCGCGGTGTCGAAAGCGAGAGGAGGCGCAGATGAAAGCAGCGGTGATCTACGAGAACGGCGGGCCGGAGGTGCTTCGCTACGAGGATGTGCCCGACCCGGACTGCCCGGATGGCTGCGTGGTCGTTGACGCTGAGGCGATCAGCATCGAGGGCGGTGATCTGCTCGCCCGCGCAGCAGGAGAGCTGCCCGCAACCCCACATATCGTGGGTTATCTGAGCGCCGGCACCATCAGCGAGGTCGCGGCCGGTGTCGAGGGACGCGCGGTCGGCGACCGGGTGGTCGCCCTGAACGCGGCAGGGTCGCACGCCGCCAAGCGAGCGGTCCTCGCGGCGATGACCTGGCCGATCCCCGCTGGGCTGGATGCGGCCCGCGCGGCGTGTGTGCCGGTCGCGTTCGGAACCGCGCATGAGTGCCTGTTCACTGCCGGCAACCTCGTCGAGGGCCAGACCGTTCTAATCCACGCTGGAGCCGGCGGCGTCGGAATGGCCGCGATCCAGCTCGCCAAGCGAGCCAGCGCGACCGTAATCGCGACCGCCTCCCGCAAGGAGAAGTTGAAGCGGCTGAAAGCATTCGGGCTCGACCACGCGATCAACTACGCGACCGAAAGCTTTGTCGAGCGCACCAACCAGCTGACCGACTCACGCGGCGTGGAGGTCGTCCTCGACTCGATCGGCGGCCAGAACCTGATCGACAGCATCGGCGTGCTCGCCTACCGGGGCACACTCGTCAGCGTCGGCGTGGCCGCCCGAGCGGGCTCGCAGGTCGAGGCCCGGTCGCTGTGGGCGCGTAACAACGCGCTGCGCGGCGTCTTTCTCGGCGGCGCGATCCTGTCGGAGTACGCCCGCGTCCATCCCATGATCGGCGACATGCTGGAGCACGTCGCAAGCGGCGAGCTGCGGGTGGAGATCGATCGCTCGTTCCCGCTCGCGGATGCCGCCGCGGCGCACGAATACGCTGAGAGCCGCAAGGCGTTCGGCCGGGTCATCATCACGCCCTAGCCGCGGTGACGCATCGCGATCCGCCCGCGCCGCCGAGATCCCCGAGCACCGACCTATGCGGCTCGACGAGCCGTCACGACACAAGCGACGATGCTGGAACGAATCGGCCGACCGAGCCGCTCGTAGAGGGTCCGGTTCTCGTGCTCGACGGCTTCGCGCCGCTCCGGCGAGAGCCTCGACCAGAATGACATCGTGCCGAGCAGCGCGCCCAGCTCGTCAGCCGTGTGCTCGATCAGTCTCGGCACGGCGGCGATCTGCGCGTCGTCGAACAGGTGGGCTGCATAGTCGCGCGCCACCTCGTGGCTGCCAAGCCAGGCCCACACGTCTGAGACATTCCCGCGGCGCTCGTGCACGCCCGCGAGAATCTCCTCGAGATCCCTGTAGCTCGGCCAGCTCGCGGCGAGCTCTGGCGCGATCTTCGCGATCGCGCTCAGCAGCGCCCGTTGGTCATCGGCGCTGCGCGGCTCGTTTAGCCCGAAGTACTGGACGAGCGCGAGCGTCCCACCAGGCGCGAGTGCCTCGGCAGCCTTCTGCCAGCTGAGATCGGGATCGATCCAGTGCATCGCCGAGGCCGAGAACACGGCGTGGAAGCGCTTGCGGGGGAGGGGCGCATCCTCGAAGCGGGCGTTCACGAGCTCCACATCGCCGATGTCCCCAAGGTTCTGCCGCGCGAGCGCGATCAGCCGCTCGCCGGGCTCGATGGCCGACACGCGCAGGCCCCGTGCGAGGAGGTTGCGGGTCAGCTGCCCGGTCCCACAGCCGATCTCGAGCACTCGATCGCCAGCACCGAGAGCCGCGACCTCGCAGGCGTGATCCAGCAGCGCGTCAGGGTATGTCGGGCGGTGACGGTCATATTCGTCCGCGACCTGGTCGAAGACCTTGCCGTAGCTGCGCTCGAGTGTTCCGTTAGGCATCGCGGCAAATGTAAGTCGCGTGCCGGATGACTGGACCTCCAGATGCTTGCCAGCAGCCGGCGGTAACGTTAGACTCACGGTCGATGTCGGAAATCTCGCCAGCGATGTACAGGGCTGGATCTGGTGAGCCGGTGGTGCTGCTGCACGGCTTCACCGCAGCGTGGAGAGTCTGGCATCCGATCCTGGCCGATCTGGTCGCTCGCTACGAGGTGATCGCACCGACGCTGCCGGGCCACCACGGCGGTCCCTCCTATCCCACCGATCAGCCGATCACCTTCGAGCGTTCCACCGACGCGGTCGAAGGACTGCTGGAGGAGCTGGGTGTCGGCGCTGCGCACTTCGTCGGCAACTCCATGGGCGGTGGCATCGCACTCGAGCTGGCCAAGCGCGGCCGTGCGCGATCGGTCGTCGCGCTGGCGCCCGCCGGGGGCTGGAGCCGGGGCGATGGTGAGGGCCCGCGCATCGGGAATTTCTTTGCCAAGCAGATTAAGATGCTCAAGCGAACCCACGCGTGGAGTGAGCGGATCATGAGGCGTCCCGGGACTCGCCGCCTGGCGTTCAAAGAAATCATGCGCCATGGGGAGCTCGTATCTCCGGCGGATGCAGCCGAGATATCGCAGGCAGCGCTGCACTGCTCCATCAGCCAGCGAGCGATCCAAGCGCTGCTCGCCGACAAGGCTGAGCTCACGATCAGCGATCTCGATCGGATCACCTGCCCGGTGCTGCTGGCCACCCCGCAGTTCGACCGCGTGCTGCCCGGTCCCCGCCACGCCCCTCGCTACCGTCGCGAGATACCGGGCGTCGAGGCGATCACGCTCTCCGACTGCGGACACCTACCGGTGTGGGACGACGCCAAGTTCGTGACGAAATTGATCGTCGAGCAGGTCGACCGTAACCTCGGGCACAGCCCCGACGCCCAGCCAGATGTGCCGTCCCAGGCGGCGGCTGTGGGCGCCTGAGAAGCTTTTAGATCTGCCGCAGCATATTGCGCGGGGGAGAGGTTGCGTCTGTTCACGATGGCTTCCGAATGCTGGTCGCCGCTCGCCTGCTTGCTGGTTCGGACGACCTCGCTGGTACGGTCCCTCCCGCCCACCATGAGCGAGGCCCACACCGCCGATATCCACGAGCTGCCTGCTGGCGAGACCCGACTCGCACACGAAGCGATGTGCGCGCTGCGCGGCGCGTGGGAGGATGAGCAGCGGTTTGTCGGGCACGTCGATGAGGTGATGCGCCCGGCGGGCTACCGGCTGATCGGTGCCTTTCTGCTCGGCCGAGAGCAGGCCGTTGCGGTCGCCGGGTTCCGCATGGGCGACAATCTTGCTTGGGGCCGTTTCCTGTATGTCGATGACCTCTCGACCGCGCCGGAGGGGCGGCGTCAGGGTCACGCCGGGGCGCTGCTCGACTGGCTGATTGGAGAGGCCCGAAGGCTCGGGTGCGATCAGCTGCACCTGGACTCGGGAGTCGGCCCGGAGCGCTTCGACGCGCACCGGCTCTACCACAGCCGCGGCCTGGCGATCTACTCTCATCACTTCACCCGCGGGCTCTAGCTCGGCGCATACCTCGGATCGCCCATCGGCTCTGATTGGTCGTGGGCCGTCGTGCCAGCGCGGCGCGTAGGATGCTGCGGTCGTGGACCTCGAACTCGTCATCTTCGACTGCGACGGAGTGCTGGTGGACAGCGAGGCGATCTCCAACGAGGTGCTTGCGCAAGCATTGAGTGCGGAGGGTCTGCCGACCACGATGGCTGAGGCTCGCAAGGACTATCAAGGGTTGCTGCTGGCTGACATCGTGTCGCGGGCGCAGGAGCGATTGGGTCGCGTGCTACCGGAGGATTGGTTGGCGCGATATGAGCGCGATCGTGACGATGCGTTTCGCCGTGAACTGACGCCCGTGCTCGGGGCTGCGGGAGCCGTCGAGAGGATCAGTCGCTCCGGTATTGCGGTCTGCGTCGCATCGCAGGGAAAGATCGAGAAGACGCGCCTATCACTCGGCCTCACCGGCTTGCGAGACCTGTTCGGAAGTCGCGCGCTGTTCTCGGCTTATTCGGTGCCTCGGGGGAAGCCGCATCCAGACCTCTTCCTGTCGGCGGCCTCGACGATGGGCGTGAAGCCCGCTCGCTGCGTCGTCGTCGAGGACAGCCCATCGGGTGTCATCGCGGCCGTGAACGCCGGTATGCGCGTGTTTGGCTACGTGGCGGACAGTGACGAGGATGCGCTGCGGGCGGTCGGCGCAGAGGTGTTGCGATCCCTCAACGAACTCCCGACACGTCTGGGGCTCGAGAACGGCTCGTGATCACGGTCTTAGCGTGTCTGGCCGATGCCGCTCCCCGAGCGGCGCTTCCGAAGTGCTCCAGGCTGGAGCAGAACGATCGCGTGCCCCTCAAGAATCTGGTGACCTGGAGTTCCGTTCTCGGTGTTCAAGTGCCCATCGCCTCTTGATTGGGGCGGCAAACCACAGGAGGGCGAACGGCAGTGCCCCGAGGCTCGCTGTCAGCACGCCCGCCGTGAACCCGAACAGCTTGGTTGTGACGAGCAACAGGCAGCCACACATCGCCAGCGCCAAAAACGCAAGGCCGGCGATCACGATCCGGTTTGAGCTGAACACGAGGTGCTGCTTGTCGTCGTGGCGGAACAGGAAGCGGTGCTCCGCGGAGGGCGCGATCGTGCACACCGCCGCCAACGCCGCGAGGATCAGCGTGATGAAGTACACGGTGCGCTCGAAGCTCCCGATGTGCGCGAAGCCGGTGTTGAACGGGACGATCAAAAGGAACGCGAAAAGGACCTGAACGCCGGTGACGACCACGCGCAGCTCGCCGGTCATCTCTTCGAGATTGCGGTCAAGGCGCTCCAGCTGCGTCTCGTGGCGGGTCTCGCCACCCACGCTCTGGGGGTCTGGCATACCCGTCAACGGTAGCTGGCTCCGCTCAGCCGCGATCGTCCGTGTCAGCCTCGCGGCTGCGCTCACGGTCACGGTCGGCCTCGCCGTCAGCACGAGCATCGTCTTCCTTCGCGCTGCGACTTAGCTTTTGGACGTGCTGGCGAGCGGACTCGCGTGCTGCGCCTTCCTCGGCCTCTGGCACGTCGTCCGGGACCTGCTCAGCCGGCGCCTCCTCGGGCATCTGATCAGAGGACTTGCCGGTGGGGCGGGACACCTGGGTGCATCGCTCTCTTGCCTACCCGCACCCCCGAGCGGGGAAATGCCACTCAGGTAAGCGCGAGTGCCCCGCCGATCAGCCCGCCTCCCAGCGGCGTCATCGCGCCGATTGATCCTGGCGAGTTTGGGTATGAAAGCTCTAGCGCGACCGTTCAGCCCAGCGAACCCCAAAGGAGCCGCTACCGATGATCTCAAGAGCCGGCGTGCGCGACGAGGCGCATCGGGTGCGCTCGGTTCTGCGCGCGACCAGAGACCAGCAGCTGATCGGAGGTAAATGAAATGCCGCCCCGGGGTGTGAAAGAAGGCAGCAAGCGCGAGCGCCAGTACGAGCACATCAAGGACAGCGAGCGCCAACAGGGCGCATCGCTCAAACGTGCCGAGGAGATCGCGGCGCGCACCGTCAACAAGCAACGCGCCCGCAGCGGCGAATCGAAAACCAGCTCGCGCACGTCAATCAACGACATCTCCTCCGGCCGGCGTGGCGGCCTACGCTCCGGCAAACCAGGGCCACGCGGACGCACCCGCGAACAGCTCTACCAAGAGGCCCGCAGCCTCGGCGTCAAAGGCCGCTCGCGAATGAACAAGGCCCAGCTACGAGCCGCCGTCGACAGCAAGAAGCGCTAGCAAGCTGGCGCCGCTTGCGCATTGGCCTGCGCGAACGCGGCGACCGCGGCGACGTGCGACTGGGCCGTCTCCTCGAGCCGCCCGTCGACCTCACCGGCATCCAGTGGTTCGCTGCAGACGCCCGCGGGCATGCAGCCTAAAAGCAGGCGTCCTCGAGCAGCTCCAGCACGGCGCCCTCCAGCCGGGCGGACCCTCGGCTTGCCCAAATCCGGGCCCGCCCGCCCGATCGCCGACGCGATCGTTACGCCAGCTTGGAAGGGTCGATCACCCTTGGGACCACGTAGAAGGCGCGGCACACCGCGGGCGTGTTCCCAAGGTAAGCCGCGACCGTCTTGATTGCTTGGTTGATCTCCCGCTCACGTGCAGCATGTCCCCGCCTCCCCTCAGCGCTTGCCAACGCGACCGCGGCAAGGACGGTCGCGTTCCAAGTGCGGAAGTCCTTCGCGGTGAACGGGCCACCCGACTTGTGCTTCAGATAGGTGTTCACCTCCTCAGCCGTCAGCTCGCGCCAGCCATCCGCAGAACGGTAGGCGAGCAGCTGTGAGCCTGTGTGCCGCCGCTTGAGCGCGGCGAGCATCGCAAGCGCGTCGGGGTCGGCGATCGCCTGCACCTGCCGCTGCCCAGACTTTGCCGGGAAGTCAAAGGTCACCTCGCGCTGGCCGATGGTCACGTGCTCGCGCAGCATCGTCGTCAGCCCGTAGGACTCGTTGCGCTCCGCGTAGTCCTCTGAGCCGATGCGAAAAAACCCGAGGTCCAGCAGCCTCACCGCCACGGCCAGCACCGCCGCTCGGTCAGCTGTGCGACTTCGACACGCCCGTCGTGTGGGAGCCTCAAGTCGTGCGCCACCCGGCGGCGCAGCCGCGGCAACGCCGATCCGAACGCGAGCATCGAGTCGAACTTGCGCCGGTCGCGGCTTCTTCATCGGCGGCGCGCCGGTCGGCGGAGGCCGCAGGCGCTGGTACGGACGGTGGTGATGTCCTCGTCCGGCGCCCTGAAACGCTTTCACGCAGCTGGTCAAGCAGCGCATTTGCGGCCATACTGGCAGCGATGCTCGCCGAGCGCTTCACGGCGCAGCTACTCGCGGGAGAGCCGGCCCGCGATCCGGTTGCCGTCGTTGAGCGGCTGCTGGCGGTGCAGGGGCAGGATCCGCGTGGCGTGCGTCTCGCGATCCGTTCGCGCACCGCGGGCGTGTCGGCCGCCGACGTCGATCGTGCCATGAGCGAGCAGCGCACGCTCGTGATCACGTGGCTGAATCGCGGCACGCTGCATCTTGTGCGCAGCGAGGACTACCCGTGGCTGCACGCGCTCACCGCACCGCGAATGCTCACAGCCAACGCGCGACGACTGGCCCAGGAGGGCGTCTCGTCCGGAGCCGCCGAGCGCGCCGCGAAAACGATCGAGCGGTCGCTGGCTGAGGAGGGACCGCTCACACGCGAGCAGCTGCGCGAGCGGATCGCAGCCACCGGCGTGCGCACGGAGGGCCAGGCGCTCGTCCACCTGCTGGCGCTAGCCTCGCTGCGTGGTCTCATCGTGCGCGGGCCTGTGGTTGCCGGCCATCACGCCTTCGTGCTCGTGCGCGATTGGCTCGGGGAGACGGAGCCGGTCGATCGCGAGCTCGCCCTCGCGGAGCTCGCCCACCGCTATCTGGTGGGCCACGCTCCCGCCGACGAGCGCGACCTCGCGAAGTGGTCGGGGCTGGCGCTGCGCGACGTTCGCGCGGGGTTGAGCGCAATCGCCTCCCGTCTGACACAGCACCGGAACGGGCTCCTCGGCCTCGCCGAGCACAGCGCGCTGGCGGTGCTGCCGCCGCCGCGCCTGCTCGGCGCCTTCGACCCGGTCCTGCTCGGCTGACGCTCACGCGAGGAGATCCTTGGCTCGCACCACCCGGTGGTCACCGTCAACGGCCTCTTTCGTCCGTTCGCGCTCGTCCGCGGCCGCGCTGTCGCTACGTGGAGCATGCCCGCGGGGAAGGTTGTGCTGGCGCCCTTCCGGGGCCTGAGCCGCGGGGACACCGCCGCGCTGACCGCCGACGCCGAGGACGTGGTGCGCTTCCTTGCCACCGGGCAGTAGCACGTCGAGCTCCCCCGGGCATCGTCGGCTGGCACCCGATGCCCGCTGACGCCGGCCGGTTACATCATTGAAGTCCCTCGCGCGCCTCGCGCACGAGGGTGACCGCCTCAGGGAACACGGTCGCCATCACCGCGCGGATCTGCTCCGCCTGCGCCTCCGGGCTGCCCTGCACGTTGACGCGGTTGACAGCCGCCACGGTCATGTCGACCGCGAGCTTGATCGCGTTGTCCGCCCACGCGAGACGCTGCTGGCCCTGCATCTGCATCGCGAAGTCCGCCAAGCGCCGCTGCAGCTCCTCGGGATCGCCAAACAGGTCTCCCAGACCACCACTCTCCATAAAGCCATCCTAGCGGTCAAGAGGTGGCGGTTGGTCGCGGTCGACGAGCCGGCCTCATTCTTGGGTCGGGGGTTGCGTGGTTGGTTTGGTCGGGGTGACTGGCTGGTGCCGGCGAGCCGGGCCCATCTCCTTCAATACTCCATAGACTGCCCAGCCCATGCCCCGCAATCGCAACCGCAACGGCGAAGAGCCGGCTGGAACGGCCATCCAGCCTGACAAGAAGGCAATCCGCGCGCAAGTGGCTCACGAGAGTCAGCGTCGCAACCGCCTCGGGGTGCCCTCGATCGCAGGGGGAGTGCTGTTCCTGCTGGGCGGCGTGATCGTCACCACGACCCTGCGCCCGCTGCCGACGGTCGGCGCGATCCAGGGCCTGGCTCCGGCGCTGCGCGGCGAAGCGAATCCCGCGGTGAGCCCGGGCGCGGCCGAGGTGCGGTTCATCGACCACCACGCCTTCGGCTTGATTGCCGGCAACATCCTGCAGGCGGTGGCGATCTTCTTCCTCCTCATGGTCCTGCTTTTCCTGCTCGGTGCGGTCCGCTTTCGCCGGCCGGAGACGAGCTCGATTGCGCGGTCGCTGGTGATCAGCGGCGGGGCGGTGATGGTGTTCGTGTCGATCGCCCACCCGGTCGCGCAAGTGCTGAACGCGCACAGCTTCGTCACCGGCCACGACTTCACCGCCGAAGCGGTCAACCACGCGCTGACCCAGAGCACGGTGCTGGAAGTCAGCGAGTATCTGGGGCTGCTGGGGGGGCTGGCGCTGGCGGCGGGCATGGTCGTGGTGACGCTGGGCGCCACACGCACGGGTCTGATGGCACGCTGGATGATGTACCTCGGGATCTTCGCGGCGCTGCTCGCCTTCACCCCCTTTGGCCTGGCCCTGGGGGAGGTCCAGCAGCTGATCCCGGCCTTCTGGATGGTGAGCACGGGCATCCTGCTGATGGGGCGCTGGCCGGGCGGCGATCCTCCGGCGTGGGCCGCCGGCGAAGCGCGGCCATGGCCCTCCCAGGGCCAACTCCGTGCCGAGCGGGAGGCCCAGCGAGGCGGGGGACGCGCTGGGCGAACGCAGCCGAGTAACGAGGCGGGCGCCAACGGGACGGGGGATGTGGCGCCTGAGCCTATGCAGCCGGCTCGCGGTGGGAGCTCGAGGCGGCGTCGCAAGCGAGGCGCGCGCGGGTAGTTGTATGCATTTCGGACCCCAGCCCTTCATTTTGTAAAGGGTTTGTGGGCTGGTCAAAGACATTTTGCCGACTCCTACCACTTCACTTTGTAAAGGGTTTGGGTGTCGATCGAACGACATCTTCAGGTCTCATCACTTCATTTTGTAAAGGGTTTGGGTCCGTTTTAAAGGCAATCACCACCGCGCTCGACCGGTCGGGACTTGGCGCAGGGGTCTGGTTGGGGTAGCTGAATGATTGAGTTTGCCCCTGAGCGGGAATAACTCCTTGGAGAACGTGGGAATCGTCACATTCCCCCTTCCCCGTTCGCCAACGATCCGTAAAAGCGTCCTGAGCCGCTCCCTAGAGGGCCGGCTGGAGGGAGGATCCCATGGAGGCAGCATCTATTCATCGTCCCGACTCGATTCAGTCGGTCCCGCGTCGCGAGCCGCCCCCCGGGGAGGCCACGCAGGCGGGCCTGTGGAAACCGGCCGACCCGGGGCCGCTCGGTTTGGCGGGGTTCGCGATGACGACCTTCGTTCTCTCGATGTTCAACTCGAATCTCGTCGATGAAAAGGGCGTCCCGGTCGTTCTCGGCTTGGCGCTTGCCTACGGCGGGGTCGTGCAGCTGCTCGCCGGCATGTGGGAGTTCCGCACTGGCAACACCTTCGGCGCCGTGGCGTTCTGCTCATATGGGGCCTTCTGGATCTCGTTCTGGGCGTTGAACGTCTTCTACGCCAAGTCGATCGGCGGCAACGCCGGGCACGCGGTCGGCGTGTACCTGTGGGCGTGGGCGATCTTCACCGCGTACATGACGGTCGCGGCGCTGCGCGTCAACCTGGCGGTGCTGGCGGTGTTCGTGCTGCTGACGATCACCTTCATCCTGTTGGCGATCGGCGCGGTGGGCCCGCACGCGACAGTTACCCACTGGGGTGGCTACCTCGGCCTAGCGACCGCGGCGGCCGCCTGGTACGCCTCGTTCGCGGCTGTAGTCAACTCGACGTTCGGCCGGATCATGTTGCCGGTGGTGCCTTTGGGCAAACGCGAGTGAGGCATAAGTGGCGCGCGCGAGGCGTACTCTGATGGCGATGGAGCCGATGGGCGACGCTGCCGACGCATTTCCTGGCGATGATGGTGCCTTGAGCAAACGCGACTGAAGAAAGAAAGAGAAGGGTGGGAGATGGCGACTGAACCAAAGTCGGTTTCGGGCGAGGCGCTCGACCGCGAGCTCGCCGAGCTGCTGGGGGTGGAGACGTTCGAGCCCTCCGCCGAGTTCCGCGAGCAGGCGCTGTTGTCCGACTCCGCTGTGTACGAGGAGGCGGCGCGTGACCCGCAGGCGTGGTGGGCCGGGCAGGCCAAACAGCTGCACTGGTTCGAGCCGTGGGAGACCGTGCTCGAGGATTCCAACCCGCCCTTCTACAAGTGGTTCACGGGTGGCAGGCTGAACGCCTCCTACAACTGTCTCGACCGTCATGTGCTGGCGGGGCTGGGTGAGCGCGTCGCGATCCATTGGCGCGGTGAGGACGGGCAGGAGCGCGACATCACCTACGCGCAACTGCTGGCGGAGGTGCAGCGCTTTGCGAGTGCGCTGAAGGATCTCGGCGTGCGCCGGGGCGACGTCGTGGGGATCTACCTGCCGATGATCCCCGAGGTGGTGGTCGCGATGCTCGCCTGCGCGCGCATCGGCGCTCCCCACAACGTCGTGTTCGGCGGCTTCTCCGCGGAGGCGGTGCGCGAGCGGATGGAGTTCTCCGAGGCGCGCGTTCTGATCACCGTCGACGGCGCCGCGCGCAAGGGCAAGACGGCGCCGGTAAAGGATCGGGTGGACGAGGTGATGGGCGACCTGCCGACGCTCGAGAAGATCGTGGTCGTGAGGAGCAAGGGGACTCCCTGTCAGATGCGCGAGGGCCGCGACGTCTTCTACGACGAGATCCTCGCCCGCGCCGCGCCGGAGTGCCCGGCGGAGGCGCTTGACGCCGAGCACCCGCTGTACATCCTCTACACCTCCGGGTCCACCGCCAAGCCGAAGGGCATCCTGCACACCACGGGCGGCTACCTTACCGGCGTGGCGGCCACCCACCGCTACGTGTTCGACCTGAAGCCGGAGTCCGACGTGTACTGGTGCGCCGCCGACGTCGGCTGGGTTACCGGCCACTCCTACATCGTGTACGGCCCGCTGTGCAACGGCGCCACCTCGGTGATGTGGGAGGGGGCCCCGGACTATCCCAGCAGGGGCATCTGGTGGGAGCTGATCGAGCGCTACGGGGTCACCATTCTCTACTGCGCGCCGACGGCGATCCGCGCCTGCATCAAGTGGGGGGCGCAGTGGCCGAACGGACACGACCTCTCGACGTTGCGGCTGCTGGGGACTGTCGGCGAGCCGATCAACCCGAAGGCGTGGCTGTGGTACCACAAAGTGATCGGCGGCGGGCGCTGTCCGATCGTCGACACCTGGTGGCAGACCGAGACCGGGGCGATCATGATCACGCCGCTGCCGGGCATCACCGCCACCAAGCCGGGTTCCTGCACGCAGCCCTTCCCCGGCGTCGAGGCCGAGGTGTACGACGAGTCCGGCGGCTACCCGATCGAGCACGGCCAGGGCCTGCTGGTGCTCACTCGCCCATGGCCGTCGATGCTGCGCACCCTCTACAAGGAGGATGAGCGCTACATCAAGACCTACTTCGAGCGCTTCGGCAAGGATACCTACCTGGTGGGCGACGCCTCCCGCCGCGACGCCGACGGCTACCTGTGGGTGATCGGGCGCATCGACGACGTGGTGAACGTCTCCGGGCACCGCCTCTCCACCGCGGAGGTGGAGTCGGCGATCGTCGCCCACCCCGATGTCGCCGAGGCCGCGGTGATCGGTCAGCACGACGAGGACACCGGCCAGGCGATCGTGGCGTTCGTGACGTTGCAGGGTGAGCTGGAGGGCGACGAGCGCGAGGTCGAGAGCATCCGCGCAACGGTCGCCGAGCGGATCGGCAAGTTTGCGCGCCCCAAGCGGATCATCTGGGCTGACGACCTCCCCAAGACGCGCTCGGGCAAGATCATGCGCCGCCTGCTGCGCGACATCGCCGAGGGCCGCGCGCTGGGCGACGTCACGACGCTGCGCGACCCCGGAGTGACCTCGCAGCTGGAGGAGCGCGTCAAGGAGCTGCAGGCGCAGGAGGACGGGTAGGCATCGCCCCGTCCGCCTGCCTGCCGTCGTCGGTAGTTCTCACGATACGTTTAGGTTGACCTGTCAGGCTGGAACCCGTGAGGCCTACCCGGGGTGCAACTGACGCTGCATCCGCAGGCGCGCGAATTATGCTCTCGAACAAAGGAAGCGACCGTGCCGATGCCAACAACTGACAACGGCGGCTCCCCGGGCCACGGGTCGGCCGCCGCCGCGATCGAGACTCAGGGCGTGACCAAGCGTTTCGGCGCGCGCGCGGCGATCGACGGCGTCGACCTGTATGTCCCGCGCGGGAGCGCCTTCGGCTTCCTCGGTCCCAACGGCGCCGGCAAGACGACGATGATCCGCATGCTGCTGGGTCTCACCCACGCCAGCGCGGGCAGTATGCACGTGCTGGGTCGCCCGGTGCCGTCGGAGCGCGGGCAGGCGCTGCGGCGCGTGGGCGCGATCGTCGAGGAGCCGCGCTTTCACCCCAACCTCTCCGGCCGCGAGAACCTTCGCATCGTCGCCGCCGTGCGCGGGCCCGAGGTGCAGGCGCGGATCGCCCCCGCGCTCGCCCGCGTCGGCCTCAGCGAGCGCGCCGACGAGAAGGTGAAGAAGTACTCGCTCGGGATGCGCCAGCGCCTCGGAGTGGCGCGCTGCCTGCTCGCCGACCCACTGCTGCTGATCCTCGACGAGCCGACCAACGGCCTCGACCCGGGCGGCATCCAAGAGTTCCGCGAGATGATCCGCGCGATGGTCGAGCAGGAGAACCGCACCATCTTCCTCTCCTCGCACCTGCTCGACGAGGTCGAAAAGATCTGCGACGCCGCGGCGATCGTGGACCGCGGCAAGGTGATCGCGCAGGGCCCGATCGCCGAGCTCGCCAGCGGCGGGGACGGCGCCCGCAACGAGCTGATCGTTGGAGTCGACGACGTCGAGTTGGCGCTCGGCACGCTCGAAGGTAGCGGCCTCGTACACGAGGCCCGCCGCTCCGACGAGGGTCTGCGCGTGGTGCTGAGTGGTGATCCCCAGAGCGCCGCGCAAGTGAACGCGAGCCTCGTGCGCGCCGGCGTGGCGGTGATGCGCCTGGAGCCCGTGCGGCACAGCCTCGAGGAGCGCTTCCTGGAGGTCACCTCGCGGCTCGATGGCGCCACGCCGGACCGTGCCGCACGGGCGCACGAGGAGGTGGGGGCATGAGTGTCGCCGCACCGCCGGCGCCCGCACCGGCCGGTCGCTCGCGCGAGGGCGGCTCCCCGGTCGCGCTCGCGGCGCAGATGTTCGGCGCCGACTTCCTCAAGCTGCGCAAGAAGCGCGGCACGCTGATCTGGGCGCTCGTGCTGGCGGTCGGCCCGGTGCTGATCTTCTTCGCGGTGACAGCGATACAGCACGCCTCCAACCCGCAGAAGTACGAACCGGCAGGCGGCGTGTCCAACTTCCACGACGGCCTGCGCGTGATCGCGCTCCTGTTCGGTCCGCTCGCGGCCCTGCTGATCGGTGTGGAGGCGGGCACGGGGGATGCCTCGGCCGGTGTCTTCCGGGACCTCGTCGTGACCGGCCGCTCGCGGGTGGCGCTGTTCGCCTCGCGCGTCCCAGCGGCGCTGGCGATGTGCTTCTCCGTCATGGGCGCCGCCTACGCGCTGCTGCTGCTCGGCACGTTCGTGTTCGCGGGGAACCTGCCCACGCCCGAAGGGTCGCTGATCCTCAACGGCCTTGGCTTCATGCTGCTGAGCACGGGGATGCTGTGCGCGGTGTCGGTGGGTTTCGCGGCGCTGACCACCTCCAAGCCGGGGGCGATCATCGCCCTGATCGCGTGGCAGATCGTGGCCAGTCCGGTGCTCGCCAACATCGAATCGTTGGGCAGCGCCCGCAGGGGCCTCCTGAGCCAGGCGGTGTCGCACTTCAGCCCGATCCATCTTCCCGAAGGTGGCCACGGCGCGACGGTCACGATGTCCGGCGGCGTCGCCTTCATTGTGCTCGTGGCCTGGCTGGTTGTCTTCCTTGGGCTCGGTGCGTGGCGCACGCGCACGATGGACGCGTAGCGGCAAGCTCGATGCCTACCCGTTTTGCGGCGGTGGAACCGGGGCGATTGTGTTGTGCACTTGGGCGGGGCTGCTCGCGAGCTCCTTGCTGACGAGGTCTCGGACATCACAGCTGACCAGGGTGCCGCCAGTGTTGCTGGCAGCTGCCACATAGGCTGCGTCGTAAGCCGAGATGGTGTGCTCCTCGGCAAACTGTGCCGCGCGTGTCAGCAGCGCCGTCGTTGAAAGCACAACTCCTCCGTCACCCGCGATCCGCTCGATAGCATCCAGCAATGGTCCGACACGATCGGGTGCTCGCCATGCGCGGATCGCCACGTTGGTGACCTCGTAGCGGGCAAGATCCAGCGTGGCGAGCGTGAGCTCGGGATCGACCAGGATCGCGTGCGCTGGTTCGTGAAAATCGTCGTCGGAGTCGAATGCAGCGAGGATCGTGCTGGCGTCCAGCAGCAGTGTGCTCACGCCGACGGCCGTGTGGCTTTGACGCGCTCGGCAGCCGCCCCTCCATGGTGTGTGGTGTGCGTCAGAAGCGTGCGCATCGCTGCCGCACGATCAGTGCGGCGCCTGCGCAGCGCGGCGTCAGCGAATCCCCGCAGAACAGCGCTTCGTGTGGTGCCGAGCCGATCGGCCTCGGCATCCACCTCGCTCAGGAGGTCGTCTGGCATGGAAACCATCACCTTTGCCACGGCAATAGTATACCACGGTATACTCGGGCCGCTTTGGACAGCGCGAAACCGGGCCGCTGGCTACTCGGCGCTGTTCGCGTCGAACTGCTGTGCCAGCGTGGCGATCATCAAACCTTGCGATTCTCCGGCACCCACGAGCCGTCGTCCTGGCGCACGAAGTCCTGGAAGAGGTTGGGGGCCTCGGCAAGCATGATGCGGGCGATTTCGTCGAACACGAGGCGCAGCTCCTCCTCGGCGCCCTCTGCCGTGCGCATCTCGATCACGTGGCGCAGCGTGCGGGCGTTGGCGCTCCAGACGATGTCGGTGGAGAGGCCGATCGGCGCGAGGCGGCGCAGCGCCGAGGTGACCTCCTTCTTGACGTGGAAGGGCACCCCCTGCGCGTCGATCCCGAGCTTGGCGGCGGCGCTCACCTGAAACTCCTCCAGCTGCTCGACGATCGAGATCACCTGCTCGCGTACGGGCTCGAGCGCCGGCGGCACGCGGAAGCCGATGTCGGTGAGGCGCACGTAGCGCAGGCTCTCCTGACTGAAGGCCGAGCCGGCGCGATGCCTAACAAGCTCGTGGGTGAATACACGTGAACAGTTCCGAATCGCGAAACTATAGCTGGCGTGCTCGAGCACGCTCCCGTGGCCGGAGCGCAGGATGTTGGCGAAGTACTCCCGCCGGTCGGTGCGAATCTTGGAGACGTTCGGGTTCAGACCCGGCTCCCAGCTGCGGTAGCAGGCGCGCCCCCCAAACTCCAACAGCAGTTCGCCTGGGTTGACCTCCGGGGGCTCCGTCCCATGCGCGTCGCCGGCCTCGCTGAGGCGCCGCTCCAGCCACGACTCTCCGCCCACGTCCTGCAGGTATGCGCGCATCCCCTCGAGGTCGATCGACGGGCGGGCGATCAGGAATACGCGGGGGATCGTCTCGTGCATCGGGCGAGCGATGCTAGGGCCTCGCCCGGACGATGGCGATGGATATCCTCTCTCGCCATGTCCGCAGTCGCCACCGAGCCCACCGACCCCGAGCTGGACCGCGCCGCCTGGGACCTCGAGCCGCTGCTGGACGGCGAGGGCGAGGCCGGCGTCGAGAGCAGGATGCAGGACGCCCTGACCCGTGCGCAGGCCTTCGCCGAGCGCTACGCGGGCAAGCTGGGCGAGCTGGACGGCGCGGGCCTTGCGCGGGCGATGCGGGAGCTGGCGGAGATCTACGAGCTGGTCGGCCGCGCCGGGACCTACGCGGGACTGCGCTTCTCGACCGACACCGCCAACCCGGCCAACGGGGCGCTGCTGCAGCTGGTGCAGGAGCGCGAGACGGCGATCGAGACGACGCTGCTGTTCTTCGAGCTGGAGTGGGCGGCGCTGGCGCAGGAGCGCGCCGAGGAGCTGCTCGCCGACGCGGGGCCTCGACTTCTGCCGCCACCACCTGCGCAACGTGCGCCGCTACCGCGAGCACCTGCTGAGCGAACCGGAGGAGAAGATCCTCTCCGAGAAGTCGCTGACCGGTGCGAGCGCGTGGACGCGGCTGTTCGAGGAGCTGACCTCGGCGATCGAGGTGGAGCTCCGATCCGCCGGCTCCAAGGGGGCCGCCGCGACGGCTGGGGATGGCGGGGTGAACGGTGGCGCCGCGAGGGTCGCCCTCGACGTGGCGCTCAGCCGCCTGGCGCTGCCCGACCGCGAGGTGCGGCGCACTGCGGCCGAGGCGGTGACCGCGGCGCTCGCGCCCGGGCTGCGCACGCGCGCGTACGTGCTCAACACGCTGCTGGCCGACAAGTCGGTGGACGACCGCCTGCGCCGCTACCCCAACTGGCTGGCGGCGCGCAACCTCGCCAACGAGGCGAGCGACGAGTCGGTGCAGGCGCTGATCGAGGCAGTGCGCGGCCGCTACGAGCTGGCGCGCCGCTGGTACCGGCTGAAGGCGGGGCTGCTGGGGATCGAGCGGCTCGCCGACTACGATCGCATGGCGGCGGTGACGCAGGACGAGGTGAGCTTCACCTACGCGCAGGCGCGCGAGCTGGTGCTCGACTGCTACTCCTCCTTCTCGCCCGAGCTCGGGGAGCTTGCCGGGCGCTTCTTCGCCGAGCGCTGGATCGACGCGCCCGTGCGCCCCGCCAAGCGCGGCGGCGCCTTCTGCGCCTCGGCGGTGCCCTCGGCGCACCCGTATGTGCTGCTCAACTACACCGCCCGCCGGCGCGACGTGCTGACGCTCGCGCACGAGCTGGGCCACGGGGTGCACTTCGCGCTGGCGGCGCGCCAGGGCATCTTCCATCAGGGCACGCCGCTGACGCTGGCGGAGACCGCCTCGGTGTTCGGCGAGACGGTCGTGTTCGGGCGGCTGCTGGCGCAGGACACCACGCCGCAGTCGCGCCTGGCGCTGCTGGCGGAGCACCTCGAGGACATCATCGCCACGGTGTTCCGCCAGGTCGCGATGAACCGCTTCGAGGAGCTCGTCCACACCGGCCGCCGCGAGCAGGGCGAGCTCTCGGTGGAGCGGATCGGCGAGCTGTGGAGCGCAGAGCCAGGCGCGAGCTGCTCGGCGACTCGGTGGAGATCACCGACGGGTATCGCAGCTGGTGGTCGTACATCCCCCACTTCATCAACACCCCCGGCTACGTGTACGCCTACGCCTACGGCCAGCTGCTGGCGCTGTCGGTGTACGAGCGCTACGAGGAGCGCGGCGCGGACTTCGTGCCGCAATACCTGGAGCTGCTCGCCGCGGGCGGCTCGCGCAGCCCCGAGGAGCTCGGGCGGATCGTCGATGTCGACCTCACCGACCCCGGCTTCTGGGATGCGGGCCTCGACCTGGTCGAGCGCCAGCTGGAGCTGGCCGAAGCGGCGGCTCGGGCTGCGCAGGGCGAGCACCGACCGAAGCGGCGCGGGCAGTAGGGCTGTCGATAGAGGTCGTGTGATCGTCTCGCGCGCTCTCGCCTTCGACCGTGACGCTGACGCTTGCGCCGGCGCTGCCCTCGCGCCGTCACTCGTCGCCGCGCAACCGGCGCAGCCGCTGAACTACATGGCGCTGGCCGAACAGGGGCTGGGCAGAGCGCCAGGCCTGGCGCTCGGGGGACTGGTACTGCGAGTACCTGCACTGCACGGGCGACTACCCGCTGCTGACGATCTGGGGTGACGTGCGTATGTTCGAATCGGTGGACGCACTGGAGCTCGCGGCGCCCTCGCCGGCGCACCGCGCGCAGGTGGATCGCTTCGGGCACGCCTCCGAGCGCTACTGGAACCCCTACCTGAATGGGTATGCCCCCTACCCGGGCGACCGCTACCGCGGCGCGGAGGCGTGGTTCGACGACAACGGCTGGCTGGGCGTGGCGTTTGTGCAGGCATTACAAGGCGACCGGCGAGCGCCGCTACCTGCGCGACGCACAGCGCGCCTTCA
The DNA here is from genome assembly GCA_963812595.1 of uncultured Solirubrobacterales bacterium. GTDB lineage: Bacteria > Actinomycetota > Thermoleophilia > Solirubrobacterales > Solirubrobacteraceae > Palsa-744. Next base: position 29,428 of record CAWEVQ010000007.1, read on the forward strand.
ACTTCGCTGCCACCCAGGGCTGGGACGCGGCGGGCGGGGGCGGCATGTGGTGGAACATCGAGCACCCCTACCACGCGGGCGAGGCGCTGGCCTCCAACAGCCTGCTGGGGATGCTGCTGTACGGGATCGACCATCAGGCCCACCAGCTCGACGAGGTGAGGATGTTCATCGACTGGGGCAACAGCCACGACATCGGCTTCCACGGCCTCTACCTGAGCGGCGGCCCGGGCAGCACCGTGATCGACTACGTGGAGGGGCCGTTGATCTACGCCCAGTATCTGCTCTGCGGGGCGACCGGCGATCAGGGCTACTGCGCCCACTCCGCCGCGCAGGCGCGCTCGATGACCGAAATCTACGGCGTCAAGTACAACTTCGCGCCGCTGTACGACTCGATCTTCATGGAGTGGATGATGGCCTACGGCAAGGCAGTGGGCGATAACCACTGGCTGGAAGTGGGGCAGGTGAACGCCGCCGCGGCCGCCCAGCACGCCACGATCGGGGACGGCCTCTGGCTCGGCAGCTGGTGGGGCGGCCCGATCAGGGACTCGCAGACGCTGCCGGGGATGTTCCGCACGATGGCGGGCACCACCAGCCTGTTTGCGTGGCTGGCTTACTACTCCTGAGCAAGACGCCCCAGCACATGGGCAGCGGGGCGATCAACTCCTCGTCGGAAACCTTGAACTTCACGCTTCCTAGCAGCGAGGGCGGTGCCTGCATCTTTGACATGTGATCACGGTATCGTAGTCATTAGAAGAGTCCCAGGCCGCTGCCCACATGGCGCACGAGGTCGAACAGCGGCTGCGGGAGGATCCCGAAGAAGAGGATGACGCCGCCGGCAAGGAGCGCGACGAACACGACCTCGGGCTGGACCGCGGCCCGACGTGAGGATGCGGGTCCGGCCGGAGCGGCGGGCGGGTCGAGCGCCGCGGAGCCACCGGCGATTGCGGGCAGCGGGGGGGATTCCGCAGCCGGGGCACCTCCGGTGGACCAGGGCGGGAGCCCGTCGGCCGCGGTCTCCTCGCCGGGCGCCTCCCGCATCCACATCGCTGCGATCACAGGCAGGTAGTAGCCGAGCGAAATCATCGAGCCGACCACGATCACGATGCCGAGCCAGGTGTAGCCGCCGGAGACGGCGGCGTCGATCAGGTAGAACTTCCCTATGAAGCCCGCGGTGGCGGGGATCCCGGCGAGGCCGAGCATCGCGAGTGTCATCGGCCACGCCAGCCAGGGCTGCTCGCGACCGAGGCCCGCCAGCGCACGGGTGCTGTCACCGAGGTCGGTGGTGCGCTCGCGCGCGACGATCACCGCGAAAGCGGCCATGTTCATGAACAGGTAGACGGCGAGGTAGAAGACGGTGGCGCGTACCCCCAGCTGGGAGGCGACGACGACGCCGGCGAGCATGTAGCCGGCCTGCGCGACGGAGGAGTAGGCGAGCATCCGCTTCAGCGATGACTGCCCGAGCGCCCCGACGTTGCCGACGACGATCGTGATCGCCGCGAGCGCCGCGACCGCGGGGCCCCAACTGCTCTGGGCTTCGATCAAGGCGACGTCGAAGAAGCGCAGGAAGACGCCGAGCGCGGCGACCTTCGTCGCGACTGCCATGAACGCGGTGATGGGGGTGGGTGCACCCTCGTACACGTCGGGCGTCCATTGGTGGAAGGGGGCGACGGAGGCCTTGAACGCGAGGCCAGCCACGGACAGCGCGATGCCGGTCAGCAGCAGCACGTTGGTGGCGAGCCCCTTGGCGGAGATCGCTTCGGCGATCGCGCCGAAGTCGGTGGCGCCGGTCGCGCCGTAGATCAGCGCGATCCCGTACAGCAGCGTCGCCGACCCGACCGAGCCGATGATCAGGTACTTCAACCCCGACTCCAGCGAGTGCTCGCGCTTCATTTCCGTGGCGCACAGCACGTACAGCGGGATCGACAGCAGCTCCAGGCCGATGAACAGCGCGACCGTGTTCTGCGCCGCCGCCAGCAGCGACATCCCCGCGATCGAGGTGAGCAGCAGTGCGTGAAACTCGCCGTGGCCGGCTTCTTTGGAGGCGAGCGAGCGCCACGCGAGCAGGACCGTGGCGGCGCCGCCGGCGAGCAGGATCAGCGTCAGCATCAGCGCGAGGTCGTCGATCCGCAGCGCGCCGGAGAGGATCGACTTGTGTTCGTTCCACTGCCAAATCGTGAGGCCCACAGCTGCGCCGAGCGAGACGAGGGCGAGCGCGGGCACCAGCTGCTCGCGTATGCGGCGGGAGCGAAGCAGCCCGACGAGCAGCACCACCGCGGCGCCGCCGAGCAGCGCGATCAGCGGTGAGAGCCCCGCGAAGTTGACGGGGGGGCCTTTGAGGTGGGCGCTGGCGAGCAAGGTCATGGCGTGGTGCTCGCGATTGCGGATGAGCTGGAGCGCTGTGCGGCCTGCACGGAGGCCACGGAGGCCTTGACCGACCCTTCGCTGCGTTGCAACGCCAGCTGTGGGTAGACGGCGAAGAAGAGGATCACCGCGACGAGCGGCACGAGCACGGCGGAGTCGAGCAGCGCGATCTCACGGGAGTCCACGCCATCGCGGACACGGTTGTGCATCGCGCGGATGAACAGGCGCAGCGCGTAGACGCTTGCCATCACGACGCCGCTGAAGGCGATGATCGCGATCGCGAGCTTCGCTTTGAAGACGCCGAGCAGGATCAGGAACTCGCCGACGAAGTTGGCCGAACCTGGCATCGCCAGCGTGGCAAACGCCACGATCAGGAAGAGCGTGGCAAGCACCGGCGCGCGGAAGGCGAGGCCGCCAAGGTCGCGCACGTCCTCCGAGCCCCCGGCGCGCTGGGCGAGCAGGGCGATGATGAAGAACAGCGGCGCGACGACGAGGCCGTGGTTGACCATCTGCAGCAGCGCGCCCTGGGCGCCCTGGGGGTTCAGCGCAAAGATCCCGAGCGTGATGAAGCCGAGCTGCGCGACCGAGGAGAAGCCGGCGATCAGGCGCACGTCGGTCTGCGTGAAGGCCATCACCGACCCGTACAGGATCGAGGCGAGCGCGATCAGCAGCATCAGCGTCTGGAAGTGCACGGCGGCGCGTGGGAACAGCGGTAGCGCGATCGCCAGGAAGCCGTAGGCGCCGACCTTCGAGAGCACCCCGGAGAACACCATCAGCACCTCGATCGGCATCGCGCGATACCCGTCGGGCATCCACCCGTGCAGCGGGAAGGCCGGCATCTTCACGAGGAAGGCGGCGGCGAAGCAGAGGAAGATCCACTCCTGCGAGCCGGTGCTGAGCGGCAAAGCGTGCAGCGAGGAGAGCACGAACGTGAGCGGGGTGCCGTGCTGTTCGGAGGTGAGCACGCCGGCGGCGATCGCCGCGGCGAGCATCAACAGTGAGCCCACCAGCGTGTAGATCACGAGCTTCTGTGTCGCCTTCACGCGGTCCGGACGTGCCGCGGCATGCTCGCCGGCGGCGCTCGGACGCTCGCCCGCGCCGGCCGCGGGAGCGCTCGCGGTGGAGGTCGCGGGCTGCCAGTCGATCCCCACGAGAAAGTAGAAGGGGATCAGCATCAGGTCGAAGAAGGCGACGAACAGCGCGAGGTCCTGTGCGAGGAACGCTCCCAGCACGGCGGACTCGGCGAGCGTGAAGAGGAAGAAGAAGAGCGCGGGGCGCTCCGGTTTCAGCGCTTCCTTGCGCACGGCCAGCGACAGGGTGGCCGCCGCGAACAGCAGCGTGGTCAGCCCCACGAGGAAGACGTTCAGTCCGCTGACGCCGAGCTTGTAGTGGATGCCGAGCGCGGCGATCCACACGACGTTGGTGACGTGCTGCAGGTCGGCCCCGGCATGGTAGTCGGCGATGTAGCCGATCGACAGGGCCAGCGCGCCGGCCGAGCCGAGCAACGCGATGTGGACTGGCAGCTCCTCGTCCAGGCGCGAGAGCAGCGCGCCCAGCACGCCGAAGGCGAGGGGCAACCAGATGAGGATCGAGAGTGGTGGCATCGCGGCGGCTCAGTCGGTGGCGGGGGTGGGTTGGTTGATATGCAAAAAGTTCATGCCTACCACCAACTGGTCCGGTGGACATCCCAAGAACTCACGCCACAAGGGGGCCAGTTGGTGGTTGGGGTGCAGAAAGTTCAATGCAACAGATGCCCCGGGGGTCTGGTTGGCGTCCGAAACGTTCATGACTGCAACAGGAAGTAGAGGCCAACGGCGCCGACGCCGAGCAGCAGCAGCGCGGCGTAGTAGCGCAGGAAGCCGCTCTGCACCGCGCGCACCGCGGCGGAGCCGGCGCGCACGACGCCGGTGGTGCCGCCGATCAAGGTGCCGTCGACGAACACGCGCTCGAAGGTGCCGCGCGCCCAGCTCCCGGCGGCGGCGGTGGGGCGCACGATCAGCAGGTCGATCGCCTCGTCGAAGTACCACTTGTGCCACAGCAGCTCGTAGACCGCGCCGAACCGCGCCCGCGCGCGGACGGCGATCGCCGGCTCCTTGACCCAGATGCGGTAGGCGATCGCGATCCCTGAGAGGCCGAGCACCGTGCCGAGGCACAGCCCGAAGATCAGAAGGCCGTCGCGGGTGTGGGGTTCGTACAGCGGCGAGGTGGCGAACGTGGGCCGCAGGAAGTTGACGATCACGTCGTCCACGCCGGGGACCTGCACGAGGCCGGCGCCGATCGCCCCGACCGCGAGCACGCTCATCGCGACGCGCATCGGCAGCGCCCGCTCGGCGATCGTGTGGTGGGGGCCGGGGAAGCCGACGTCGGTGTCCTCGACTTCGCCGTTGGCCGGGTTGGTGGGCACCTCGGCGTGGTGGAGGTGGCCGCCTTCGAGCTCGCGGGCCTCTGGTACGGGGTCGCCGTAGAAGGCACGGAAGATCATACGGAAGGTGTAGATCGCGGTGAGGAAGGCGCCGAGGTAGCCCATCACGTAGAGAATCCAGTGCCAGCCGCCGCGCTCGGCGGTGACGAGCAGGATCTCATCCTTGGAAAAGAAGCCGGAGAAAGGGGGGATGCCGGACAGCGCGAGGCCGCCGATCACGAAGCAGGCGAACGTGAACGGCAGCGCCTTGCGGAAGCCGCCCATCTTCTCCAATGATTGCTCGCCGGACATCGCGCCGATGATCGAGCCGGCGCCCATGAACAGCAGCGCCTTGAAGAAGGCGTGGGTCATCAGGTGGAACATCCCGGCGGCGTAGGCGCCGACGGAGACGCCCATGATCATGTAGCCGATCTGCGACATCGTCGAGTAGGCGATCACGCGCTTGATGTCGGTCTGCACGAGCGCGATCGTGCCGGCGATCAGCAGCGTCAGCGCGCCGATGATGGCGCCGGTGTCCTGCGCGGCGGGGGCGAGTTCGAACAGAGTGTGCATGCGCGCGATCAGGTACACGCCGGCGGTGACCATCGTCGCGGCGTGGATCAGCGCGGAGACCGGGGTGGGGCCCTCCATCGCGTCGGGCAGCCACGTGTGCAGCGGGATCTGCGCGGACTTGGCGGCGGCGCCGAGGAGCAGCAGCAGGCAGCCGGCGGTGATGTCGGCTTCGCCGGAGTGGAACACGTGGGGCGCGGCGGCGAACACCTTCGTGAATTCCAGGGTGCCGGTGTGCTTGAAGACGAAGTAGGTGCCCAGCACCAGCCCGACGTCGCCGACGACGTTGATCACGAACGCCTTGATCCCCGCGCGCGTGGCGGTGGTGCGCCGGTACCAGAAGGAGATCAGCAGGTAGGAGGCGGCGCCGACGAACGCCCAGCCGACGATCAGCAGCAGGAAGTTGCCGGCGAGCACCAGCAGCAGCATCGAGAAGACGAAGAAGTTGAGGTAGGCGAAGTAGCGCGCGAAGCCGCGGTCTTCCTCCAGGTAGGAGACCGAGTAGAGGTGGATCATCGTCGAGATCCCGGTGACGACCAGGATCATGTAGACCGACAGCGGGTCGACGAGGATCGAGACATGCGCGTCGATCCCGACCGTCACCGCGTAGCTCCACAGCGAGGAGTTGAGCTCGCGGTCGGAGGGGGCGTGGCCCTGCAGCTTGATCAAGGCGCCCACGGCGGCGAGGAAGGCAAGCGCGATCGCCGCAGTGCCGATCCACCCCGCGGTGCGTCCAGGCAGTACACGGAAGCCGAAGCCGATCACGAGAGTCCCGAGCAGCGGGAACAGCAGCACCAGCCAGCCGAACGTCGTCGCGCTCATCCCTGCAACTCCCGCATCTCATCAACATCGATCGGCAGCCGGCGACGGTAGATCGCGACGATCATGCCGAGGCCGATGCAGACCTCGCAGGCGGCGACGGTCATCACGATCAGCGCGAGGATCTGCCCGTCGCCGTTGCCCCACATGCGCGCAAACGCGATCAGTGAGAGGTTGGCGCCGTTGAGCATCAACTCCAGGCAGAGCAGCACCACGAGCGGGTTGCGGCGCACGATCACGCCGACGGCGCCCAGCGCGAAGACGATCGCCGAGACGGCGAGGTACCAGGCGATGCTCATCAGCCGCCCTCCGTGTGATGGCCTGCGTTGCCGGACCCCGTGGGGGCGCCGACGGCGGCGCGCGCGCGATCGCCCTCGGCGACCCCATCCAACTCGGCCTCCTCGGTGCCGTTGCTCGAGTGCGCAGCCGCGAACGCGAGCCCGGTGACCCCCTCGGCCATCGTGCCCGTGCCCTGGGGACGGATCAGATTGAGCGGGGTGAGCTCGCGCTCTGGGTCCGCGGACTCCTCCTCCAGCCCGCCACGGCGCCGGGCGAGCACGACACCGCCGACGGCGGCGATCAACAGCAGGAAGGACGCTATCTCGAAAGCGAGCAGGAAGCGGGTGAGCAACAGGTTGCCGATGTAGGCGGGGGTGCCGTAGGCGCGCGGCCCCGGCGTGTAGCCCGCGCCGTAGCCTTCGATCGCCTTCAGCCCGGAGCCGAGCAGCGCGATCAACAGCTCCACCAGCAGCGCGCCGCCGAGCACCGCGGCGCCGAGGCGCAGGTTGGCGCCGGGCGGGTAGGAACCCCGTCCCCGCAGGCGAGCGCTGGCCGAAACGGGGATGCTGGCCGGACCGGGGATGCGCAAGCGTCCCCCGGCTCCGGTCGAAGGCGAGTGTCTCCCGGCTTCGGTCGATTCGTCGGCCTCTCCGACGTAGGCGACTACAAACACGTACAGCACCATCACCGCGCCGGCGTACACGACGACCTGTGCGGCGGCGACGAATTCGGCGCGCAGCAGCAGGAAAAGGATCGCCAGCGAGAGCAGGTGGGCGACGAGTGCGAGCACGGAGAAGAAGGGGTCGCGCAGCGCGATCACGCCGATCGCGCCGGCGATTGCCCCGAAGGCCGCGAGGAAGAAGAAGATCGAGCTCATCCCGGGCTTACTCCCCCTCGTTCCGCAACGGGGTGCGCTCCAGCGGCTCGGCGAGCAGCATCTCCTTGGTGAAGATCAGGTCGGAGCGCGAGTAGTCGGAGAGCTCGTAGTCGTGGCCCATCGTGATCGCGTCGAACGGGCAGGCGACCTCGCAGTATCCGCAGAAGATGCAGCGCGACATGTTGATCTCGTACACGGCGGCATAGCGCTCGCCCGCGGAGACGCGATTCTCGGGCGTGTTCTCGGCCGCGACGACGCGGATGCAGTCGGCGGGGCAGGCGGCGGCGCACAGCGAGCAGCCGACGCACTTCTCCAAGCCGGTGTCCTCGAACTTGTGCAGCTTGTGGCGGCCCCGAAAGCGCGGGTAGACGGGGGTCTTCTCCTCGGGGTACTGGACTGTTACCACCGGTTCGCGCATGCGGCCGAGGGTCGTGAACAGGCCGCGCATGGTCTCGCCGAAAGTGCGCCAAGTGCTGCGCGCGGGACCGGGCGCCGGTGTGCGCTTGACCTCGATCACATCCTCGCCCGGGCTCCACGCCGTGACGTTGAGGCTGGCGACGGCGCCCGCGGCGGAGGGTGATGGGGCCTGTGGGGGCGTCAGCTGTGCGGGCGTGGGAGGCGTGGGAGGCGTGGGAGGCGTGGGGGGCGTGGGGGGCGTGGACATCAGTGCGTCACCACCACGAGCACGGCGGTCACCAGCGCGTTGAGGGTGGCCAGCGGCAGCAACACCTTCCAGCCGAAGGACATCAGCTGGTCGTAGCGCAGGCGCGGGAGGGTGGCGCGTATCCAGATGAAGAAGAACGTGAACAGCCCCATCTTGAACAGCACCACGAACGGGTCGACCCACCCGGGCGGGTGGATGCCGAACGGCAGCAGCCAGCCGCCGAGGAACACGGTGGTGACGATCCCGGAGACAACCAAAACGTTGAGGTACTCGGCGAAGTAGTAGGAGGCGAAGCGCCCGCCGCCGAACTCGGTGTTATAGCCGCCGACCAGCTCGGCGTCGGCCTCCGTCAGATCGAACGGGGCGCGGTTGATCTCCGCGAAGCTGGCGGTGAGGAAGATCAGGAAGCCGAAGAACTGCGGCACGATGTACCACATGCCCTCCTGCGCATAGACGATGCCTGTCAGCGACAGCGTCTGCGCGGTCATGACCACGCCGACCAGCGCCAAACCCTGCGAGACCTCGTAGGAGATCAACTGGGCGGCGCCGCGCATCGCGCCGAGGAACGAGTACTTCGAGCCCGAGGCCCAGCCGCCGAGCATGATCCCGTAGAAGGCGATCGCGCCGAACGCGAACAGGTAGAGCGGCCCGATCGAGACGTCCACCCCGTACAGCCCGACGGGCTTGCCGAAGATGTGCTGAACGTTGCCGAAGGGGATCAGCGCGAACGCCGCCACCGCGGTGAGGATCGAGATGACCGGGGCGAGCGCGAACAGGAAGCCGATCGACGTCGTCGGGCGGAACTGCTCCTTGGTGAGCAGCTTGAGGATGTCGGCGAGCGGCTGCAGCGCACCATAGGGCCCGACGCGGTTGGGGCCGTAGCGCGACTGGAAGCGCCCGAGCAGCTTGCGCTCGGCGAGCAGCACCACCGGCACGAGCTGCAGGCCGACGGCGAAGATCACGACGGCCTTGATGATCTGGATCCACCATTCTTCGTAGAAGCCGACGGTGGCGAGGACACTCATGCGTATCCCTCCAAACTACGCCGCCATGGGCACGTAGGTGAATCGGTGATGGGTCCTGGAAGGGTGTACGTGTTCATGGCGAGGCCACCGCCACTGGCGCTACCAACGCCGTCAAGTCGTCCAGCACCCTGCGCTCGTCCCGCGTCTCGCCCGGGCGCGCAACCCCGGGCCGCAGCCGTTGCACGCGGCCGTCGGGGTGCACGACGGTGCCCTCCTTCTCTGCGTAGGCCAGCGCGGGGAAGACGACGTTGGCGTGCGCGCGGACGCCCTCGGTGAGGAACGTCGCGTGGGCGATCACGGTGGAGGCCCGCTCCAGCGCGCGCTCCCACAGCTCCTGCTCCGCCTCCCCCCACGGCGAGCGGAGGTGCTCGGAGGAGGGCAGGGGCGATGGCCCGGCGAGCGGGTCGGCGTCGAGCAGGTAGACCGCGGAGAGCTCGCCGGCGGCCAGCGCCGTGGCGATCCCGTGCGCGTCGAGCCCGTCCTCGTCGAGCTCGCCGAGCTCCGGCCCGGCGTTGGGGAGCACGCCCGCCTCGCGCAGGCCGCGGCCGTTGGCGTGGGCGGGTATTTCGAGCAGCCCGGCGCCGTCGATCTCGGCGAGCCCCAGCGTGGCGGCGAGGTCGAGCAGTGCCCGCACGGCCGGCTCGCCGTCGGGCCGGCACCCAGGCGCTCGTGCCACAGCACGACGATCTCCTCGCCGGCGGCGCGCAGCTGCTCGAGCAGCTCCGCGCGCGCGGACTCGTCGAGCAGCTGCTCGCGGCCGGCGGGCACCAAGCGCAGCCCGTGGCGGCGCACCCCCTTGCGCAGCCGCAGGTCGAGGATCGCGGCGTCGGCGATCGGTTCGCAGTCGAGCAGCAGCACGGCGTGGGCGAACTCGAGGTCGCTCACCGTCGCCTGCAGGCCGGGCTCGGCGAGCGCCCGCAGCAGCTCCAGCGGCAGTGTGCCCGCCACGCGCGAGTCGAGATGCGGGGAGCCCAGCACCTCGCGCACGAGGCGCGCGAGCAGCGAGCCCTCCTCGCTGGTGGCGCCACCGCCCGCGAGCGCGCCGACGCGCTCCCCCGCGCGGCGCAGCCCGGCAGCGGCCTCCTCCAGCGCGCGCTCCCAGGAGACGGGGCGCAGCTCGCCGCCGTCGCGCACTAACGGCGCGGTGACGCGCGCGTCGCCGCCGAGCACGGGGTAGGCGAAGCGGCCGCGGTCGCAGAGCCAGCCGTCGTCGACCTCGGGGTGGGGGCGGGAGAGCACGCGCAGCACGCGCTCGTCGCGCACGGTGAGCGTGACGTTGCACTGCGCGGGGCACAGCGTGCAGACCGAGCCGGCGTCCTCGATGTCCCACGGTCGCGCGCGGAAGCGGTAGGGCTGGGAGGTGAGCGCGCCGACGGGGCAGAGCTCGACGATGTTGCCGGAGAAGGGCGCGACGTAGGGGTGGCCGTCGAAGGTCGAGACGTAGGAGTGCGCGCCGCGCTCCTGCAGCACGAGCTGGTGGTCTTCGGAGATCTCCTGGGAGAAGCGCACGCAGCGGTAGCAGAGGATGCAGCGCTCGCGGTCGATCGCAATCACGGGGGAGAGCGCGAGCGGCTTCACGAAGTGGCGCTTGGGATCGATGTAGCGCGAGATGCCCGCGCCCCCAGCCGAAGGTGATGTCCTGCAGCGGACACTCGCCCCCCTTGTCGCAGACGGGGCAGTCGAGCGGGTGGTTGATCAGCAGGAACTCGACGACCGAGTTCTGGGCGGTCTTGACGCGCTCGGATGCGGTGTGCACGACCATGCCGTCCTTGACGGGCGTGGAGCAGCCCGTCTGCAGCTTGGGGATGCCCTCGATCTCCACCAGGCACATGCGGCAGGCGCCGACGGGGTTGCCGAGCTTGGGCTCGTAGCAGAAGACGGGGATCTCGACGTCGCCGAGCTTGGCGGCGTCGACCAGCATCGAGTTCTCGGGCGCCTGCACCTCGAGGCCGTCGATCGTGAAGGTGATCGTCTTCGGTTCGGGCCGTGGCATCAGCGGGCCTCCGGGGCATCAGTGGGCCTCCCCCTGGGATCCCGTGCCGGCGCCGACGAGCGCCCCCTGGGCTGCGAGCACGCCCTCGGCCGCCGCGATGTCGCCGACGCCGCCGCGCAGGCGCGCGGTCGCCATGTGCGCTTCGAACTCGTCTTTGAACTTGGCGATCATCGAGCCGATCGGCATCGCCATCGCGTCGCCGAGCACGCACAGGCAGTTGCCGATGATGTGCTCCTGCACGGAGGCCATGATCTCGAGGTCCATCGGGGTGGCCTCGCCGGCGTCGATCCGCTCGAGCATCTTCACCGTCCAGTTGGTGCCCTCGCGGCAGGGGGTGCACTTGCCGCAGGACTCGTGGCGGTAGAACTTCGCGACCTTCAGCGCCACGTCGATGATCGGGGTGGAGTCGTCGACGACGATGATCGCCCCGGAGCCGAGCATCGTGCCGGCCTTGGCCATCGAGTCGAAGTCGTAGGGGATGTCGAGGTCATCGCCGGTGAGCACGGGAGAGGAGGAGCCGTCCGGGAAACCAGCACTTGACGGTGCGCCCCTCCGGCGGGCCGCCGGCGAGGCCGTAGATGATCTCGCGCGAGGGGATGCCGAGCTCGATCTCGTAGTTGCCGGGCCGCTGCACGTGCCCGGAGACCGACACGAGCTTCGTGCCGGTGGAGGTCGCCACGCCCAGCTTGGCGTACTCGTCGCCGCCGATGCGGAGGATCGTCGGGACGGTGCAGAGCGTCTCGACGTTGTTGATCAACGTGGGCCCCTGGTAGAGACCCTGGTTGGCGGGGAAGGGCGGCTTCAGGCGCGGGTTGCCGCGCTTGCCCTCCAGCGAGTCGAGCAGGCCGGTCTCCTCGCCGCAGATGTAGGCGCCGGCGCCGCGGTGGACGACCATCGAGAGCGAGGTGTCGGAGCCGAGGATCTTCTCGCCCACGAACCCGGCGGCGCGCGCTTCGGCGAGCGCGGCGTCGAGGATGTCGGCCTGCAGCACGTACTCGCCGCGGATGTAGATGAACGAGCGCGTGGCGCCGGCGGCGTGGGCGGCGATCACGATCCCCTCGATCAGCATGTGCGGGGACTTCTGCATCAGCTCGCGGTCCTTGAAGGTGCCGGGCTCGGACTCGTCGGCGTTGCACACCAGGTACTTGTCCATCCCGCCCTTGGGCAGGAACGAGACCTTCTTGCCCATCTGAAAGCCGGCCCCCCCGCGCCCGCGCAGCGCGGAGGCTTCGAGCTCGTGCAGCACCGCCTCGGGCGGCATCGCAGCGCCTTGCGCAGGGACTCGTAGCCGCCGCGGCGCTCGTAGACCTCCAGGGTGTTGAGCCCGGGCTCGTCGATGCGGTCGAAGAGGAGCGTGGTCGGTCACGAGCCGCTCCCGGGTCGGCGCAGGGCCGCCGCGCGAGCTGCTTCTCGGGCAGCACCTCGCGGCCGGCGCGGATGTCCTCGAGCAGCTGCGGGCACGTCGGCGAGCGTGAGCGGCCCCACGTACGCGCCATCGACGGAGGCCATCGGTGCGATGTCGCAGGCGCCGAGGCACTCGAACGAGCGCACGTTGAACTCCGGATCGTCGCCGGCGGCGGCGCGGATCGCCTCGTACAGCTCGTCGGCGCCGCACAGCGAGCAGGAGATGTTCGTGCACACATACACGCGAGTGGCGCCCGACGGGGGTGGTCTCGAGCATGTCGTAGAAGGTCGCGACGGCGACCAGCTCGGCGGGGGTCAGCCGCATCACGCACGCGACCTGGTCGATCGCCTCGGGCGAGCACCAGCCGTGCACCCGCTGCGCGGCCTCCAGCGCCGGCAGGATCGCGGAGCGGGGGTCGGGGTAGAGCGCCATGTGCGCCTCGATCTCCGCGCGCAGCCCCTCGGGCACCTCCGGGGATCGGGGACGCCGGCCCACTCGGGGATCAGCGCCGGGTCCTTGTCGAGGTCGGCGGCCATGTCCCAGCCGGGCACACGCGAGCCGTGGGCATAGCGGGGCGGATGGCGCTCATCGGTCGATCCCCCCGAGGATCGGGTCGAGCATCGCGGTGGTCGCGATCAGGTCGGCGATGTAGGCGTCGCGGGTCATGTGCGCGAGCGCCTGCAGGTTGACGAACGAGGGGTCGCGCATGTGCACCCGCGCGGGCTTGGAGCTGCCGTCGGAGCGCACGTAGCAGCCCAGCTCTCCGCGGGGGACTCGATCGGGTTGTAGATCTCCCCGGGCGGCACGCGCATGCCCTCGGTGACGAGCTTGAAGTGGTGGATCAGTGCCTCCATCGAGGTCGCCAGCTCGTGCCGGGGCGGCAGCGCGATCTTGCGGTCTTCGGTTATGTGCGGCCCCTCGGGCAGGCCGTCGAGCGCCTGTTCGATGATGTGCACCGACTCGTAGATCTCCGCCATCCGCACCGCGAAGCGGTCGTAGTTGTCGCCGACGGTGCCGACGGGGATCTTGAAGGAGAAGTCGTCGTAGGAGGAGTAGGGGTCGGCCTTGCGCAGGTCCCAGGGGTTGCCGGCGGCGCGCAGCAGCGGACCGGTGACGCCGAGCCCCAGCAGCGTGTCGGCGTCGAGCGGGCACGTGTTGCGCAGGCGTTGCAGCACGATCTCGTTGGCGTTGAGGATCGCGCCGTACTCGTCGGCGCGCTTGGGCATGATCTTCAGGAACTCGCGCACCTTCTGCTCGAAGCCGCGGGGGATGTCCTCGATCACGCCGCCGACCTGGAAGTAGCGCGTGTGCATGCGCGCGCCGGAGGACATCTCGAACAGGTCGAGGATCAGATCGCGCTCGCGCACGCAGTACAGAAAGATCGAGCTGGCGCCGAGGTCGAGCGCGGAGGTGCCCAGCCAGATCAGGTGGGAGGCGATGCGGTTGAGCTCCAGGTGGATCACGCGCAGGTACTGCGCGCGCTTGGGCACCTCGACCTCCAGCAGGCGCTCGACGGCGCCGCAGTAGGCCATCGCGTTGAAGTAGTAGGAGAGGTAGTCCATCCGCTCGATGACCGGGATCACCTTCCAGTAGGCCTTGTCCTCGGCGGTCTTTTCGATCCCCGTGTGCACGTACCCGATGATCGGTTTGAGGTCGCGCACGACCTCTCCCTGGAGCGTCGCCAGCAGCCGCAGCACGCCGTGCGTGGCGGGGTGGTGGGGGCCGAAGTTGAGCGTCAGCAGCTCGTGCGTCGGCCTCGTCGCTGGAGGCGATCGCGTCGGCGCTGACCCCGGCGGCGCCGCCCACGCCCGACTGGTCCAGCGTGAAGCTCTGCTCGCCGCGTCGGTACTCGGAGAGGGTGCTCACCGCGGGGCCCCCAGCGTGGGGTTGTCGTTGTAGGTGAAGCGCACCGGCTCGCCCCCGATGGGGAAGTCGCGCCGCTGCGGGTGGCCCTCGTAATCCTCGGGCATCAGGATCCGGCGCAGGTCGGGGTGCCCCTCGAAGAGCACCCCGAACATGTCGTACACCTCGCGCTCCTGGTGGTCGGCCGTGGGCCATTCCACCGTCACCGAGTTGACCTCCGGCGCGTCGGTGGGCACGCGCAGCAGGACCGTGACGCGATCGACGCGGCTCATGTCGAGCAGCTCGTAGTGGACGCCGAGGCGCGGCTCGTGCGGGTAGTAGTCGACGCCGTGCAGGCTCGCCATGAACGCGTAACCCTGCTCGCGCAGATGAGCGAGCACGTCCCGCACGCGAGCCGGGTCGATCTCGATCGTGGCGCGTTCACGGAAGAACACCGTGTCGCGAACCGTCTCCTCGCCGAGCTCCTCCCGCAGCCCGCGTGCGATGAGCTCCAGGCCCGTAGCGTCAGGCATCGCGCTCCGCTCGGGGGGAGGTTGGGATGGGAGCCCGCCCACCTTGCCCCTCTCCCGCTGAGCCACCCGGAACGATCTCCTCCGTGCCCGCGGCCTGGTAGCGCTCGCGCCAGCTGGCGTCCGGGTCGTCCTGCACCAGCTTGCGCAGCTTGAGGATGCCGTGCATCAGCGCCTCCGGGCGGGGCGGGCAGCCGGGGACGTGCACATCGATCGGCATGAACTTGTCGGCCGGCACTAGCGCGTAGTTGTTGAACACGCCCATCGAGCTGCAGCAGGCGCCCATCGAGATCGCCCACTTCGGCTCCAGCATCTGGTCGTACAGCCGCCGGATGATCGGCGCCATCTTGATCGACACGCGGCCCGCGAGGATGATCAGATCGGCCTGGCGTGGCGAGGCGCGGACGGCCTCGAAGCCGAAGCGCGCAATGTCCATGCGCGGGCCGGCGGTGTGGAAGAACTCCATCGCGCAGCAGGCCAGACCGAAGCCGAGGGGGAAGAAGGAGTTGGAGCGCGCCCACGCCACCGCCCGGTCGAGCGTCGTCGTCAGCACGCGCTCTTCGACGTAGCGTTCGAGCTCCGCACCCTCCAGATGGGCAGGGAGGTTGAGGCCGTCCATCTCGCCGCCGCGCAACAGCTGCTGCGCGTTCAGCCTGTTCACCTGCAAGCTACCGGAATCAACCTGCGCGCCACCGGCGGCGCCGGCGCCGGCGAGCGGGGTGCGCCTCACCTCCACTCCAACGCCCCCCTCCGCCACACATACACGAACGCGACGACGAGCAGCACGATGAACACGGCGGTCTCGCTCAGCGCGTAGCTCCCGAACGATCGCAGCTCGACTGCGATCGGGTAGAGGAAGATCACCTCGATGTCGAACAGGATGAACAGCATTGCGATCAGGTAGAAGCTGATCCCGAAGCGCAGCCCCTGTTTGACCTCCGAGGGCAGGCCGCACTCGTATGGATCCTGCTTCTGTTTGATCGCCCGGCGCGGGCCCAACACGCCGTTGAGCAGCGTAAACGCACCCCCCACGGCGCCGCCGAGGATCAGGAACACGAGCGCGGGGAGATAGGAACGCAGCACCGCGGCTGTTATACCACCGCACGCCGATGCTTGTGCCAGAGTGTTACATAGTGACGATCGGCTCGAAACCCTGCGCCTGTGGTAGGAGTCGGCGCAGGCGCAGTCCCGGCCCGTTTTCCTCGTGGAGTCGGCGTTGAACGAAGCGGTGGTCGTAGGTGCGCTCGTGGCCGCCGTGGTCAATGCGATCCCGGCGACACTGGGCGGCTGGAGCTGGTACCGCTGGCGCCCCAGCCGCCCTTTCTGGGTGCTGTTGCGCATCGGCCAGGGCGCCGCCGTCGTGTTCGCACTCGCCGTGGGCGTGCTCGCCGCCGCCGGCCACACCTCCAGCGTTCGCCTCTTCTACCTCTACGCCCTGCTCCCCCTCGCGGTCGCCTTCGTCGCCGAGCAGCTGCGCATCGCCTCCGCCCAGACGATCCTCGACCAGCGAGGTCTGGATAACGCCCAGGAGGTCGGCCGGCTACCCGAGGCCGAGCAGCACGCCGTGGTAGCGGCGATCGTCCGCCGCGAGCAGGGCGTCATGGCTCTCTCCGCGCTGGTCGTCGTGTTTCTGCTGTTGCGCGCGGCGGAAACCGCGCATGGGGTTTGATCGGTACCGAACGTTGCCGAAGGCCATCTGTGGGTATCCATTCTCGCCTGGGGCCGTGCATCGGCGAGGCGCATGGATTCAGGCTCAGCGCACGATCAGCGTGGCGGCCATCCCCAGCACGGCCTGGTTGCCGACGGTGCTGGTCAGCAGGTAGCGGCCGGGCGCCAGCGGGGTGGTTCAGCACCGACCCGCACCTACCGGGCAGCAGCGTGGGGATGTCGGTGAGCGTCGTCCGTTCGTCGGAGTCGAGGGTCCCCTGCTGCAGCGCCACGTTGTGCGTGAGGACGCCGCGGTTGCACGCCGTGATCCTCAGGGGCCCCGCCGGCACGCTCACCGTCTGCGGCAGGATGCGGTACTCCGTCGAGCGTCAGCGCCAGGCGATGACCCGCTAAGTGGCCTGTCTGCCCGGTCCCGCAGCCCGCCAGCAGTAGCGCCGCGAGCAGCACCGCCACGAGGGGCCGGAGCGGAGCCGCCATAAGGGGCCGTGGTCGCATCCGGCGAGCCTATATATTCCGCTCGCATGAGCGCCCCGTTGAAGCCCCGCATGAATGCCCACTGAAGCCCCGCATGAGCCGCATGAGCACCCCGCTGAAGCTTGCCGCCACCCTGGCGACGGCCGCCGTTGCGGCCGTCGGCGTCAGCGCCTGCGGCACGCAGGGCATCCAGCTCTCCAAATCCAGCCACTACTACAAGGGGGCAGCGCTGTTCCTGCAGCGCTGCTCGGGCTGCCACACGCTCTCCGTCGTCGGCGCCGAGGGCTCGGCTACCAGCATCAAGGATCGCCTGCGCACCAACGGCCCCAACTTCGACTTCCGCAAAGAGGCATACAACCAGGTTCTCTACGCGATCCGCAACGGCGGCTTCTCCGGCGCGATCATGCCGCAGAACATCGTCCTCGGCGTCCAGGCCCAAGAAGTCGCCGCGTTCCTCGCCAAGTACTCCGGTCTGCAGGCGCCCAAGGTGCCGTCGATCGAAAACACCGCGATCCCGGGCTCCTCCGAA
Organism: uncultured Solirubrobacterales bacterium; assembly: GCA_963812595.1. GTDB lineage: Bacteria > Actinomycetota > Thermoleophilia > Solirubrobacterales > Solirubrobacteraceae > Palsa-744. Next base: position 46,865 of record CAWEVQ010000007.1, read on the forward strand.
AGCTCCACAACGGCCACCAAATAGGGCGCGGCCCCGAGGCTTGGTCGCGTGCTCGACATCAAGCTGATCCGCCAGCAGCCCGAGGAGGTGCGGGCCGCGCTCGCGCGGCGCGGGGCGGGCGAGGGGAGTGCGGCGGCCGGCCTCGACCGCGTGATCGAGCTGGACGAGCGCCGCCGCGCGTTGATCCCCCAGTTGGAGGAGCTGCGCGCGCGCCGCAACGCCGCCGCCGACGCGATCGCCCAGGCCAAGCGCTCCGGCGAGGACACCGCCGCGGCGATCGCCGAGCAGCGCGAGTTGGGCGCGCGGGAGAAGGAGCTGGCACGGGAGCTCGCCGCCGTGGAGGCGGAGCTCGACGCGGCGCTGCTGCCGCTGCCCAACCTGCCCGACCCGACCGCCGCCCCCGGGCCGGAGGACGAGCTGGTGCGGGTCGTGGGGGAGGCCGGGCTGGGCGGGCTCGCGGTGGGCGGTCCTGGGGTGGGCGGTCTGGTGCGGCTGGACCTGGGAGAGGCGGTCCTGAGTGGGCGGACTGGGGGAGGGGCTGCGGGCGGCCCTCGATTCCCCCCCGCGACCACCTGGAGCTGGCCGGCTCGCTGATCGACATCGACCACGCCGCCAAGCTGTCGGGCGCGCGCTTCGCCTACCTCAAAGGCGACCTCGTGATGCTGGAGCTGGCGCTGGTGCGGTGGGTCCTGGAGAAGCTGCGCGCGCACGACTTCGAGCCGGTGATCCCGCCCGTGCTGGTGCGCGAGCGGGCGCTGTACGGCACCGGCTTCCTGCCCGACACCGAGCAGCAGATCTACAGCCTCCCCGCGGACGAGCTCTTCCTGGTGGGCACCTCCGAGGTCGCGCTCGCCTCGCTGCACGACGAAGAGATCCTCGACGCCGGCGCCTGCCGCTGCGCTACGCCGGCTTCTCCCCCTGCTTCCGGCGCGAGGCCGGCGCCGCCGGCAAAGACACGCGCGGGATCTTCCGCGTGCACCAGTTCGACAAGGTGGAGATGTTCAGCTTCGTCGAGCCCTCTGCCTCGGGCGCGGAGCACGAGCGGATCCTCGCCATCGAGGAGGAGATCCTCGGCGAGCTGAGGTTGCCCTACCGGGTGGTCAACATCGCCGTGAACGACCTCGGCGCCCCCGCCGCCAAGAAGTACGACTGCGAGGCGTGGCTGCCCACCCAGGGCCGCTACCGCGAGCTGACGTCGTGCTCCAACACGACCGACTACCAGGCGCGGCGCCTGAACATCCGCGTGCGCCGGGATAAGCGCCGGAGATCCTCGCCTCCGGCGAGCATCCCCGTTTCGGCCAGCGCGTCGAGACGCTCCACACGCTCAACGGTACCGCGGTGGCGGTTGGGCGCACGATCATCGCGCTGCTGGAGAACGGCCAGCGCGAGGACGGCTCGGTGCTGCTGCCGGAGTGCCTGGTGCCTTTCGGAGCGCCCGCCGTGTTGCCGGCTCAGACCCGCTCCAGCGCGTAGCCGATCTCCAGGCCCGTGGAGTCGACGATGTCGTCCACGCGCTCTTCGTGCAAGACCCTGTAGCCGGCCTGCGCGAACAGCTCCAGCCACTGCGCGTGCGTGAGCAGGCGCTGGGTGGTGACGGAGTGCAGCCAGATGTAGTAGTTGTAATAGCCCCGCCCTTGGCGGTCGCTGCCCACCAGCTCGCCGCGGCCTTCTGCGTAGGGGTCGGAGACCTCGACGATCAGCAGCTTCGCGTTGGGAAAGCGCTTGCCGAACGAGCGCAGGAACTCGACTGTCCCCTCGACGCCGCGCTGGCCGACGATCTCGTGCAGCACGAACGCCGAGACGACGAAGTCCACCTGCTCGCTCGGCACGTAGTCGGGCGCCGAGGCGTGCTCGATCGCGATGCGCCCCTCCATGCCCGCTTCGCGCACGTGCTCGCGGGCGGCCTGCACCGTCTCCTGTGCCAGCTCCACGCCGATCGCGCGCAGACCCGGGTGCTGGGCGCACAGCGTGATCAGGTACAGCGCGCTGCCGCAGCCGTAGTCCAGCACCACGCCCTCGGAGGCGCCGAGGCGCTCGATCAGCCGCAGCGTCAGCGGCACGGCGTCGTAGATCGCGATTCGCGCGCTGCCGGTCGCCACCCGCAGGTGGTTGCGCTCGATGCTCCCGTCGCCCTCGCGCATCAGCCTGCCGACGCCTTTGAAGAGCTCGCGGTAGCCCTCCATCAGCAGCTCCAGCCAGCCGTGCACGGCGCGCAGCTCGGAGAGGTCTTCGGCGAGGCGGTAGCGTGCCGGCCTCCCTCACCAGCGCGCCCTCGGAGTGCAGCGCCTGCAGCAGCGCGCCGGTCAGCTCGCTCGCGGATGCGCCCGTGGTCGGGCTGCCGGGCGAGCCCAGCCGCTCCGCCAGCTCCTCGGCGCTGACGCCCTGCTCCAGCGCGCTCAGCAGCTGCTCGTCTTCGAGGATCGCCATCAGCAGCTCCGCCGTCGCCCACCCGGCGAGGTAGTCGAGCGCTCTCAGCAGCGTCGGGCGGAAGGCCGCGCGGTCGATTGCCTCGGGGGTCGTCCGGGCGATGGTCTGGCTGGCACCGTTCATGCTGGTACCTCCTCCTTGTTCGGGTTTGGCCCCGCCTCACGCAGGTCCTTGATCAGGGTCAGTCCTTCGATCAGACGGTCGGCGTGCTCGCGCAGGCTCACGCCGATCCGCAGCCCCGCCGGCGCTCCGAGCGCGGCGGTCGAGGCGACGATCACGTTCCACCGCGCCGCCAGCGTCTCCCGGATCGACGCCGCCTCGGCGGGCGACGCGCACGTGACGAACACGAAGTTGGTTTCGCTGTCGTGCACGCGCTCGAACAGCCCCACCGCGCGCAGGCGCGCGATCAGCTCTGCGCGCAGCGTGCCCACCTCGCGCGCGTGGCGGCGCGGGAAGTCGGCGTCGCTCTCCAGCGCGCCGATCAGCGCTTCCGCCGCCAGCCCGCTCGTCGTCAGGTACGCCTGCCGCGCGCGCAGCCGCTCGATCAGGCGCTCCTCGCCGATCGAGGCAGCCGATCCGCAGCCCCGCCAGGCCGTACGCCTTCGAGAAGGAGCGGAACACCAGCAGGCTGCGGGTGCTCCGCCAGCCATTCCAGCCCGGGTGCGTGCGCGCAGAAGTCCGCGTACGTCTCGTCCAGCAGCAGGTGCGCCGAGCGCCACAGCAGCGTGCGCAGCGCCTGCGGCGCGAACGCGTTCGCGGTCGGGTTGTTGGGGCTCGCCACCATCACTAGCCGGCCGGCCGTGACCGCCCCGAGCAGCTCGCGCGGGAGCGCGTGCTCGGCGGTCAGCGCGAACGCCCGGCAGCGGTGGTTGAGCGCCGCCGCGCGGTCGCCGTACCCGTCGAAGCCCGGGGTGACGGTGTAGGGGTCGCCCAGCTCGAGGATGCACAGGTCCGCCGCCTCGTCCACGCCGGTGGTGAGGATCAGCCTGCCGTGGATCGACGCCGAGGTGGTTGGCCGCCGCGGCCGCTCGCGCGTGCCAGCGCCTCGTGCGGGTACACGTGCCCCCGGGCGATCGCCGCCTGCACGCGCTCGATCGCGCCGGGCGGGGGCCCGCGCAGCGCCTCGTTGCGATCCAGCTGCGCCACTTGGCTCTCCCCACGGGGGACGGCCGCCGGGGTCCTCGCCCGGCGGTCTTCGGCCGGCGGGGTCTGCGATGCGATGCGGCCCTCCACCACCGGGGTCATCTCGCGACACCCCCCTGCGGCCGTGCGCACGGCAATCCCAGCGCGCCGATCCCGGCGGCGAGCAGGGTGCGCATCGCGCGGGCGGTGCGCGCGTCTGCGTTGGCCGAAACGGGGATGCGCGCCGAAGGCGCGTGTCTCCCGGCTTCGGTCGCGAGGTGGCGGCGGCTGAGGTGCCCGTAGAAGCGCGCGAGCTCATACACGTCCAGCTGCTCCACCGCGCGCGCCAGCAGCCGGCGGTGGACCTCGGACTGCATCACCGCGTGGCGGTACTCGGGATCCTCGGGCGCCGGGTCGGGTGGGCCGTCGTGGCGCGGGTCCCACGCGCTCACCGCGGCGCGCGCGAGCTCCCACCCCACGCCGCCGGTGAGGTCCAGCATCTCCGTCAGGGTGAGATCGACCGGCTTGCGCGTCGGGCGGCCGAGGTAGAACCCCAGGGTCACCAGCGCCGCGAGGTCGCGCAGCTCCGAAGCGTCCCTCGCTCCGTGCGGCGAGCTCTTTCAGCGCCGGCGGAGGCGGTGAGCCGTTCGAGCATCCCGTCGATCAGCGGGGGCCTGCCGTTGCTCGACTTCACCGCCCCACCTTCGACGGTGACCATTCCGTAGATCACGTTGTCGCTCGGATGGTGCATTCGGCTCGGCGCCGCTCGCGGCGGGGCAGCTCGGCGCTGGGCGGAAGTCCGCCGGCGTGCGCTGGGTTCTCCGCATCCGGGGGCGCCGGCCGCTCACCGTGCATCAGCCGCTCGTGGTAGCGCACGTATGCCTGCCACTCCTCGCCCACCAGCTCGATCGTGCGAGTCTCGCCGAGCGTCTCGCGCAGGGAGCGCCACAGCGCGATCGTGCGTAGGTGCTGCGTCGGAAAGCCGTCGGCGCGCGCCAGCAGCAGCCGCGGGTACTCCTCCTCCCGCGTCTCGTACACGACCGCTCCGCTCTCGGTTCGCGTCAGCACGGCGCCGGCCACGCCGCGGTCGAGGATCCACTGCGTGAGCGAGCGCGACTGCGACTCGTACACCAGCCGGTCGATGTCGACCCCGAGCGCGGCGAGCGTCGCCTGCTGCCCTTCCAGTGCCCACCCTCGCAGTCGCCGCCAGCGCGTCACGATCTCCGGATCGCCCGCGCTCATCCGCTCCAGCAGTTCGTCGGCGAGGTCGTTGCGGACCGCCGCCTCGGCGCTCAGTGCCGGGTCATCGGTGTCCAAGCCGGCGCCGTCCACTGCCGCGCGGCGTAGCGCCCGAAGCATTCGCCGACGAAATGGTCGCTCTTGACCCCGAGACTGCGCGGAGCGATCTGCTCGGGCAGCTCCATGTAGCCCGCCAGCGCTTCGCCCATGCTGCGGCAGTAGTCGCTCACCTGGCTCTGGCGCGTCACCCGTGCGCCCGCCGCCGCCAGTGCGCCCGCCAGCGCCTGTCCGAGCGCGATGTTGCGCAGGTGGCCGACGTGCAGCGCCTTGGTGGGGTTGGCGTCGCAGAAGTTGACCACCACCTCGGTTCCCCCCAGCAGGTCGCGCGCATCCAGCACGCCCTCCTCGCCCGCTTCCAGCCCCTCCTCGCGCCTCCAGCCGCTCGCCGAGCCGCGCGATCGCCGTGTCCGCGAAGCGCACCGTCAGCGAGTCCGCGCGCGCGCTCACGGCGGCCACGTCGGGAAGCGCGGCGAGCGCCTCGCGCGCCGCGGTCAGCTGTGCCGTGGCGGGCCGTGGCCGTGCCCGAGGCCGCGCTCCGTCCCCCGCTCGCCTCGCCGGGCGACCCTTGGCCGGGTGGTCCCCCGCCGCGGAAGATCTGCGCGTCGGCCCCCTTGCGCGGGTTGTGGAGGGGGATCACCGAGAAGCCGGTCTGCGGCGCAAGCGCGATCAGCGCCTGTAACAGCCGATCGATCACTTCACGGACGTGAACGTTTTTTTGAAGTAGGCGGCGGCGTGCCGGTCTTCAAAACACGTTCTCTGTCGAAGAAGGTACGCCCGGCGGGGCTCGAACCCACATCGGCGGCTTAGAAGGCCGCTGCTCTTAGACCGGCGACTCGCGCGGGCCTGCTCGTACCAAGCGACCGCGACGCGGCAGATAGCCGCCGGCCGGCGAGCTTCGCTGGCACGTGGCCCGCGGCTCGTCGCCGGCTGAGTGACTACACCTGGAGATTCAGCACCACTGTTGTCGTGGCCATTAGCCAGTTGAGCTACGGGCGCATGGGACGGTCTGATCACCATTCCTCCGAGGGTAAGCCCGGTCTGGGGATCCCGCAACGCAAATTGCGAGGAGCGTCCGCTCGCCGCTTCGCTCGCCCATCCCCAGTCTCCACGTTTTCCCTGCACACAGCCGACATTCCGAGTATGACGTCCAGGTGGCTGGGGCCCGAATAATGGGAAACAGCGAGCGGCGGGTGTGTCTCAAATCCCGGCCGAGGCCTGGGAAACACCCGCCTACCGCATGCTAGGTAGGCTGGACAATGAGAAGATAATGCCGAGGGCAAAGATCAAGCTTGCCGCCGCGAGAGGAAGACGTCAGGGTGCAGGAGCCAAGGGGTGTGGTGGAGGACGACGAGCGTATGCGCATCTTCAGGGCGATGGCTGCGGCCGTCGGTGCTCAGGGTGGCGGGGACCCCATCACCCTCGCCGACATCGCCGCGCGAGCCGGCATCTCGCCGCGCCGGCTGCGTGGGCAGTTCGCCGACGTCGAAGCGTGCTTCCTCGGGGCCTTCGAGTGGTGCTCGGAGGGGGCCGGCGCCGCGATGGCGCAGGCGTACGCCGGCGAGAGCGGTTGGGTCGAAGGGATCCGATCTGCGTTAGCCGCCGGGCTGGAGCTGGTCGAGCGGGAGCCCGACCTGGCGCGGCTGTGGATCGTCTACGCCCTTGGGGGCGGCCCGCGCGTGCTGCACAGCCGCGCCGCGGCACTCGCGACGCTGGCCGAGTACGTCGATCGTGGGCGGTTGGAGTCGAAGGTCCGCTCCGAGCCTCCCGAGATCACGGCGGAGGGGGTGGTGGGTGCGCTGCTGGCGGTCCTGCAGACGCGTCTGCTGGCGTCCAGGCCCGCCCCGCCCACCGGGCTGCGAGGTGAGCTGATGGGCCTGATCCTGCTTCCCTATTTAGGCAGCTCCGCGGCGAGGCGCGAGCTGACCCGGCCCCTCCGCCGATCGTCGCGGGGGGGACGTTCGCAGCCCCCGCGCGGCGGGCGCGCGGTGATGGAGGGCGTGGGTCCGAGGCTCACCTACCGTACTGCTCGCGTCCTGACGGCGATCGCCGAGCGGCCCGGATCGAGCAATCGCGAAGTCGCCAACCGCGCCGAGGTCGTCGACCAGGGCCAGATATCCAAGCTGCTCGGTCGCTTGGAGGCGCAGGGTCTGATCGCGAACGTCGGCGGCAGCGGTCCGCGGGGCGCCCCCAACGCATGGGAGCTCACGCTCCGCGGCGAGCAGCTCCAGCATACGATCGCTCCGCATACGGCCGCCGAGGCTACCCGAGCTGGAACGTCAGCGACCGTGCTGCGCCGTGCACAGGGGTCAACGTGAGCCGGTAGCGCCCCGCGGGGAGGGTGCCGCGACCCCGCAGATGCGTGCGGTAGTGGCCGCGAGCGGCAGGCAGCGTGAACCCGCCCGGCGCCGAGGCCCAGCGTACGCGCCCGCCGACGCGCACGAGTCGTGAGAGCGTGACCCGCACCCGCGCGGGGGCGCTGAGCGTGAAGGCGAAGGCGACCTGGGAGATGGTGGGCAGGCCGCTTGCGAACACCGTGCTCGCGCGCGCGGTGAGCGCGAGCTTCGAGAGGCGCACCGCACCGCGGCCGGCGCTGCCTTTGCCGCTGTGCGCGGGGGTGGGGCCGGTGACGATCGCGGAGCTGTGTGGTGAGGTGTCCGCACCTGCGCCGCCCGCCCCGCTGTCACCGCTCCCGCCGGCGCCCGCTTCGCCCGTGGTGAGGCTTCCCCCGCCGTTGCCTTTCGAGCCCGTTTCGCCCGGCGCGGGTTTTTCATCGAGCGGGCCTTCGGCCTGTTTGCCTTCTTTGGCTTTCGCTGCCGCTTCTTCTTCGGCTTTCAATTTGGCGGCCGCTTCCGCTTCGGCTTGCTTTTTGGCTTCTTCGGCGTGCTTTGCTTCGATGGCCTTCCGTTCCGCTTCGGTGAGGGGCACCAGCGCCCCGATCCCATCGGGGGTGCCGACGCCGGCGGGGCCGTTGTAGCCCGGTCCCGCGTTGCAGATCAGAACCCCTTTTCCACAGTCGAACGCGAACCGTTCGGAGAACGGGTTCATCGAGCCGTCGCAGGTGGTGTGGGTGATGGGATCTTCGCTGTAGAGGTCGTCGCATTCGCCGTTGCCACCGGAGGTGACGGGGTGCAGCAGCCCGGTTTGCAGATGTTCGTAGAGCGTCTGCGCCGGGTATTCGACGCCGTGCGAGCCGCCCGCGAGCGCGAACATTGAGGCGACGATCGGCGAGGCGACGCTGGTGCCGCCGATCGGCCACCAGGACAGCGGTGTGGCGTCTTTGATGGTTTCGGTTTCTTTGCCAACCAATTCTTCGTGGGGGTCGGGCACAGAGTCGTAGACCGCGACTCCGCTGTACGGGTCGGCGTCGGCGGAGACGTCGGCGACGGCACGTTTGGCATCGGCCCCCGTGCCGCAACCGACCTTCGCCCAGTCGGCCACGTCGCGCTGCCATTCGGGCGCCGAGAACTGCGTGCTGCAGCCGCCACCGCCCGCGCCGTAGTTTTCTTCCCCGCCGCGGGGATCGTCGTTCCAGACGGTCTCTTCCTTCCAGGCGCCCGCCGCCGAGAGGCCGAGGCGGGTGCCGCCGACCGCCACCACATTGGGTGAGGATGCCGGGTAGTCGGGGCCCGAGTAATACGCTTCTTTGGCCGCTTCGGCTTCCGCGGCTTCGGTCCAGTTCAGGTAGCCGTCGTCGCCGGCGGAGGCGGTGATCACGGTACCGGGATGGTCGAAGGCGGGGCTGTCGAGCACCGGTTCGGGTCCACCCCAGGAGTTGGAGACCTCGGTATCGCAGACTTCGACTTTGGTGGCGCAGGTGCCGGTCCTTTCCGCTTCATGGCCGATCCTCACGGCCGTTTCCTCAGCGGCTTCGAGGTCTTCGAAGGAGTCCGTCGTGGCCTCCACCAGCACGATGTGGCAGTGCTTCTGGCAGATCGCGTTGGCGGTCTCGATGTCGGTGGAGATCTCCACCGCCCACCCCTCGGCTTCTTCCACCATGGCGCAGGCCGCTTCACGTGTTGCTTTGGTTGCTTTGGTGTCTTCGCAAACGGTCAGCTGTTCCCCGCGTTGCGCTTCGCTCGTGGGGAACGGCGGGTGGCCGCGTTCGCCCTGTTGGTTGACCTGCTCGAAGCAGCCGTCCGCTTCGGTGCAGGCTTCGATGCCGAATTCTTTGTCGTACACCCCCAGGTCGGCTTCGGCCGAGGGGTCGTTGTAGGCGTCCACGAGCGCGATCGTCTGCGGCGCGGAAGCGGGAGCTTCGGGGGCTTCGCCGCGGAAGTAGGCCGCGCGCAGGTCCGTCGGGCGCAGACCATCGCCGCCGTTTTGGGGGCTCGGGGCTTGGAGTGGGCCACCACGGGTGATCCCCAGCGGATGGGTTCGGGCACGGGCTTCGGCGGTCCTCGGCACGAGCTCCATGGCCAGGCAGCCCGCATGGGCGGGGGCCGGTGTGTGACACGCCGGGCGCGTCAGGTAGTCGGAGGTGGGCAGCGGTGCGACCGAGCCGGCTGCGCCGGTGGGTAGCGGTACGACCGAGCCTGTCGACCCCGCGGGCAGCGCGACCGAGCCCGCCGCCCCCACGGGCAGCGACAGACAGAGCAGCGCACCGGCTGCGAACAACAGGGCTGAGCATCTGCGCGTTTGGAGCATCCCTGAGCGCTGCACCTCGATCGGGGTCACATCGCCATGATCGACGGTAGCGGGTCGAATGTATGAGGGGTCGCGACAATCGACGGACGGACGAAGACCGCGTTCGGTCTTTCATCTACGCTGATCGCAATGTCGCGCAAGCTCGGCATCGTCCCGGTCCCCAACTCGCGCTCGCGCCAGGAGGCGCTCGAGCGCCGGCGTGAGGCGAGCTTGGTGCTGGAGATGGCGAGGCTGCTGCTCAAGGGGGCGAGCCTCGCGCAGGTGCTGCCGACGGCCGCGGCGAGGATGGCGCAGGCGCTGGAACTGCAGTCGGCGGCGATCGTGATGGAGGCGGTGGAGCCCGACGCGCGCAGCGTGGCGTTCCCGCTGCGCGAGGGCGACCGCCGCCTGGGCACGGTGGTGGTGGGGGCCGACAGCTCCGAGCGCAGCCTGTACCGACTGCAGGAGCGCGTGGTGCCGGCCCTGGAGGCGCTGTTGAGCGCCGCGCTGGAGCGGGAGACGTTGCAGGGTGGCGTCGTCGAGACGGCGGCGCTGCGCCAGGCGGACGTCATCAAGACGGCGCTGCTGCGGGCGGTGTCGCACGACCTGCGCAGCCCGCTGACGGCGATCTCGACGGCGGCCGAGGCGATCGCGTTGCCGGGCGTGTCCGCGCCCGAGCGCGAGGAGCTGGCGAGCGCGATCCTGGGGGAGACGCGGCGGCTGTCGCGCCTGGTGGACAACCTGCTGGACCTCTCGAAGCTCCAGGCGGGCGCGGCGGAGCCGCGGCGGGAATGGCTGTCGGTGGAGGAGGTGCTCGGCATGGCGCTGGAGGACCTCGCGCCGCCCCCGTCGCTCAACCACGCTGCCACCCCCCCCTCCTCCAATCAACCACCGCACGAGGAGTTCCACGTCACGATCGACCGCGACCTGCCCCTGGTGCGCGCCGACTCCACACAGCTGGAGCGGGCGTTCGTGAACGTGCTGGAGAACGCGCGGCGGCACTCGGGGGGTCACCCGGTGTCGGTGCGGGCGCGCGTGGTGCGGACGACTGGCGGGGGAGGGAGACCGTCTGATCGTGCGTGTGGTCGATCGTGGCCCGGGGATCCCGCCGGCGCAGCTGGAGCGTGTGTTCGAGCCGTTCTACTCCGCTGGCACGGCGCGCGGCGGGCGCCGCGGCTCGGGTCTCGGGCTGGCGATCGCGCGCGGCTTCCTCGAAGCCAACGGCGGTTCGCTGCACGTGGAGTCGCTGCCGGGGCAGGGGGCGACGTTCGTGTTCGAACTGTCGCTGGAGCGGGCGCCCGGAGGCGGTCGCGGCCGTGGCGGCCCGGGGGTCGGAGGCGGCGCGGGGGTCGGAGGCGGCTGCGGCGGCCCGGGGGTCGGAGGCGGATGGCGGTTGAGGCCCCGGCGCCGAAGCCGCGGGTGCTGGTGGTCGACGACGAGCTGCAGATCCTCCGAGCCCTGCGCGTGGTGCTGCGCGAGGCCGGCTTCGAGGTGATCGCCGCGCAGAGCGCCCCCGAGGCGCTGGACCTCGCCGCGGTGAAGGCTCCGCGCGCGGCGATCGTGGACCTCGTGCTGCCGGGCGGGGACGGCGTGGAAGTGACGCGCAGCCTGCGCGAGTGGAGCGAGATGCCGATCCTCGTGCTGTCGGCGGTCGGGGAGGAGGAGCAGAAGGTGCGCGCGCTGGAGGCGGGGGCGGACGACTACATCACCAAGCCGTTCGGCACGCGCGAGCTGGTCGCGCGCCTGCGTGCCGCGCTGCGCCGCAGCGAGGGAGCGGGCCAGGAGCAGCCGACGATCGCCACCGACGGCCTGGAGGTCGACCTCGCCGCGCACGCGGTGCGCCGCGACGGCGAGCCGGTGCACCTGACCCCGATCGAGTTCGAGCTGCTGCGCGTGCTGGCGCAAAACCGGGGCCGGCTGATGACGCACAAGGCGCTGCTGGCGGAGGTGTGGGGGCCGGGATACGTGGACGACATGCAGGCGCTGCGCACCCACATCGCGCGGCTGCGAGGCAAGATCGAGCCGCGAGGCGAGCGCCCTCGCTACATCCTCACCGACCCGGGCGTGGGGTACCGGTTTTCAGGATGAGCAGCTTCGCTGCCGGGGTGGCCGTGGTGGCGCTCGCGGGCGTGACCGCGGCCGGCGCCGGCGGGATGTGATCAGCGGTCCGCTGGCAGGAGCGTGAATGCTCCCCCCTGCAGGGGTGTCACGGCGCGGAAGTGCCGTTCGTCGAAGGTGACGATCTGCGTGGTGTTGTAACGGCTGGCGAGCACGACGGTTGCGCAGTCGGCGAGTCCTAGCTCGAGGTCGGCGTAGCGGGCCTCCAGCTCGCCGACCGTCGCGTAGTCCTCGCGCTCCAAGCAGGCTACGGTGTACCTTCCCGCGGCCAGATCTTGCAGGAAGGCTACGCGGGCGGGGCGAACGTAGCGTCGGCCGAGCAGGTAATCGACCTCGGCCGTTACTGGTGCCGGCATGACTAGCGGGCCCGGCTCACCCTGCATAATCTCGAGAACCTCCGCTCTCCGTGGGTCGCCATGATCGGCGAGTGCCACCACGGGAGCGGCGTCGAGGATGAGCGTCACTCCCCGAAGCCCTCGAACAGCTCCTCGTCGGGTATTTCTGAGATCGAGCGCGGGTCATCATCGATTCGACGAAAGCCGGAGCCGGACAGCGCAAAATTGCGATCCGGCGATGGCTTGGGCTGGTAGGCCGCCACGGCCTCACGCAGGATCTCCGCCTGCGAGGTTCCCTCTTCGCGCGCAAGCCGCGCCAGCCGCTCGGTCAGCTCGTCGTCGAGATAAACGCTGGTCTTATGCATGACCCCATTGTAGGGCATCACGTAGGGCATCGAGTGCAAATACGCTGAACCGGTGACGAGACTCCCGACCTCGGTGCCCCTCGCCGCGCTGGCTGTGCTTGGGGCGCTGGTCGTGACCGTCGCCGAAACCGCGGTCGCCGCGCCCACCACCGGCTACCTCGCGGCCCCGACCGAGCAACTCGCCGTGCCGGGGATGGCGGCCGGCGCCGAGGTCACCCCCGAGGGCGATCTGTACACCGGCTGGGCCGAGTACGAGCTGCGCTTCGGCGAAGGTCTACGAGCGTGGGACCAGCCGACCCGCACGCTGCCAGAACCGGGGGTGCCGCTGCTGTCGAGCACGCTCGCGGACGGGCCGGTGCGCTACACGGTGACGCTGTTCGCGGTGCCGGTCGCGGGGCGGCCGGTGGCGTACGAGACGGTGCGCGCGGTCAACGGCTCGGCGCTGCCGCGGCGGGCGCGGGTGGCGATGTTGCTCGCGTACACCCGTGGCCGCCAGATCCGCGGGCCGCACGGGGTGGTGACCGGGGCATACCGGTATAAGCGCCCGGTGAGCCCCGGCTCCCCCGGTGCCTACGAACAGCCGGGCCAGCCGTTCTCGAGCACCTTCAGCTACACGGTCGCCGGCCGCGACCTCGACCGCTCCGGCCTGCTGCTGGCGCGTGGCCCGGCCGCTCCCAGCCGGCCGCTTGCGACGTCCGCCCAGGGTGCGCGCGCGACCCGCTCTCGGAGCCCAAGCGCGACGCTCGCTCCGAGCGCCTCCGCCAAGCCCGCTCGGAGCTCCGGTGCGATCCTTGCTCGGAACACCCCCACCACGCTCCACGACGGGCGGGTGTTCAGCGTCCACCTCGAGCCCCACCGCGAGCGTCAGCTTCACCTGGCAGATCCCGCTCGAACCGCCGCCGGCCGGCGCCGGCGCCGATCGCTCGCTCGATGCGATGCCGCTCGGCGCCGCGCGCGCGGCGCTGCGCTGCGCTGTGGGCTGCGCAGGAGGCGGGGATGATGCGGATCGACGTGCCCGAGGCGAAGGTGGACGCCACCTACCGGGCGGCGATCGCGGAGATGCTCGAATCGCGCGTCCAGACCCCCAGCGGCTGGGAGCAGTGCCCCAACCGGCTGCAGTACCGCGCCTTCTGGATCCGCGACGCGGCGATCGAGACGCAGGCGCTCGACCTCGCCGGCCTGCACGCCGCGGCGGCGCAGAACCTGAGCTTCATCGACGCCTTCCAGCAGCCCGACGGCCTGTTCATCAGCCAGGCCGGGCAGTACGACGAGTGGGGCGAGGCGCTGTGGGCGCTGGCCCAGCACGCCGAGCTCGCCGGCGAACCGGCGTACGCCGCCGCGCAGCTCGGGCGGATCGGCGCCGCGATCGGCTGGCTGTCGGCGGCCACGCGCGGCCGATCCGCTGGGGCTGCTGCCGGCGAGCAACCCGACGACAACGAGCTGGCGTACGGGCACATCACCGGCGACGACCTGTGGGCGGCCGCTGGGCCTGCGCTCGGCGATCGCCGCCGCGACGCTGGCGGGGGAGAGTGTGGCCGCCACGCCAGCCGACCAGAGCGCCGACGCCACGGTCACGCCGGCCGAAGCGAATGCCGACGCCGCCGCTTGGACCGACTGTCGATCGGCGCTTCGAGGCCGCGCTCGACCGCGCGATCGCCGCGGCAGTGGCCCGCGAAGGGCACATCCCCCCGGTGCTCGACGCGAAGGGTGGCCAGGACTGGGGCAACTACTGGGCGGCCTTCCCCGTGCCAGGTGCTCGGCGCCAGCTCGCCCGCCGTCACGGCCACGCTGAGGTGGGCGCGCACACACATGGCCGAGGGACTGCCCACCTACCTGGACGGCAGCGAGCTGCACGACTACCTGGGCTTCCGGATCTTCCAGACCGAGCTGGCCGCCGGCGACGCGGCGGGCGCGATCGCGGGGCTGTACGCCGAGCTGGTGCACACCACCGCCACCGACGGCGGCTGGGAGACCGGCATCACGCCCTTCGGCGGGCGCGCCTCGGCGACCAACCTCGCTCCACACGGCACGTTCGCCGCCGAATACGTGGCGCTGCTGCGCAACATGCTGGTGGCCGACACGCCCGCCGGCGGCGTGCGGCTGCTGGCCGGCGCGAGCCCAGCGTGGTTGGGGCCCGGGCAGCGCATAACGGTCACCGAAGCCCCCACCGACCGCGGGGCGATCTCCTTCACCGAGCGCTCCACGCGGCACACGGAGACCCTCACCTGGCACGGCGCCCTGGAGGCCGGCACGCCGCTGAGCTGGGTGCTGCCGGCGTGGGCGCGGGACGCGCGCACCGCGAGCGGTCCGGTGAGCGGCGGGTCGATCGCGCTGCCCGGCGACTCGGGCTCGCTCACCGTCGTGTTCGACGGCCACCGCCCGGCGCAGTCATACGCGCGGGTCGCTGCCGCGCTGAACGCTGCCTACCGCGCGCACGGCCGCCTCGCGCCATTGGTGGCGGCCCCGTAGCGCGGCTCGTAACGAAATCGTTATACGCGCGAGCGAAATCGTCACACCCCCGTGACGGCGCAGCGAGAATAGTGCACGTATGGACGTGGTGGCGGTGGTGATCGGGATCGCGATGTTCGCGATCCTGCTCGCGATACTCGAGGGAATCGACAGGATATGAACACGCCTCCGTTGGGCGCATTCATCGCGCACATGAGCGGCGCCGACTTCTTCGGTTTGGTCGTCACGGTGCTGATCATCGCCTACCTCTTTTACGCATTGATTCGCGGAGAGAATCTCTAAGCGATGACCTTCTACGGCTGGCTGACGATCGTGCTGTTCGCGATCATCCTGACCGTGCTCGCGCTGCCGTTGGGCAGCTACCTGGCGAGGGTGTACACCGGCCAGCGGGTCTTTCTGACGCCGTTGTTTGCGTGGCCGGAGCGGATGCTCTACCGGCTCCTGCGCGTCAATCCGAGGCTCGAGCAGGACTGGAAGGCGTACGCGAAAAGCCTGATTATCTTTTCACTCGCTGGGTGGTTGCTGCTGTACTTGATCCTGCGCACCCAGGACGCCTTCTGGGTGCCCCACGCGCTCAACCCGCTCGGCTACCACTCGCCGTCGTGGAACGTGAGCTTCAACATCGCCTCGTCATTCATGACCAACACCAACTGGCAGTACTACAGCGGTGAGACGACGATGAGCTACTTCACCCAAATGGCGGGGCTCACCGTCCAGAACTGGCTGTCGGCCGGCGTCGGGATCGTCGTGGCGGTCGCATTGGTGCGCGGGCTGGTCGGTCGCACCGGCAAGAGCCTCGGCAACTTCTGGCAGGATATGGTGCGCACGGTCCTGTACGTGCTCGCGCCGCTGTCGGTGCTGGTCGCGCTCGTGCTCGCCTCCCAGGGCGTGATCGCCAACTTCTCCGACTACCTGGTCGTGCACACCATCACCGGCCTGAAACAGACGATCGCGATGGGCCCGGTCGCCTCGCAGCTGTCGATCAAGATGCTCGGCACCAACGGCGGCGGCTTCTTCAACACCAACTCGGCGCACCCCTTCGAAAACCCCACGCAGTTCACCAACTTCTTCGAGATGCTGTGCGTGCTGATCATCCCGGCGTCGCTCGTGTTCATGTACGGGCGGATGACCGGCAACCGCCGTCAGGGGTTCGCGATCTACGGCGTGATGATGTTCATGTTCCTCGGCGCGGTGTGCGTTGCCTATATCGCCGAGGCGCATGGCTCGCCCGCACAGCACGCGGCCGGCCTGCACACGGGTGTGATCAGCGGCTCGGGCGGCGGCAACATGGAAGGCAAGGAGCAGCGCTTCGGGATCGCCGGGTCGGCGCTGTTCGACGTCGTCACCACGGTCACCTCATGCGGCGCCGTCAACAGCGCGATCGAGTCGTTCACCGGCATCGGCGGAGCGGTGCCGTTCGCCAACCTGTCGGCCAGCGAGGTGATCTTCGGCGGCGTCGGCACCGGGCTGTACTCGATTCTGCTGTACGTGCTGCTGGCGGTGTTCATCGGCGGGTTGATGGTGGGGCGCACGCCGGAGTGGCTCGGCAAGAAGCTCGAGGCGCGTGAAATCAAGCTGGCCGGCCTCGCGATCCTGATCACGCCGCTGGCCGCGCTGCTGGCCACGGCGCTGGCCACGGCGAGCAAATCCGGGCGTGCGTCGATCTCCGCGGTCGCGACCTCCGCCAAGCTCGGCACCCACACGCCGCAGGCCTTCTCCGAGACCTTCTACGCCTACCTCTCCCAGGCCAACAACAACGGCTCGGCGTTCGCCGGCTACACCGGCTACATCCAGCCCAACGCGGGCAACCTCGGCGCGCACGGCATCACCTTCGCCGATCTGCTCGGCGGCTTCGACATGATGTTCGCGCGCTATGCGCCGATCCTGTTCGCGCTCGCGGTCGCGGGCGCGCTCGCCGGCAAGCGCGTCACCCCCGCGGGCCTCGGCACGATGCGCACCGACAACGGCACGTTCGCGGTGCTGCTGATCGGCGTGGTCGTGCTCGTCGGCGCGCTCACCTTCTTCCCCGCCCTGCTGCTCGGCCCGATCGTGCAGGGCCTGACCGGACACCTTTACTGAGATGAGACGCGACATCGTCACTTCGATAATCGGCATCGTGGTGTTCACGATCCTGCTCGGGCTCATCTACCCGCTGGCGATCACCGGCATCAGCCAGGTCGCCTTCCCCGGCGACGCTAACGGACAGCAGATCAAGCTCGACGGCAGGGTCGTCGGCTCGAAGCTGATCGGCCAGAACTTCGGCACGCCGGTGCTCGAAAAGAATGGCAAGCCCAAGGAAGTGAAAGGCGCGGTTGTGACCGAAGCCGACCCGCGCTACTTCCAGTCACGTCCCTCAGCCACCGAAGGCGGGGCGTACAACGCCGCCGCGAGCACCTTCTCCAATCACGGGCCCAACAGCGTGAAGACCAAGGAAGCCAACGAAGAAAACATAAAGGCCTACCTCGAACTGAACAAGAACCCGATCACGAAGATCGAATACGACCCCGGTCTGACCGTGGCGAAGATCCCTGTCGACGCGGTCAACAGCTCCGCCTCGGGGCTTGACCCGGAAATCTCACAAGCCAACGCCTGGATCCAGGCCTACCGCGTCGCGGCGGTGCGTCATCTCGTCCTTGCCTTCGTGAACAGGTTGATTGCAAAGTACACCTCCGGGCGGGGCCTCGGCTTCTCCGGTGAACCGGGAGTAAACGTGCTCCAGCTGAACCTTGCCCTCGACCGTAAAAACCTGGGCGAATGTCTACATCTCTTCGGGCGTAGCTCGCCACCATCTAGGTGCAGAAGGGTAATAGGGGGTTAGGCGATGACTGACGGAGTCGTGAGCCACGAGCGCCAGGCGGTGTCGCTGTTCCAGCGCGAGATCATTGGGCGCGCGCTGATTGACAGCCTCAAGAAGCTCGACCCGCGCGTGCAGATTCGCAACCCCGTGATGTTCGTCGTCGAGATCGGCGCGGTGATCACGACGGGGACGTGGCTGATCCAGGCCTTCGGCGGCAAGCCGCTCGGCGGCGGCCACGAGCCGGCGTGGTACACGTTCACGATCGCCTTCTGGCTGTGGCTGACAGTGATCTTCGCCAACATGGCGGAGGCGTTTGCCGAGGGACGTGGCCGCGCGCAGGCCGACACGCTGCGCTCGATGCGCAAGGAGACCGTGGCGACGATGCGCGACGGCAGCACCAAGGCCGCCTCGGAGCTGACCCGCAGCGACGTGGTGGTGGTGGAGGCGGGCGAGCTGATCCCCGGCGACGGCACCGTGATCGAGGGGATCGCGACGGTCGACGAGTCGGCGATCACGGGCGAGTCGGCGCCGGTGATCCGCGAGTCCGGCGGCGATCGCAGCGCCGTCACCGGCGGCACGCGCGTGACATCGGACCGGATCGTCGTGGAAATCACCCAGGAGCCCGGGCACTCCTTCCTCGATCGCATGATCGCGCTGGTGGAGGGCGCCGAGCGGCGCAAGACGCCCAACGAGATCGCGCTCAACATCCTGCTGGCCGCGTTGACGCTGATCTTCATGGTCGTCGTGGCGACGCTGCGCCCGTTCGGCCTGTTCGCCGGCACGGCGATCTCCGAGACGACGCTGATCGCGCTGCTGGTCGCGCTGATACCCACCACGATCGGCGCGCTGCTGTCGGCGATCGGGATCGCGGGCATGGACCGCCTCGTGCGCCGCAACGTCCTTGCCCTCTCCGGCCGCGCCGTGGAGGCATCGGGCGACGTGGATGTGCTGCTGCTCGACAAGACCGGCACGATCACGATCGGCAACCGTCTCGCCTCAGAGTTCATCCCGATGCCGGGCGTCGCCGAGTCCGACCTCGCCGAGGCGGCGCAGCTCTCCTCGCTGGCGGACGAGACGCCCGAGGGTCGTTCGATCGTGGTGCTCGCCAAGCAGTACGGGCTGCGCGAGCACGACATGAGCACGCTGAACGCGACGTTCGTGCCGTTCACTGCGCAGACCAGGATGAGCGGCGTGGACTACGACGGCCAGCAGCTGCGCAAGGGCGCGGGCGACGCGATCGTCGAGTTCGTCAAGCAGGAGGGCGGCTCGCCGCCGCCGGAGCTGCAGGCGCAGCTGGAGCGCATCGGCCGCGAAGGCGGCACGCCGCTGGCGGTGGCGCGCGACAGCCAGATGCTGGGCGTGATCTACCTCAAGGACACGATCAAGGAGGGGATGAAGGTCCGCTTCGACCAGCTCCGTGCGATGGGCATCAAGACCGTGATGGTGACCGGCGACAACCACCTGACGGCGGCCAAGATCGCCGAGGAGTCGGGCGTCGACGACTTCCTCGCCGAAGCGACGCCCGAGGCGAAGCTCGCGCTGATCCGCCAGCAGCAGCAGGAGGGCCGCCTGGTGGCGATGACGGGCGATGGCACCAACGACGCGCCGGCGCTCGCGCAGGCCGACGTGGGTGTGGCGATGAACACTGGCACGCAGGCGGCGCGCGAGGCGGGCAACATGGTCGACCTCGACTCCAACCCGACGAAGCTGATCGAGATCGTCGAGGTGGGCAAGCAGCTGTTGATCACGCGCGGCGCGCTGACCACGTTCTCGATCGCCAACGACGTCGCCAAGTACTTCGCGATCCTGCCCGCCGTGTTCATCAGCACCTACGCCACAGGAATCGGCGCGCACCCACCCAAGGGCCCGTTGCACGTGCTCAACATCATGGACCTGGGCACGCCGGAATCGGCGATCGTCTCGGCGATCATCTTCAACGCGCTCGTGATCCCGCTGCTGATCCCGCTGTCGCTGCGCGGCGTGCGCTACCGCCCGATCGGCGCGAGCGCGCTGCTACGCCGCAACCTTTGGATCTACGGCCTCGGCGGCCTGATCGCCCCGTTCATCGGGATCAAGCTGATCGACCTGGTCGTGCACAACCTGCTGGGGGCCTAGAGGGTGGCGCAGCCGGCCGTAGGCCGGTGAGCCGGGCCCCTCTTCTTTGAGACCGTCACCGCGCCCGCGAGCGCTGCCGGGCTTCCAGCGCCATCGCCTGTGCCACCTGCTCGCGCAGGGCGCGCAGCTGGCGCTGGCGCGAAAGCACCCACCACCCCAGCAGCCCCACGACGAGGAGACCGACGAAGCCGAGCAGCGCGCCGACTTTGGCGAGCGTGCTCGCCTGGTGGGCCGTGGGCGGGGGCAGTTTGAAGCTGCGGGGAGTCGCGGGCGTGTGCAGGCCGGCGGTGGCCGTGCCGATCACCGGATGGGCGCTCGCGGCGATCGCCAGCATCTGCTGCGGCGAGAGGTTGTTGGTGAGCGTGTTTTCGATCCAGTAGGCGGCATCCCCTTCGCGCCAGGCGATCGTCTTGAGGTGTTCGCCGTCGTAGAAGAGGCTGTAGGTGCGCGACCCGACGTGGATTTCCTGGTTGGGGTCGCTGAGCAGCGGTGAGTCGGTCCAGGTGCTGCCTTGGATGTCGTAGTACTGGCCCAGTTCACCCTCGTCGACGACAACCACATAGGCGGGGTACAGCTGCTGGCCGGGGCCCGCGATGTCGTACCAGCGCACCACGTCCGGTTCGGATTCGGCAGTGGTTTCCTGCGCGCGCGGCACCTCCACGGCGAACGGCAGGTGCGGGGAGATCGCGCGCGCTTGCGCGAGCGTGGAGCCCGGGGTGGGCGACAGTGAGAGCACGGGGGCCGGCGCCGCGGGGTGTCGATGTGCCGCGTGGGCTCGCCCACCGCCGGATCCACGCAGCCGATGCGGGGCGATCGCGGCTGTGCCGCTGAGGAAGGAGTGGGCCGCTTCTTCGATCTGCCGCGGGGTGGCGGTGTCGTAGGTGCTGTGCAGCTCGACGTGGAAGGGCACCTGACGCACCGGCTTGCCGGCCGATTCGACCAGCAGCTCCAGCAGCTGCAGCACCTGCGCTTCGCTGCGCAGGTCGGTTTCGACGGCCTTGCCGACGATGCGCTCGAACTTTTCACGGTTTTCAAAGAGCGTCGGCCCGTACTGCGCCTTGACGTCGAGCAGGAAGCGCTGGTCGCGGGCGTCGCGGATCAGCGAGGTGCTTTCGTGGCGGTTGGCGACGAATTCGAGCGCTTCTTGCCCGCACAGCCGCTGGTAGCCGGGTTGGAGGTTGATTTCGAAGTACTGTTCGCCACCCGGTTCGTTGACGTGGTGGTAGGGCTTGTCGACGGTCATGTACACGCAGCCCATTTCGTCGACGGCGCGCTTGAAGCGTTTGAAGTTGGTGACGAACACGAGGTTGGGCGTGACGCCGATCACTTTCGTGAGCGTTTCGACCATCAGCTTCACGCCGCCGGAGGTGGTTTCGCCGCTTTCCTCGTAGCCGAAGGTGTAGGCCGAGTTGATGCGGTTTTCTTCCAGCTGCCCGTTCAGCCGGGTGAACGGCACGCGCAGCTCGCGCGGGATCGAAAGCATCGAGATCGTCGGCTTGCTGGGGTCGATGCGCACCAGCAACATCTCGTTGGAGTGCGGCAGCACGGCCCCGCTGGGGTTGCTTTTGGGCGGCGGCCGTTCGTCGTTGCCGACCAGCAGCAGCGTCTCCGGCGCGCCGCTCGCCGCCTGCGGCAGGATGCTCGTGGCGACCTTCACCGGTTTGTTCTGGCGCAGCGCCGCCACCACCTTGCTGACCTCGTTGCGCGCCAGCACGGCGCTAGCCGCACCCGAGAGCAGCACGACCCCGATCGCTCCGAGCAGCACGCGCTTGGCCATCCACCAGGGACGGCGCGGGGGCTCGGGAGGGATCGGGCCGGGCGGCGGGGGCGGCGGGGGCCCCAATGGAGGCGGCGGTTGTGTCGCGATGGCGCTCAAATGACTCGTCCTGGAGAGTAACGGCCTCGCTACGCGCCACTCGCCAGCACCAGCGCGAACGCCACATAGGCGGCGATGATCAGCGCGCCGGGGAGGCGTCGCAGGCCGCGGTCGAGGTAGGCGATCGCCAGCGCCGCGGCGGTGAGGCCGAGGTAGCAGACAGCGACGAAGGTGGTCTGTCCGGAGGGTGCGCCCAAGCCGACGATCGCGCCCGGGATCAACAGTCCGGCAAGCACGTTGAACGCGTTGCTGTTAAGCGCGGTACTGAACGTCGCCGCGCCGCGCCCGCGGGCGGCGAGATAGACGGCGGCGACCGCGTTGGGGAGGCTGGTGACCGCGGCGAGGATCAGGCCGCCGATCACGATGCCGGGGATTGCGTGGCGGGTGCCGAGCTCGGAGGCGCTGCGCTCCATTGCGACGCTTGCGCCGACCACGATCAGCACCGCGAGCACCGCCACCGCGCCGTCGCGCGCGTGCCCGCGTTCGGGATGGATCGCCACTTCGAGCTCCTGCTCCTCCTCCCGCACCGTTTCTGCCAGCCAGCGCGTCCACGCCGCCGGCAGCCTCAGACGCATCAGCCGCTCGGCGCCGACGCCGAGGATCGCTATGTAAGGCGCCAACACCAGGAGCACGGCGAGCACCCCAACGATCGGCGCCAGCACGCCCACCACCACGAGCACGCAGACCCCGGCGATCCACAGGCCCACCGCCCCGCCCAGCTCGATCACGCGCCGGTGCAGCGAGATCCGCCCGGCGACGATCGCCGCGAGCCCAAGCAGCGCGGCAAGGTTGAAGACGTTGGAGCCGATCACCACGCCCGCGCCGATGTGCGTGTCGTGGTGGGCGAGCGCCGTCACCGCGGCGGTGATCTCGGGCGCGTCGGCGGCCAGCGCGGCGAGCATCCCGAGCAGCGCCTCGGAGAGGCCGAGCCGCGCCCCCACCCGCTCGATCCGCACGACCAGCGCCCAGCTCGCGCCGAGGCTGACGGCAACGCCGACTAGGAAGATCGCGCCCAGCAGCGCGTCGGACAAGCTCCGCACGCTATCCGACGCGGCGCTCGCCCGCCGCGTCAAGGAGAATGAGGCGATGCCCGGCGATCGCGGTCACCTGAAGGTCTTCATCGGCATGGCCGCCGGCGTGGGCAAGACGTTCCGGATGCTGCAGGAGGGCCAGGCCGAGGCGGAGGCCGGCCGCGACGTCGTGGTCGGTTACCTGGAGCCGCACGGCCGGATGGAGACGGTCGCACAGGCGGAGGGATTGGAGCTGGTGCCGCGCCGCGGGGTGCGCTACCGCGACACCGAGATCGAGGAGATGGACCTGCCGGGGGTGCTGGCGCGCGCGCCGGAGCTGTGCTTGATCGACGAGCTGGCGCACACCAACGCGCCCGGGGTGGAGCACGAGAAGCGCTACGAAGACGTGCGCGATCGTGCTGGATGCCGGCATCGACGTGTTCTCCACCGTCAACGTGCAGCACCTGGAGAGCCTCAACGATCAGGTGACGCAGCTGACGGGGGTGCGCGTGCGCGAGACGATCCCCGACGCGGTGCTGTCGGCCGCGGACGAGACGGTGCTGGTGGACATCACGCCCGGAGGCGCTGATCGGCAGGCTGCGCGCCGGCAAGGTGTACGCCCCGGAGCGGGTGCAGGCGGCGCTCAGCAACTTCTTCAAGATCGAGAACCTCGCGGCGCTGCGCGAGACGGCGCTGCGCCAGGTGGCGGAGGGGGTGGAGCTCGAGCGCCGCGGCCGCGAGGCGCCGGTGGTGCGCCGGCGCGACGACAGGCTGGTCGCGAGCGTCACCCCGCAGGTGATCTCCGAGCGGCTGCTGGCGCTGGTGACGCCGACTCCGCGCTCGCAGCGGGTGGTGCGCCGCGCGTGGCGCTCGGCGCAGCGGCTGGGGGCGGAGCTCGACCTGCTGGTGGTGCGCCCGCCGGGGGCGACGCCGAGCAGGGAGGAGCGCGAACAGCTGGAGGCGCTGCGGCGGCTGGCGTCGGTGCTGGGCGCGCACCTGCTGATCGAGGAGGCCGACGAGGTGGCGGCAGACCGCGATCCGGGTGGCGCGGGGGCGGGGCACCACGTACCTGCTGATGGGCACGCCCAAGCCCCGCAACGCGTGGCGGCGCCTGAGCCAGCCGGCGCTGCCGTTCCAGCTGCTGAAAGGCCTGCCGGGGGTGGACCTGCGGATCGTCGCCGACCGCACGCTGCTGCCCACGGGAGAGGTCGCCGAGGAGGAGGGGGCGGTGCTGTGAGCAGTCGATTCTCGACGGCTGGCGCACGCGCCCGGGGAGCTGGGAGGGCAGGGCCATGACCCCCCTCGCGGCGGCATTGATCGTGGTGGCGCTGGCGGCCGGCTTCGCCGCCGCCACGGGCCTGGAGCGCTGGCGGCGCGAGCGCGCGTTGCGGGGCAGCGGGCGGGTGCGCCGGATCGCGTTCCCGTTCACCGGCGAGGGGCTCTCCGAGCCGACGCTGGCGGCGGCGCTGCGCCTGGCGCGCGCCGAGGGCGCGACGCTGATGCCGGTGTACCTGGCGCTGGTGCCGCTGCGCCTGTCGGTGGAGGTGCCGCTGCGCAGCGAGTGCGACGTGGCGCTGCCGATGCTGGAGACGATCGAGCGGCGGGCGGCCCGCGCGGAGGTCCCGGTCGATTCGCGCATCGAGCGCGGGCGCACGGTGCGCCACGCGCTGCGCGAACTGGCGGCGCACGAGCACTTCGAGCGGATCGTGGTGGCGGCCGGCGCGGACAGCTCGGGGGAGGGCTTCACGCCGGAGGCGGTGGCATGGCTGCTGACCAACGTCCCCGGCGAGGTGATCGTGCTGCGGCCCGCGAGCGCGGCCCCGCAGACTGTCGTTGCAGCCTGGGGAAGCGGCGCCGCCGCAACCTCCGAGCGCCTAGCCTGTTGCGATGCACATGCCTCGATTCCTCTCCCGCCGCCGATCTCCGGCCGGGTCACAGCCGCGTTGCTCTGTGCGGCGCGTCGGCGCGCTGGCGCTCCTCTCGGCGAGCCCCGCGCCGAGAGCTCGCGCCCCCATGGCGCGTGCGTACATGACCGGCATCAGCGACTCGCAGCAGCGAGATGTTCGGCAACCCGCTGTGGCAGCAGCTGCACACGCAGATCTCGCGCCTGGTGACCCCCTGGGACGTGGCGGTGCGCCCGTACGACCTGCGCGGCGGCCACCAGCCTGGATCCGCGACGCCGAAGCGCGCCACCAGAAAATCCTCGTGGCCTTCTACCACTCCGAGTACACGCAAACGGAAGCTGCCGAGCGTCGCGACCTACAAGCGCGACGTGGCGAAGTTCATCAAGCTGTTCCCGCACGTGCGCGAATACCAGGCGTGGGACGAGGCCAACCGCGGGTATGTGAGCGACGGCAGCGCCTCGTTCGTCAGCCCGAGCGCGGCGCAGGACGCGCAGTACTACCAGGCGCTCAAGCGCGACTGCGTGGAGTGCACGGTGGTCGGCCTCGACGTGCTCGACAACGTGGAGATCGGCGGGACGGTGCAGTACATCGGGGAATTCAAGCGCGAGATCGGTCGTCTGAGAACGGTGATGCCGTACGGTGTGGGGCTTGCACGACTACTCCGATCTCAACCACTTCGAAAGCTGGCGCACGCACGACCTCGCGGCCGACCTCGGCGGCGAAGTGTGGCTGACCGAGACCGGCGGGGTCGTAAAATTCGGCGACGCCTTCCCCAACAATCACGGCTCGGGTCTGCGACGGGCGGCGAAGGTGCTGCAGTACATGTTCGGCGTGGCGGCCTCCATCCCGCGGATCAAGCGCGTGTACATCTACAACTGGGTGGGTGGTACCCCCTCCACGCGCTTCGACGCGGGCCTGATGAACGCCCACTACAAGCCCCGGCTGGGTTACGTGGTGGTGTGCAAGCAGCTGCACGCCGCGCACTGCAACGTCAAGACGGTCGACAACTGATCCGTTTTCAGGAGGGGATCGTCCGCGTGCCGGCGTGGGGCAACGGCGTGGTGGGCGCGAGGCCTCCATGCCTCGCGTCGGCGGTTGGTGACTCCCCGTCCCCTGGCGCGTTGCGCCAAACCCGCGCTCCGACCAGCGCCACCAGCGCGAAGCCGCACGCCAGCGGGACCAGCGCGCGCAGCGGGTAGGGGCCGAAGTAGGCGCCCTTGGTGAGCGCCTTCGGGTCGCCGGAGTGGAGGATGTCGAGCAGGCGCCGAGTGGTCGATGCCCGAGCAGCGTGGGGGCGAGCGCGGCGTACAGCGCCCAGGCGCCGAGCGCGAGCAGGCCCGCGCGCAGCGAGCGCCCGGAGAGGCGCATGCGGGGGGTGACGTGCGGCGGCGAGCGCGATCGCGCCGACCGCGGGGAGCAGGAAGACCCAGATCTCCCCCCAGCCGCGGCCGAGGCCGTAGGCGGAGGCGATCGTCGGCTGGAAGTAGCCCTCGCAGCAGGTGGCGCATCCAGGAGACGGTCTCGGTCTCGTAGCCGATCAGCGGGTGGGTGATCGCCGCGAGCACCGAGCACGTGACGGAGACCGCGGCGAGCGCGATCGTGGGGCCGGGCCAGCGCTTGAAGGCGATCGCCAGCCCCAGCGCGAGGAACGGCAGCGTCGTGCCGAGGAAGCGGGGGCCGGGCGAGCCGCCGCCGAAGGGCAGGAAGTAGCCGGAGTTGTAGGTGAGGTACAGCAGGCACATGCCGCCGATCACGAGCGCCTCGGCGCGGCGGCCGCGGCGGTACAGCGCGACCGTGCCGAGCGCACCCATCACCAGCACCGGCGAGAGCGTCGCCAGGCCGCGAGAGTCGCCGAGCAGCGTCGCGGCCACGCGCAGGGAGGGGGCGGTGATCCCAAAGAAGCCTTTGTGCTGCTGGGGCACGTTGGCGTAGGCGACGTGCGTGAGCGAGTGGAAGGCGGCGAGGTTGTAGAGCGCGAGCGGCACCAGCCCGACGAGCGCCCCCGCCGCGAAGGCGCCGCCGCGGCGCAGAACGCCGAGGGGAGTGAGCGTGTCGCGGCGCGAGAGCAGGTAGCACCCGAGCACGCCGGCGAGCAGCGCGAGCGGGTACTCCGAGGAGATCGCGTAGCCGAGCGTCAGGCCCGCCGCCCCGCACAGCCACGCGCGCGGGGGCCCGTCGCGCTCGCGCATCAGCAGCGCGAACGCGGCGAAACCGAGGAACGCCGTGAAGATGTGCGAGAACAGCAGCGTGGAGAGCGTCAGCGCCATCGTGCCGAGCCCGAGCGTCACCGCGGTGGCGGCGCCGAAGCCCGGTTGCAGGCGTTCGGCGACGCTCCACACGAGCACCAGCAGCAGCAGGCCTGGCAGCACGTTGCCCCACAGCCCGATCAGGTAGATCAGCTCGTCGGCGCGCGGCTCCGCGGGCGATTCGAGCGCCCACCGTCGGCGTCGATCGCGTTGAGGACGGTGTACCACGGCATCACGAACAGCGCGAGTCCCGGCGCGCGTGCCGAGTACCAGTGCCCGTGGTAGAAGACCTTGTCGCCGGTGTTCCGCTGGTAGGGGTCGATGTTGGTCTGTTCGTGGTAGAGCGCCTGCAGCAGGTCGTAGTGCGAGGTCTGATTCCAGGAGAAGTCCTCGATCAGCGTCGCGTAGGAGAGCCCGACGAGCAGCACTGCCACGAGCGCGAGGCGCCGCTTTGCACTTGTGATCCGCGCTACGATCGGCTGAGGATAATGCGAGTCCTGGTTGTAGGAGCCGGAGGTGTGGGTGCGGCGTTTGCGGCGATCGCGCAGCGCCGGCCGGCGTTCGAGCACGTGGTCTTGGCGGACGTCTCTCCGCAGCGCGCCAGGGACGCGGCAGCGCGGCTGGACGAGGCCGACCGCTTCACCGCCGAGCAGGTGGACGCATCCAGCCAGGAGCAGCTGGTGGCACTGATCGGCAAGGTGCGGCCCGACGCGGTGTTGAACGCCTGCGACCCGCGCTTCAACGAGCCGATCTTCGGCGCCTGCTTCGAGGCGCGGGTGACGTACCTCGACATGGCGATGACGCTCTCAAAGCCCCACGTGCAGCGCCCGTACCAGCTGCCGGGGGTGATGCTCGGCGAGCACCAGCTGGCCCGGCACGAGCAGTGGGAGCAGGCCGGGCTGCTGGCGCTGGTGGGGATCGGCGTCGAGCCGGGGCTGTCGGACGTCTTCGCGCGCTACGCCGCCGACGAGCTGTTCTCGCAGGTCGAGCAGGTGGGGGTGCGCGACGGCGCCGACCTGGTGGTCGAGGGGTACGACTTCGCGCCGACCTTCTCGATCTGGACGACGATCGAGGAGTGCCTGAATCCGCCGCTGATCTGGGAGCGCGAGCGCGGCTTCTACACCACGCCGCCCTTCTCCGAACCGGAGGTGTTCGAGTTCCCCGAGGGGATCGGCCCGGTGGAGTGCGTGAACGTGGAGCACGAGGAGGTCGTGCTGATCCCTCGCTGGGTGGCGTGCGAGCGGGTCACGTTCAAGTACGGGCTGGGGGATGAGTTCATCGGCGTGCTGCGCACGCTGCACAAACTGGGCCTCGACTCGACCGAGCCGGTGACGGTGCGCGGCGTGCAGGTCGCCCCACGTGATGTGGTCGCCGCGGCGCTGCCCGACCCCGCGACGCTCGGTGAGCGGATGAGCGGGCGCACCTGCGCCGGCACGTGGGTGACGGGCACCGGCCGCGACGGCAACCCCCGCTCGACTTACCTCTACCACGTGGTGGACAACGAGCGGACGATGCTCGAGTACGGCAGTCAGGCGGTCGTGTGGCAGACCGCGATCAACCCCGTCGTCGCGCTGGAGCTGCTCGACGACGGCAGCTGGCGCGGCACCGGCGTGCTCGGCCCCGAGGCGTTTTCACCCGGTCCGTTCCTGGAGCGTTTCGGCGGCGTTCGGCTCGCCGCACGGCCAGCGCGACGAATCGGTGTAACGTGATGACAATACCTTTTGCCCTGCCTCGGTAGGCCATTCGACGCCACGTGAATCGCACGTATCACGTTTATCCATCAGGAATCAGCACGTCGCCCTGGAGAGTGTAGGTGTAGCCGCTCGGGGCTCGCCGCGGTGTCTCCGCGCTTGGGGCTTGACAGCAAGCGGCGGGTATGGTTAGCTTGAGGGGTGCGGTGCCTACGTTGAGTAGGGCATCGGCGACATAGGGTCTGGTTGGGTCAAGCCTCGTCTGCGGTTGACTTCAAGTGCACTGGCAGGATGTTGGGGTCAGCGAGGGGGATCGGGTCGCAAACGTTATGAGGGAGATTGTTCAGCGTGGTTTCTGAAGAGAGATACGTGCCGGGTATGTGCGCCTGCGAATCGCGGCGTGAGGCTAGATGCATCAGCAGCCTGATGCATCTCTCTCTCTCTCTCTCTCTCTTCAGCGTGGCATCGCGAGACAGAGCGCTGTAGGCGCCTAGTCTCGGAGCGCCACGGAGCCCCGCTCGCGCGGGGATGGGGTTCGCTGTCTTCACGTCTGGTCGCATTCACACACGAGGGGGCGGTGTAGATGCCTGGTGTGTTGTGTGGGCCGGTGGTGGAGATTCAGCGTTCGCGGCTGCTAGCGGCGGCGGTGGGGAGTATCGATGAGCTTGGGTATACGCGTACGACGGTTGGGAGTATCACCGACCGTGCGCGTGTTTCGCGCCGTACTTTCTATGAGGCGTTCGCCAACCGTGAGGAGTGCTTGAGAGCGGTTCTGGAGGACGTCTTCGCCACGGTCGGAGGGGAGCTGGACGCCGAGGGATTGGAGGAGCTCGGGTGGCGTGAGCGGGTCCGCATGGGCCTGTGGACGATTCTCTCGTTCTTGGATCGTGAGCCCGCGCTCGCGCGGGTTTGTGTCGTGCAGGCGTTGCATGGTGGCCCGGCGGTGCAGGAGCGTCGCGAGCGGATCCTTGTGCGTCTGGCGGTGGTCGTGGATGAGGGCCGCAAGGAGGGTGACTCGCGTGCGGGGGGGTGCACGCCGTTGACCGCGGAGGGTGTCGTCGGTGCGGCGTTCATGATCGTCTACGCGCGGCTGTTGCGGCGCGAGCGCCGGCCGCTCACAGATCTGTTGGGCGAGCTGATGGGGATGATTGTGCTCCCCTACCAGGGTGCGGCGGCGGCGCGTCGTGAGCAGACCCGCTCGGCGCCTGCCGCGCGTCGTGGTGTCACTCGCGCGTCCACCAAGTCCGAGCCGGTCCTCGCCGACCCGCTTGAGGGTGTCACGATGCGTTTGACTTATCGCACGGTCCGGGTGCTCGAGGGGGTCGCGGAGTGCCCGGGGGCCAGCAACCGTCAGATTGCAAAGCACGCCGGGATCACGGACGCGGGGCAGGTCTCAAAGCTCCTACGGCGCTTGGAGCGCCTTGGGCTGCTCGCCAACACGGGCCCGGGGCATGCCAAGGGCGAGTCCAACGCCTGGGCGCTCACCGCCATGGGTGAGCAGGTTGCACAGAGCATCCGCATGTACAGCGCCCCCGACCAGCGGCGGGCTGCCTGATGACACGGGCGCGCTCATCCACGTCGAGGACCGCATCGGCATTCGTCATCGGCAGCAGCGGGCAGGGCTCGCGCCCGTGCAGCAGCGACTTCACAACGCCAATCAAGGAGACAAGGTGAAACCCACAGAGCACACCGCGAAGTCCGTCGTCGCAGCGAGAACCGGTCGCTTCGCGACGCTTCGTGGCCGTCTGTGCTCCGCGGGGAGTGGTGCGCCTGCGCGCGCCCGTTTCGCCGTCACGTCCGCGCTGAGCATCGCTGCTCTACTCACGCTCTGTGGCGGGGTCGCCGGGGCCGCGGTTCCCAAGCTCGTCTCGAACGGCAGCTTTCACGCTGAAGGCGGCGGCTCCGGTGTCGCCGTCGACCAGTCGAGCGGCGACGTGTTCGTCACGGGCTTCGTCGGCCTTACGGAAGCGGGAGAAGCGGAGGTGGGCCACAGCGAGAAGTTCGACGCTTCGGGTAACGTGCTCTCGCCGCCGTCGCCGTTCGCCGAAGGGCTCGACTACGGCGCGGCCGTCAATCCGACGAACGGTCGCTTGTACGTGGCGGACGCCCCGTCAGGGGAAATCGAAATTTACGACCCCAACACCGGCGCACTGCTTTCGTCGTTTGCCGTGCCGCCGTTCTTCTCTAAGGCCGAGGCGTTGTTTGGAAACGACAACGCGCAGATCGCGACGAACTCGGCCGGCGATGTGTACGTGCCCAACGTACCTGAAAACGAGGTGCTGAAGTACAGCGAAGCGGGGACGCTGCTGGCAACGCTTACGGGCTCCGGCGCCCACGTGCTGAAGGAACCGACCGGTGTCGTGGTCGACTCTTCGGGCAACGTGTGGGTCGCAGACCACGGCAACAACCGGATCGAGAAGTTCTCTGCGACCGGTGCGTTCCTGAGCGAATTCGAAAGCGAAGGCGTGAGGGCGCTGGCGCTCGACGGGCATGGCGATGTGCTCGCGATCGTCAACAACAGCGCGGACAATTGCGGTGCTGTCGGCCCGCCTTGTGAGCACTTGGTGGAGTACAACGAAAGCGGTGCGCAGCTCGCGGATGTCGGCGCCGGCTACATCGGCTCGCACGCGTTCAAGACTCAGTACGAGGACGGCAGCATGGTCGCGGTCGACGACGCGAGCGGGCGAGTGTACGTGACCGACGGCCTCAAAAACACTGTCTGGGTGTTCCGGCCGCCACTCGCGCCGGTGATCGGCCAGGAGTCAGCCGTCGAAGTGGGTACCTCGGAAGCGAAGCTGGGCGTGGTGGTCGAACCGGGTGGGATCCCGACGACGTACCGCTTCGAATACGACACGCGTGAATACAGAGCAGGCGAAGGGCCGCATGGTATGAGCGTGCCGTTCCCGGAAGGCAGTGCGGGCGAAGGCTTCTCGGCACGCGTGGGATGGGCCTCGGCGAAGGGTCTCGCGCCGGGTACTACTTACCATTATCGCGTGGTTGTCACCAACGGGCTCGGCGCGGTCGCTGGTCCTGATCAGACGTTCACGACCGAGAGCATTGCGCAAGCCACGTGCCCCAATGAACAGACTCGCGGTGGTTTCTCGGCCGGCTTGCCTGAATGTCGGGCTTACGAGCTCGTTACTCCGCCCAGCAAGTCCTCGGCCCAGCCCGATACCGTAACCGAAAAAACATACGACGAAGAACTCGCTGCCACCCAACCTGTCGGTGGGCTCGCTCACAACATCGCCGCCGACGACGGCAATCGCTTTGCGTACGAATCGGCCGAGGTCATGCCCGGCTCTCAGTCGGCGGGCCTTGAATTCATCGCTACGCGCGGTCCGAGCGGATGGAGCTCCGAAGACGCGCTTCCCCTCCGATCGTATTCCGCCAACCGATGCGTATTTCCCGTCTCGGCGCAGACTGAGCTATTGCGCTATTCCCCCGAACTGTCGAAGGCGCTTCTTATAGACAACGCGATACAAGGTGGATACGCCGGTATATTCGCCGAAAGTTGCCGTGGGGACAACGTGGAAACGGTGAGCGGCGAAACGTTCGAACAGAACCTCCTGGCACGCGACAATGAAGATGGCTCCTACCAGCTTGTCAACCTCACGCCGGCGGGCGTGGCGCCGGAACCTGCCGAATTCGTCGCTGCTTCGGCCGATCTCAACCTCGTCGTGTTCGCCGAGCGAGCCAAGTTGACATCCGACGCGGCGGCCGGCGTGGTGAACTGGTACGAATGGGACGAAGGCACTCTACGTCTCCTGCGGTTCGAGCTGCCCTCCGGGGCGCCCGTCGCCGGTTCGGTCGCAAGCATTTCCGCCAACGGCTCTGATCTGCTTTTCACCGCCAACGGGAACCTGTACGAGCGGGTGCACGGCGAACGCACCCTCCAGCTCGACGAAGCGCGAGGAGGGTCCGGTCCGGGCGGCGGTGGCGAACTCGCGGCCGTCAGCGCGGACGGCGAACAGGTGTTCTTCACCGATGATGCCACGGCGGGCTTGACGAGTGACACGGTCGCGGGTAGCGGTAAGAACCTGTATAGCTACGATCTGAGCACGGGTCAGCTGAGCGATCTCACACCGGTCGGCGATGCAAAAGCCGTATTCAGGGGCATGAGCGAAGATGGATCGTATGTGTACTTCAACTCCGAAGGCCTGCAGTCCGGCTCGCAGACGAACCAGCTCGGTGAAACGGCCCAGGACGGACAGCCGAACCTCTATCTCGAGCACGACGGGCAGGACACGTTCATCACGAATGAGACGAACATCGTATATGAAGTCAGATCGCAGAACGGCGCCTTCCTCGCGTTCAACTCTACGCGCAGCCTGACGGGGTATGAAAACGACGGGCATGACGAGATCTATCTATACAGCGCGGCGGCGAACAGGTTTGAGTGCGCGTCGTGCAATCCGAGCGGTGAAGCGCCAACGGCCCGAGGTGTGAATCTCGGCTATGACCCACACGAGGTTTCCGATGACGGCCAGGTGTTCTTCGAGACAGCCGAAGCGTTGTCACCGCGGGACACGAACGGACAGTACGATGTGTATGAGTTCAACTACAGCAACGGACTTGGTCTGATCTCGACGGGCACGGGCTCGGGCCGCTCGGTCCTGCTCGACGCGAGCGTCAGCGGGAATGATGTGTTCTTCCTCACCTCCCAGAGCCTCGTGCCGCAGGACAGCTTCCAGGAAGCGAACAAAATCTATGATGCGCGTGTGGATGGCGGCTTCCCCGAAACGGCGCTGCCGCCGCCGTGCGCGACCGCCGATGCGTGTCGCTCGGTGGCTGCGCCACAGCCTTCTATCTACGGGGCGCCGTCGAGCCAGACGTTCTCCGGCGCGGGCAACCTCGCACCGCCGACTGTGGTCGAACCGAAGGCGAGGCCCAAGTCAAAGCCGGCGAAGTGCAAGAAGGGCGTGCGCCACGAGTGCAAGAAGAAACCCAAGACGAAACACAAGTCGGCTCGTAAAGCGGCTCGTCGGAAGTCGAGGCGATCCTAATGCAGTGTCGCGCAAGTGATGGAGGAGCCGGGCGGCTGTTTGTCCGGTGGCCCTCCGCGGTCGCTCTGCAGGGAGAGATCGCAAACCACCCGCAAACTGCTGCGGTCAAGAGCCGTGGTGGGAAGCGTTGCGGGAAAAGGCGTGCCTTTGAGTGCGTCAGGTATGACCCGATGAAGGCGAATGAAAGTAAACCGCAGGTGACGTGTCGAAATGCATTAGATGACATCGAAACCAGGGCCGACCTTTTGACCTGGGAGCAGCCTGGAGAGTGCCTGCTGATTGGCCAGGCGGTGTCCGGCATGAATGCGGCGCGAGCACGGGTCAGGCTCTTGCGTGGAACGTGGGAACCTGTCGCCTCGTGGGACGATCGGCCAGTGGTCTTTGACCTGCGGCCGGGCGTCCAAGGGAGAGTTCCAAGCGGCAGAAACCGTGAGGGACAAGCTCCTGATGCGGGGCACAGGGTCGGGCCGGCTGATAGTAGTGATGAAGGTTCTGTAATGGGGCTGGAGCGAAGCGGTCGGGCCATTCAGACTGGATTGGTGGGCAACCGCGATGCAGTTGTCGTGGGAGGAACCAATGGTTGAGTCAAAGTCGCAAGTGAAGTCGTTTGTTATTTCCAAGAAGATCGTTCTGGAGGCCTGGGAGGACGTCAGGTCCAACCAGGGCGGTGCCGGTGTTGACGGGGAGTCAATCGAGGATTTCGAGCGGGACCTTTCGGGGAACCTGTATCGAATCTGGAATAGGCTGTCCTCGGGGTCGTATATGCCGCCGGCGGTGAAGGCAGCGCAGATACCGAAGAAACATTCGCTAGGGGTCAGAACCCTTGGTGTGCCCACTGTCGCTGACAGAGTCGCGCAAACGGTCGTAAAGAGGTACCTGGAGCCCAATGTGGAGCCGGTTTTTCACACGGACTCGTATGGGTACCGACCGGGACGCTCGGCTCATGATGCGGTAGCGGTCTGCCGGGAACGATGTTGGAGAAATAGTTGGTTGATCGACCTCGATCTCCAGTCCTTCTTTGACTCGATTGACCACGAGCTGATGCTGAAGGCGGTGGCGGCCCACACCAAAGAGCGGTGGATCCTTCTCTATGTTGAGCGGTGGCTGAATGCGCCGACCCAACAAGGGGACGGCACCCTGGTAGCGCGAGATCGTGGGACCCCTCAGGGCTCTGCGATCTCTCCTGTGCTGGCAAATATCTTCTTGCATCATGCGTTCGATGCGTGGATGGCGCGGGAGTTCCCGGCTGTCCCGTTCGAGCGGTATGCGGACGATATTGTCACGCACTGTAAGAGTGAGCGCCAAGCGCGGTTCGTACTCGGCGCGATCAGCGAGCGGATGGCATCACTGGGTCTGGCGCTGAACTTGGGCAAGACACAAGTAGTGTATTGCAAGGACTCGAACCGCAAGGGCTCTCACGAGCACGAGCGGTTTGATTTCCTCGGGTTCACGTTCCGGCCACGATCCGCGAAGAGGAAGAATGGCGAGTTGTTCACCAGCTTCCTCCCAGCGATCAGTGATGACGCCGCGAAGGCGATACGCCGAAGGATCAAGCGATGGAGGATTCACTTATGGAACGGAGCGTCCCTCACGGAAATAGCGCGCGAGTACAACTCGATCGCGCACGGATGGGTCAACTATTACGGGAAGTTCTACCCGTCCCTGTTGGCCAAGTCACTCAGACGCATCGACGACTACCTGGTGCGCTGGGCCTGGCGAAAGTACAAGCGCCTACGGGGGCGTCGCAGGCGAACATGGGAGTTTCTGGCAGGCGTGGCAACACGCGAACCCAAGCTCTTTGCTCACTGGCGAGTAGTACGCCCCAGCGACCGATTGGTGGGAGCCGTATGAGTGGAGACGCTCACGTACGGTTCTGTGAGAGCCTGGGGCTGCAACGCCCCGGGCCACTCGACTTCACCGAGGAGAAGGGCAAATGCGAGAAGAAGCCCAAGGGGAAGTCAAACAGGAAAGTCAAGAAGTCCGCCCACACCTACAAGGCAGGCAAGTGATCATGATCTCCAGAAGATTCACAACAGTCGTCGCTCTCGTGGTCACTGCGATCGTTGCGACGGGAGTGGGCGCCACACCCGCGCTGGCCGAAACGCACCCGTTTCAGTTCAGCTTCGGCTCTTTTACGGACCCAAACGGCATCGCGGTCGAAGAATCTACGGGCGATGTGTACGTCGCGGACATCGGCACGAATACGGTTTCCAAGTTTGACGCAACCGGCAACCCGGTCGCATTCTCCGCGCTCCATTCCAACATACTGAGCGGCGGCGCCACGCCGGCCACGTCGTTCTCTTTCCCGATCTGTGTCCGACACGCCGGCGGCGATAGTGGTCGACAACTCGACCAGCGCGTCCGACCCTTCTAGGGGAGACCTGTACGTGATGGACGCGGGCCACAACGTGATTGACAAGTTCAGTCCCAACGGCACGTATCTCTCGCAGATCACGGGGCCATTTGGAGAAGGCCTGGTCGGGCTGGCGGTGACCGCAAACGGAGAGCTGCAGGTCGCCGTACGGGTATTGCCCAGCTCCAGCTCGGAAGAGAGCTTGCATGAGGAGATCGACACTTTCGACAACTCCGCAACCAACGACCTGCTCAAGCAGCAGGAGGGAGCCAAGTCGGTAGGACACTTTGATCCGAACATCGAACATCAGTCAGCCGAGGACAGCTTCACTGCCAGCCCAACCGGAGACTACTACACCCTTTTCGGATGTGGTTGCGCGGAGAAGTTCGGCCAAGCCCTCTCTGGGCTTGGCCGGGTAGATGACGGCCCTGGCGATATTGCCATGGCTGTGGACCCGGCGACCGGTCACCTTTACGTCGATGACCAATCCTCTGTGGTGGAGTGGGACACGGGGGGATTGGACGGGTACGATACGCTTCCCGAATCCTTACGAAGACGTCAGTACGGGCGCCGAAGTGTCGAGCTTCGGTTCGTTACAGCTCTCGGTCGTCCGCGCCCAGCAGGGCGGGATCGCCGTGAACGGCTCGAGCGGGGAGGTCTATGTCTCAGACCCGGCGGACGGAAAGGTGTACGCGTTCGGAGCACCGCTCCCGGCAGTCGCAGCGGGCACGGCGGCGAACGTGACCCAGACGGGCGCGACGCTGCAGGGCAGCGTGGATCCGCGCGGCGTGCCCGTCACCTCGTGCGAATTCGAATACGAAAAGGCGTCAG
Source organism: uncultured Solirubrobacterales bacterium (assembly GCA_963812595.1). GTDB lineage: Bacteria > Actinomycetota > Thermoleophilia > Solirubrobacterales > Solirubrobacteraceae > Palsa-744. Next base: position 83,449 of record CAWEVQ010000007.1, read on the forward strand.
GAACGAAGCCTGCTACGGAGGAGACGAAGATCAGTTTTTGCCGGTCACGCTTTTGCTCACGGGTGCCGTGTGCGCAGAGCGCCGGCGCAGATCGGGTCGGGCTCGAGCCCGGTTGGCGTGTCTGCCGAAATCGGCGGGCTCGCAGCCGGGGGTGCTCTACTACTTCCGCCTCGTCGCCGGCAACGCCGACTGGCACGAGCTCGAGCGAGGGGATGGTCGCGACGGCCGACGCGGGCTTTGGCATCCAACGACTTCTCGGTGTCGTTCCTGAACAAGGATGGCACGCCCGATACGCAGGCCGGCTCGCACCCTTACGAAATGGTGACGAGCTTCGCGTTCAACACAGAGGTCGAGCCGACGATCCCGAACGCGGACTCACCGTACGAGCTCCGGCCGGTGGGGACCACCAAGGACATAATTGTCACTCCGCCGCCAGGGCTCGTCGGCAATCCCAACGCGACCGCAAAGAAGTGCGCACTCAGCGAACTCGATGCAGGCACCTGGGACAACGAGGGTCGGGAATTCAACCGGGCTGTCCGCATGAAGCGAAGGTCGGTGAAATCTACGTGGAAACCGTCGGCTACGGTACGGGCAACTTTACGTTGTACAACATGGTGCCACCACGCGGCGTCGCGGCCCAGTTCGGCATACGGACATATTTCCCTGAGACATTTATCAACGTCGACTCCGCAGGCGGGCGGCCAGTACCCATTGCGAACGGAATCTCTTGATGTTCCACCGATCGAGCCGGTCTTCAGGATCAGGATGAGGTTGTCGGGGGTGGTCGGCAGCGGTGAAAGCCGCAAGCCTTTCCTGACGTTGCCGACGCGGTTGCACGGGGCCGCTGCAGTCCTCGATCTCCGTCGACTCCTACGAGGATCCCGGCCACTTCGTGACCGTGAGCGAATCGACGCGCAACGCCAATGGCGAACCGGTGCGGCTGACGGGTTGCTCGCAAGCTGACGTTCCCGGCGGCGATCACGGTCGCGCCGGATCGTCAGCAACGCCAGCAGCTCCTCGGGCTGACGGTGGGCGTGCACATTCCGCAGACCGCGGCGGTTCAACCCCGAAGGCCTGGCCGAGTCCACGCTGCGCGACACGACCGTGGCGCTGCCCGCCGGCGTGACGATCAACCCGGCGGGCGCCGATGGGCCTGCAGGCCTGCTCGGAGGGCTCTGGCGGGCTTTGACGGGCTTCACGGAATTCAATCCGGAATTCGAACCGGGCGTGCGGACCGCCACGTTCACGCCGACGCCGATCGAATCGCTGCAGCCCGGTGTGAGCTTCTGCCCTGATGCGTCGAAGATCGGGACTGTCGAAGATCAAGACGCCGCTGTTGCCGAACGCGCTTGAAGGCGCCGTGTATCTGGCCTCGCAGAACGAAAACCCGTTCGGGAGCCTGATCGCGATGTACATGATGGTCGAAGACCCGGTCTCGGGCAGCACGGTCAAGCTCGCGGGCGAAGTGCGCCTGTGCGAAAGCACCGGGAGAACCCTCGACAACGTGACGCTGTCAGGCGCCGGGCCAGATCGTCGACGACGTTCAAGAACACCCCAGATCTGCCGTTCGAAGAACTCGAACTGCACTTCTTTGGTGGCGAACGCGCGCCGCTCTCCACCCCGTCGCGCTGCGGAACGTACACGACGCAGGCGTTGTTCACGCCCTGGGACGGCAACGCTCCGGTGGAGACCTCCTCGCTCGTTCCAGATCGAACATGGGCCCGAACGGGGGGCCGTGCCCCGGTGCGAGCCTACCGTTCGACCCGTCGCTGACGGCGGGCACGACGAGCATCCAGGCGGGTGGGTTCAGCCCATTCACGATGACGATGTCGCGCGCGGATGGCCAGCAGAATCTGCAGGCGATCACGCTTGACCATGCCCGCCGGACTTTCCGGCCTGCTCGCCGGGGTGAAGCTGTGCGCAGAAGCCGCAGGCGGACGCGGGCACGTGTGGCCCGGAAAGCCTGATCGGCGAAACGATCGTCGTCGGTCGGTGTGGGTGGTCTCCCTTCAGCGTAACGGGCGGCAGGGTCTACATCACGGGCCCGTATGAGGGCGCGCCGTTTGGCCTCTCGATCGTGAACCCGGCCAAGGCCGGCCCGTTCGATCTCGGTAAACGCCTGCGACTGCGTGATCGTGCGCGCGAAGATCGAAGTGAACCCGATCACGGCGGCGTTGACGATCACAAGCGATAACACGGGGCCCTACAAGATCCCGACGATCCTCGACGGGATCCCGCTGCAGATCCAGCACGTGAACGTCACGATCGACAGGCCCGGATTCACGTTCAACCCGACGAACTGCGACCCGATGGCGATCACGGGCAGCCTCGACAGTACCGAAGGCGCCACCGACGGACTGTCGGTCCCGTTCCAGGCGACCAACTGCGCGGTGCTGGGGTTCGCTCCGAAATTCTCGGTCGTCAACGTCGGGGAAGACGAGCAGGGTGGACGGCACGAGCCTGAACGTGAAGCTGACCTACCCGGACGCGCCGTTCGGGTCGCCAAGCGAACATCAAACAGGTCAAAGTCGAACTGCCGCGGCAGCTGCCATCGCGGCTGCCGACGCTGCAGAAGGCGTGCACTGCGGCGCAGTTCAACAGCAACCCGGCCGGGTGCCCCGCGGCGTCGATCGTCGGGCACGCGAAGGCGATCACGCCGCTGGTCCCGGTCCCGCTGGAAGGCCCGGCGTACTTCGTCTCAAACGGCGGCGAAGCGTTCCCGAACCTGATCGTGGTGCTCCAGGGCTACGGCGTCACGATCGACCTCGTCGGCGATACGTTCATCAGCAAAGCCGGGGTCACGAGCAGCACGTTCAAGACGGTGCCCGACGCGCCGGTCGGCAGCTTCGAACTGAACCTCCCCGCCGGCCCTTACTCCGCGCTGCACGACCGCCGGGAACCTATGCACGGCCAAGAGCCTCACGATGCCGACCGAATTCCAGGCGCAGAACGGCGCCGAGATGCACCAGATCACGAAGATCGCGGTCACCGGCTGCCCCAAGGTCAAGAAGGTGGCCAAGCACACCAAGCGCAAAGCCAAGCACGCCAAGCACAAGCATGCCATGCGCAGGCGCGGCAAGCGGTAGTGGCGGCGGTGCGTCCAGTGCGATAGGCGGGCCGCCGCACGTCGGATCCTTTGGGGCTTGACAGTTGCGCTGCGGTGCGTTACCCTGCGTCAGGAGTCCGGTTCTTCCATTGTTGGGAGCCGGGTACATAGGGTCTGGTTGGGGTCATACCGTCTTGTGGTTGACGTCAAGCGCTCACAGGGTTGTTGTTGTGGGAGAGGGTCTGGATCAGAGCGATGAGGGAGTTGTTTGAGCGTGGTTTCTAGAGGGAGATTCATGATGGGGATGTGCGCGTTCGGTCGAAAGGCCGATGCTAGATGCGCCAGCTTGGCGCTGTCGCATCTCTCTCTCTCTCTCTCTCTCTTCGGCTAGCGGTCTAGCCGGGGAGGTTCCTCGTCGGGCGCGTTCGCGCCGCTTTTGCTTCGTCCCCGCGGGGGGTGGGCGCTGAATGCCCGCCTCCGTGCGTGTGCGTGTGGAGGAGCGTCCCGGGCCGGTGGCGCGGCGTGCGCGGCGCGGGCCGGCGGGGCTGGTTTCGGCGGTGGGCACGCCGCGGGTGCAGGTGGAGGAGATTCAGCGTTCGCGGTTGTTGGCGGCGGCTGCCGCGGTGATCGATGAGGTTGGTTATGAGCAGACCTCGGTGCAGGGGATCGCCGCGCGTGCGCGGGTGTCGCGGCGGACGTTCTATGAGCTGTTCGGTAACCGCGAGGCGTGCCTGGTGGAGTTGTTGGAGGAGGCCGAGGGGCGGGTCGAGCGGGAGCTGGAGGCGGCTGGCCTTCAAAACTTGGGGTGGCGTGAGCGGGTGCGTGGGGGACTGTGGGCGATTCTCTCGTTCCTGGATGGTGAGCCGGTGCTGGCGCGGATCTGTGTGGTGCAGGCGTTGCACGGCGGGCCGGTGGTGATGGAGTGTCGTGAGCGGATTCTCGCGCGGTTGGCGGCGGTGCTGGACGAGGGGCGCCGGGAGGGCTCGCGTGGGGGTGAGTGCACGCTGGTGACCGCGGAAGGTTTGGTGGGTGGCGCGTTCGGTGTCATCTACGCGCGGTTACGCAGCGGCGATCGCCGTCCGTTGACGGGGCTGCTGGATGAGTTGATGGGGATGATCGCGCTGCAGTACCTGGGGGCGCGGGCGGCCCGTCGTGAGCAGGGGCGTCCGGCGCCCGTGCCTTCTCCGGTTCCGCGTGCTCGCGGCAGTGTGAACGACGCGCGGGTTGAGCGCGATCCGTTGGGGGATCTCCCGATGCGTCTGACGTATCGCACCGCATTGGTGCTGCAGTGCATCGCCGAGCGTCCGCTGGCGAGCAACCGCGTGGTGGCGGACAGCGCCGGGGTCACCGACCCGGGGCAGATATCCAAGCTTTTGCGGCGCCTGGAGCGTCTGGGTCTCGCGATGAACGCTGGCGGGGGACACCAGAGTGGTGAGCCGAACGCGTGGAAGCTCACGGCGCTTGGCTACGAGATCGAGCGGCGGCTGGGTGTCGCGGTTCGTGGTGGGGAGGAGATCCTGTGAGCCCTTCGGTGTGTGGGTGCGGGTGGGTTCTCCAGGGCAGGATCGGTTTGTGTCAATTCGCGTGCGTAGCGCTGGGCGCCCGTACGTCTGCAAAGGAGAGATGATCGATGTTCTCAGTACTACGCAAGCACATAACCCCCGCGACGGCCCTGGCCTTTGTGGCACTGATCTTTGCGATTACCGGCGGGGCGTTCGCCGCCACCGGCGCCAGCAGCGGCTTGGGCCCGGGCTCTCACTCGGCCCCGACCGCCACCGCCACCGCCACCAAGGCCAAGCCGAAGGCGAAGCCCGGTCCTCGTGGTCCCGCGGGCCCCAAGGGCGCGACGGGTGCCACAGGCGCCGCCGGTGCAATGGGTCCCGCTGGTCCGACAGGTCCGGGTGGCGCCACCGGTCCGGCGGGTTCTCAGGGTCCCGCGGGAGCGAATGGCCAGAGCGTTACGAGCGCCACGGCCTCCGCGAGCGAATGCGGCAAGAGGGGGGCACGACGTTCACGTCCGGGAGCGGCACGGGCAAGGTGTGCGACGGCATCGAAGGTAAGAAAGGCGAAACCGGCTCGCCCTGGACCGCCGGAGGAACTCTGCCGACAGGCGCAACGGAGAAGGGCACCTGGTCGGTACTCTACGCAGCGAGCGCGGCGGGCCAGCCCGGGTCCTCCGCGATCTCTCTTACGGTCCCCATGGCGGCGGAACCCGAAGTTAGCTTTGTCTCGCTAGTGGACACGGATGGAACACGGGTATATAACGAATTCCTGTGCAAAAATAGGGAAGCGACAAAAGAAGAAAAAGAAGCATGTGAAAAAGAACCGAAAACCATCGCGGAAGTGAAGGCACACGAAGAAGAAGTAGTAACAATCAAAGAAAAATGTTCCGGTAGTGCGGAGGCGCCCACGGCGGCCGCCAATAATCTGTGCATCTACTCTCTAGATGAAGCTAATTTCGGGAAGTATCTTTACGCGGGCGTTATTCCCGTCGGCTATACATTTGACACCTCAGTGGGCGGAACGGCCGTTGTCGCCGATTCTGAAGAAGCGGGGGAAGTGCGTGGAGCGGGCACATGGGCTGCCACCGGCTGAGTCCAGGTCGACGCACTAGGTCTCGGACGTACGCGGCCGCCGTTGGCTGTGTGCGTTCGGGATATCCCCGCACCGGAAGTTTCGGATTTGATCGAGATCGCTAAACAGTAGTAAAAACGAGGAGAAGGATGCGCTCTATGACAAAAGGTAATTCGCACATAGGTCCAAGCTCAATCGGTCCTGTGCGGGTCGATGGCCAGGCTTCCCCTCGTCTGCGCGCCACATTGTTGTCCGCGCTCGCACTACTCGCCGGCGCGCTGTTCTTTGCCGCCCCGGCTTTCGCCAAGGAGGTGCACGTCTACAAGTCCACCTTTGGCACCCAAGGCTCAGGGCCCGGCCAGCTCAACGGACCAACGGGAATCGCGGTCAACGATACGACGCATGAGGTATATGTCGTCGACAGCGCCAATAACCGCGTCGAGGATTTCGCGCCCAACGCGACGACAAAAGTCTATGAATATGCCGGCGAATTCAATGGGTTCGCCGCCCCAACGGGAGCGTTCTCTGATCCTACGGAAATCGCGGTGGATAACTCCTCCAGCGCGACCGACCCATCCAAAGGGGACGTGTATGTGGTCGATAGGGGTCATAATATTGTGGACAAGTTCAGCGCTAGCGGCACGTATGAAGCACAGTTGACTGGAACGCCGAGTTATGCCTTCGAACACGAAACAATAATCAAAGAGGAAATCAAAAGTGTGGCGGTCGATCCGAGCGGAAAGGTATGGCTGACGCAGTCGATTGAATATTATGCGCCGCAGCATAGATATAAAGGAGACGAAGGCTTTATTGATGAATTCAATGACGCGCATGTCAACGAATTCCTGACCGAGCACACAACGGCGTTTGGTAGTTTTAGCGAAGGGCTTGCGGTGGACAACGAAGACAACTTATATCTCGACGATGGCAATGATTATGTCAAGGTCAATCGTGCCGGCGAAACGTTGGCTAATCCTTTTAGCGCCGACGAAAACCCGGATGGTGTCGCGACCGATCCGTCAAATCAAGAGGTATTCCTCGATAATGATGACGCTATCGGGGCCTTTGGTTCTGACGGAGAAAGGATCGAGAGCTTTGGCCAGGGATATCTGTCCACAAGCCAGAGGGTGGCGGTTGATGCCAGCGATGGTATGGTGTATGCAAGTGACAAAAAGGCCGACGATGTGGTGGCCTTCGAAGAGATCGCGCTACCAAGCGTAGGCATTGTGCCGCCGAGCGAACGCACGACGCGAAGCGTGACCCTGAACGCCACCGTAAACCCGAAGGGTCAACCGGTGAAATCATGTGCTTTTGAATACGACACGCATGAATATAAGGAAGGCGAAGCGGCGCATGGCACGAGCGTGCCGTGCTCACCGGCGGCGGGGGGGCTTGGCGAAGGTACGAGCCCTGTACCGGTCAGCGCGAAGGTGGAAGGCTTGGCACCCGAGATGCAGTACTATTATCGTTTGGTCGCTCAGAATGAAGCGCCTGTGAGCAGCCAGAGCGAAAATGAGGGGTTCTTCACCGGTCCAAAGCTTGGAACCGGGTTTGTAACGGAAGTGACCTCGAGTAGTGCCATGCTACAGACCTCGATCGATTCGAATGGCGCGGTGACAGAATACCGGCTAGAATACGGCACGGGCACCGCGTATGAACATAGTGTGAGCGGCAGCGTCGGCAGTGGAACGAGCGCCGTGCCGGTCAGCGTGCACTTGCAGACCTTGGCGCCGAGTACTACCTACCACTATCTTTTCGTCGCCGCGCAAGATGGTGAATCGTTCGCTGAATCGGACCGTACCTTCAGGACGCAGAGCGTAGGCAGTACCACCACGCTGATCGACGGGCGATCGTGGGAACTGGTGTCTCCAGCGAGCAAAAAAGGCGCTTTGATCGAACCTCTGGAAAATGGTGGTCAGGTGCAGGCCGCGAGTGACGGTACCGGCATTGCGTATACGGTTGAAGGAGGCGCGCCCGTGGAAAATCCTGCGGGCAAACTCCAGCGGACGCAGCTATTGTCGGAGCGTGGCCCTGATGGTTGGAGCACCCAGGATTTGACATTGCCGCAGACACTTCCGGAAAACGAGGACGCTGCAGAAGAACTTTTCCACGTCGAGTTTGAATATATGCTGTTCTCTCCAGACCTGTCATCGGCGCTCGTGGAACCGCAGATGTTCGGGACTCCGTTGCTTTCTCCGGAAGCAACGGAACGCACGTTGTATATCCGGAATGATACGAATGCGACGTTCGCGCCACTAGTGAGTCCTGCGGATGTGCCGCCCGAAACGAAGATCGAAGAACCGAATTTTGATACAGCCTTTGGTACGGTGAGTGGCTTTGAATGGCAGATGCATGTTTTTGCGGTGACCCCGGATCTTGGTCATGTGGTTTTTGACTCGCCGATGGCGTTGACACCGGAAGCACTCGATGAAGAAAACATAGAAAGAACGACAAAGGAACATGAGACAGCCCGTCTCGTTCAAAGGAATTTGTATGAGTGGAATGACGGTACGCTGCAACTTGTGAATATTTTGCCGGGGAATGAAAAGGTTGCGTATGGGCGTGCGTCGGGGCCGATTGTTTCCCTTGCGGGCACTGAGGGCAATGCGGGGCTGCCGGATGGTGATGCTCAGCGTGCCGTGTCAAACGATGGTCAGCGGATTGCATGGACGTGGGGCAACCCTTACAATATTTCGGAACCGTATAAGGGCTTGTATGTTCGTGACATGGTGGAAGAAAAGACCGTTCGGGTCGGAGGACCGGACGCGATCTACCAGACGATGAACAGTGAAGGCTCGGAGATCTTCTATCTCGAAAACGGCGACCTGTATGGGTATGACTGGGAAACGGGAGCTTCGACTGATTTGACGGCGGTCCATCTTGCTGGCGAATCGAGTGCTGGCGTGCAGGAACTCGTCTCGGATGTCAGCGAAGACGGCTCGTACGTATATTTTGTCGCGACAGGTGTGCTCGCCGAAGGTGGTGTCAGTGGTTCGTATAACCTGTACTTGTTGCACGACACGGGTAACGGCTGGACGACTGCATACGTCGCTACGTTATCCAAAGAAGACGATATGGACTGGTACGCGGAAAATTTTGGCGCGCCGATACTCCAGCATATAAGTTCGCGTGTTTCACCAAATGGGCGTTATCTGGTGTTCATGTCGAACCGGTCACTGACGGGCTACGACAACAAGGATGCGCTCAGCGGAGAACGGGATGAGGAGGTGTATGAGTACGACGCGCAGACTGGCAAGCTCGTGTGCGCCTCGTGCGATCCGACGGGCGCGCGGCCGGTCGGGATATACGACGACGGTAGCCCCCAGCTGGTCGTTGATGCCGGCGGCGTGTTCGGCTTTGGTGCGGGCTACAATGACATCAAGGATGGGCGGGACGGGGAACGGTTTTATCATCGGTTGGCTGGTAGTGTTCCTGGCTGGGATCAGCTGGCTAATATTTCGACGTATCAGCCGCGATATCTGTCTGATAGCGGCCGGATGTTTTTTGATAGCCCTGATGGTTTGGTGCCGCAGGACACGAATAAGCTCGAGGATGTCTATGAGTACGAGCCCGAAGGAATCGGCGGCTGCACCGGCTCCACCTTCTCCGCGACGGTTCTCTACGAGAAGGAGCTGGCCGGGCGTCCCGTCGAAGGCTGTGTCGGCCTGGTCTCTTCCGGCACCTCCAGCACCGAATCGGCGTTCTATGACGCCTCGGAAAATGGTGATGATGTGTTCTTCGATACCACTGCGCAGCTCTCGAGCGAAGATCATGACAAGTCGTACGATCTTTACGATGCGCATGTCTGCACGGGCGAAGTGCCGTGCCGCACCTCGCCGGTCTCTGCGCCGCCGTGTGATTCGGGAGACTCGTGCAAGGCCGCTCCTTCGCCGCAACCAGCGATCTTCGGTGCGCCGGCGAGCGCGACCTTCAGCGGCGCCGGCAACGTCACCCCGTCTCCACTTGCTCCAGCGGTAAAACCCAAGGCGAAGGTCGTGACGTGCAAAAAGGGATACACGAAGAACAGGAAGAGCAAGTGCATCAAAACCAAGAAGAAAACAAAAGCTAAGAAGTCTGCTCACACCAACCGGAGGGCGAACTGATGAGGACCTACAGGCCCTTCCAAAAGATCGTTGCTGTCGTTGTAGCGTTCGTTGCGGTCCTTGCTTTCTCGGCCGCTTCGGCCTGCGCCACTGAGCCGTGGTGGCATGTGAATACTGTTTCTGCACCCGCGAGTCAGCCCGGTGGTGAAAGCCGGCTGGTGTTGGAAGTCAGTAATCTCGGTGATGCGGCGGTGGAGGGGTCCTCGAATCCGGTGACGATCGTCGATCGGCTGCCCGCGGGTGTAACGGTGCTCACTAACGCCAGGCACGAACCGGAGATCTATCCGGAAGGCGGGGGCAGCTTCTTGGTCGGCATCGACGGTGTCAAAGAAGTGATTCACTGCGGCTTGGCGGGGCAGGTCGTGACGTGTACGTATGCGGGCCCGTTGTTTCCCTATGAACGGTTCATGATCGCGATCACCGTCAGGGCCGAACCGGGCGCGGGGACGGGTGTCAGCGAAGTCAGCGTCTCTGGTGGCGGTGCGCCGCCGTTTGCGTTGAGTCGTGCGCTCGCGCTCAGCGAAGCGCCGGCGCCGTTCGGCGTCGAAGACTATGAAATCACGCCCGAAGAAGAAGGCGGGGCTTCCGATACGCAGGCGGGGTCACACCCGTTCCAGCTGACGACGACGTTGACGTTCAACACAAAGGCCGCACCCGTCTATCAATCCCATGAAGGAGAAGGCAGTGGGATTTTCGACGAACCGGCCGGCATATTTCCGGAAGTGCAGCCGGTCGCGTTGGCGAAGGACCTGCATTTCAACCTGCCGGCGGGTCTGTTGGGTAACCCGACGCCGTTGCCGCAGTGCCCGTTGAAGGTGTTCTTGCACCAGTCCAATACGGTGCACTGCCCGGATGATACGGCGATCGGTGTCGCGACGCCGATCATCACGAACCTCGCGTATCCTCCCTATGTGCCTCTTGCGCCGACTTCACCGTTGTTTAACGTTGAACCGTCGCAGGGTGAGCCCGCGAAGTTCGGGTTTGAGACGCCGCTCGGGCCGGTCATCCTCGATACGTCGGTGCGCACCGGCGAAGGCTATGCGGTCCTCGTGAGCGTCCCGAACATCCCGAGCTATCTGCCGTTCATCGGTAGCCAGGTCACGTTGTGGGGTGTGCCGGGTGATGCGCGGCATGACACTTCGCGTGGGCAATGCCTCGCGCCGGAAGCGGCCGGTGGCATTCAGAAGTACATGAAGCTCGAACGTGAAGGTAGGGACTTGGAAACGTCGTGTTCAGTGCAGGAAAAACCGCAGCCGTTTTTGATCATGCCGGCGTCCTGTGAAGGGCCGCTGCATACAAGCGTCGAAGGGGACTCGTGGGAAGCGATCGGAAAGTTCACTGCTCGGGGATACACGTTCGCGAACGAGGCCGGCGAACCCTTTGGTTTGGACGGGTGTAACCAGTTGAGCTTCGAACCACAGATCAAGGTCGCGCCGGACGGCCAGAGCGCGGCCACGCCGACTGGGTTGGCGGTCGACGTGCACGTCGGACAGGAAGCGAGCCTGAACCCCACGGGGCTGGCTGACGCGCAGGTCAAGGACACGACCGTAACGCTACCCCCGGGTGTCGGGTTGAACCCGTCCGGGGCGGACGGCCTGCAAGCGTGCCCACTGCTCACCGGTAGAGAACCCGCGAAAGAAACGCAGGAAGAAAAAGGCGAAGTGACGGGCATCGACCTGGAAACGAAGCAGCCCGCGAACTGCCCGGAATCCTCGAAGGTCGCGACCGTCACGATCCATACGCCGTTGTTGCCGAACCCGCTGGAAGGCGCGGCATACCTCGCGACACCCGCGCCGTTCGGGGAAAGCGGGATGAACCCGTTTGGCTCGTTGATCGCGATGTACATAGTCGCCCACGACCCGGTCTCGGGGGTGCTCGTGAAGCTAGGGGGCGAAGTCCAGCCGAACCTGGTCACGGGGCAGCTCGTCGCGACGTTCAAGGAAACCCCGCAGCTCCCCTTCGAAGAATTGATCCTGCACTTCTTCGGTGGCTCTCGCGCGCCGCTGGGGACGCCGGCGTTGTGCGGCAGCTACACCTCGACCGCGTCGATCGCGCCGTGGTCGGGTAACCCGCCGGTGGACTCCTCCTCGGAATTCCGGATCACCTCGGGTCCCGAAGTCCTTGGGGTCTTCGGTGCGGAAAAGAAGCCGTGTGCGAACCCGCTGCCGTTTGACCCGTCGTTGACGGCCGGTACGACGAGCATCCAGGCGGGCGGGTTCAGCCCGTTCACGATGACGATGAGCCGCGAAGACGGCAACCAGAACCTCAAGGCGATCGAACTGCACATGCCGCCCGGGCTACTGGGCACGCTTTCCGGTGTCGCGCTGTGCGGGGAAGCGCAGGCCGACGCGGGCGCCTGCGGCCCGGAAAGCCTGATCGGCGAAACGACCGTCAGCGTCGGCCTGGGAGGAAACCCCTACAGCGTCACCGGCGGCAAGGTCTACATCACCGGCCCCTACCACGGTGCGCCGTATGGCCTGTCGATCGTCAACCCCGCGAACGCCGGACCGTTCCATCTCGGCAACGTGATCGTCCGCGCGAAGATCGAAATCAACCCTTCCACAGCGGCGCTCACGGTCACGACGGATCCGTCTGGGTCCTATGCGATCCCGCAGATCCTCGACGGTATCCCCCTGCAGATCAAGCACGTCAACGTCACGATCAACCGCCAGAACTTCACGTTCAACCCAACCAACTGCAGCAAGCTCGCGATCACCGGCAGCCTGCAGAGCAGCGAAGGCGCGAGCTCCGCACTATCGGTGCCATTCCAGGCGACCAACTGCGCGGTCCTCGCGTTCAAGCCGACCCTCACCGCCTCCACGGCGGGAACGACCACCAGGGCGAACGGGGCGAGTCTGACCGTGAAACTCGGGTACCCCGCGGGCCCATACGACGCGAACATCTCCAAAGTCAAAGTGGAACTCCCGACAGGGCTGCCCTCGCGGCTGCCGACACTCCAGAAAGCATGCCTGGCAAGCGTGTTCGAAGCGAACCCCGCGAACTGCCCGCCGGCGTCGATCATCGGGCACGCAACTGCGACCACACCCGTACTGCCGGTACCGCTGAGCGGCCCCGCGTACTTCGTATCGCACGGCGGGGAAGCATTCCCCAGCCTGATCATCGTGCTACAGGGCTACGGCGCGACAGTCGACCTCGTCGGCTCGACATTCATCAGCAAACAAGGGATCACCAGCAGCACATTCAAGACAATCCCCGACGTCCCCGTCGGCACCTTCGAACTCACGCTACCCCAAGGACCATTCTCCGCGCTCACCGCCAACGGAAAGAACCTCTGCGGGAGCAGCCTCGTGATGCCGACCGAATTCGTCGGGCAGAACGGGGTCGTGCTGCACCAGAACACCAAGATCGCCCCCACCGGCTGCGGGAAGGCCAAGAAGACGACGCACAAGAAGAAGAGCAAGCGCAAGAAGAAGCACCACCAAAAGAAGAAGAAGTGACGGTGATCCGTGCCGAGGTCGAAGCGCGTGGTTGCCGATGACCTCGACGCCGGTGACGTGGATCAGTGGTGGCAGATCGACCCGGAGTAGGAATCGGGTGCTACCATATCGGTGTGCCTGTACGGAAGCTGTCTATCGCCCTCGACGAGCCGGTGCTTGTGGCTGCTCGGCGGGCCGCCCAGCGCCGGGGGATCAGTCTGTCGGCTTGGTTGAACCAGGCGTCGGTCAACGCGTTGGCTGTCGAGGATGGTCTGGTGGGGGTCGCGGAGTGGGAAGCCGAACGGGGCGCGCTTTCCGCTGAGGACCTGGCGTCAGCTTCCGCGGCCCTTGATGCCGTGGGGGTCGGTCGTGGGCGCGAACGGCATCGCGCGGCGTGAACGGTGTCACGTACGACGCGGGCGCATTGATCGCGGCCGAACGCAACTCAAAGCCCGTGTGGTCGCTACACCGCGAGCTGCTCGAGCGCGAGGTGCGCCCGACATTGCCGACGGTCGTGTTGGGTCAGGCTTGGCGGGGTGGTCGGCAGGCGCAGCTTTCGCGGTTTGTGCGCGGCTGCCGGATCGAGCCGTTCACGGAGTCCCAAGCGCGCGCCGTGGGTGAGGCTCTTGCCGCGAGCGCCGGTCGCGACCTGGTCGATGCCGCGGTCGTGGTTACCGCGCTCGCCCGCGAAGATCTGATCGTCACCAGCGACCCTGATGATCTGCGCCGCATCGCCGCAGCGATCGGCCGGAACATCGCAGTGCACGTCGTTTGAGCGCCGCTTCGATACGCATGCGGGGCCTGTTCGTGGATGTCCAGGCGGCGGTGACGGCGGCATGGTGGCGTCTTGAAACGCTCGACGCGCGGCTGCTCAGTGGGGTTGGGAGACCTCGATGCCGACAGCCTGGGCGGCCTCTGTGAGGCGCGTGTCATAGCAGTACACGCGCTCGATGTCTTTGCCGAGGCTGACGATGGTGGCGAGGTGCAGCGCGTCCAGTGAACGCAGCTCGGGTGGATTCAGTGCGGCGGCGGCATCAAGAACTGACTCGTCCAGCGCGATGATCGTGATGGCGGTCAGGGCAGCACGAGCGCGCTTTGACGCCAGCTCGCCGTAGCGCCGCGCGGCGCGGCGTCCCTCCACGATCAACAGGGCGCTGCTGAGCAGCTCGCGGCCGGTGAGCTCGCGGCGCAGAGCGGGGCTCTCGGGCTCAGAACGCACGAGCTTGATGAAGGCCGATGTATCGAGGTAGTCAGACATGCCCGCTACAGGCGCTCTGAGCGCAGCTCGTCCAGCACTGCGCTCGAGGGGGGGCCGGCAATCGGCTCGGGCAGCTCCTCCAGAGCGTCGAGCAGGTTGCCCTGTCCGCGCCGCGCTCCTCGTTCGGCGACGAGTCGGTCAATCGCCGAAGCGCGCCCAGGGGCGGGGGACAACTGTGCGATCTCCTGCCCGCGGTCGGTGATCAGGAACGACTCTCCGCATCGTGCGCGCTGGGCGTAGCGGCTGAGGTTCTGGCGCATCTCGCGGATACCCACCAACTCCATGTGCGTCATTGTAGCGCGTCACGCCGAGATCACGGATGAAGGTGCTGGTGACACGCCGAGGCCGATCGATCGCCTGCCTGTCTGGTGTCGAGGAGCCGCTGCTGCTCCTCCCGAGTTGGCAGTGCCGTAAACTCCGAGTTAGCAGGAGGCATCGTGGAGTTCATCGAACGAAGCATCGCCAGCACCGGCAATCCTGCGGGGTTCATCGCGGCGCGCGGGCGTAGGACGGTGATCGATGAGGTTCAGCGTGCGCCCGAGCTGCTGCTGGCGATCAAGTCGCGGGTGGACCGGGACACCGTCCCGGGTCAGTTCCTGCTCACCGGGTCGGCGAACCTCCGTCGCATTCCCACCGTGAGCGACGCGCTGCCGGGGCGGGTGGACTACCTCACGCTGTGGCCGCTCACCCAGGGTGAGTTGGCGGGGCGCAGTGAGGGGTTCCTCAGGGGCCTCTTCGCGGGTGAGCCTCCGGTCGTGACGGATGCTCCCGTGGGTAGGCATGAGTATGCGGAGATGATGCTGATGGGGGGCTTTCCCGAGGCGCGTGAGCGTCCCGAGGCGGCGCGATCGATGTTCTTCTCGAGCTACGTGGACTCGATTGTCGAGCGGGACGTGGGGGATGTCTCGCGAGTGCGCGACCCCTCATCGGTGGGGACGTTGTTGCGGCTGCTGGCGGCTCGTTCCGGTGGGCTTGTGCGCTATGACGCGCTCGCTCGCGACCTGGGGATCGATGGGAAGACCGTGAAGAGTCACCTGGATGTGCTCGAGCGTCTCTTGCTCGTCCGGGTGCGCCGGCCGTGGCATGTGAACCTGGGAAGCAGGCAGGTGAAGGCTCCGAAGCTGTACGTGTCCGATACCGGGCTGCTCGGTGCTCTCGTCGGAGCGGATGTCTCTCGCGTGCGCGATGACGACGGCTTTGCGGGTGCCCTGTTTGAGACGTTCGTCGCGACGGAGCTCGAGCGCCAGGCGTCGTGGTTCGGGCAGCCCCTGACGTTCTGGCACTACCGAGAAGCCGATCGCGAGGTCGACGTGGTCGTCGAACGTCCCTCGGGGGACATCGTGGGCGTGGAGGTCAAGGCGAGCGCCACCGTGCGCACGGCGGACTTCGCGGGCTTGCGCCACCTGCGCGCACGGGTGGGCAAGCGCATGGTGGGAGGAGCGATCCTCTACGCAGGGGCTCACACACTGCCGTTCGGCGAACGTGCCTGGGCAATCCCACTGCGGGCGCTGTGGGCAACCTGACCACCGCGGCCGTGCGGCGTGTGGGTGCCCTACGGACAGCGTCCTCTCAGAAAAACTGACGGGCAACATCTATGTCGCGACCCCTTCGACAACATGTTCGACTCCCTCCTCGACCTCTACATCGTCGTCAAGGAACACTGCGGGGTGTCCGGCGGCGTCGAATATCGGGCACGCCAAGGCGACTACGCCGATCCTCCCGGTTCCGCTGGAAGGCCCGGCGTACTGCGTGTCCCATGGCGGGGAAGGGTGGCCGAGTCTGATCGTGGTGCTGCAGGGCTACGGTGTCACGATCGACCTGGTCGGCACGACGTTCATCACGATCGAACGTTAGATTCGTAGGACGATTTGTAGTACGCTGTGGGCGTGGCTCGTGCCCTTCATGTCCGGCTCGATGAGGATTCCGAAGCTGCCCTCCGGGTGATGCGGGCTGAGGGGATGACCGACTCGCAGGCGGTTCGCCAAGCGCTAACCGAGGCGCGCTCGCATCGTCGTCAGCGCATGGCGTTGCGTCAGGAGGCGCACCGGCTCGCCCATGACCCGGTGGACCGTGCGGAGCTCGAGGCTCTGCGTGGAGAGTTGGACGAGCTGATGCCGCAGTGGCCTGCCGACTGAGATGGATCGCGGTGAGATAGTTCGGATCCCACCGCCACGTCGAGCGCGTGGTCATGAGCAACGGGGCTCGAGGCCGGGTGTCGTGATTCAGGCCGATGAGCTGCTCGCTCTCAGCACGGTGCTCATCGCGCCGACCTCGCGCGGAGCGGCACCGGCGACATTCCGTCCACTGGTCGAGGTTTCCGGGGTTCCCACTCGTGTGCTGACCGACCAGCTGAGGGTATTCGACGTGCAGACCGTGAAGGGCGGCTTGGGCCGTCTCGCTCCCGAAGAGCTGGAAGCCCTGGACGAGGCGCTGGCAGTCGTGCTCGGGCTGCGGATTTGACGAGCCCACTTTCGCGCCGAAGGCACCATGCCCCGGGGGCTTGACAGTTGCGCTGCAGTGCGTTACGCTGCGTCAGGAGTCCGGTTCTCCCACTGTTGGGAGCCGGGTACATAGGGTCTGGTTGGGGTCATGCCGCTTTGTGGTTGACGTCAAGCGCTCACAGGGTGTGTTGTTGTGGGAGAGGGTCTGGATCAGAGCGATGAGGGAGTTGTTTGAGCGTGGTTTCTAGAGAGAGATTCATGATGGGGATGTGCGTGCGCGGCCGAAAGGCTGATGCTAGATGCGCCAGCTTGGCGCTGTCGCATCTCTCTCTCTCTCTCTCTCTTCGTCTAGCGGCCTAGCCGCCGAGACACCTCATCGGGCGCGAACGCGCCGTCTTTGCTTCGTCCCCGCAGGGGTTGGGCTCAGGGCGGCTTTGATGGGGCCCGCGCGCGTGTGGGAGGCGTGCTGATGGCGGCCCCGGTGCGTGGTGGCGCGAGGACGGTGGCGCGTGTCGCCGCGGAGCGGGCCACGCCGGTGGAGCGGCGCCCGCAGCGTGGGCGGACACGCCTGAGGGCGGCGGTGGGCACGCCGCGGGTGCAGGTGGAGGAGATTCAGCGTTCGCGGTTGTTGGCGGCGGCTGCGGCGGTGATTGATGAGGTTGGTTATGAGCAGACCTCGGTGCAGGGGATCGCCACGCGTGCGCGGGTTTCGCGGCGGACGTTCTATGAGCTGTTCGGCAACCGTGAGGCGTGTCTGGTGGCGTTGCTGGAGGAGGCGACCGAGCGGGTCGAGCGGGAGTTGGAGGCCTCGGGTCTTCGGAGCCTGGGGTGGCGTGAGCGGGTTCGTGGGGGCCTGTGGGCGATTCTCTCGTTCCTGGACAGCGAGCCTGTGTTGGCGCGGATCTGTGTGGTGCAGGCATTGCACGGGGGCCCGGTGGTGATGGAGTGTCGTGAGCGGATTCTCGGGCGGCTTGCGGCGGTGTTGGATGAGGGGCGCCGGGAGGGCTCGCGCGGGCGGGAGTGCACGTTGGTGACCGGGGAAGGCTTGGTGGGTGGCGCGTTTGGTGTCATCTACGCGCGGTTGCGCAGCGGTGATCGCCGTCTGTTGACGGGCTTGCTGGACGAGCTGATGGGGATGATCGCGTTGCAGTATTTGGGGGCGCGGGCGGCGCGTCGTGAGCAGCAGCGCCCGGCACCTGTGCCTTCTCGGGTGCCGTGTGCTCGGGGCAGTGTGAACGGCGCGCAAATGGAGCGTGACCCGTTGGGGGATCTTCCGATGCGTTTGACGTATCGCACCGCGCTGGTGCTGCAGTGCATCGCAGAGCGTCCGTTGGTGAGCAATCGCATGGTCGCGAGCAGCGCGGGGGTCGCGGACCCAGGGCAGATATCGAAGCTTTTGCGGCGCCTGGAGCGCCTTGGTCTCGCGGTGAACACCGGCGGTGGCCACCAGAGCGGTGAGCCGAACGCGTGGAAGCTCACGGCGCTTGGCCACGAAGTCGAGCGACGGCTCAGCGTCGCTGCTCTCAGCGGGGAGGAGACACTGTGATGAGCCCCGCCGAGGGAGTAGATCCCGTCGTGGGTGTCTCGGGGTTCGTGCACCCCTCGGCCGCGGATGGTGGTCGCACCACAGGTTTGGATACGTCGAACGATCCGGAGATGGAGGCTGCACTTATGGAGCGGGACACCCTTAACAGCGATCGCACAAAAGATCAATCTCATCGTGCGAGGCTGGGTCAACTACTACGGGCGGTTCTACCCGACCATGTTGGCCAAATCCCTCAGAAGCATCGACAAGTATCTGGTGCGCTGGGCAATGCGGAAGTACAAGCGACTGAAGGGCCGCCGCGTGCGAGCCTGGGCGTTTCTGGAGGGCGTGTTTGCACGCCAGCGGGAGCTCTTCGCTCATTGGCGAGTCCTACGTGCCAACGACCGGACGGTGGGAGCCGTATGAACGGAGACGCTCACGTACGGTTCTGCGAGAGCCCGAGGGTGCAATCCCCTGGGGCCACTCACCAATCCACAGAGCACACCGCGAAACCCGCCGTCGCATCGAAGATCGGTCGCTTCGCGCTGCTCCGTGGCCCGCACCGTGCCCCAGGGAGTGGTGCGCCCGCGCGCGGCCTGGCCGCTGGTCCCTTCGTGGCCCGCTCTCTCATAGCGCTGTGTGTGCTCGCCGGCCTCTTTGCGCTCTCCACGGCCGCCGTTGCCCAAGCCGAACCTCCCAAGCTCGTCTCCTACGGACAGTTCAGCGCGAACGAGTTCCGCGCGGCTGGCGTCGCTGTGGGAGGCTCTGGAGACCTGTTCGTGTCGGGTCTCGTAGGGGAAGCGTTTGCCTCCGTGCCGGTGGTCAAGCTCGATCCTTCGGGCAGCTTGCTCTCGCCGCCGTCCCCGTTTGGGTCTGGGTACTACTCGGGTGTTGCGGTGAATCCGACGAACGGCGACGTGTACGTGCTCGGCCAGGAATCAATCGGCCTCTTCACGCCGGCTACGCCCACGATGATCTTCGTCTTCGACCCCAATACGGGCGTGTTGCTGTCGTCGTTTGAAGTGCCGGATTCACACAATGGGTCCTTCGGCTTATTCACGATCGCGCAGATTGCAGTCGACTCGGCCGGCAACGTGTACGTGCCGAACGTGCCGGAAAACGAGGTGCTGGAGTACAGCCCGGGCGGCACGTTGCTGAAGACGTTCACGGGCTCCGGTGCCGGTGCGCTCAAGGAACCGACCGCGGTCGCGGTCGATTCCTCCGGCAACCTGTGGGTGGCCGACTCCGGCAACAATAGGATTGTGGAGCTCGATTCCAGCGGTGCGCCTGTAGAAGTGAACGGCAAGCCCGTTGAAATCAGGAGTGAAGGCGTGCGGTCGGTGGCACTCGACGGGCATGGGGACGTGTTCGCGCTTGTCGACAACAGCGCGGACCCGTGCGGCGAGATCGGCACGGACGGGTGTACCCATCTCGTCGAGTACAGCTCGGAAGGCAGGCAGCTCGCCGATGTGGGGGCCGGCCATTTCGGTGAGCCTGGTGGCGGGGTGGATGATCGCTTCTTCACCATGGTCGCGGTGAATCAAGCGAACGGGCGTGTATATGTGACTGACGGCCTCAAAGACACCGTCTGGGTGTTCGGGCCTCCCGTCGCGCCCGTGGTCGGCAGGGAGCTCACCGCCGAAGTCGGTGTCTCCGAAGCGAAGCTCGGCGCGCTCGTGAACCCGGGGGGCATTCAGACGACCTACCGCTTCGAATACGGCCCTACCAGCGAATACGGCAGCGCGACGCCGTTCCCGGAAGGAAGCGTCGGTGAAGGACTGGAATCGCACGCGGTGTGGGCGGCTGCGAGCGGCCTCGCGCCCGGGACCACCTATCACTACCGTGTCGTGGCGACCAACGAACTGGCGCCGGGCGGGATCGCCGGACCCGACCAAACCTTCACCACGCTGTCCGCTGAGGAGGCGGCGTGTCCCAACGAACAGCTGCGCGGCGGCTTCTCCGGGAGGTTGCCCGACTGCCGCGCCTACGAGCTCGTGACGCTGCCGGTCACGAGCGGGTCCCAGTTCGATGCGAAGAGTACTGAAGATTACGCGAGCACGGCCGCCGCGGATGGCGAAGCGCTCTCGCTCTCCGTCGCGGAACCGCGGCCGGGCGCGCCCACCGCCGGCGAACGATATGTGGCGACGCGTGGTGCAGGCGGCTGGATCGCGGAAGACATCATGCCGCTCGAATCCTATGACGGGGTGGCCTGCGCTCAAAAGCAACACGTGTACGTCTACTCAGAGCGGCTCACCAAGGAGGTGATGCAGGCTGGCGCAGGGTCACGCGCGGGCACGATCGGAGAAAACCCGGAATCGTGTAACCCCGAAGGCCGTCAGGTCGTGAGCGGCGAACCGGTGGGCTATGAAAACCTGCTGGTGCGCGAAAACGCGACCGGCGCTTACCAGCTTGTCAACGTCCCGCCGCCGGGCGTGACGCCGGCCGACGCGCACTTCCAGGGGGCCTCCGCCGATCTCAGCCACGTGATCTTCACGGAGACCTCGCCCCTGGCCGCAGGTGCGCGGGACGGCGTGGAAAACCTGTACGAATGGGATGAAGGCGCGCTGCGGCTGGTGAGCGTGCTGCCGGACGGCACGGCGGTCCCCGGATCGCGAGTGGGTGAACCCGTACACGAAAGTGTGGTCTCCAGTGACGGCTCGCACGTCCTCTTCACCTACGGCGGCGCCCTCTACGACCGCATCGGCGGGCAGCGCACCGTCCAGGTCGACGAACAGCAGGGTGGGTCGGGCCCCAGCGGTGGCGGCACCTTGCAGGCCGCGACCTCCGATGGTTCGAAGGTCTTCTTCCTCGACGAAAGCAAGCTCACGGCCGGCTCGACCGCGGAATCCAATGAACCTGACCTGTACGAGTGCGTTCTTCCCGAAGGCGCGAGCAAATGCGAATTGAGCGACCTCACGGTCGCCGCGGCGGGTGAGCACGCCGATGTGCAGCGCGTCACGCCGCTCGGCGCTCATGACAGCTCCTACGTCTACTTCGTCGCCGAGGGCGTGCTGGCGTCCAACACGAGGGAATTCACGAACAGCGAAGGCAAGACCGTCGTCGAAGGCGCGGAAGCCGGGAAGGAAAACCTGTATCTGTGGAACGGCGAAAAGACGACGTTCATCGCCACCGGCGTCTCCAACAACGGGCGGTCCGGAAACGAGCAGACCTCGCCCGACGGCAAATGGCTCGCGTTCGAATCGAAAAAGAGCCTGACCGATTATGACGTCGTCCAGCCGACGAACGTGAGTTTGGCCGTCAATGAGCTCTTCCTGTACAGCGCCGCCACAGGGCAGCTCGCCTGCGCCTCGTGCAACCCCACGGGCGAACCTGCGATCGAAGACGGCGGTGTGGTGCCGTTTCCGGGAAGGAATCTCGGAGTCTTCGGCAGTCGGCACCTGCTCTCGGACGCCGGCCAGGTGTTCTTCGAAACGCCCGAAGCGCTCGTGCCCTCCGATACGAACGGCGTGCAGGATGTCTACGAGTACGAGGGCGGCCACGTGTACCTGATCTCGAGCGGCACGAGCTCCTCCGGAGCGATCCTCGAGGACGTGAGCGAAAGCGGAAACGACGTGTTCTTCAGGTCAACCCAAGAGCTCGTGCCGCAGGACAACCAGGAAGGACAGATCGTCATCTACGACGCGCGCGTCGACGGAGGCTTCCCGGAAACGGCCTCCCCACCGGCGTGCACGACCGCCGACGCCTGCCGCACGCCGGTCCCGCCACAGCCCTCGATCTACGGGGCGCCAGCGAGCCAGACGTTCTCCGGCCTCGGGAACCTCGCCCCACCTCCGCCGTCGGTCGTCAAGAAGGTTACAAAGAAGACCGTGAAGTGCAAGCAGGGCCTGGTGAAGAACAAGAAGGGTAAGTGCATCAAAAGACCCAAGAAGAAGAAAACAAAGGCAAAGAGAGCCACCAACAACCGGAGGGGCAAGTAATGAGAACCACCAAGTCCACAAAACCAGCCTCTCTCGGACGAGCGACAGCGGTCAAACCTCTGGCACTTGCATTCACACTCATTCTAGCCACCCTCGCCTTCTCAGCCTCCCCGGCGCTCGCGGCGGCTGAACCTCACCCCAAGATCGGGGAATTCGGCTCGTTCACCAACCCGAACGGGATCGCGGTGGAAGAATCCACTGGCGACGTATACGTGGCCGATATCGGCACCGGCACAGTCTCCAAGTTCACCGCCGCCGGCGTATCGATCACAACCTGGGGCGCTAATGGACAGCTCACAGGCATCCCGGCGCAATCGGGCAAACCGGCTGAATCGTTCTCGTTCCCCTCGCTGTATGGCAGCCCCGGGGCGATCGCGGTTGATAACGCTTGCGTGCAGCACACCCCGGCGCTAACCGGCAAGGCCTGTGAAGAATTCGACCCCTCGGCCGGCGACCTGTACGTGATGGATTCCGGCCACGGCGTGATCGACAAGCTCAGTCCCGGAGGCAGCTACCTGAGCCAGATCGGCGGCTTCCCACCATCCACCGGCTCCGCCGTAGGCGAACTGCTGGGGCTGGGCGTCGACGGGAGCGGCACCGTGCACGTCGACGTGATCGGATTCGGCATGACCCAGGAAAATGGCCATAGTGGAACAGGCCACGTACTGCTGATCGACGAATTCGATGACGCGGCCGTGAATCATCTCACCGCTCGCCCGGAGTGGGATAGTGAGAACTTCGGTCCGAACACTTGGGGCTTGCCCGAAACAGGTGATCTTCAGGTTCACGGCTTCGCCGTGTCCGCTACGGGCGATGACTACCAGATCTACGAACCGTCGTGCTCGTGTACGGTCAAGTTCGGGCAGAAGCTTTCCCCGCTCGGTAGCGTGGACAGCAGCAAAGGAGCGGGCGACGTCGCGGTGGCCGTCGACCCCGCAACCGGCCACCTTTACGCGGACGATCAGTCCTCCGTGGCCGAGTGGGACACGGGTGCGATGAACCGCAACAGCACCGAAGTGCACACCTCGGGAGAATCAGAAAGACTAGCCGTTGGCACGCTCGTCGCGCGCTTCGGCTCGTTTGAGCTTTCGGGGACTTCGGGCGAGGGCGGGATCGCCGTGGACGGCGCGAGCGGGGAGATCTACGTCTCAAACCCCGGCGAAGGCAACCCGGGCGAAGGCAAGGTCTACGTGTTCGGCAGCGACGCCCCGGCCGTGACAGCCGGCGAACCGGCGGGGGTGACCAAGGAAGCCGCGAGCCTGAGCGGTATGGTCGATCCGCGCGGCGGCGCTGTCAGCGAATGCAAGTTCGAATACGGCCTCACCGACGAATTCGGCAACGGGCCCTATAACCACAGTGTGCTCTGCCAGCAGACGCCTGGCGAGATCGGAGCGGGAAGCGGTCCGGTGGCGGTCTCTGCGCAGCTCGAAGGCCTCGTGGCCGGCGAACTCTACCATTTCCGCCTCGTCGCGACGAACGCCAACGGCGCGGGGGAGGGCAGCGGTATGCTCGCGACGCAGAGCGAAGGCTTCGGCATCAAGAGCTATGAAATCAGCTTCCTCAACGAAAATGGCACGCCCGACACGCAGGCGGGCTCGCACCCTTACCAGTTCGTCGACAGCTTCGAACTGAACTCGCACTTCGAGCGCCAAGAATCGAACGCTGACTCACCGTACATTCGCCTGCCCGACGGCGTCTTGAAGGATGCCACGTTCGATCTGCCTCCCGGCTTCGTCGGTGACCCCAATGCGACCTCCAAGAAGTGCACCGGAGAAGAACTGCGTTCTCCTTTTTCGGGCTGTCCACCCGAAGCGCTCGTGGGCTTTCTGAAACTGAACTGGTCAGATAACCAGGTTATTCAAGAAAGCCTCTCGAGCAACATCTTCGCCATGGTGGCCCCACGCGGCGTAGCTTTGCAGCTCGGCACCAATTTCTTCTACCCCGACCTGTATATCAACAACGGGGTGGCCGCCGGCGGAGACTACCCCGTGCAGGCGACGGTGACGGATGCGCCGACGCAGGCGCCCGTCATCAAGAGCAGGCTGGTGATCTCCGGCGTTCTTGCCAACTGCGTGCAGGTGACGCCAGGAAGCGGTAAATACAGCGAGGGGTGCCAAGTAGACGACTTGTCGTCTACTAGCCACGATGAATTCGAAAGGGAACTGGCCAACCGCAAACCGTTCCTGACGATGCCGACCGGCTGCCACGGCCCCCTGCGCTCGACGATGGAAGCCGAGTCGTGGGCGGAACCGGGCAACTGGGCGACGAAGAGTACGGTCACGCACAACGCCGCAGGCACGCCCGTCTCGCTGACGGGCTGCTCAAAGCTCAAGTTCCCGCCGGAAATCAGCGTCGCGGCGGACAGCAGCAACACCAGCACGTCCTCGGGGCTGACGGTGAACGTCCACGTCCCGCAGAACGCCGCGTTCAACCCCAACGGCCTGGCGGAGTCGGCGCTGCGCGACACGACGGTGACGCTGCCCCAGGGCGTCGCAATCAACCCGTCGGGTGGCAACGGCCTTGAAGCATGCACCTCCGAACCGGCAGCGCTCGCAGCGGGTGCGCTCGGCAGCCCACGCGATCAGATCGGCTATAAGGGCCAGGAAGAACTGAACGCCGAAGACGAACCGGGCGTGAAGTGGAACACCTTCACGCCGGAACTCGCGAGCCCACTCGCACCGGGGTCCAACTTCTGTCCGGATGGTTCGAAGGTCGGCACTGTGAAGATCAAGACGCCGCTGCTGGAACACGAACTGGAAGGCTCGGTATATTTGGCCAGCCAGGACGCGAACCCGTTCGGGAGCTTGGTAGCGATGTATATCGTCGCGGAAGACCCCTTTTCGGGGACCTTGATCAAGCTCGCGGGCGAAGTGTCGTTGAACCCGCAGACGGGGCAGATCGTCGCGACGTTCAAGAACACCCCCGACGTGCCGTTTGAAAACCTCGAACTGCACTTCTTCGGCGGCGAACGCGCGCCGCTGGCGACCCCGACGCGGTGCGGGACCTACACGACGACCGCGGTGTTCACGCCATGGGACGGGAACGGTCCCGTGACCGCGGAATCGTCGTTCAAGATCGAACACGGCCCCGGCGGCGGCCCGTGCCCGGGCGCGACCCTGCCGTTCAACCCGACTGTGTCGGCGGGTGCGACGAACATTCAGGCGGGTGCGTTCTCGCCGTTGACGGTGACGTTGAACCGTAAAGACGGCGAACAGAACCTGAAGTCCGTCGAAGCGAAACTACCGCCCGGCCTGTCGGGCGTGCTGTCGGGTGTCGAACTGTGCCCGGAACCGCGCGCCAATGAAGGGTTGTGTGGGGAAAACAGCAAGGTCGGCGAAGCGACGATCGGCGTTGGTGTCGGCAACCAGCCGTTCACGGTCACCGGCGGGAAGTTCTATCTCACCGGCCCCTACAACGGCTCGGGTGGGTGCACGGTCGGCACGGCCGGGTGCGCGCCGTTCGGTCTGACGTTTGAGGTGCCCGCGAAGGCCGGCCCGTTCGACCTGGCGAACACAAAGAGCAACCATCCGGCGTGCGATTGCGTGGTGGTGCGGGGCAAGATCGAACTGGACCCGATTACCAGCGCGATCACGATCACCACGGACCCGCCCGGCTCACCGGACTCGATCCCGACGAGCATCGAAGGGATCCCCTTGGAAATTCAGCATGTCAACGCCACGACCACGCGCGGGGATTTCCAGTTCAACCCGACCAACTGCTCCAAGATGTCGCTCACGGGCACGGTGCTGCTCAGCGAAGGCGACTCGAGCACGATCTCCACGCCGTTTCAGGTCACCAACTGCGCCGCGCTGAAGTTCGAACCAAAATTCACGGTCTCGACGTCCGCCAAAACGAGCCGGACACAGGGAGCGAGCCTGACCGCGAAGCTGACCTACCCCAACGCACCGTTCGGCAGCCAAGCGAACATCAAGGAGGTCAAAGTCGAACTCCCCAAGCGGCTGCCATCGCGCTTGACGACGCTGCAAAAAGCGTGTACCGCTGTGCAGTTCAACGCCAACCCCGCTGGGTGCCCGGCCGCGTCGATCGTCGGCCACGGGAAGGCGATCACCCCGCTGGTCCCCGTCCCGCTTGAAGGCCCGGCGTACTTCGTCTCAAACGGCGGCGAAGCATTCCCGAACCTGATTGTCGTCCTGCAGGGCTACGGCGTCACGATCGATCTCGTCGGCGACACGTTCATCAGCAAAGCCGGTGTCACGTCGAGTACGTTCAAGACTGTCCCCGACCAGCCCGTTACGAGCTTCGAACTGAATCTCCCCGAGGGCCCCTACTCAGCGCTGACCACCACCGGGAACCTTTGCACCGCCAAGAACCTCACGATACCAACCGAATTCATCGCCCAAAATGGCGCTACCTTCCACCAGACGACCAAGATCGCAGTCACCGGCTGCCCCAAGCATAAGCAGAGGGCGCGCAAGCGCACCAAGCACAAGCATGGGAAGCGCAAGAAAGGGTAGGCGCCCGCAAGATACCAGCCTATTCCGGATTCGCCGGATTTATAATCCGCATCGTCCGGGTTTCTATTCCTGATTATCCGCTATAGTAATGCTGCTTTGTCCGAGCACGAGATTCCCCGGCACGCGGAGGCGCGGGTGGCGGAGGCGCTTGCCGACACGCGCATCGTGGCGGTCGAAGGACCGCGCCAGGCCGGCAAGTCGACGCTCTGCACGAAGATTGCCGCGGAGCGGGGCATGGGGGTGGTTACGCTCGATGACGCCAACACGCGACGGAGTGCGGCCGACGATCCCGCGGGGTTCCTTGCGGGTCTCGGCGAGCGGGTGTTCATCGATGAGTTGCAGCGCGTGCCGGAGCTGGTGCTGGCGCTGAAGAGCGTCGTCGATCGTGACGTCCGTCCGGGTTGCTTTCTGGTGAGCGGGTCGGCCAACCTGCTGCTGGCCCCCCGGGTCGGCGACTCGCTCGCCGGGCGCGTGGAGCGGGTGCCGCTGCGTCCCTTCACGCAGGCCGAGATCGCACGCCGGCCGGTACCGGCGTGGCTGGACGAGATCTGGGGGGGCGCCGGGGCGCCCTATGTGGAGGCGGAGGAGGTGGGGCGAGCGGCGCACGCTCAGCGCATCGCCGCCGGTGGGTTCCCGCCGGTGCTGGCGCGCTCGGAGCGCCGCCGCGGCGCGTGGTTCGAGGATTACCTGGCCGCTCTGGTGGCGCGTGACGTGCCCGACCTGGTGGACGTCAGGCGACCCGATCTGCTGCCGGCGCTGCTGGCGCATCTCGCTGCCGGTTCGGGCTCCACGGTCGCCCTGCGACCGATCGCGCGGGCGCTGGCGGCGGACGAGAAGACGGTGCGTACGTATGTGCGCCTGCTGGAGTTGCTCCATCTGGTGGTGAGCGTGCCGGCGTGGGCTCCCGGCCTGGCGGCGCGGGCGGTGCGCACGCCGCGCCTGTTCGTCGAGGACAGCGGCTTGCTCATCCACCTGCTGGGGGCAGACGCTGCGCGCGTCGCCTGCGATGACATGCTCAGCGGTCGCGCGTACGAGTCGTTTGTGGCGATGGAGCTGGCGCGCCTGCTGCCCCACACCCCCACCGCACCGGCCATGCGTCACTGGCGCGGCCCGCATGGGGAGGAGGTGGACGTGGTGCTGGAAAACCGTGCCGGCCAAACGGTGGCGATCGAGATCAAGGCCGGCTCCACCATCCGGCGCGGCGACCTGCGCGGGCTTCACAAATTCAGGGAGCTGGCGGGCGAGCGGTGGGTGGCCGGGCTGGTGCTGTGCACAACGCACCAGACCGTCCCGCTCGCGCGCGGCATCTGGGCGGTACCGGTCGCGGCGCTGTGGGCGTGAGGCGCCGTGGGGCGACCAGTGCACTTGAGGTCATGTAGCCACCGCCGTACGTAGGCTCACCTGTGGGCTTTACATCTACACCGCCTCAGTGTTCTCACCCGCGATCGGACCGAGGCCGCGTGATGCGAAGAAATGACGAGCGGACGCGGCCTGCACGCCGGCGCCCGCTCCTTCTGCCCCCAGGGCAGCTGTGAGAACCTCAGAATTCCACGCGCCCGGGAACCGGCCCGGTGGGCGGCGGCTGGTGGAGCAGCCCCGGCGGCGCCGTTTCGGTTTTGCGCGAGAAGTACTCTTTGAAGTAGGGCCGCGAGATGAGCATGATGACGGCGCCTAGGATCATGCCGCCGATGCCGAACCACAGCGGCAGGGTGATGCCGAGGATCGGCTTGGAGGAGACGTTTTCCGCGTGGCCGTAGTAGATCGCCGCCTTCACCCCGATCCCGAACAGCATCAGACCGCCGATCAGCGGGCCGAGGCCGAGCAGCAGGAAGTTGCGCGCGCTTTCCATCAGGTCGCGGCGGTAGTACCAACCGCAGGCGACGCCGGTGAAGCCGTAGTAGAAGCAGATCGGGAAGCCGATCGCGACGATCGAGTCTTCGAGCACGCTGTTGGAGAGCAGCAGCAGGGTGACCGTGACGACGATCGAGAGCGCGCCGAAGCCGAGCGTCGAGACGGTTGGGGTCAAATACCGTTTGTGCACACGCGAGAGCAGGCTGGTGACGGCTTTCCAGTGCGCCATCGAGAGGGTGGTGCGGGCGGTCGGCAGGATCGTCGTCTGCGTCGAGGCCGACGCCGACGTGAGCACCGCGATGATCAGCAGCTTGTCGAGGCCGCTCCCGAGCACGCCTCCGCCGAGCGCGTTGAGGACGTCTTCCTGGTTGGCTTCGTTGGTGAGGAAGCCCACCCCGTGGAAGGACACCGCCGCGGTGGTGACGATCACGTAGACCAGCACGAGCAGGATCGTCGACATGACCGCGGCCTTGCCGGGACCCTCGGCCGGGTCTTCGGACTCCTCGTTGACGGCCACCCCCGAGTCCCAGCCCCAGTAGATGAAGACCGCCAGCAGCAGCGCGATGACGAGGTCGCCGAAGCTCATCGCGAACGGGTTGATCCAGTCGAGTGAGGGCTTGATCGAGCCGGCCGGGGGGTGGCTGCCGTAGACCTTGACGAACGCGACCACCGCGAACAGCCCGAGGATGAAGATCTCGGCGCTGAGCAGGAACTGCTGGATGCGCGCGGAGAGCTCGATGCCGCGGTAGCAGATCCAGGTCATGATCGCGATCCACAGCACGGCGGCGATGATGATCGCCGCTTTCGATTCCCCGAGTTCGGTGAAGCCGAAGAGCTTGAAGGTGTAGATCGCCGCGATCGCCGACAGCGAGGCCATCACGATCACGTCGGAGAGGAAGATCGCCCAGCCGTTCATCCAGCCCGTGATCGGGCCGAACGCGCGCGTCACCCAGGCGAACGTCGTGCCCGCGTCGGGGTCGGCGCGGTTGAAGTATTTGTAGGCCGCGGCGACCAGCAGCATCGGGATGAACGCGACCAGCATCACCGCGGGCGCGTGCACGCCGACTCCCTTCACCGCGACGATGAACCCCAGCGTCGCCGGCCAGCGAGTAGGCCGGCGCGGTCGAGGCGACGCCGATCACGATGTTGGAGAGGTAGCCGATCGCGTTTTTCTTCAGGCCCTTGTCCATCACCCCCGATGGATCGGGTGCACCGGATTCCGCGACGCTTGCAGTTGCCATCTCATCTCCTCCGCTTCGAACGATGGACGGTCCACCCAAAAAAAGGGGGTGGGCGGTTAGGCCTCGTGGCAAACGCTACGACCCCTCCGGGCGAGCGACAATGGGCGCGATCCCCAAAGTTTCCCTTTGTGCTTATACATCTCGTACAACGAAGGCTGGAGGTCTTGAACTAGTGGCGCATTGATACATGCCTGAGCGCGGAGTACGGTTGTGCTAAGTGTCTATCTGTACGGCATGGAGTTCCGACAGAGGAGACGAGGAGACAGCAGATGGCCACGCACCTGAGCGATCCGATCACGGCAACCACGTCCGTCCCGCCGCCTGCCACTTCCGAGACCGGCCCCGCCGCTGGCGACGGCCACGCCGCGACCGGCGGAGGCGACCTCCAGGAGCTGGCCAAGCGCCACCTGTGGATGCACTTCACGCGGATGGGCTCCTACGCCGAGCACGAGGTGCCGGTGATCGTGCGAGGCGAGGGCTGCTACGTGTACGACCAGCACGGCAAGCGCTACCTCGACGGGCTCATCGCGCTGTACTGCGTGAACATCGGCCACGGCCGCGCCGAGCTGGGGGAGGCCGCCGCGCGCCAGGCGAAGGAGCTGGGCTTCTACACCAACTGGAGCTACGCCCACCCGCGCTCGATCGAGCTGGCGGCGCGGATCGCGAGCCTCGCGCCCGGGGACCTCAACCGCGTGTTCTTCACCTCCGGCGGCTCGGAGGCGGTGGAGAGCGCGTGGAAGCTGGCGAAGGCCTACCACGCCGCCCGCGGCGAGCCCCGCAGGCACAAGATCGTCTCCCGCAACCTCGCCTACCACGGCACCTCGATGGGCGCGCTGACCGCGACCGGTCTGCCGCCGCTGCGCGAGCCGTTCGAGCCGCTGACGCCGGGGGGCCACCACGTCGCCAACACCAACTCCTACCGCTGGAAAGAGGACCGCGACCCGCTGTGGGCGGCGGAGGCGATCGAGGAGGCGATCCTGTTCGAGGGCCCGAACACCGTCGCGGCGGTGATCCTCGAGCCGGTGCAGAACGGCGGCGGCTGCTTCGTCCCGCAGGAGGGCTACTTCCAGCGCGTGCGCGAGATCTGCGACCGCCACGGCGTGCTGCTGATCTCCGACGAGGTGATCTGCTCGTGGGGGCGCCTCGGCTACTGGTTCGGGTGCGAGCGCTTCGGCTACGCGCCCGACATGATCACGACCGCGAAGGGCATCACCTCGGCGTACGCGCCGCTCGGCGCGGTGATCGCCTCCGACCGTGTGATCGAGCCGTTTCTGCACGGCGACGCGATCTTCAACCACGGCTTCACCTTCGGCGGGCACCCGATGTCGTGCGCGGTGGCGCTGGCGAACATCGACGTGATCGAGCGCGAGCGCCTGTGCGAGCACGTGCGCTCACGCGAGGGTGAGTTCCGCGCGATGCTCGACAGCCTGCGCGACCTGCCGATCGTCGGCGACGTGCGCGGCGCCGGCTACTTCCACGCGATCGAGCTGGTGAAGGACAGGGACACCAAGCAGATGTTCAGACGACGAGGAGTCGGAGTACCTGCTGCGCGGCTTCCTCTCCGGCGAGCTGTACCGCCGCGGGCTGATCTGCCGCACCGACGACCGCGGCGAGCCGATCGTGCAGCTCTCGCCGCCGCTGATCGCCGACCGCGAGCAGTTCGCGGAGATCGAGGCGATCCTGCGCCCCGTGTTGAGCGAGGCGTGGGAGCGGATCGGGAGGCGGTAGGGGCACGATGCTGACCGTCGAGGGCCTCGTCGCCGAGCTCGGCCTGACGCTCGTCAGCGGCGAGCAGGCGGCACAGGGGCACGTCCGCTGGGTGCACTCGACCGAGCTGCCGGACCCGACCCCGTGGCTGCGCGGGGGCGAGCTGCTGCTGACGACCGGGCTGCAGCTGCAAAGTGCCAAGGCCCAGCGCGAGCTGATCGCGCGCCTGGCAGAGCACGAGATCGGCGGCCTCGGCTTTGGCACCGGCTTTGCGCACAAGCGCCTGCCGCCCACGCTCGCCGACGAGGCGCGCAAACGCGACTTCCCGCTGTTCGAGGTGCCGTACGAGCTGCCGTTCATCGCGATCACCGAGCGCGTGTTCGCGCAGCTGCTCGACGAGCGCTACGAAATGCTGCAGCGCAGCATGGCGGGCGACGTGCTCGCGGAGGCGCTGACAGGACGCCTCTACCCCGAGGAGCTGCAGGCGCGGCTGCGCCCCTTCGGGATCGGCGAGCGCGCGGCGGTGCTGGCGTTCGCGCCGCCCGACCCCGCCGTGGCCGCCCCCCTGGTCGAACGGATCCTGGCGCGCGAGGACCTGCTTGGCGAGCGGGCGGGTGGGCTCGAGAAAAACGGCGCGGGCGTAGGCGGCGGCCGGCTGGGCAGCCTGGTGGCGATTCGCGCCGGCCTGCTGTGCGCGGTGGTCGACGGCGGGCCGCCCGCCGGCAGACGGCCCCCACTCCTCCGAGCACCGCGCCCCCGGCGAGCTCGACCCGATCGCGCTGGCGCGGCGGATCCGCACCGACCTCACCGCCCGCCTGGGGGGCGAGGTGCGCGCGAGCGCCAGCCGCGTGGCCCCGACGCAGTCGCTGCGCCTCAGCTTCCACGAGGCGCGCTGCGCGCTGGAGGCGATGCGCCTGCAGAACGGCAACGGCGCGGAGGTGGTCGCCTCCTACGCCGACCTCGGCGCCTTCCAGCTGCTGCTCTCCCTGCAGGACGACGACGCGCTGCTGACCTACTGCCGCGGCGTGCTCGGCCCGGTCGAGACGGGCGAGGGCGAGTACGGCGACGAGCTGCTGCGCTCGCTGGACGTGTTCATCGAGCACAACGGCCACTGGGAGAAGGCCGCCAACGCGCTGTACTGCCACCGCCACACGCTGCGCTACCGCATCCGCCGCGTGGAGCAGCTGACGGGCCGCGACTTCTCCACGGCGCGCGATCGGATCGAGTTTTGGCTGGCGCTGCGGGGTAGGGAGTTGGCCGGTGAAGAGGGGGTTTATTTGGAGGGGGACCCCCACAAGGGGGGTCGTGGGAGGGGGCTGTTTACTGCGATTCCGACGATGACAGGAGGTCACGGCGATGAGGATCGGAGTCCCCAGCGAGATCAAGCTCGACGAGTACCGCGTGGCGCTGACCCCCGCGGGCGTGCGCGAGCTGAGCGCGCGCGGCCACGAGGTGGTCGTGCAGGCCGGCGCCGGCGAGGGCAGCGCGCTCGCCGATGCGGACTTCGTCGCGCAGGGCGCCCGCATCCTCCCCGACGCGCGCGCGGTGTTCGACGAGGCCGAGCTGGTGCTGAAGGTGAAGGAGCCGCAGCCGGGCGAGGTCGCGCTGCTGCGCGAGGGGCAGACGCTGTTCACCTACTTGCACCTCGCGGCCGAGCCGAGCCTGACGCGTGGCCTGCAGGCCTCGGGCGCCACGTGCATCGCGTACGAGACGGTCGAGGACGCGCGCGGCAACCTGCCCCTGCTGGCGCCGATGAGCGAGGTCGCCGGCAAGCTCGCCACGCAGGCCGGTGCCTTCATGCTCGAGAAGCCGCTCGGCGGCCGCGGCATCCTGCTCGGCGGCGTCCCCGGCGTGGCGGCCGCCACCGTGCTCGTGATCGGCGGTGGCGTGGTGGGGATGAACGCCGCGGTCATCGCGATCGGGATGCAGGCTGACGTGTTCGTCTTCGACCGCTCGATCGACCGCCTGCGCGAGCTGGAAGTGGCTTTCGGGGGGAGGGCGTCCACCGTGTACTCCTCGACGCTCGCGATCGAGCAGATGCTGCCCGCGGCCGACCTCGTGATCGGCGCGGTGCTGATCCACGGCGGCCGCGCCCCGCACGTGATCAACCGCGAGCAGCTCAGCCTGATGCGCCGTCACGCCGTGCTGGTCGACGTCTCGATCGACCAGGGCGGCTGCTTTGAGACCTCGCACCCCACCACCCACTCCGACCCGACGTTCGAGGTGGACGGGATCACCCACTACTGCGTCGCCAACATGCCGGGCGCCGTGCCGATCACCTCGACGTACGCGCTCACCAACGCCACGCTGCCCTACGTCCTCGCGCTCGCCGACAACGGCATCGACGAGGCCCTGGAACGAGACCCCGGTTTGCGTCTCGGGCTGAACGTGCGCGACGGCCAGATCACGCACCCCGCGGTGGCGCAGGCGCTTGGTGTCACCGTCGCCCCGGGCGGCGAGAGGGCGGGAGCGGGGTATGTATGAAAAATTTAGAAGGTGTGCGCAATTGCTATCGGATGAAAAAAAGTTCATACCCCTCCCCCTCCCCCTTTTTTTGTGCCCTTTTGAGTCCCGCGAACCGAGGAGAGTCAGATGGCCACTCAGATCGAGACCCTGAGCAACTTCATCGACGGTGAGCGCACCCCCTCCGACGGCGACACCGAAGCGATCCTCAACCCAGCGACCGGTGAGGAGCTGGCACGCGCCCACAACTCCACCGCCCAGGACGTCGATCGCGCGGTGCGCGCCGCCCGCGCTGCGTTCCCCGGCTGGTCGCAGGCGACGCCCGCCGAACGGGCGGCCGCGCTGCTCGGGCTCGCCGACACGATCGAGGACCACGCCGAGGAGATCGCCCGCCTGGAGGCGTTGAACGCCGGCAAGCCGATCGCAGCGGTCACCAACGACGAGCTGCCGGTGATGGCCGACAACCTCCGCTTTTTCGCCGGCGCCGCCCGCTGCCTGGAGGGCCGCGCCGCGGGCGAGTACATGGAGGGTTACACCTCGTTCGTGCGCCGCGAAGCGGTCGGCGTGGTCGGCCAGATCACCCCATGGAACTATCCCCTGATGATGGCGATCTGGAAGATCGGCCCTGCCCTGGCGGCCGGCTGCACGATCGTCCTGAAGCCGGCGGAGACCACCCCGGTCACCACTCTCCGCCTGGCGGAGCTGGCCGCGGAGATCCTGCCGAAGGGCGTGCTGAATGTGGTAACCGGCCGCGGCGACCCGACCGGTCAGGCGGTGATTTCACACCCCGACGTGGACATGGTTTCGCTCACCGGGTCGGTCGACACCGGCAAGCACATCGCGCGCACCGCCGCCGACACGCTCAAGCGCGTTCACCTGGAGCTCGGTGGCAAGGCCCCGGTGCTCGTGTTCGACGACGTCGCGATGGAGTCGGCGATGGAGACGATCGCCGGTACCGGTTACTACAACGCCGGCCAGGACTGCACCGCCGCCACGCGCGTGCTGGCCGCCGACGGTGTCTACGACGATATTGTCGCCGGCCTCGCCGAGCAGGCCAAAGGCCTCGTGATCGGCGACACCCTGGCCTCTGACACGACGCTCGGCCCGCTCAACTCCGCCCGCCAGCGCGAGCGCGTGCAGGGCTTCCTCGACCGCCGCCCCGCGCACGCCGAGGTGGTGACCGGCGGCGGGGCCCCCGAGCGCCCCGGCTTCTACCTGGAGCCCACGGTGATCGCCGGCCCCACGCAGGACGACGAGCTGATTCAGCGCGAGATCTTCGGCCCGGTGATCACCGTGCAGCGCTTCTCCGACGAGGAGCAGGCGATCGCCTGGGCCAACGCCACCCGCTACGGCCTCGCCTCCTCGGTGTGGACGCGCGACGTCGGCCGCGCCCTACGTGTCTCACGCGCGCTGCGCTTCGGCTGCGTGTGGATCAACGACCACATCCCGCTCGTCTCGGAGATGCCTCACGGCGGGTTCAAGGAGTCCGGCTACGGCAAGGACCTCAGCGTGTACTCGCTGGAGGACTACACCGTCGTGAAGCACGTGATGGCAAGTCTTGTCTGACGCGCTCAGGATCGCCGGCCGAGCACCTGAAAGATCGAGGTGAAGCCGGTGGCAAAGCCGTTGCGCGCCGCGCGCAGGTAGAGGCGCCAGACCCTGACGCGCTCGCCGCCCGCCAGGCGCTCGGCCTCCTCAAGGTTGGCGTCCAGCCGCGCGATCCACTCGCTCAGCGTGTCCACGTAGTCCTGGCGCAGGCCCTCCACGTGCGTCGGCTCGATCCCGGCGCGCTCGAGTGCGCCCAGGACGCGGGAGACGTGCAGCGGGGCCGCGTCGGGGAAGACGTAGCGCTCGGAGAAGGCGCCGGCCTCGGGGTCGCCGTGGCGCAGGCGCGCGATGCCGTGGTTGAGCAGGCGGCCCGCCGGGCTCCAGCAGGCCGGCGAGCTGCGCGGCGTACTCGTCGATTTTGCTCGCGCCGACGTGCTCGACCATGCCGATCGAAGCGATCGCGTCGAAGCGCTCGCGCTCGCCCCCGGAGAGGTCGCGGTAGTCGCACAGGCGGATCTCCACGCGGTCCTCGAGGCCCGCCTTCGCGACGCGCCGGCGGGCGAGCTCCGCCTGGTTGGGGGAGAGCGTGATTCCCACCGCGCTGACGCCGTGGCGGGCGGCGGCGTGCAACACGAAGCTGCCCCACCCGCAGCCCACGTCGAGCAGGCGCTCGCCCTCGCGCAGGGCGAGCTTCGTGCACACCAGCTCGCGCTTGGCCAGCTGGGCCTCCTCCAGCGTGGCGGCTCCGCGCGAGAAGAGCGCGCAGGAGTAGGTCATCGAAGAGTCGAGGAACAGCTTGAAGAAGTCGTTGGAGACGTCGTAGTGGTGGCGCACCGCGCGCGCGTCGCGCTCGCGGCTGTGGCGGGCGCCTCGCGGGCGCAGCTCACTCGCGGGGATCCGCGGGGGGCGCGTCAGCCCGCACGCCCGCGCCGCGGCGAGCGTCAGGCGCAGGCGCGTGGCGCGGTCGATCGCGGGCGCATGGAAGCTGTCCAGCAGCCCAATCACGCGGTCGAGGTCGTCGGCCTCCAGCTCGCCCGCGGCGTACGCGCGGCCGAGGCCCAGTTGCCCTGGGGCGCGCAGCAGATGGGCCACGGCGGTGGGAGAGCGCACCGTGAAGAGCGGGCCGTCTGGGGAGGTCGCGGGGAGCTCCGTGCCGTCCCAAAACCGCAGTGCGAAAGGGCGCTCTGGCAGCGCTACGGCTAGCTCGCGACGCAGCGGCTCACAGTTGCGGGCGAACGGCATCATCGGCGTGGGGGGCGAGGTGGTGCTGTGTGGGGGGCACGATCACAGGGCTGGGGTGTGTCTCGCGGGGCATCGGGGTCCGGCTCTCTGCTGTCCGGCGTGTGCGACATCATCGTTGCGACAGAGTAGAGCGATGCTTGCTAGCTTGCCGGTGGGACCTGACATGATCGATACTCAACTTCCCGGCGCTCTGGACGAAGATCTGCTCGGGCCAAGCGGCTCCCAGCCAGACCTTCTCGGGGGCGATGGCGTCCGGTTTGCTACCCCCGGGCCGGACGACGTTCAGCCGGTCGAATACGAATGGCTCAATCGCGCGCTCACCGCGCTGATCACGATCGGGCCGATGCTCGCGCTCGGCTTCGTCGCCTGGCAGATGTGGGACGGGCTGCTGCACCGCTCCGATCTGATCGTGTTCGCGATCCTGTACCTACTTACGGGGCTCGGCGTGACGGTCGGCTTCCACCGCCTCTTCACCCACCGCTCCTTCAAGACCTACCCGGCGGTGCGCGGCGTGCTCGCGGTGCTGGGGTCGGCGGCGATCGAGGGGCCGATCATCTCGTGGGTGGCCGACCACCGCAAGCACCACGCCTTCTCCGACAAGGACGGCGACCCGCACAGCCCCCACGTCGACCACGGCGTCGGCCTGCGCGGCGCCCTGCGCGGGCTCGCCCACGCCCACCTCGGCTGGCTGTTCATCCACACCGAGCGCGGCTCGCGCGAGCGCTACGCCCCCGACCTGATCGCCGATCCCGTCGTGGAGTTCGTCGACCGTACCTTCTTCGTGTGGGCGCTCGGCGGCCTCGCCGCCGCCTTCGGCCTCGGCTACGCGATCGGCGGCACCTGGCAAGCCGGGCTCACCGGTCTGCTGTGGGGTGGCGCGGTGCGGATGCTCGTGCTGCACCACATGACCTACTCGATCAACTCGCTCTGCCACTTCTTCGGCCGCCGCGACTACACCACCGAGGATCATTCGCGCAACCTCGCCTGGCTGGCGCTGCCGACCTTCGGCGAGGCGTGGCACAACAACCACCACGCTTTCCCGACCTCCGCCAGCCACGGCCTCAGCTGGCGCCAGCCCGACGTCTCGGCGCTCGTGATTCGCGGCCTGGAGCGCACCGGCCTCGCATGGGACGTCGTCAGCGTCCCCGAGGAGCGCCGCACGCGTAAGCGGGCCTACGTCTAGCCTGACGTAGCTAGGGTTAAACCCCGTTTCAAGATAGGCGGTGCTGACCGCTCTTCGATCGACGGGGCCGTTCATGGATCCACAGTGCATGGATCAGGCAGAGGCGCGCGGCGAGGAGCTCGACGTGACGGCGTTCAGCTACTCGATCGGCGTCGAGCTTCCCGCCGCCACCGGCCTGTGTGTTCATGTGCGTCTCGAACGGTTTGAATATGATCTGAAAGTCAGAAACATATTGCTCATCAGCCAACCATAGGATTACGCTTAGGGTCTGCGGAATCGAAAGCTGAGCAGCGGCTGCGCTATCTTCTCGGACTCAATTGAGAGTATCTGGCAAGGAGGATTTGAGATGACGTTGACCGCAGCCCGATTTGCCGTCATCGACCTACCGATGCCGTCGGAGGAAGTCATGACTGCGTTTGGGGTACTGCCGCGGGACCCGTATACGCCGGGCGGTCATCGCTCGCGGCGCTTCTCGCAGTTCAGGATGACCTACGGGCACGGCTCTTGGGTGTTGGAGAAGCTGCCACATCGCCCCTTCATCCAGTCGAGCAATTACAACCCGCTTGTCGGGGGCATCGCGCGACACCTGGAGCCGCTCACATTCGATCCCACTCCCCAGATCGACACCGGGGCAAAAGCGATCCCGCTTGATACCGGCGATACCTGGCAGATCAATGTCCATCAATGCCGCGTGGTCACCGGCCCGGGTATGCCCGGTGTGTCGGTGCCCGAGGGACCCCATCACGACGGGCACGACTTTGGAATGTTGGCTGTATTCGGCCGCCACAGCATCGCCGGTGGGGAGTCGCAGCTAATCCCAAATGAAGGCGGCGAACCCTTCTTTCAGATTACACTAAAGGCAAACCAGGCGCTCGTGTACGAGGACGCGGCGATGTTGCACTATGCGACTGACATCGAGCCCCTTACTCCAGAAGGCGGCTACCGTGATCTCTGGATTGTCGCCTTCAACAAGTGGGATAATCGGAAGTATGGCCCTGAGTTCGAAGCCGCTGCACTGGGGAGCGTCGCAGAGCGAGCGTCGTCTCTATGACAACAACGCGCGTCGGCCCCGCCGCTGAGCTGGGCACGCTCCAAGCGATCGCCCAGAGCCACGGGACACCTGTCTATGTGCTCGACCTAAACCGGTTGGATCAAAACTATTCGATGTTCACCGCCATATGGGCGCAGCTTGGTTGCCCGGTAAAAGTCTTCTACTCGGTCAAGACCAACTACCTGCCCATCGTATGCCGGTATATGCGCAGCCGAGGCGCCGGCGCGGATGTTGTTTCCGGCTATGAGCTGGAGGCGGCGCTTGCCTCCGGGTTCCCTGGGGAGCAGATCGTCTTCAACGGCCCGATGAAGACTCGCGAGGAGATCGAGGGAGTGGTCGACGTCGGTGGCCTCGTCAATATCGATGCTCTTAGCGATATCGAGGTTCTGGAGGTGTGCGCCCAGCGGCAGGGCTGCCGAGTCGAGGTCGGACTCCGCGTCAATCCCGGCTTGAATCCGTACACCAACGGGGGTTCAGACGATAGCGAAAAGGCGGCGGCGAGGCACTCGAAGTTTGGCTGGCCGATCCATACGTCCGTCGCCGAACGCGTCGCCGACCGTATTGCCCGCTCGCCCCATCTGCGACTGGTCGCGATTCACTGTCAGCTGGGATCGCAGATCACAGATACTGACGCACACCTTGCGGCGGTCGAGAGGGTGGTGGCGTTTGCCACCAAGTGGCCGGGAGAAACGGACCTTAAGATGTTGAACATTGGCGGCGGGTTCGGCGTGCCGGGGATTTCGCCGCCACCGCCGAGGGTCGGTCAGAGGTCTCCTCGATAGAGATGGCGCCGAGGATCTGCTCGAGCGGCGGGATGTGTTCGATCTCGAACGGTTCGTCGAGCGCTTCGAGGACATCCTGGCCCAGCACGGAGTGAGCGACGTCACGATCGCGTGCGAGCCGGGTCGGATTCTCGTCTCCGACGCGATATCGCTGCTCTCCCGTGTGGTCAGCGTGAAGGACGTCGGCGATGGCACTTGGGTAGTGCTTGATGGAGGCGTGAACCTATTGCCGACCGCAGGTGTCGGCGAGGAGCATGAGATCGTAGCTCTGGGCAAGGAGGACACGCCGCGGTCGAGTTTCATGGTGGGCGGTCCGCTGTGTTACGAGCAGGATGTCTTCTCCTACAGCCAGAGCCTGGCACAGGACATCGCGGTCGGTGATCTGGTCGAGATTCGAGATGCTGGAGCCTATAGCATCACGCGAGCAACGAGTTTCATACGCCCTCGCGCGCCTGTCGTTGCGACTGCCAACGGACGCTCCGAGCTTTGCTGGCGGCGCGAGACTGGCGCTGACATATTCTCGTTCCGGGTTCCCACGCAGTTCGAGGCATGCGTGGGATGAGCGCGCACTCCCCTCGAGCTGGCCGCGGAATCGCCATCTGGGCGGTACCGCGATCGGTGTCAACGGCGTTTGAGAAGACATTCACGTGCCTGCCGAACGTCCGCGTTGTCCACGAGCCGTTTGCGAACTGCTACTATTTCGGTCCCGCACGACGGTCGAATCGTTACGGTAACGCACAGAAAATTGCGGACTTCAACGGAGCTCAAGCGATGCAGGGCACCAAACCTCTGGCGGGAGAGACCGTGGTCTTCAAGGACCTGTGCTTTCAAGCGGCCAGCTATGTCTCTGATGAGTTTCTCGCATCGGTGACGAACACCTTCATCCTTCGCCACCCCGACCTGGTTATTGCTTCGCTGCGGACGTTGAAGCCTGACTTCACCGAGGAGGAGCTGGGCTTTGGAGCTTTTGGTGAAATATTTGAGCGAGTCGCTTGCTTTGGGCAGTCCCGGATAGTCGTCGAGGGTGAGATATTGCGCACCGCCGCCGGCCCCGTCCTCCGAGCGTACTGTGATCTGGTCGGGTTGCCATTTGAGCCGAAGATGCTGCAGTGGCGCAGCGGCCGCATACGGAGGTGGGCGCCTCATGAGGCTGAGTCACAGGCGAAGTGGCATTCAACTCTCGAGGCCAGCACCGGCATCGAACCGCCGTCGCGGGAATGCCCGCCGCCGGCATCCGATCTCGGTAGTGCATATAATCGCGCGGTGGCTATCTACAATCAGGTAGCAATGCATGCACTCCTGCCGATGGTGGGAGCTATGGCCTCATGAAGAGCAGCTCGCTCTTCGACAGTGTTATTGTGCGACCCGCCGCGCAAAGCGACCGTGCGGCGATCGAGCACATCGCGAGCGACGCGTTCGCGAAGTACATCGAGCGGATCGGCCGCGAACCGGAGCCGATGACCACTGACTACGAGGAGATTATCTCCCGCGGGGGCGTCGTAGTCGCGATTGTTGGCGGGGAGATTGTGGGCTACGTGGAGATGTACTCCCAGGAGGATCATCTCTTCATCGATAAGATCGCCATAGCTCCGACTTACCAGAAGCTCGGGATCGCCCACGCTGTGTACGGGCTTATCGCCGTGACCGCGCGCGTGCGCGGGTTGCGCTATCTCAAGCTCTACACGAATGCGGCGATGCACGAGAACATCAAGCTGTACGAAGAGGCCGCAGGATTCATCGTGACCGAAAGGCGAACCGAGCACGGCTACGATCGGGTCTACATGATGAGGGAGCTGGCGGAGTAGGAGAGCAATGACCCTCTCTGAGCACATTCGCGTTGATCGTTTTTTCGCCGTCGATGTCGCTGGGTACGAATCCTACGAGTCCGTGCGCAGGATTGTCGAGCGTGCGGACGCCGTGGATATTCGCGCCAACAGAGTGCCATATACACCTCCTTGGGTGAGCGTGTTTGCGCTGTTGACGTTCGATCGGACTGAGCGCTCGCACGAGCGCCGGATCGGCGTCGAGTGGGTCGAGAACGACTGCGAGGTCATGGGTCGCCGCGAGGATACCGTGTGGCTTGCACCGGACATCGTCGCACCTACTGAGGTCTCCATTAGCTTCGTTGCGAACTTTACCGACCTCGTATTCCGCACCTCCGAGAGCTACCACACGAGCCTGATACTCGACGGTGAGGAGATCGATCGCCTGTCAGTAGACGTGGTGCCAGCAGCGGGGAGCGCGTGAGACGGCTGCTCATTCAGCGGTTCTGGTCCCCGCCGCTCTTCAATAGTCAGCCCCGTGCGATGCGGGTCCTCAACGCTGTGGGGCTCCCTGTGCTCTGGGGGATACTCTGTGGTCTACTCGCCGGGGTGGACGCGGTCGCG
The DNA here is from genome assembly GCA_963812595.1 of uncultured Solirubrobacterales bacterium. GTDB lineage: Bacteria > Actinomycetota > Thermoleophilia > Solirubrobacterales > Solirubrobacteraceae > Palsa-744. Next base: position 125,701 of record CAWEVQ010000007.1, read on the forward strand.
TACATAGTGCTCCTGGGGCTTGGCATGCTCGGCGCATTTGGCGCCGGCCGCCAGCACACAGGCACAGGTGCGGGGGCGTTGCGAGGGGTAGCCGCGGGCCTGATGTTTGGCTCCTGCATCCTCGCCGGCCACGCCCTCAGCGGAGCCACCGCGAACGTTCTGCCCGATCCGCAGACGCTGCAGATCGCGTTCGCGGGGGCTGTCGCGACCGTGCTGGGGGCGACCGGTGGCTTCAGCCGCGCCCACCGGAGCGAGGCCTCTACATGAGCCGGTTGACTCGTATCGGGTGATGCTCGACGCGCTGGCGCACCTCGCCGACGGTCACGCTCGCCAGATCGCCGTCGTCGCGATCGTCTTCTTCCTAATCGCCGGAGCCCTCGGTAGCTCCGTCGCCGCCCACCTCGACCCCTACAGCGCCGAAGACCCCGCCACCGACAGCATCAGGGCAAAGCGAGAGCTGGAGGGAGCCGGCTACCGGGCGCCCGCGGTGATCGTGATCGCCAGGAACGCTCCGGTCGCCGCGTCGGCAACCCGCGCGCGGATCGAATCTCTTGAGCGAGAGCTGCGCCGACGTCACGACGTCGCTTCAGTCACCGGCTACTACGACACCCACTCCCCCGTGTTTGTATCCAATGACCGCAGGTCAACCTACTTCGCCGTAGCCCTGAAGTCGACCGCCAACAAGCGCTCCCAGGAAGCGGGCAAGGACATCGCCGCACAGCTATCCGGCCGGCCGGGTCTCATGATCGGTGGCCCGGCCGTCGCTCAGGAGCAGGTCAACAATCAGGTGGAGACCGACCTGCGGATGGCCGAGCTGCTCGCCTTCCCGCTGCTCCTCCTGCTCTCTCTGCTGTTCTTTCGCAGCCTCGTTGCGGCGCTGCTGCCGGTGATGATCGGCGCCTTGGCGATCGTCGGCACCTACCTGACGCTGCGTATTCTCAGCGAGCTGGGCTCGATCTCGATCTTCGCGCTGAATCTGACAAGCGGGCTGGGACTGGGGCTGGCGATCGACTACAGCCTTTTCATCGTCTCTCGCTACCGCGAGGAGATCGCAAAGAGCGGGCCCGGCCTGGCAGCGATGCGGCGTGTGATGGCGACCGCTGGGCGCACGGTGCTGTTCTCCGCGCTGACCGTCGCCATCGCGCTCGCCTCGCTGCTTGTCTTCCCGCAGGGGTTCCTTTACTCGATGGGACTCGGCGGCTCGCTGGTGGTGCTTCTGGCCGCGGCAGTTGCGCTGACTGTGCTGCCGGCGGTGCTGACCCTGCTGGGCACCAACGTCAACATGCTGGCGCCACGCTTCCTGCAGCGGCGCGCGGAGACCGACGCGAGGCCGGCCACGGCCGGCTTCTGGTACCACCTGTCGCGCTTTGTGATGCGCCGTCCGATTCCCCTCGCAACCCTCAGCGCCTCACTACTGATCGTACTCGGCGTGCCCTTCCTCGGGATCAAGTTCAACACCGTCGACGCCACCGTCCTGCCCAAGGACGCCAGCGCTCGCCGGGTCTACGAAGTCGTCAACACTCAGTTCGCGCCCTACCGCGCATCACCGATCATGATCGCGGTGAATGGCGGTGGCCCTGCAGCGGCAGCGAAGGTGAGCGCCCAGGTACGCCGCACAGACGGAGTGGCAGCTGTGGCCCCGTCGCAGCGGCTGCGCGGGGGAGTCACTCTCGTGTCGGCAGTCTCGTCGAGCCCATACAGCTCTGATGCGAGCGAGGCGACCGTAAGGCGCATCCGCGCGATTCACTCCCCGGCGGGCGCCACCGTCTTGGTCGGTGGGGAAACGGCCGAATTCATCGACTTTCAGAGCAGCCTTGTCCGCCACCTGCCGATTGCGCTGGGGATCATCGTCCTTTCCACATTGACCATCCTCTTCCTGATGACCGGCTCCGCGGTGCTGCCGATCAAGTCGCTGCTGATGAGCTTCCTCAACCTCAGCGCTGTCTTCGGGCTGCTGGTACTCGTCTTCCAGGACGGGCGCCTGGAGGGGCTGCTCGACTACACGAGCCCCGGCGCGATCGAGCAGGCCATGCCCGTCCTCATCTTCGCGATTGCCTTTGGCCTCTCCACTGATTACGCGGTGTTCCTGCTCTCACGAATCAAGGAGGCGCGCGACAACGGCGCCTCGGACTCGGAGTGTGTGGCGATTGGGCTGGAGCGGACCGGGCGGATCGTCACCGCCGCGGCGTTGTTGTTCGCGGTCGCGATGTTCGCCTTCGCCACCTCGAGGATTGTCTTTCTTAAGGAGAACGGTATTGGCACCGGGCTCGCGGTGCTGATTGACGCCAGCGTCATTCGCGCCCTGCTCGTACCCTCTCTGATGGCGCTGCTCGGCAGGTGGAACTGGTGGGCGCCGGCGCCGTTGCGGCGTCTGAACGAGCGGCTCGGGATCAGCGAGGTCGCTTAGCCTGGATCCACCGGGGGATGTGGTGTTTGGTGGTGATTGGTGCTGGTGGTGGACGTTTTCGGGGGGTGGTCGTGGGTTGAGCGGCGTGAGGGGTGCCGCGCGCCTGTAGTGAGATGTCAGGGTGCGTGTTTTCTGGCAGCGTTGGGTGTGCCGGTGTCGGCGGGATGGTTGGCTGGTCCTCGGTCGCGGCGGTTTGTGTCAGGTGAGTTCTGGTAGCCCGCGGATGCGGGCGAGCGCGCTGGTGAAGTCGTGTCGCCATGGCCAGCGCGCGGGAAGATGAAGCGTCCATTGACGCCCCGTGCGAGTCAGGCGGCCGGGGATCTGGAGCAGCCGGCGGCGCATGGTGCGCGCAACACGGACGGTCTCGCCGGAGAGCCCGATCGTGTTGGTCCAGCGCAGCAGGTTGTGCGCGATCGCGGCGATCACTGTCCAGGCGCTGTTCGCGGCAAACTGGCCGGAGGGAAAGTGCGCGAGCGCCTGGTCTTTGAGATCGCGGATCGTGAGCTCGACGACGGCGTGCTGGCGGTGCTCAGCCTCAACGACCTCAAGCGCCTCGGTGCGGTTGGTGATGAACGGGAAATACCGCCAGTCCGGCCACAGCTTTGCTTGCGGACCGATCAGCCGGGTGCGGCGCACGATCAGCCGTCGTCCATGAGCGGTTATTTCGGCGATCTGCGCTTCGCCGTTTTGGGAGTAGTCCTCCAAGGGCTGCCACGCCTGCTCGGGAATCTGTTTGATCGCGGCGGGAACCCAGAACTGCATGCGAACGCTGATCGAATAGGACCATCCGGCGCTCTGGAGTCTTGAGATCAGCTTGCTGTTCCAGAACCCCGAGTCGGCCCGCAGAAGCTTCTCGCCGGTAGCGCCTGCTCGTTTGACGCGGGCGATCAGCTCCTCGGCGAAGCGCACGACACCGCGCTGGGTGTTTGCCTGTCCCTTGCGCAGCCGAACGTGCAGAATCTCGCCGGTGCCCTCGCGGCTCGCGAGCAGCGGGTGATACCCGCGTTGTTTGGTGTACCCGAAACCGACGCCCTCCTTCTTGTATCCGTAGGCCTGGCCGATAAAACTGTCCACGTCGACGATCAGCCGCCCGGCGCCCGGGCCGGCACCGGCCCGCCACGCTCGCACCAGCGTCTGATCGAGTACTCGGTCGAGCTGGCGCACATGCCCGAAAGTGAACGCCCGCAGAAACGTCCCCAACGTCGAGGGCGCCGGCAGCCAGCCACCCAACAATCGGCGCGTGCGACCCGCGCGCAGCACATCACAATCATCGATCGAATCCGCGCCAAGCAGCATCGCGAACACGAGCGCCATCACCTTCCTGCCCGCGTTCGCCGCGCCCGGCCGGTCACGACGAAGCGTCACAAACCGGCCCACGAGAGCCTCGATCCCGAGCCGCCCCGCCAGCGTCGCAACGAGCGCGATTCCCGCGTCCGATACCACACGATCATCGTCAAAGACGACCCGCACCCCGTCCAGTCCGACCCGCTCGTCATCCTGCACCATACGAGTGACCTCCTGACCCCGGGCCGCGACAGCCGCAATCTGTCGCTACCAAGCCCGATTCAGGAGGTCATTCTTTACTCACTACCGGACAACACCGGTGGATCCAGGCTTAGGGCCTATCCCGGTAGGTCCGCACGCCCGGCTGCGCCCGCTGGCCTGCGCATGGCGGCGTCCTCAGGGCTCGACGTGGCGTTGCCACGCCTTCGCCCCTGCGTCCTTGCCCTGCTTGGCCATCGAACGCCCCGGTCGCACGTCCTCTACCGGGATAGGCCCTTAGGTACACACACCGTGCTGCGCGGCCCTACGATTGCTCCATGTCCGGCACCCCCATCCCCCCGGTGCGCGAGATCATCGCGCGGCGGACTGGGGAGGAGCTGGCTCTGAACGACCGCCACCTCAACCCCCAGATGGGGCGGATACTGCGCACGCTCGGCTTCGACCGGGTGTGGGTGGGGGGCGAGGGGGCGCACCTGATCGACTCCACGGGGGAGCGCTACCTCGACCTGTTCGGCGGGTACGGCGTGTTCGCGATCGGGCGCAACCACCCCGAGGCGATCGCCGCGCTCGAGCAGGCGATGGCGGCGCGCACCGGCAACCTGCCGCAGCTGGGCGTCACGCTGCTGAGCGGTGTGCTCGCTGAGCAGCTGCTTTCGCGTGCGCCGGCGAGCGTCGCGGCGATGGTGCCCGCCAACAGCGGCACCGAGGCGGTCGAGGCGGCCGTGAAGATCGCGCGCGCCGCCACCGGTCGCGGGCGCATCCTCTACGCCGAGCACGCCTTTCACGGGCTCACGCTCGGCTCGCTCTCGCTCAACGGCGACGCCCACTTCCGCGATGGCTTTGGACCGCTGCTGGGCGGCTGTGACCCGGTGGGGTTCGGCGATCTCCCCGCGCTGGAGCGCGAGCTCGCGCGCGGCGACGTCGCGGCGTTCGTGGTCGAGCCAGTGCAGGGCAAGGGCGTCAACCTGCCGCCGGAGGGCTACCTGCGCGGCGCGCAGGAGCGCTGCCGCGCCGCCGGTGCGCTGTTCGTCTGCGACGAGGTCCAAACCGGGCTGGGACGCACCGGGCGCTTCCTCGCCCTGGAGCACTGGGGTCTTGAGCCCGACATCGTCTGCGTCGCCAAGGCGCTCTCCGGTGGTCTCGTCCCAATCGGCGCGGTGCTCGTCTCGCGCGCCGCCTTCGACCGCGTCTTTGACGGCATGGAGCGCGCAGTGCGCCACGGCTCGACCTTCGGCGGCAACGACCTCGCCGCCGCCGCCGGCCTGGCCACGCTGCGCGTGCTAGAGCAGGAGGGCTTGGTGGAGCGCGCCGCGCGGATCGGCGCGCTGCTGCTGGAGCTGACCCGTCCGCTGGTGGAGCGCCACGCGATCGTGCGCGACGTGCGCGGCCTCGGGCTGATGTGGGCGATCGAGCTCGGTCCCCCCGACGGCCGCTCGGCGCGCGCGGCGTGGAACGCGTTGGAGCGGGCCCAGCCCGGGCTCTTCTCGCAGCTGGTCACTGTCCCCCTGTTCCACGAGCACCGGATCTTCTGCCAGGTCGCCGGCCACCGCATGAACGTGATCAAGGCCCTGCCGCCGCTGGTGATCGAGGAGTCGGAGATTCGCCGCTTCGCCGCCGCGTTGGAGACGGTAGTGGCTGCAGCCGAACGGATGCCGTCGGCGTTGACGCGCTTTGGAGTGCGCATCGCCCGTCAGACGGCACGGACGATGCGCAGGTAGAGGGGGTACGTGGTAACGGCGTACGAACCTATTTAGCCGACCATTTGTTTCCCGAGGAAAGTTTTACGAAGAATTCGCCTTCGAAGACGACGTGAGTCGAGCCAACGAACATTTCGCTGCCGGTTTCCGCGTTGAACACCAGCTCGTGTTCTGTTTTTTCTGTTTCCACCCCCGGGTAGTTGCACTCCATCCCTTTTTTCGGACCGTCCGTGATGGTGTACGTGTTCGCCGCCGTGCACGTCCCTCCGCTGCTTTTTACGACTATCACGGCCAGCGTGCTGCCGCTCACCGGTTGGAAGTTCAGTTTTAGTGTTGCGCCCGTCCCTTCGAGTGGGAACGCCAGCGGTTCTGAGCTGAAATTGGGGACTTCGCAGTGTGCCAGACTTGGGGTCGAGCAGCTTTCGAATACAAATGTGCCGTTATTTGAATTGCCCGGCCTGATGATCCCATGCTTTACTTTGACGGTCGAGCACGTGACCGTGACGACGCTGCCCACCTTGAACGTTGGCGCCTGTTTGATCGTCACTGCTTCCCCGACCGTTTCCGCCTTGGCGATTTCACTGCCTTCCACCCACCATTCGGGCGAGGCTGCCGAAGCGGGTGCCGCGGCGATGGCGCTGATGACCACGAGAAGCAGCAGACTCAATTGAGCGGTTTTTACTGATTTTGCCATTGTATCTCCCTCTAATTTGGGAAGCGTATATGCCCTTTTGGGCTCGAACGATGCACATCCGTTCGACGGGCGTCAAGGCTGGTCGCGCGTCGCGGTGTGTGGGCGGGCGGCGGGGCCAAATCGCTTAAATCAAAATGTTTCCAACCAACGGACCCATAAACCTGGTCGCCGGCGGACCGCTGGCCTCGCGAGGCCAGCTCTATCCACCCGCTTCGCCCAATCTCTCGCTAGCCTGTCGGGCCGTGCCCGTTCCCCGCAATGACATCCGCAACGTCGCGATCGTCGCCCACGTCGATCACGGCAAGACCACGCTCGTCGACGCCATGCTGTGGCAGTCGGGCGCGTTCCGCGTCGGCCAGGACGTGGCCGATCGGGTGCTCGACTCGATGGACCTCGAGCGCGAGAAGGGCATCACGATCCTCGCCAAGAACACGGCGCTCCATTACAAGGGCGTGAAGCTCAACATCGTCGACACCCCCGGCCACGCCGACTTCGGGGGTGAGGTGGAGCGGGGGCTGACAATGGTCGATGGGGTGCTGCTGCTGGTCGACGCCTCCGAGGGGCCGCTGCCGCAGACGCGCTTCGTGCTGCGCAAGACGCTGGAGGCGCGGCTGCCGGTGATCCTCGTCGTCAACAAGGTCGATCGCCCCGACGCGCGCGTCGCCGAGGTGATCGACGAGGTGTATGAGCTGTTCCTCGACCTCGACGCCGACGAGTCGCAGATCGAGTTCCCGATCGTCTACTGCAACGCCAAGGCGGGCGTCGCGTCGCTCGAGTACGACGAGTCGGTGGCGCGCGCCACGGTGGTGGGCGGGGCGGGCGATGCGGGCGCAGCCGGCGGGGCCGGGGCGGGGACGAGGCCGCGGCGAGTGGAGGTCCGGCGGGCGGCACCGGGAGCCTCGCGCCACTGCTCGACCTGCTGCTGGAGCACATCCCCGCGCCGACCTACGAGCCCGACTACCCGCTGCAGGCGCTCGTCACCAACCTCGACGCCTCCCCCTACGTGGGGCGCCTGGCGATTTGCCGCGTGCGTCACGGCACGATCAAAAAGGGCCAGCAGATCGCCTGGTGCCGCGCCGACGGGACGATCTCGCGTGCGCAGGTCTCCGAGCTGTATGTGACCGAGGCGCTCGATCGCGTCGACGCGGCAGAAGCCGGGCCGGGGGAGATCATCGCCGTGGCCGGGATCGCCGAGGTCACGATCGGCGAGACGCTCGCCGATCCCGATGATCCGCGTCCGCTGCCAGTGATCATGGTCGATGAGCCGGCGATGTCGATCACGATCGGCGCCAACACCTCGCCGCTGGCGGGCAAAGACGGCAGCAAGCTGACGGCTCGTCAAATCGAGGCGCGCCTGAACCAGGAGCTCATCGGCAACGTCTCACTGCGTGTGCGCGAGACGGCCGGGGTGGGTGGGGAGTCCAAATCATTCGAGGTGCAGGGTCGTGGCGAGCTGCAGCTGGCGGTGCTGGTGGAGATCATGCGTCGCGAGGGCTTCGAGATGACCGTGGGTCAGCCGCACGTGGTCGAGCGGGAGATCGACGGCAAACGCCACGAGCCGATCGAGCGGCTGTCGGTGGACGTGCCCGAGGAGCACGTCGGCACCGTCACGCAGCTGCTGGCGAGCGCGCAAAGGGCGGATGGAGCACATGACCAACCACGGCACCGGCTGGGTGCGCATGGACTACCTCGTCCCAGCGCGCGGGTTGATCGGGTTCCGCACAGAGTTCCTCACGGAAACACGCGGTACCGGCATCATGCACCACGTCTTCGAGGGCTGGGAGCCGTGGGCGGGCGAGATCCTCACGCGTACCAGCGGCGTGCTCGTGGCCGACCGCCGCGGCGAGACCGTGACCTTCTCGCTGTTCACGCTGCAGGAGCGCGGGTCGCTGTTCGTCGGCCCCGGCGAGGAGGTCTACGAGGGGATGATCATCGGCGAGAACGCCCGCTCTGACGATCTCGACGTCAACCCGGTCAAGGAGAAGCATCTGACGAACATGCGCTCCTCCACTTCCGACGTGCTCGTGCGCCTCGACGCCCACCGCAAACTGACGCTCGACGAGGCTCTGGAGTTCGTGCGCGAGGACGAGTGCGTCGAGGTCACGCCCGCAGACCGTGCGCATGCGCAAGGTCGAGCTGGGGAAGACAGAGCGCATGAAGGCGGCACGCATCAGGCGCGGCAAGTGAACACCTGCTCGCACGTGCGTCGCCGCCCGCGCGGAGGCGACCGCGGCGCGGGGGACGGGTGTGCGCGCCTGCGAGGGCCGAGGCGCAACCGGTGAGCGCCTGCGCGATCGAGGTATCCGGGCTGCGCAAGAGCTACGGCGCGGTGCACGCGGTGCGCGGTATCGACGTGTCGATCGACGCCGGCGAGACAGTCGCCCTGCTGGGGCCCAACGGAGCCGGCAAGTCCACCACGATCGACATGATCCTCGGCCTCGCCGAGCCCGACGGCGGCACCGTGTCGGTGTTCGGTGGCTCCCCCACCGCGGCCGTCGACGCCGGTCAGGTCGGCGCGATGCTGCAGACCGGCGCGCTGATCCGCGACCTGTCGGTCGGCGAGCTGGTGGCGATGGTCGCCTCGCTCTACCCCGCGTCGCTGGACGTGGCGGAGGCGCTCGAGCTGACGGGCCTCAGCGAGATCGCCGGCCAGCGCACGCAGAAGCTCTCCGGCGGGCAGACCCAGCGGGTGCGCTTCGCCGTGGCGCTGGTCAGCGACGCCAAGCTGCTGGTGCTCGACGAGCCCACCGTGGCGATGGACGTCGAGGGCCGCCGCTCCTTCTGGACGACGATGCGCGAGCTGGCCGCACGCGGCAAGACGATCCTGTTCGCCACCCACTATCTCGAGGAGGCCGACGCCTACGCCGATCGCGCGGTGCTGATGGCGCATGGCGTGATCGTCGCCGACGGGCCCCCCACGGAGATCAGGGCGATGGTCGGCACGCGCACGATCCGCGCCACGCTCCCGGGCGCCGACCTCGACGCGCTGGCGGGGCTGCCGGGCGTCAGCGGCGTCGAGCGCCGCGGCGAGGCCGTGGTGCTGAGCTGCGCGGACTCCGACATCGCGATCCGCGCGCTGCTCGCGGCGCCACCCCGACGCGCGCGACATCGAGATCGCCGCCGCCGGGCTGGAGGAGGCGTTCCTGCAGTTGACGGCCGACACCGACGTGCACGACCCGCAGCCGCCAGCCACCACCACCACCGCGGCCTTTGGGTGAATGGCCGATGAACGCTCTTGCCTGCACACGATTTGAATCGCGGAGCCGATGAACGCTTTCGCGTACACCCGCTACGAGCTGCTGCGCACGTTTCGCAATCGCCGCTTCTTCGTCCTCTCGCTGGGGTTTCCGCTGGTCCTGTTCTTCCTGATCGCGGGGCCCAACCGCAACGTGCACAACCTCGACGGCACCGGCATTGCCGCACCGCTGTACTTCATGGTCGGGATGGTCTCGTTCGGGACGATGAGCGGGATGCTCTCGAGCGGCGCGCGGATCGCCGCCGAGCGCGCGGTCGGCTGGAATCGTCAGCTGCGCATCAGTCCGCTCTCGACGCTCTCCTACCTGCGCGCCAAGGTCCTCACGGCGTACATGATGGCGCTGCTGACGATCCTCGTGCTGTTCGCGTCCGGTGCGGCGCTCGGTGTCTCGCTGCCGGCGGGAAGGTGGCTGCAGATGACGCTGCTGATCCTCATCGCCCTGATCCCGTTTGCGGCGCTCGGGATCGCCGTCGGCCACATGCTCACCCCCGACTCGATCGGACCGGCAGTGGGCGGCGGTGTCGGGCTGCTGGCGTTTCTCGGCGGCACCTGGTTCCCGATCCCCAGCAGCGGCTTCCTCCACGACGTCGCCCAGATCCTGCCCTCCTACTGGCTGGTGCAGGCCAGCCACGTCGCGCTCGGCGGTCACGCCTGGCCCGCCAAGGCGTGGATCGTGATCGCCGCCTGGACCGTGGTCCTGGCGCTGCTCGCCCACCGCGCCTACCGGCACGACACCGGGCGGGTTAACCCACCCGGCCGCGGCTGTCCCTCGCTTGGCCCGAGGCTACCAGCGCTCCGGCGCGCTAGGGTTCGGCAGATGAGCCACCTGATCAGACGCTTGCTCTGGCCGCGTGCGCGGCATCTCTCCGCTGGGTCTCGCCGCGACGCCGGCGCTGGCGACTCACTTCCAGGCCGAGAGCTACCAGGAATTGCTGGCGCAGCTGCACCGGCGCGAAATCGTCGCGATCGTGCTCCACCCGACCGGCCCCAGGGCCCACGCCTCGGCGACCGACGGACGCCACCTCACTGTCACCTACACGCCGGCTGAGGTGGCACCGCTGCGAGCCGCCGCGACCGCTGGTGGCTCCTCGTTCGTGATCGCCACGGCGAAGCCCAAATCCACCACGGTCCATCACAAACTGCGCTACATCGCGGGCGGGATCCTGATCGTGGTGATCGTGGTCGTGCTGGTGGTGCTGCTGGTTGGCCGCCGCCGCACGCTGGAGGAGGACGGTCCCGGCGGCGAGGCGGCCTCCGCGTCTCCACCCGCCGGCCCGAGCTGAGGCCGATCGCTCGGAGGTGAGTCGCTTTCACGCTGGAGGCGGACACACCGGCAGCAGGCAGCAGGACGGCGGGCCTACCCTCCACGCGGGGCACGCACACGGGCACCTGCACGGCTCATTCCACGCCCCGCCGGCCTCCGCGCGCCGGGTCGGGGCAGCGCTGGTGCTGATCCTGGGGTTCATGGCGGTGGAGGTCGTGGCGGGGGTGCTCTCGCACTCGCTGGCACTGCTCTCCGACGCGGCGCACATGCTCACCGACGCGGCCGCCCTGGGGCTCTCGCTGGTGGCGCTGCGCCTCGCGGCGCGGCCCGCGCGGGGAGCGATGACGTACGGCTTCCTGCGCGTCGAGGCGCTTGCGGCGCAGGCCAACGGGATCACGTTGCTGGTGCTCGCCGCGGCGATCGTCTACTCGGCCGTGGTGCGGCTGATCTCCCCGCCCACGGTCTCGGCGTGGACGGTGGTCGGGGTGGCGCTGGCGGGGATCGCGGTCAACGGCGCTGCCACCGCCGCGCTCGCCGGCGCGGGGCGCGAGTCGCACATGAGCATCGAGGGCTCCTTCCAGCACATCCTCACCGATCTGTTCGCGTTCATCGGCACGGCGCTCGCCGGGGTCGTGATCCTCCTGACGGGCTTCGAGCGCGCCGACCCGATCGCCTCGCTGGCGATCGCCGCGCTGATGCTGCGCTCCGCGGTGGGCCTGCTGCGTGCCTCGGGGCGGATCTTCCTGGAGGCCGCCCCGCCGGGCCTCGACCCGCGGGAGATCGGTCACGCGCTGGCCGCCCACCCCGGCGTCGTCGAGGTCCACGACCTGCACGTCTGGGAGCTCTCCGCGGGCTTCCCCGCGCTCTCGGCGCACGTGCTGGTCGCGCCCGAAGCCGACTGCCACGCGGCGGGGCGGGCTTTGCGGGAGCTGCTCGTGGAGCGTTTCGGCGTCGAGCACACCACGCTGCAGGTCGAGCACGCAGGGGGCGGAGAGCTGTTGGAGCTGGAGCTACCCGAGGGGTGAGGAGGAGGGGGAGGGGGTGGTGCTGTTGCTTCTTTTTTGAGCCCTAACCAAATAAGAACGAGACTCAGTCTCGTTTGGTTGGGACAAAAGAAGTGTTCTAATCCCCGGCCCCTACCCCCGGTTTTTACGAGTCGCTCGGGGATGTGGGGGCGCTTTGCTCTTTTGGGACCCCAACCAAATAAGAACGAGACTCGGTCTCGTTTGGTTAGGGACAAAAAGAAGTGTTATTCCCCGGCTCCACCTCGGTTTACGAGTTGCTCGGGATGGTGGTAGGGGGCGCTTTGCTCCTTTTAGGACCCCAACCAAATAAGAACGAGACTCAGTCTCGTTTGGTTAGGGACAAAAAGAAGTGTTCTATCCCCGGCCCACCTCGGTTGCGCTCGGGGGTGGGGGTAGGTCGGTTGCGCTCGGGGGTGGGGGGTGGGGGCACTTTTGCTCTTTTGGGACCCCAACCAAATAAGAACGAGACTCAATCTTATTATGGTAGGGTTGCGACGTGCCCGACAACCAACCCTCTGGAGAGGACCCCAACGCGATGGTCCACGCACGTTCCACGACCCGTCCACGTATCGCCCTCGCGGCGGCGCTCGCACTGGTCGCCGTGCTCGCGGCTGGGGTGGCCGCGGGCTGTGGCGCCACCAGCCCGGCCGGCGCCGCGAACGGCGTGATCGTGGCCGTGGGGGCTGAGAACGAGTACGCGAACGTGATCGAACAGGTTGGCGGCAGGTACGTGAAGGTCACGGCGATCGAGAGCAACCCCAACACCGACCCTCACACCTTCGAGGCCAGCCCGAGCGTCGCCGAGGCGGTCAGCGCCGCGAGCCTGCTGATCGAAAACGGGGTCGGCTATGACACCTACATGGAAAAGATCGAGTCGGCCGGGGGGGACGATTCCCAGCGCAAGGTCATCAACGTCCAGCGCCTCCTCGGTCTCCCGGACTCCACCCCGAACCCGCACCTCTGGTACAAACCGCAGACGATGCCGGCGGTCGCCAAGGCGCTGGTCGGCGACCTGTCGGCGCTGCAGCCCGCGCACGCGGCGTACTTCCAGGAAAACGCCAAGCGCTTCGAAGCATCGCTGAAGCCGTGGTACGCGGCGATCGCGAAGTTCAAGGTCGCCTATCCCAACACCCCGGTCGCGACGACCGAGCCGGTCGGCGACTACATGCTCGAAGCCGCCGGGACGAAGAACATGACACCGTTTACGCTGCAGGCGGCGATCATGAACGGCACCGACCCGGCCCCTCAGAACGTAACGCTGCAGAACGCGCTGTTCTCGGGACATCAGGTGAAGGCGTTCGTCTACAACCAGCAGGTCACCGACTCGCTGACCGCGTCGTTCAAACAGGCCGCCAAGCGTGCCGGGATTCCGGTGGTGGGCGTCTACGAGACGATGCCGACGCCCGGCTACGACTACCAGTCGTGGATGCTCGCCGAGGTCAAGGCCCTGGAAAAGGCCGTCGCGCAGGGCATCTCCACCGAAGAACTATGAGCTCGGACGGCGCACCGGCGAGCAGGCAATCGTGAGCCCGGACGGCACACCGGCGAGCAGGCAATCGTGAGCCCTGACGGCACACCGGCGGGCAGGCAATCGTGAGCCCTGACGGCACACCGGCGGGCAGGCAATCGTGAGCCCGGACGGCACACCGGCGGGCAGGCCATCGTGAGCTCGGATGGCACATCGGCGGGCAGGCAATCGTGAGCCCTGACGGCACACCGGCGGGCAGGCAATCGTGAGCCCGGACGGCACACCGGCGGGCAGAGTCATCGTGAGCCCGGACGGCGCACCGGCGAGGGCCATCCTCACAGTGCAGGGGGTGAGCGTGCGGCTGTCGGGGCGCACGATCCTCGACGGGGTCAGCTTTCAGATCGCGCCAGGCGAGTTCACGGGCCTGATCGGATCGAATGGGGCCGGCAAGACGACCCTGTTCCGGGTGATCCTCGGCCTGCAGGCGCCCACCACGGGAGGAGTGCTTTTTGGCGGGCCCGCCCACCCCCGCGAGCATGGACGCCGGCATCGTCTGATCGGGTACGTGCCGCAGAAGTTCCTGCTCGATCCCGACGTTCCGCTGCGCGCACGCGATCTCGTGGGGCTCGGCATCGACGCGCACCGCCTTGGCCCGCCGCGGCCCTCCCGGGCCAGGCGGGCGCTCGTCGAGGAGATGCTGCGCGCCGTCGACGCCACCCGCTTCGCCGACACACGTGTCGGCAAGCTCTCCGGCGGCGAGCAGCAGCGCATCCTGATCGCGCACGCACTGATCGCCCGACCGCGGCTGCTGCTGCTCGACGAGCCGCTTGCCAACCTCGACCTGGGCAGCGCTCACGAGGTGGTGGCGCTGCTCGCGCGCATCGCCCGCGAGCAGGAGATCGCCGTGCTGATCTCCGCGCACGAGATCAACCCGCTGCTGCCCGTCATGGACCGCATCGTCTACCTCGCCGCCGGGCGCGCCGTCAGCGGCACTACCGAGGAGGTCGTCCGCGCGGATGTGCTCAGCCAGCTCTACGGTCACCACGTCGACGTCTTGAACGTCCACGGCCGCGTGCTGATCGTCGCCGGAGCCGGCGAGGACCATGACCTCAGCGGCCACGAGGGCGTCTTTCCCGGAGCTGGGATCCAGTCATGAGCCACTATTTCCTATCCCCGCTCTTCGCCTCCGGCTTCTTCGAAAGCGTTCCACGTGGCGCCGGCCTGCACCTGGCCGTCGACCTGTCCCCGCTCTTTGCTTCCGGGTTCTTCGAAAGCGAAGCCGTGCGGATTGCCCTTGCCGTCGGGGCGCTCGTTGCCGTCGTCACCGGCGTGGTCGGCGTGTTCACGGTCATGCGCGGCCAGTCCTTCGCGGGCGAGGCGTTTGGCGATCTGGGAACCACCGGCGGCTCGGGCGCGTATCTCGTGGGAATCGGGACGCTCTGGGGCTTCGTGCTGGGCAACGTGATCGCGGCGGGTGCGATGGAGGCGATCGGCGTGCAGCGCTCGCGTGGGCGGGATCTCGCCACCGGGATCGTGCTCGGCGCCGGAATCGGGCTCGCCGCTCTGTTCCTCTACCTGTACACCAACGAACACAGCACCACCGGAGCCACGGTCACGATCCTGTTCGGCTCGGTGTTCGCGATCTCGAGCTCGACGATCCCGCTGATCCTGCTGCTGAGCGCGATCGTGCTAGCGACCACGCTCACGCTCTACCGCCCGCTGCTGCTCAGCTCCATCAACGCCGAGATGGCATCCGCCCGTGGCATCCCGGTGCGGCTCGTCGGCATGCTCTACCTGCTCGCGCTCGCGCTCGCGGCGGCGCTCGCGGCGATCACGATCGGCACGATCCTCTCGACAGCCCTGCTCGTCGGACCGGCGGCGAGCGCGCTGCGAGTGACCAGACGCCCACTCACCGCACTGCTGAGCGCCGCGGGCATCGGCATCGGCGCGATGTGGCTCGGCATCGTCCTCGCCTACGACAGCTACCACTGGCCGCCCGCCGGACAGGGTTGGCCCGTGAGCTTCTTCGTGGTGACGCTCGTCTTCATTGCCTATCTACTATCCGGGCTTCCCGAAGCCAGACGTCGCCGACGAGCGAGCCGGACCCCGTCCACGTCCCCCCTCGCGCAGCCGGCGACCCCGAGTTAGCGCGCACGGCATGTTCTCCGGTTTCATGGTCAACGCCTGGACGGTCGCGAGCATCGTCGCGGTCGTCGCGGGAGTCGTGGGCTTCTTCACGGTTCTGCGTGGATCGGCGTTCGCCGCGCACGCGATCCCCAACGGGTCCTTCGCCGGCGCCGCAGGCGCCAGCCTGATCGGCCTGAGCACGCTGCTTGGCCTCGGCGTCTTCTCGCTCGGCGGCGCTCTGACGATCGGCCTGCTCGGCCGCCGAGGCCGCCACGACGTGGCAACCGCCCTCGCGCTCGTGGCGATGCTCGCGCTCGGAGCGCTGTTCTTGAGCTTCAGCGTCGAGTACGCACCAGAGGTCTACTCGCTCCTGTTCGGCGAGGTGCTCGGAATCAGCCCCAACGAGATCGAGCCGACCGCGATCCTCGGCGCCCTCTGCGTCCTCGCCGTCGCCATCCTGTACCGGCCGCTGATGCTCTCCTCGGTCCTCCCCGAGGTGGGAGAGGCCCGCGGCGTCAGCGCCTTCCGGATGGAGATGCTGTTCCTCGCCGTCCTCGCCCTCGCAACGACGATGACCGTGCCCGTCGTCGGCACGCTGCTGATCTTCAGCCTGATGATCGGCGCGCCGGCGGCCGCCCGCTCATTCACCGACCGGCCGCTGCCGGCGATGGCCCTGTCGGTGGCGATCGCGCTGTTGATCGTGTGGAGCGCGATCGCCGCCTCCTACGAAACCAACTACCCGGTGGGGTTCTTCGTCGGCAGCGGCAGCGCAGTCTCCTACACGATCGGACGCCTCTGGGCGGCGTGGCGCCGCGGCCGGGGAACGGCTCTCTACGCTTCTACGATCGTTCTATGAGCAGTGATTCTCACGCCGATGAGTGGGCCGACCGCGCCGAAGCGGCGCTGGTCGCGGCGGGCCGCAGGAGCGGAGGCGCGCGCCGCGCGCTGCTGCTACTGCTCGGGGAGCAGCGCTGCGCGCTCACCGCCACCGAGATCGAGCAGGAGCTGCGCGGGCGCTCGGACCGGCCGGTGAGCCGCGCGAGCGTCTACCGGATCCTCGACGAGCTCGAGCGCGCCGGCTTGGTGGCGCGCGTGGAAACCGGGCAGGGGGTGGTGCGCTACGAGCGGGCGCACGACGCCGAGGGCGCGCACCACCACCATCTCGTGTGCGACACCTGTGGCGTGGTGATGCCGTTCGCCGACGAGGCTTTGGAGCGCGCGATCGACGAGCTCAGCGAGCGCGTGCCGCTGGCGGTCTCCGAGCACGAGATCGTGCTGCACGGCGCCTGCCGCGCGTGTGCTTCATAGGTAGACCGCCCTGTGGGGGCGACCACGCTCCGCCACTCGGCAACAGCACCCCCTTCCTCCTCCCCTTCTCAGCCGACCTTCTCGCGCTTGCGGGCGCCGCCGTTCAGGGCGAGCGCCTGCTCTTCGGCCGCCGGCGGCCGTACAGAGGTGCCCTCGATGTTCAGGCGCGGCAGCCTGTGGTCCAGCCACCCGGGGAAGCTCCAGGCGCGTGGACCGACGATGTGCAGCAGGGCGGGCAGCAGCATGCAGCGGACGATCAGCGCGTCGAGGAACACGGCGCTGGCGAGGCTGAGGCCGAACTCCTTGATCACGCGGTCTTCCCCCAGCACGAAGGAGAGGAACACGCACACCATGATCGCGGCGGCGGCGGTGATCACGCGACCGGTCAGCGCGAGGCCCTCGCCGACCGCGCGGCGGTTGTCATGGGTGTGGGTCCACTGCTCGTGGATGCGCGACACGAGGAACACCTCGTAGTCCATCGAGAGGCCGAACACGATCGCGAACAGCATCACCGGGATGAACGACTCGATCGGGCCCGGGCTGACCCCCAGCAGCCCCGGGAACCAACCCCACTGGAAGATCACCACGATCACGCCCAGCGAGGCGCCGATGCTGAGCAGGTTCATGACGGCCGCCTGCAGCGGGATCACCAGCGAGCGGAACACCACCATCAGCAGCAGCGCCGAGAGCAGCACCACCACGCCGATGAACAGCGGCAGCTTGTGCGCGAGCACGGTGGCGAAGTCGACTCCGCCGGCAGTCACGCCGCCGACGTAGGCAACCAAGCCGGTGCGCGCCGCCACCGGCGGGATCACGTGTTCGCGTAGATCCTTGACGAGCACGGTGGTGGCGTACGCCTGCGGCGAGGAGTCGGGGTACACCGAGAAGGTCGCCACTTCGCCCGTCGGGTTCAGGCGAGGCGGGGTGACCGAGACGACGCCGCTCGCCGAGGCGAGCGCGCCCTGCAGTTCGCGCAGGGCGCCTGCGTCGTCGCGGTGTGGCAGCTTCACGACGACCTGCAGGGGCCCGTTGAAGCCTTCGCCGAAGCCCTCCGCGAGCAGGTGGTAGGCCTGGTAGGTGGTGGTGTTGGAGGGATCGTTGCTGGCGTCGCTGGAACCCAGTCGCAGCGCCACCGCGGGAGCGGCGATTGCGAGCATGATCAGCGCGGAGGGCACCGCGACCCGGTGCGGATGGCGCCCCACGAAGTTGCTCCACCGATGCCATGTCCGACCGCCGGCTGCCGCGGGCGCGCCGTTCCCCGGGAGGGTACCGTCATTGGCCTCGCCGGCCGCCGCGGCCGCGCCGTTCCCGGAGACTGCACGTGCCCCGTTGCCGGCTGCCCCTGCGGCGGCGCCGTTGTCGCCCACCGCCGCACTCTTCGCCGCCGTGGCTTCCCTACTTGCCCGGCGGCGCATGCGCCGGCTGGGGCGCGCCAGGCGAGCGCCCGCGAAAGTGAGCAGCGCGGGCAGCAAGGTGAGCGAGCTGAGCATCACCAGCAGCACCCCGATCGACGCCGAGATTGCCACGCCATACAGGAAGTCGACGCCCAGCAGCATCATCCCCAGCAGCGCGATCACGACGGTGGTGCCGGCGAACAGTACGGCCCGTCCGGCGGTGTCCATCGCATGCACAACCGACTCTTTCACCTGCCCGTGGGTGGGGCCGGGGCCGGCGTAGGCCTCGCGGTAGCGGGTGAGGATGAACAGCGAGTAGTCGATCCCCACGCCGAGCCCGATCATCGCGGCGAGCTCCGAGGAGAAGTTGGGGGTGTCCACGACGTGCGTGAACAGCGCGATCACACTGAGGCCGGTGCCGAGGCCGAACAGCGCGGTGACGATCGGCAGTCCCATCGCGATCAGCGAGCCGAAGGTGATCAGCAGCACCACGATCGCCGCCATCAGTCCGACGGCGGTGGAGAGGCCGAAGCCGGCCTGCTGGGTGGCCTCGATCGCCTGTCCGCCCAGCTCCACCTGCAGGCCCGGCTGCCGCGCGGCCTGAGCAACCTTGACAACGCGTTCAGCGGCGCTCACGGGCAGCAGGTTGGCTTTCTCGTCGAACACCACCGTCGCGAACGCGATCTGGTGGTTGGCGGAGATCGCCTTGCCGGCCGACGGCCCCGCGTAGGGGCTGATCACCGCGGAGACGTGCGGGAGCTTGGCGACTTCGGCGAACATCGCTTTCATGTGCGCGCGCACCGTGGGGTCGAGCACGCTGCCGTTGGCGACGCGGAAGACGATCTGGTCGCGGTCTCCAGCCTGTGTGGGGAAGCTGTGCTCCAGCAGATCCGAGGCGCGCTGTGCGTCGGAGTTGGGCAGCGTGAAGTTGTTGGAGTATTCCGTCCCCGCCGAGGAGGCGAGGGCGCCCACGGCGACGATCATCGCGATCCAGCCGATCACGACGAGGCGACGGTGGGTGGTTGACCAGCGGGCGAGCTTGAGCATCGCAAGAGCTTAGAAGCTCTGCTCAGTTCATCCGCGGGTCCAGCGGCATCCGCGCGATCAGTGCATAGGCGCCGCCCTTACGGGCGAGCACCCGTGCCCACAGCTCCTCGGGATCCTCGGTGAAGACGTCGTCGGGCTCCGCGGGGTGGGCGATCCAGTCGCCGTTGTTGAGCTCCTCGTCGAGCTGTCCCTCGCTCCAGCCGGCATAGCCGGCGAACACCCGCCGGCGGGCGATCGCCTCGGAGAGCTCGTCGATGTCGGCCTCGGGCGTGGGGAAGCCGATACGTCCAAGCACCAGCAGCCCTGCCGGCGAGGGGTCGAGGAACTCGGCGAGGAACACGATCGCGTTGGGCTGTACCGGCCCGCCGACGTACACCGGTTCGAGCTCGCCGGCGGCCTGCTCGAGCTGCGGCACCGCCTCGCCGACGGTCACCGTGGAGGGGCGGTTGAGCACGATCCCCATCGCCCCGGCTTCGCTGTGGGCGCCCACCAGCACCACCGCGCGCCGGAAGTTGGGGTCCAACAGCGACGGCGCGGCCAGCAGCAGCTGCCCGCTGAGGTATTCCTCCATACCTTCAGGCTACCCCCGTGGTAAAGCGCCCATGCAGCCGCTCGCGGATCGCCGATTCCGGGGCTGCGGGAGTCGCGCCCGTGGACCCCACCGGGAGGTGCGCGATCCGGGAGCCCCACAACCCGTCCATGATCACTACACGATCACAACCGGCGCCCCACGGCAGTGCAACCATGCAGGCTGTCCCGATAGGGGACAGGTGCGACGTGCGTTCCGAGCAGCCGGTACACGATCTCTCTCTCCCGCCGGCTGCCTCTCGGATCTCACGCCGGCCCGAGGCCCCCTCAACCTCGGCGCCAATGTGAGCGTCGGCGGCCCGCACGCCGGGTCGCCGACGCTGCGTCGCCTCCCGGGAATGGCTGGCGCCACCGCGCCCCGCCGGTTATCCTGATCGCGCAGCGGAGAATAGAAAGGGTCCGGCGTACCGGCAGTGGCCGACAGCGCCACCCTCTGACCGAGAGTGAAGGGCGGGCAAGCATGGCGAAGACACCGCAGGTGGGAGAAGAGGCGCCGGACTTCGAGTTGCCGGGCACCGACGGTTCGTTCAAGCTCTCCGAGCACCGGGGCGAGCGCGTACTGCTGCTGTTTTACCCGGGCGACAACACGATGGTGTGCACCAAACAGTTCTGCTCCTACCGCGACCGCGCGGATGACTTCGCGGCGCTGGATGCCACCGTGGTGGGGATCTCATCGCAGGATCTCGACTCCCACAAGGGCTTCATCGAGAAGCATGGCCTCACGGTGCCGCTGCTCGCGGACGTGGACAAGTCGGTGGCGAAGGCCTACGGCGCCTTCTCGTCGCGCCTCGGCACCAAGCGCGCGGCGATCGTGATCGATGAGCAGGGGGTCGTGCGCCACCGCCATGACCACATGCTGGGGTTGGACTACCAGTCGGTGGACGATCTCAAGGCGGCGCTGGACACCCTCCCAGTCTGACGGCGCCGCTACCCGTTTTGGGTGGTAGGATACGTGTGGTAAAGATTCCTACCTAGGTGTCTGTATGCGAAGCACGATTTCCGAGAAGGGTCAGATCACTGTTCCCAAGCCACTCCGTGACCGGCTTGGAATCAGGGCTGGGGACCGGCTCGAGTTCACCGAGGGGCATGGAGGGCTCGTCGTCAGAAAGGCCACCGATCAAGACCCTGTTGAGGCGGTCTACGGCATCCTGAGCCTGGGCGAGCGCACCGACGATGCGCTACGGATGCTGCGCGGCGACCCCGACGCGGTGTGATCACCGCCGTCGACACGAGCGTCCTGCTCGATATCTTCGGCGCCGACCCCAAGTTCGGAGCGCGCTCGGCGCAGGCGCTGCGCGAGTGCATCGCCGATGGCGGCGTAATCGCCTGCGACATCGTGTGGGCGGAGACGAGCGCGTCGTTCGCAGAGCCGAAGGCGGCCGAGGCGGCGCTCGTACGACTGCGCGTCGACTTCTGCCCGCTCGACATCTCGACATCGCTTACCGTGGGTCAGAGCTGGAGGGCTTATCGAAAGGACGGTGGGAGTCGCGAGCGGGTTATCGCCGACTTCTTGATCGGCGCTCACGCCCTCGCTCATGCCGATCGGCTACTGACGCGCGATCGCGGCTTCTACCGGCGGTACTTCAAGCAGCTGCAGGTCCTCGACCCGAGCGGCAACTGACTGCGGCGGGGTCGTCGAGGTAACGACGTCACCGCTGGCGTTGATTGCGACGCACAGCGATGCTTCCAAGCACTGGTCCTCCCAGACTTGACCTGGACCATCAGCCGTCGCCTCGCCGGGTAGGCCACCGCGCCCGCGCGCAGATGTCCGACACTCCGACTCACCGCGACGGTGCTGACCGTCAGCAGATATCGCCCCGGGTGCAAGTCGTGAAAAGCGACATGCCCTGACGTGACAACCCGACGAAATCTCGGTCCCCGATAGCCTGAGGCAGCTGTGGTAGGCACCCCGTGGGACGCAAACACGTATGACCGCACCGGTCGACGCGATCGTCTCGACCGCGACTTTGCACTGGGTCTCAGACCACGACCTCCTCTTCTCACGGCTGGCCCGGGCGCTGCGGCCAGGCGGCGTGCTCGAGATCCAGTGCGGCGGAGAAGGCAACATCAATCGCGTTCGCGACGCTATCGAGGCGGCCGCCCGCGAGTGCGCTCCGGAGCTGTTGGATTGGTCGCCGTGGGTCTTTGCGGGTCCGAGAGAGACCGAACAGCGTCTTGTGCAAGCCGGCTTCAGCGACGTTCGCTGCTGGCTGGAGGAGCGCCCCACATATCCCGATGATGTCGACGCCTTCGTGCGCACCTCGATACTCGCGGCGCATTTCGAGCGCCTGCCCGAAGAGCGCAGTGAGCGATTCGCGGCGGCGGTCCTGGCGGGTGTGCGCCTGCCGCTCGACTACGTGCGCCTGAACGCCTCAGCGCTCCGCGCACCCGCATAAGAACGGCGTCCGATCCACACAGAGGTTGAACTGGACCGACTTGCGGGCGTGCGGGAAGTGGCCGGCATCGGCCAACTTCCTCGAGCCGGCCGCTCGCCAGTTGGCTCAATGCCCGGGCATCCTGCGGCGAGGTGGCGACCGCTTCCGCTGCTTCTGTCGGAGATGGAAGTTCGATGCCGAACCACAGTCCCGTCGGGTCAGCCTCATTGACCGGGTTGTCGCCCGCGTAGGTGTACGGTTCGCCCGAGATCGCCTCCAGTGGGTCGATGCTGAGGAATTGCGCGGTGGCGGGATCGTAGACCCGTGCCCGCAGATAGATAAGACCGGTGTCTGTGCTGGTGTATTCCCCGTCGTAGCCAAGTGGCGTGGTGGCCGTGCCAGTGTGTTCGGGCGTGCCGTAGGCGCTGTAGCTGTAGGAGCCTTCGACTTTCCCCGTCGAGCCGGTCAACAGCCTGGTGCTGCCGGCTTGGTGTGGTGTAGGTAGAGCACTGCCCCGGTGGTGTTGTTGATTTGCTCGATACTCATTTGGCACTGGCCGTACACGCAGATAATCGCTCAACAGCGTCCCAGGGCGTCGATCAGCGGCCTCGGCCCCCATCTCCTCCTCGCCAGCTCCACTGACGTCCAGCGCACCCACGACGGCGCCTTCAAGGCCGTGCGCGACGGATGCGAAGTATCCGCAACCGTTTTCGTAGGATTCAATCTCCTCTTCGTAGTATTTGACCGGGTTAAGCGATTCGGCGACTTCGCCCGGGGACGGGATGCCGAGGTTGAGCCAGTTCCCGAGCCCTGTCGGGTCAGCCTCGTTGAGCGGGTTGTCTTCGGCGTAGTTGTAGGGCGCCCTGGTTAGTTTCTCCAGCGGATCGACGCTGAGGAACTGTGCGGTGGCCGGATCGTACTCTCGCGCCCGTAGGTAGATGAGTCCCGTGTCCGAGCTGGTGTATTGCCCGTCGTAGCCGAGTGGGGTGGTCGCGGTGCCTTGGCATGTTGGTGTGCCGTAGGCGCTGTAGGTGCATTTGCCGATCCCGGTCCCGATCGATCCGGTCAGTAGCCGCGTCGAACCCGCTTGATCGTTGTGCAGATACTCGACTGCCCCGCTGATGTTGTTGATTTGCTCGACAATCATTTCGCAGGGACCATAGATCAAGATCCGCAAACCTGATCCAGCCATCAAGCGGTAGCAGACCCTTCCGGATTCTGTTCCAGAATGGTGTCCACTTCTCCTTCCACCCATTTCCTGAACTCATCCATGGAATTGACCAATATGCCTTCCCGCACAATGTGATCCTCTAGGCCATCGATGAACTTGGTACCCTTCCAGAACCCCACGCGTAGCTCGCAGTTCTCGCGGCTATCGGTGAACCATCTCTTGACCTCAATCGTGGTGCGAAAGCCCGACGCGGAGAGCGCTGAACTTCTCGTCGCGAGAACATCCTGCGCCAGCTCGCGAACGACCTCGTCGATGTCCGCCTGCTCGGTCACGGCGCCCCGACACCCGGGAACTGAATCCATTCATTTGGGAACTGCCTTTCGCCACCATACTTGCCGATGTGCGTCTGATGCTGATGAATCACCTCGTCTTCGAGTTCGACTCTATGCGCCGTTGAGATCGCTTCTCCCTCTAGTGTCCCGCGCCGTTAATTCGTTTTAGAAGTCGTGATATCGATTCTAGGATCTGCTCGGCGGTCTTGGTCCAGATGAATGGTTTGGGGTTTTCGTTCCATGCTGCTACCCAGTTGCGGATGTCTTTCTCCAGCGCTTGGACTGAGCGGTGGTCGGAGCGTCTGAGCAGGTCGTTGGTGAGGTAGGCGAACCATCGCTCGACCTGGTTGATCCAGCTGGAGTAGGTCGGGGTGTGGTGCATGTGAAACCTGGGGTGGGTATCGAGCCAGTGACGGATCGCGGGGCTCTTGTGGGTGCCGTAGTTGTCACACACCAGATGGACGTCTAGGTGCTCTGGGACCTGGCTGTCGATGTTTTGCAGGAACTTCTTGAACTCGATTGTGCGGTGGCGTCGATGCAGGCTTGAGATGACCGTCCCGTCCTCGGTGTTGAACGCGGCGAACAGGCTGGTAGTGCCGTGGCGCAGGTAGTCATGGGTGCGCTTCTCGGGCATGCCGGGCATCATCGGGAACGCTGGCTGCGAGCGCGCCAAGGCTTGCACCTGGCTCTTCTCGTCAACGCAATACACGACCGCGCCTTCCGGTGGATTGAGGTACAGGCCGACCACGTCATAGACCTTCTCCACGAACAACGGGTCGGTGGAAAGCTTGAAGGTGTCGGTGCGGTGGGGCTTGAGGTCAAACGCCCGCCAGATCCTGCCGATCGTCGACTTCGACAGTCCCGAGCGCTCGGCCATCTTCGCTCGCGACCAGTGTGTCGCGTTCTCCGGTATGGACTCCAGCGTCTCAACGACCACTTGCTCGACCTGCTCGGCAGTGATCGTTGCCGGACGTCCCGGCCGCGGATCATCCGAGAGCCCGTCCAGTCGCAGCTCACAAAACCGTCTGCGCCACTTCCCGACCGTCGGTGTGGACACCCCACACGCCACCGCCACATCCTTATTGGAATACCCCTCCGCGCACTGCAAAACGATCCGCGAGCGCAACGCCAACGCCTGCGAAGACTTCCTGCGCCGCTCCCACCGCACCAACTGATCACGCTCGACGTCAGTCAACTCCAACACCTGCTTGGGCCGTCCAGTTCTTGGCATGCCACAGCACACCATACTTAAGCAACGAACTAGCGGCGCAGGACACTAGGCGCTCCTTGCCGTATTCCGAGATTCCACCGTCCGCCCCAGCCTCCCCGTGCGTCTTCCAAGTCCACTCCGTTGCGTCCGCTCCTAGCTCCTCCTCGCCGGCGCCGCTGGCATCCAAGACACCCACGACGGCGCCTTCAAGCCCGTGTGCGACGGATGCGAAGTACCCGCACCCGTTTTCGTAGGATTCGATCTCTTCTTCATAATATTTGACCGGGTTAAGCGTTTCCGCGACTTCACCCGGGGACGGGAGTCCCAAGTCGAGCCAGTTCCCGAGCCCTGTCGGGTCTGCCTCATTCAGGGGATTGTCGCCCGCATAGTTGTAGGGCGCCCGCGTCGTCCCGACAAGCGGATCAACCGAGAGGAACTGCGCCGTAGCGGGGTCGTAGACGCGGTTGCGGAGGTAGACCAGACCGGTGTCGCTGCTCGTGTATTGCCCGTCATATCCGAGCGGGGTCGTAGCGGTGCCTTCGCATGTGGGGACGCCGTATGCGCCGTAGCTGCATTTGCCGGTCACGGTCCCGGTGGAGCCTGTGAGGAGCCGGGTCGATCCGGCCTGGTCGTGATGTAGGTAGGTGGCGGTGCTGGTTGTGTTGTTGATTTGCTCGAAAGGCGTGTTGTTGGGACCGTAGACGTAGAAGCTCGCCGGTGAGACTCTCCGGCTATGGGTCCACATCGGCCAGCCGAAGCCCAAATGCAAACAGGTTATCCTCACTATCTGGAACCGGCCTCCACACCCCAATGCTCTCACCGTACTCCTCGCGAGCTTGCTCCTTAGCCTCCTCGATCGACTGGTGCCATGAGTCGCCCGCGTCGGCACCTGTCTCATCGAAGCGCTCGAGAAAGATGCCGTCTGGCTTGGTCAATACCGCAATTATGAGCGGAATGGGCAAACGCCCGCGTGTGTCGGGCTCTCCCGGCTCCATCGGCGGCAAACCTACGAAGTTGCGGGAAGGCAGCTTTACATCCTCGTGCCTGACCACTGCGACCAATCTCTTGCTCTGCATTACGCGAATCACCATTCCCCAAGATCGACATGAGCATTCTCAGTATTACCCCTGCCGCCCGGACCAACCGATTCAAAATGAACGTGCGGATTGGCTGCGCCGAGATCACTCTCGGTCATCCGGAATTGACGAGTACCGTCGGCCGATCGATAGACTCCTGGCGCAATCTCCTCATATCCCTCTCCGAGCCAACGCTCTGCGGCACCTACTACGTCCTCATCGCTAAGAACCCCGGCTGTTACGTCACCTAGTCCCGCCTCCTCCCTCTCCGCTCACGTCCAAAGCACCAACGACGGCGCCTTCAAGCCCGTGTGCGACGGATGCGAAGTACCCGCACCCGTTTTCGTAGGATTCAATCTCTTCTTCGTAGTATTTGACCGGGTTGAGCGTTTCCACGACTTCGCCCGGAGACGGGATACCCAGGTTGAGCCAGTTCCCAAGACCGGTGGGATCAGCCTCGTTGAGAGGGTTGTCACCCGCGTAGTTGTAGGGAGCATGTGTCTGCCCGACCATCGGGTCGACGCTGAGGAACTGCGCGGTAGCGGGGTCGTAGACGCGGTTGCGCAGGTAGATCAGGGCGGTGTCGCTGCTCGTGTACTGCGCATCGAACCCGAGCGGTGTTGTGGAGGTGCCTTCGCAGGTGGGGGTGCCGTAGGCGCCGTAGGTGCATTTCCCGGTGACGGTCCCGGTGGAGCCGGTCAGGAGTCGCGTGGACCCGGCTTGGTCGTGGTGGAGGTATGTGACGGTCCCGGTGGAGGTGTTGATTTGCTCGATACCGGTTTCGGACGGGCCGTACACGCAGAAGAGCATGCCTAGTGACCGAGATGGCTAGCGACACCGCTCACGAGCCAGAGGATGCAGAGCGCGGCAAGCACCCAGACAAGCCAGCGGGGTGGGCCACCCGAAATAAAGTAGGGTCGCGCAACCCATCTGACCTCTCCGCCGGCGGCAATGAGAACCATTAGGCCGCCCGCAGGAACAGCAACATTCGCCCAATGTGGAACCGCGAACCAGCCGCAAAGCGCGAGAACGAGACCCGCCATTCCGATAGCGCCGAGAACGGCGTCTCGTCGACCAGTGCGGCGTGACGAAGGACCGTCGGGCTTGCTCTTGCCTCCCGTGCTCACGACTGGGGTCTCACCAAGTGGCTCCGTCACGGGTAGAAAATGGGATCTTGATCAACTGGGGGCTGTGTCGCGGTGTACGACTTGCCCACACCCGCGTATCCGCCCCAACCGAGGAGCGGCCCGGTCGTCACAGACCATATCGACCTCACTTCGCCACATCCGGTCTGCGCTTGGCCGTGCGCTACGCAGGCTTGCCAGCCAATGAGGAGCGCACCCCCAGCACACGCCTCTGTGAACGGCCCAGTGAGTTCGTGTGTGTTGTTTGCGTTTGAGACTCCGACCACAGGGCCTGTCGACACCTCGCCACTGTTCGCTCCCGCCAAGCCCGAGCCCGACCCTGTGATGCCACCGCTGCCGGACCCTGGGTTGATCCAACCCACGCCGGTTCCACCCGCAATCCCTGAGACGGGTGCGGGACCCGGTACGGGTATGCCAATACTCCCGCCCCAACCACCGCCGACTAGCAACAGGCCACTAGGGTCATCAAAGTTCAACGGGTTATCCCCAGCGTACGTATACGGCATCCGCGTTGTGGCCGCGAGTGGGTCAATGGAGAGGAACTGTGCGGTTGCGGGGTCGTAGACGCGGTTGCGGAGGTAGATGAGCCCGGTGTCACTGCTGGTGTATTGGGCGTCGTACCCGAGTGGGGTGGTTGTGGTTCCTTCGCAGGCAGGGGTGCCATAGGCGCCGTAGGTGCATTTGCCGGTGACGGCGCCGGTTGATCCGGTCAGCAACCGTGTGGAGCCGGCTTGGTCGTGGTGGAGGTAGGACACGGTGCCGGTGCTGTTGTTGATTTGCTCGATAGGCAAACCGCTGGGACCGTAAACGTAGTTGCTCATGCTGCTGCCCACCTTGGATATCAATCTTTGGGTGGCCGTGTGTCGCCGTCTTCCGCTAGCACCACCCTGACACACTCCTGCCAGTCGCCGAGAGCCGCTGGATCAGTCGTACTCCCGTCGCTCTCGATTTCAAGGTCTCCAAGCAACGTTCGCAGCGGCCCCTCGCCGTTAGTCCGCTCGAAGTAAGCCGACATGAACTTCTCCATTGCGCGAAACGCTTGACTAGCGGTGAGCGCAACGTCATCCAAATCTCCAAGCTTGACTCTCACAACTCCTCCTGCCTCATGGCAATGGCACCTGGTTGAGGCCCCCATTCGTGATGGAGCCATTGAACACCTTCGCCCACACCTGCGTCCCATTTGAAAGCGTCTCGCGGTACAATTCCTCGCCGCGACCGCCTGTCCTGACGTAGTTCTCTGACTTAACAGCGCTTTCGATGAGCGCTCGGTTCTCTGGCGTGTCTTCAGCAAGATGGCCCTCGGCATCACGGAAAATGTGTTCGGCGGAGCCCTCTGCAATCCCGACGCCCTCATCGGCGCCAACGGCCTCATCCTCGCCAGGGATGAGCACTGCGGTGGCGAGGCCGGCGTATCCGCCGGTTTGGTAGGCGGCTGAGCATGTGTTGACGTTTTCGTCGCCGAGTTCTTCGCGTGCCCATTTGGTCGCGCCGAGGGTGAGTTTGTCGCCCCAGCCGGCGACGGCTTCGGCGGCTTCTTCGGGTGATGGGAGTTCGATCCCGAACAGCAGCCCGGTCGGGTCGCTGTAGTTGAGTGGGTTGTCGCCGGCATAGCTGTAGGGTTCGCCGCTGACCGCCTTGAGCGGATCGACGCTGAGGAACTGCGCGGTTGCCGGGTCGTACTCGCGCGCCCGCAGATAGATGAGCCCCGTGTCCGAGTTGGTGTATTGGCCGTCGTATCCGAGCGGGGTCGTAGTGCTGCCTTCGCAGGTGGGTGTTCCGTATGCGCCGTAGGTGCATTTGCCTGTGACTGTGCCGGTGGAGCCGGTGAGGAGCCGTGTTGAGCCGGCTTGGTCGTGGTGTAGATAGGTCACGGTTCCTGTGCTGGTGTTGATTTGCTCGAGGGGTAGACCGCCCGGCCCGTAAATATAGCTATTGGTTCCGTCACTGAGCAGCAACGGAAGTTCTTCGCTGACATCCCACGCCAGGTACGTGGTCGTGCCAGAAATGGTTTGTGAAACCCGTAGGCCGTTCCCATTATAGGCATAGGTGTCTTCGATCTTGGGAACCGATTCTTTTTCAGGCCGTTCGACGGAGGTAAGGTTACCGGCTTGGTCGTAACCGTAGGTGGTCGCTGGCCCTTTTTCGGGAGTCGTTTTCGTGCGCTCTCCGAGTTCGTCATAGACGTACGTGGTACCGGTGCCTTTTTCGAGCTCATCGCCTTCGCTGTACGTATTTGTGCTCGACCCCTCCTTGGTCGGGTTGTTCGCAGCGTCGTATTTGTATTCGGTACTGCCATATTTCGTGAGACGATTGTTTTCGTCGTACGTGTTTTCCGTGACTTCCGTGCCGGGCAAGCCTTTGGCCGTCGTCTTTTTGACTTGTCCGTCGTTATCGCGCGTGTAGACGAGCGAGGCCAGCACTTCCGTACTTTTATCCATCTTGACTTCGCTCATCTGGTCCGCATCGGTGTAGGTGTAGGTGTCTTCGTCTTTGGTGGCGGAAGGGAACACGGTCTTTTCGAGCTGAGAGTCGGCGCTGTATTTGAAGATCGTTACGTTTTTGTTCCAGTCCGTGATCTTTTCCAGCCGCCCGTCTTTGTCGTAGGCGCGTTCCACGGTTTTGGTGTTGGGGTAGGTAATCTTGGTTTGCTGGTTGCCGAGGTTATATTCGTATTTGACGACTTCTTTGTGCCCGTTTTCGCTTTCTGTCATCCGGTCCAACTGATCAAGGGTGTTGATGGATGTCCCCGTTCCGTCGGTCATCTTCGTAAGGTCGCCGTCTTTGTTGTATTCGTATTTGATCGTCGCGGGTTTGCCGCTGGAATAGCTGATTTCGATGAGCCGGCTTGCCGGATCATAGGTATAGGTCGTGGTTCGTTTCGCCGGGTCGGTCAGTTTGACGAGGTTACCAGCCGCGTCGTATTCCTTGAGCGTTTTCTTCCCGAGCGGATTGACGACTTCTTCGATCTCCTCCAAAACGTTACGCACATATTTGGTTACGTGTTTGTTCCCGTCGGTTTGGCTTTTCACCTGACCCATCGAGTCGTATTCCGTTTCAGTAACGGCTTTGTTGGGTTCTTCCGTCTTGGTTAGCTCGTTATCAGCGTCGTAAGTGTATTTCGTCATGCGTGAGTTTCCGTCGACCACAGTTTCCACGTCTCCGTCTCCGTCATACGTGTATTTGGTGGTGTGTCCAAGGGGATCGGTGATCTTTAGCGGACGGCCCTGTGCGTCACGTTCAGTTTTGGTCGTGAATTCGCTCGCTTTCGCGCCTGAAGCGTTCCCACGTGGGCTTACTGTAGCAATCTCTTGAGAGTCTTTATTATATTCCCAAGTACGCTTGTTGCCTTCCGGGTCGATTTCGCTAGTGCGATCGCCGTAACTGTCATATTCATATTTCCAAGTACGTTCCAGCGGGTTCGTCACGCTTTCCAACTCGCCATTGGCTTTGTACACGTATTTTGTGGTCTGCGTTGTTTCGCCAGGAGCCGGACGCGAGATTGATTCCGGGTTGCCATGGGCTTCCCGTTTAATGGTGGTTGTCTCGCCATCCGGAGTCGTGGTCGAAATGACATCGTGGGTTTTGTCGTATTCCCATTTCGTGGTATCCCCGTCGGGGTTTACTTCTTCGGTGCGATTGCCTTCGCCTTCATATCCGTATTTGGTTGTGTGTCCGTTGCCATCGGTCCTACTGGTCATATTGCCGGCTTCGCTATATTTGATTTTTTCCGTAGTGGCAATCGACGTGCCGTATCCCTTAGTAATGAATTGCAGCGCGTCTTCGTTGTTGTAGTGCTCAAGCATCACGGCGCCTGTACCTTCGTGGGTAACCTTCGTTACAGCTTCTGGCGCGGGCACGACCACTTCTTCTGTAAGTTCTTCCGAACCTGCTTCTTCCTCCGTTTCTTCTTCAGAGGTTTCCCCCGCAAGCGAAGGCAGCAGGTATTCGCCTGCACCCAAACCTTTTACTTCTTCGTATTCGAATTTCAGCACTCGGCCCATCGGGTCCTTCTGTAAAACCACCTGATGCGCGCCATTGTATTCATTGACCGTTTTGCCACCACGTCCATCGATCATTTCGGTTAACTCATGCGAGCTATCGTACTTGAACTGCCACCGCGCACTTGATTCACCAGGCTCAGTGACACTCGCCAAGTTGCCACTTTCATAGGTATATTTAACCGTATAGCTCAAGGGATCTTTTATGCTTTCCACCTCACCACTACCGTTATATTTAAAGGTCAATTTGCGCCCTGATGGATCTGTCACGGTTTCTATTTGGCCTTTCGAGTTATGGCTCACAGTAGTCGTATTGCCATTACGATCGGTCTCGCTGCTGAGGACGCCGCTTTCGCTGAAGTGAAAGGTCTCTTGGTTGGGAAGAGTGTATTGGAAGGCGCCGCTACTTTCAACGATTAGTCTTGCCTGAGCCCAGCGCGGGGGCGTGAGTTCGCCAGCAACTCGTGGATTGCCTTTGAACACAACAGTGCTACCATCAGCCTGTTCAACCGTCACTGTCTGGGCTGATTCGCTGATATTGAGTTGGTCGGTAAACGATGCGCTCCAGCCATAACCAAAGGGGCCAGGTTTGCTCTCCGTAACTGCCGCCTGCGAGTTATAGGTGCGGGTCAAGGCCAGCGGTACTCCTATCCCGGGTATGTTCAAATCCGTCTGGGTCTCAGTCTCGTTGCCTGTCGCACATTCAACTGGTTTCCCTTCGCAAACACGGAACTGATTGGGCTCACCGGGGTTATTTGGCCCGAATACTTCGCGATGCCTCACACCTCGCCTACGGTGATGTTTCCGTGTTTTTTCCGAGCGCGCGATGATGAGCACGCTGCCAATCGCAAGACGCACGGGGGCTGTCGTGGTGCAATGTAGCGATTCGCATCCTTCTGGAAATGGTTCTAAAATTTCCCGCTCAGTGCCCATCAACATAGCAAAGCCATCTGGTTCGCACCAGTGGAAACTATCTTTTGCGTATTCTTCGCGCGAAGGAAAAACTAGGGTCGACGGAGGCGCCCCATTTTCAGAGCTATTCCACTCGTAAGACTGGCTTTTATTGCTACCCTGACACAACCCCCCGATCGATCCGACTATTATTCCACCAGTATTACCTCCGCCAAATTCGACTCCATAGAAAGTCATCTTTGTGTTCATCCAACCATTTTCTTCGCCCCACCTGTTCTCCCAATACTGATTTGCCTCTCTTTCTTCTCCACTCCTATACCGTCCAGTTTCGGCTTCGAGCACTCCCGGTTCACTATCGATAAACCCTTTTTCGGCCATTCCTATTCCGCCCCATTCAGGGCCTTCAAACCGCCATTCACCGCAACAATGATCTTCTGTAACACTCGGATCGACAAGCAGCGGATACGCAACTTCCATCCTGCGAGGCGCGACATACAACACTAACTGATCACCATTCACCGTCATCCGCACAGGTACACTCTGACCTTGCGCATCACGCGCTGTAGGCGCGTGCACTCGCATCACGGTTTCACCATCAAAGATCACCGCACCTGCACCAGCCGAGCGCAGCACTGCCCCCTTGGGAAGGACGACCCGGTAGCTGATCTGTTGCGGACTCATTCGCGAGCGGAGGACCGTAGATAGCTCAACGCCGCCTATTGTAGGGGCGACAGAGGCGTCCTCGTCAGTCCCAACTTCTGGATAGAAGACGCTGCGTGCGCCCACTACTTGGGCACGAGCATCAGCGCCTTGAGGTATGAGCCGAATGGACGATGATCCCAGGGCCACGCCACCGCCCAAACGTTCCGAGATCGAGACCCTGTGCAAGGGATTGACGGCCACAAATGAAGCACCGCTCTTTTGGAGCGTAAGATTGACCGGCTTTTCGCCACCAGTCCCATGCGCAACCCGCAATGGCACAGAAGATGTCTCTCGCTCCAAAGAACTGCCAGAACGTACCAACGCCACGTTATTGCCGATATAGCGCACAACGCGACCTGACGCGGCAACGCTTGCGGCAGGATTCGCGTTCACGGCTGCAAGAGTCGAACCGTAATCACGTACCAACAACTGCTGTGCAGCAAGCCCCCGCAAATCATGGAACGCCATCTGGGACTCCCTGCGCTGCGCTCGTGCGGTTGGGCTCTCAAGCCATCGCTCCCGCCGTGCCGCCCGCGCCACCGTCCGACGCTGAAGCTGAACCACGTTGGCATTCCTCGACAAGCGCCGGTCCGCCGCAGGCCCACGCGACCTCAACGCACGACGAGAGCTAGCACCATGTGCTCCGTCAGACCGTGGAGTAGCCACACCGCCCAACGCCTCCGCAGCCACCCACAGCAGCCCCACAACAGCCACAACGACCAAGAGGGTGCCGCGCCGCCTGCTCCGATTTCCTGACCCACTCCGACTACCTTTCATCGGCATCTCGCCTCCCAAGTCGTTTTCGGCATGGCAATCGATCGGCGGCTGGATCTAATCGTAGCTCCATTCACCACAAGAATGCGATTGACAAGAATATTATCTTTCGCAAATTGGGGACTCTTTGCAATCGACGATAGGTTTCGAGTGGATTGCGCAGGGCTCGAACAGCCACCTACGACCGCTGTGTCCTCCGCAACGCGGCCTTGGTAGTGATCGTCGTGGGGGTACACCTGGTGAGGCGCAATCTCATAGTCAGATCTTGCTGCTCCGCCGCGGGCATGCGTGTCAGGAACGCCTTACCCGCGGCGGTGCAGCAGACGGGCACTCGAGTGCCCACCCCGATGCCTTCAGCGGCCAAGCGCTGTATGACGCGAGTTAGGGTGAGAGATTCCGGGCCTCCCTTGAGGACGTGAGCTTCGAACACCCACAGCCTCTCGGCAGGCCCGGACTTACACTCTCACATTCGGAACGTCCCCGGGCACGTCACCTAGCGCTTGGTCCAGCTGCACACGGTCGCCGTCCCGGCACGCTTCGGGGCCCGACCGGCCGCGATGTCCTCTCGTAGCCGCGCAAGCCCCGCTCGCAGCTCCTGGGGATGGTCGCGCCACATTCGCTCGAAGTAGCTCGTCTCGCCCCTCTCTGCAGCCTCCAGCACACGATCGGGGTCGGCCGAGAGAGCGGCCAGCGACGCGTCCCGCATGTCCTTGAACTCGAAGGCGAAGAGCCGCGCGCCGGGTAGCTCCTCGAGGATCGCCGCCCGTGGCGGGTGAGTCGCCTCCATCCAGCGCCGGCTGCTTGGAAAGTAGTCGAGAATCCAGAGGGTGGCGGCATCCTCGCCCGTGTAGCCCACGAGCACCAGGCGTCCTTGGGGCCTGAGGACGCGCTGCGCCTCGGCCAGTGCGGCGCCGCGGTCCTCAACGTGGTGCAGCATCGAGATCATCGTGGCGGCATCGAACGTCTCGTCCCCGAATGGCAGTCGTTGTGCGTCTGCCTCTACGGTCT
Organism: uncultured Solirubrobacterales bacterium; assembly: GCA_963812595.1. Taxonomy (GTDB): domain Bacteria; phylum Actinomycetota; class Thermoleophilia; order Solirubrobacterales; family Solirubrobacteraceae; genus Palsa-744. The sequence goes on from CAWEVQ010000007.1 coordinate 160,182, forward strand.
CGAGCCCCTTGGCGGCGGCCCACGCCAGCATGTCGGGCGAGCGGTCCACCACGACGGGCTCCCAGCCATTCCGCTTGAGGGCGAGGGCGTAGTTACCCGTCCCGCCACCGATGTCGGCAAGCCGGGGACCGGGCGCGCCTTTGAGAGCCTCGCGCAGCGCCCGCAGAACCGATGGGCTCGCGGAGCGCGTCTGGTCATAGCGCTCAGCTTGGCGGGAGTAGTCGGGCAGCAGGCTCACGCCTGCAGAGCTTGACAGCACTACGCGGCGTTTGACGGCCGGCGCTCTCGTCGGCCGACGCGACATAATCCGAGCGTATGAGCGCGAGTGTTGGCGGCGTCGAGGTGGAGCCGATCGGAGAGGCGCGGATCGCGCGGGCGCCGGGCGGGGAGGCCCGCGGCGCAGGCATGTTTGCCCATACGCGCGCGTATTTCGCTTCCGAGAATCGCCGTGCGATCCAGACCGTGCTGGGCGTCATTTGGCTGCTAGACGGGGGGTTGCAACTCCAGTCGTTCATGTACTCACAGGGCTTTGTTCGACTTCTGCTCGGCAACGCGGCGGGTCAGCCGGGGTGGCTGGCGAGCAGCATCGAATGGGGCGCTCATCTCGTCCAACACAACCTGACCGTGTGGAACACGCTGTTCGCGCTGGCCCAGCTCGCGATCGGGTTCGGGCTGCTGTACCGACCCACCGTCAAGCTCGCGCTCGGTGCGTCGTTCACGTGGGTGTTCGTGGTGTGGTGGTTTGGCGAGGGCTTCGGGATGTTGTTCATGAACATGGCCGATCCGCTCACGGGCGCGCCCGGGGCGGTGCTGTTGTACGCGATCGTCGGCCTGCTGGTGTGGCCTGCCGAGCGTCCCGGAGGGCTGCTCGGGGTGCGAGGTGCCAAGCTGACCTGGGCCGCCCTGTGGTTGGTGATGGCGTGGTTGTGGCTGCTGGGTCCCAACAGCAGCGCTGAAGCTACGCACGATGCGATCAATGCGGCTCCGTCGGGTATGAGCTGGTTGAGCACTGTGCAGGATTGGGCCGCCGAAGGCGCGCAGGGTAACGGCCTTGCGATCGCGCTAGTGCTCGCGGCGGTGTCGGCCGCGATCGGGATCGCCGTCGCGATCGACTGGCGCCCGCGGCAGTTTCTCGTGCTTGCGATCGTGCTCAATCTTCTCTATTGGATGCTTGGGCAGGGTTTCGGCGGGATCTTCGAAGGGGGCGCGACCGACCCGAACGCGGGGCTGCTGTTCGTGCTGCTGGCGCTCGTGCTGTACCCGCTCACCCCCGCCAGAGAACCCCGGCCAAGCCAGGGGGCAGTACGGCGCGCGGGCCTCGCCGCGGGGGCACTCGCGGCGATTGCGCTGCTCGCTGGCTGTGCCAAAGCCGACAAGCAGGTGTCGATGTCGGCACCGGCAATGTCCACAGCCATCACCACACCGGGCACCAGCACCGGCACGGGCTCGGGCGGCTCGGCCAACGCCGCGAGCAGCACGGGCGGATCGGCGAACGCCGCACACGCCACGAGCGGCTCGGCGGGCGCGACCATGAACATGAGCGTCGGCGGGGCGCAGGCGGGCGCGAGCTCCTCCTCCGGTGGCGTGACGGCGAACGGGATCAAGCCGGTGCCGATCCAGGTGCTAGGCACGGCGGATTGGCAGGGCATGAAGATCACGGCGCAGGTGATGACCCCGGTGCCGTTCGTCGTCTACAACGGTACGAGCCGGCAGCTGGTGAAGCCTGGGAAGGCGAGCTTTCACCTGATGGTGATGCTCAACGACGCCGACACCAACGTGCCGATCCCCTATGCCACGGTGTGGGCGACGATCACCAAGAACGGCAAGGTCGTCTTCGACGAGCGCCAGTGGCCGATGATCTCCCGCTACATGGGCCCGCACTACGGCAACGACGTCACCCTTCCCGGCGCCGGCACCTACAAGCTGAGCCTGCTGATCAGTCCACCGGTGTCCGCGCGGCACATCGAATACCAGAACGTGTGGCTGCAGCCCCACCGGGTCAACTTCACGTTCCCGTGGAAGCCGACCTGAGCTTGGTCGCATGCCCGAGCGCGACACGACGCTGACGCGCAGGCGTCTGCTGCTTCGCGCGGCCGCGCTGGCTGCCGGCGGGGTGGCAGTCGGCGTGGGTGTGGACCGCGCGCTCAGCGGCCCCAGGCCGCTGGCGCCGGTGGCGCTCGGGGACCAGCCCGCGGGCCTGTCCGAGCGCCAGTACGCGTGGGATGCGACGCTGGCGCGTGACGTTTACGGCAATCCGATCTCGCCTCGGTATGACCGGCTGCTGTTCTTCGACGTCGAGGGACGTCCGATACCGGCCGCCGCACGGATGCTGGAGGCAGCGCTGCGCACGCTCGAGCGGACCTACCGGTGGGGTCCTGCCGGGTTGCTGTTCACCGCCGGGTGGGGGCCTGGCTATTTCGAGCGCTCACTCGGCGTTGCCTCGCCGATCCCGCGGGCGAAGGGCCTGTCGGACTTCGAGCTGCCGGCGATCGACGACTACGATCTCTGCTTGCACCTCGCGTGCGATGACCCGTTGCGGCTGACAGCCGTCGAAGCGGCGCTGCGGGGCGGCCTCTCGCTCCCGGGCGCGGACGGCCCGCTCGACCTCTCGCGCGCTGCCTTGCGCTGGCGTGAAACGCGGACGGGGTTCGTGGGCGCCGGCCTGCCGGCGGCGCACCAGAGCGCCGGCGGGATCCCCCCGGGCGACCCTGTGCCGAAGGGCGCGCCGCTGTTCATGGGCTTCAAGTCGAGCCTGCGCCGCAACCAGGCGACCGAGCAGTTCGTCGCGATCGCCGATGGACCGTTCGCGGGCGGCACGACGATGCAGGTCAGCTACATGCGCCTACGGCTGGACAGCTGGTATGAACAGCTCGATCAGCGCGAGCGAGTGGCGCTCATGTACGCGCCGCAGGTGACCCCCGCGCAGGTTAGCCATTTCACCACCGACGCTCCCGGTGATCCCGCACTGCTGGGGGAGGCGATCAACCGCTATGGCGTGATCGGGCACGCACAGACATCGGCGCGCGCCCGGCGGGGCGGCAAGCCGCTGATCATCCGGCGCGACTTCGACACGGTCGACGGCGGTCAGGCAGGGCTGCACTTCGTCTCGCTGCAACGCACGATCGATGACTTTGTCACGACCCGCAACGCGATGAACGCAAGCTCGGCACAGCTTGAAAACCCGGCGATCACCGACACGGTCAACAACGGGATCAACGCGTTCATGTTGGTCCTCAGACGCGCCAACTACATCCTGCCCTCCCGGTCGCAGCGCTCGTTCCCGTTGTTGCCGGGACGAGAGCGCGCGGTGGCTTGAGCGTCTTCAAAAAACTCAGGACCCTTCACAAATGAGTGGGGGCCCAAAAAGCTCATTCAACAACCCCCGGAGGAAAGGCGAAGGACCGATGCGGCGGCACGTGCGGGCCGACCTCGAGCACGATCTCCGAGCGTGACACGAGCGGCACACTCCCCGGCGCCCCCCGCCAGCGCCGCCCATCGACGAACACCGCCACATGCGCGCGAGGGGATGCCACGAACGAGCCCAGTCGCGAGGGCGACAGCGGCTGGCCCCAGGAGCGGAAGAAGGAGGAGAGGGGGATGGGCTCGTGTGCGTGCACCAGGACCACTCCGGTTGGTTCGAGCGTCACCAACGCGCCGTAGCAGCGGGCGCCGGTGATTCGCCCAGCCGAAAGAGTGAGCGGCGGCCGTACGCCGATGCCCGCTGGCACGATCACGACCCGGTTGGCAGCGAACACCTCGACGTGGACGGCTCTGCGCGAGCCCAGCCGGCGCGCACAGCGACCGACCGCCGCGCCGGTTGGAGCGGGATGAAAGCGCGGGCCGGCGCCAATCGGACGGGCCTCCGCGAGCAGGGCCTTCGGGATCCCTGCCGCGTACGGGGAGTGACCGCGGGTCGCTGCCAGGGGTGTCGTTGTGGCTCCGGGACGATGGATCGTTCCGCACCCGGGCAGTGCGACAGCGAGGAGGAAGAACACGGCGAGCAGCCCCGTCGGGGAAGCGGGCCGCACTGTCAGGATGAGGTTCCATCAGACGCACGGGAGTCGTCCACGGCGATGCGCACGCCCAGCAGGATCAGCCCGAGGCCGCCGCCGATGCAGAGCACCGCCGCGGATCGCGCCACGAACGCGGGTACCGCCGTGAGCGCGAAGCCGTGCACGAGCGTCGAGAGCAGTTCGAAGCCCATCCACAGCACGACGAACCCGATCACCAGGTCGAGTACGAAGCCGACTCGATCGCGCAGCGCCCGGCCCACTCCCCACACCGCAAACGCGAGCACGATCACCGTCAGAACGAGCTGTTCGATTGAGACGCTCGGTCGACCGTGAAGCTCCCGGCCGACACCGCCGACGGCGAGCGCGATCAGCACCACCACCGCCAGCACGCGGGCGAGGCGCGCGTGCAGCTCTGGCCGTGGCAGCCGCCAGGCGGCCAGCAGGCACGCGATCAGCGCCACGATCAGCCAGAACCAGACCAGCGATGGGTTGGGCGCGTGCCACAGGCCGCCGGCGATCGCGCGCAGGTGCCCGTCGAGCAGCACGGCGATGCTCCATTTGCCCACGTAGGAGGTTCCGGGCGCAAGGACAGTCGCTGCCAGAGAGCCGATCCTGCCGTCGTGCCACTCGTATTCGTGCCCGTCGCTCACCCGCTGCCACTTCGCCGGGGTACCGCGGCTGAGGTGCGGCGGAGGGATTGCGGGGACGGTCTGGTTGAGGTAGTACATCTCCGAGTTTTCGTTGACATACACCCCCGTGCGCGAGAAGCGCAGGTAGGGGGCCCCGCGGTAGTCCAACACCACGAGCGTCTCGGACGGCGGCGCGCGCAGCCACAACCGCAGGTAGCCGTCGACCACCTTCGCATCGACCCCTGCCGGGGCCTGGCTGACCCTCGCCAGGTAGCTGGTCGCGGACGGGGCGACCGGCCCGTGCCCCTCGGCCGCGGCGGGGAATGCAACGGCCAACGTGCCGAGCAGCACCAGCGCTCCCCATCGGCGCCCGGGGCTCAGTGCCGGCCTACGCCTACAGATCGATACAGGTGCACGCCCATCGATGTGAGACGACATATGCCTACGGATCAACTCCAGTGCACGCCCATTGAGGAGAGAGGAGACATGCCTACCAATCAACTCCAGTGCACGCCCATTGACCAGAGACGACATATGCCTACGGATCAACGTGGCACCCCCTGCTGGCGGGGTGCATACACTTTGTGGACCATCTTGGCATCGGGCCACACAATGACGGACTCTGCGCAGATTTCCACCCGTCACCCCTCCGCCCGTCGGAAGCCGATGGTGGCAAACCGCCTGAAGTTGGTCGTGGCGGCGTCGATCGTCGCAGTCGCTCTGGCAGCAAGTTTGGTGCCCGGGTCGGCGTGTGCGGATGGCGATCCAGCCAGCGATGTACTGGTCACGCAGACCTTGTTCCTGCCCTGGGATGCGGGTGTCTCCGCCGGCCAACAGGCCCAGCTTGCCGCACTGTTGAAAGAGGCCGAACACGACGGCTACCAGCTGCGCGTAGCGTTGATTGCATCCGCCGCGGATCTCGGCTCGGTGACGGAATTGTGGCGTCAGCCCCAGAGCTATGCGGAGTTCCTCGGCGAGGAGCTCTCACTCGTGTACAAGGGGACGCTGCTCGTGATCATGCCCGACGGTTTTGGCCTGTATCGCCTCAACGGATCGCACGGACCTGAGCAAGCAGCGCTTGCCAGCATGCGATCGGCGGTCGCGGGCGCAAGCCTCGGCAGCGCCGCGCTGCTGGCCATACAGCACCTGGCGGCCGCGGCCGGCCATCGGCTGAACATCCCGCACGGCATCTCAGCGCCCACCGCCGCGTCCGGCTCTTCCAACGCGGTCGCGTGGATCGTGTTCGTGAGCAGTGGGGCACTGATCGCACTGGCATGGGCAGGCAGCCTACGCGCCCAACCGCTGCGTGTGCGCCTGCGCCGCGGAAGCGCCCCCTCCACCTGATGTACCTTGATTTAGGACTCGCCGAGAATCTCAAGGCAACGCTTCGCCCGGCCGGCCACGAGGTCGATGAGCCGCTTGGGCAGTTGGCGTTCGAGCATGACGCCAAACGGTGGCAAAGCATGCAAGAAACCGTTCGGTAGCAGGGATCGCTGCGGATTATGGGCCTACCGCCACGTCATCCCGGAGCGCTCGCGAAGCTGTCCCCGTGACCGAGCTGAATCATCGGGCACAGTGTGGCGCGAGCGATAGCCTGAAGTCACAGTCCGAGGAGGTCTGGTGTACGAACCGATTTTGCTGCGCGATCGTTCGCGTCCCGCGCAGGTCATGCTCGGCGGTGTTGTGCCCGCGGTTGCCGGTGGGGTGGCCGGCGTGTTGGTGGGAGTCTCCAGCGGTGCCTACTGGGCGTTCGGCGCGCTCGCGGCGATCGGCGCGATTGTGGCCGGCTTCGAGCACCAGGATGGTTGGGGTGGAGCCGACCGCGGCTTGGTGGCCGGAGCGATCTACGGGATCGCGCTGCTGGTGGTGCACGGCGCCCTCGGGACCCATGCGAAGGTGTCGCTCGGCAGCTTTCCACCGTTGCTCGCGGTGGTCACCGCGATCGCTGGCATGCTGCTGAGCGCCCTCGGTGGACGGATCGCCCGTATGCGGCGTGAGCGTAGAACCGCGTCTGGCGAGGCCGAGTGAAGCAGGCGTGGCACGGATCTCGACCCGGATCAGCGATGACCGCCGAAGGGAGCTTCGGTTACTACGTCAATTGCCGGACCCTGGCAGAAGCCAGCCGGGCCAGCGCCGCGCGATGGCGCTTGGCGCCACCCAGCAGCGCCGCGTCGAGCTGCGCGCGCTTGAACAGCCAGTGCACGTCGGCCTCCCACGTGAAGCCGATCCCACCGTGCATCTGGATCGCGCCGGCGGTGACCGACGGGCCGCTTTCGGCCGCCGCGGCCCCCGCGAGCGCCGCGGCCTCGGGTAGCAGCCGCGCGTCGGCGTCGGCGGCCCAAGCCGCGTAGTAGGCGCTCGAGCGCGCACTCTCGGTGTGGAGCAGCATCTCCGCGCAGCGGTGCGCGACGGCCTGAAAGGAGCCGACGGGGACGCCGAACTGCTTGCGCTCCTTGACGTACGCGAGCGTCATGTCGAGCGCGCGCTGACAGACGCCCACGACCTCGGCCGCGATCGCGGCGCGGATCCGGTCGGCGGCGCCAGGACCGAGGGGCTCTCCATCCCCCGCGACGGTCGCGAATCGCCGGGTGGGGTCGATCGAGACGAACTCGCCGGTCTCGGGCGAGGCGATCAGCTGCGCCTCCTCGCCGTCGATCACGATCGCCACCGCGGCGCCGGCGGCGTCGGCCGCCAGCTCGCGTGTGCCGATCCCGGCGCTCAGCTCTCCCGAGGCCAGCCCCGGCAGCCAACGGGCCCGCTGTGCGTCGCTGCCGGTGGCCTGGATGACCGCGGCGGCAGTGGCAGTGGAGAGGAAGGGCGTGGCCGCGCACGCGTACCCGAGCTCCTCGGCCAGCACCGCCAGCTCGACCGTGCCGAGCCCCTGGCCGCCGTGCTCCTCGGCGACCGCGATCCCCGGCCAGCCGAGCCCCACCAGCTCGCTCCACAGCGCGGCTTCGTATGCGGCGGCCTGCGCCGCCTCACGCACCTTGGCGAACGGCGAGCGCGCGGCGAGCAAATCGCGCGCGACGTCCTTGATCTCGCGCTGGTTGGAGCTGAGGTCGAAGTCCACGGCGGTGCCCTCCCCCTATCTCTCTCTCTCTAACGCGACTTGGGTAGGCCGAGCACACGCTCGGCGACGATGTTCTTGAGCACCTCGGTGGTGCCCCCCTCGATCGAGTTGCCGCGGGCGCGCAGCAGCTCATACGCCCACGGATCTCCCGCACGCAACGCGTTGGGGCCGAGCAGCTCGGCGGCCAGCTGGGTGAGTCGCTGGTTGGTGTCCGACCACATCCACTTGGTAAGCGATCCCTCCGGGCCGGGCTGGCCGTACTTCTCGATCGCGGTCAGCCCCCGGTAGGCGTTGAGGCGCACGATCTCGGTGCGCAGATGCAGCTCGCCGAGGCGGTCGGCGACCACGGGATCCTCGAGCAACCCTTCGTGAGCGGCCTCGTCGATCAAGCGGTCGAGCAACTGGCGCATGCGGACCTGCAGGAAGAACCCCAGCCCGGCGCGCTCGTTCATCAGTGTCGTGAGCGCGACCTTCCAGCCGTTGCCAATGCCCCCGAGCACGTTCTCGCTTGGCACGCGGGCGCCGTCGAGGAACAGCTCGTTGAACTCGGGCTCGCCGGTGATCTGGCGCAGCGGACGGATCTGCACGCCTTCCTGCTCCATGTCCAGCAGGAAGTAGGTGAGTCCCTTGTGCTTGGGGGCATCGGGGTCCGAGCGCGCGACGAGCATGCACCACTTGGAGTACTGCGCGGCGCTGGTCCACACCTTCTGGCCGGTGAGCACCCACCCATCCCCATCCCGCACGGCGCGTGTTTTCAGGCTGGCGAGATCCGAGCCGGCGTCGGGCTCGGAGAAACCCTGGCACCAGATCTCATCCGCGGTCAGGATCGGCGACAGGTAGCGGTCCTTCTGCTGCTCGGTGCCCCACGTCATGATCGTCGGACCGGCGAGCAGCAGGCCGAGCACGTTGGCGGGCAGCGGAGCGCCGGAGCGACCGAGCTCCTCGAAGAAGATCGCCGATTCGGTCAGCGTCGCTCCACGGCCGCCGTACTCCCGGGGCCAGTGCACGGCGGCCCAGCCGCCCTCGGCAAGCCGACGCTGAAAGTCCCGCCGGTAGGCGTACTGCCGATCTTCGTCATCGTCCGGTGCGGGCCCCGGGTCGTTCGCGGCAAACCAGGCGCGCAGCTCGTCGCGGAATGCGATCTCCTGCTCGCTGAAGGTCAGATCCATGGGTTCCCTCCTTCGCGGCGGCCGCGGTGCTGCCAGCCCGGTGTCCTCACGATCGAGCAGGCTATCTTCTTTGGTGGCGCCCCGCTGCTCCCGATGAGGCATCTCCGCCGGGGCCTTGCGCATACTGACTATCGATGTCGCAGTGCCAGATGGCATCTTCGGTTGAGGTGTCGAGGACATCGCCCACGGACGCAGAAGCCGGAACGCACGCTCAAGACCACTGCCCGAAGGGATACGCCGATGAAATCGCAACGCGCCACATCAGGCACCGCGACCGCGGGGCCGCTCGCAACGAAGACGCCGCACGCCATAAAAACAAAGCACCATTTCGCCAGGGCGGTGCGCCTCAACCCAGCTGAAATCAGGCACGCGATGAGCGAGGTGCGAGGCTTCAACGCCAAGCTGGCGGTGCTCATCACGCACGCGGTCGGGTCGATGGCGATGGCGTACGTCTTCTGCCTGATCGCTCTCACCAGCCTGCCGGCGGTGCTCATCGAGGCGGGTGTCCTCACCAACAGCGACGTGCCCACGTTCCTCACCAAGCCGGGGCTGATCCTGATCGTCGCGTGGATCGCGCAGACCTTCATCCAGCTCGTCCTCCTGTCGATCATCATGGTCGGCCAGGACGTGCAGTCGATCGCCTCCGATGCTCGCTCGGAAAACACCTTCAAGGACGCCCAGGCGATCCTCGATGCGCTGAACACCGAAACCGAGGGCGGCCTGAAGACGATCCTTGAAGCGGTCGAACGGCTGGCGAAGCCCGTTCAGCAGCAAGGCTCTGGGGTGGTCGTCGAATGAGCCGCCCCGGTTGCTGGAGGTCTTGATCTGCCCCGTTTTATGGGGGGTCCGGTGGCTCACCGAGACCTTGCCGCCCACCGACGCTCCCAGCCGCTTTACTCCACAGCCCGCCGCGCGTGGATCTCGATCAGCTCCAGCTGCATCGAGCGAGGCTGCTCGCCGGGCCCCGGATGCAGCCGCCGCCAGGCGCCGTCGGAGCCGAGCTCCCAGGCGTTCTGGTTGTCGTGGAAGGCGCGTTCGAGCACGTCGAGCACTTCGGCGCGCAGCTCGGGGGCCTCGATCGGGACGGCGAGCTCGACGCGATGGTCGAGGTTGCGCGGCATCAGGTCGGCGGAGGCGATGTACACGAGCTGCTCGCCGTCGCGTTGGAAGGCGTACACGCGCGAGTGCTCGAGCAGCCGCCCCACCACGGAGATGACGCGGACGTTCTCGGAGACTCCCGGCACGCCGGGTCGCAGGCAGCAGATCCCGCGAACGTTCAGATCGACCTGCACGCCGGCCATCGAGGCTCGGTAGAGGGCGCGGATGCAGTGGCCGTCGACCAGGGCGTTCATCTTCATCGTGATCCGCGCGGGCCGCTCGATGGAGTGCGCGGCGATCGTGCGGTCGATCTCGGCGATCAACCTGTCGCGCAGCTGCGTGGGGGCGATCAGCACCTTGCGGTAGTGCAGGGGGCGGCCGTAGCCGGTGAGGTAGTTGAACATGTCGGCGACGTCCGCGCCGATCTGGGGATCGGTGGTGAAGAGCCCGAAGTCGGTGTACAGGCGGGCAGTGGTGGAGTGGTAGTTGCCGGTGCCGATGTGCACGTAGTTGCGCACCCCCTCGCCCTCGCGGCGCACCACGAGCACGCACTTGACGTGGGTCTTCAGCGAAGGTTGGCCGTAAACGACGTGCACCCCGGCCTCCTCCATGGCCTTGGCCCAGTGGATATTCATGCGCTCGTCGAAGCGCGCCTTGAGCTCGACCAGCGCGACCGCCTGCTTGCCGCTCTCGGTGGCATCGATCAGCGCGGGGACGAGCGGGGAGTCGTCGCTGGTGCGGTACACGGTCTGCTTGATCGCGAGCACGTTGGGATCGGCGACGGCCTGCTCCACGAAGCGCTCCACGGAGGTGGAGAAGGAGTCGTAGGGGTGATGCACGAGCAGGTCGCCTTCGCGCATCGCGGCGAGCACGTCCGGCCGCTCGCCCTCGTGGCGCAGCAGGCGCGGGTGGGTGATCGGGCTCATCGGCGGGTCGCGCAGCTCGGGCAGGCCGGGCAGGCGCACGATTTGCCACAGCAAGCCCATGTCGAGCAGGCCGTCGACGGGGTAGATTTCCTCCTCGGCGACCCCCAGCAGGCCGATCAGCTCGTCGCGCAGCGGCGCCGAGCAGTGGGCGCCCAGCTCGACGCGCACGATCTCCCCGAAACGGCGACGGCGCAGCTCGTCCTCGACCGCCTGCAGCAGGTCGGCGGCATCGTCGGAGACCTCCAGATCGGCGTCGCGGGTGACGCGGAAGAGGTGGTGGTCGACGATCTCCATCCCCGGGAAGAGCGCGCCCAGGTGGTGGGCGATCACTTCCTCCAGCGCCACCAGCGTGACCCCCTCCGCGGCGGCGCCCTCGCGGCCCCCGGCGGTGGTGCCCTCACCGACGGCGGCGGGAATCTCGATGAAGCGGGGCAGGATCTCGGTGGGGACCTTCACGCGCGCGAACACGGTCTGATCGGTGACGGGGTCGCGCACGAGCACGGCCAGGGAGAGGGAGAGGTTGGAGATGTATGGGAAGGGCCGCCCGGGTGCGACCGCGAGCGGGGTGAGCGTGGGGAAGATGACCTGCTGGAAGTGCTTCGCCAGGTGGGTGCGCTGGCGCTCGTCGAGCTCCCCGAAACCGACGAGGTGGATACCGTGGTGGGCCAGAGCGGGTCGCAGCCGCTGCTCGAAGCAGGCGGTGAGACGGCCGCCCAGCTCGAGCACCTGCTTGCGGATCAGCCCGATCGTCTGGGAGGGGGTGGAGCCGTCCTGTGAGGGGTTCTCCACGCCGGCCTCGATCTGGTCGTGCAGGCCGGCGACACGCACCATGAAGTACTCGTCGAGGTTGGTCGTGTAGATCGCGCAGAACTTCACGCGCTCCAGCAGTGGCAGCTCCTCGTCCTCGGCGAGTTGCAGCACGCGCTCGTTGAAGTCCAGCCACGAGACCTCGCGGTTGAGGTAGAGCGCGGGATCGATCAGCTGGCGCTGATCGGGCCGCGGCGCGTCGCCGCGCTCGTCGTCGTCGGCCCGCCCCGGGGCAGGCGCCGGCTCGCTCTCGGCTTGGGCTTGATCGATGCTCATGCGACCCTCAACGCTACACCCTGAACATATCGCTACTGTGAAGTGCGAGGGAGATGGCTCGCCAGCTCTGGTTGCTACGTCACGCGGACGCGGAGCCGCACGGGACCCGCGAGGACTCTGAGCGGCGCTTGACCGAGCGAGGCGAGCGCCAAGCGCGGCTGGCGGGCGAGGCGATCGCGCAGATGGGCGTGGAGTTCGAGGTGCTGCTGAGCAGCCCCAAGGAGCGCGCGCTGCGCACGGCGACGGTGGCGGCGCAGGCGTGGAGTGAGCGCCTAAGCCGGGAGACACTCGCCTCCGGCGAGCATCCCCGTTTCGGCCAGCGCGCGAAGGTGGAGATCTACGCGCCACTGTCGGAGGGCTTCGACGCGAGGCAGGCGTTGGCGGTGATGAGCGCCCTGCCCAGCCGCCCGCGGCCCGGCGACGAGGAGGCCTCGCCCGCTCGGGTGCTGCTGGTCGGCCACGAGCCCGACCTCTCGACGGTGGTGGCGGAACTGACGGGAGCACGCATCGACCTGAAGAAGGGTGGGCTGGCGGTGGTGAGGGTCGACGGCGGCGGTGGCGAGCTGGTGGCTCTGCTGCGCCCCAGCGAGCTGGCGCTGATGGCGAAAGGCCGGGCGGCGGTGAGCGCCACAGCTCCCCAATGATGTCGGGGAGTGGCAATGTTCCCTCAAAGCGCCCACACCACTTCACAAAATGAAGGGTTGGGGTCTGAAAAGTACATACACAACCCCATAACCGCGACATCCCGCTCACGCGGTAGGGTCCGCTCGTGGCACATGAACGCTCGGCATTCATCACCGGAATCACCGGCCAGGACGGCTCCTACCTCGCGGAGCTGCTGCTGGAGAAGGGGTATGAGGTGCACGGCATGGTGCGCCGCTCCTCGACCGAGAAGTTCGAGCGGATCGAGCACCTGCGCGATCGCATCACCCTGCACCAAGGCGACCTGCTCGACCAGCGCTCGCTGGTGGACGCGCTGCGCGCGGCACGCCCGCGGGAGATCTACAACCTCGCGGCGATGTCGTTCGTGGCGGTGTCGTGGATCCAACCGACGCTGACGGCGGAGTTCACGGGGGTGGGGGTGACGCGGATGCTGGAGGCGATGCGCGAAGTGTGCCCCGAGGCGCGCTTCTACCAGGCCTCCTCGAGCGAGATGTTCGGCAAGGTGCGCGAGGTGCCACAGACCGAGCACACGCCCTTCTATCCGCGCTCGCCGTACGGGGTGGCGAAGGCGTACGGGCACTTCATCACGGTCAACTATCGCGAGTCGTATGGACTGCACGCCACCAGTGGCGTACTTTTCAATCATGAGAGTCCCCGCCGCGGCCTGGAGTTCGTGACCCGCAAGATCACCTGGCACGCCGCCGCGATCCGGCTGGGGCTGGTGGAGAAGCTGCACCTCGGCAACCTGGACGCCGAACGCGACTGGGGGTATGCGAAGGACTACGTGGAGGCCATGTGGCTGATGCTCCAGCGCGAGCAGCCCGAGGACTACGTGATCGCGACGGGTACGGCGCATTCGGTGCGCGAATGCCTGGAGATTGCCTTCGACCAGGCCGGAATCGAGATCGACGGGCGGGTCGAGGTCGATAAGTCGCTGGTGCGCCCCGCCGAGGTGGATCACCTGATCGGCGACCCCACCAAGGCGCGCGAGGATCTCGGGTGGGAGCCGCAGACGAGCTTCGAGCAGCTGATCAGGCTGATGGTCGACGCCGACCTCGAGCTGCTGAGCAGGTGATGGCCCCCGAGCCGCGGCATGCCAAGGGGGGGTAGGTGGCGGCAGGCGCGCGCCGAGCACTGGTGACGGGGCTCACGGGCCAGGACGGCTCGTTCCTGGCGGAGCTCCTGTTGGCGGAGGGATATGCAGTGACGGGCGTGGTGCGGGGCTGGCCGCGCGCCTCCCTGGGCGCATCCGAGCACCTGCGCGACCGGGTGCAGGCAGTGCCCGGCGAGCTGCTCGATCCCGGCAGCCTGCGCGCAGCGGTGGAAGAGGTGCGCCCGCACGAGCTCTACCACCTCGCGGCGCCCTCGTTCGTGCCGGCCTCGTGGGAGCGCCCGGCGCAGACGTGTGCGGCGATCCTCGACGCGACGGCGGCGCTGCTGGAGGCGGTGCGTGAGGTGGATCCGGAAATCCGCGTGTGGGCGGCCAGCACCGGTGCGATCTTCGGCGACGCGGGGGAGAGCCCCCAGCGCGAGGGCACCCCTTGCCGGCCGGAGAGCCCGTACGCGATCGCCAAGCTGGCCGCGCGCGACCTCGTGGGGGCAATACGTGCCCACGACGGGATGTGGGCGTGCTCGGGGATCCTCTACAACCACGAGTCCGAGCGCCGCCCGGAGCGATTCGTCACGCGCAAGCTCACCCGGGCGGTGGCGGCAGTGGAGCTGGGGTTGGCCAACGAGGTGGAGGTGGGGGACCTGGATGCCGTGCGCGACTGGTCGTTCGCGGGTGACATCATGCGCGGCGCGTGGCTGATGCTGCAGCAGGACGCGCCCCGGGACATGATCCTCTCGAGTGGCGAGTCGCACACGGTCGCGGAGTGGGCGCGTGCGGCATTCGCCTGCGTGGGCAGGGACGCCGAGGCCCACGTGCGTGTGGCGGGCGAGCTGGTGCGCGCGCCAGAGTCGACTCCCATGGTTGGCGACCCCACCCGCGCGCGGGAACGGCTGGGGTGGCACCCCGCCGTCGACTTCGAGCAGCTGGTGGAGCGGATGGTGCGGGCCGATTTGGAAGCCTTGCGAGCTGCGACCGGGTGATCGGGCCGGCGCCGCGGGCTGCGACCGGTGGTCAGGCCAGCGCCTCGACCGGATCGCGCTCGGCGTCGAGTGCGCCACCATCCCGAACTAGAGTCGGCTCGGGCTGTCGGGTGATCGAGTCCTCGCCACCCCGGGGCGCGGCAGGCGCGTCCCCGCCCTCGGCGGGCGAGCCATCCGCGGGTTCGGCCGCGAAGCGGTAGCCGATGCCGAAGTGGGTGTGGATATAGCGCCACTCGGGCGAGGCCTTCTCGAGCTTCTGGCGGAGCTTGCGCACGAACACGTCCACCGAGCGGTCGCCACGCACCATCGCGTAGCCCCACAGGCGCGAGTAGATTTCCTCGCGCTCTAAAACCCGCCCGTCGGCGGCGGCGAGCAGCTCGATCAGCTCGAACTCGCGGCGGGTCAAATCGAGGCTGTGGTCGGAGACGAAGGCCTGGAAGCGGTCGGAGCGGATCTCGACCTCACCCGCGGTGAAGGACTTGACCTCGGTGCGGCCGGCGGGCCGCCGACGCCGACGCACGACGCTTTGGATGCGCGCGATCACCTCCTCGGGATGGCAGGGCTTGGTGATCCAGTCGTCGGCGCCCAAGCGCAGCCCGCGCACTCGCTGGGCCACGGTGGAGGGGCCGGTGCAGACGACGATCCCCAGGTCGGGGAGCGCGCCGCAGAGGCGCTCCAGCCACTCCCACGCCTGCGGTCCGAGCACGGCGAGGTCGACCACGAGCGCGGACAGGCGCATCGCGCCGATCGCCTCGGGCGGGACCGGGCTCGCGAGCACGCGGTGCTCCCAGCTGAGCCGGTCGAGGCGCTTTGAGAGAACCTGGATGAAACCGCTGTCGCGGTCCAGAACGGCTACCCGCAGTGGCGGGGCTGTCGAGGAGGAGCCGCGAGCTTCCGTTGGGCCCCCCTGCTCGGCGCGGATGGTTTCCATCATCGCTGGTTTCAGTCTAAGCGAATCTCGAGCCGTGATGTCGCCAGATCGGACGATGGTCACAGGATCTTTACAGTGGAAGCCCGCTAATTGCGACAAATGCCACGCGATCTCCCCTGGGCGAGGCCTCAATGGCTCAGACGAGGGCCCATCCCGCTTGGGAGGACGCCCTCAATCCTGACCAAACGGGTGGGAGGAGTCGGAGAACTCGCGGAACAGGCCGGTGACGACGAACGCGACCTGCTCGCCGATGTCGACGGCGTTGTCGCCGACCCGCTCCAGAGCTCTGGCAACGAGGATCATGTGCATCGCCCATTCGCGCGTGTCGGGGTCGTCGCCGATGTCGAGCGCCATCCGGAAGATGTCGCGGTTGAGGCGGTTGATCGCGCTGTCCTGGCGCACGAGGTCTTCGGCGAGCTCGATGTCGCGGCCGGCGAAGGCGGCCTTGGACTGGGTGACCTCCGAGCGGGCGAGGCCGCCCATCTTCAGGAGCGCCTCGAGCAGGGGGCGGCGCACCGGGGGCTCGTAGCCGGAGAGCGGGATCAGCTTGGCGATGTTGACGCACTGGTCGCCCATCCGCTCGATGTTCTTCATCACGTGCAGCAGCGCGGCGACGACGCGCAGGTCGCCGGCGACCGGCGCCTGGAGTGCGAGCAGCGAGAGGATCCCCTGGTGGATCTCCAGGTAGCGCCCGTCGACGCGGTCGTCGTCGGCGATCACCATCTGGGCGAGCTCGACGTCCTGGTGCTCGAGCGCCTCGAGCACCCGGTCGAGCTGCTCGACGATGATGTCGAGGCCGCCGAGGGCGCGCCGCTCGAGCTCGCGCAGTTGCTCCTGGAAGTGCTGGCGGGGAGTTGTTTTGCGTCCCCCGAGCCCACCTGCACTGCCCGCGAACGCGGCGCCCGCCGTGCTGTTGGCGCCCGCGCTCGAGCTCCTCGCGCGCGGGACGGGCGCGCGGCCCGGGGGGTCAGCCGAACTTCCCGGTGACATATTCCTCGGTACGCGGGTCGGAGGGTTTGGTGAAGATCTCATCGGTGGGCCCCACCTCGACGAGCTCGCCGGCGAGCATGAACGCGGTGCGGTCGGCGACGCGGGCGGCCTGTTGCATGTTGTGAGTCACGATCACGATCGTGATGCGCTGCTTGAGCTGCTCGATCAGCTCCTCGATCTTCAGTGTGGCGATCGGATCGAGCGCCGAGCAGGGCTCGTCCATCAGCAGCACCTCGGGGTCGACGGCGAGCGAGCGGGCGATGCAGAGGCGCTGTTGCTGGCCGCCGGAGAGCCCGACGCCGGGGGAGGAGAGGCGCCCGGAGACCTCATCCCAGAGGCCGGCGCCGCGCAGTGCGGACTCGACGCGGTGCTGCAGCTCGCCCCGCCGGGAGCGACCGATCGTGAGTCGCAGGCCGGCGGCGACGTTGTCGAAGATTGACATCGTCGGGAAGGGGTTGGGCTTCTGGAAGACCATCCCCACGGCGCGGCGCACAGCAATCACGTCGACGGCGGGGTCGTAGATGTCGAGCTCGTCGAGCAGCACGCGGCCCTCGGCGCGGGCGCCGGGGATCTCCTCGTGCATGCGGTTGATACAGCGAACCATCGTCGACTTGCCGCAGCCGGAAGGGCCGATGATCGCGGTCACCTGGTTGGGGGGAAAGCTCAGGTCGATCCCCTTCACCTGCTCGGAGGAGCCGTAGAAGGCGCGCAGCCCCTCGAGGCGCACCGCGTGCGCGACCTTGGCGACGGATTGAGCGCCGGCTGCGCCAACCTTGGCCGGGCCCACCGCGTCCGCACCGGTGGTGGCGGCTCCGCTGGGTCCGGTGATCCGCGCGGAGGGGTTCCTCGCCGAAGACTGGGGGCGGTCGGGCTCGAGCATCTGCTCAGGCGGCTCGATGTCGGGAGAGGGATGTGCGTCGCGGCTCATGCAAGGCGGCTCCTACGGGCGATCAGGCGGGCAACAAGGTTGAGTATGAGGATCATCGCGACGAGCGTCAATGCGGCACCCCACGCACGGTTTACCACTTCGGTGGTGGGAGATGTGACGTCGTTGTAGATCTGGTAGGGCAGCGAGTTCATGAACTGCCCGAGGTTGAGGCTGGTCTGGTTGGTGTGCCCGGCGGTGAACAGCAGCGGCGCGGTCTCGCCGGCGGCGCGGGCGATCGCGAGCAGAATGCCGGTGAGCATCCCGGTGAGTGCGGTGGGCAGCACCACCCGGAAGATCACCTTCCAGCGCGGCGCTCCGAGCGCGAGCGCGGACTCGCGCAGGGCGCCGGGCACCAGCTGCAGGATGACCTCGGCGGAGCGGATCACGACGGGGAGCATCAGCAGCGAGAGCGCCAGCGAGCCCTTGTAGCCGGCATAGGTGGAGCCGGTGCCGATGATCAGCGCGATGTAGATGAACAGCCCGAACACGATCGACGGGACCCCGGTGAGCACGTCGACAAAGAAGCGCACGGTGTTCGCAAACCACGCGGGCTGGCCGTACTCGACCAGCCACAGCGCGACGCCGACGCCGATCGGGATCGCGATCGCGGAGGCGAGCGCGACCATCTCGAGGGTGCCGAGGATCGCGCTCTTGATCCCGCCGATCGAGGAGCCACCGAAGAAGGTGCTGCCGGTCGGATCGGTCGTGAAGAAGCTCCAGCTCCACGCACCGAGGCCCTTGACGAGCAGGTAGTAGACGATCAGCACGAGCGGCACCAGCGCGACCAGCGTGGCGGCGAGCAGCATCCCCCGCGCGAGCCGGTCGGCGCGCCGCCGTCGCGGGCTGACCGCGAAGCGCGCGAGGCGATCGGGCGCTGCGCCGTGCGCGCTCACCGCTGGCTCCCGTGGGGGCGTGTGCTCACGCCCCACCGCCGCGGCGGCGCCGAGGTCGGCCTGCCCCTCGCCCGCTCGTCCGCGAGAGCCGCCGCGCGCGGCGCGCAGCACGAACAGGCGCGCGATCGCGTTGACGAGCAGCGTGAGCACGAACAGCACGAGCGCGCAGGCGAACAGCGCCGAGCGGTGCAAGCCGGTGGCCTCGCCGAATTCGTTGGCGAGCACCGCGGCGAGCGTGTAGCCCTGGCCAAAGAGGTGGTGGGCGAGCGTGGGGGAGTCGCCGATCACGATCGTGACCGCGATCGTCTCGCCGATCGCGCGGCCAAGCCCGAGCATCGCGCCCCCCACGATCCCGGGGCGGCAGTAGGGGATGATCGCGATCCGGATCATCTCCCAGCGGGTGGCGCCGAGTCCGAGCGCGGCCTCCTTGTGGTCGGGGGGCACGGTGCTCATCACCTCGCGGGCGATCGCGGAGACGATTGGGAGGATCATGATCGCGAGGATCAGCCCGGCGACGAAGCAGTTGGGGATCGTGACGAGGCCGCCGCCGATGAAGGGGATGAAGGAGAGGCGGTCGGTCACCCATTGCTCGGCCGGCTGGAGCTTGGGGGCGAGGAAGAAGATGCCCCACAGCCCGTACACCACGGAGGGCACCGCGGCGAGCAGCTCCACCAGGACGGTTAGCGGTGCGAGCACGCGTCGGGGGCAGAGCTCGGTGAGGTAGACCGCGGTGGCGACGGCGATCGGCACGCCCATCACAAGCGCCAGCGCGGAGGTGATCAGCGTTCCGACGAGCAGCGGCAGCGCGCCGAAGTGTCCGGCGCTGGGGTCCCAGTCGTTGTCGAAGACGAAGTCGAATACGCCGGCGGCGGCAAATGCGGGGCGCGCTTCGCCGAACAGGCGCACGAAGAAGTAGACGATCAGAACGAGGATCAGCGCGGCGAGCGCGGTGAGCCCGTACTTCAGGGCGCGGTCGGGCAGGCGCGCAAGCGGTGAGCGTTCCAGTAGCGAACGCCCACCGCCTGAGGGAACCGATGCCGCCTCCATGCTCAGCCTGACCGGTGGGTCAAACCGAAGCGCGGGGGCGGTATCAGCTCGATTCTCAACATGCGCTCCACACTGTGTCTCAGACTAGCTCAGCGGTGAGCCTTCGCATTCAAGGCCGCCCACGGCTTCCTTGGACTTGGCGAGGATCGCCGCCGGCAGTGCTGCGTAGTCGGCCTTGGAGAGGATGGCCTGTCCCGCGCCGAGACCGTAGTTGAGGAACTTCACGACGCCTTCCGCGGCCGCCTTGCCGCCGGGCACGCCGGCTTTGCACATGTCCTTGTAGACCACCACGAAGGTCTGCGAGGTGATCGGGTAGGCCTGCGGCGAGGAGGGGTTTTTGATCGCGAAGCCGAGGTTGGCAGGCACTTCGATGCCTTCCGCGGCGGCGCTGGTGGAGGCCAGGGTGGGCGCTACGAAGTTGCCCGCCTTGTTCTTCACGCTGGCGTAGGTGAAGTTGTGCTGCAGTGCGTAGGCCTGCTCGACGTAGCCGATCGCGCCGGTGGTCTGCTCGACCGCGCCGGCGACGCCGGCGTTGCCCTTGGCGCCGGTGCCCGTCGGCCATGCGGGTTCCTTGCTGCCGGGGCCGACCTTTTTCAGCCATTCCGGGTCGACGGCGGCGAGGAAGCCGGTGAAGCCGGCGGAGGTGCCCGAGGAGTCCGAGCGGTGGATCACGGTGATCGGGGTGCTCGGCAGCGTGACGCCTGGGTTGAGCGCCGCGATCGCGGGGTCGTTCCAGGTTTTGATGTTGCCGAGGTAGATGTCGGCGATCGTGGTGCCGTCGAGCTTGAGGCCGGATTTGACGCCGGGGAGGTTGTAGGAGACGGTGATCGCGCCCAGGAACATCGGGATCTGGACCGGTTCGCCAACCTTGCCGAGAGCCGCTTCTTCTTCGGACTTGAGCGGTGGGTCGGAGGCGCCGAAGTCGACGGTCTTGCTTTCCAGCGCGGTGATGCCGGCGCCGGAGCCGACGGCCTGGTAGTTGACGGTCACGCCGGAGCTGGAGCCCGAGGCGCCCCACTGTTCGTAGACGGGTGCGGCGAAGGTGGAGCCGGCGCCGGAGATCGTGGCGGACGAGCCGCTCGCGGAGTTCGTGGTGCCGGTCGTCGAAGTCGAGCTGCCGCAGGCGGCGACGAGCAGCGAGAGCGCCGCCACGCCCAGGACCGTCGCGGCTGTCCTTTGCAAGTTGATCACTATTGCGTCTCCCTATTGGCTTTTGGGGTCAATGGATCGGAGCAGGGCGAGGCATATGAGCCGCAAGACGCTCCCCGCCCGGGTGATGCCAACCCTACTGTCCTAGTCCACCGCCGCCGGCATGTGAACATTTCGTGAAGGCTGCTGGCGGTCAACCGTGCGGGGGGAGGTCGGGAGGGGGGCGGGTCCTCCTCTGGCATGGGGGGAGGCCGGGAGCGCCGCGGCCCCCCTCCCGCAAGAGGTTGGGGTTGGAAGCGGTAGCCGAAGCCGGGGTGGGTGTGGATGAAGCGGCGGTCGGGCATCGCGACTTCGAGCTTGGTGCGCAGCTTGGAGACGTACACGTCGACCGAGCGGTCGCCGGCGCGCAGCTCGCCACCCCACACGACGCGGTAGAGCTCCTCGCGCGTGACGATCGTCCCGAGCCGCTTGCGCCATCGCGACGAGCAGCTCGAACTCGCGCACGGAGAGCGTCAGCGCCTGGCCGGTGGCGAGCGCCAGCCCCTCGGCGGGATGGATCTCGAGCTCCCCCGCGTAGATGGTGCCGCCATTGCCGCCGATCGCCGTTCTCGCAGAGACTCTTCCACAGGCCAGCATGATCGAGGTCGGCGAGCGCCCCCGAGTTGCGAACTCGTGATTCATTCGTGAAAAAAATGTGAAAAGGCAGGCTAGCTCGGCTGGTCGGGCAGCCGCGGCGCCGGCGGGGCCGCGCGGGGAATATCCTGCGCCGATGAGTTTCCTGCGCCGCGGCATGGACGGCTCCCTGATGGAGCTGGTGGAGGAGGCGGGGCGCAACGTGCAGCGCTCGGGCCTGCTGATGCGCGACCTGCTGGCGGACTTCCCCGAGCACGCCCCGCTGGCGCGCGACCTGAAGGTGTGCGAGCAGGAGGGCGATCGCATCACCCACGACATCATCCACCGCCTCACCGCCGGCCGCCGCGTGCGGGCGCCGTTCGCGGCCAGCGACGGCTACGCGCTGGCGACGGCGCTCGATGACATCGTCGACTACACCGAGCACGCCGCCGCGCAGATGGTGCTGTACGGGGTGGAGGCCCCGATGGAGCAGGCGGTCGAGTTCGCCGAGGTGCTGGTCGGCGCCGGCGAGCAGATCGCCAGAGCGCTGCGCTGCCTGCGCACCGGCACCGAGCTGGGCCCCCACCTGGTGGAGATCCATCGCCTGGAGAACGAGGGCGACCGCCTGCAGCGCGACGCCGTCGCCTCGCTGTTCGCGGGCGGCATCGACCCGATGGTCGTGATCCGCTGGAAGGACATCTTCGAGTCGCTCGAGGCCGCCGTCGACGCCTGCGAGACGGTCGCGCACGTGCTGGAGGGGATCGTGCTCAAGCAGCGGGGGCGCTGGCGGTAGGGGTCGGCGATCGGCAAGGTGGCGTGGGGCCGGCGATCGGCAAGCTGCTCCCGCGCAGATGGTGTCCGCGGCTCGGGTATGGTTGAAGACATTTGTACTCGTCGAGCGGCTGGCCTGGTAAAATCGATCGGGTGGCTGTCAGCGCGCCTCCCGTCACCACCGCCGATGAGCTTCTGCGCATGCCCGACGACGGGGTGCGCCACGAGCTCGTGCGCGGGGAGCTGCGGGAGTTGACCAAGCCGGGCTTCGAGCATGGCCGCGTCGCGGCAACTGTGGGCGCGCTGCTCTGTAGTCCACGCACGCCAGACGGACAGCGGCGTGACGGTCGCGGCGGAGACCGGCTTTCTCCTGGCGCGTGACCCCGACACCGTGCGCGCTCCCGACGCGGCATTCATCTCCAAGAAGCGCGCGGACGAGGTCGGCAGGACGGTAAAGTTCTGGCCGGGGGCGCCGGACCTCGCCGTGGAGGTGGTTTCGCCCAGCGACACCTTCCACGAGGTGGAGGACAAGGCGCTCGAATGGATCGCCGCCGGTGCAACCGCGGTGCTCGTGCTCGACCCGCCAAGCGAACGGCGACCGTCTACCGGGGCAAGGGCGACGCGCACGTGCACGACGCCGAGGAGAGCCTCGACCTGAGCGACGCCGTGCCCGGCTTCAGCGTGGCTGTGGCCGAACTTTTCGCCTGAGTCGGGAGGTTGCGAGCGTCGGCCGGGTGTCGCCGGGCTCTTGCGCGGGCCGGCTACCCCACGCCCGCCGGCTCCGGGTCCACCACGGGGGCGGGACGTCGGGCGCCGGGTCTGGCGCCACGGCCGACTGACGGTGGCCTCGCGCGCGGCGCTCCCCGGGCGAGCGCGGGCGAGCCACAGTCCGCCGCAGGCGAGCAGCGTGGCGCAGAGGATCCAGCCGAGCGCGGTGGTTTCCACGCCCACGTACTTCAGGCCGGAGGCGAAGATCACGAACGCGATCGCGGGGCGGACGTAGCGGTCGGGCATCGTGGAGGAGAAGCGCGAGCCGACGTACACCGCGGGGACGCTGCCGATGATCAGCGAGGTGGTGACGCCGAAGTCGACGTGGCCGAAGGCGAGCGCCCCCAGCGCGGCGGCTGCCGTCAGCGGGACGGCCTGGGTGAGGTCGGTGCCGACCAGCTGGCCGGCCCCCAGGGCGGGGTAGAGGAACAGCATCATCACGATCATCAGCGAGCCCGAGCCGACCGAGGTCATGCCCACGATCAGCCCGCCCACGATCCCGATCGCCACGGTCGGCAGCGGGCGGGGCACCACCTCGTGCACGACGGCTGTGCGCGTGTTGCCGGCGCGGCGGTCGAGCACCATCCGCAGCACCATCGCGCTGGCGCCCACCAGCAGTGCCGTCCCGAGCACGATCTCGATTTTTTCCTGGTCCATCTTCGAGCCGCCCATCAGGTGCAGTAGGTAGGCGCCGAGGAACGCGGAGGGCACCGAGCCCAGCACCATCCAGCCCACCAGCTTGAAGTTGACGGTGCGCGCGCGCATGTGCACGCCGGCCCCGACGGGGCGCATCACGACGGCGGCGACGAGGTCGCTGGAGATCGCCGTGGAGGGCGTGATCCCGAACAGCAGGATCAGCATCGGGCTCATCAGCGCGCCGCCGCCGGCGCCGGTCATGCCGACCAGCAGCCCCACGATGGCGGCCCCGAGGACTATGTATGGATCGACGTGCATAGCGAGAGCGGGTGTATGCGGGCCTTAGCCGCGAACAGCCCTTTATACCAAAATCGATTGAGGAAGTAAAGTCGATCGGTCAACTGGGGTTTTGGCGGGGAGAGAGGGAGGGGAGGAAGAGAAGGAAGGGGAGGAGCGGGGAGGAAGGGAGGAAGGCGGCTCGGATGTGACGGACTCGATCCTCTGTGGGCTTCCTGGACGTTCGGGCGTGACGGCCTTGACGATATGGGCGGGAGCCCCTATCGTGACGGACATGACGACTGCCGAGCTCGCAACGCGCGCGTTTGCTCAGGAGTTGGAGCGGCTGGAAAGCCGCGGAGAGCTGGAGCTCGAGGAACCGGATCGCGCGGGACGCCGCGGCGCGCTTCTGATTGCCGCCACGAGCGTGTGGGCACGGCACCTCGATGGTCTGCTCGAGGCTGAGCAGGTGCGCGAGCTGCTTGGGGTCAGGAGCCGTCAGGCGGTGCATGACCTCGTGCGCCGGGAAGGCTGCTGCGCGTACGCGACAGCGCCGGTCGCGCGCTGTACCCTGCCAACCAGCTCGATCGGCATGGTCGTCCGTTCCCGGTGGTGGGGGACGTGATAGAGACCTTCCGGGCGGCGGGCGCCTCGTCCTGGACGATCGCGTCGTTCCTTGGCTCCGCGCAGAGGAGTCTTGACGGGAAGACCCCCCGGAGCTGGCTGCTCGACGGAGGCGATCCGGGCCCGGTATGCGAGGCCGCACGGCGCATTGCGGCGCGGCTCGCGCACTGAGAACGTGTTTTGAAAAGATCTGACCTGGCCGGCCGGCCTGGGTCGCCGCACGGCGATCCGGCGCAATTCCCCTCCCGGGAGACCGATGAGGAGACCGCGTGGTTTCGCATGCACCGCACGGAGCACGGTGCATGGTGGTTCTGCTAGCGACGGCAGCGGCCGCTTCGATTTGAACCCGCCGAACGGCGCCTGTTACCTGGCCGAAGCTCCAGTCGGAGCGCTGATCGAGCACTTCGACGGCATCACCGTGATTCCCGAGTTGGAGCTCGAGCGGCGGAGCATCTCGATCCTCAAGCCGGACGCGCGGTTGCGTCTGGCCGATTGCACCAGCCCCGCCGCTAGGCGCTTCGGGGTTGATCTCGCGCTCAGTGCCGGTGAGGACTATGCGCAGACGCAGCGTTTCGCCGTGTGGTTCCATGACGGCGGCTTCGACGGGGTGCGCTACCTGCTGCGCAACGACCCCGCCGCGACGCTGGTCGGTATCGCGCTGTTCGGCGTTGCCGGTGAGCATGACCGGCAGTCTCTCTCGATTTCGCCTGTGGACGACGCGACACTTGCGATCGCCGCGAGCCTGTTCGGAGTCGAGGTCGTGCCCAGTCCCTGACGATGCCCGAACGACCCGGGGTCGGTGGTTGCGAGCTCAGAACGTGCTCGGCGGCGCGCTCGCTTCGACGCGCGCGCCGGAGGCGCTGCCGATGAACAACACCTGGAAGGGGGTGGAGCCGTGCGCCGCGACTTTGCTGAGCATCGCTCGCCCAGCTGCCACGATCCGCGCGCCGCGGCGGGCGATCCCGTAGACGACGAGTTCGCGCTGCGTCACCGTGGAGTCGTTGTGGACGGTCCCCGCCACGCCGCTGCTGCCGCCTTCTTCGTTGGCGTGCACGCTCGTGAGCGCGATCCGCGGCACGGTGGCCGGCGCCTGTGGCGCTTCGCCCACGAGCGCGCTCACACTCGCCGGCGCTTCTGCCGCCTGCACCTGGTCGTCGATCCACTCGAGCCGCGCTCCCGCCGGGAGCAGCGGCACCGCCGTGAGTGCCGCTTCCAGGCCGGCGGTGTTGTTCTGGTAGAGCGTGCTCCCGTCGGCGCCCTTCACGGTGATTGCGATCGGCACGTCGCGCAGCGCGTGGGTGGAGACATTGCGCAGCGTCACGACGACCGCCGTGCCTTCGGAGCTGTGCACCGCCTGCGTGGCCACCACGCGCACCGCGCTGCTGGCGTGGGCGATCGACAGGCCTTTGGCGACTTCCACGGGGTGCGCGGCCTTGGCCAGCTTCGCCTGCTTTTCGAGCTGTGCGCTCTTTTCCTGGCTGCTCTCGCATCCGCCCAGCGCGAGCGCCAGCACCAGCACTCGGCGATGCTCCCTGCGCCCTCCGATCGCCCGCCCGCGACGCGCCGAACCGCGGTGCGAGCACCCGCCCCCCCTCCTCATCCCCTGCTCACCCGAAGGCCCCGCCGATGTAGTCGCGCGTGCGCTGCTGGCGGGGCTGCTCGAACACCTGCTCGGCGGTGCCGTACTCGATC
This sequence comes from uncultured Solirubrobacterales bacterium, assembly GCA_963812595.1. GTDB lineage: Bacteria > Actinomycetota > Thermoleophilia > Solirubrobacterales > Solirubrobacteraceae > Palsa-744. The sequence continues at coordinate 186,241 of CAWEVQ010000007.1, forward strand.
AGCTCGCCGAGGTGCATGAATGCGACGTGGTCGGCCACGCGCTGGGCCTGCTGGAGGTTGTGGGTGACGATCACGATCGCCACGCTCTCGCGCAGCTCGACGATCAGCTCCTCGATCACCGCCGTGGAGATCGGGTCCAGCGCCGAGCAGGGCTCGTCGAGCAGCAGCACCTCGGGGTCGGCCGCCAGCGCGCGGGCGATGCACAGCCGCTGCTGCTGGCCGCCCGACAGCGACAGCGCGGGGCGGTCGAGGTCCTCGGCGACCTCCTCGTGCAGCCCGGCGCGGCGCAGCGCCTCGCGCACCGCCGGCTCCAGCGTGGGCGCCGGGCGCGCCGGCGCGGGGGGGGCGGGCCGGGTGGGCTCGGCCTCGCGCAGCGCGTAGGCGACGTTCTCGAAGATGCTCATCGGGAAAGGGTTGGGCTGCTGGAACACCATCGTCACGCGCCGTCGCAGCGCGTTGACCTCGATCTCGTGGATCTCTTCGCCGTCGAGCGTGATCCGCCCGGCGCGGCCCGCCCCGGCGGTGATCTCGGTGAGCCGGTTGAGCGAGCGCAGCAGCGTCGTCTTGCCCGAGCCGCTCGCGCCGATCAGCGCCAGCACCTCGCCCCGGCGCACCGGCAGGCTGACGTCGCGCACGACCCACCGCTCGCCGTAGGCGAGCGACACCGATTCGATCCGCATCCGCTCTTCCGGGGGGTACGCCGCCGCCGGGCGCGCGGCGCGGCGGCGGGCGAGGATCGATGAGCCTCCCGCCCGCCTGCCACGCTGCTGCGGCGGCGCCGCCCGCGCCGTTGCCCGAGCCGTCGACGGGCGGCGTGGGCGCGACCACGCGCGGGTGGCGGTCCGCCGCGATGCGGCGCACGGGTGGGGGGAGCGTGCTCATCATTTTGGCCGTCCACGTGGTCGTACCCAGCGTCAGCCCTTTGCTCAGGCGCGTGACCAGCGCGTTGAGCCCGAGCACGATCATCAGCAGCACGAAGCCGGCAGCGTACGCCTTGTTGAGGCGAGTTGCCGTCGCCGGTCGGCGCGTAGTAGTAGATGTAGTAGCTGAGCGTCGAGCCGGTGCCGCGCAGCGTGCTGAGCAGGGGCGCCCCGCCGGCCCCTTCGAGCTTCAGCGTGTTGAGCAGGATCAGGATGATCGCGGTGTCGCCGATGATCCTCCCCATCCCCAGCACCGCGCCGCTGGCGATCCCCGTGCGGCTGGAGGGCAGCAGCACCCGCCGGATCGTGGTCGCGCGCGTCTTGCCGAGCGCGTAGGACGCCTCGCGCATGCGCGCCGGCAGTTGCAACAGCGCCTCGCGCGAGGCGCCCACCACCAGCGGCAGCGCGAGCACCGACATCATGATCCCGGCGTTGAGGAACGACTGGCCGCTCACCGTCCCGTTGCTGGCGCTCCCGGAGAGGAACCCGAACAGCGGACGCGCGAAGATCAACAGCCCGAACAGCGCCAGCACGATGCTGGGGATCCCGGCGATCGTCTCGATCGCCGACTCCACCGCGCGCGCCAGCCACCGCGGGCGCGCGTACTCGACCAGCCACACCGCGATCCCCACGCCCGGCCGGCGCCGCGATCCCGATGCCGATCGCGGTGAGGATGAACGTCCCGATCAGCGGGTCGAGGAAGCCGCCCGGAGTGCTCTTTCCTGCAGCGCCCCCGTCGAGGGCGATTCGACGAACAGGCTCGGGCGCAGCGCCGAGATCCCCTTGATGAACATGAACAGCACGATCCCCGACCGCCACCACGCACAGCCCGATCCCCACGGCCCAGCACAGCCAGTACGCCAGCCGGTCCACCAGCGGCCACGACGAGGTCGATTCGCGGCGCGGCCGCACGATCGCCGGGGGCGGCGCCAACGCGGGCCCGGCGTCGCCATCAGATGCCGATCCCGTAGCGTTTGAGCGGTTGTCGCACGGCCCACCCGGCGAGCGACAGCAGCGCGGCACTGAACAGCAGCAGGGCGCCGATCGCGTACACGGTGTGCCCGATCGGCGTGTTGGGGTTGTCGCCGAATTCCTTGACGATCGACGCCGCCAGCGGCTGGATCGGCTCGAACAGGAACGTCAGCCCGTCGAGCGGGTTGGGTGCCCACGGCCGCCCGCCGCCGAGCATCGCGAGCATGATCGCCTCGCCGAGCGCGCGCGCGGTGCCGAGCACCGTGGCGGAGACGATCGCGGGCCGCGCGGCGCGCACCGACACGCGCCAGATCGTGCGCCAGCGGTTGACGCCGAGCGCCACTGAGCCTTCGCGCCAGGCGGGTGGCACCGCCGCGAGCGCGCCGCTGGTGAGCGCGATCATGATCGGCAGGATCATCACCGTGAGCACCAGCGTGGCGGTCAGCAGGCCCTCGCCGCTCAGCTGCACCACGTACTGCACCGATTCCTTGCGCTGGGTGCTGATCAGGCCCTCCACCCACGGCGCGATCAGCAGCAGGCCGACCAGCCCGTAGATCACCGACGGCACGCCCGCGAGCAGTCGCACCACCGGTTCGAGCACGCGCCGCACCGGCACCGGCGCGAACTCGGTGATGAAGATCGCCGCGAGCGTCGAGACGACCAGCGCGATCGCCACCGCGCCGACGGTGCTCAACAACGTCCCCCAGATCAGCGGCCAGGCGCTGAAGTACAGCAGCGGGTGGCCGGGCAGCGCGGTGCCCGTCTGCATCGCCCGGAACTGCAGGACGGGGTCGCCGCTGTTACCGAACCAGCCGAGGCCGTTGGCTTCGAACGACGGCCACCCGTTGACCAGCACCGTCACCAGCATCGCCGCGATCAGCGCCAGCGTGCCGGCGGCCAGCGTGCCGAGCACGAACTCGACGCGCCGGTCGCGGGCGGCCTCCTTCAGGTGGGTGGGCCTGCTAATGGACGGCGATCCAGTTGGAGTTGATGATGCTTTTGGTCGTCTTGCTGCCGCTCGTCACCCAGGCGATGAACTTGTTCGCTTCACCTTTCGGCGCGCCCTTGGTGACCATCCAGAAGTTGCGCACGCCGCCGTACTGTCCCGAGCGGGCGTTGCGCAGGTTGCACGCCACGCCCTGGTAGGCGGCCGGGTGGACGCCCGCGGTGTAGGCGAAGGAGACGAAGCCGATCGCGCAGGCGGCGGCCGAGACCGCGTTCTGCTCTTCGCCGTTTGAGTCCTCGGCGCTGGCGGCGGGGGAGATCTGCAGGTCTTCGCCCATGAAGATGTTCTTGAAAGCGTCCTGCGTACCGGAGGCGCTGGAGCGGTCGAACAGTTCGATCGGACCTGTCGCGGTGGCGCCTTCGACTTCGCTCCAGTCGCGGATCGAGCCGCTGAAGATTCCCTGGATCGTCGTTCTGGGAGAAGTTGGCGACCGGGTTCTTGTCGTTGGTGATCACGCAGATGCCGTCGCGCGCGATCTTCGTGAACACCAGCCCGTGTGGGGTCGGTGCTGAGCGGGTCGCGTGAGGAGTCGCCGATGTCGAAGCGCCCGCTGGCCACGCCCGCGATGCCGATGTCGGACTGCCCACCCTCGACCTTCGGTTCGGGGATGTGCGGAAACTGATGGTGGTAGGCGGCCGCGAGTTTCTGGGCGAGCGGGAGCACGGAGGTCGAGCCCCCGATGATCAGGCGCTTGGCCGCCACGGCCGCGACGGGCGCGGCGAGCATCAGGGCGAGGGTCAGCGAGACGGCGAGGGTGCGGTGTGCGCGCACAGGGACTCCTTTTTTTGCTTTCGAGGGCGTGGGGCAGTCTTTGCGGCTCGCCGGGGGGCTCTAGTGAACAGGTGGTGGCCAGTTGGAGAAAATTTGGTGAAGAAAGGTCAAAGCCCGCCCGCCCATCGTCTGACGATGTTTTGTTTTTGTGAAAGGGGTTTGCATTTCCCGTCCGCTCATGTAGACCTCCTGGCGATCCGGCGCCGACTCCTCGTCGCCACCTCGATCGTCTCTGCATGCGGCCACCGTCGCCAAGAGGCCATCGCCATGACCGACGAGCCCAGCTCCGACAACCCCGAGTTCCCGCCCGCGCCGCCACCTGCGGCGAGTAATGGAGTCCCGCCCGCCCGCGCCAACAGCGACGGCGCGCGGCCACCCCAGACGCCGGGCCGCGCCACCGTGCGCTCGGGCCTGGCCAAGCGCCGCAGTCCGGTGCTGGCGACGGTGGGTGCGGGTCTGCAGAGCGCGCGGCGGATTGCCTTCCGTGATCCGATCGCGCTCTTCCTGCTGCTCGCCTCGATCGGCCTGGCGATCGCGTTCGCCACGCTGCTCGGCTCGATCGCCCCCAGCAGCGCCGGCCAGCAGGTGCCGCTCAGCACTGTGCACAAGCTCGCCGGCCACCATCAGATCGCTACCGCGCTGCTGCTCGACCACGACAACCGCGTGGAGCTGGTGACCACCGCGAAGGCTCCCGCGATCGCAGCCGACGGCGCGCTCCTCGCCGCGAGCGGCACATCGACCGACCTGGTGGGCATCAAGGTCCTGTGGGCCTCCTACCCGGCCTCCGGCGCGCAGACCCAGCAGCTGATCCGCGAACTGGAAACCGGCGGCGCGATCGTCAGCGTCGATCAGCAGTCGGGCAAGGGCACGAAGACGATCATCGTGCAGTTCCTGATCCCGATCCTGCTGCTGGTGTGCCTCTTCTCGCTGTTCATGCGGCTCGGCACCGAAGGCGCCGCGGGCGGCATCGCCGGCTTCTCGCAGTTTGCCGGCAAGGGCAAAAAGAAGGGCAAGGGCACCTCCGACCGCATCACCTTCTCCGACGTGGCAGGCGCTGGCGAGGCGGTGGCCGAGCTGCGCGAGATCCGCGACTTTCTCGCCGAACCGCAGAAATACCTGAGCGTGGGCGCCGCCGCGCCCAAGGGCGTGCTGCTGGTGGGCCCCCCCGGCACCGGCAAGACGCTGCTCGCCAAGGCGGTCGCCGGCGAAGCCGACGCGGCCTTCTTCTCGCTGTCGGGCTCTGACTTCGTCGAGTCCCTGGTCGGCGTCGGAGCGGCGCGCGTGCGCGACCTCTTCCGCAAGGCGCGCAAGGCGGCGCCCGCGATCATCTTCATCGACGAGCTCGACGCCGCCGGGCGCAAGCGCGGTGCGGGCATCGGGCAGGGCAACGACGAGCGCGAGCAGACGCTCAACCAGATCCTCGTCGAGATGGACGGCTTCGCCGGCGACGGCGGCTTGGTGGTGATGGGCGCCACCAACCGGCCCGACATCCTCGACCCGGCGCTGCTGCGCCCCGGCCGCTTCGACCGCCAGATCGTGATCGACAACCCCGACGTGCACGGACGCCTGGAGATCCTGCGCCTGCACGGCGGCAAGCGCCCGCTCGCGCCCGACGCCTCGCTGGAAGAGGTGGCACGCCAGACGCCCGGCTTCAGCGGCGCCGAGCTCGCCAACGTGATCAACGAGGCGGCCCTGCTGAGCGTCCGTGACGGGCGTGTGGAGATCGACCAGCAGACGCTCGAGGAGGCGATCGACCGGGTCGTCGCCGGTCCCGCCAAGCGTCACATCCTGAGCGCCGAGGAGCGCTGGCTGATCTCGATCCACGAGTCCGCCCACGCTGTCGTCACCGATGCGCTCGGCCAGACGACCTCCACGCGCAAGCTCTCGATCGTCGCGCGCGGCCGGCTGCTCGGCACTGCGGCGCACATGCTCACCGACCGCGACCAGGTGATCATGAGCGAGCCCGACCTGCATCGCCAGCTGATCTCGATTCTCGCCGGCCTCGCGGGGGAGCGGATCGCCTTCGGCAGCCACTCGACCTCCGTCAACGACGACCTGCACGCCGCCACCGCGCTGGCGCGCTCGATGGTCACCTCGTTCGGGATGTCTCCCGCGCTCGGCCTCGTGACGATCGGTGAGAAGAGCGGCGAGGTGTTCCTCGGCGCCTCGCTGCAGGATCTCGGCTCGGTCGGGCCGCACACGCTGGATGTGATCGACGACGAGGTCGAGCGGCTGGTCGGCGACGCCGAGGCGCGCGCCACGGCGATCCTCGACCGCAACTGGTCCACGGTCGAGGAGACCGCCACGGCGCTGCTCGAGCAGGAGACGCTCTCGGGCGTGGCGCTGGAGGCGGTGCTCTCCACCGTGCAGGAGGTGACGCTTGAGGAACTGCGCGACGTGCGCCGCGCCTCCACCCCGCCGCGCTTCACGCGGCGCGCCGACCCCGAGCAGGCGGGATGAGAGGGCGCATGCACCGAGTCCTCTCGCCTCCATGCGTCACCTCGCCTCCCTGGCGCGTCACCCGCGACGACCCGCAATCGGCGGAATGAGAGAGCGCCCGCCTCGCACCTCGCGCTGGCTCCCTTCCCCCGCGATGGTGGTCGCGCTGGTCGCGCTCGTCTTCTCCACCACCGGTCTCGCCGACGCCACCCGCCACGCGGTGGTAGCGGCGATCGACGGACATCCGATCAGCTCCAAGCCTCACGCCGGCGCGCTGCTGACGCTGGGGCGCAACGGGAAATTCCCCGCCGCGGCGATCCCCACCGTGAGCACCGCCGAGGACGCGAAGCGGTTCGATGGCAAAACGGCCGAACAGGTCGTCGCCACCTGCCCGCCCGACAGCGTCGACCTCGGCACGTGGTGCCTGGAATCGACGCCCTTCCCGCTCACCAATGCGGATCTCGGCAAGAACAACTTCCTTTGGGCCTCCAAGAAGTGCGAGGAAGAAGGCGGCTGGCTGCCCTCGGCCTCCGAACTGCTCGGCGGCGCCGCGCGGGTGAAGCTCGAGTCGACGATCCATGATTCGCCGCTGACCGCGACGATCAACCTCGACCCGAGTCGCGGCCTCAAAGACGAACGCGAGATGAGCTCGACGCTGGTCACGACCGAAGCGGGTTCCGCGGCGGCCGGTTTCGAGGGGGTCAGCGAAGGCGCGACCGGCGACCCTCGCCAGGGCCAGCCCAACCCGATTCCACTGCCCGCCAACCCGCTGCCGGAATCGCTGCAGTACGTGGATGTCTACTCCAACGGCACGAAGGGCGGCTTCGCCGGGTCGCAGCCGGTCGAGGAAGCGCAGAACTTCCGCTGCGCCTACGCCCCGTCGCCGGGGGCGCTCAACAAATCGACGTCGTGAGATGGGCTTCGCACCGAGCAAGACGCTCACCGCTCTGTGTGCGGCCCTGGCGTTCGCCGTACTCCCCGCCTGTGCTCAAGCGGTGATCCTGCCGGCTACGACGATCGACGGCCCGAGCGAGAGCATCGTGGGCTTCGGCGGTGCGGCGATGGCCGAAGACGGCACCGGTGGGGTGGTGTACCTAAAGACCGTCGAAGGCGTAGCCCACGTGTTCGTCTCGCGCTGCGTCGAAGGGCACTGGCTGGCGCCGATCCGGGTGGACACCGAAGAGCAGTTTGCCGCCAGCTGGCCCCGCATCGGCGCCGCGATCGGCGGTGAGCTGATCGTCGTGTGGGCCACGCCGTTCGCGACCAGCCCGACCACCGGCAAGCCGATCTACGAGCTGCTCGGCGCCGAGCTCGGCCCCGGTGGCGAACATTTCGGCCAGGCGATCATCGTCGACCGCGACATCGAAGAAGGGACCGGCACGAGCCCCGACCTCGTGGTCAGCTCGACCGGCCAGGCCGACGTGGTCTACCGGGTGATCGACACCAACAAAGTGGGGGTCTCGCTGCTGCGAGCGGGTGATGTCCCCGAGAGCGTCCGCGTCGCGCACTTCGACGGCCGGCGCTGGTCGAACCTTGGCGCGATCAACCGCGACGCCGCGGTCGGCATGCGCCCGCCCACGCAGACCAACGCGCCCCAGGTCGCGATCGGCCCGACCGGCAACGGGGTGGTCGTGTGGCAGGAGCCTGACATCGAAGGCGTCGCGCGGATCTGGGCGCGGCGGGTGTTCGGCAGCGCGATCAACTACGTGATGCCGGTCTCCGCCGAAACCTACAACGGGGCGCCGATCACCGATGACGCCGACGCCCCCAGCGTCGCCTTCTCGCGTCTCGGCCAGGCCGAGGTGGCATACCGCCAGGCGGCCGGCGCCTCCTCGCCGCTGCCGGGGCCGCGGATCTTCCTGAACGTCCTGCCCGACGGCGAATCGGCCAACGGAGGCGAGTTTCAGGGCGCGACCATCGCCGACTCGGACGTCTCCGGCGGCAAGAGCGCGACCGTCGGGCCGCCGGCGATCGACATCGACGAAAAGCGTTCCGTGCGTGTGCTTTACGACGACAACGGCACCCCCCGTGTGATCGAAGGCAACGACAAAGGGCTGACGGGAGCGCTCTCGCTTGGGCCGATGTTCGCCGGGGGCGAAGAGAGCGTCGCGAGCGTCATGAACCCCGAAGGCGGGGGGGTCTCGGCCTGGCCGAGCGCCGAAGCGCAGGGCCATCCCGCGGTGGCGGTGCGCGAGGACTTCCCGGGCGGGGCGGTGCAGACGGCGCTGGTGAGCGGTGGCGCCGGTGGCGAAGTCGCGGAACTGGCGGTCGGGCGCTCGGGGCTCGGCGACGGCCTGATCGCGTTCCGCCAGGGGCAGCTGGGCGACGCCGCGATCGTCGCGGCGCAGGCCACGGCGCCGCCCTCCCAGTTCGTGCTGACGCTGCCCAAGGGGTGGGTGAAACCGGGCCAGGCGCTCGTCTCCTGGCAGCCCGCTCCCACCTCCGCCGGGCCGCTGAGCTACCACCTCGTGCTCGACGGTCACGTCCAGCCCACCCCGTTGGGCGAAGCGGTCCTCTCCGCGCACCTGGATCCCCGCGGTCTGAGCTCGGGCCGGCATCGTCTGCAGGTGCTCGCCACCGACCGCGACGACGAGTCCACGCTGACCGCGCCCTCGACGCTGTCGATCGCCGGCGTGCCGCCCACGGTCAAGGTCGCGCTCGCCGACGGTGGCATGGCGGTGCGTGTGCGGGTGCGCGATTCCTACGCGGGCGTGGATGCGCGCGCAGTGAGCGTCAGCTTCGGCGACGGTGCATCGGCCCACGGGCACACGAGCTTTACCCACCGCTATCGCCACGCGGGCGTCTACCGCGTGGTTGTGCACGTGCGCGATGCGATCGGCAACGCGGGCGTGGTGAGCCAGTGGGTGAGCGCGCGATGAGGCTTGCGGTGGCGCTGCTGTGCCTGATGGCGACGCTGGCGCTGGTGCCGGCTCCTGCCCATGCCGATCTGTTCAGCCCGATCTCGCTCGTCTCCACGGGCGCGCTCGGTGGGGGCGTGCCGCAGCAGATGGAATACGCCCACGACGCCGCGATCTCCGGCAACGGTGTGTACGTCGCCTTCGACGGCTCGATCGCGGGTGTCACCGGCGTGTGGCGGCGCGACTTGCTGACGGGCGCGCTCGAACAGGTGGCCGGCGGCGACGCGGAGATGCCCTCGATCAGCACCAACGGGCAGTACCTGAGCTTCACCACCAACGAAGGCACGAGCCTGTCCGCGATCACCGACGGGGAACCCGACGAAGCGCCCAAGCAGGAAGCGGGGAACGTGTACGTGCGCGACATGGCGCTGGCGCCGGGCGAAGCGGGCGCCTTCACGATCGTCTCGGCGGCGAACGGCTCCGCCGAACCGCTCGCCTACCACGGCGCCAACACGACGATGGGGGCGAGCGCGGCCGGCCGCTCGGCGATCAGCGCCGACGGCAGCGAGGTCGTGTTCGTCACGACCGCCGTCTCCAACCTCGTCGCCTACCCGAAGCTCGAAGAAGAAGAACGGGGCAGGGGCGAAACGCCACAGCCGCACACGCCCGCCGGGCAGGTGGCGGTGCGCTACATCGAAAGCGGCCGCACGGTGCTCGTCAGCCGCTGCTACTTCGAATGCGGGGAATCGGCCGCCGCGGGGGCCGCCGAACCGGTCGTCGGCAAGGGGCAGCTCGGCGCCGTCTACCCGGGGGAAGAGTTGGAGTTCCCCACGATCCCGGAAACGGGCGAATGGCCAGGCGCCTCGATCAGCGCCGACGGCAGCACCGTGGCGTGGATGGGGGAGGAGATCGGCGAGCAGGCGGCGGCGCTTCCCTCCGAAACGCTCGACCCCGGGTACACCGAACCGCTGTGGCGGCGGATCGCTCCCGGCTCGGAAACTGCCACGGAGCGGGTGACCGGCGGATCGGACCCTGGCAACCCCCTGTGCGTGGAATCGGGTGAGAGCGCGCTGCCGGCCACGCCCTCCGCCCTGGATCCCTGCCAGGGGCCGTTCGTCGTCGAACAGGGGGGCGGACGCCCCACCACCGGGGTGTGGGGGGAGAGCCGTGGCGTCGGCGACTTCATCCCGCGGCTCTCTGCCGACGGCTACACCGTCGCGTTCCTCTCAGAGGAGAAGCTGCTCGCCGAGAGCCTCGGTTTCCGGCCGGGCGACACGGGGCAGCCGAGCGATCTCTTCACGGCCGACATGCACCCCGGCCTCACGCGCGATCAGGCGCTCATCCCGCTGACCGAGATCGGGCCCGAAAAGGACACCTACGACGGGGCGATCGCCGACTTCGAAATCTCCGCCGACGGCGAGCAGGTCGCGTTCACCACGCTGCGCACGCAGTTCCCGCTCGGCTTTCCCCAGTACGTGGACGCGCCGGCGTCCGAACCGGGGCTGCCGGAGCTGTTCGACGTCGATCTGCGCGACGGCACGCTCACCCGCGTGACGCACGGCTACGCGGGTGGGCCGAGCGAACAGCCCCACAAAACCAACCTCCAGGAAGAAGACCAGTACGGGGCGCCCCCCAAGGGCATTGGCGCGCTCTCGCCCGCCTTCTCCGCCAACGGGGAAACGCTCGTGTTCACCTCGACGGCAGACAACCTCGTCTACGGGGACGGCAACACGCCCCCCGGCGACACCCCCTCCGCGGCGCCCGCCAACGGCAGCGACGTGTTCTTGGTCAAACCGGTGGCGTTCCCCTCGCTCTCCACGTCCCAGTCGGTCAGCGCCGCGCCGACGATGGGGACCGAACCGGCGTGGCGGCTGGGGGTGACGGCGCTCTCGCGCGCCAACGGCACCGTCGTGCTCTACGTGGCGGTCCCCGCCGTGGGGACGCTCACGGCGCGGGCGCGCGGGTCGCTGCTCGTCGGGGCGGGCGGCTCTCCGCGCGCGGCGCGACGCGCCCGGCATGCCCGGCGCTCCTCGCATTCGCGGCGCACCGTCCATTCTTCGCGCGTGCGCCCTCTCGCCGTCGCCACTCGCACGCTCGCGATCGCCGGACAGAACGCGCACGCCCCCGGGGGGGAATTGATCATGCTCGTATTGAAGCTGGACAAGGCGTATGCAGGGCTCGCCGCTCAACCGGGCGGCCTCTCCGCAAACGCCAGCCTCATGTTCACCGCGCGCGGCGAGCCGACCCTGCATGCGAGCATCGCGGTCGCATTCCAGCGCACCGCCACCGTGCGGCGCTCGACCAAGGGGGAGCGGCGATGAGGCGTGTCCTCCCACGCATCTGGACGCTGCTCCTACCGGCGGTTTTGGTGTGTGCGTACGTGTGCGGGTCACCCGCCGTGTCCGCCGCGGCGGAACGCGGCGAAGGGGGCGCCGTGTGGAGCCTTGAACAGCCGTCTGCACCGAAGGCGCCCCCCGGCACGCCCGAACTGTCACTGCCGATCGGCCTCGGGCAGATCGGCGACATCGAGTTCTGGGAACCCAATCGCGGCCTGTTGATCACGCACGGCAACGGCAAGGCCATCCCCCCCGGCGTGTGGGCGTACGACGGCGTCGAATGGCGCGAGATCGCCGAAGTGTGCGGCGCGAGCGAAGGGAGCATCGCGTGGGCGGGTCCCGACGAATTCTGGACCGTCTCCGACGGGCGCCCGGGGCAGGTGAGCGAATCCTCCGGCACGCAGTTCGAACGCCAGGTGCCGCTCGAAGACAACACGCTGTGCCACTTCGCCGGGGGCAGCGTGGTCGGCTCCTACGCCCACCCCGCCGGCGAAGCCGACTCCTATCAGGCGATGCACGCGGCGGCCTGCATCCCGCCGCCGCCCCCCGCCGTCAACTCCGAGGACTGCTGGTTCGGCGGCGACTCGCTCCCCGAACCGCAGCTCGGGGCCTTCCACCTGCACTGGAACGGCGGCAGCCTCGAAGCCGAACCGTATCCCGGCGAAGGGCACGCGGTGCAGAGCATGAGCGTGCTCGAAGGCGTGCTGTACGAGAGCGTCCGCGTGCGCGCCGAAGATCACGTCGCCAAGGAAGAGAGCCGCTACCCGGTGCTGCACACGATCGAACCGGAAGCCTCGCCCCCGATCGCTCCCGAAGCCGCCGAACCGCCGCTGTACGGCTCCTTCAGCGAGCTTTCCGACGGGCTCGAATTCCTGCATCTCTCCTCGGCCGAAGGCGCGCTGTGGGGCGCGGCGGGCAAAAGCTCCAAGGCGACCGAACCGGGCGAAGAACCGGGGCAGGTGACGGTGGTGCGTCGCGTGCAAGGCGTGTGGAGCCAGCCGTTCGGGCCCGGCTCGCCGACCTCCGGCATCACCGCCCACCCGCTCGGCCGCGTGCTCGCAAGCGAAGCCGAAGAACAGCGGCTGCTCGGCGGGGAAGCGAAGGCGGCGGCGGTGAGCGGGATCGCCACTGAACCGGGCAGCGAAGATGCCTGGCTGGCGCTGCGCGCGCCGACCGGCGCCGGCGAAGGCGTGAGCGCGGTGCTCGTGCACATCTCGGCCGTTGGGAAGGTGCTCGGGGAGCAGACGCTGCCCACCAAGGCCGAAGCCGAAGCGGGCGTCGGTCCGAAGGGCGCAGTCGCGCGGATCTCCTGTCCCGCGCTCGAAAACTGCTGGATGGCGACCACCGAGGGGTGGCTGTTCCACCTGGCGCCGGAAGGCGAACGGACGATGCGCCCCAACGAAATCAGCGGCTTTCACAACGTGATCGCCTACCGGCCGCCCGATCAGGGTCTGCCGCAGGTGGTGGCGGACGCGCCGCCCCCCGACACCTCGGGCCTCAACGAAGAAGGGTTCGTCGTGCCGAAATTCGTGAAGGGCGAAGAATCGAAGCCCGCGAGCGAATCGAAGGTGCAGCTGCCGCTGCTCTCGCGGCTGCACAGCAAGCTGATCCACCACACCACGCTGCAGCTGAGCTTCCATCTGGCGGTCAAGGCGCGCGTGCGCCTGCTCGCCAAGCGTCACGGCCGCCTGGTCGCGTCCACGCGCACGCTCACCCTGAAGGCCGGCAGTCGCACGCTGAGCCTCGGCCTCAACCCGCGGAGCTGGCCGACCAAGCTGAGCCTGCAGACGCACGCGCTCGCGCCGCTGCCGCTCGTCTCCTCGGTGACGGGCGAAGGCGCCAACGTCACAACCGTGACGACCGGGCTGGTCGTGCTGCCGTACGGTGCTCTGACGGGCGGGCTGGCCACCTCGCCACCCGGTGGCCTGGCTAGCGTCCCGGTCGCATCACCAAACAACGCGTTGACAAGCGGACCGGATCAGCTGCCTTGAGAGCCCGAAGGAATCCTCGCGTCCGAGTGGCTCGCGCGCGGCTGGCGCTGCTTGCAGGCGCCCTCGCCATGGCGATCGCGCTGGCACTGGCGCTCGCCCTCCCCGGCTCCCACCGCGGCTCGCTCGCCGCCGCGCAGCCGGGCGCGCCCGAAGAAGCGCTGCCCCAGACCGATGCGTCGCTGCCGGCCGGTGAAGTGACGATGATCGGCGCGACGCCCGAAGAACCCGGAGCGCCCGGCGCCGAGGAGACATGGGGCATCGGGCGCGAGGGCTCGGGCAGCAGCTCGACCACCGCGCTGGTTCGCTACTACGTGCATCCCGGGTCGGTGGAAGCGCAGGAAGGGACCTGGACACTGGGGCCGGCGCTGCCCGAAGAACTGCCCAAGGAGTTCAAGCTCGCCGCGAGCCCGCTCGCCGGCCAGATGACGCCCAAGGGATTCGGTGTGCTGATCGGCACGGAGAAAGGGGCCGCCGACAACGAACAGGTCGTGCTCGTGCGCAAGCCCGGCGGCGCCTTCGAAGCGACCGGCGCGGTGCCCGTGGAAGGCGAAACCGAACCGCTACTCGTCAAGGGCCAGCACATGTATGGCAGCAAGCGCGCGCCGATGCTCGCGCCGCTGGAAGAAGCCGGCGGGGCAGCGGGGGCGCTGGTGGCCCCGGTCAGCGAAGAAGGGCCGGTCGAGAGCGAGGTGCTGCACTGGGATGGGCGCCACTGGAGCAGCGAGCCGATCGAAGTTCCCGCTAAGAGCTCGGAAAGCTTCCGCGTGCTGGCGATCGGCGCGAGCTCCCCTACCAACGCCTGGCTGCTCGCCGCGCTCTCCGCCAACTACCCGGGCGGCGCGGTCGCGCTCTTCCGCCGCGTCGAAGTTTCGCCGGAACATTGGAGCTGGAAGCCCGTCGCGCTGAGCGCCGGTGCGGGCGACGGCGAAGCGCATCCGCTCACCATGCCTGTTCAGGATCCCGTCCACCCGGGCTCCCTCCCGGAAGACGAGCCGCTCGCGGTGCCCGGGTCAGGGGGGCCGGCGATCGAAGCCCAGCTGCTGACCGTCACGAGCGAAGGGATCTGGGTGGATGGCGCACGGGGGGACCTCACGCTGCACGCCCCGGTCACGGCCACGCTGTTCTTCAAGCCGGAAGGTAGCGGCGGGGGCACGGTGGAGTCGAGCTGGTGTGCGCTCCCCGCCGAAGCGCCCGCCGGCACGCCGCTGTGCGAGCACGAACTGCCCGAGCCGTTGCCACTCGGTCCCTCCCGCAGCCTTGGCTGGGCGAACGGGTCGCGCTACGGCGAGCGGGTGATCGCCGGCCTGCCCGAAGGGGTGAGCCTGCGCCTGGAAGGGGAAACATTCAAGCGCGTGCTTGCACTCGGCGCCAGCGTCGACGACACTCTCGGCGGGAGCAATGGGGCTGCATTTGCCACGCCCACGGAAGGGTGGCTCGGCTCCTCGGCGATGCCGGTTCACCTTGCGCTCGCGCCGAAGCTTCAACCCAGTCGCCTGCAGCCGTGGCCGGTGTCGTTCCGCCACCCGCTGGTGGCGGTCGCGCCGGAACCGGGCGCGCCGGTCGGCGCGCTCACCAGCGGCGCGCTAGCGGTCGGTGAAAATGGCGCGGTCGCGCGCTATAAGCCGGGCGCCGGCTGGCTGCCGGAAAGCCTGCTGGGCCCGGGCGGGCGCGATGAAACCAAGGTGCGCTTGCGCGCGGTCGCTTGGCCCACGCCGCATCGCGCCTATGCGGTGGGGGAAGAAGGGGAAATGTGGCTGTGGCGGCAGGAAACAGGCCTGTGGGAACGCGATCCAGCCACGCCGATCAACTTCCGCGGGAATCTCTACGGCATCGCCTTCGACCCCGCCAACCCGGCGCGCGGCTACGCCGTCGGGCGCAATGCGGTCGGGCAGGGGGGGGTACTGCTGCGCTACGGCAAGACCTGGACCGAAGAAACGGCGCTCCCACCGCAGGTGCAGGGGGCGACCTTCAACTCGATCGCGTTCGCCGGCTCGGAGGCGATCGTCGCCTACAGCGAGCAGCCCAACCCGCAGGTCAACGCGTTCGTCGGCGGCCTGCTGGTCAACGAAGGCGCGGGCTGGCGGGTCGACCAGGAAGCGGAAACGGTGGCGGGGGCCGGCTCGGTCCCCCGGGCCGTCGCGGGGCTGCCCGACGGCGGCGCCGCGTTCGTGGTGAGCGGCGGCGAAGGGGGCCAGTACCTATACGAGCGCGAAGCGCCCGGCGCCCCGTGGCGGGCGGCGCCGACGCCGCTGCCGGGCTCGCCGGCGGGGGCGCTCGCCCTGTTCCGCGAAAACGGGGCGCTGCGTGCGGTCGTGACGGCCGGCGGCAACGGCCTTTCCTCGGGCAGCAGCTACACCACGCCGGGGTTCCCGCCCCCGCAGGCGCCCACCGGCGGGCTCCACGCCGGCCCGGAAAGCGGCGGCGTGCTGCGCCAGACGGCAACGGGCTGGCGCGACGAGAGCCACGAACTAAACCCGGTTGGTGGGCAGGAAGGCTCGTTCGTCTACCGCGACCTCCCCTACCGGCCCGACCCGATCTTCGCGGTGCTGGTTGACCCGACCGGCACGCAGGGATGGGCAGTCGGCGGGATCTCCGACCCCGAAAATGAACCGATCGAGACGGCCGACGTCGAGCGCTACCCGGCCGACGGTGTGACGCCGCTCGGCGCGGGCTCCTCGCCTGTGGCCTCGCCCGGTCCCGCCACCTTCGCGTTCGGCGGCGAAGCGCTGTGCGCGGCGCCCTGCTCCGATCGCGCGAATGCGGGTGTCGGCCCGCAGGTGTGGCTGCGCGCGGCGCTGGCGCTCGCCGGCCGGGTGGGGGAATCGGGCGGGGGACACCTCGGAGCTTTCTTCGACACCGGTCCCACCCTCACCGCGGGCACCTTCGCCGGCCCCAAATCGCCGCCGATCCCGTTCGCGGATGAGCTCGACGGCTCCGCCTCGATCTTCTCCAGCTCTGCCATCCCCGTCTACGACACGATCACCCCGGACGACCTCGACGCTCGCCCCGAGCAGGACGGCAGCGAGAGCTCGTGGGAAGCGGCGTTCGCCGCCTTCCCGCGGCCGTTCGGCGGCGCGGGCGCCGCCGGTCCCGCCGAAGAACCGACCCGCTGCGGCGCCGCGCCCGGCTGCGAGTCGGCCTACTACGCGGTGGAAAAGGAAGGCGTGTGGGTGTTGGTGCTCGACGACTCCCAGCACGGCGACGTCAACCAGGCGCAGCGCGAATGGGTGCAGCGGCGCCTCGGGGCGGCCGGCGCCGAAGCGAAGCCGGTGATCGTCGTCGCCAACTCCAACCTCGGCGCCCAGGTCGCCGCGCACGACCTCGAAGCGAGCAGGCTGCTCGCCGCGCTGGTCGGCGAAAACCCCGACGGGGCGGGCGACTCCGCGCATTACGTCGCCTCGGCCTACTTCTACGACTCCCCCGAAGCCAACGTCCAGGAACGGCTCACCTACAACGGCCGTCAACTCGCCGCGTTCGGGTCGGGGACGCTCGGCTACGAGCTGCTCTCCAACGAGGACGCGGGCAACTTCCACGGGGCGAAGGGCATCCTGCTCGGCCACGTCCACAGCAGCGAACGCAAGGCGAACGACGAAGCGCCGGTGTCGGTCCAGCTGATCCCCGTGATCGGCGAACTGGCGCTCGAAGCGGACAACGGGACGCTGCTGCGCCGCAGCAGCGTGTCGATGTTCGAAGGGCTGGCACGCCGCCCGCGCGCGGGCTGCCGGGCGAGCCAATCCGGTGAAACGCAGTGCGAAGAAGACCAGTACACGCCGATCCCCTCGCTGTGCGTGGTGGCGGGTTGCCAGACGGCGGTCCTGCCCGAATACGAACTCGAATCCTCGGATAAGGAAGTGGGGCGCTTCGTCGAGCGCAACACAGCTTCCAGCAATCCCCACGAAGTGCTGCAGAACGCCAAGGGCGAACCGATCCCCGACGAACGGGAAGTGGGCAAGCCGCCGGCGGCGCAGTCGGGGCTGTTCTGTGCCTTCAACCCCGGCACCACGACCGTCACGATCCGCGCAGGCGGCCTCTCCGCCTCGCTGCCGGTCACGGTCGAGGCGGGCAGCGTGCGCGAGCCGTGCGGCACCGTGCCGCTGAAGCCCCGTCCGCTCCCCGAAACGGTGGTGAGCCCGCCGCCACCGCCTCCTCCGCCGAGCGTCGCGCCCACCGTGACGCCGGTCTCCTCGGCGCCGCCGCCGGTGCCGCTGCCGCCGCCACCGCCCGTGGTCGCACCCGTCCCGACGCGCCCACTGCCGCTGCGCACGCCGCCGCCGGCGCCCTTCTTCCTGCCCCCGGCCGCCTCCCTGCCGGCCGTGGCGTTCGTGCCGCCGCCGCTGCCCCCGGCGGCCAACCCGACCCCCCCGAGTGGAACCTCAGCCGTCACCTCTCCGGTAGAGGCGGCGCAGAAGGAAGAGGAGGAGGAGGAAGCGACCGAGTCGGTGTCCAACCAGGCGGTGGCCTACCGCGCCCACGAACACGAGCCGGCGCCCGTCTACCTGATCGGCCTGCTCGTGTTGGCAGCCTTCGCCGGCGCTTCGACTGGCCGCCGCTCGCGCCGTCGTGGGACGAAGCTGCGGGTGGCCCCAGCCACGGTGTCGAGCACGCGCATGCAGCGGCGCATGGGCGGGGGGCGGCGGGGCAGGTGGTGAGCTTTCACCAAAGATTCACCGTTTGGCAACACGATCGTTCACCGCATGGAAACATGATGGCCTGCATGAGCGGTCACTCTCTGGCCGACACAATGCGCCGTTCCCTTTCGTCCTCTTGACCTCCATTCGTAGATCTCTACCACTTGCTACGGCGTGCGCGCTGTTGATGCTCTGCGCGCTGGCCGCTGTAGCCAATGCCGAATGGGGCGAGCTGGGTCATTTTCCCATCCCGGTAGGCAAAGGGGCAAAACAGGTCAACTTTGGCCCAAGCTCGAACATCCTGGCATTCGCTACGGACTCGGTTGACTCCAGCTACTACATCGGCGACGAGCCGAATCCCGGCGAATTCAGGATTCAGCGGTTTGTCGAAGGCAAAGCGGAAGCGGAAATTTCGTTCAGCCCGCCCGAACCGAAAAAAGTCCACGACGGCATCGGCGAAACGGGGGTCGGGCTGCAGTTGGCTGTGGACTCGACCAATAACCGGGTGTACGCGCTGCTCGTCTACAAACGGCGCGACGCCAGCGAAAAAGAAGAAAAAGAAGAAGAAAAAGAAGTGGAACCCTACGAACATTTTCCGCTCGACTCCGAAGAACACGCGGCGGAGGAGTTGTACGCCTTCGAACTCGTCGGGGGCAAACTTGTCTCGGCAAGGGAAAAAGAAGGTCTGCCGGCGCCAATCATTGGCGAAACGACCGCGGAATCCTCGACTACAGCGTTTGCCGACCAGAGCGAACAGCCGAAGGAAGCGTTGCTCAACCCACGCGGGATGGCGATCGATCCTAAAAGCGGCGACCCAGTGATCCTCGGCGTGGAGGACGAAGAGTCGGATGAAAAGGTCGAGAAGGGAGAAGCTGAAAAACAATGTCGCACCGCCGCCCAGTTCGTTGCCATCACGGTCAAATCGGGCAAAGTGACCGGAAAGCTAGGCCACCGCTACGTCGACAAGGCGGACGCCCTACGCCCGACCGAACTGGGGTGCCAGCCTGAAGAAATCCTCGAGGTGCCGCTCTCGCCGGTAGTCACACCCGGGGGCAACCTGCTGATCTATTCGGGTGCCCAGTTCGAAGGGCAGATCTGGGAAGTGCCGACACCTGGCAGCGAAAGCGGTGAAGGGGAAGTCGAAACCACCCCCGCGATCATCTACGGCGAACATCAGCTGGGTGCTGCGCTCAACCTTGAACCACCGGAAGAAGGCGCGGGCCCGGCGATGTCGTTCGCTCCGGAAAGCGCCACCGAAGGCAGGATCTACCTCTCGGTACAGGGTCTAGCACACGAACCGATCCCGCTCGCGCTGCACTACACCGAATCCTCGGATAAGTCCTCGGAGGTGACCAACATCGGCTGGACCGCCGGTGGCGCTGGCGCAAACTGCGGCATCCCTTCGCCCGACAACGTCACGGCGGTGATGGGAGCAGGCAAGGAAAGCGTGCTGGTGCTCGACGCTTACCTCGAAGAAGGAGGATCGCACAACCCGCGGGTGGAAACATTCGCGTTCGGCCCGAACGGCAGCACAAACGGTTGTCCGAAGGCGACCCTTACCGCACCTCACATGGTCTTCGGGCTCGCGCAAAACGCGACCGAAGCGCCGACCAACCAGCCGGTGAGCTTCGCCTCGGAATTGAAGGGCGCCGACGCCAAGAGCGTGAAATGGGAATTGAAGTACAAAGACGCTGCCACCGGCGAAGAAGGCCAGGAAACCGTTGAACAGACCGCCGCTCAGCTTCGCAGCGGGCTCGGCGAATACGAATTCCTGCCGCTCAAATACGAGTTCAAGCACGCCGGGGAGTACGAAATCAGCGAGCTGGTGCAGGGCGACGATCTCGCTGAAGAAACTGTCAAAGCGGCCGAAGTTCTGCGCGTCGAGGCGACGGCGACCACGCCGATCCTCAAACCGGCGCCGCCCAAAGCCGTGCGCGTCAACGAAGAAGAAGCGACACTCTCGGTCACGGTCGAAGATCCAAACACCGCCGAAAAACCCAATATGCATCTAAAGAAGATCAAGTGGGAATTCGGGGATGGCACTTCTCAAGAAGTCACCCCTCCGGCGGAGCTGGCGGACGGGAGCGAACTACAGATCAAACACAAGTTTACGTCTCGCTGCAAAGCGGGCAAATGCAAGGTCTCGCTGATCGTCGAAGACACGGTCACCGAAGGGACGCCAGCCAAGACTACTTTTGAAATCACGGTCAACGAAAGCGTTGCCGGAGAAGAACTGCACAAAAAAGAAGCCGAAGAAAAAGCTGCTAAAGAAGCTAAAGAAGCTAAAGAAAAACAGGAAGCAGAAGAAAAATCCGCGAAAGAAGCCCAGGAAGCCAAAGAAAAACAGGCTGCGGCCGAAAAAGCGGCAAAAGAAGCGCAGGAAGCCAAAGCGGCAAAAGAAGCCAAAGAAAAAGCAGAACAGAAAAAACGCGAAGAAGAAGCCGCGCACAAACCTCCTACCCGTGCGCAGCTGCTTGCAAAAGCGCTCAAGACTTGCAAGAAGGGGTCCAAGGGCAAGCGCGCCAAGTGCGAAGCTAGGGCACACAAGAAGTACGGGCCCAAGAGCAAGAAGAAGCGCAAGAAGAAGAAGTAATAGGCCTATCCTCGCCAATGTAAACGGCGTGTGAAGCGCTTGTTACACGCTCCGCAACGGGCGGTGAAGGAGTGGTGAAGCAAACCTCCTCGCTGTGTGAACAACCAGTAAAACTGGCTCAGGGGCACAGGATAGTAACCCTCTTCGACCCCACGGATGCAAGATTTTCGCGTGCGAGGAAGCACTCCCCGCTCGCGCGGACGAAGAATCTGCGCTGGAATCGGTAACCAACCAGGAGGTAGTTACGTAATGACGTATCACTCCGCACGACGCATGCTCTCTGCGTGTATCGCCGCCGTGGCCCTGGTGGCCGCGCTGGCGATGGCGACGGCGGGCACGGCGAGTGCAACCAGCGACCTCACGAGCCAGTGCTCGGGGGCCAACATCAAGGGGCAGGGGTCCACTTTCCAGGCTCCCGCGCAGGAACCGGTGTGGAACGTTGACTTCAACGCAAGCATCGACACCAACGTGCTGGGTTGCGCTGGCAACACGGGTCAGGGCGACCTCAAAAAGCCGACCGTGACGTACGAATCGACCGGCAGCCACTCGGGCAGCGGCGCCTGCCTGAAGGGCTTCGGCGACGGCGAAGCGCCGAAATACGAGGAATACCCGTACTGCGGCACCGATGAAGCGCCCAACGCGACGGCTGTGGGGCTGATGGAAGCCAACAAAGCCTCGAGCGACACCGAAACCAAAACGATCGAGTCGATCCCAGTGCTGCAGGGCTCGGTGGCAGTGATCGTCCACCTGCCCTCAGGCTGCGTGGGTCAGGATAAAGCAAAGGTTGGCGGCAAAGTGGTCGAGCAGGGCCGGATCGCGCTCGACGATGCGACCGTCGCAAAGATCTACGAAGGCGAAATCCGCAACTGGAAAGAAGTTGAAGCAGCCCAGTCGGACGCCAACGACAAAATCACGTGCACCGGTGGTACGGCCGAAGAGGAAACCCCGATCAACGTGGTTGTGCGCACCGATAAATCAGGCACGACGCACATCTTCAAGTCGTTCCTGGCACAGGTCGAACCAGGGCACAAATTCGAAGCGGAAGAATTCAACGAAATCAGCGAAGAAGGCGTGAACAAAAAAAACCCCTGCGGCGTGGTGCTCGCACCTGAATCGAAGACGTGGGAAAACGTCCAGGAAGGCTGCGAAAACCAGCGTTGGCCGCTCAAAGCCAAAGTTGTCCGTCCCTTCACGAAGGGCAACCCGGGCGTCGTCGGTGAAGTCAACAGCAAGCCGAGCAGCATCGGCTACGCCGATCTCGCGGTGGTCCGCAAAGAAGGCTTCTTCTCGAAGAAATGCGTATCGCCCGTGAAACCGCCCCTCTGCGGTGGGGAAAACAAAAAAGGCTCGGAAACCAAACTCGGCGAACAGAACCACAAGTTCTGGGTCCCGATTCAGAACAGCGAAGTGGCCGGCGCCGAATACACCGACCCCTCCAGCGACGCGGACGTCGAAAAAGCCGCCAACTCCAACTGCGCAAACACCAAGTACGTAGGCAAAATTGGTGAAGTGATTCCGCCGACGAGCACACGTGAACTGTGGTCGACGGTGAAAGCGCAGCTGGTGCAGGTCAAGTACGCAGTCTGCGGGCTCACGTACGACCTCGCGCTGCTGACCTACAAGCCGTACATCCTGCCCCACGGTGGGACGCTGGCTGAAGAAGAAAAAGGCAAAGAAGTGGCGCAGACCGCCAGGGACTACCTCCTGTGGGAGATCAGCACCAAAACACAGGGTGGCGGCTACGACATCAAAAACCACGACTACGAAAAAGTGTCTGGCACGATCCTCAAAGAGGCCGAAAAAGGCGTCAAGGAAATCGGCTGGGCAGTTCCGTAGCCAGGCACACCACTACCAAGCGGTCGCCAAGGAGGCGGTCGTGATGGTGGCGTAGCACCCAGACGCACCGATGCGACAAATGCCGGGGCCGCCCCAGGGAGGGGTGGCCCCGGTCGTGGTTTTGGGGCAGATCTGGCTTGGGCCTGGTCCTCGGGCCCATGCGCGCCTCGCTCGCCGAAATGGTCGCGCTCGACTGCTGCTACGTCACCGCCTTGTCGCTCTGGACTGACCTCAAGATCCTGCTACGCACCGTGCTGCACGTGGTGGGGCGGCGGGGGTTGTAGGAGATCGAGCGATTGCTCCCACCGAGCGGGTCGGGTGCTGTTCAAAACGCCGATTGCTCG
Source organism: uncultured Solirubrobacterales bacterium (assembly GCA_963812595.1). Classification (GTDB taxonomy): domain Bacteria; phylum Actinomycetota; class Thermoleophilia; order Solirubrobacterales; family Solirubrobacteraceae; genus Palsa-744. The sequence goes on from CAWEVQ010000007.1 coordinate 208,935, forward strand.
ATTGCGAGTCAACACCAGGTAGGGACGCCGTCCGTGGTTTGGCGTCTCGCCCCACCATACCTCGCCGCGTCTCACCAAGGCTGCAGACCGGCTTTGCGTTCTTCCTCGTCTACGCGCTTCAGGACTGAGCTGCGTGAGACCTCGTTGACTTTCTCCAGGTCGGCCCAGCCGTCGGGCTCGAACTGCGGTGTGCGCGTATACGACTCGACATCCCGGCTACCCTTGGCTGCGAGGAGCGCACGCTTGGCCTGATCCTCGGTCCAATGCGGCAGGTGCTCGAGTACCTTTTCCTTGGCGGTCACGACGTCGATTCTAGCGCCGTGTGCACTGTCGATCGATGCTTCCCGGGTCTCCCTGGGCGTATCTCAGACGGCGCTCACTCGGGGCGCTCGGCCGGCTTGCGTGCCCGCACGATCGCCGAGGCGGCCTGCTCGTGGACGCGATGGGTCTCGCGTATCTCGATGCCGATGAGGCCGGCGTCCGCGAGCGCGCTCGTGAACTCCCGGCTGGTGAGCGCTCCGGCGATGCAGCCGGTCCACTGCCGCATGTCCGCGCGGGTCGCATCGTCCATGTCCTCGTCGGCGATCACGTCGGAGACTGCGAAGCGTCCGCCTGGCCGCAGAACCCTCGCTACCTCGCGGAGCACCCTGCGCTTGTCGCCCGAGAGGTTGATCACGCAGTTGGAGATCACCACGTCGACGCTCGCGTCAGGGAGCGGGATCTCCTCGATGTAGCCCTTATGGAACTCGACGTTCTCGACTCCTGTCTGCTCGGCGTTGGCGCGGGCGAGGGCGAGCATCTCGTCGGTCATGTCCAGGCCGATCGCCCTGCCGGTGGGGCCGACGCGCTTGGCGGAGATCAGCACGTCGGTGCCCGCCCCGGAGCCCAGGTCGAGCACCGTCTCGCCCTCTTTCAGGTCCGCGACGGCGGTCGGCACGCCGCAACCCAGTGACGCGGCAACGGCCGTCGCGGGTGCCTCGGCTGCCTCGCCCGGCTCGTACAGGGCGCCGCCGAACACCTGCCCGCCGGACGCGTCGGTGGTGGACACGGCGGGGCCACAGCACGAAGACGTCGCCTCGGTTGAGATGGGCGCACCGGTGCCGCAGCACGAAGACGTCGCCGTGGCCGGGGTGGGCTCGCCGGCGGTCTGGTGCTCGCCGGCGGTCTGGTGCTCGGCGACGGCGGGGGCGGCAGCGGCGTATCGCTCGCGAACCGTCTCGCGGATGTCGGTGGTCTGCTCGGTCAGCTCAGCCATGCGGACAGCTCCTTCAGCGAATCGGGGATGACGTAGTAGTAGGCCCACAGCCCCTGGCGCTCGGAGTCCACGATCCCGGCATCGCGGAGCTTCTTCAGATGGTGGGAGAGCGTGGGCTGGGAGATGTCGAACAGGGGCACCAGCTCGCAGACGCAGACCTTGCCGGCGTGTTTGCGGAGCACGTCGACCAGTTGCAGGCGGATCGGGTCGCCAAGGGCCTTGGCGACCTCGGCCATGCGCAGCGCATGATCGCGCGCCACGTCGGGGTAGACGACGGGCTCGCAACAGCGCTCGCCGGCGGCGCGCTTCTGCTTGGGAGCAAGCTCCAGATCGACAGGCATCTATATACATATATCAATAACACTCGCGCTTGTCGATGTAATACGATTTGGGCGTGTCTGCTGACGACGCACCCACACCCGCCGCCCGATGAGCGCACGCGTGGGCATCAACGGCTTCGGCCGCATGGGGCGGCTGGCACTGCGTGCTGCGTGGGACTGGCCGGAGCTCGCGTTCACGCACGTCAACGAGCTGCATGGCGACGCGAGCACCGCGGCGCATCTGCTGACGTTCGACTCGGTTCACGGGCGCTGGTCGGAAGACGTGCACGGCGAAGGCGACATGCTCTCCGTCAACGGGAGCACGCTCGGCTACAGTGCCGCCGCCAAGCCCGGGGACGTGCCGTGGGGCGAGTTCGGTGTCGAGATCGTGCTGGAGTGCTCGGGCAGGTTCCGCACGGCGGAGGCGCTCGACGCGTACTTCCAGCGCGGCGTGCGCAAGGTGATCGTCGCCGCACCGGTGAAGGAGGGGGCGCTGAATGTGGTCGTCGGCGTCAACGATCGCCTGTATGACCCGCGGCGCCACGATCTGCTCACCGCCGCGTCGTGCACTACCAACTGCCTGGCACCCGTGGTGAAGGTGATCCACGAGGGAATCGGGATCGCGCACGGGCAGATCACGACGCTGCACGACATGACCAACACGCAGACGCTCCTCGATGCCCCGCACAAGGATCTGCGCCGGGCGCGCGCCGCGAGCGTCTCGCTGATCCCGACCACGACGGGGTCGGCCACCGCGATCGGGCTGATCTTCCCAGAGCTCGAGGGCAAGCTGAACGGCCTTGCCGTGCGCGTGCCGCTACTCAACGCGTCGCTGACGGACTGCGTATTCGAGGTCGCTCGCGCCACCACGGCCGATGAGGTGAACGCCCTGCTCGAGGCGGCGGCGGCCGGGCCGCTCGACGGCATTCTCGGCTGCGAGCGCCGGCCGCTCGTGTCGGTCGACTTCAAGGACGACCCGCGTTCGGCGATCGTCGATCTCCCCTCGACGATGGTGACGGACGGGACGCAGGTGAAGATACTCGCGTGGTATGACAACGAGTGGGGTTACGCCAACCGCTTCGTCGAGCTCGCGCGCACTGTTGCCGAAAGCCTGCCGGACGACGAGCGCGTCACGGCCTCCGGAGTAGTCGCGAATGGCCAATAGCAAAGGAACGACCGTCGGAGGGGCTGCGTCTAGCACGATGAGGACTGCGGATGTCCAGCCCGGCAACGCTCACAGGAGGGGCCACGAATGTCAAGCCCGGTAGCCCCCGCGACAGGCGCCGCGCAGCAGCGCCGAGACGATCTGCGCAACTACGCACTGGGGACCGCGGCGTACTGGACCGAGACGCTCGTCGACGGGGCGACTCGCACGCTGGTGCTGTTCTACTTCGACCAGCTCGGTTACAGCCCGCTGCAGGTCGCCTCGCTGTTCATCTTGTACGAGATCGCCGGCATCGTCACCAACCTTGTCGGCGGCTGGCTGGCAGCTAGGCTGGGATTGAAGGTCACCCTCTTCATGGGCCTCGCCACTCAGGTCGTGGCGCTCTGCATGCTGGGCTTCGCGCCGGCGTCGCTGCTGGTCGTCGCCTATGTGATGGCCTCCCAGGCGCTGTCGGGCATCGCCAAGGACCTGACCAAGATGAGCTCCAAGAGCGCAGTCAAGCTGGTCGTGCCAGAGAACGACCAGTCCTCGCTCTTCCGCTGGGTCGCGATCCTGACCGGGTCAAAGAACGCGCTCAAGGGAATCGGCTTCTTCCTCGGCGGCCTGCTGCTCACGCTCTTTGGTTTCCAGGCAGCCGCGCTCGTGATGGCCGCGTTGGTGCTGATCGTCCTGCTCGCCACCTCCAGCCTGATGCGCGGCTACCTCGATCGCCCGGACAAAACCGCGAAGTTCACCCAGATGTTCTCCAACAACCGCGCGGTCAACATTCTCGCCGCGGCGCGCATCTTCCTGTTCGCGTCCCGCGACGTATGGTTTGTGGTCGCTCTGCCCTTCTACCTATATTCAATCCTGGGCTGGACGTTCTGGCAGGTCGGCACGCTCCTCGCCGTGTGGGTGATCGGCTACGGGGCCGTCCAGGCGGCCGCGCCGCGCTTCGTCCGCCGCCAGGTGCACGACTCGGGCGAGGAGCCCGACGGCAGAACTGCGATGTGGCTGGCGCTTGGCCTGGCGGTGTGCCCCGCCTCGATCGCTCTGGCCCTCTCAGTGAACGTCGACCCGACGCTCGCGATCATCGGCGGGCTGATCCCTTTCGGCGTCGCGTTCGCGATGAACTCGGCTGTCCACTCCTATCTGATCCTCGCCTACGCCGACAACGACAAGGTGGCGATGAACGTTGGCTTCTACTACATGGCCAACGCCTGCGGGCGTCTCGCCGGGACCGTGCTCTCGGGAGTGATCTATCAGTGGCAGGGTCTCACCGCCTGCCTGTGGGTATCTGCGGGATTCGTGCTCGTGGCCGGCCTGCTCTCGCTGCTGCTGCCCAGCGAGGTCACGCGGAGCGCGCGGCCCGCTCGGCTCTCGCAGACGGCGTAGCCTCATTGGGCGCCGGATTGCCGGGAGACGTCGAACAGTCAGGTCGTGTCTTGGGGCGGGAAGAACTCCTGGAAGGATCTGGAGTTATCCCCCCTGAAACCCGATAATCTCCCCGTTAGGTTCTCGATAATCTTCCCGTCGAAATCCTGCTAATCTTCCCGTTGGATGTCCGCTGCATATCAACCGAGGATCGTCGACGATGAGCTGGCGGCGCGATTGAAGGCGACCGGTGCGGTGGCTATCGAGGGCCCGAAGGCATGTGGCAAGACCGCCACCGCGCGACAGATCGCGGCGAGCGAGGTGCTGCTCGACGTCGACGCCAACGCGCGCGAAGCGGCGGCGGTGGACCCCGCGCTCGTGCTCGAAGGTGCGACCCCCCGCCTGATTGACGAGTGGCAGCTGGAGCCCGCGATCTGGAACCACGTTCGCCGTGCGGTCGACGATCGTCATGCGCCCGGACAGTTCATCCTCGCCGGCTCGGCCGTTCCGCCCGACGACATCACGCGGCACACGGGGGCCGGCCGGATCACGCGACTGCGGATGCGGCCGATGAGCCTCTTCGAGTCCGGCGTGAGCAGCGGCGGGGTCTCGCTCGCGAGGCTGCTCGAGGGTGAGCCGGCGCGGAGCCCTGACTCCGGCTTGGGGATCGCGGACCTCGCGCGGGAGATTGCCATCGGGGGCTGGCCGGGCTTCCGCGGCCTGGCGGTGGAGCAGGCTCTGCGCGCCGTGCGCGACTACCTCGAGGAGATCCGTCGCGTCGATGTCAGCCGCGTGGAAGAGCGGCGTCGCAACCCTGACAAGGTGGGACAGCTACTGCGCAGCCTCGCGCGCAACGTCGCCACATACGCGGCCGCCACCACGCTCGCCAGCGACACCGAGGGAGCCGATGGTGCCTTGAAGAACGACACCGTCGGCGAATATCTGGAGGCGCTCCGAAGGCTGATGATCGTCGAGGACCAGCCTGCGTGGGCGCCTCATCTGAGATCGAAGCACGCGCTGCGCGGCGCGGTGAAGCGGCACTTTGTCGACCCTTCGCTGGCGGTAGCGGCTCTGCGCGCCACGCCTGCGTGCCTGCTGCGCGATATCAAGCTGCTCGGCTTTCTCTTCGAGTCGCTCGTGGTACGCGATCTGCGCGTCTACGCCCAGGCCACCGATGCCCGCGTGCTCCAGTACCGCGATAGTCGCGGACTCGAGGTCGACGCGATCGTCGAGTGCGCGGATGGTCGCTGGGCGGCGTTTGAGGTGAAGCTCGGGTCGGGGCAGGTGGAGCAGGCCGTCACCTCGCTTCACAAGTTGGCGGAACAGATCGACACCGAGGTCTCCGGCAAGCCCGCCGCGCTCGGGGTGATCGTCGGGACGGGTTACGGCCACCGTCGCGAGGACGGGATCATGGTGATACCGGTCGGGGCGCTCGGACCGTGACGCACCGGTAGGATCCCACCGTGCAAACACTGGAGCTCCAGGACCGGATCGCGGCGTTCCCCCGCTGGCACTACCGCTTCGAGTTCGAGGGCGGAGCCGCAACACCCGTGGTGGACGTCGGCAAAATCAACCGCCACGAGCAGCGCCGCCGGTACTTCTTCGACGCGCTGCTGGAGGTGACTGGCGGCTCGCTCGAAGGCCGGCGGGTACTCGACCTGGGGTGCAACGCCGGCTGGTGGTCGCTGCAGGCGATCGAGGCCGGGGCGGACTTCGTGCTGGGTGTGGATAACCGGCAGATGCACATCGACCAGGCCAATCTGGTGTTCGAGGCGAAGGGCATCGACTCCACCCGTTACCGCTTCGAGCAGGGCGACGTTTTCACACACGATTTCGGGGACTCCTTCGACGTGGTTCTGTGCCTGGGGCTGATGGAACACGTCGCCAAGCCGGTGGAGCTGCTCGAGCGCATGGCCGCCACCGGCGCCGAGCTGCTGGTGATCGACACCGCCCTCTCGGGCGCGCGCTCGAGCTTCTTCGAAGTTTCACACCTCGACGAGCCCGACGCGCACGACGAGCTGGTGCTGGTGCCGACCCGCGACGCGGTGATCGAGCTGGCGGCACGGTCGGGCTACAACGCGGTGGCGCTGGCGCGCAACATCACCGACTACACCGGCATGGATGACTACCGCCGGCTGCGCCGGCTGGCGTTCATCTGCTCGCGTAGCGCGTCGCTCCAGATGCTGCCACGGGAGGCCGGCTCACCGCTGGCTGCGCGCTGGACGACGATGCTCGCCGCGGCGCGGCGCGGGTGATGGGGAGCACGCGAGCTTCGTCGCTCACAGGCGATGTGCTGTGTGGATTCACGGCCCGATTCACCTGCTCCGCGAGACGACGTTGAAAGGCGGCCACCGAGAAGCGCTCGGCGTTTGCGCGCGCACGTGTGGAGTCGAAATCGAGCTTGTCGATACCCTCGATCGCCCGCGTGAAGGCATCGACGTCGTCGACCTTCACCAGCGAGCCGGTTCGCCCGTCGAGGACGGTCTCGAGCGCTCCCCCCGCGGCGGCGGCGATCACCGGCCGCCCGGCCGCCTGCGCCTCGACTACGGTGATGCCGAACTCCTCCACGCTCGGTACGATCACGGCGCGGGCGGTGGCGTACAGCTCGACCAGGTCGTCGTCGCCGGCGCGCCCGAGGAACTCGGCCTCGGGGTAGGCGGCCCGCAACACGGCGTGGTCGGGCCCGCTGCCGACCACGCGGATCGGCACACGCGCGCGGCGGGCCGCCTCGAGCGCGATGTGCACGCGCTTGTGGCGGACGAGCTCGGAGACGACCAGCAGCGAGTCGCCGGGCGTGCCCGGCAGGAAGCGGTGGGTCTCCACCGGCGGGTGCACGATCGCGGCGTCGCGGCCGTAGCACCGCTTGATCCGCTCGCGCCCGAGCTCGGAGATCGCGATGTAGGCGTCGACACGGCGGCTGGCGGCGAGGTCCCACCTGCGGATGCGGCGCAGTTGATGGCGCAGCAGCGGGCGCAGTGCCGCGGAAACCTCGCCGAGGGCGAACTCCTGCTCATCCCAGGCATAGCGAAACGGGGTGTAGCAGTAACAGATGTGCACCGCGCCCTCGGGAGCTCGCAGGCCGTGTGCGAAGGCGCTGCTGCTGCTGATCACCACATCCGATGCCGGCGGTCGCAGGCGCCCCGCCGCCGTCGGGTAGAGCGGCAGCAGCCGCCTGAAGTTCGCCTGGCCGACGCCGAGGCGCTGCAGCGGCGAGGTGGTGATCTCGCGGCCCTTGAAGCGGCGGTCGGTACCCTGCTCGTCATAGAGCAGGGTGAAGATCGGCGCCTGCGTGTAGAGCTCAGCCATCGCCGCGAATGTGCGCTCCGCGCCGCGCATCACCAGCAGGTAGTCGTGCGCGAGGCTGACCCGCTGCGCTGGTGGTGAAAAATTGGTGAAGCGCGTCGCCGGGGGCGTATGAGAGGGGCGGATCTGGCCGACCAGCGGTGAGAGGTTGCTCGCCACGCCAGACGGTGGCGAGGGGCTGGGTATGTGACTCATTGCGTGTTCACAGTTGGTCAGCAGATCAATCGCATACCGAGGGCTGCACGGGTCGAATGCCAAGCTATCTGTGGCCGGCTGGGGAGATGTAAAAATGTTGCGGGAGACGGTCACGCTCGTGCTCGCTTTTGCAACAACAGCACCGACGTGGGGTACGCTCAGCGTGTGTGTGAGAGGCCTTTAGGGCACGTGGTGGGCCGCCGAGGGGCGATGCCATGCGCGTCCTGATCACAATGCCCTGGGGACACCGTCTCGGCGGCGCGGAGGCGATGCTGCAGACGGTGCTCGACGGTGCACAAGCGAGCGGTGACGAGCTGGAGCTGGTGTTCTTCCAGGCGGGGCCCTGGCCGGTTGAGCTGCGCGAGGCCGGCTTTCGCGTCGAGGTGCTCGAGGCGGGGCGCCTGCGCGATGTCCATCGCTGGATCGCCACGGTCGTGCGACTTGCGCGGAGCTTCCGCCGCCGCCAGCCCGACGTGATCCTCAACTGGTCGGCGAAGACCCAGCTGTACGGGGCGCCGGCGGCCGTACTGGCGGGGATGTCCGATCGCGTGGTGTGGTGGCAGCACGCGATCCAGGCGCGCCACTGGATCGACCGTTGCGCGACCGCGCTGCCGGCGATCGCGATCGGCTGCTCCTCGGAGACGGTCGCCCGCGCGCAGCGGCAGCTCTCGCCGTCGCGGCCGACATTCGTCGTCGCTCCTGGCACGCGCCCGCCGGGCGGTGGCTCACAGGCCGGCGAGGGCAACGGATTTGCTCCCGACGGGCGCACGCTCGCGGTCGATGACGACACGTCCGTGTCCAACGGCGATCCACGCTCCAAACAAGGGGACGCACGCCCTCCCGGCGGCAGCGCAGCCCGGCTCGACCTTCCCACGGACGTGCCGATCGTCGGCCTCGTCGGGCGGATGGAGCCGTGGAAGGGCCAGGATCGAATGCTCAGCGCCCAGGCGCTGCTGCGCGAGCGAGGGCACCGGATCCACACGGTGATGGTCGGCGGCGACGCCTACGACATCTCGCCGGCGTATGCCCGTTCGCTGCCGGGGCTTGTCGAGCGGCTGGGGCTCGTCGAGGACGTGACGATGACCGGCCAGGTGCCCGACGCGGGGCCCTACATCGAGCGCATGGACATCCTCGTCAACGCCTCCGACTGCGAGCCGTTCGGGATCGTGCTGCTGGAGGGCATGGCGCGCGGTGTGGCGGTGGTGGCGGTCGATTCGGGCGGGCCCGCCGAGTACGTCGAGGACGGCCGCACCGGTGTGCTGGCGCGCTCGGGCGAGCCGCAGGCGCTGGCGGATGCGCTGGAGCCGCTGCTGGCCTCGCCCGCTCTGCGCGAGGCCCTCGGCGCGGCGGGTCGCGAGCGCTTCGCCGCGGAGTTCACCGACGCCGCCATGCGCGAGCGGTTCTTCGCACAGCTGCAATCGCTGGTGGCGCGCCGGCGAGATGCTGGAGACGCCTCTGTACGGGCGAGCGCGGCGGCGCCGCAGGGGTGCCCGCCGCCGCCGCCGGGATGCCCGGTGACGATTGTGGCGCACGACATCGGCCCGGTGGGCGGCATGGAGCGCCAGCTGGCCGAGCTCGTCGTCGGGCTGCGGCGCGCTGGCCGCGAGGTGCGGGTGATCGCACGCGCCTGCGAGTTGCCCGCGGAGGTGGGCGTCGCCTTTCACCGGGTGCGCGGACCGAGTCGTCCGTTTCTCGTGGCCTACCCATGGTTTGCGCTGGTGGGTTCGCTGTTGGTGTGGCGACACCGCCGCGGCGTGGTGCAGGCCACCGGCGCGATCGTGTTCAACCGCGTGGATGCGATCGCCGTGCACTGCTGCCATCAGGTCCATCGCGCGAGCCCCAACCGCCCGCTGCCGCTGGTGCGCTGGTATGTGCGTGCGGTGGGGCTCGTCCAGCGCGTGTGCGAGCGGCTGTGCTTTCGTGCCAACCGCGCGGCGACGTTCGTGTGCGTATCCGACGGTGTCGCCGCGGAGATGCGCGAGCACTTTCCCAAGCTCGCGGATCGCGTGGTGGCGATCCACAACGGCGTCGATACAAGCGCGTTCGCGCCGGGGACCCGCGCGCGCGAGGCGGGCGCGCTGCGCGAGCGTTTGGGGGTGGCGCCGGAACGGCTGGTGCTGGCGTTCGTCGGCGGGGACTGGGGGCACAAGGGTCTGCGCACGGTGATCGAGGCGCTTGCCCGTGCGCCCGAATGGGATCTGGTGGTCGCGGGGCGCGGGCACGTGGCGCCCTATCAACAGCTGGCCGACTCGCTCGGCGTGGGGGAGGCGGTGCACTGGCTGGGGGTGGTACGCGACATGCCGGTGGTGTACGAGCTCGCCGACGCGTTCGTGCTGGCCTCGGGCTATGAGACCTTCTCGCTGGTGACCTTCGAGGCGGCCGCCAGTAGCCTGCCGATCGTGGCCACGCCCGTCAACGGCGTGCGCGAGCTGATCGAGGATGGGCGCAACGGCTTCCTGGTTGCGCCCGAGCCCGGGGCGATCGCGGAGCGCCTACGGCAACTGGCCGCGGACCCGGCGCTCGGGAGCCGTCTGGGCGCCGCCGCCCGCCGATCGGCGTTGCAGTTCAGCTGGGAGGAGATGGTGGCCAAGCACCAGATGCTGTACGAGCGGCTGTCAAGCTGAGCCGGCTCACATGGAGGTGAACTGATCGGCGGGACTCGGCTTGCTCGTTTTCCTGTTGACCGTGGCCCGTATGTCGACCGTTCCCGCTTTGCGCGGTGGGGCCACGACGGTGCATGTGGTTGTCGATGTGCATTCGACAGTTGGGGAGCGCGTTCCGCCGAACTTGACCGTCGTGGCGGTGGCCCCGATGCCAAATCCGGTGCCTGTGATCGTCACGCTCGTACCGCCCGTTGTCGATCCTGTGGCGGGAGTCACGTCGGTGATCGTCGGTACGCCGAATTTGAAGTGGTCACGCGGGTGGCAGCCGCCGGGAGGATTGCGAAGGATGCAGGATTCCGGTCCGCTGGTGCCGTACGGGCTCGTGACCGTCACCAGCGCTTTCCCCGCAGTTCCAGGAGGCGCCACGGCAGTGATCGACTTGTTCGACTCCACCGTGAAGCTCACGGCGCTCGTTCCGCCGAAGTCCACCGCCGTGGCCGGGAGGAAGTAGAGGCCGAGGATCGTTACGCTGGTGCCGCCGGCAGCGGGTCCTTCATCGGGTAGGACCTCGCGTACGACCGGCGGAGAATCGGTGTAGGCGAACTGATCCGCCGCGCTGGCGGCACTGGTGCCTTCCGGTGTCGTCACCGTCACATCCACCGTGCCTGCGCCTGCGGGGGCGACGGCGCCGATGGCCGTCGCCGACCTCACGGTGAACTTGCTCGCGGCGGTCATGCCAAAGTCGACGGCCGTCGCTCCTCCCAGATTGGTTCCGATTATTTCGACTTTTGTACCGCCCTTCGCGGGGCCATCGGCAGGGGCGATGCCCGTGACCGTGGGTGGTTCGGGCGACACCAGTGGGCTCACGGCCAAACCGGGCGTCGCAAGCGATGTATCGGCCACGGCCGGCGTCGCAATCGTGGCGGCCAGAGCGAATGCCGTCGCGCCCAAAGCCAGTGCTCGTTGCTGCCACGACGAGCCTCCGGCACCGTGACGTACTGGGAAGCATCTCTCTAAGAATTTCATCTCGGCCTCCTATGCCCGTTCGAAAGGGTGGTGCGGCCCATGCTACGCGCAAGGTGTACCGAGGTTTGACAAAATTGTGACTTTTTGGATAGAGATCACATGATGCCCGGGGTGGATCCGGTGGAGCTGTCGACCGGCCGCCGAGAAGAAGATCGGTCAGCACAGAAGATCGGCAGCACGTTGCCTACCCAGATGGGCCCCAACACGCATACGAGGGCGGGGCCGGGCAGCCGCAGCAACCCGATCCCGCCCTCGAGCGGACGGCCTTGTTAGGAGGCTGTCTTAGACTTCAGCCTTTATTCGAAGCCGAGGTTGCCCGTGGCGATTTCCTCTTCGAAGGTGCCCCTGAACAGGCCGGTCTTGCCCGCTTCCTGTTTGGCGCCTTCTTCAAAGCCGCCTTCGCCCAGGCACTGGCCTTCTTCGTAGCTCCATTCCATGTCCTTGAATTCATTCGTGATCAGGAGCCTCGTCTGGAGCAGCGAGGGGAATTTCTTGATCTCCTTTTCTTCGACCGGCACCTGCTTGCTGCTGTAGACGGCTGCCGAGTAGGGTTCTTCGGGCTTTTTCACCGCCTTGGCAGGCACTGTCTGGCGCGGCCAGTCGATCTTGCAGATTTTTCCGGCGATCGAGAACGAGGCGTCGCCCGAGCCGACTTCCACTTCCGATTCGGTTTCGCCGGCGCCGAGTTCCGCAAAGCCGTTGACGTGGTACACAAACTTCAGGGGTTCCGATTTTTTCGTTTCGGGGTTCACGTTGAAGGTCGTTTTGGTGCCCGCGAGGAAGCCGTTGAAGTCGGTGCGGGTGAGGCATTTTTCAAATTTGACCTCGGTCGAGAAGGTCAGCGACGTGGCCCACGACACCGCGCCTTCGTCGATCGTCTTGCCCGAGGTCTTGGCGGCGCAGACGATGTAGAACACGCCGAACTTCAATTCCTGGCTGCGTTCTTCGCCGCCCAGTTCGGTCGAGCCGACGCCGCGGCCTCTGGTCTTGCCGGGTTCGGCTTCCGAGAGCGGCTTGGGCAGCCGGCTCGCGTTGAACTGAGTGGTCGCCAGCGCGGGCGCCGCACAGGCGGCCAGCGCCCCGATCGTGGCGACCATTCCGGCCGCGGTCTTCAAGCGTCTCATTCCTGTCTCCGTTCGCATCGAGGGAAGGTGTTTCACCTTTACTTCACACAACTTTCACACCATGGAAGCATCCTGTCCATGGCCGAGGATCGCGGGTGCAGCATATCCGATTTGAGTACAGAAAAACGTTGTAAAGAAAATGTTCACACCTTTTGGCGGTCAACTCTTTGGACTAGAGCGCACCGACCAGCAGGCGCTCGAAGGCATCGCTCGCCGCGGGCACCGAGAACAGCCTTTCAACGGCCGCCCGTCCACTCCTCGTCAACCGCCGGCGCAGCTCAGGCGACGCGCGCAGTTCCCCCAGCCGCGCGGCCAGCTGCGTGGGGTTCCCCTCTGGGAAGGTGAGCCCGCCGCCGGTCAGCTCGATCAGCCAGGGAATCTCCCCCGAGTCCGAGCCGACCACGGGGACGCCGCACCACAGCGCCTCGACGACCACTCGCCCAAACTGCTCCTTCCACGTCGGCGTGGTACGCGAGGGGAGCGCCAGCACGTCGAGCTGGGAATACGCGGCTGCCATCCCGTCGTGGGTGAAGCCGTCGAGTACGCGCACCCGCGAGCCGGGGATCGGCTGCCCCTCCAGCCGCGCGCGCAGCTCGCCGTCGCCGATCAGCAGCAGCTCTGTCGGGGCCTCCAGCATGCGCACGGCTGCGAGCAGGTCGGTCAGCCCCTTGCTCTCGACCAAGCGCCCCGCGTAGCCGATCGTAAACGGCTGTAAGCCCTCGTGTTTGAATGGACGCCAGGCCTCCCGGGGATCGTCGGTCGCGTCGGTGGCGCTGGCCGACAGGTGATGATTCGCCTCCCCATGGGATGGGGCCAGCTCCCACTCAGGGACCGCGTGCGGCGCGAGCGCGACCTCTCCTCTGGCGCCCCACCTGCGTGCGAGGCCCGCGGCGCTGTCCGAGCGGGCGGCCACGAACGCCGCGCGGCGCAGCACTCGCGCGCGCAGTCCGCGCACCGGCAGGGGCAGCGCCCGATCGATGTTCTCGGCGCACTGCACCCCGAACGGGATGCCCTGCCTCGCGAAGACCTGCCCCCACTGGGTCGCGGAGATCGAATAGGGCTCGGCCTCGACGAACGCCACATCGGGCCGCGCGCCTGTGCTCACCGCGCGGCAACGGGTCAGGTAGAAATGCCGCTGCGGACGCCCCGCCAGGGCGACCGGCGTTGGACGTAGCGCGTGCTCCAAGCCCGCCAGCGGTTGCGGGGTCATCGTGCGGCGCGAGTACTCGCTGCGCCAGCGGCTCGGGACGACGATCGTTACCTCCCAGCCTCGCCGCTGCAGCTCGCGGTACACCTCCTGGTTGACGTTCACCATCGCCGGATGACTGATTGCCAACAGCCGCCGTCGGCGCTGTGTCGCGGGCGCCGATGGATCGCGGCTCATACCGCGCGGATCCTGAGGGCTGGGCCCAGCGCACGATGTGTACTTTTTGTGAAGAGCTTTACTCCAGCCCCGCGAGCCTGTCAATCTGAGCCCTCGCGACGCTCACCGGTCGCCTTCCACCGCTCCGATCAGGGGCCCTCAGCAATGAACGAGACGACCGAACCAACGGCCATCTTCGCGCCGATCTGGAGGCGCAAGTGGCTGATTCTGCTTGTGGGGATCCTCGTCGCCGCGGCGACCTACCTCTACTACCAACGCCAGCCCACCGTCTACACCGCCAGCACGCAAATCTACCTGGGCGGGGGGTCCGAAGAACAGGGGCTGCTCAACAGCACCCAGAGCAAAATCACGCTCAACGACCGTGACGTCACCGACCAGGCGACGTTGATCAACTCCAATTCGCTCGGCGAACCGGTACACCAACGGCTGCGCGCCGAACACCATCTCGCGGCGGCTCGCGGCAAGGCCCACGCGAGCGCGGCCGGCAGCAGCGACTTCATTGCGATCACCGCCGAAGCGGGCACCTCCAAGGGCGCCGAGGAGCTCGCCGACGCTTACGCCGCCGCGTACGTCAAGCGTCAGCACACCCACTACCGGCACGAGGTAAACGCGGCGATCCTCGCCACCCACCGCCAGCTGGGCCGCATCGAAGCCGGCCTGGCGGCCGCCGCCAAAGCCAAAGCCAATAAGGGGAGTAAGGGGGCCGGCGCGGTGACCGGTGCCGCGAGCGGCGCCGCGACCGTGCAGGCTGCCAACCTCGCCAGCAAGATCAACCAGCTCGAAGGCGATCTGGAGGTCGCGGGCGTGCAGGAGATCAGCTCCGGCAAGACCAAGGCCACGCTCGTTTCGCCGACGCCCAAACGCAACGCCATCTTTGGCTTCGTGCTCGGCATCCTGCTGGCCGCGGCCGCCGCCGTCCTGCTCAGCCGCTTCGACCGGCGGCTGCGCTCGCTGGCGAGCATCGAGGCGGCCTTCGGGACGCCGGTGCTCAGCGCGCTGCCCGCGGTCCGCCAGCCGGTCGTGCGCACCGGCGGCGAGCCAGCGCCGGCCGAAGGGCTGCTGGAGCCGCTGCGGCGCCTGCACACCACGCTGCAGCTCGGCGACATGCTCGAGCGCGACCGCCAGCGCCCGCCGCGCCTGATCCTGTTCCTCAGCGCCGACGCCGGCGATGGCAAGTCGACGCTGCTGGCCGACCTGGCGCTCGTACAGCGCGACGCCGGCGCACGCGTGGCGGTGATCGAGGCCGATATGCGCCGGCCGGTATTGGCGGGGCTGCTCGGCGTCAATGCCCCCTACGGGCTGAGCGATGTGCTCGCCGGCACACTCTCGCTGGGCGAGGCGTGGCAGAGCGCGATGCACCTGCAGACCGGTGCCGCCACGACCACCGAGGCGCACGGCGTCTCCACGGCGATCGACTCGCGCGCAGCCTCGGTGTCGGTGCTGCTCAGCGGCGGCCACACCGCCAATCCCCCCGCGCTGCTCGCCGGCGAGCGGATGCGCGGCGTGCTGCGCTCCGCCGCGGAGGACTTCGACCACGTGCTGATCGACGCGCCCCCGCCGCTGCAGGTGAGCGACGCGCTGCCGCTGCTCGGCCTGGTCGATGGGATCGTCCTGGTCGCACGCGCCGGGCACACGCACGAGGCGGCGGCGCGGCGACTGATGCAGCTGCTTTCGCGCGTCTCCTCCGCCCCGGTGCTCGGGGTGCTCGCCAACTGCGTCTCGCGCGCCGAAGTGCAGGAGTACGGCTTCGGCGCCCCCTACGGGCAGCCGAGCAGGTTGCGCGATCTGATCAGACAATGAGCGCCTCCCAGCCGCGCGTGGCCGCTCCGAGCATGGGCGCCCATCCGGCTGTCGTGAGCCGGCGGATCGCCGAGCTGGCGCTGCTCGGCGGCGCCGGGGCGATCGTGCTCGGGGTGGCACTCGGGATCGCGCTGGCGGTGCCCGACCCCAACTTCGCGCTGGTGCTCGCGCTGGCATTCGGCGCGGTGGGAATCATTGCGCTCGCGGTCAATTCCCGCCTGGAGATATCGGTCGCGCTGCTTGCAATCTACCTCGGCGCGCTCGACGGGCCGGTCAAGCTGCTGAGTGCCAACCAGGCGGCCTCGGCCGTCCGCGATGTGCTGATCGCGGCGGTCGCGCTGGGGGCGATCGTGCGCCTGCTCGCCCGCCGCGAGCGTGTGGCGCTGCCGCCGATGTCGGGCTGGGTGATCGCGTTCGTCGCGCTGGTGCTGGCGGACGCCTTCAACCCCAACACGCTGGGGACGCTGAAGATCCTCGGCGGCTTGCGCCAAGAGCTCGAGTGGGTGCCGTTCTTCTTCTTCGGCTACGTGTTGATGCGCTCGCGCAAGCGCTTCCGTCAACTGTTTCTGATTCTCGGCGTGATCGCGCTCGCCAACGGCGCGGTCAGCCTCTACCAGACGCGCCTGGAACCGGCACAGCTCGCCAGCTGGGGCCCCGGCTACTCCGAACTGGTGTACGGCAACGAAACGCTCTCGGCGCGCAAGTACCTCAGCGAAGGCGTTGCGCGGGTGCGCCCGCCCGCGCTCGGCTCGGACGCCGGCTTCGGCGGCAGCGTCGGCGTGATTGCGCTGGCGGGGGCCGTGGTGCTGCTGGCAACCGTCCGGCGGCGGCGACGGTGGTTTGCGGCGCTGCTCTGCGTGGGTGCGCTGCTCGCGATCGCCACGTCGCTGGCGCGCCTGTCGGTGCTCGGCGCGGTGATCTCGCTGCTGGCCTTCGGGCTGCTGTGCGCCGGCGCCGGCGTGGGGCGGCGAATGCGGCGTCCGCTCGGGGCGCTGCTGTCGGTCGCGGGCGTCGCGGTGGCGCTCGGCGTGGCGCTCGTCGCATTCGAGGGCGGCGGCGTCTTCTCGCGCTACGTCAGCATCTCCCCCTCCAACGTCGGCTCGACCTCGACCACCTACAAGGCGGTGAGCCTCGCGCAGATCCCCAACGACATCGTCAACGACCCCTTCGGCTTCGGCCTCGGCGACCGCCGGTGCGGCGTCGAGCTTCGGCGGGCACACGACGGTGACGCTGGAAGGCCACGGCCACAGCGCCGAGACGCAGTACAACTACGTCGCCGACGAACTGGGGCTGCCCGGCCTGCTGCTGTGGAGCGCGCTCTCGCTGAGCGTGATCTGGATGGCCGTCACCCGCCTGCGGCGCGTCGGCGACGTCGAGATCCGGATCGGCCTCGCGGGCGTGTTCGCGGTCTTCATCGCGCTGATCCTGATGGGCACCAACGGGCCGGTGATGGCGAGCGCGGCTGCTGGCCCCTTCTACTGGTTTGCGGTGGGGATCGCCGCCTACTGGCTGGTGGGCGCGGGGCGCGCGGGAGATGACGACTTCGTCAGGGCCTATAACCAAATGAGATCGAGTCTTGTTTGGTTGGGAACCGAAAAAAGAACACGATGCTGTGCGGCGATGGCGATGGCGACGGCGACGGCATCGGTCGACGCGGGGCGCGCGAGAAGTGACGATTTAGTGAGGAGCGCAATGCGGGCGGCGAGGAGCGTTGATCGGCCATGAGGCGTCGGCCCTCCCGCGCGCATCGTGATCCCGCGCCACGGTCCACTGATGGTGAGCATCGTGATCGCGCGCCGCGCGCGCGCGCGCGCGCGCGCGGCTGAGCTTGCTGCTTGGGGACCGCCGTGGAGCGGTCGCCGCGCTCGCCGGCAGCTCGTCCTCGTCCGGGTTCGCGGAAGCGGGATGCTCGCCCTGGTGGCCGCAGATCGCCGCCGCGATCGCCACCGGGCGCACGGCACGTGCACACGCACTGCGGCCCGCTGCGCCTGCACACGACCGTCGGCGACGCTGCTGCTGGTCGCGCTCGCGCTCACCACGGTGCGCCTCGTGCTGCAGATGCCGATCTCGATCCTGCCGGCGCGGATCGGCGCGGACGTGCAGGCGCGCCTGCGCCGCGATCTTCTGCACGCCTTCACGCGCGCCTCCTGGGAGGTGCAGTCCAGCGACCGCGAGGGGCACCTGCAGGAGACGATGACCAGCCAGGTGATCCAGGCGACCGCCGGCGCGGTGCAGGCGACGACGCTGCTGACCTCGCTGATCACGTTCGTCGTGCTGCTGGTCTCCGCGCTCGTGCTCAACCTGGTCGCCGCCGCGATCGTGCTCGTCGTCGGCGGTGGCGCTGTTCGGGCTGCTGCGGCCGCTGAGCGCGCTCGGCGCCCGCCGCGCGCGCGCGCTCTCGCGCGCGCAGCTGGAGTACGCCGGCGGGATCGGCGAGGCGATCCGGGTGGCGGAGGAGACGCAGGTGTTCGGCGTCGCTGGCCGCCCAGCGCGAGCGCATCGGGCGGCTGATCGACGCCGCCCGCGAGCTCTTCTTCCGCACCTGGGTGATCGGCCGCCTCGTGCCCAACCTCTACCAGAGCCTGATCTACCTGCTGATCGTCGTCGGCCTCGGTGGCGCTCTACTTCGCCGGCGCCGGCCACGCGGCCTCGCTCGGCGCGGTCGTGCTGCTGCTGCGTGCGCGCCGGCAACAACGGCCAGCAGGCGCAGACCGCCTACCAGGGCCTGCGCCAGTCGCTGCCGTTCATCGAGCGCCTGCAGGCGCGCCGAAGCAGCGCTACGCGCGGAGCGCCCCGCTGGACGGCGGACGCGCAGCTGCCGCGGATCGACAGCCTCGCGCTTCGAGCGACGTCTCGTTCGCCTACCGCCCCGAGCGCCCGGTGCTCTCGGAGGTCAGCTTCGCGGTCGCCGGCCGGCGAGGCGATCGGGATCGTCGGCCCCTCCGGCGCCGGCAAGTCCACGCTCGTGCAGATCCTGCTGCGGCTGCGCGCGCCCGGAGGAGGGCCGCTACCTGGTCAACGGCGTCCCCGCGCGAGCAGTTCGCGCGCGAGCGAGTGGCACCGGCTGCGTCGCCTACGTCCCCCAGGAACCGCGGCTGGTGCACGCCTCCGTCGCGGAGAACATCCGCTACTTCCGCGACCTCGACGACGAGGCGGTCGAACGGGCCGGCGCGGCTGGCGCGCATCCACGACGACATCGTCGGCTGGCCGCAGGGGTACGACACGATCGTCGGCCCGCGCGCCGACGCGGTCTCCGGCGGCCAGCAGCAGCGCATCTGCCTCGCGCGCGCGCTCGCGGCGCGACCCGCAGGTGCTCGTGCTCGACGAGCCCACCAGCGCGCTCGACCCCCACTCCGAGCGCTGATCCAGGAGTCGCTGACGGCGCTCAAGCACGAGCTGACGCTGTTCATCGATCGCCCACCGCATGTCCACGCTCGACATGTGCGACCGCGTGATGGTGATCGTCGACGGGCGCCTGGCGGCGTTCGACACGACAGCCGCTCCTGCAGGAGCACAACCACTACTACCGCACCGCCTCGCTGATCGCCGCCGGCGCGCCGGCGGGGCTGCTGGGGTGCGGTGGCGCGCCTGGAGGCCGCGGTGGCGGCGGGCACGGCGAGAGCGCCTCGGATCGAGCCGCGGCGGTGCGCAGGCGGCCCGCGCCGGGCGTGTGCCCGATCGCGGCGCGGGCCCGCAGCGCCGCGCCCGACTTCTTCATCGTCGGCCAGCCGAAGAGCGGCACGACGGCGCTGTACGAGATGCTGCGCGCGCCACCCGCAGATCTTCATGCCCGACGAGCAAGGAGCCGTGGTTCTTCGCCGAGGAGCTGCACGAGCGCACGCCCGCCGCGCCCGGACGGGACGCCGACGACGCTCGAGCAGTACCTCGCGCTGTTCGCGCGCGGCGCGGCCCGGAGCAGCGCGTCGGCGAGGCCATCGGCGCTGTACCTGTGGTCGCGCACCGCCGCGCGCGCGATCGCCGAGGTGCGCGCCCGGACGCGCGGATCGTCGCGATCCTGCGCGAGCCCGCGAGCCTGCTGCGCTCGCTGCACCTGCAGTTCGTGCGAGACCTACGTCGAGACCGAGGCCGACCTGCGCACGGCGCTCGCGCTGGAGGCCGCAGCGGCGCGAGGGCCGGCAGCATCCCGCGCCACACCTACTGGCCGCAGGCGCTGCTCTACTCCGAGCACGTGCGCTACGTCGAGCAGCTGCGCCGCTACCACGAGCTGTTCGGCCGCGGAGCGGGTGCTGGTGCTGATCTACGACGACTTCCGCGCCGACAACGCGGCGACCGTGCGCCGCGGTGCTGCGCTTCCTCGAGGTGGACGACACGCGTGCCGATCGAGCCGGTCGAGGCCAACCCCACGGTGCGCCCGCGCTCGCAGCGCCTGCACGAGCTCGCTGCACGCGCGTCTCGGTCGGGCGCGGCCCGCTCTCGCGGGCGGTGAAGGGCGGCGATCAAGGCGCTCACGCCCACGGCGGCTGCGCCGCGCGCGCGCGACGCCGCGCAGCGGCGCTTCGTGTTCGCCGCGCCGCCGGCCGCCCGACGCGGAGCTGATGGCCGAGCTGCGCGCGGCGCTTCAAGCCGGAGGTGGTGGCGTTCAGCGAGTACCTCGGCCGCGACCTCGTGAGCGCTGTGGGGCTATGACGACCTCGGCTGACACCACCACGCTTGCGCCGGCTGCCCCGCGGGACGGTGCGGGGCGGTGCCCGACTTCTTCATCGTCGGCCACGCCAAGTGCGGCACGACCGCGCTGTACGAGATGCTGCGCCGCCACCCGCAGATCTTCATGCCCGCGCTGAAGGAGCCGTGCGTTCTTCGCCAGCGACCTGCGCCCGCGCTTTCAGCCGCAAAGCCGCGGCCGCTGCCGGAGACGCTCGAGCAGTACCTGCGCGCTGTTCGACGGCGCCGCGCCGGAGCAGCGGGTGGGGGAGGCCTCCTCCTCGTATCTGTGGTCCACGACCGCGGCGCGCGGCGATCGCCGAGGTGCAGCCCGAGGCGCGCATCGATCGCGATCCTGCGCGAGCCCGCGAGCTTCCTGCGCTCGCTGCACCTGCAGCTGCTGCAGAACCACGTCGAGACCGAGCGCGACCTGCGCCGGGCGATCGCGCTGGAGCCCGAGCGGCGCGCAGGGCCGGCGGATCCCGCGCCGCTCGCACGCGCCCGCAGGCTGCTGCATGTACTCCGAGCACGTGCGCTACGTCGAGCAGCTGCGCCGCTACCACGCGGTGTTCTCCCGCGGAGCAGGTGCTCGTGCTGATCTACGACGACTTCCGCGCCGACAACGATGCGACGGTGCGGCGGGTGCTGCGCTTCCTCGAGGTGGACCGCCGTGCGTGCCGGTCGAGCCGAGCGAGGCCAACCCGACGCGTGCGGATGCGCTCGCAGCGGCTCGACGAACTCGTGCACACGGTGTCGGTCGGGGGCGGCTCCGCTCGCGCGGGCCGCGCGGGCGCCGGTGAAGGCGCTGACGCCCCGGCGGCTGCGCCACGCGGCGCTGCGCGGTGTCCAGCGGCGCGTCGTGGTCGGCGCGCCGCCGCCGCCCGACGAGGGCTTGATGCTCGAGCTGCGCCGGCGCTTCGCGCCGGAGGTGGAGGCGTTGAGCGAGTACCTCGGTCGCGACCTCGTGAGCCTGTGGGGCTATGACCGCCTCGGCTGACAGCGCGATGTCCGGCTCGGCTCCGGCTCCGGCCACCGGCCGCGCGGCGCAGAGGGTGCCCGACTTCTTCATCGTCGGCCACCCCAAGTGCGGCACGACCGCGCTCTACCGGATGCTGCGCGCCCACCCGCAGATCTTCATGCCCGACGTCAAGGAGCCGTGGTTCCTCGCGCCCGAGCTGCGCGCGCCTCGCGCGCGACGGTCGTCGGCAAGCAGCCCGAGACGCTCGAGCAGTACCTCGCGCTGTTCGCGCCCGCGCGGCCCGAGCCAGCGCGTCGGCGAGGCCTCCTCCTCCTACCTGATGTCCCGCTACGGCCGCCGGCGCGCATCGCCGAGCTGCGCCGCGGCGCGCGGATCGTCGCGATCCTGCGCGAGCCCGCGAGCTTCCTGCGCTCGCTGCATCTGCAGCTGCTGCAGGTGCACGTCGAGACCGAGCGCGACCTGCGCCGGGCGCTCGCGCTCGAGGAGGAGCGGCGCCAGGGCGCCGCATCCCGCCGGCTCCCCGCGCCCGCGGGCGCTGCTCTACTCAGAGCACGTGCGCTACGTCGAGCAGCTGCGCCGCTACCACGAGCTGTTCGCGCGCGAGCGGGTGCTGGTGTTGATCTACGACGACTTCCGCGCCGACAACGAGGCGACGCTGCGCCGCGTGCTGCGCTTCCTCGACGTCGACGAGCTGGCGCCGATCGAGGTCGTCGAGGCCAACCCCACCGTCGCGCGTGCGCTCGCCCCGCCTGCACCGCGCCGTGCAGGCCGTGCAGGTGGGGAGCGGACCCGTCTCGGAGGCGGTCAAGGCCTCGGTCAAGCGGGTCACCTCGCGGCGGCTGCGCCACGCGGGGCTGCGCGCGGTCAGGCGCAACGTGGTCTTCGGCGCGCCACCGTCGCCCGACGCGGAGCTGATGGCGCGAGCTGCGCCGGCGGTTCGCGCCCGAGGTCGTGGCGTTGAGCGAGTACCTGGAGCGCGATCTGGTGGGGCTGTGGGGTTATGACGGCGTCGTCTGAGCGGGTCCCCGACTTCTTCATCGTCGGCAACCCGAAGTCCGGCACGACTGCGCTGTACGAGATGCTGCGCCGCCATTCCCAGATCTTCATGCCCACGCTGAAGGAGCCGCATTTCCTCGCCGCCGAGGAGCCGCGTTCCAGCGCGCTCCCCCGCACCCGCTCGAGGCAGTACCTGGCGCTGTTCGCCGCGGCGCGGCCCAACCAGCGGGCCGGGGAGGCTTCGCCGTCGTATCTGCGCTCGCCGATCGCTGCCGAGCGTATCGCCCAGCTTGCGCCCGACGCGCGGATCGTCGCGGTCCTGCGCGAGCCCGCGAGCTTCGTGCGCTCGCTGCACATGCAGTACCTGCAGGACCACGTCGAGACCGAGCGGGATCTGCGTAGGGCGATCGCGCAAGAGGAGATCGTGCGCGACGGCAGGACGGTGTTGCGGTACTCCGAGCGCGTGCGCTATGTCGAGCAGCTGCGTCGTTTTCACGAGCTGTTCGGGCGCGATCGGGTGTTGGTGTTGATCTACGACGACTTCCGGGCCGACAACGAGGCGACCGTTCGTCAGGTGCTGCGCTTCCTGGAGGTGGACGACGGCGTGGCAATCCCTCCGCTGGAGGCCAACCCGACCGTTCGCATGCGCTCGGTACGCTTGGCGCGGTTGACGCTCGCGGTGCGCACGGGGCGCGGTCCGCTTGGCCGAGCGCTGAACATGTCGATCAGGGCGCTCACCACCGAGTGGCTGCGTGCTGGAGCGATGCGGGCGGTGCGCGGGCGCGTCCTCTACGGCGCGCCCCAACGACCGGACGAGGGCTTGACGATGGAGCTGCGCCGGCGCTTCGCACCTGAGGTGGCGGCGTTGAGCGAGTACCTCGACCGCGATCTCGTCACCGAGTGGGGCTATGACCGTCCCTGACTTCTTCGTCGTGGGACACCCGAAGTGCGGCACCACGGCGCTGTACGAGATGTTGCGCCGCCATCCGCAGATCTACATGCCCGCTCTGAAGGAACCGATCTTCTTCGCGAGCGAGCTGCCGCCCCGCGCGCACCGCTACCGCGCGCCGGCGACCCTTCAGGAGTATCTCTACCTGTTCGACGACGCCCCGCCCGGGCAGTGTGTGGGCGAGGCCTCGGCCTCCTATCTGTGGTCTCCCACCGCGCCGGGTCGGATCGCTCAGGTCGCCCCCGCGGCGCGGATCGTCGCGATCCTGCGCGAGCCCGCGAGCTTCCTGCGCTCGCTGCACCTGCAGTGCCTGCAATCGCGTTACGAGACCGAGCGCGACCTGCGTCGTGCGCTTGCGCTGGAGGAGGCCCGGCGTGGGGGGCGTAGCCTGCCGCGCCGCTCGCGCTGGCCGCAGGTGCTGCTGTACTCCGATCACGTGCGCTACGTCGAGCAGCTGCGCCGCTATAGCGCGCTGTTCGCCCGGGAGCGGATGCTGGTGCTGATCTATGACGATTTCCGTCGCGACAACGAAGCGACGGTGCGGAGGGTGCTGCGTTTCCTGGAGGTTGACGACACCGCCGAGATCGACGCGCTCGAGGCCAACCCCTCGGTGCGGGTGCGCTCTCCGCGGCTCGACGATCTGATCCATGCGGTGTCGATCGGGCAGGGGGGAACGCGTGCCCTCAAGGCGCCGCTGATCGCGCTGACGCCGCGCCGTCTGCGCCGCGGCGCGCTGCGGACGATCCGGCGGCGGATGCTGCTCAGCGCGCCGCCGCCGCCCGACGAGGCGCTGATGCTCGAGCTGCGTCGCCGCTACAGGCCCGAGGTGATCGCGCTGAGCGAGTATCTGAGCCGCGACCTGGTCGCGCTGTGGGACTATGACCGCCTCGACTGAGCAGCGCTCGCGCGGGCATCTCGACGCGCCTTGGCGGACTGAGCAAGAGCGCCTTCAGGAGGAGGCACTGCCGTCCGGCCGAGCCGTCGTTTCGTGCTCGACGCCGCTCGGCGTCGGCGGCCTCGGGCGTCACCTGCAGGAGATCGATGGACGCGCTCGCACGCCGGCGGGCACGCCGGGGACTGCATCTGCGATCCGGCAGCTCGACGCCGGCGCCGCAGCCGGGCTGCCGCGGCGATCGCCCCCTTCACGCGCCGCTCGCCCGCGTGGAGCACGTGGGCGGCGAGCGTCGCCTTCGACCTCGACGCCGCGCGGCGGCTGCCGGCGGCCGAGCATCTGATCGCGTTCAACGGCTCGGCGCTGCTGCAGCTGCGCGCCGCCAGGCGCGCGCGGATGCAGTCGGCGTCGCTGATGTCCGCCAACTCGCACCTGCGCCGGGTCGTGCGCCATGCACGCGCTCGCCCACCGCCGGTACCCACTGGAGCGCCCGTGGGCGACGCGTCTGCTGCGGCGCAACCTCGCCGAGTACGCGCTCGCCGACCGCATCTACGTTTCCTCCGAGCACGTCTGGGAGTCGTTCGTCGAGGAGGGGGTGCCCGAGGAGCGGCTCGCGCGCTTCCCGCTGACGCCCGCCCCTCGCTTCGTGCCCGACGTGCGGCGCGCGCCGTCGCTCCGCCGAGCTTCGACGTCGTGTACGTCGGCAGCCTCTCCGTCGCCAAGGGCGTGCCGCTGCTGATCGACGCCGTCCGCCGCCTGGCCCACCGCCGGATCTGCGGCTGGTGCTGGCCGGCGGCTGGGGCACGCGGGGGATGCGACGCTTCGTGCAGCGAGCCTGCGCCAGGACGCGCGCATCGCCGTCGCGCCCGGGCGACCCGCTGGCGCATCTGCAGCGCGCGGCGCCTGTGCGTGCACCCGAGCTACGAGGACGGCTTCGGCTACGCCCCCGTCGAGGCGCTCGCCTGCGGCGTGCCCGTCGATCGTCAGCGAGCAACACCGGCATGCGGGAGCTGATCGAGCCGGGCCGCAACGGGCTGGTGCTGCCGACGGGCGATCTCGACGCGCTCGCGCAGGCGATCGAGGCCGCCTACCGCGGGGAGCTCCTCGGTGGTAGCGCCTCGGTGGGGATCGCACGAGCCGCGGGCAGGCGTACGGCCCTGCACGACCGGCGCTGCGCGTCGCCGTCGTCGGCATGTCCGCGGGGCCAACCTGCGGCGCGCGCGACCACGCGCTCCTGCTCGCCGAGGAGCTCGCGCCGCGAGGAGCGTGTCGTGCTCGCTGCACTGGCTGAAGCGCAGCGAGGAGTCGCTCCGCGGCGCGGCGGGCCGAGGTCCGGGCATGGGCGCGGGCGCTCGCCGGCGAGCTGGCAGCGCGAGCCGCCGGACGCGGTGCTGCTGCACTACTCGGTCTTCGCCTACTCCTACCGCGGGCTGCCGCTGTTCGTCGCCCCGGTGCTCGCGGCCCTGCGGCGCTCGCGGATCCCGATGGTCACCGTGCTGCACGAGTTCGTCTACCCGTGGCGGCACGGCGGCACGCGGGGCAAGGTGTGGGCGCTCACCCAGCGGGCGGTGCTGATCGATGTGATGCGCCGCTCGCTCGGCCGTGCTGCTCACCACCGACTTCCGCGCGCGGTGGCTGCGTCGCGGCCGTGGCTGCCGCGGCGGCCGGCCGCGGTCGCGCCGGTGTTCTCGAACCTGCCACCGCCGCCGTCAGCCCGCTGAGCCGGTCCGCCGGCGCCGCGCGAGCAGCTCGCGTGATCGGGCTGTTCGGCTACTCCTACCAGGGCGCCGCCGCTCGCGCTGGTGCTCGACGCGCTCGCGCTGCTCGCAGAGCGCGGCGTGCGCCGCGAGCTTGCGCTGCTCGGCGCGCCCGGGACGCGGCTCGCCGGTGGCGGCGGACGTGGCTGGCGAGGCGCGGGCGCGCGGGATCGAGCACGCGCTCGACGTTCTCCGACACGCTCCCCGCGCAGGAGCTCTCGAACGCGCTCGCGGCGCTGCGAGGTGCTGCTGTTCGTCGACGCCGCCGGTCCCTCCTCGCGCAAGGGCACGCTCGCCGCCTCGCTCGCGTCCGGCCGCCCGGTGCTCGCGATCGACGGTCCCCGTCGCTGGCTGGAGCTGGTCTGAGGCCGAGGCTGCGTCGATCGTGCCAGCCAACGGCGCCGGCGCTGGCCGATGCAGCTCAGGAGCTGCTCGACGACGACGCGGCGCGCGAGACACTCGGGGCCCGTGGGCGCGCGTTTGCCGAGGAGCGGATGGGGGTGGCACGCACGGCGGAGGCTGTGAAAGGGCTGCTTGACGGGGTCGTCGAAGTCGGAGCGCCGAGTCGCTTTGTCTCACAGCTTGTTCAGACGGCGGGTAGATGATTTGGGTCAGACCGCGTCACGCGCTACGAGAGCAACACTGGGCTACTCCCTGCACGGCCGGCGTTCAAGGCCGGCGCAAGCGAGGGTTGCTGCGCCAAACTGTTGTCGTGCTCACGATCTTTGGCGCGTGCGCGGTCACGTTCATGGTGCTGATGTACGCCCTCGAACGACGCGGCCGGGGTTTCATCCTCGCGTTTGCCTGCGGCTGCGCCCTGTCGAGCGTCTACGGGTTCCTCGCCGGCACCTGGCCCTTCGGCGTAGTCGAGGCGATTTGGGCGGTGATCGCGTTGAAGCGCTACCGATCCAAGCCAACGATGCAAGCGCACTCGACGGAGACCTAACCGTGTCCTCAGCCACCTATGAACTTGTCGAGGGCGATCTGCACCGTCACGGCGAGCTGCGCCACGCCCACCCACACGCAGGACCGCACGAACATCACTCTCATCCCCACCATGAGCACCCGCGCGAGGGCCACGGCGAGCACGCACACGGTCACTCTCACGGTCTCATCGACGAGAGCATCAAGCGCTCGCGTGAGGGCGTTCGGGCCGTCGCGCTCGCGCTCGCCATCCTCGGCGTAACGGCCGCCGCCCAGGCGGTCGTGTTCGCGCTCAGTGGAAGCCTCGCGCTGTTGGCCGATCTGATCCACAACGGCGGGGACGCGCTGACCGCGATTCCGCTCGGGATTGCGTTCGCGCTGCGCTCCCCGCGCGCCGAGCGCCTAGCCGGCCTGGCGGTCGTGGCGACCATCTTCATCTCGGCGTGCGTTGCCGCGTATGAGTCGATCCTGCGCCTGATCCACCCTTCCACCCCTGGCCACCTGTTCGCCCTCGCGTTCGCCGGAGCCGTTGGATTCGCCGGCAACTGGCTTGCCGCGCTGGTACGCAGCCGCGCCGGGCACCGACTGGACAGTCCTGCGCTGATCGCAGACGGCGATCATGCCCGCGTCGACGCATACGTCTCACTGGCGGTCATCGCGAGCGCTCTCGCCATCGCCGCTGGCGCCCCGATCCTCGATCCCCTCATTGGCCTCGGAATGACCGTCGTGATCCTGCGCATCACCCGCGAGAGCTGGCGCACGGTACGCGGACACCCGCACCACCACTAGCTCAGGCGTGTACGACGACGCCGCGAGTGACTGCCACCGCCGCTCCGTGTGCTGGTGTGAGCGTGATCTTCACCGTCAACGCCATGCGCCGGTGGTGGCGCAGCGCAGCCTTGCCCTTCGCGCTCAGGGGCACCGAGAAGGACACGCTGCCCGCCGTCAGGGACGAGCGCACCAGTCGCCCGACGCGCACCTGCCCGGAGTGCCCCGTCTTGGTCAGCGATGCGCTCGTGGCAAATAGGCCGACTTCCAGCCGCCCGCCAGAGCCCGCCTGGGATACCTTGATCGACCCGCGCACTGTCGATCCGTGCTGGCTGCTGGCGAGCTTCAGCGCCTTTGATCCTCCTTCCAAAGGCGAGCCGTGGCTGGGTTCGCTCGGCGTCGTGGGGGTGGGCGTCGTTGTGGGCGTCGGTGTGGTTGAAGTCGTCGTGGTGGGGGTTGTGCCGGCGGCGGCGCCTTCCACGACGATTTCGTATTTGGTGTATTCGGGCCACAGGGTCGAGCTTTCGAACTTGTAGGTCCCCGGCTGTTCGAACTTGCACTTGCCTTCCCAGCTTGTCATGGCGCTTGTAGGCACCCCGGTGCAGGCCGGCGCCGAGCCCGTCCATACAACGGTCGCCGCGGTGCTGGCTTTGTCGGTGAACGTGACTTCGCCGCCGGTGGCGATCGTGACCTTGCTCGCGGGCGACCCCGAGCCGGGTGTTGCCCAGCACGGCCAGTTGGCCTCGACGCAGTTCTCGTTGACTTCGAGCTTCGCTTCAGAAGGTGCGGCAGCGAGCGCGGGTAGCACCGCGACCGCCGCCCCTATCAATGCAGCGAGAGCGAGGAGCACAAGCAGGCGTGGTCTGGAAACGCTGAGCGGCTTCATCGTACGACCACGCTTCGAGTGAGGGTCATAGCCGAGCCGTGTTTGGGTGTGAGCACGATCTTCACGGTCAGCGCCAGCTTGTGATGAGTCTTGAGCGTGTGCTTTGCCTTCGCGCTCAGGGCCAGCGAGAACGTGAGCTTGCCCGCGTGCAGAGAGGAGCGCAGGAACTTGCCGAGGGGAGCTGCGGAGCCTTTGGTGAGCAGCTCGATCTGAAGCTGGCCTTCAGAGCCGGCCGAGGACACGACCAGGGACCCGTGCACGACCGCGCCGTGCTGAGTGGACGTGAGCTTGAGTGACCCAAACAGCGGGCCGGGAGCCGGTTCGGTCGTTGGTTGACTAGGAGGCGGTGAGCTGGAGGTTGTGGCCGTGGGGGGATTGCCGCCGGTAGGGGGCGGCGTTGGTGAGGGTTCTTTCGCTGGAGGTTCTTTGGTCGGTTCTTTGGTCGGAGGAGACGTCGTTTTGAAGCTGTGGTCGAAACCTTCGGTAGGTCCCTGGTTGTTTTTGGCGACAAGCCGGAAGTGGTATTCCGTGCCGGGGGTCAAGCCTTTGAGCGTGGCAGAGACACCCTGATTGCCTCCGCTCGCCGAGACGGTCGCTTTTTCGGTCTTCTGACCGTAGCCGGTGCCGGTTCCGTATTCAAAGAAGTATTCGGTCGCTTCGCCCCCGGGGTTGACCGTGCCCTTGAGCGTGGCTTCGGTTTCTTTGAGCCCTTCAGCGGCGAGCGTTGTAGCGCTCGGCGCGGTTACCGCATGGGTTGTGAACATCTTTTGAGTCGCGCCCGACACAGAGGTTTTCCCGACCCCGTAGGTTGCCACCAGCAGGAAGCTGTAGGTCATGCCTGGCTCCAGGCCGCTGACCTGGGCCGACACGGCGTGGCTCGTGGAGTCGGCCGCGCTCAACGTGGCTGTGGGGGTCGACTGTTTACCGCTTACACCTGGGCCTTCATATTCGAAGTGGTATTCAACGGTGTTTCCTTCGGGATTGATGGTGCCGTTGAACATCGCTTCCGTTTGGGTTTCGCCGCTCGCGGAGGTCGTCGTGTCCGTGGGCGTACCCGCGACCACGATTTCGTATTTGCGGTAGTTGGCGTCACCGTATGGGGTGTTTTCGTTATCAAAGAGGGTCGCGCTTTCGAACTTGTACGTCCCCGGCTGGTTGAATTCGCATTTGCCTTCCCAGCCGGTCATTTCGGTTGTAGGCACACCCGTGCAGGCTGGCGCACTGCTCGTCCATACAACGGCCGCCTTGGTGCTCGCGTCGTGGTCGGCAAACTTGACTTCGCCGCCATCGGCGATGTTGACCTTGAGCGCGGGTTGCGGTCTCGACGCCGACCCTTCCGTGGTCCAGCACGGCCAGTCGGGATCGACACAGTTTTGGTTGACTTCGAGCTGCTTCACTTCGGTTGGGCTGGCAGTCGCGAGCGCAGGCACAACCGCGACGGCGGCTACGAGCACGGCCGCTCCGAGCACGGCCGCCCGGAGCACGGCCGCTACGGGTAGATAACGCTTACGCAGCTTCACAATCTCAGCCCACCTCTCGATTGAGTACCCATGTCGGTCCCGCGTGCTCGTCGATGCACGCTCTAACAACCCAAGACTCCGACCCGGCGCGATCCTTCCCGGCAGCTCCTCTCGGCGCCTCCCGCGGCGCGGCCTCCAGCGATTGATCCTCGCTGGCACCCCCGCTCCCAGGGTCGGCGGTGGGGTGATCGCCTGGCGCGGTGGCGTGTCCTACAGGCTGCTCAGCAAGAACGGTGCTGCGGTCGTGACATGGCTGCGTGACGGCCACCTGTGCGTGGTATCCGGCCGCGGCGTCTCCAGCGCCACGCTGCTAGGGCTGGCGAGCTGGAGCGATCATGACTCGACCGCCTCCTGAGCACGCAAGACCGCCGGTCTGACGGCGGCGAGGAGGAGCACCCGCACGCCGTTGTTCGGGAAGGTTCGCGGTGTGGCGGTGTCTATAGGTAGAGATGACAGTCACGCGCCCGAGCACCCCGACATTTGGAGGAACCATGAAGCGAACCTACGTTTTCTTGGCCGTCGCCTTGGCGACCGCCGCGAGCGCGGCGACGGTCGCCAGCGCACAGAGCAACCGGCCGGCCGGCCGGTCGAGCCGCGCGGCCACGGTACAGCTACGGCACACGAGCCTCGGCAGCATTCTCGTCAGCAGCTCGGGTCGCACGCTGTACGAGTTCACGCGCGATCACGGCAACAAAAACAGTTGCGCAGCAGTCAGCGGGTGCTCATCAGTATGGCCTTCGCTGAAGGCAAGCGGTCGCCCGACGGCTGGCTCGGGCATCAAGGCTTCACTGCTGTCTACGACCAGCGGCAATCAGGTGACTTATACCGGTCATCCGCTCTACACCTACAGTGGCGATAGCGGTCCAGGGAAGACCTCCTACGTCGGCGCCAAATCGTTCGGCGGCACGTGGTATGCGATCAATGCCTCTGGAGGCACGGTCAAGTAGCCCTGGCGCTGAGCTTCCCGGCGCCGATCTACTTTGGCGCCGGGCAGCGCCCGTGTTGTTCGCCAACCTCGGGCGCGTGCACGTCGTCGTCGCAGTCGACCGAGCGCAGGTGTCTTCAGGCAACGACGGAAGGTGGGTGGCTGAGCCCCAATGAGGAGCACAAGCAACCGGCGGCCAGTGCGCGGGGGCGGCGCGTCACACCCACGCGCGCTGCGCCGCGCGTCCGCGGGAGGGCTCAGTAGCCGTAGCCGCCGCCGCTTGAGCCACTACCGCTGGACTTTTCCGATTCCGATGAGCTGCCTGTGCTTGACGGGGTGCTGCTGGAGCTGGTTGTGATGACGCTCCAGATGCCTACGTCTTTGATGCCCTGCCCATTGGTTTCACCGGCCTGCTTGTCCTGTGCGAACGTGTAGAGCGGCGTGCCCTTGTATGTGACCTGCACGGTCCCTTCGGGGCGCTTGACGGTGCCGAGCGAGACGCCTTCGCCGCTGGGAGCGCCGCTGGATGGCGCAATCAGCGGGTGCCACACCCCCAGGCAGGCCGTGCTGGTGCAGATGAACTTGCCGCTCTGCTCGCCACTGAGGTGATACAGCGTCATCCCCTGACTGTCCACCAGGATCGTGCCGAGCGAGCTGGAGGCTGTCTTCACGGCGACAGCACTTGACGAGCTGCTGCTCTGCGTGGCGGGCTGTGTGCTGGCGGCCGAGCTGGTCGTGTTGCTGGATGAGCTGCTGCCGCAGGCGGCAAGCAGCAGCGATGCGGCGAGTGCCGGGACGGACAGCTTCAGTAGATGGCGCATGTGTTTACTCCTATGGGTAAGTCGGGGACACGCCTGTCGCGTGAGCCTCCTGTACTTAGGGAGACTCCGCGCAGGCGTATTCCCTTCCGGAGTGGCGGTTTCAGCCCGTCGTGATGACCTTGCCGGACGGTGCGATGACATACCAATGTCCACCGTTGGCTTCGATCGCCTGTCCGTTGTCCTGGCCGGCCGATCCGTCGGCTGCGTAGGTGTAAAGCGGCCAGCCCGCGTATGTGACGACACTGCCGCCTTCGGGGTCGGAGTCGCTGCCGAGCAGTGAAGCCTTCAGAGGAGAGGATCCCGCGGGGGTTTCACCGCTCGTGAGCTTCAAGGGCGGCCACACCGCCGCGCACGAGGACACGCATGTGACCTTGGCGTGCTGGTCGGGCGCGAAGGTATAGAGCGTGTGGCCTTCTGAGTTCACGAGCACCGCCCCGACGGTCGGCAGGGTGCGGACGGAGAGGCTGACCGCTTTCGTCGCGGGAGACGCGGCCGTGGTTGTCGCGCTCGATGCCGGCGTGGCTGGCTGGCCTTCGTGCAGCAGGTTGAGCATGTTTTCGCCGTCATCCACGAAGTAGATGCCCTTACCTTCGGGCGCCACCGCGAGGCCGAACAGGGTTCCGGCTCCAGTCTTCTTGTCGGCGGTCTGCACAGCTACCTGCTGGCCGGCGGGCGTCGTTTCGACCATGTTGCCGTCGCCGCCGTTGCTCGTGATGATGTTGCCGTTCGGTGCGAGCACCATGCCGAGTGGTTCCTTGAGGTGGCCGCCTTCGGTGAGGACGGTGCCGCCTTTCGCGGCGGGCGCCGTGCGCGTCATCGCTTCGGAGATCGCGAGGATCTTGCTGCCGTCGGTCGAGGCCACGTACAGCGTCCCGTTGGAGGCGAGTGCGAGTCCGGTCGGGCCGAGCACGAGGGCTTCTGGCGAATCGATCCAGGGGATGCCGTTGGCGATCACCGTTTCGCTCAGCACCTTCGGCATCTGTCCTTCGCCGGATTCCAGTTCGATCCGCAGCACGGTCGAGTCGTCGACCGTGTGGATGGCCTTCGCCGCGCCACCGTTGAGCGCGTTGCTGACGAACAGACTGGTCTTGGAGCCTTCGCTCTTAGCGGTCGAGTCCCACGGACCCTGGATGTTCTTGCTGGCGATCGTCTCGACCGCCTTGCCTTCGCTGTCGAGCACGATCATGCAGCCGTCCTTCGCGGTCGCTGACTTGCCGTTGGTCGTTGGCAGGCTGCCCACGACGACATAGCCGCCCGGCAGGATGTCAAGCGCCGTCGTCAGCCCAACCCCACCGGGGCAGCTACCGGGCAGGGATTTGGCGTCGATCGTGGCGAACAGCGAGACCTTCCCGGCGGTTGAGACCTGCACGATCGTCGTGCCGGTGCCCTGACCGCTCTGCTTGGCGCCTTCGTTGGCGTTGAAGTTGCTGACGAGCATCTGGCCCGCCTGGAGCTTTCCCACGCTGGTGGGAACGAATACGAGGCCGTATGGGTTCACATCGCCGTTGGCCGGGACCGTCGAGGCGACCTTGCTAACAGTCCTCAGATTCGTCAGAAAAGGAGTAGAGCTTGCGCTCGAGGTCGTGCTCTGAATAGTCGCGGCGGCCGACGTGCTGGACGAGCTGTTTGTGCTGCTGGAGCTGCCGCAGCCGGCGACAGCGAGCGCAAGGCCAACTAGGGCAAGGATCGACGTTCTAGGCACTGGGGTGTCTCCTGTGGGTTCGGGGGTATCGGACGCGACGGCTTTCTGGCCAAGACCCCGCCCCGACGATCCTTCGTCGGTTTTGCGGCAGCGATCAACGCACGGCCGCCTTTCGCGCGCTTTCTGAATGACTCCGCCATCGCGGGCTTCCTTCCCGGCGAGCTTTCAATCTTTCTGCGCTCGTGGCGCTCTAGTGAGAGTCTTGGTGGGCTGGCGTGGTGAGAGTGGCGGTCAGAGTTGTGCTTAGCCAATGTGCGTAGCGTGACGGGCTCCATGCGCACTCATCGGTAAGCCGCAGGTAGAGAGCCTCGTGCGTGAGCGCGTAGATCACGTCGGCTGTGTCAGTCGGGTGGAGTCCGCTCTGTAGTAGTTCGCGCGCTGCGAGGCTTGCCGCCGCCTCCATATACAGGCTGCGCTGGGCGGCGTGGCCGCGATCGCGTAGTGGAATGAGTCGCGGATCACTGGCCGCCGCGATGTCGGCCATTACGAGCAGGCGCGCGGTCCGCTCGAGGGCGGCCGTCTCGTGTCGCGCGAGGCGGTCCAGGATTTCGTTTGCGGGGGCATTGAGGATCGCGCGCCAGTCATCGCGGGCCGTGATGGGTGTCTCATCGTCGTCTCCGCGGACCGCCACGCGGATGACCTCAGAAAGCAGTTGGGCCTTTGTCGGGAAGGCGAGGTAGACGGTCTTCTCAGCGACATCTGCGTGTTTCGAGATCGACCTCATGCTTGTTTGCGCATAGCCGTCGCGGAGAAATAGCGACTCGGCCGCGGTGCGGATCCGCTCGCGCGTTGCGCGGGCGTCTGCCTGGCGCTTGGGGGAACGGTAGCTGCGGGACGGGGGACGATCACGCTGGGGTTCTTGACTAGGCATTGGCTACAGTGCTACGGTAGCGAAATGGTAGGACAACTCGAAGGAGGCACCGGTGTCAGAGAGCAACAAGGCGATCGCGCGGCGACTGTACGAAGAGGTCTTCGAAGGAGGGCGGCTCGAGGTTGCCGATGCGCTCGTGGCGCCTGATTGCCGGGACGCCGGGGATGTGCAGGACCGTCGTGGACCGGAGCGTGTCAAGGAGGTCGCGACGATGTTGCGCGCGGCATTTCCCGACCAGCATTGGGAGATTCGCGAGCTGATCGCCGAGGGCGATCGTGTAGTGATGCACAGCTCCGTCAGTGGTACGCACACTGGGCCGTTCATGGGCATGCCACCGACTGAGAGGACGTTCAGTGATGTCCACCACATCTACATCTTCACTTTCAGCGACGGCAAGATCGTGGAGTACCGAGCCGTCAGGGACGACATCTCACTGATGCGCCAACTCGGCGCGATCTCCGACCCATCAGCAGCAGGACAGACCTCCTGAGGTGACTATGGTGGGCACTCCGTGCGCTTCTGGTCTCCGTCGTGGATGCTGCCACCTCGATTACGCCTTCAAGGAAGAAGCACAGCCATGCCTCCCAATCGCCGTCGGTCCGCTATGCGCATTGAGTCCGGTTGGCTTCTCCCAGCTCACGCGCGCGGCGCGATAGGCCTCAAGCAGCGCTTCGACATGTCGCGTGGGGGAGAACCGTGTGGCCACCATCTCCCTGCCGGCCGCGCCGATTGCCCGCTGGCGCCGCGGATCGGCGAGCAGCGCAGCGAGTGCCCGTGCGAGACCCCGCACATCGCCGGGTTGGACGCCCACGCCGGTCACGCCGTCCTCCAACCAGTCAGGGATCCCCCCGGTGAGGCTGGCGACCACCGGCCGGCCCGCGGCGAGCGCCTCGATCCCAACCAGTCCAAATGGCTCGGGCCACAGCGATGGGATCGCCACAACCGACGTGTTCGCCAGTTCCCGCGCCAGCTGTTTGGGGTCGAGCCAACCGCGGAAGCGCACGCGCCGCTCCACCCCCGCCCGCCGCGCAAGCCTGCGCATCGCCGTCAGCTGCATGCCGTCGCCGCAGACAACCAGCTCGGCGTCCACTGTGCGCATGGCGCGGATCAACACGCCGAGGCCCTTCGGCTTCACCACCCTGCCGGCGAACAGCACGCGCCGCTGCGCGCTGTCCTGCGCGTGCCCGTGCGGCGGGTGCGGCGGGTGCGGCGGGTGCGGCGCCAGCGTGACGAACAGCGGGATCACCGCTCGGCGGGTTACGCCGTTGACCGCGAGGTGGCGCTCCACGGCATTCGAGTAGGCCACCGCGAGGTCGGCGCCACGCAGGGCCTCGAGCGCGCGGGTCGTCTGCCGGTAGGAGGCCGGCAGCTGCCGTGGGTTGCGCACGTGCGCGCAGCCGCGCAGCGCGAGATTGGGGACACAGCCCGGCCCGTGGGGTCGTGCGCACTCCTGGCCAGGGCGGAAGTAATGCACGCCGGCGGTGCACGCTGTGTACCCGTGGGCGCTGACCACCACCGGCGCTTTGATTCGCAGGGCCGCCACCACCTCCGGGTCGTCGAGCTGGTGAAGGTGGATCACGTCGGGGCTCGCCGACGCCGCCGCGCCGAGCCGCGCGTCGACCGGGACGTATGCCTTGAAGAGCTCCGTGCTGTGGTGCACCGTCACGCCGGGAACGTGCAGATCCGGGTCGACTTTTGCCGCTGCCACCGTCACCCGCAGACCCTGCTCGGCGAGCAGCCGCGCGCTCGTCTGGACGTGGGCCGCGACGCCACCGTTGCGCCCCCACAGCGGGGTGCCCAACAGCACCGAGCGTGGGGAGGAGGGCATCGCGGCGGATGATATCCCTGGCGAGCCGTGGGGTGACGTAGATGTGTCTTTTGTGTGAATCCGCCGGGGCTGGCGAGCGGCGTGCGAGAGAATGCCGGCGCGATGAACGACCAATCGACATCGGCCGCTGCGACGGGCGCCACCAATGCGCGCCCGAAGGTCGTGTACGTGATGGGATCGGGCCGCAGCGGCAGCACGATCCTCGGCGTGGCGCTCGGCAACTGCGACGGTGTCGGCTATGCCGGCGAGCTCGACAACTGGCTGGTGCGCTCGGGCACCCCAGTGCTCGGCGGCCTGGAACGGACGCGCTTCTGGAGCACCGTTCGTGACGATGTGCCGGGGGCGCGCGAGCTCTTCGGCAACCAGGCGCAGCGCGACCTCGAACGCTCGTCTGCGCCGTTTCGGCTTCACCGCCGGCGCGCCCGGCGGCGGCTGCGCGAGGGCTACCGCCGGGTCACCGAGGATCTCTACCGGGCGATCGCCCGCGCGGCGGGAGTCACACACGTCGTCGACACCTCACACTTCCCGTTGCGCGCGCGCGAGCTGCAGGCGCTCGCCGGCATCGACCTGTACCTGATATTCCTGGTGCGCGACCCCCGCAGTGTGGTCGACTCGTTCAACCTGTACCTGAATCGCAACGACGTCGCCGAGCGCCGGCTGCGGGTGCTCAGCACCAACGCCAACCTGTGGCTGACGCACCTGCTGTCGGTGCTGGTCTTCCTACGCCAACCGCGCGAGCGTCGGATGCTGCTGCGACACGAGGAGCTCCTCGCCGACCCGGAGGGCACGCTCCGTCAGATCCTCGACCGTGTCCACTGTCCCGCGGCGCTCCCCGACCTGACGTCGCTCAGCACCGGCTTTCCCCTGAACGGCAACCGGC
Source organism: uncultured Solirubrobacterales bacterium (assembly GCA_963812595.1). Classification (GTDB taxonomy): domain Bacteria; phylum Actinomycetota; class Thermoleophilia; order Solirubrobacterales; family Solirubrobacteraceae; genus Palsa-744. Next base: position 245,823 of record CAWEVQ010000007.1, read on the forward strand.
TGCTCCGCGCCGAGGTCGTCTCGCTCAAAAGCCAGGTGGTCGCTCGGCGTGGTGGCTCGCGTACGACGGCGCTGCTGCAACTTCCGTGGACGGCCGTCTTCTCCCGGCTGGGACCGGTGGCGAGCGCATCGGGGGGGGACGAAGGTTCGCTCGCTGCGTGACATGCCTCGCGTGGCCTACCGCCGCTTGCTGGCGCTGCGCGAGGCCAGCCGTGAGCGCCGCTTCCGCGCGCGCCTACGCTTCGACCCGCAGGCGCCCGAGCTGCTGCTCTCGCCCCACTGGGACGACGCGGTGCTCGACTGCTGGAGCGTGCTCACCAGTGCGCGTCAGGTGACCGTGGTCAACCTCTTCGCGGGAGTGCCACCACCCGGGCGTCTGGCGCCGTGGGACGCGATCACCGGAGCCAGCGACTCCGCCGTTCGAGCCCGCGAGCGGATTGCCGAGGACGCCCGAGCGCTCGCCCGCGCCGGCCGCACGCCGGTCAACCTGCCGTTGCTGGACGCCCAGTATCGCGTAGCCGCGCTCGACCCCACCTTGGAGGAGATCGACCGCGCGCTCTCCGCCGCGGCGACCAGCGCATCGCGGGTGTACGTGACCGCGGGCGTTGGCGGTCACCTCGATCACCTGCTCGCGCGCCGCTACGGGCGCATGTTGTCGCGCGCGGGTCTGCCGGTCACGTTATACGCCGACCTGCCCTACTGCGTCTTGCACGGCTGGCCGCACTGGGTCGATGGCACCGAGCCCGATCCTCGCCGCAATGTCGACGCGTTCTGGATGGAGTTTCTCAAGGGCGTGCCGGAGCTCCCGGGGCTGCGCTCAGCACACGTCGTGCGTCTCGATGACGCCGCCGCCGCCGCAAAGCTCCCGGCGATGCGTTGCTATGAGACTCAGTTTCCAGGGCTCGACTACGGCGCGGGCCGGCTGCTCTCCGATTCGGCGATTCATCGGTTTGAGGTCAGCTGGGACCTGATCCCGGCGGGTATTCGATCGTGAGGATGCGCGGGTAGTCGGTGGCGGCGATTTCGACAGTGGCGGTGTGGCCGGCCTGGGCGACGAGCTTGGCGGGGGTGGTTTCGTTGCGCAGCGGATCGTAGGCGCTGATGGTGGGGGGTGTGGCGGTTTCGGGGAGGTTGCCGAGCGTGATGCGGAAGGTCTCGTTGGGGAGGTCGAAGCGGTGGATGTCGCTGGTGAGCGCGTCCGGTTCGTAGAGGGTGAGCAGGTCGCGGGTCATTACGTAGACGGGGATCACAAAGCGGGTGGGGGAGGATTGGAAGGGCAGGACGGCGAGCACTTCGCGGTCGTAGAGGCTGGGGTGGGCGGCGGTGCCGTCGCCGGTGAACTGGGCGTGGTTGCCGTCTTGGGCGATCGAGAGGAGGGACAGCTGCCGCAAGGCTGGGCCGGGGCCGGGGCCTTGGAATTGGGCGAGCATGTTGCGCAAGCCGCTCATCGTTTCGCCGCCGAGCGCGTCGCCGGGGTAGGTTTCGGGGTGGGCTTGGAGGGCCGAGTAGAAGCTGGGGGGGATGAGCGCCAGGGCGTGGCCGGCGGCGGCGTAGAAGTACTCGCGGGTCATGCCCTTGTTGACCATCGCGACGAGGCTGCGCAGCAGTGCCTTGGCTTGGAAGTGGGTCTTGTCGGCGGGTGTGAGGGGCGTTGGCGCGGGGGTGCTCTCGTCGGGGCCGACCACCGTCGCGCCATTCAGCGAGAGGTTGTACTCGGTCATCCACTTCTGCAGCGGGGTGCCCCCGGGCGGGCCGACGTTGCGGCCGTGAGGCAGCCCGTACACTTCGGTGGTCATCGGCGCGAGGTCACGCACGATCGTCTCGGTTTGCGTCGCTGCGAGGTAGTACTCGGGGAACAGTGACTGGTAGTGGGGCACGAACAGCGGGGCGAAGCTGTCCTCGAGGGTGTCCCGTTCGCCTAGGGCGTTGAGGGGTAGCAGCGATCGTTCCGGGTCGGCGGCGGGGAAGGTTTTGGCGCCGTCGTACAGATGCTTGCTGAGCGCCGTGAGCCCCAACGGCGCATTGGCGCCGGAGGGGAACGGCGTCTGGCTGGCGAAGCCGTCGCTGATGCCGACCCCCGGGCCGATCCCGTTGGTGGGGTTGCGCACGTAGGCGACCGTTTGGTCGAGTAGCGCTTTGGTGATTTCCCTGGTGGCCGCGCTGACCCCTTCGGTGCCGTCGGGCGTGTCGTAGTATTCGGCATTGAGGAACTGTGAGCCGAAGCTGAGCTCGTTCCACACCTCGAGGTCGTACCCTTCGGGGCCGAAGATGCTCGCGGCCTCTTTGGACACCGTCGCCACGTAGCTCAACCAGCCGGCGAGCGTTTCCTGGAAGGCCGGGTTCGATTCGCCGTTCGCGAGAGCGGGCTGGGTGAACGGCGCGTACAGCAGCGTGGCGCCTTTGTGCGCACCGGCGGGCAGCGCGGCCGGCAGCGGTTTGGAGAGCGTGGCGTGCTCGCCGGCGACCGAGTCGATCAGGATGTCGGGGTCGCCGCCGAAGGAGAGTCCGTCGAAGCCGGTCTTGCCGGGCACCACCGCGGCGGCGGCGGCGGGCGTGAGCGCCACCGCATGGGCGCCGGCCGGCGCTTCGGCGGTCGTTTCCAGGTTGACCTGCCGCGCCGGGGTTGGGCCCTCGCTGTTGGCGTCGAGCAGGATCAGCGGCCGCAGCCCGCGCTTGTGCAGCGCTTCCAGGCGCGTGTGCACGCCGGCTTCGTCGGCGAACTGGGTGGGATCGCCGTAGGAGAGCGCGTCCCAGTTGATCGCGATGCGGGCCAGCTTGAAGCCGCTGTCCTGCAACAGTTGCGCGGTCGCTTCTGCCTGTGGGGCGCTCACGTTGAAGTTGATCCCGAGCGATTCCAAGAGGCGCGAGGCCGGCCACGTGTCCATGTAGGCACGCCACGGCTGGATCCAGAACGAGGTCGTCCCGAACGGCGTCTCGGTCAGGTACTTGGATTCGATCGGGTCGGTCAGCGTTCCGACGGAGCCTTCCCCTTCGCTCTGTTGCGCCGAGCCGCCGCCATGTTCGGTGGAGCCGCTGCCCTGTTTGGTGGAGGAGCCGCTGCTTCCTTCCGAACCGCCGCCTCCTTCCGAGCCGCCGCCTCCTTCCGAGCCGCCGCCGCCCGGTTCGCCGGACGCTTCCCCGGGGGGTTCGCCCTGTTCGGCGCCCGTGGTCGCGCCCGTCACTTCCGGGGAGGGCAGTTCGCTTTCCGGAGATCCCGCCGAGGAGTCGGCGCCCGCGCCGGTACCCGTGCCCGTGCCCGTGCCTCCGCGACCCCCCGCGCCGGAGCTCGCGGGGGAGTGGTGGGCTGGATGATGCCCGTTCTTGGCTGTGCGCTTCTTCGTGCATTTCGCCGAGGAGCGCCCGTGGCCGGAGGGCTCGCCATGGCGCTTCGGCGCGCACCACTGGCGGGCGCTGCTCGGGTGCACGACCGAGCGGGAGTGCGCCGCCCCCCGTGCTGCCGCGGGCCCAGGTGCGAGCAGGCCAACGGCGATGACGAGCCCTACGGTGAGGATGCGCGCCGGCCGAGCTCGCCGGGCATGCGCAGGCGGGTAAGTGGGTATGTCGACTCGGAGCACTTTGCGGGGGAGGCCGGCCGGGGATCGGCCTTCGCCAATCCGATCGACGGCCTCGCCAACCCGCTTGACGTGGAAATACCGCGGTGGACGTGTGTGGGAGCCGCTGTCCGCACGCACATCCGGCGGGCTCACCCGCCCCTGGGGCAGGGGCGAGCCCGCACCCGCCCCTGCCGACCTCAAGGCTTGGGTATGTGCTCTAGGAGGCGGCCGCGGCCTCCTGCACCGGCACGGTGGGCACCGGCCCCTGCCGGCCTCAAGGCTTGGGTATGTGCTCTAGGAGGCGGCCGCGGCCTCCTGCACCGGCACGGTGGGCACCGGCCCGAGCGCCGCGGCGAAGAACGCCAGAGTGCGAGCCCACGCGTCGCGGGCCGCCTCGGGGCGGTAGCTCGGGCGGGTGTCGTTGAAGAAGGCGTGGGGGGTGTCGGGGTAGATCCGCAGCTCGTGATCCACGCCCGCCGCACTGAGCGCGGTATCGAAGGCGGGCAGGCCGGTGACGATGCGGGGATCGTCGTGGCCATAGAAGCCGCGCAACGGGCAGTGGATCGAGCCTGCCTGCTCGGCGTTTGGCGAGGAGCCGTAGAAGACGACCGCCGCGCCGAGCTCCGGCTCCTCGCCGGCCAGCAGCGCCGACAGGCCACCGCCGAGGCAGAAGCCGACCGAGCCGACCGCTCGCCCCGCGCACGCCGGATCGGCGTGCAGGTGGGCGACGGCCGCCCGCAGCACGCTCAGATGGCGGGTGGGGTCTCCGCCCACCCCGCCGAACAGCGCCGCGATCGTCTCACCGACCTCCCGTGCCTCACCGGCCGGTAGCTGTGAGAGCGCCTCCGCCCGCCGCTGCTCGTCGCCGAGTACCGCCATCCACTGGCCTGTGGGAATCGTGTTGAGGAACTCCTTGGCGGCCGCGACGCGCTCGGCAGCGAGCACCGGTGGCCTGCCCCCGCCGGCCGAGTAGAGGTCGGGGGCGAGTGCGACATATCCCGCGCTCGCAAAGCGGTCGGCCACATCGGCGATGTGCCCATCCACGCCCCACACCTCCTGGATCACCACCACCCCAGGCGCCGGCCCGCTCACTGCGAGGGGCCGCGCGAGGTACCCGGCGACCGCTCCCGCGGGGCTGTCGTAGTCGATCCATTCGCTCTGCAGCTCCATCGCCGTCTCCCGTCGTTCGCCGTTTTGGGGCACCATCGAGGGGACCTACACTGAGCCCCATCAAGTGGATCTAGACCGAGCCTCCGCAGCCCGTCCACGAGCTGGCCAGCCGGAGGGAGGATCGCCGCCGGAAAGGGTAGGGCATCGTGGGGAGCGGTATTGCCACCGCCGATCCCAATGTGCTCGCGGTCGCCCGTGGGGAAGCGATCGACGTGCTTGAGCTGTCTGAGGCCCGGCAAGGGTGCCCCATTCGGTCTCGATCGCGGGGCCTCATGCTAAAGTGCATGCGCATGAAGACTCGCATGAAGATCTCCAAGGGGGGGCAGATCTCGATCCCCGCTCCGATCCGGCATCGCTGGGGCACCTCGACGGTTTCGCTGCAGGACGAGGGGCACAGGATCGTCCTCGAGCCGGCGCCCGACGACCCGATCGCGGCGGCTGAGGGCGCGCTGGCCGGCGAGCTGCGGGGGATCGATCTCAGGCGGCTGCGCCGCGCTGCGCGTGAGGATGAGCGGGTGGCCGAGTCCCGCCGCCGGGAACCGTGACGCTGCTCGACGCGTACGCGCTCATCGCGTTCATGGTGGGAGGGCCGGCCGCACCCCATGTCCGCACGGTTCTACGCGAAGGGGACGTGGCGGTCGCGAGCGCCAACCTGGCTGAGACGCTCGACGTCTCCCAACGTCTCTACGGCCTGCCGATCCCGCGTGCAATGGAGATTCTCACGCCGCTGCTCGAGGGCCCGCTTGCCATTGTCGTCCTCGATCTCGACGTTGCACAGCGGGCCGCCGAGGTTCGCGCGGGTCACTACCACCGTTCCTCGCGGCCACTGTCGCTGGCTGACGCCGTGCTGATCGCCTCGACCAAGCCCGGCGACCGGATCGCCACTGCCGATCCGCACGTGCTTGCGGTCGCCCGGGAGGAAGCGATCGACGTACTCGAGCTGCCCGAGCAGGGGTAGCGAATACCCCGCGCTCACGGGGAATGGGAGCCTCTGCATTCTGTATGGCTAGCGCCCCAGCACCTCCGCATACACCGCCTCCAGCTGCTCCCCCACGCACGTGGGGTGATAGGCCTCGATCGAGTGCCGCGCGGCACCGCCCAGCCGCTCGCGTGCCTGCGGATCGGTGCTCAACTCGCGCATCGCGGCGGCGAGCGCGTCCACGCCGCGGGCCGTGAAGAGGCGGCCGGTCTCGCCGTCGGCGATCACCTCGGCGGGGCCACCCTCGTCGGGCGCGATCACTGGGAGGCCTGCGGCCATGCCCTCGAGCACCACTTGGCCGAACGGCTCGGGGATCACGGAGGCGTGCACCAGCACGTCGATGCGCGCAAGCTCGCTCCACACGTCCTCACGAAAGCCGCGCAGCTCCACGCGCTCGGCGAGCCCCAGGCGCCTGATCAGCTCGCGCAACTCGCGCTCGCACGCCTGCTCGCCGAACAGCGGCGCTCCTACGATCGCCGCGCGCTCCCCACCGGTGGGGAAGGCAGCGGCGAAGGCACGCACGAACAGATCCTGTCCCTTCCACGGGGCGATCCGCCCGACGATCCCGAATGTCGTGGCAGCTGGGTTGCGCGGCGTGTGCGGGTGTTGGGGTGGTCGTTCAACCGAGTCGGGGACCACGCGGTGCACTCGGCTCCGGCCGCCGGCCGAGAGTGTCGCCAACGTGGCGGCCGAGTTGGCGACCACGCCGTCCGCCATGCGCCCCAGCAGCCCGCGCACGAAGCGCACCGCGGGGCGCGGCAGGTAGTCGGGGGCGATCCGGTCGCGCAGGTGCCACACCACCGGGATGCCCGCGGCGTTCGCGGCGACGCTTCCGTACACGCCGGCCTTCAACGAGTTGGTGTGTACGAGATCGGGCCGCAACTGGCGCAGGCGCACTGTGAGCCGCGCGATGTACGCGAGTGTGCTCAGCAGCGCGGCGGGCGAGGCGCCGCCGAGGCGCACCGTGTCCTTGCGCGTGTCCCGCGCGGCGGCGGCGATCGGCAGCACCTCGACCGAGATCCCCGCCTGTGCCAATCGCGCCGCGAGTGGCCCCTCCTCGCCGAGGATCACGTGGGCGTTCACCCGCCGCAGATGGGGCAGCAGGCGCAGCAGCGCGATCTCGCCCCCTGACAGCCGCGCGACGTGGTCGAGATACACGACTCGCAGTTGTGCTTCGCGCGTGCCGGCCACCAGCCGGCGGTGCAGGGCGCGGTGGCGCTCGGCGACCGCCGGCCAGGCGAAGCGCTCGGCGTAGTCGCGCGTCGCGGCCCGTGTGGGCAGCGCCCCGTGTGCGGCCGCCCGCAGGCGTGTGCCGAGCGCCTCGCTGTCGCCGGCTGCCACCACCAGCGAGGGGTCGAGCGCCGCCGCGGCCTCGGGCAGGCCGCCCACGTCGCTGACGATGCTGGGCGTGCCGCACGCCGCCGCCTCCAGCACCACCAGGCCGAAGCCCTCGACCGCGACGCTCGGCACCGCCGCCACGTCGGCGCAGCGGTAGGCCTCGATCAGCTCCTCGTCTGAGAGCCTGCCCATCACGCGCACCCGTCCCGCCAGGGGTGGTTGTGCCGCGCGCGCCGCGAACGTCTCGCGCAGCGGCCCATCGCCGATCAGCAGCAGCAGCGAGCCCTCCGGCAGCTCGTGCTCGATCTGACCCCACGCGTCGAGCAGCAGGTCGATCCCCATGCGCGCCACCAGGCGGCGGGCGCACACGACGACGAACGCCGTGGGGTCGATACCCAGCCGCGCGCGCGCCTCTGGCATGTCGCCGGGAGTGAACCGCTCGAGCGCCACGCCGGGCGCCCACACGTTGATGCTCCACGGCGCCACGCGGTGGCGCTCGACCAGCACTCTGCGGAAGGCAGACGACAGCACCACGTGGGCGTCGGCGCGGCGCAGGACACCACGTTCCAAGGCTGCGCGCAGCGCGCGCTTCACGCGTGAGACGTCCCCCGCCGCGGCGTTCTCATCCGCCCACGGCCCGTGGAAGTGAAACACCGTCGGTCGTCGCCGCGACCCGAGCAGGAGCGGCGCCGCCGCGTACAGCGCGAAGTGCGCGTCCACCACCTCGGCTCCGCACACGCCGCGCCGGGCGGCCAGCCAGAACGAGCCGAGGCGCCGCACGAGGGGAAGGTCGTGGCGCGACGCGGCGGCGATCGCGGCGGGCGCGCCCTCGGCTGGGCCGATCACCACGCCGCTCGCCTCGGGAAGCTGTTCGAAGAGCGCGCGGTAGTAGCGGTCGAGTCCGCCCACGCTCGATGGAAACCAGCCCATCCCGAGCATCAGCACGCGGGGGTATCCGTTGGCGGCCCCGACGGCGTCCTGCGTGAATGGGCTGGAGCTGGTCGACAAGCCGTGATGCTCGGCCGGGATAGGAGAGCGCCGGCGAGCAAGCAGCAGCCTGCTCGTCATCGTGCTTGCCGGCTGTGAACATCTCGTGAAGCGTCGGAGAACGGGGGAGCTGGTGGAGTTAGATACAGCACCACGCGCACGGGCGAGGATGGACGACCGTCCTGTGTGAGCCGAAACGGGCCCTGGATGACTCACCGAACGCTGCTTCCAACCAAACTGAAGGCTCTACGGCGCGGCGCTCCGGCGGTTGCGCTGCTCGCACTGCTGCTATCGCTCGGCGCCGCGATCTCCGATGGTCTGGCCAGCAGCTCGGCCCCGCTGTTCCAGCAGGGCATGAAGCTCGCCGGCGGTGAAGAAGAGAGCGGCGCCGGTCGCTTTGGGCGCAGCGTGGCGCTCTCCACCGACGGCAACACAGCCCTGATTGGCGCGCCGCGCGACAGCGGGGAAGCAGGCGCGGTGTGGGTGTTCACACGCACCGGCTCGACCTGGACGCGGCAGGCGAAGCTCACCGGCGGCGATGAAGAGAGCGGCGCGGGTCGTTTTGGGCGCGGCGTGGCGCTGTCAGCCGACGGCAACACCGCGCTGATCGGCGCGCCCAACGGCGGCGGTGGGGGCGCCGCATGGGTGTTCACTCGCTCGGGCTCCACGTGGACGCAGCAGGCGAGGCTCACAGGCGCCGAAGAGAGCGGCAACGGTTGGTTTGGCCAGAGCGTGGCGCTCTCCGCAAATGGCGACACCGCGCTGATCGGCGGCTACGTCGACCACAGCGACACTGGTGCCGCGTGGGTATTCGAACGCTCGGGTGCCGGCGCGAGCGCCACCTGGGAACAGCAGGGCGCGAAGCTCGCCGGCGGTGGGGAAGAGTCAGGCGTTGGCGAGTTCGGCTGGAGCGTGGCGCTTTCGGCCGAAGGCAGCACCGCGCTGATCGGTGGGCGCAAAGACGACGGCGGCGTCGGCGCGGCGTGGGTGTTCGCGCGCACAGGCTCCGTCGCGCGCGCGAGCTGGACGCAGCAGGGCGCGAAGCTCACCGGGGGCGAGGAAGAGTCCGGCGTTGGCGAGTTCGGCCAGAGCGTGGCGCTCTCCGCCGAAGGCGGCACCGCGCTGATCGGCGGCTACCACGACGACTCCGGTGATGGCGCGGCGTGGGTGTTCACGCGCGCGGGCTCCGGCGCGGGCGCGAACTGGGCGCGGCAGGGCACCAAGCTCACCGGCGCCGGCGAGGCGGGCCGCGGCTACTTCGGCGACGCGGTCGCGCTCACCCCCGACGGCGCCACGGCGCTGATCGGTGGCGTCAAGGACGACGAACAGCAGGGCGCGGCGTGGCTGTTCGCGCGCTCCGGCTCCGGCGCGGGCGCGAGCTGGGCGCAGCAGGGCGAAAAGCTCACCGGCGGAGAGGAAGAGCGCGGCAAGGGCGAATTCGGCTGGGGCGTGGCGCTCTCCAGTGACGGCGACACCGCCCTGGTCGGTGGCATCGGCGACAGCAACTGGGCGGGCGCGGCGTGGGTGTTCGGGAACGAACCCCCGGCCCCAGAACCCCCGTCATCCGGATCGCCGTCGGGCGCCAGTCCCACCCCGGGCACGCAGACGCAGACCTCCGGCGGTGGCTCGTCCGGAGCCACCGGATCCACCCCCAAACAGGGCGTGGCCGCCTACCAGGTCGCGGGCGGCGGCGTGGTGCTGCTTGCCAAACGCCTACCCACCGCCGGCGGGCGGGTGCGGGTGAGGCTGCGCTGCACCGCCACCGTCACCTGCCGTGGGCACCTCACGTTGACGCTTGCGCCGCGGGCGCGCGCCGCGCGACGCTCGCTCACGGTGACGCTCGCCAAGGGCAGCTTCTCGATCCCCCACGGCCGGGTGGCAACCGTGGTGCTCCGGCTCGACCGCGCCGGCCGCTCGCGTGTGCGCGCCGGCCGCGGCTATCTACGCGCGAACCTGGCGATCCATGTAGTAGCGCCGGATCCCTCGGGGACGCGCACCTACACGGTTGAGCTCGTGCCGCGGCGCTCCGGTCGCTGACAATTCTTTTGCGGTCAAGCGTGCGCCGCCGCGCTCCAGTCGCTGGCATTTGCCGCGGCCGTCGATCCCGGCATTTTTTGCCGCGGATCGCCGTTGCTGACAATTCTTTGAAACTGTTCACGGCGCCGTAACAGCCTCCGCTCCAACCTGAAGCTCACCGACTCCAGCATCACCGGTGAGCGTGCACGCGACGTTTTTTGTGCACGACCGGCGCCGCGTGCAACATCACGGTGCGGCTGGAGCCCGATACCTGCTTGCCGTTGCTCACCCTCACGAGCGCGTGGTAGGAGCCGCTGTGGCGGATCCTCACCACCGCGCTGAAGCGCGAGGTGCGCGCGCTGCCCCGCCTCACCACGCTGCTCACCACGGTCACGTACTTGCCCGTGGGCTTGACCCACTGGAGCTCCACCGGCGCGCCGACCTCCGCGGGCGCCACGGTGCCCGACAGGCGCACATAGCCGGTTTTCCCGGTCGGCCGCGCATTGAGCGTGACGAGCACCGCGATCTTCACTTTGACGATCTGGCTGTAGATGGGCGGTGCGTCGAGCGTGCGCACGCGCAGCTCGGTCGTCTGCGTGAGGTTGGGGGCGGTGAGGGTGAAGCTGCCGGCGGCGTTGGTGCTCACCGGTGTGCCGAGGTCGCTGAAGCCGGTCAGGTAGGGGAACGTGCTGTCCTGGAGCATCACCTGGTGGCCGGCCCCGCCGGCGCCGGAGAGCGTGCCAGTCAGCGAGAACGGGCTCCCGAACGTGCTCGCCTTTGACGCCTTCACGATCACAAACTTCAGCGGAATCCGCTTGGTAACGAAGGTGCGATCGACACCGTCCGAGGTGCCCGCCGAACTGGTTGCCACGATGCGGAAGTGGTAGGTCGTGGCCCCCTGCAGCCCGGAAATCGCCTGGCTCACCTTCACCCCGGTGGTGCCGCTGCCGGCCACGGCGGTGGGCGTCTGCGCGCCGTAGGCGGTGGTGGTGCCGTACTGGAAGTAGCAGGTGGTTTCCATGCCGTGAGGGTTGACCGTGCCGTCGAGCTCGACGGTGGTTTCGTCCGCGTGCGCCGCTCGCTCGGTGGCGGCGTGCGGGGGCTTGAGCTTTAGCGGTTTAGGGGTTTTGGGTGGTTTGGAGGTGGCCTGCGAGGAGATCGGCAGCACCAGCGCAACGCCCGCCAACGCCAGTGCGACGCTCGCCAGCAGCACCCCGACCGCAGCCGCACGGTGGCGGACAGATCCCCTCATGGTGCTCATACCTGCGCGGATGCTGTTTGCGGCTGCGCGAGCGCGGAGGTTTCGGGCGCGCCAGAGACGGGTTCGGGCGCGAATCGATAGCCGATCCCGAAGTGTGTGTGGATGTAGGCCCAGCTGGGCGCCGTCGCGGCGAGCTTGGTGCGCACCTTGCGCACAAACACGTCCACCGCGCGGTCGCGGTGCTTCATCTCCCCGCCCCACACCTGCCGGTAGATCTCCGCGCGACGCATCACGCGATCCTCGCGGCCCGCCAGCGCGGCAAGCACCTGGAACTCGCGCACGGTGAGGCCCACCCGCGCGCCCGCCACCAGCGCCTGCATCTCGTCGGGGCGCAGCTCGAGGTTGCCGAAGGTTTGCGTCCGCGGCCCCTGATCCTCCGGCTGGGAGCCGGGAAAGGGAGATTCGGGGCTGGGAGTCGTGAGAGGCTCGAGAAAGCTGGGCACCGGGGCTACCCGATCGTGTAAAAGATTTGTGAACAACGTGTCATATGACACCCGCGCGGCCGCGCAGTATTGGGGGCCAGTCTTTCACGTCACCCCCTTTCTGGGAGCTATGTTCACCGAATCGTCACCAATGGCCGCCGGGGCGAAACCGTATGATGCGGGACCTATGAAAGTCTGCGCTTACTGCGGCGCTTCGCTGGCCGACGATCAGCGCTACTGCCTGGAGTGCGGAGGGCGCCAGGTGCAGGCGCGTAGCCAGTTTCTCAGCCGCTTCACGCCCGCCACCGTCTCCGGTCCCGCTCTGTCCGGCGGGGGCGTGGGCGGAGGGGGTGCCGCGGGGGGCGGACGCTCCTCGGGCGCCACCGCCGTGGCCGGCGTGGGGGTGCTGCTGTTGGCGATGGGCGTCGGCATATTGATCGGTCGCGCGGGCGCGGGCAAAACCACCACCACGCCAGCGCAGGTGATCTCGGTCAGCGCTCCCGGCGCCGCGGCTCCGGGCGCGAGCAACGGCGCCGCTCCGGCGGTCACGACGCCCACGGAAAACTCGTCCTCGTCCACCTCTCCCACCAAAAAAGGCAGCGGCTCGGGATCGAGCACGAGCGGCGGCGGCAAGGGCTCGTCCGCCGCATCCAAATCCTCCTCCACCCCCAAATCGTCCTCCGGAGGCTCTTCGTCGGGCTCATCGACGAGTGGTGGTGGCTCGGGCAAAGCCAAGTCTCCCAACAGCGGCGAAAGCGCCGAGCAGAAGACGCGCAACATCCCCAACGTGGTGACGACGGGCTGATGGGTATCTTCGACTCGCTGCTCGGGCGCCCCGACGCGGACGCTCCTCGACGGTCCCCCGCCGCGCCCGGCGGCCCCCCTGACGCCGGCGACGGACGCGCCGGCCTGGAACGACGGCGCGACGAGCTGCTCGCGCAGGTCGCCGAGCTGCACTGGGATCTCGGTGGCCTCGCCTACGAGATGGCGATTCGCGATCACTTCCGCCTCGACGTGCTCGTACGTCGTGCCGGGGAGCTCCAGGAGCGCGACGCCGAGCTCGGCGAGCTCGAGCGCGTGCTGAGCCTCCGCGAGCACGTCGAGACCGGCACCTGCTCCGACTGCGGCGCGGTGCACGGCCGCGGCGCGCTCTACTGCTGGCAGTGCGGCAAGGTGCTGATGGAGCGCGTCCCGAGCGCCGCCGCCAACGGCTCCTCGCCGAGCGAGCCGGCCAGCGAGGAGCAGGCTGAGGAGCAGACGCTGGTGCTGCCCCCAAGCGCTCCAGTCAGCTGAGAGCGTCGCCTGTGAGTGGGGACTCCCCCGTGCCCACGCAACCCTCCGTCGTCTGCGCCGAGTGCGGCTTACCGCTGGCCGGCGACCAGCGTTACTGCCTGAGCTGCGGTGCCCGCAATGGGCCGCGCGCGCCGGCGCTGGAGCGGATCCTCGCGAGCCTGAACTCCGGCGCGCAGGCATCGGTGCCGCCCCCTGTTGTGGCACAGCGCTCGCGGGGCGGCCTGCCAAGTCCGCTCACGGCGGCCGTGCTGACGCTGGCGATGCTCGGCTTCGGGACCGTTACGGGTGCTGCCGCCTCCAACGACCCCTCCGGCGCTCTCATCAACGCGCTGCGTCGCGGGCCGCTCACGCTGCTGGTGCCCGCCCCCGCTGCGAGTACCCCGCTCGCCGCCGCCGCCGCCGCCTCGCCGGCGGCCGAAGAAACCCCGACGCCGGAGGCGTCTCCTTCGAGCTCCTTCGAAGAACCGAAGTCCTCCTCGGAAGAATCGAGCTCATCGTCGGGCGAACACCATAAGCATTCGGGGAAGGGCGGCTCCAAGGGCTCCGGCTCCGGGTCGGGCGGGGAAGCGCCGAAGCTGCCACCGGTGAAGCATGTCTTCCTGATCGTGCTCGCCGACCAGGCATACGCCCAAACCTTCGGGCCGGAATCGCCCGCGCCCTACGTCGCGCACACGCTCGAGCATCGCGGCGAGTTGCTGGTGCGCTTCTACGGCGTCGCCCACGAAGAGCTCGCCGACGAGGTCGCCCTGGTCAGCGGGCTTGGGCCAACCCCGCAGACCGCCGCCGACTGCCCCACCTTCACCGACATCGTCCCGGGGCAGGCCAACAGCAAGGGGCAGTACACCGGGGACGGCTGCATCTATCCCAAGGAAGCCCAAACCGTCGGCGAACAGCTCGCCGCGAAGGGGCTCGACTGGAAGGTGTATGCCGAAGGGTTGCCCACCGCCTGCGAGCACCCCGAATTCAGCGCCGCCGACCCGACCTCGCAGGCCCCGCAGGGGGACACGTTCGCCACCTTCCGCGACCCCTTCACCTACTTCGACGGTGTGCTGCACTCGCCCGTATGCTCCCACGAGGACGTTGGCATCGAAGGGCTGGCGGGCGATCTGAAGAGCGCCAAGCGCACCCCCGCGCTCTCCTACATCGTGCCCGACCTCTGCCACGACGGGCGCCCCACCCCGTGCGCGCCCGGCGCGCCGAGCGGGCTGCCCGCCGCCGAAACATTCCTGCGCCGCGTCGTCCCCGAGATCCTCGCCTCCCCCGCCTACCGCAAAGGCGGGCTGCTGATCATCACCACCGACCAGGCGCCCACCACCGGGGAGTACGCCGACTCCAGCTCCTGCTGCATGCAGCCGCGGTTCCCCGCTCCGGCGGCGCCGAGCCCGCCGACGCTGCCGGCGGGCACCACCAACGCTGCCACCGCCACGCCCACCACCCCGGCCTCGACGACGGCGGGGGCGGGGCTGCCAGCCGCGACCGCTCCCTCGCCAACTGCCCCACCCTCCTCCTCCCCCTCCTCCACCGCAACCACGCCTGCCGCGACGACACCGGCTGTGACGGCACCCGCGGCGACCACGCCTTCGATCAAGCTTCCGCCGACGGGTGGCGGCCAGGTGGGGGCGCTGCTGATCTCGCCCTTCGTCAAGCCCTCCACCTTTGATCAGGAACCGTTCAACGACTTCTCGCTGCTGCGCACGATCGAGAACCTCTTCGGGCTCCCACCCCTGGGCTACGCCGCGACGCGGGGCCTCAGCTCGCTGGAAGCCTCGGTGTTCTCGGCCTGGAGCGGCGCCCCCGCCAATTCGTCATAGGTGACAGCCGCCCGGTGGCGGGCGACGCGGGCGAGCGTCCGCTCCAGCGCTCGCAGCTGGTGGGAGCCCTCCAGGTGCGCGGGGGAGAGGTCCAAGCGCAGGGTGTCTCCGGCCAGCAGTGCGCCCGCGCGGATCGAGCGCGGGCCCCAGGCGGGGAGCAGCCGGCGCCGGACGGGTACGAGTCGTTCCCGAGTTGGTGCCAGCAGTCGGCCCCGAGTGGGTGCCAGCTGGCCGTCGGCGAGAGCAGGCATGCCATCGCCGGGGGTCTGCCGGCTGTCGGTGGGCACGGCGGCGCCGTGGAGGCTCAGTAGCGAGGCCCACCAGCGGAAGCGGGCGCTCACCGCGCGGCGCAGCGAGGGGGTATAGGCGTAGGCGGGCGCCACAAAGCCGTCGGGCTCGATCCCCGCGAGCTTCATCAATCGCCAGCCGGCGTCCACGGCGCGGCGAGTCTCCTCGTCGTCGAGCCCGGCGAACTCCGCCGCGCGGCGAGCTCGCGCCGGGGCCCAGACGCGATGGGGCAGGCTCGGGCGGCGCAGCTGCTTGTGCTGGAAGCCGTGCTGGGCGATCGCGTCGCCGAGGCGGCGGCGGGCTGCCAGCCAGTCGACCAGCGCCGGCGAGCGCTCCCCCACCGGGTGCAGGTCGCGCGCGGGGATCACCAGCAGCGTCACGTGATCCACGCCGTGCTCGTCGAGCCAGGTCCGGATCTCCATGCAGCGCTCGAATGTGGCCGGCTCGACGTCGTGCAGCGCCACGGCGAGCGTGTGCTCAGGCCGCACGGCGTGCTCCCGGGCTGCCGGCCGCGCTGTGGGGCGCCCCGAGCGGGTGACGTAGTCGGTCGGAGGCCGACGAGCCGGGTTCCTCCTTCTCCGCCAGCACACGGCGGTAGCCCTCGGCGAGACGCTCCAGCGCACCCTCCCAAGTGCGCCGGCGCACCCCCGCGAGCGCCACCGCCGCCAGCCGTCCGCGCAGCAGCGGCGAGCCGGCGAGCTCCAGCACGCCCTCCGCCAGCGCATCGGCGGAGGGCTCGCACAGCAGGCCGCTGACGCGGTGCTCGATCAGTGACGCGGGCCCCCCGGCGGCGACCGCGACGACCGGCAGGCCGGAGGCGTGCGCCTCGAGGATCACCTGCCCGAAGGTGTCCGTGGCACAGGGGAACAGAAAGATGTCCGCGCTCGCATACACCCTTGCCAACTCCGCGCCCTCCTGCCAGCCGAGGAAGGTCGCGTGCTCGCCGAGACGCTCGCACAGACGCTGCTCCTCCGGGCCGCCGCCGGCCAGCACGAGGTGCAGCCGCGGGTCGCGCCCGTGCGCGTCGAGGAAGGCGTCCGCGAGCAGGTCGGCGCCCTTCTCGCGCGTGATGCGCCCGCTGTAGAGGACGTTGAGCTCGCCCGGCAGCGGGCGCTCACCGCGTAACGCCGGGTCGAAGCGCGAGCAGTCCACGCCGCGATCCCAGCGGGCGATTCGCGACGCGGGGATCCCGAGCCGCGCGCAGCGTCTCGTCGGAGGCGGGGGAGGGGGAGAGCACCAGGTCGCACGCCCCGTACAGCGTGCGCACGGTGAGGTCCATCGCCTGTGCGAGGGACGGATCGCCCGAGCGCAGCGCGGCGTACGCGGTGAGCTCGGTGTGGTAGCTGCCGATCAGCGGCATCCCCAGCCCGCGCGCGACGAGCGCGCCGGCGATACCGATCGGCCCGGGCGAGCACACGTGGATCGCGTCGAACGCGCCCTCGGCGAGCGTCTCCACGGCGGCGGGCAGCCCCGGCACGCCGATCCGCAGGCCCGGGTACAGCGGCACGTCGAGCTCCGCCACCGCCGACAGCCGCCGGTCGACGCCCGGGTCGGTGCCGATCACCTCGATCTCATACCCCCGCACGCCGCGCGCGCGGATCTCCTCGATCGTGCGCGACACCCCGTGCGTGGAGGCGATCCCGTCGGCCATCACCGCCACCCGCGGCGTCTCGCCCTCGCGCGAGTCGAGCTTCGCCTTCTCTGCTCCGAGGAAGGCGGCGGCGGGCGCGTAGGGAATCGCCGCGATGCAGCCCTCGAACACCGCGGTGGCGGCGGCGGAGAGATCGACGCGTGCCGCCGGCCTCGATCGCCCGCGCCACCGACTCGACCGCGCTGCCCAGCTTGCGCTCGTGCGCGCGGCAGGCGCGGCGGTAAAGCGCGGAGTGGGTGAAGCCCTCCGCCTGCATGTGCGCGAGCAGCTCGCCCTCGGGCAGCTCGACCGCGGCCAGCCATGCGCGCAGCAGCTGGCGGGCGTCGGCCGGTGTGAGGTCGCTGCCGGTCGGCCCGTGGCGGGCGTCGCCCTCGCGCAACAGGCGCTCCGCCATGCGCATCACCATGCGGGGGTCGGGCGCCTGTCCTGGCTCATGCCGATTGCCCGTCGAGCTCACGCGCCGCCGTCGCGTGCCCTCCGCGCGAGGCCGGACCCGAGCGAGCGGGCGGCGATCGCGATCGCGGCGTGTGCCCACTTGGCGGCGCTGCCCTGCTCGCCGCGCGCACGCGCCCGCCCGGCGCGCAGGTGGGCAAGCAGCTCGGCGGGCGAGTCCGACGGCGGCGTCTCGGTGAACGTCCGGCCGATGTCCACCCCCGCGTGGTCGTCGCTGCCGCCGATCCCGATCCCGTCGTGCGTGGCGATGTAGATCGCCGCGGGGCGGTTGAGCTCGCGCGCGCGGGCGCCGTTGCGCACCTCCCAGATCGCGAACATCTCCACCAGCCGGCGGCGGTGGCGGGGCGTGAGCGGGGCGGCAACCGTGTAGTACGGGTGCGCCAGCGCGCACACGATCTCGCGCTCGTGCATGTACTCGGCGCACGCCTCCACGTCGTGGTTGTGGCTCTGCAGCCACTCGTGATCCTCCGGGCGTGATCCCGTAGCAGAGCACGTGCACCGCTTGGCGCTCGCCGCGGAAGTGGGCGGTCAGCTCCTCGGAGACGAACACGTCGGGGCGATCGGCGATCGCCAGCACCCCGTCGATCGTGTCGTGGTCGGTGATCGTCACGAAGTCCATCCCGCGCCGCTTCGCCAACGCGTACACCTCCTCGGGCGGCGTGGCGCACTCGGGCAGCCCCATCGCGCGCTGAACCCCCAGCCGCGACACCTCCGAGGCCGAGGAGTGACAATGCAGATCGACGCGGCTGACCCCGTCGTCCATACGGCTCGACCTTATCCCGTCGTCCGTGCGGCTCGACCTGACCCCGTCATCCAGGCGACTCGACCGTGCTCCCGCCTGTCCCTCGATGGTCGATGCATTCATACCAACATGATTCGGCCGCAAATTGCGGGTTTTTGTAACGAGCCGGGAATCAGGTTGTGAACAGTTGGTGAACTCCTCCTTGGCCTACCGAGACAGGCCCAAAGGCTCGCCCGCAAGCAGACGCACGAGTCGCGGTGAGGAGCGTCGCCTTCACCGCGGCATGCTCGAACGCCCGGTCGCGCGCGAGCAGCCACCAGGTGTGCACGTCGCACAGCGTGATCAGCACGGCCCGGCAGCGCCTGCGCTCGTCTCCGTGACGGCGCGCCAACTGCGGGCCAAACGCGTGCTCGACCCAGTCGTAGTTCATTTGGCGCGCCATCTGCGAGATGTTGGCGAGCAGGGGGGAGCCGGTCTGCAGCCACGCGCCGACGTGCAGCGAGCGCTCGCCCCGCTCCTCGTAGTGGTCGAGCACGTCCTCCACAGCACCTTCGATGTCGCCCGGCACGGCGCTCCAGCGCTGCGTGTACATCTCCGCTGCGGTGCTCTCCATCGCCTGCCGCAGCAGCCCCTTCTTGGAGCCGAAGTGCCGCAGCAGCGCCGTGTGGGGACCCGCGCCCTGCTCGCCAGCTCCTGCAGCGACACCTCCTCCCACTGACCCCGGGTGAACTCCTCCATCGCGACCTCCAGCAGGGTCGCTCGGGTGCGCCGTTGCGCCTCCGCGCGCGCCACCCGCTTGTAGGGGCGCCTACCGTTCACGGCCGTGAACGCGGCGTGGCCGGGTGTCGGCGCGTCGCTCGCACGGACGGTAGGCGCGATCCAGTAGGGCTGTTCAAAGCGAGCGCGGTAGCGGTTGGGTGCCGGCGTGCCGGCGCATCAGTCCTGCAGCGCCATCGCCGCCGGCACGCACGCGGCGATGTAGCCGGGGAGCGCGAGGATCGCGAGCGCGGTGGCGCTCACCAGCGCGAGGCTCTCCAGGCCCGCCAGCGCCGTGACCGAGTGCACCACGGGAAAGTTGATCGCGTCGGCGAGCGCGCGGTCGGCGAGCTGCTGGCCGTAGAGGCCGAAACAGCGCGCCCGTCAGGCAGCCGACGCCGACCAGCAGCAGGCTCTCCAGCAGGATCGTGCGCCACAGTTCGGCGCGCGCCAGCCCCTCCAGCTTGAGCTTCGCCAGGCGCGGGCGGCGCTGCCACACCAGCGCGCCCATCGCGGCCGCCATCGCCAGCACCGCGGCGAGCGGGATCAGCGCGGCGATCTGGGTGAGGCGCGCGAGCGCCTGGCGGCTGAGCGCGCTCTGGCGGGCGGCGTGCTGCGCGGCCGTCTCCACCGCCAGCCCGGAGCGGTGCGATGGCGGTCCCCGCGGCCGCCACCCTGCGCAGCCCGTTGGCCGCCACTCCGCCGCCGCCACGCAAGGCCCGTTCGATCTCGCGGGCGCCCTGAGCCGGGCGTGACACCGGGTCGAGCGTGATGGCTGTAGGCGGTCGCGTCGGCGCTGCCCCATGCGCGCGCGTAGTCGGAGGCGTTCATCACGATCGCGCCCGGCTCCCAGCTGAGGTTGGTCGAGAGCGCCGCGACGCGGAACGTCCGTGGGTCGGGGCTCGGCAGCGTGAACGCCTCGCCGATGCGCAGGTGGTGTTCTTCGGCGAGCGCGCGCGAGAGCACCACCCAGCCGCCCGCGCGCAGACGCGCGGCCGCCTGGCGCGGGTCGCCCTGCACGATCTGGTCGGCGGGCACCAGCGGCACGGCGGTGCGCGGCGGGGCGATCACCAGCACGCGGCGCTCGCCGTAGTCGAGCAGCCCGCTGCGGTAGAGGCCCACCGCGCGCACGCCCGGCAGGCGCTGCCAGGCGCGTGCGCAGCGTCGGGTCGAACGGCGCCGTCTGCAGCAGGTTGTACGAGCCCGCCGGCGCCACCCACACGTCGGTGAAGGCGTTCATGTCGCGCGCCGCCCCTTCGAGGCCCGCCAGCAGGTCGCCGTGCGCGCCCTGGATCGCGACGCTGCCGAACACCGCCACGGCGCCGGTCGCCGCGATCGCCATCGCCCGCGCGCGGGCCGCGCGCAGCTCCATCGTCGCGACGTGCGCGACGGGGCTCGTGATCCGGCCCGCCAGCCGCTTCACCACCGCGAGCGTGGCGCTGAGCGCGAGCGGCAGCTCGAGCAGCAGCGCGGCGAACAGCAGCACCATCCCCGGCAGCGCCGCGTCGGGCGCGGCCAGCAGGATCGCGGTGGCGCCGGCGAGGCACGCCAGGCCGGCGAGGGGCGCCAGGGACGCTCGCCGCAAGCCCGTGCCCGCCGTGCCCGCCGTGCCCGCGGCACCGCGGGATCGGCGATCGCCGCCAGCGGATCCTTCGAGAGGATGTCGCGCAGCGGGCTCAGCACCGCCACGATCGCCGCCACCATCCCCCCGCCCGCGGCGAGCGCGACTGCTCTGCCAGCTCACTTCGCGCGCGCGAGCCGAGCGCAAACGCCAGCGAGAGAAACGCGGGGTTGGAGTGGAACAGGTGGATCGAGAGCTCCTCGCCGAGCGCCAGTCCGAGCACGCACGCGATCACCCCCAGCACGAGCGCGTCGAGCATCAGCACCGCGATCACCGTGCGCGGTGTGTACCCGTCGCGGCGCAGGTCGGCGATCAGCCGCCGCCGCTGCGGCACCGTCAGCAGCATCGCGTTGAACGCGAACAGGAACCCCACGAGCGCGCTGATCGCCGCGAACAGCGCGGTGGACTGGTTGCTCGCCGCGGCGGCCTTCGCGAACAGCGTCTCGTCGTAGCCGATCGGCTCGACGTTCAGCCGGCCCGCGGCGATCCGAGCCAGCGCCGCTCGCACGCGCGCTTCCGCGCCGGGCGCCGGCTGCACGAGGATGCGGCTCACGCGCGCGCCCACGCCGGCCAGTTCCTGCGCGAAGGCGAGCGGCGCCAGCGCCACCGGGGTTTCGATCAGCGCGCCGATCTGGCTCGCATGCAGCTGCGCGTACAGCGGCGCCGTGGCGGTGTGCCCGGCGAGCTGGAAGGTCGCTTCCTGGCCGAACTGCGTCACGCCGATCGAGTGGGCGAGCGGAGCGGGCAGCACGATCGCGCCGACGCCGCCGAACGGCGTCAGTTCGGCGTGGCGCACCAGCGTGCCGCCGAGCTTGGCGAGGGTCGAGTCCGCGCCCACCAGCTCGACCGACTCGCTGCCCCGCGGCCCGGAGGCGTTGGCGCCGGCTTCCAGCAGCGGCGCCGCGGTGCGCACGCCGGGGATCCCGCGCACTCGCGCCAGCGTGCGCTGCGGGAAGCCCTGCGGGGCGCGCGCCAGCAGCTGCAGCGTGGCGTCGCCGGCGATCCCGTGCGTGAGCTCGCCCACCGAGCTCTGCAGGCTGGAGCTCGACACCTGCGAGGCGAACAGCAGCGCCACCCCGGCGGCGATCCCGAGCACCGCCAGGCACTCCTGCGCCAGGCGCGCGCGCAGGCGCACGCGGTAGAGGCGCAGGACGTTGGCCGGCCTCACACGTAGACCCGCTCGGGCGTGTGCTCGCCGAGCCGCCCGTCGCGCAGCGCGAGCACGCGGTCGGCGTACTCGGCGGCCATCGGGTCGTGGCTGACGAGCACGACCGCCACGCCCCGCTCGCGGCACAGTCCCCGCAGCAGCTCCAGCACTTCGCGCCCGCGCTGCGTGTCGAGGCTGCCCGTCGGCTCGTCGGCGAGCAGCAGGCTGGGCTCGGTCGAGAGCGCCCGCGCGATCATCACCCGCTGGCGCTCGCCCATCGAGAGCGTCTCGGCGCGGTGGCGCAGCCGCTCGCCCAGCCCCAGCCGTTCCAGCAGCGGCGCGACCTCGCGCTGCGCCGCGCTCCAGCGGTGGCTCTTCAGCAGCTTCAGCACCGCGTTGTCGATCGCGCTGACGCCCGGCAGCAGGTCGAAGTTCTGGCGGATGAAGCCCAGTTCGGTGAGCCGGAAGCGCGACGCTTCGCGCTCGCTCAGCGAGGAGATGTCGCGCCCGCCGATCAGCACCGTGCCCGAGGTGGGCGCCAGCAGCGTGGCGACCATCAGCAGCAGCGTCGTCTTGCCCGACCCGCTCGGCCCGTACAGCGCGACCATCTCGCCCGGCTCCACGCGCAGCGAGACGCCGTCCACCGCGCGCACCGTTTCGCCGCCGATCGCGGGGTAGTGCTTGACGAGGTCACGCAGCTCCAGCATCGGTGCTCCTCACGTGTGTGTCGGGTGCGATTCCACGAGCGCTTGCCGCGTGTGCAGTGTGTTCCTTGCTCGACACACCAGCCACCGGTCCGCTCAATCGGAGATCGGGCCGCTGAGGTGCACGGCGATCGCGTCCGTGGAGTTCTGGATCGTGCCGCTGAAGCTGAGGCCCGAGCCGTGCGCGTGGCTGTAGCTGCCGGTGCCGCCGCTGACCGACAGCGAGCCGGAGAAGCTTGCGCTCCCGCCGCTCTTGCGATAGTTCGCGGTGGCCTCTCCCGAGATCGAGCCGCCGCTACGGGAGATGCTCACTTCGGCCTTCACGCGGTTGCTGGAGACGATCGTCAGGCGCACGTGGATCGTGCCGCTGAGGGTGCCGCTCGCCGAGCCCTGCTCGTCGAGCGTGAAGCCGTGTTTGCTGGTGAGGCGCAGGTTGCCGGTCTCGCGCAGGGAGACCGTCCGCGCGGTCTTGGCGCGCGGGCTGCGACGCCTGGCCTTCGCCGCGCAGGGCTCTCTGGCGAGGGTGTTGCCGATGGAGCCGTCGGCGTAGGTGAACGCCGCGGCGAACGGCCACCCGCCGGCCGGGCAGCGTGCGGGCGCGAGCACCGTGTTGGCGCTGCGCGATCGGGTGCGGCCCGTTCGCGCCGATCGTGAGCGTGAGGTTGGCCAGCGAGGTTTCCGACATCGACGGCAGCGAGGGGATCGGCGGAATCGGGATCACGAGCTCTTCCCCGTAGGGAGCGTGAGCGGGGACGACGGTGCCGGTGATCACCACCTGCGCCGGCACCGGCGTTGGAGCCTTCGCCGAGCAGCTCGAACGTCGGGTGATTGCCCTGCGGCGGGCCGATGAAGGCCAACAGCGCGACTTCCTCGGTGATCACTCCCGATCCCGCGAGCGCCTCCGCCAGCGCGTGCCCACGCCCGATCAGCGACTGCGGCGGACAGGCGTGGGGCCGTGGGCAAGCAGGCGCGCTGCGCTGCAGCTGCGCAGGCTCGGTACTTCGAGCGTCAGCCCGGCGGGGAGGCTCAGCGTCGGAGCGCTGCACCGGCGTGGGCACGCCCATCACGCCCCCCGTGTACTGGACCGCGAGCGTCAGCGCGCCCTTGGCGCCGGGCCGGTTGGAGGAGAGCGTGGGCGCGAACGTCGCCGAGGTCGCTTCGGGGGAGGGTACGAGCGTGGCGGAGTTTGCCTCCGGCGCGGCTGCGGTGCGCGCCGCGCCGGAGGCGTTCACCCGCACGGGCGCTACCAACGCCGCGCAGATCGTCAGGGTCACGGCGAGGGTGCAGGTGGCCCCAGCCGCGATCGCGGGTAGAGCCCGTGGGTTTGGGCTCCGTCAAGTCAATCCCTCGGCGAGTCATTGCTCCCATACCTCCACAATGTCCTAATACTCTAGCACAGTATCAAACTACCCTGACGCCTGACGCCTGGGGTTGGGGTTGTCATGAAAAATTCAGAACCCGATAGCAATTGCGCACGGCTTTGAATTTTGAATTTTGTTCGACACCCACACCCCTGCAGCCGAGAGCTCCACCTCAAATCACCCCCAAACCAATCTTCATGTGACCCGCGGTAACACGAATCTCGGGGAGGTGCGCGCGCCCCGCCGCCGCGCGCCTTAAGCTCTCGCGCGCATGCATCCGATCTCCTACTTCCAGGCGATCGTCCTCGGCCTCACGCAGGGGATCGCCGAGCCCTTTCCGATCTCCAGCCTCGGGCATGCCGTGGTGCTGCCGCGACTGTTCGGCTGGGACATCCACCAGAACGACAAGTTCTTCCTCACGTTCCTAGTCGCCACGCACTTCGCCACCGCGCTCACGCTGCTGCTGTTCTTCCTGCGCGACTGGATCAAGATCGTCGGCGGCATCCTGCGCTCGCTGCGGATGCGCGAGATTCGTGAGGACGACGTGTACGCGCGCCTCGGCTGGCTGCTGATTGTCGGCACGATCCCCGCTGGGATCCTGGGGCTGCTGCTGCAGGAATCGCTGCGCAAACTGTTCGCCAACGCCGCGATCGCCGCCGCCTTCCTGATCGTCAACGGGATCGCGCTGCTGATCTTCGAGCAGCTGCGCAAACGCCCCCCACAGCCCGACGACTACCTCGGCGACGGCGACGCCCGCATCGCCAAGCTCAGCTGGCGCCAGGCGATCGCGATCGGCACCTCACAGGCCGCCGCGCTGATCCCGGGCATCTCGCGCTCGGGCTTCGCGATGGGCGGTGGCCTGCTTGCGGGGCTCTCCAACGAGGACGCCGCCCGCTACTCCTTCCTGCTCGCCACCCCCGTGATCTTCGCCGCCGCCGCGCTGAAGCTGCCCGAACTGCTCGGGGCGCAGGGCAACGGCGTGCGCGGCCCCGCGCTCGTCGCCGGCCTCTGCGCGGCCGCGACCACGTTCCTGGCGGTGAAGTTCCTGCTGCGGTTCTTCCAGACCAATCGCCTGAGCCCGTTCGGGATCTACTGCATCGCCTTCGGCACGATCTGCACGGTCGTGTTCGCGGTGTGAGCTAGGGGGGGGGGAGGGTGCTGTTGTAGAGGCGCGCGGCGTGCCGGCGTGTATCAGCCGCCCGCGGCGCCGGGCCGGCCGGTGCCGGGCGTTTTGGGGCCGGTTTGAAACCACGCGAACGCGAAGCACGCCAGCGCCACCACGAGCGCGGCGATCCCATGCTTGGTGTGGTGGTGGTTGGCTTCGGCGCTCCCCGCCGCGGCGTGGCCGGGGAAGAACGAGGGCAGCGAGTGCTCGGGGGTGACGAAGTAGACGATCGCCACGACGACCAGCACGACTCCGAGGATCACGGCCGGCACCACAAGTTTGCGCAAGGTCGAGCTGCTCATCGCGGGAAGGCTAGCGCGTGGGGCGCGGGCGGGGCCGCGTGCCCCGGATACGCTGATAGACCGATGCCTCCGAGCACCCCACCACTGCCGAAGACCCCGCCGCGGATGTTCGAGACCCGCAGCCAGGCGTGGCGCGAGGTGGGGCTGCTGCACGAAGTCAGCCCCCGCGCGGCGCGGGCGCGCGTCTGCAGGCGTTCGTGCTCGTGCCGCTGTTCGTGGCGATTGTCGTCGTGTACTCCCATCGCGACTCCCTATTCGGCGCAACAGGGCAAAGACGCCGGGAGCCGACAGCGACGCGCAGATCGCCACCGTGGTCGCGCTGCTGATCCTCGGCTGGGCGATCGCGCGCGACGCCGGCCGGCGCTGCGGCCCGCGCTCTTCCGGCGCATCGACCCCGCGACGGCGGGAACGGTCGGCTTCGTGATCCGCCTGGTGACCGTCGGCGTTGCACTGCTCGTGGCGCTGCTGATCGCGGGCGTCGATCCGCGCACGCTCGCGGTCGGCGGGGCGTTCACCGCGGTGGTCCTCGGCCTCGCGGCGCAGCAGACGCTCGGCAACCTGATCGCGGGCACCGTGCTGCTCAGCGCCGGCCCGTTCCGCGTCGGCGACCGCGTGCGCCTGCAGGGCGGCCCGCTCGCCGGCCAGATCGAGGGGGTGGTCAGCTCGCTCGGGCTGATGTACACGACGTTCGCCACCGACGACGGCTCGGTGCTCGTGCCCAACAGCGTCGTGCTGAACGTCGCCGTCCACACCGAGGCGGGCCTGCGCGACGAGCTGCGGGGGTGCCGGCGCACGAGCCGCCACGCGCGAGCGCGCCGAGGCGGGCGGGTGAGTCCTACCGCGAGACCCCGTAGCGCAGCAGCAGACACCCTTCGCTCTCCAGCGCCTCGCGCAGCTCCAGCTCGACCGGCGGAGTCCAGCTCCGGCCCGCACACGATCCGCAGCGACGCCTGCGGGTCGGCGCCTCCGCCGAGCTTGGGGGCCAGCGTGAGAAACAGCTCGTCCACCACACCGGCGGCGAGCAGCGCACCGTTCAGGTGGGGGCCACCCTCGCACAGCACGGTCCGCACCCCCCACCGGGCGTGCAGCTCGGCGAGCGCGGCTGGCAGATCGAGCTGCCCCTCGCGGCGGCGCGCACGTACTCGACCGGAGGGGCGTGTTCTGCGTGTGGCGGGTCCTGCGGAGCGGCCCGGTGTGCTGGGGCGGCAGGTTCACCGAGCTCCACCGCAACCGCCCGCCGGTGAGGACGTGACGATCACGACCCGCGCGGCGGGGTCGACGAGCAGCGGGACGCTCTCGGAGAGAGCGCGAGGCTGGCGGAGACGATGCAGGCGAGCGGTTCCTCCGCCAACCCCCGCTCCTGCCGCAGCTGCCGCTGCGCCGCGTCTCGCACCAGCCGGCGGTAGCGCTCGGCGCGCGCGGTGCCGGCACCGACCAGCACCGCGTCGACGGCGCTGCGCAGCGCGTGGAAGAGCTCCTGGTCGGCGCGGTTGCCGATCGGCCCCGAGCGCCCATTCAGGGTGGCGCGCCCGTCGGCGGTGGACGCCATATTGAGGAACACGCGCGGGCGCCCCTCCACCGCCACGGGCCGGGCCGACGTGCTCGGGTCCCACAGCCGCAGGTGCTCGACCGCCTGCGCGGCGCTCAGCGGTCCCGAGGTCTCGCCCAGCAGCGACGCGAGCATCGCGGGGCCGGCGGATGTGGCGGGATCGGGGTCCCCGCGGGCTGGAGTGCGTGGCGGGGTCGGGGCGCTCGGACTCGGAGCTCATCGACCAACCCTAGCCGCGGCAACATCTCGAGAACACATCCGCTGCGCTACCTGCTACCGTCGTGCTCGTTGGGCCGGGCAAAGAACCGGCATAAAGCAGTGCAAGCTCTCGCAGGTCGAAGCTCTTCGCAGCATCCTCCGCGCAGCAGCACGCACGAATCGTGGAGGATTGTCACATGCCTACTGGCACAGTGAAGTGGTTCAGCGACGACAAGGGATTCGGCTTCATCACCCCGGATGACGGGGACAAGGATCTGTTCGTCCACCACACCGGAATCAACGGCGAGGGCTACCGCTCGCTCCAGGAGGGCGCCAAGGTGTCCTACGACCCGGAGCAGGGCGACAAGGGGCCGAAGGCCGTCAACGTCCAGGCCATCTAGGCCGTCGTTGGGCACGACGAGGATCGTCAGACCATCGACATAGAGCAGTAACCTGGGGGGGTCCGGTCACACCGGGCCCCCTCTGGTATGTCGACCGACGCGACCACATTTCCCCTGCGGGACTCGCTGCTCGACGACCCCGCCGAGCGTTGCGCGCAGGGGCACGTCCGCGAGGAAGGCGAGCGCCTCGCAAGAGCGAGCGCGCCGGCGCGCGGGAGCGCACCCGCAGGGAGACGGCGATCGGGGCGTCGGTTCTGATCTGGATCGGCGTGTGCGTTCTGCTGATCGTGCTCGCCGCCGCCGACCGCCCGAGCTTCCTCTCCTCGCCCTCCCACTACGGCTTCTTCCCCCACTGGCTGGCCGGCCCGCTGGGCGGTTTGTGGCCGTGGTTCACGCGCAGCCCGCGGGCGACCAAGCTGCTGCTGACTGGGGCGCTGGTGACGATGTACGTGGCCTACGTGGTGGGCCTGCGGTATGTGCCGCTGCTGCGGGCGCGCTGGGCGATCGCGACGATCGTCGCGGTGCACGTGATCCTGCTGCTCTCGCCGCCGCTGTCGTTGACGGACGTGTTCAACTACATCAACTACGGGCGCATGGGGATGCTGCACGGCCTCGACCCCTACACCACGATCCCCGCGCTGGGGCCCCACAGCGACCCGAGCTACGCGCTCAGCAACTGGCATCAGCTGCTGACCCCCTACGGCCCGCTCTTCACGCTGATCACCTACGCGGTGGTGCCGCTCGGCCTCGCGGGCGCGCTGTGGACCTTCAAGGGCCTGCTGATGGTGCTCAGCCTCGCCACGATCCTGCTGGTGTGGCGGTGCGCGCGCCTGCTCGGCCGCGACCCGGTGGCGGCGATCGTGCTGGTGGGCCTCAACCCGCTGATCCTCGTGTGGGGCCTGGGGGGCGACCACAACGACTTCTTCATGATGTTCTGCATCGCGCTCGCCTTCTACCTGCTGCTGCGCGCGCGTGCTCCGGGGATCTCCCCGGGTTCCAATCCACGCAGACCTTGTCCATACCTGCTTCCACCGCCGGTGCGTCTGGAGATCCTTTGGCTGCGCTGGCCGCCGGGATCGACGACGCCGAGACGTTCCGCCCGCACGCCGGTGCAGCGGGCGCGGGTGCGCGCGTGGTTCCTGCCGCTGGCGGCGCCGGAACTGGCGGCGGGGGTGGCGCTGGCGGCGGCGATCGCGCTGAAGGCCTCCGCCGCGATCCTCCTCCCGGTGATCCTGGCGGGACTGCTCAGGGCTCCGCGCCGGCTGGCGCAGGTGCTGGTGGGGTTGATCGCGGGCGGGATCGTGCTGGGGGTGTGCACGGTGGTGGCGTTCGGGGTGCACCTGCCCGATCTCGGCGCCCAGGGTCGCCTGGTGATCCCGATGAGCCTGCCCAACCTGCTCGGCCTCGTGCTGGGCCAGGGCGGGGTGACGGAAACGCTGCGCGGCCTGCTCAGCGTGGTGCTCGTGCTGGCGGTGCTCGGCTGCAGCGTGCTGGCATGGCGCCGGCGGGACGCGCTGACGGCGTCGGGCTGGGCGACGATGGCGCTGCTGCTGACGTTGAGCTGGGTGCTGCCGTGGTATGTGCTGTGGGTGCTGCCGCTGGCAGCGCTGTCGCGCTCGCGGGCGCTGCGCACCACGGTTCTGGTGTTCGGGGCCTACCTGCTGCTCACGTGGATGCCGCTCGCCACCGGGTTGGACAACGCGCTCGGGATCCGCCCGACGACAACCTTGCTCGGGCAGCAGAACCAGCGCTACGTCCGCGGTCTGCTGGACTGACCGGGCCGCGACGGGGCGATATCGGCTGGGGCGGGGGATCAGTGGTTGGCGACGTGGCCGCCCTCGGGCGCGAGCGGTCGGCCCTCCTGCGCCCAGCGCACGAGGCCACCGCTCATCGAGTGGGCCTGGAAGCCGGAGGCCCGGAATGCCTGGGCGGCCATCAGCGAGCGCGGACCCGACACGGCAGTAGAAGACGACCGGCCGGTCGGCCGCGATCGTGGCCGCCTGTGAGGTGAGCTGGTTGAGCTCGATGTGACGGCTGCCCTCGATGTGGCCGGCCTGGCGCTCGTAATCCTCGCGCACGTCCACCAGTTGCACGCCGGGATCCTCGGCCAGCCACTCGGCGACCCGGGCGGGCTCGACAGGGATCTCGGAGGACTCGCCGCCTGCGGCCATCGACGGAGCGTAGCGGCTAGTAGCATCAGGACTGATGGAGGCAATTGGCGACGTCTACACCATCCCCCAGGAGCACCTCGACTTCTGCGCCACGATCGCCCAGATCGCGCAGGAGAAGATCGCGCCGCGCTCGGCGGAGATCGACGAGCAGGCGGAGTACCCATGGGACATCCGCAAGATCTTGGCCGAGCAGGACATCCTCGGGCTGCCGTTCCCGATCGAGTACGGGGGCACCGGCACCGGCACGCTGATGCTGAACATGGCGGTCGAGGAGATCGCCAAGGTGGACGCGGCGTGCGCGCTGATCCTGATGGTGCAGGAGCTGGGGACGCTGCCGATCCAGCTGTTCGGCTCCGATGAGCTCAAGGAGCGCTTCCTGCCGAAGTGCGCGAGCGGGGAGTGGTCGCCGGCGTTCGCGCTCTCAGAGCCCGAGGCCGGCTCGGATCCCGCGGGGATGAAAACGACGGCGGTGAAAGACGGCGAGGAGTGGGTGATCAACGGCACCAAGAACTGGATCACCAACCTCGGGGTGGCGGACTTCTACATCTGCTTCGCGGTCACCGACCGCGAGAGCCGGCGGATCACGGCGTTCGTCGTCGAGGCCGACCGGCCGGGGTTCAGCGTCGGCAAGCTCGAGCACAAGCTGGGGATCCGCGCCTCGCCGACGGGGCAGCCGATCTTCGAGGACGTGCGGGTGCCGCTCAGGAGAACGTGATCGGCGAGGTCGGCCGGGGCCTGCGGGTGGCGCTCGGGACGCTCGAGCGCACGCGCCTGGGGGCGGCCGCGCAGGCGGTGGGGATCGCGCAGGGGGCGACCGACTACGCCGTCGGCTACGCCCGCGAGCGGGTGCAGTTCGGCCAAGCCGATCATCGACCACCAGGCGATCCGGTTCAAGCTGGCCGATATGGAAACACGCACGGCGGCCGCGCGGGAGCTGCTGTACAAGGCCTGCGCGATGGCCGATCGCGGCGATCCGCAGCGTGCGAAGTACTCCTCGATGGCGAAGGTGTTCTGCTCGGACACCGCGATGGCGGTGACGGTCGAGGCGGTGCAGGTGCTGGGGGGGTACGGTTACGTGAAGGAGTATCCGGTGGAGCGCATGATGCGAGACGCCAAGATCACTCAGATCTACGAGGGCACCAACGAGATCCAGCGGCTCGTCATTGCCCGTACGCTCAAGTAAGGGTGGACGGGCGGGGCGGGGGGTGGGCGGGCCCAAAAAATTGCGATGCGCGCACCCAAGCCTCCCGGAGCATACGGCCAGCTGAGGAAGATCGGGCTGGCGGCGCTGATCG
Organism: uncultured Solirubrobacterales bacterium; assembly: GCA_963812595.1. GTDB lineage: Bacteria > Actinomycetota > Thermoleophilia > Solirubrobacterales > Solirubrobacteraceae > Palsa-744. The sequence continues at coordinate 276,457 of CAWEVQ010000007.1, forward strand.
CGCTGTCGCTGGGCCTGGTCGTGATCGTGGTGGGCGAGGGCTTCAGCACAGTCGGCGCGGTGCGGGTCGTGGAGGACCTGATCCTGGGGATCGCGGCGGTGGCGCTGCTGAGCACGGCGATCGCGTTCGTGGCGGTGCGCATGGCCGGCTGGCACGACCCGGAGTCCGAGGAGGAGTTCGAAAAGATCGTGCGCCGCGCGGAGGACCTCGGCCGCGAAGGGCTGGCGGTGGATCCCGACGAATCGGAGTTCATGGCGCTCGACCCGCTCAACGACGAGGACTTCGAAGAGCTGGTGCGCGACGCGCTCGACGAGCTGCCCGACCTGCTGCGCAACGCGCTGCGCCACGTGGCGGTCGTGATCTCCGACAAGGGCCGCGCGGCGGGCGCGTACGGCCTCTACCAGGGCGACCAGATGCCGCGACAGGATGCTCGGGGCCTCCCGCGCCACGATCGCATCGTGATCTTCAGGGACACACTGCGGCGCGACTTCGGCCACGACCCCGAGCTGCTGCGCGAGCAGGTCGTGAGAACCGTGCGCCACGAGCTCGCCCACCACGTGGGGTTCGACGAGCTCGGCGTGTCGCGCCTGGACCTCTGAGGCAATCCCGCAGCGGGGCGTGGATCCTCTGAGACTGATGATCCCTGCCCTGACTTGTGAGACTGATGATCCCGCTGGGAGCTCTCTTTGGGCCCCGGGGAGAACTCGTTGGAACAGGGGAGGCCTGTGGGTAAATGTTATTTTTCGGGCCCCAACCCTTCATTTTGTGAAGTGGTAGGGTGCGCGATAGGGGAGGCGAGCGGTGCCGCGGCGCCGGGAGACAACGACCAAGGAGAGCCTTCGCATGCCTGACGCCGTAATCGTTGACGCCATACGCACGCCGATCGGACGGGCGGTGAAGGGATCGCTCAAATCGGTGCGCGCCGACGACCTGGCGTCGATCCCGTTGAAAGCGATCCTGGAGCGCAACCCGCAGCTGGAGTCGAGCTCGATCGTGGACGTGATGATGGGCTGCGGCTTCGCCGAGGGCGAGTCGGGCTACAACATCGGTCGCAACGCGGCGCTGCTGGCGGGCATCGACTTCCACGTGCCGGGCACCACGGTCAACCGCTTCTGCGCCTCCTCGCTGCAGACCACGCGGATGGCGTTCCACGCGATCAAGGCGGGCGAGGGCGACACCTACATCGCCTGCGGCGTGGAGGCGGTCTCGCGCGCCACGCAGGGCGGCGAGTTCGAATTCCACCCCAAGCTGGACGGCTCGGAGGGGTCGCTGTACAACGTGTACATCCCGATGGGCCTGACCGCCGAGAACGTGGCGGAGGAAAAGAAAGTCAGCCGCGAGGCGCAGGACGAGTGGGCGGTGGTCTCCCAGACGCGCGCAGTGGCGGCGCAGGAGTCGGGCCACTACGACGTGGAAATCGTCCCGGTGACGGCGCCGGCGCACAAAGACACCGACCGCGAAGGCAACGAGATCGAGATCCCCGAGCAGGTGGTCTCCAAGGACGACGGCCCGCGCCCCGGCACGACGCTCGAGAAGCTGGCGTCGCTGAAGCCGGCGTTCAAGCCGGACGGTACGGTGACGGCGGGCAACGCCTGTCCGCTCAACGACGGCGCGGCCGCGCTGCTGGTCACCTCCGAGGAGCGCGCGCGGGAGCTGGGGTGCAAGCCGAAAGTGAAGATCCTCGCCTCCACGGTGGTGGCGATTCGCCCCGAGGTGATGGGCCTCGGCCCGATCCCCGCGATCCAGCAGCTCCTGAAGAACACGGGCATGTCGATGAGCGACATCGACGTGGTTGAGATCAACGAGGCGTTCGCCGCGCAGATCGTCCCCTGCAAAGAGGAGCTGGGCATCGATGACGAGAAGCTCAACCCCTTCGGCGGGGCGATCGCGCTCGGCCATCCCTTCGGCATGACCGGCGCCCGGATCATGACGACGCTGATCAACGACCTCCAGACGCTCGACGGCACCTACGGCATCGAGTCGATGTGTGTCGCCGGCGGGATGGGCATGGCGATGCTGGTGGAGCGCCTTAGCTGAGGTTCAGTTTGCTGGCGGCCCCTGTGTCGTGTCCCCTGTGGGCGCGGCGCGGGGGCCGTTTTGTTTGGATGGGGCCGCCTCGAGGGCGGCCTGGGTGGGTCGCGTTGTGCGGAAACCGTGCTCAGCGGGGCGGCATCCGTAGTGCCCCGTCCAACCTAATGACCTCGCCGTTGAGCATGACGTTCTCCACGATGTGGCAGGCGAGGTGGGCGTACTCCTCGGGCCGGCCGAGGCGCTGCGGGTAGGGGATGCCCGCGCCGAGCTTCTGGCGGGCCTCCTCGGGCAGCGCGGCGAGCAGCGGGGTGTCGAACAGGCCGGGGGCGATCGTGCAGACGCGGATCCCATACTGGGCGAGGTCGCGGGCGGCGGGGAGCGTCATGCCGACGATGCCGCCCTTAGAGGCCGAGTAGGCGATCTGGCCGACCTGCCCGTCGTAGGCGGCGATCGAGGCGGTGTTGAGGCACACCCCGCGCTCCCCGTCGTCTCCGAGCGGCTCGTTCGCGATCATTACCGCAGCGGCGAGGCGCAGCACGTTGAAGGTGCCGATCAGGTTGATCTGGAGAATCGTCTCGAAGGGCATCAGCGGGTGGGGGCCCTTGGAGCCCGCTACCTTCTGCGCCCAACCCGTGCCGGCGCAGCAGACGGCGATGCGCAGCCCTCCGCCAGTCGTGGTGGCACCCTCGCCGGCGGCACCCCCCACTGCGGCGGCGCGCTCCACGGCGGCCTGCACCTGCGCCTCCTCGCGCACGTCGCAGGCGACGAACTCCAAGCCGAGCTCCGAGGCGAGAGCCTCGCCCTTCTCGGCGTTGACATCGGCGATGGTCACGACGGCACCGGCGGCATGCAGGCGGCGCACGGTAGCCGAGCCGAGCCCGGAGGCCCCGCCAACCACGATTGCTGAGCTGCCCTCGATCTGCATGTGCGGCGGGAGCCTACATCACGGGCTGGGCCGCGACAGCGTCAACGCGAATAGGTCCTCCGGATCGGTCAACCACCGCACGAGCTGCAAGCCGGCCGCGTCGAGATCTCCCTCCAGGCGCGGGCGGGTGAACTTGGCGCTGATCTCGGTGCGCATCTCCTCGCCGGCGTCGAAGTGCACGTCGAGCTCGAGCGCGGAGACGGTGACGGTGTGGTCGCGCCGCGCGCGCAGGCGCATCTCGACCCACTCGTGGCGGTCGTCGAAGAGCGCGACGTGGTCGAAGTCGCCGGGGTCGAAGTCGGCGTCGAGCTCGCGGTTGAGCACGTGCAGGACGTTGCGGTTGAACTCGGCGGTGACCCCCTGTTGGTCGTCGTAGGCGTCCTTGAGCACGCCGGCGTCCTTGACCAAGTCGGTGCCCATCAGCAGGTGGTCGCGCGGCCCGAGCAGCCCGGCGATCTGGCGCAGGAAGCGGCGGCGGCTGCCGGGGGGGAAGTTGCCGATGGTGCCGCCGAGGAACACCACGAGGCGGGGGCCGTCGGCGGGGGGCACGCGGTCGAGGTGGCGCTCGAAGTCGCCGATCACCCCGTGCACGCGCAGGCCGGGGTACTCCAACGTGAGCTCATCCGCGCAGTCGCGCACCATGCTCTCGGTGACGTCCACCGGCACGTAGCGCTCGAGCGTGCCGGCGCGGTGCAGGGCGTCGAGCAGCACGCGGGTCTTGGCGGCGGTGCCCGAGCCCAGCTCGACCAGCTCGACGGCGCCGGTGAGGCTGGCGATCTCCACGGCGGTGGCGTCGAGGATCCCACGCTCGGTGCGGGTCGGGTAGTACTCGGGCAGCTCGCAGATGCGATCGAACAGTTCGGCGCCGCGGGCGTCATAGAAGTGCTTGGGGGGCAGTTCCTTGAAGGGTCGCGTCAGCCCGTCCAGCACGTCCTCGGCGAGCGTGCGCTGATCGGGCCCGCCGAGGTGGGAGTCAATTTGGATGGCGTCGTCGGCGGCCGAGGCTCCGTTTGCCGGGCCTGCTGTTGCATGGCCTCCATTGGCTGGGTCTCCGTTCACCGCGCCTCCATTGGCTAGGTCTCCGTTCACCGCGCCCCCATTTGTTTGGCTTCCGTTGGCTGGGTCTCCGTTCATCGCGCCTCCATTTGCCGGCTGCCCGTCGGCTGGGCCTCTGTTTGCGGGGTCTCCATTCGTTGTGCCCCCGTTGGCGCCTGTGGGGCTGGTGGACTCCCGCGCGCGACCCATCACGTCACGTCCCGCGCCAGCCGCACGCCCGCGAAGATCTGGCGTCGCAGCGGATAGTCCCAGTTGCGGAAGGTGGCGCTGGCCACGCGCGGGTGCGTGGCCCACGAGCTGCCGCGCAAGACGAGGTAGTCCTCGCCGAAGAACACCTCGGAGTACTCGCGGTAGGGGTGCGCGACGAAGCCGGGGTAGCCGCCGAAGTGGCTGGCGGTCCACTCCCACACCTGCCCGACCCCCTCCAGTGTGCCGTGTGCGGTAGTGCCTCCGACACGCCCCGGCTGCTCCGAGGTCGCCGCCCGCTCCCACTCCGCCTCGGTGGGGAGCCGCGCACCGTACGCACGGGCGAAGGCGTCGGCCTCGAACCAGCTGACGTGGCAGACGGGCGCCTGCGCGTGGCCGTCTGCCACGGAGGGATGGTGGGTGATGTCGTACTCCTCCTTCCACGACCAGCCCTCGTCCGACCACCACTCGCGCCGCTCGTAGCCGCCGCCCTCGCTGAAGTGCAGCCAGCTGGCGTTGGTGACGGGGCGCCGTGCGATGGCGAAGGCGCCGGTGCGCGCCAGGTGGCGGGGGCGCTCGTTGTCGTAGGCGAAGGCCTCGGCGCCGGCGGCGGGAGGGGCACCCATCAAAAAGGCTCCAGCCGGGAACGAAAGCCAGCCCTCCTCGCCGGTGAGCGGCGCCAGCGAAGGCTCGCCCGGCGGCAGCAACCCGGCGAGCGCGAGCGTCTGGCGCATCGTCTCGGAGTGCTGCAACTCGTGGCGCACCACCAGCTCGGTGAGGACACCGTCGCCTGCGCCGACCTCCGCGAGCGTGCGTTCGCCTGCGCCAACCTTGGCGGGCGTGCGGTCGCCCGCGCCGATCTCCGCGAGCGCACCGACGACGCGCGCACGCACCGCCTCCAGGTAGGCGCGCGCCTCAGCGGCGTCAAGCAGCTGCGCTTCGCCCCGCTGCGAGCGGGGCGTCTCGAAGGCGTCGTAGAGCTCGGCGAGATCGGGCCGCAGCAGCTCCAGGCCGGCGTGGCGGTGGGCCAACCACAGGTCCTCGTAGGCGGCGATGTGCGCGAGGTCCCATACGAGCGGGCTCATGATCGGCGAGCGCGTGCGCTCGAGCTCGCGGTCGTCGAGGTGAGCCACCAGTCGCAGCGTGCAGCCGCGAGCCTCGTCCAGGGCCGCGAGCGTCTCGGCTGGTGGGGTTGGGGGCGCGGCGGCGGTGGGTGGGGAAACGGTGCGGGCCATGAGCTCCGGGCGCGTACTCAATGTAGGACCTTAGCGCGCTCCGGTCGTGCGCACGCCTCACCCTGTGTCTGAACTGTCAGAAGAATCGATTCTTGCCGCCGCGGCGGCATCGGCCACCACGTGCAGGCGCTCGGAGGCGAGTAGGCTGGCGGGGGAATCGAGACCCCGCCCACCCCCAGGATCCCGCCCGCCCCCCGCCAACGCGGCGGCGAGTGCCTCGGCCTTGCCCGCGCCGGCGACCAGCAGCAGCGAGCAGCGGGCGGCACGCAGCACCGGAAGGCTGAGCGTGACTCGCTCTGGCGGGGGCTTGGGCGAGTTGCGCACCGGCAGGCACAGCGCGCCGCTGGAGTCCTCCACCTCGGGGTGGCCGGGGAACAGCGAGGCGGTGTGCCCATCCTCGCCGATGCCCACCAGCGAGACGTCCAGCGCGGGCAGTCCGCCCGGCTCGGCCGCGGCCACCGCGGCGCGCAGCTCCTCCGCGTACTCCCGCGCGGCCACCTCGGGGCCGAGCTCGCCGCGTACGCGGTGCTCGTGCGGCGCCCGTCGCCGGGGATGTGGGCGAGCAGCGATTCCACCACCAGCCGGTGGGTGCTCTCCGGGTCGTCGGGTACCACGCAGCGCTCATCCCCGTACCACAGCTCCACCGCGCTCCAGTCCTCGAGCAGCCCGGCGAGCGACTGGTAGGCGGCCCGTGGCGTGCTTGCCACCCGAGAGGGCGAAGTGGGCGACCCCACGCCGATCGAGCGCGTCCCGCAGCGCTCGCGCGATCTCGCCCGCGGCGTACTCGGCGGCGGCCTGGGGGTCGGGAAGAGTGGTGATGTGGGCCCTGAGGCGGCTCACGGCACGATCTCCCCCGCGGCGGCCAGCGCGGGCGCGTAAGTGGGATCGCGCAGCAGCGCCTGGCGGATCCCCTCGCCGAGGATGCCGGCCTCCCCGCGTGAGGCCCCAAGGATCGTCCACTCCCGCTCGTTGCCTCGGGCGTCGTGCCGGTGGGCGTGCAGGCCGCCGGGCCCGCGGTCGAGGCGCAGGCGCAGCCCGGAGGCGGTCTCGAGCTCCAACCCCGCGAGCCCGCGCACCTGCTGCTCGGGCGTGGCGAGCAGCCGCAGCGCGATGTCCTGGCGGCGCCCACTGGCCTTGCCCGCAAGCGCGCCGTCGTGCGCCACCAGGGGGTTCAGCCGCCAGCCCAGGCGGGTGGCCAGCCAGCCGATCAGCAGCATCGCGGCGATCGCCGATTCGGGGTGGTGGCGAATCGTGACGGAGGTGAGCGTATGCAGCTGACGGCGCATCTCGGGCGGGTCGAAGGCGGTGGCGAGCCGCTCGCGCCACGGGGTGGTGCGCAGCCAGGCGAGGTCGACCACGTACGCATCCTGTGAGAGAGCCCGCGCCTGTGCGATCGCCTCGCGCGGCTCGGGCTCGTCGACGGAGTCGAGCAGCACGGCCTGCACGAGCGGCAGCAGCTCGCTGCACCACCTCGGGGTGGCCGTGGGGCGACCACAGCAGCGTGAGCAGGTCGCTGACGACGAGCGGGTCGGCGATCGTCAGCAGGTCGTCGAGGTGGCGCTTGCCGATCTCGACGATCACGGTCTCGCGCAGCAGCGTGAGCTCACCGGGTCGCGGATCGCCTTCGGAGGCGACGGTGGCGCGCGCGTCGAGGTGCTCGCGGGAGGGTTCGTAGGAGAGAACGATCAGGCGCGAGGCGTGGTAGCGCCCCACACCGCGCAGGCGGTTGGCGATCTCCCCGCTCCAGGCGCGATCGACGAACGCGATCATGTTCAGTGCGCGCGCGGGGAAGTACCCGCCGTTTTCGGCGTGGCGCGCAACCAGCAGCTCGCGCAGTGCGGCTTCGATCGCGTCGGGCGTGGTGTCCTGTGCGCTCCAAACCGCGTCGCTCGTGGCGGGCATTCAGATCGCGCGCCAGGTGTGGCCGTCGAGCAGTATCTCTGTGGCCTCGGAAGGTCCGTGCGAGCCGGCCTCATACTGCGGCAGCGGCCCCGGTGTCTGCGCCCACGCGCTGACGATCGGGTCGCAGATCTCCCACTGCGCCTCCACCTCGTCGTTACGCGTGAACAGCGTGGGGTCGCCGCGCATCGCATCCATGATCAGCCGCTCGTAGGCCTCCGGGGACTGCGAGAGAAATGAGGTGCCATACAGAAACTCCATGTTCACCGGGCGGATGATCATGCGCGTGCCGGGGATCTTGGCGCCGAGTTGCAGCGACACGCCCTCGTTGGGCTGCAGTGTGAGAACGAGCTGGTTGGGGCGGATGCCGAGCGAGCCCTCCGCGCTGAAAGCGAGGTGGGGGACGGGCTTCAGGGTGATCGCGATCTCGGTGATCTTGCGCGCCAGGCGCTTGCCGGCGCGCAGGTAGAAGGGGACCCCGGCCCAGCGCCAGTTGTCGACCTCCAATCGGAGGGCCGCGAAGGTCTCGGTGATCGACCCATCGCGAACCCCCTCCTCCTCCAAATAACCCGGCACATCGTCACCGCCGGCATGTCCCGGTGCATACTGCGCGCGTACCGCCATCCCCGGCACGTCGGCCGCGGAGGGTGCGTGGATCGCCCGCAGCACCTTGACCTTCTCGTTGCGCACCTCTTCGGCGGTGAAGTTCACGGGCGGCTCCATCGCCACGTGGCAGAGCAGCTGCAGCATGTGGTTCTGGATCAAGTCGCGCAGCGCCCCGGAGTGGTCGTAGTAGCCGGCGCGGCTGCCGATGCCGATGTCCTCGGCGGCGGTGATCTGGATGTTGTCGATGTAGTTGCGGTTCCACAGCGGCTCAAACATCCCGTTGGCGAAGCGGAACGCCAGCATGTTCTGGACGGTCTCCTTGCCGAGGTAGTGGTCGATGCGGAACACCTGGCTCTCCTCGAACACGTCGAGCACGCGTCGGTTGAGCTCGGCTGCCTCTGCCAGAGAAGTGCCGAACGGCTTCTCGATGATCGCCCGCACCTCGGCGCCGGCGCGGTCGTCGAGGCCCTGCGCGCCGAGCGCCTCGACGATCACCGGGAAGAACTCGGGGGCGGTGGAGAGGTAGAAGGCGCGGTTGAGCGGTTCGCCCGCGCGCTCGTCGAAGCGGTCGAGCACGAATGCGAGCTCGCGGTAGACGCGCTCGTCGTCGAACGTGCCGGGCACGTACTTGATGTGCTCGAGCAGCCCTCGCCAGCACGTCCTCGTCGGGCGTGCGGCGCGAGAACGAGCGGATCGCCTGCTCGCACTCGGCGCGGTAGTCATCGCGCTCCTTCTCTTTGCGCGACACCCCCACGAGGTTGAAGCGCTCGGGCAGCGCGCCCTCGTGGGCGAGGTTGTACAGCGCGGGCAGCAGCTTGCGCCGCGCGAGGTCGCCGGTGGCGCCGAAGATCACGAGCGTGGTGGGCGCCACGGGCAGGCGCTCCAGCCCTTCGACGAGCGGGTTGTCGGGCTGCTGCTCGATAGTGCTCATTACGACTTCTTCACCGCGTGCCCACCGAACTGGTTGCGCAGCGCCGCCAGCACGCGGTTGGCGTAGTCGCCGTTGCCGCGCGAGGTGAGCCGCGCGTACAGCGCGGCGGTGATCGCGGGAGTGGGGACATCGCGCGCCGTGGCCTCCTCGATCGTCCAGCGTCCCTCGCCCGAGTCCTCGGTGTAGCCGGTGAGCGTGTGCAGGTCGTTGCCGTCGGCTTCGAAGGCGCGGGCGGCCAGTTCGCACAGCCACGAGCGCACCACCGAGCCCTGTCCCCAAAGATGGGCGATCTTCGCGTTGTCCAGCTCGTACTCGCACTTGTCGAACAGGTCGAAGCCCTCCGCGTAGGCCTGCATCAGGCCGTACTCCACGCCGTTGTGCACCATCTTCACGAAGTGCCCCGCGCCGGCGGGTCCGAAGTGCTGCCACCCGCGCGGACCGATCGCGGCGACGCTCGTCTCGTTGGTCGGCGGCGCCAGCACGTCGAGGAACGGCGCGAGGCGCTTCACCGCGCGGGGGGGGCCACCGACCATCATGCAGTAGCCGACTTCCAAGCCCCACACCCCCCCGGAGGTACCCGACGTCGACGTAGTGGATGCCGCTCTTTTTGAGCTGCCCGGCGCGCAGCTTGTCTTCGGTCCACTTGGTGTTGCCACCATCCACGATCGTGTCGTCGCGATCCAGCAGCTTGGTGAGCTTGTCGATCGTGCTGCTGGGTGATCTCGCCGGCGGGCAGCATCACCCACACCGTGCGCGGCGCGTCCAGGCGCTTGACGAGGTCCGCCAGCGAGGTGGCACCGACGGCGCCCTTGGACACGGCCTGCACCACCGCGTCGCGGTTGGCGTCGTACACCACCACCTGATGCTCGGAGTCGCGGAGGATGCGGTGCGACATGCCACCCCCCATCCTGCCCATGCCGATGAACCCGATCTGGCTCAAGATGACTCCTCCTCTGGTGGTGTAGGTTGCAGGCGCACGCGCAGTAAAGGTATCCATTGTCCCGACCCCACGCGCGGCGGTCTGCCCCACGCGCGATGGTATGAGAGAGGTGAGCATTTGAGCCCCGATCCCACCCATCAAAGGCCCGACCGCAACCTCGCGCTGGAGCTGGTGCGCGTCACCGAGGCGGCTGCTTTGGCGGCGGCGCGGCTGGTGGGCAAAGGCGACAAGGAGGCCGCCGACCAGGCCGCCGTGGACGGGATGCACTACGCGCTGCAGTCCGTGCAGATGGACGGCTTGGTGGTGATCGGCGAGGGCGAGAAGGACGAGGCGCCGATGCTCGCCAACGGCGAGCACATCGGCGACGGCTCCCCGCCGGAGGTGGACATCGCGGTGGACCCGCTGGAGGGCACGACGCTCGCCGCCCACGGGATGCCGAGCGCGCTGGCGGTGATCGCGCTCTCCAGCCGCGGCACGATGTTCGACCCCGGTCCGTGCGTGTACATGGAAAAGATGGTGGGCTCCCCGGAGATCGCCGACCTGCTCGACCTCGACCGTCCGCTGCCGGAGACGGTCGCGTTGATCGCGGAGCGCAAGGGCTGCGAGATCGGGGACGTGGACGTGGTCGTGCTCGACCGCCCCCGCCACGAGCAGGGCATCAAGGCGATCCGCGAGGCGGGGGCGCGCGTGCGGCTGATCGCCCACGGCGACGTGTCCGCCTCGCTGCTGGCGGTCACCGAGCGCTCCCCCGTGGATCTGCTGTGGGGAATCGGGGGCACCCCCGAGGGGGTGATCTCGGCCGCCGCGATCAAGTGCCTCGGCGGCCAGCTGCTGGGGCGGCTGTGGCCGCGCAACGAGCACGAGCGCTCCGCCGCGCTGGATGCTGGCTACGACTTGCGAGCGGATTCTGGATCGCGACGATCTGGTGGCGGGCGAGGACGTGTTCTTCTCCGCCACCGGCATCACCGACGGCGATGTGCTGCAGGGTGTGCGCTACCCCAGCGCCGGCGGTGCCAGCACCGAATCGCTGGTGATGCGCACCCGCTCGGGCACCGTGCGGCGCATCACCGCGCGCCACGACCGCGCGAAGCTGCGGGCGGTGTACGGCGACGCGCGGTTTGGGTAGAGGGTGGCGCAGCCGGCCGCAGGCCGGCGAGCCGGGCCCCTCTTCTTTCAGACAGTCAGGCTGCCGCCAGCCGTCCCACGCGCGACTTCGCCAGGTCGAGGCGGGCGAGCGAGCGCAGGAAGCCGTGCGTGACGATCACGTGGATGCGCGACTGCGTGGCGTTGTAGAGGCGGAGGCCGATCCCCGAGGCGATCGCCGGGTGGAAGTTGGCGACCTCCACCTCGATGTGCAGGTGGGCGCGTCGATCCCCGTGACCTCCGCGCCCCCGGCGATGCGGCGCACGTCGATCTGCAGGTGGCCCTTGCTCTCCCGCCCGGCGCGAGCGACCAGCAGCCCCCGCTCGATGCGCCAGCGCACCACTCCATGATCGGCCTGGAGCTCATATTCCGGGGCGCGGAAGGCGAGCAGCGTGAGCGGCCGGAAGAGCAGCACCACGAAGCGCTCCCGCTCGGTGTAGCGCACCCGCACCAGCCCCAGCGTGACGCGGGTGAGGAAGCGCCAGTAGGTCCGCGCCAGCCGCTCCAGGTTCTCAGCCGACCACAGCTCGCCGAGCGCGCGCTCGCTGAGCCTCAGGTCGGCGGTCTGCACCGAGCGCATCGCCCCGGTGTCCGCGTCCACGGTCGTGTGGTCGCACAGGTTGGTGATCGCGGCGTTCGCCGGCACACGTTGAGCCTAGCTGGGGGCCCAGCTCGCGGCGGCTAGCTCGGAGCGCGGCTAGCTCGCAGCGCGGCTAGCTCGCGGTGGCGCCGCCGGTGGTGGCAGCGGCGTGTGGCGGAGGAGGAGCCGCGGGCATTCTGACGGTGCGCTCGTGGAGGTGGGGGTCGTCGGCGAAAGCGTGGTCGAGAAGGCGGACTGGCCGAGCGTGGGGGTGTTGGGCACGCTGCCGACGACCTGCGTGCCGATCCGCACGGTCTCCTTGATCTCGAGCGCTCGCGCGGCACCCGAGGTGAGGTCCCACACGGCACCGCTGTGGCCGTAGGGCCCACGATCGAGCACCGGCGCGGTCAGCAGGTGTCCGCCGTAGGAGATCCGCACGAGCGTTCCACACGGAAGCGTGCGGCTGGCGAGCCCCACGAGCCTCGGGGTCAGCTTCTGCCCGCACGCGGTCGTGTGGCCGTAGAAGCCGGGGCCGTACCACGTCGCCACGGTCTGCCTGCCGGTGGAGCCGGGTGTGGGCGCCGCTCCGCCGGATGTGGAGCCGCCGGCCGTGGTGCTGCCGGCCGTGGTACTGCCGGTCGTGGAGCCGCCGGTTTCGGCAAGCGCCCGCGCGGCGGGCACCGCAAGCGAGCCCGGCCATGCCGAGTAACGCGGCCAACAGGCCAGCCGCAAGGGCGTGCTTGAGCGAAACGGTGTGCATAGTCGTCGTCGTACGCCTACGAGGTGAGCTGACGGGCTCGCGCCTGATGGCGCTACGGCCTCGATGAGGCCGATTCGCCCCCGCGGATCGATCGACTCGTTCCGCAATGGATCCCCCGTCCTCCACGACCTGAGCCGCAGAGGTTCGGCGTGCGCGGAGTATACATAGCTCGCCCGGACGTGTCGCTCAGCCGCCGGACAGCCGTGTGAGTGCGTCCCGCAGCACCCGCCCGCCGGCCGAGAGCCCAGTTTGGGCCAGCTCGCCGACGAGCTCCACCACCGAGGCCGCCAGCTCGCTGCTGCTCGGCGGCTGCACCGGGCGCCCCATCTCGATCGTCTCCTCGGACTCGAAGCCCTGGCGGGGTACCGGCGGCTCGGCGGGCTTGGGCACAACTCGGGGTTTGGCGGTCGGCGCGGGCCGGGTCCGGGCGGCGCGTTCGGGTTTCGCCGCGGTTCGCGCCGCATTGGGTTGGGCCGACCGCCTCGGCGAGGTCTTGCGCTTCGGCTTTGCCTCGCCGCGCTCGGCCCCCGGAGTAGACGCGCGCTCGGCCCGCGCGGCGGCGCTCTGCCGCGCGGCGGCCCGACGTGCGCTGGGGCGCTGGGGGCGGGTGCTGGGCAGGCTCGACAGCACGCCCGGCTCCTCGGCCGCGCCGGACGAGGGCCGGGTCGCGCCGGCCGAGGGCCGCGTTGCACCGGCCGACGACGACGTTGCACCGGCCGGCGGCGACGTCGCGCCGGCCCGCCGGCGTCCGCCGGATCGTTTCTCGTTGCTCGCGGGGCTCATTGGAGTGCGCAATCATCGCGCATCGGGTGCTGGCATACGGGATGGGCGCGCGCAGGCGTTAATATGGGCCATGTTCGGCTGTAATGTGGGGTGGGTCTCGACCGCGGGGGGCGGCGGGTGCTCATCGTCCCGTACGGCCGTCTCGTTTGGCGCACAGCCCGCCCGGCACGCAATCGCTGTCTAAGGAAACGGAAACCGATGTCAGTAGTCGAACTGCAGGAGCTCGATGAGATCAAGGGCCTGTTGGCGAAGGGCCAGCAGGTGGGGGTGTTGACGTTCGCGGAGATCTCCACCGCGACCTCCGAGTTGGACCTGGACGAGACGGACGTCGAGGAGCTGCACGGCTTCTTCGAGAAATCCGAGATCGAGATCGTCGAGGACATCGACCCGGCGACCGCCGCGGCGTCGCAGGTCGAGCGCGCGCCGGACAAGCGCGGCCGGCGCAAAGCGAAAGCGACGCTGGACCTCAAGCCGGACATGACGACCGACTCGCTGCAGCTGTTCCTCAAGGACATCGGCAAGGTGCGGCTGCTGACCGCCCAGGAGGAGGTCGATCTCGCCAAGCGCATCGAGCGCGGCGACCTCGACGCCAAGCAGAAGATGGTCGAGTCCAACCTCCGCCTGGTGGTGTCGATCGCCAAGAACTACCGCAACCAGGGCCTGCCCTTCCTCGACCTGATCCAGGAGGGCACGCTCGGGCTGGTGCGCGCCGCGGAGAAGTTCGACTACCGCAAGGGCTTCAAGTTCTCCACGTACGCCACCTGGTGGATCCGCCAGGCGATCGCCCGCGCGCTGGCCGACAAGGCGCGCACGATCCGCATCCCCGTCCACGTCGTGGAGAAGCTCAACAAGATCGGGCGCGCCGAGCGCAAGCTGGTGACCGAGCTGGGCCGCGAACCGACCGCCGAGGAGATCGCGGACGTCACCGGGATCGACCCCGAAGAGGTCGACTCGATCAAGCGCTCCGCCCAGGCGCCGGTGTCGCTGGAGAAGCCGGTCGGCGACGAGGAGGAGTCGGAGTTCGGCCAGTTCATCGCCGACGAGCGCGCCGAGTCCCCCTACGAGCGCGCCGCCGAAATCCTCACCAAGGAGGCGCTGCGCGAGGCGCTGGAGAACCTCTCCTACCGCGAACGGCGCGTGCTGGAGCTGCGCTACGGCCTCGGCGGCGAGCACCCCCGCACCCTCGACGAGGTCGGGCGCACCTTCAACGTCACGCGCGAGCGCATCCGCCAGATCGAGAACCAGTCGCTGAAGAAGCTTCAGTCCTCGCGGAGGCACAGAAGCTCCGCGACGCGATCGCCTGAGCGCGTCAGGAAGCGCGCTTGGCTCGTCCACCGCGCTGTCCGCGGGGCGCTCAAGCCCCCCGGCGGGGATGCCGATGCGAGGAGGCATGTTCGACGTGCAGGCAGCCCTGCGTGAGCTGGTAAACCGTCACGGTTCGGATCTGCACCTGAAGGTGGACGCGCCGCCGCTGTACCGAGTGGACGGCATCCTCACCCACGATGACAGTGGCGATGCGCTGAGCGCCGAGGACACCGAGCATGCGCTGCACGACCTGCTGCACGACCCGGTGAAGCTGCAGGAATTCGCCGAGCAGCACGAGGTCGACTTCTCCTTCGAAATCGTCGGGCTGGCGCGCTACCGCATCAACGCTTTCCGCCAGCGCGGCGTGATCTCGTTGGCGTGCCGCGCGATTCCCCACAAGATCTCCACGATCGAGGAGCTGACGCTGCCACCGGTCGTACGGGAACTGGCCGAGGAGGAGCGCGGGATCGTGCTGCTCACGGGTACCACGGGCTCGGGCAAGTCGACGACGCTGGCGGCGATGATCGACCACATCAACGAGACGATGTCCAAGCACATCGTCACGATCGAGGACCCGATCGAGTTCGTGCACAGCGACAAGCGCTCGGTGATCAACCAGCGCGAGGTGGGGATGGACACCGCCTCGTTCAAGCGCGCGTTGCGGCGCGTGCTGCGCCAGGACCCCGACGTGATCCTGGTGGGGGAGATGCGCGACGACGAGACCGTCCAGACCGCACTGTCGGCGGCGGAGACCGGCCACCTCGTGCTCTCCACGATCCACACGGTGGACGCCACCGAGTCGATCAACCGGATGCTCGACTTCTTCCCGCCCCACCAGCACGCGCAGGCGCGCTCGATGATCGCGGGCACGGTGAAGGGCGTGATCTCCCAGCGCCTGGTGCCGGGCGCCGACGGTGGCCGGGTGGCGGTGTGCGAGATCCTGCGGATGACCGGCCGCGCTCACGACATGATCGTCGACCCCGCCCAAACCGGCAAGCTGCACGAGGTCATCACCGCGGGCGGCTACTACGGCATGCAGACCTTCGACCAGGCCCTCTTCGGGCACCTCAAGGCCGGGCGGGTCACCGTGGAGGACGCGCTGCGCGTGGCCTCCAGCCCGCACGACTTCAAGCTGCTGGTGCAGGCCGACGGCCGTCGCGGCACCACGATGGAGGACGTCGCCTCCGCGCAGGAGCAGCGCGGCGTCCCGCCCGCCGGCTCGGCTGCTCCTCAGCCCGCGGCGCCCACTCAGCCCGCTGCGCCCGCCCCGGGCAGCCGGCCCTCGCTCACTGTCGCGTAGGCCCTCTAACACTTCATTTGGTAAAGTGAAGGGGTGGCTACAGATGAGACATGTCCGGTGTGCCGCACGGCGGAGATCGTGTGCGGCAAGTGGACGCTGCTGTTGATCCGCGAGCTGGCCGAGGGCCGCTCGCGCTTCTGCGAGCTGGAGCGTTCGCTGGAGGGGATCAGCCCGCGCACGCTGTCGCTGCGGTTGCGGGCGCTCGAGGAGGAGGGGATCGTCGCACGGCAAACCTTCTCCGAGGTGCCCCCGCGCGTGGAGTATGCGCTCACCGAGAAGGGCACCGCGCTGCTGCCGATCATCGACGGCATGCGCGTCTATGGCGAGCGCTGGATCGTGCAGGGCTGCGAGGACAGGAGGAGCTCCGCGGTCTTCGCGGGGACGCCTGTCGCCGCCGTCGCGTGAGCCGCGGTCGCCTGAGCGGCGGTTGCGCTGGGTCGTGCTCGCCCTCCTGGGTCGCGGTCGCCTGAGTCTGCAACGCCCGCTGCGCGGAGCAGGAGCCCCGGGGGCGCCGGCGAACAGCCACCCGTGCGCTCCCACCAGCTCGAGACGGCCATAACGAACTTCGTGGACGCGGCCGCGGCGTACCTGCAGGCCGAGCTGGAGGCCGGCGCGGAGGTGCCGTTCGAGCTCGAGTCGCACTCCGCGCGGGGACGAGGGCAGGAACGAGGCGCCCAGCTGTACTGCTACCGGCCGCTGACCGAGGTGTTCATCCGCGAGCGCTGGCAGGGGCTGGCGAGCTTGGAGAGCTGCGCGGCGGCGGAGCGGCTGCTGGAATGCCTGCAGGGGCTCGACCGCTACCTGCTCCAGCACGACGTGCGGATCGGCCGGGGCGATCGGCGCTCGCGCGCGACCGTGGTGCTCAGGACGGTGTTGGAGGAGGTGTTCGCCGAGCGCACCGACTTCGGGCTCGACGGGGAGCGGTTGCGCCGCGCGCTCGCGCGGTTGGACGCGACGGCTTTCACGAACGCCGGTGAGGTGGCGCTGATCGAGACGCTGCACGGCATGGGTGTGGTGGCGCCCGAGCTCGCCCACACGCGCGCGCCGGCGATCGGCCGCCCCGAGCTGGCGTGGGCGCTGGCACGCTTCGAGATGGGCTGCGAACGTTCCTCGGAACTGGAGGCGTTGAGCGACCACCTGCTGGCGCTGCGGGCGCTGCTGGAGCCGGAGGGTCCGGCCAGCGGACTGCTCGCCGGCCGGCTGGCGGCGCTGTGTGCCGTGCCCGAGGAGCGCGCCGGCTTGACGCGGCGGGTGCTGAGGGGGGTGGCGCTGGAGCACGAGGTGATCACTGGCGCCGCCGTCGAGCACGCGAGCTGCGATGCGCTGGTGGCGGAGCTCGCCGGCCATCTGCGGGCGGTGCTGCGAGACGTGCTGAGCGGCCACCTGCCCCCCGATCTCGTGCGTCGTGCCGACTCGCTGCTGTCCTCGCAGGAACCGACGCAGCAGGGGCCGATCAAGGCGCGGCGGGGGCCGTCAAGAAAACAGGTGCCGAGCGACGAAGTCGAGACCGGCGAGATCCTGCACGTCACCGTCTAGGTGGGGCACGAGGATCGGGGCGGGATCCTCCAGCGCCCGAGCGAGCCGCTCGACGGTCGCACGGTCGCGCCGCGCGAGCACGTCGAAGTCGGCGAGGTTGCCCGCCACGCGCGTGGCGAGGCGCTCGCCCAGCTCGCCGGCCAGCAGCGCCTGCACCTCGGCGGGGGAGTGCCCTTCCAGGCCGTCGCGGTGGACGCGGTTGACGATCAGCCCCACCCGCGCCATCCCCGCGGCGCGCAGCTGCTCGGCGAAGAACAGCGCCTCGCGCGCCGGCTCGGGCTCGGGCGAGGTGATGAGCAGGAAGGCGGTGGCGGGGTCGCGCAGCAGCTGATCGACCACGCGGGCGCGCTCGCGAAAGCCGTCGAGCATCCCGGCGAGCGCGCCGAAGAAGCCCGACAGCTCGCCGATCAAGTCGACGCCGGTGAAGCGCGAGAACACCGACAGCACCAGGCTGCTGCCGCGGCCGACGAGGCGCGCGGCGAAGTTGCCGGGGGCGAGGAACATCCGCACCGAGCGGCCCTCCAGGAAGCGCGTCATGCGCATCGGCGCGTCGAGGAAGTCCAGCGCGTTGCGCGCCGGTGGGGTGTCGAGCACGATCGTGTCGAAGCGCCCCTCGCGGTGCAGCTCGTACAGCTTGGCGATCGCGCTGAACTCCTGTGTGCCGGCCACGGCGCCTGAGATCTCCTGGTAGATGCGGTTGGCGAGCACCTCGTCACGGGCCCGCTCGTCGGGGGCGATGCGGCCGATCAGGGCGTCGAAGGTGCGCTTGGAGTCGAGCATCGTCGCCCACAGCTCTCCTCGTAGCTCGATCCCCTGTGCGGCCAGCAGCGCCGGCTCGATCCGCCGTGGCTCGTTGTCGAGCTCGTCGACGCCGAGTGCGCTCGCCAGCCGCCGCGCGGGGTCGATCGTCACGACCGCCACGCGCTGCCCTTCACGCGCCAGCCCCAACGCGAGCGCTGCCGCCGTGGTCGTCTTGCCCACGCCGCCCGGGCCGGCGCAGATGCAGACGCTCTTGCCGCGCAGCCGCACCGCGAGAGCGGGGGTCTTCGTGGACGCGCGGGCACCGCGCGAGCGTTTCGCCGGCCGGGACCGGCTTGGCTGGGCGTTGGCCGGTGGCACGGGGGGATCGTAACCGTGCAGGAATCCGACCACCGCGTGCGAATACTCACGACGAGAGCAAAGAGGGTGGCGCAGTCGGCCGAAGGCCGGCGAGCCGAGCCCCTCTTCTTTCAGACCCCAACATTCGAGCATCGGAGCCCGCCGTGCAACCAAGGGCAAAGGTCATCGCGTTCGCCAACCAAAAGGGCGGGGTGGCCAAGACGACCACCACGCTCAACCTCGCGGCCGCGTTCGCCGAGGAGGGGCACCGTGTGCTGTGCGTGGACATGGACCCCCAGGGCAACCTGACGATGTCGCAGGGGATCGACCCCGACACGCTCGAGAAATCGATGTACGACGTGTTGGTGCACAAAACCTCGATCCGCGAGGTGGTCCGCCGGCGCGAGGTGGACATCGCGTGCGCCTCGATCGACCTGGCGGGGGCGGAGATCGCGATGTCCACGATGATCGGCCGCGAGCGCTCGCTGCAGAAGGCGTTCGAGCCGATCCGCGAGGACTACGATTTCATCTGCATCGACACGCCCCCGAGCCTCGGGCTGCTGACGATCAACGCGCTGACGGCGGCCGACAAGGTGATCGTCCCCGTGCAGTGCGAGTATCTGTCGATGCGCGGCTTGATCCAGCTGCAGAACACCCTGGCGATGATTCGCGAGAACCTCAATCCGGACGTCGACATCGAGGGTATCCTTCCTACGTTGGTCGATTCACGCACGATCCACGCGAAAGAGGCGATCGAGATCCTCGAAGAGAACTTCGGCGACCGCGTGTTTGCCTCGCGCATCCGCAAGACGGTGCGCTTCGCCGAGGCGCCGGTGAAGGGCATGTCGGTGCTCAAGTACGAGCCCGAGGGTGTGGCGGCGCAGTCATACCGCGAACTCGCGCACGAGGTGCTGGCGCACGGCTCTCCCGAGATCGCCGCGCGGCGGGGGCCAATTGTGGCCCAGGCCGCTCCCGCGGTCGTCTCCGAAGGCACGCCCGCCGCCGCCGAGGCCCCCCAGGAGGTAGTTGCTCATGGCTCAGAGTAAACGCGCCAGCATGCGGGAGGGTCCGCTGGCGGCGCTGTTCAGCAAGACCGAGGAGGAACAGGCCAAGGAGCTCGAGCAGCCCGCCGCGAAGGAGCCCTCCGCGAAGGGGCCCTCCGCGAAGGAGCCCACCGCGAAGGAGCCAGCCGAAAAGTCCTCCGCACGGGAGCCCGAGCAGCCGCGCGCCGAGGGTCGATCGACGGCAGCGGCCGCAGAGGAGCAACCGGTTGTCAAGCAGCGGGCCGCCAAGCGGGAGCGGATCGAGGAGGAGGACGACTCCCCGCAGATCCCCAGCCCGCGCGAGCGCCTGCGCAACGTGTTTTCCGCGGAGATCCCCGCCAACGTGATGGAGCGCCCCACCGCCGCGACGGCAGCAGGGGCGGCAGGGGCGGCCGCGAGCGAGAATCCACCGCCGGTGGACGTGTACGCGCGTGAGGAATCACGCCCCGCGGGAGGCGCCGTGATGTCCGGCGGCCAGCCGGTGATCCACCCCGTGATCCGCGTGGTGGGCGTCGGCGGCGCCGGCGTCAACGCCGTCAACCGTATGGTCGAGGCCGAGGTGGCGGGCGTGGAGTTTCTCGCGATCAACACCGACCTGCAGTCGTTGCAGCAGTCGACGGCGGACATCACCCTGCACATTGGCGCCGAGTTGACGCGCGGCCTGGGGTCGGGTTCGGACACCGACCTCGGCAGGGCCGCGGCGATGGAGGATTACGACCGCGCGAAGGCGCTGCTGAAGGGCTCGGACATGATCTTCATCACCGCGGGCGCCGGCGGCGGCACCGGCACCGGCGCGGCGCCGATCATCGCGCGGATCGCCCGCGAAGTGGGCGCGCTGGCGGTCGCGATCGTCACCAAGCCGTTCGGCTTCGAGGGCTCGCGGCGCGCCGAGGCGGCCGAGCAGGGCATCAAGGCGCTGGCCGAAGAGGTGGACACGCTGATCGTGGTGCCGAACAACCGCCTGTTGAGCGTGCTGGACAAGCAGACTTCGATGGTGGATGCCTTCCGCGTTGCCGACGACGTGTTGCGCCAGGGCGTGCAGGGGATTTCCGACCTGGTGACGCTGCCGGGCCTGATCAACCTCGACTTCGCCGATGTGCGCACGATCATGAGCGGCGCCGGCAACGCTTTGCTGGGGATCGGGATGGGCGCCGGCGGCGAGCACCGCGCGACAGAGGCCGCGATACAGGCCGTCGCCTCGCCGCTGCTGGAAACCTCGATGGAGGGCGCGCGCTCGATCCTGCTGTCGATCACCGGCGGCAGAGACCTGTCGCTGTGGGAGGTCAACGAGGCCGCCAAGGCGGTCTCCGAGGCGGCGCACCCGGACGCCAACATCATCTTCGGCGCGATGGTCGACGAGAAGCTGGAAGACCAGGTGTGGGTGACGGTCGTCGCCACAGGCTACGAGCAGGAGCGCTCCGACCGCTGGGCCGGGCGCGGTCGCCTGGAGGAGCCGGCGGGCGAGCCACGCGTACAGCGCACCAGCGGCAGCGGCAGGCGCGAGCGCCGCGGCGGCAGCGCCGCCGTGGAGCTGGACGTCCCGGAGTTCATGCCCCGAGGCTGAGGGCTCGATCCGAGCGCGGGGCGCTCGGTCCGGGTATGGGTATGGGGGGCGCATCCGCGCGGGTGAGTGTGTCTCCCCACGCGGGTGGGCGCGGGCATCCATGCCCGCGACGGCCCGTGTCTGCGGCAGGGGTATTGACAAGTCGTCTGCCCGCGACGGCCCGCGTCTGCGGCGGGGGTATTGACAAGTCGTCTGCCCGCAACCGCCCGTGCCCGCGGCAGGGGTATTGACAAGTCGTGCACTGTGTGGTTATGATGACGGGGTCATAGTCAACCGGTGTGGTTGGCGGGCATACATAGAGTCTGGTTGGGTCATCCCACCTTGTGGTTGACGTAAGCGCTCGCAGGGCCAGCGTGGTGGGAGAGGGATCGGGTCGTCGATGAGGGAGTTTGTCAGCGTGGTTTCTAGAGAGAGATACACAGCAGGGGTGTGCGCGACCCATTCGGGGCGTGTACCTAGATGCGTCAGCTGCCTGACGCATCTCTCTCTCTCTCTCTCTCTCTTCCGCTAGGGGGCTAGCCCCCGGCCTTCGTCGTTTGGCGTTTTCGCGCCGCCCCGGTTCTCCTTTTGGAGAGCGGGGTTTCTCGATGTCGCGGGGGGTGGTGTAGCGGTGCGCGCGCGGACCGCGGCGGCTCCCCGGGCGCGCGCTGAGTCGCGTGGCTCGTCGGTGTCCGGTGTGTCGCGTGGCCTGTCGTCGCGTGGTGCGTCGGTGTCGGGTGTGTCGCTTGGTGCCCGGCGGCGTGCGCAGGTACCTGAGCGGTTGGCGGCGCCGGAGGGGCGTCTGGTCGAGATTCAGCGCTCGCGGCTGTTGGCGGGGGCGGTGGCGGCGCTTGAGGAGTTGGGTTACGCGGGTACGACGGTGACGCAGATCACCGAGCGCTCGCGGGTGTCGCGGCGCACCTTCTACGAGCTGTTTGAGAACCGTGAGGAGTGCCTGGCGGCGCTGCTCGACGATGTCCTCGGGATGCTGGAGCGGGAGCTCGTCGAGGCGGGCCTTGACGGGCTGTCGTGGCGTGAGCGTGTGCGTGGCGGCCTGTCGGTGATTTTGGGGTTCTTTGATCGTGAGCCGGCGCTCGCGCGGGTGTGTGTGGTGCATTCGCAGCAGGGCGGTCCGTCGGTTCTCGCGCGTCGCGAGGAGGTCCTTGCGCGCCTGGCCGGGGCGATCGATGAGGCTCGCGGTGAGAGTGCGCGCGCGGCGGATTGTTCGCCGTTGACGGCGGAGGGTTTGGTGGGCGCGGCATTCGGGATCGTGTACGCGCGTGTGGCGCGCGGTGAGCGCCGGCCGCTCACGGATCTCCTCGGCGAATTGACGGGAATGATCGTGCTGCCCTACCTGGGGCCCGGGGCGGCGCGTCGTGAGCAACGCCGCCTGGCGCCCGGGCCGGCATCGGCATCGAGGCACGGACCGTCGGCGTTCCTGCCGGCGCGGCGTGACCCGTTGGGGGAGGTCCGGATGCGCTTGACGTATCGCACCGCGCAGGTGCTCGAGTGCATCGCGGGGGCGCCGGGGATCAGCAACCGGATGGTCGCCGAGCGCGCGGGCATCACCGACCAGGGCCAGATCTCCAAGCTGCTCGCGCGCCTGGAGCGCCTCGCTCTCACGGTCAACAGCGGCAACGGGCACGCCCGGGGCGAGGCGAACGCGTGGACGCTGACCGCGCTTGGGCGCGAGGTCGCCCAGCGCGTGGGTTCAAGCCACCCCGACAACAGCTCACTGGCAGGCATGCCGCCAAATTCAGCGCGCACCATCGGCATCGCAACCTCACTCAAGGAGACAACGTGAAACCCACAGCGCATATCGCGAAGCCCGCCGTCGCAGCAGAGACCGGTCGCTTCGCGTCGCTCGGTGGCCTGCACCGTGTTTCAGGGAGTGGTGCGCGCTCGCGCGGCTCGATCGTGACTTCTCTGATGGTTCTCTGTGTCCTGTCTGGTCTTCTCGCGTTGTCCGCCGCCGCCGTGGCGCAGGCCGCGCCGCCCCCGGTGGTCCCTGACGGGAGCTTCAGCACGGTCGTCAAGAACGCGCTCGGCGTGGCTGTCGGGTCTCCCGGCTCGCCTTCCGCTGGCGACGTCTTCGTTTCGAGCGTCTACAACTACGGGGAACCCACGTTCGTCAAGCTCACGTCGGCGGGCCAGGCGATTACTCCGCCGTCGCCGTTCGGGGAACCTTTTGGTTTCGGTGTCAGCCTCGCGGTGAACCCGAAAAACGGCGAGTTGTACTCGCTTGGAGCTTCCGGCAGTATCACGACTTATGACCCGGTAAGCGGCGCGGTGATTGGGACGTTCCCGGTGACCCTGACCCCGGGACCCCAAGGGTCCTTGGAATTCGCCGCGGATCCCCCCCAGATCGCTGCTGACTCAGCCGGCGATGTGTATGTGCCCAACCCTCGGGAAAACGAGGTGCTCGAGTACGGTGCGGAAGGGATGTTGCTTCAGACCTTCACTGGTGGCGCGGGCGGGGGTGCGCTGAAAGAACCGACTGGTGTCGCGGTCAGCTCGGCGGGTGATCTGTGGGTGGCCGATGGTGGCGACAATCGCATTGAGGAGTTGAGCCCGGCCGACGAACCGCTCGGCGCGATCAAAAGCGAAGGTGTGCGCTCGGTCGAGCTCTATGGCCACGGTGACGTGCTCGCGATGGTCATGAACAATGAAGACTTCTGCGGGAAGATTGGAGGCGAAAGCGGGGAATGCTTTCACGTGGTGGGGTACGGCCCGACAGGTTCCAAGATCCTTGATGTCGGCGCCGGCGCGTTCGGATCGGGCTCGGCAAGCGCCCTCCCCCTGCCGCCGCTGTTCGCGGTCGACGAAGCGAGCGGCCGTATGTATGTGACCGATTCCAGCAACCAGCGTGTGTGGGTGTATGTGCCGCCGACGGCGCCGGTCATCGTCAAAGAGCTCGCCGCTGAGGAAGTGGGCGTCTCTGAAGTCAAGCTGGGTGCGCTCGTGGACCCGGGTGGGATCCCGACAACTTTTCGTTTTGAATACGGTACGACCAGCGCGTATGGTCAGAGTGTGCCTTTCCCTGAAGGGAGCGGTGGTGAAGGGTTGAGTGCGCGCACGGTTTGGGGTGCGGTGAGCGGTCTTGTGCCTGGCACGACCTATCACTACCGCGTCGTGGTGACTAACGAGCTCGGCACTGTGGTCGGCTCCGATCAGACGTTTACGACGCTCACTGCTGCGCAGGTCGCTTGCCCGAATGAAGAATTCCGGGGTGGTTCTTCCGCGCGGTTGCCTGATTGCCGCGCCTATGAGCTCGTGACGGCGCCGACGAAGAACTCGGTGGAGTCCCGTGGGGGCGGCGTGAGCGCCGCCGACGGAGACGCGGTGGCGTTCGAAGTGAACGACCCGTTGCCCGGTGCGCCGTCGGGGGGCTATCACGAATATCTCGCGACGCGCGGCGCCGGGGGATGGAGCTCGCAGGATCTGCGCCCGCTCGAATCCTACTCCGAAACGACATGCGATAGCCCAATCCCCTCATCGATCTTCTCAGCCGAGTTCTCGGCGAGCGTAACCGAATACGGTCACAACACCCGCGCTGGCGAGCCGACCGGCGGCCAGCTTGATCGGTCTTCGTGTAATGCCGAAGGCTTGCAGGTCGTGCCGGGCGAACCGGTGGGTTATCAGAACCTGCTGGTGCGTGACAACGTGACCGGTGCTTACCGTCTGGTCAACGCGCCGCCACGGGGTGTGACTCCTTCTGACGCGACGTTGATTGGTGCCTCGGCTGATCTCAGCCATGTGGTCTTCAGCGAGGAAGCGCCGCTTGCGCAGGGCGCGGCCTATGGCGTGGAAAACGTCTATGAATGGGACGAAGGCGCCGTGCGACTGCTGACATGGCTGCCGGAAGGAAGAGCCGTGCAGGGAGGGTTGCCGGAAGCGCATGCCGGCAACAATGAGATCTCCGTCGAAGGTTCGCACATCCTCTTCGTCTCCGGCGGCGCCCTCTATGACCGCATCGACGGGCAGCGCACCGTCCAGGTCGACGAATCGCAGCGGGGCTCGGGCGCCAGCGGTGGCGGCGATTTCGAGGCCGCGAGCGCCGACGGCACGGAGATTTTCTTCCTCGACGAACGCAGGCTCACGGCAAAAGCGACGGCGGCGGCCGGCGCACCGGATCTCTATGAGTGTGTGCTGCCCGAAGGCGCGAGCCAGTGCGAACTGAGCGACCTGACTGTCGCCACCGGCGGCGAACCCGCGGACGTCCTTCGGGTCTCGCCGCTTGGGTCGAAGGACAACTCGCATGTGTACTTCGTCGCGGGAGGCGTGCTGGCGAGCAACAGCAGGGAATACACCGACAGCGGAGGCGGAACGGTGCTCGAAAAAGCGCAGCCCGGGCAGGACAACCTCTATCTGTGGAGCGGCGGGACGACGACGTTCATCGCGTCCGGGCCCCCCGAGGGCGAGGAATCGCTCGACGGCTACGGGCAGGTGTCGCCCGACGGGACCTGGTTCGCGTTCGGATCATCCAGGAGCCTGACTGGCTATGACAACAGTCACCCGGCGGGAGGCCCACCCGCCGATGAGGTCTTTCTCTACGGCGCCGCGTCGAACCGGCTCGCCTGTGCCTCCTGCAATCCGACCGGTGAACAACCGGTCCTCGGTGGGGCGGAATTGAGCATTGGGGGGGTGGAAAGGTCTCGTCGTTACGTCTCCGACGGGGGCCGCCTTTTCTTCCAGACCAGGGAAGCGTTGGTGCCCTCCGACACCAACGGGCAGACGGATGTCTACGAGTACGAGGATGGCCACCTCTACCTGATCTCTTCGGGCGCGAGCTCCCACCCGTCGCAGTTCGGTGACGCGAGCGAAAGCGGCGATAACGTCTTCTTCGACACGACCCAGGCGCTCTTGCCGCAGGACACCCAGGAAGGGATGGAGGCGATCTACGATGCGCGTGTGGAAGGCGGCTTCCCGGCCGCGGTGATATCACCGCCGTGTACGACCGCTGATGCGTGTCGTGTTCCGGTCCCGCCGTTGCCGGCGGTCTTTGGCACTCCGCCGAGCGCGACGTTCGACGGGATTGGCAACCTGGCGCCGCCAGCTGAAGCGAAGCCGATCGTGAAGCCCAGGGCCAAGCCCGTTGTGTGCAAGCGGGGGTTCGTCAGGAAGAAGGTCAAGGGGGAGACCGGGTGCGTCAAAAAGCAGGCGCGAAAAGCGGGGAAAGCCGCCCATGCAAACAGGAAAGGCCACTGATCATGCGTTCTAAGACCTTCTCGATGGCGGCATCGCTTGCAACCACGCTGCTCGTGGCGATGGGCGCGGGCGCGTCCCCTGCCCTGGCGGAATCCCACCCTCCCTTGTTCAGCTTCGGGTCGGGCTCGGGGTCCTTTGAAAACCCGAACGGGATCGCGGTCGACGAAGCGACCGGCGATGTGTATGTCGCCGATCTCGGCGCCCTCGGCGCCGGCACGGTGTACAAGTTCGACGCGAACGGCGAACCGGCTGCATTCTCCGCGCTGCACTCGAACGCGCTCACCGGTGCCGGTACTCCGGCCGGCTCTTTCTCCTTCCCGAACGTCTACGGCACCCCGGCGGCGATCGCGGTAGACAATTCGACCAGCCCGTCGGATCCATCCCGCGGTGACCTCTACGTGATGGACGCGGGCCACGGCGTGATCGACAAGTTCAGCCCAGGCGGCGAATACCTCAGCCAGATAGCAGGCTTCGAACCGGCTACCGGCTCCGCCGAACATGAACTGCTGGGGCTCGCCGTCGATGCGCAGGGCACGGTCCGCGCCGACGCCAGCGGTGTGGCGACAGGGGTCCTCTTTGCCAACGGCGTGTCGGTCGAAGAGTATGACGACTCCGACGCAAACCACGTAAGCGCGAAGCAGCACAACTCCGGCCCTGGGAACCACAATTCCGGAATACCCTACCACCCAGCGCACACCGACGGCTTCGCGGTCGGTCCGACGGGCGATGACTATATGATCTTCAAGGAAGGTGAGGGAGGAGGAACCTGCTCGTGTACGGCGAAGTTCGGCCAGCAGCTGGGGGAGCTCGGCCTGGTCGACGGCTACGAATCCGGTGACGTGGCGGTCGCCGCCGATCCCGCGAGTGGTCACCTCTTCGCCGACGAGGGGTCCTCTGTCGCCGAGTGGGACAACGGCGCGCTCAATGGTAGCAAGCCCGTCCCAGCTGCGAACAGGTTTTACGGTGCGGGTACGCTCGTGTCGCGTTTCGGTGAAGGGCGGCTCTCCCGTTCCTCCGAACAGGGTGGGATCGCGGTCGACGGCTCGACCGGCGAGATTTACGTCTCCAATCCCGCCGACGGCAAGGTCTACGTGTTCGGCAGCGACGCCCCCGCCGTGAGCGCCGGTGCGCCAACCGATATCACTAAGGAAAGCGCGACGTTGAACGGTACGGTGAACCCGCGCGGCGCCGCGCTCAGCAGTTGCCAGGTCGAATATGGGGTGGCTGATGAGTTCGGGCAGGTCGCCGGCGAACTCTACGAACATAGCGTTCCCTGTGAACCGCGGGCGGCCGTGCTCGGGGAAGGGAGCAGCCCGGTCGCGGTCTCCCTGAATGTGGGGGGGCTGCAGGCCGGTCTGCTCTATCGTTTCCGTATCGTTGCGGGGAATGCCGCTGGTTCGAGTCAGAGCGCGGGCCTGCTTGCGACCGTGGGCTCGGGCTTCGGCTTGAAGAGTTTCGAACTCTCTTTCGTAAACGAAGACAGTACCCCCGACCTGCAGGCCGGTTCGCACCCTTACGAAGTGCGTAACAACCTGGAATATAATTCCCATTTCATCCATGCGGAAGCGAACGCCGACTCGATGTACCTGCGCGAGCCCGACGGCACACCCAGGGACCTCACGGTCGATCTGCCGCCGGGGCTGGTCGGGGATCCAAACGCCACGCCCAAAAAGTGCATGTTGCAGGAGCTGCTCGAAGGACATGAAGAACACGAAAGCGGAAGCAATGGAGGCGGGGGTTGCCCATCGGAATCGCTGCTCGGCAACTTTGAACTGAACTGGGACCCGCACGTATTTGGCTACGACAAATGGATCGAACCGATCTATAACATGGTGCCGCCGCGCGGCGACGCGGCGCAGTTCGGGATTTATTACGTGAATACGGAGATCTTTATCAGCGCCAGCCCGCTCGCCGGTGGCGACTATCCGATTCAGGCGACGGTCGTGGGCGCCCCGCCGGAAGCGCCGGCGCTGCGCACCCAGTTGACGTTCAAAGGCGTGCTCACCCCGTGCGCGAGGGTGAAAGCGGGAACCGGCAAATACGCGGACAGCGCCTGCACGGTTACCGGCGGCGAAGGCGAATTTGAACGGGAACCGTCCCGCAGTAAGGCGTTCCTGACGCTGCCGACCGTTTGCAACGGCCCGTTGCGCGCGACGATCGAAATGGATTCCTATGAGGAACCTGGTCATTGGGCTCATGCGGAAGCGATCACGCGCAACTCTGCCGGTGTCCCGGTGAAGTTGAGTGGTTGCTCGAAGTTGGTGTTCCCGCCGTCGATTTCGGTGGCGTCTGATACCTCGGATGCGAGTTCGGCGTCTGGTTTGACTGTGGGTGTGCACGTGACGCAGACCGCGGCGTTCAACCCCGCTGGTCTCGCGGAGTCGGCGTTGCGTGATACGACGGTGGCGTTGCCGGAGGGTGTCGATGTCAACCCGTCGGTTAGTAATGGGTTGGAAGCGTGCTCGGAGGGCCTGGCGGGCTTTGAAATCGGCCATGGTGTGGGCGGTAGCGGCTTCGAAGAATTCAACCCGGAATTCGAACCGGGTGTAAAGACCGCGACGTTCACCCCAACGCCGTTGGAAGCGTTGCAGCCGGGTGTGAGTTTCTGTCCGAATGGGTCGAAGATCGGGACCGTCAAAATCAAGACGCCGTTGTTGGAACACGAACTGGAAGGCGCGGTGTACCTCGCCAGCCAGGACTCCAACCCGTTCCAGAGTCTGCTCGCGATGTACCTGATGGTCGAAGACCCGGTGTCGGGTAGCACGACCAAGCTGACCGGGGAAGTGCGGCTCTGCGAAGCGGCGGGGCAGGTGATCGATGGTGTGTCCTGTCAGGGGTTGGGGCAGATCATCACGACGTTCAAGAACACCCCCGATCTCCCGTTCGAAGAACTGCAACTGCACTTCTTCGGTGGGGAACGCGCCCCGCTGTCCACCCCGTCGCGTTGCGGGACGTACACGACGAGCGCGATCTTCACGCCGTGGGACGGCAACGGCCCGGTATCCGCGGTCTCGAGTTTCCAGATCGAACACGGTCCCGCTGGCGGCCCGTGCCCCGGGGCGAGCCTGCCGTTCAGCCCGTCGCTGACGGGCGGCGCGTTGAACCTGCAGGCGGGTGCGTTCTCGCCGTTCACGCTGACGATGAACCGTAAAGACGGCGAACAGAACATCCAGTCCGTGGAAGCGCACCTTCCACCAGGCATCTTGGGGGTCCTGCCGAACATCGAACTGTGCCCCGAACCGCAGGCGAACCTCGGCGAATGCGCCCCGAACAGCCTGATCGGAGAAACGACGATCAGCGTCGGTGTCGGCAACCAGCCGTACACCGTCAGCGGCGGGAAGTTCTATCTCACGGGCCCCTACAACGGGACCGGGGGCTGCACCGTCGGTGAAGCGGGGTGCGCGCGGTTCGGCGTGACGTTCGAGGTCCCCGCCAAGGCCGGCCCCTACGACCTCGCGAACACGCTGACCAACCACCCGGCGTGTGACTGTGTGCTGGTAAGGGGCAAGATCGAAATCAACCCCCTAACCGCGGCGCTCACGATCACCTCAAACCCACCGGGGACTCCCGACGCGATCCCGACGAGCATCGCGGGGATCCCTCTGGAAATCCAGCACATCAACGCGACGACGACGCGCGGGGACTTCCAGTTCAACCCGACGAACTGCAACAAGATGGAAGTCACCGGGACGATCCACTCCAGTGAAGGCGGTGTCGACACGATCGGGGTGCCGTTCCAGGTCACGAATTGCGGGAGCCTGGGGTTCGCCCCAAAATTCGCGGTCTCCACGTCGAGCAAGACCTCCCGGGCGGACGGTGCCAGCCTCAGCGTGAAACTGGCCTACCCGAGCGCACCGTTCGGATCCCAGGCCAACATCAAACAGGTCAAAGTCGAACTACCGAAAGGGCTGCCGTCCCGGTTGACGACGCTGCAGAAGGCGTGCACCGCCACGCAGTTCCACACTGACCCCGCTGGGTGCCCCGCTGCGTCGGTCGTCGGGCACGCGAAGGCGATCACGCCGCTGGTCCCGGTTCCGTTGGAAGGCCCGGCGTACTTCGTCTCAAACGGCGCGGAAGCATTCCCGAACCTGATCCTCGTGCTGCAGGGCTACGGCGTCACAATCGACTTGGTCGGCGACACATTCATCAGCAAAACCGGGGTCACCAGCAGCACCTTCAAGACCGTCCCCGACGCCCCGGTCGGCAGCTTCGAACTCACGTTCCCCGAGGGCCCCTACTCCGCGCTGACCGCGCCCGGGAACCTCTGCACCGCGAAGAACCTCACGATGCCAACCGAATTCATCGCACAGAACGGCGCCGAGCTCAAACAGACCACCAAGATAGTCGTCACCGGGTGCCCGAAGCACAAGCATAAGGCGCGCAAGCGCAACAAGCACAAGCCCAAGCATGGGAAGCGCGGGAAGCGCGGGAAGCGCAAGAAACGGTAGGCCGTTTTGATACTGGCTCGGGAGCGAGCGTCCGTCTACTCCTCGGCGTAGGTGCGCATCGCTCCGACGACGGGTGCGAGGCGCCGGCCGCGGGCGGTGAGGCTCATCTGTTCGCGCACGTCCTTGGGGATGTCGTCCAGGTCGCCGCGGTTGCGCCTCGGGGCTTGACATCTGCGAAGCAAAGTGTTACGTTGGGTTCACGGGCCAGCGCCCCGCTGTTGGGAGCCTGGCGTACATAGGGTCTGGTTGGGGTCATGCCGTCTTGTGGTTGACGTCAAGCGCTCGCAGGGTTGTTGTGGGAGAGGGTCTGGATCAGAGCGATGAGGGAGTTGTTTGAGCGTGGTTTCTAGAGGGAGATTCATGAGGGGGATGTGCGCGTCGGCCCGTGGGGCTGATGCTAGATGCGCCAGCTTGGCGCTGTCGCATCTCTCTCTCTCTCTCTCTCTCTTCGGCTAGGGCGCTAGCCGAGAGGCCTCCTCGTCGGGCGCGTTTGCGCCGCGTTTGTTTCGTCCCCGCGGGGGGTGGGCTCCGGTCGGCTCTGTGTGGGGTCACGGAGTCACCCGTGCGTGTGAGGGGTGGCTGCTGATGGCTGCTCCGGTGCGTGGCGGTGTGGGGACGGCCTCGCGTCGGCGGGTGTCTGAGCGGGTGTTGCCGGTTGAGCGGCGGCGGCGGCGGGGACTGACGCGGCCAGGGTTGCCGTTGGACGCGCCGCGTGTGCAGGTCGATGAGATTCAGCGTGCGCGGTTGCTGGTCGCGGCGGCGGCGGTGATCGACGAGTTGGGTTATGAGCAGGCGTCGGTGGCGCGGATCACGACGCGGGCGCGGGTGTCGCGGCGGACGTTCTATGACTTGTTTGGCAACCGCGAGGCGTGTCTGGTGGCGCTGCTGGATGAGGTGGCCGGGCGGGTCGAGCGGGAGCTCGCGGCGGCGGGACTTGAGGGTGTGGCGTGGCGTGAGCGGGTGCGCGGGGGGCTCTGGGCGATTCTTTCGTTTCTCGATAGCGAGCCGGTGTCGGCGCGGATCTGTGTGGTGCAGGCGCTGCACGGTGGCCCCGATGTGTTGGAGTGCCGTGAGGAGATTCTCGCGCGCTTGGCGGGGATCCTGGATGAGGGGCGGCATGAGGGGTCGCGTGGTCAGGAGTGCACGTTGGTGACGGCGGAAGGCTTGGTTGGTGGGGCGTTTGGTGTGGTGTACGCGCGTTTGCGTGGTGGCGATCGTCGTCCGTTGGCGGGGTTGTTGGAGGAGTTGATGGGGATGATCGCGCTGCAGTATCTGGGGCCGCGCGCCGCGCGCCGTGAACAGCGCCGTCCCGTTCCCGCGCCGCGGTCGGTGCCGCGCGCGGGGCGAGCTTCTGTGGGTGTGGAGAAAGACCCGTTGGATGAGGTGCAGATGCGCCTCACTTATCGCACTGCGCGGGTGCTGGAGTGCATCGCTGAGCGCCCGTTTGCCAGCAACCGGGCGGTAGCTGACAGTGCTGGGGTCACCGACCCGGGTCAGATCTCCAAGCTGTTGCGGCGCCTGGAGCGCCTCGGTCTCGCGGTGAACACCGGTGGGGGCCACCAGAGCGGCGAGCCCAACGCGTGGAAGCTGACGCCACTCGGCGGGAAGGTCGCGCGGCGCCTCAGTGCTCTCGCCTTCGACCGGGAGCAGGCCGCATGACGCCCCACCCCCGATCGACTTATCACTTCACAACGTCAACGAAGGAGAACAATGTGAAACCCACAGAGCACACCGCGAAGGCCGTCGTCACGCCGAAGATCGGGCGCCTCGCGACGCTCCGTGGCCTGCGCCATGCCGGAGGGAGTGGTGCGCCTTCGCGCGGCTCGATCATGACTTGGCTGATGGCTCTCTGCGTCCTCCCTGGTCTCCTTGCGCTCTTCACCGCCGCCGCGGCGCAGGCCGAAGCGCCCCCGGTGGTCCCCGGCGGGAGCTTCAGCACGGTCATCAAGAACGCGATCGGTGTGGCCGTCGGGGACCCCGGCTCGACCTCAGCCGGCGACGTCTTCGTCTCGAGCTACTACAACTACGGAGAACCCACGTTCGTCAAGCTCACGTCTGCGGGCCAGCCGATCGCTCCGCCGTCACCGTTCGGGGAACCCTTCGGCTTCACTCTCAGCCTCGCGGTGAACCCGAACAACGGCGAGTTGTACTCGCTTGGAGATTCCGGCAGCATCACGATCTATGACCCGGAAAGCGGCGCGGTGGTCGGGACTCCGTTCCCGGTGACACTGACCACGTCCAAAGCAGGGCCCTCTGAATTCTCCCTGGATCCCCCCCAAATCGCGGCTGACTCAGCGGGCGACGTGTATGTGCCCAACCCCCGGGAAAACGAGGTGCTCGAGTACAGTCCGGCAGGGACGTTGCTTCAGACCTTCACCGGTGGCTCGGGCGAAGGCGCGCTGAAGGAACCGACCGGTGTTGCGGTCAACTCGGCGGGTGACCTGTGGGTGGCCGACGGTGGCGATAACCGCATCGAGGAGTTGAGCCCCGCCGACGAACCGCTCGACGCGATCAAAAGCGTAGGCGTCCGCTCGGTCGAGCTCTATGGCCACGGCGACGTGCTCGCGATGGTCATGAACAACGAAGACTTCTGCGGCAAGATCGGCGGCGAGAGCGGGGAATGCTTTCACGTGGTGGGGTACGGCCCGACCGGCGCCAAGCTCCTCGACGTCGGCGCCGGCGCCTTCTTGTCGGGCTCAGCGGGTTTCCCCCTGGCACCGCTGTTCGCGGTCGACGAAGCGAGCGGCCGCGTCTACGTGACCGACTCCAGCAACCAGCGCGTCTGGGTCTACGTACCGCCGACGGCGCCGGTCATCGTCAAGGAGCTCGCCGCCGAGGAAGTGGGCACCTCCGAAGCGAAGCTCGGTGCGCTCGCGGACCCCGGCGGGATCCCGACGACCTACCGTTTTGAATACGGCACGACCAGCGCGTACGGTCATAGCACGCCCTTCCCCGAAGGGAGCGGTGGCGAAGGCCTGAGCGCGCACACGATCTGGGCTGCGGTCAGCGGCCTTGCGCCTGGCACGATCTACCACTACCGCGTCGTGGTGACCAACGAACTCGGCACCGCGGTCGGCCCCGATCAGACGTTCACGACGCTCACGGCCGCGCAGGTCGCCTGCCCGAACGAAGAATTCCGGGGCGGTTCCTCCGCGCGGCTGCCCGATTGCCGCGCGTATGAGCTGGTGACGGCGCCGACGAAGAGCTCGGTGGAGGCCCGTGGGGGCGGTGTGAGCGCCGCCGGCGGCGACGCGGTGAGCTTCGCAGTGAACGACCCGTTGCCCGGGGCGCCGTCTGGTAACTATCACGAATATCTCGCTACGCGCGGCGCCGGCGGCTGGAGCTCGCAGGACCTGCGCCCGCTCGAATCATACTCCGAAACGACATGCGATAGCCCAGACCCCGCATCGATCTTCTCAGCCGAATTCTCGACGAGCGTGATCGAATACGGCCACAGCACCCGCGCCAGCGAGCCAACTGGCGGCCAGCTCGAACGGTATACGTGCAATGCCGAAGGCCTGCAGGTCGTGCCCGGCGAACCGGTGGGCTATCAGAACCTGCTGGTGCGCGACAACGCGACCGGTGCTTACCGTCTGGTCAATGCGCCGCCGCCGGGTGTGACCCCTTCTGACGCCACGCTGAGGGGCGCCTCCGCCGACCTCAGCCATGTCCTCTTCAGCGAGGAAGCGCCGCTCGCGCAAGGCGCGGCCTACGGCGTGGAAAACCTCTACGAATGGGATGAAGGCGTCGTGCGACTGCTGACGGTGCTGCCCGACGGCCAGGCCGCGCAGGGAGGGCTGCCGGAAGCGCGTGGCGGCAACAATGAGATCTCCGCCGAAGGCTCGCACATCCTCTTCACCTACGGCGGCGCCCTGTATGACCGCATCGACGGGCAGCGCACCGTCCAGGTCGACGAATCGCAGGGGGGCTCGGGCACGAGCGGCGGCGGCGAATTCAAGGCTGCGAGCGCCGACGGCGCGGAGGTCTTCTTCCTCGACGAACGCAGGCTCACGGCGAAAGCGACGGCGGCGGCCGGGGAACCGGATCTCTATGAGTGTGTGCTGCCTGAAGGCGCGAGCCAGTGCGAACTGAGCGACCTGACCGTCGCCGCCGGTGGCGAACCCGCCGACGTCCGCCGGGTTTCGCTGCTTGGGTCGAAGGACAGCTCGGACGTGTACTTCGTCGCAGGGGGCGTGCTGGCAAGCAACAGCAGGGAATACACCGACAGCGAAGGCAACCTTGTCGTCGAAAAAGCACAGCCCGGGCAGGACAACCTCTACCTGTGGAGCGGCGGGACGACGACTTTCATCGCGTCCGGGCCCCCGACAGGCGAGGAATCGTTGTATGGCTTCGGCCAGGCCTCGCCCGACGGGACCTGGTTCGCGTTCGATACGGGCAGGAGCCTGACTGGCTATGACACCACGGAAGCGGATGGCGGCCACGCCGAAGAGGTCTTTCTCTACAGTGCCGCGTCGAACCGGCTCGCGTGCGCCTCGTGCAATCCGACCGGCGAACAACCGGTTCTCGGAGGTGGGGCGGTATTGAGCCTTGGGGGAGTGGAAAGCTCTCGTCGCTACGTCTCCGACGGGGGCCGCATTTTCTTCGAAACGCGCGACGCGCTGGTTCCCTCCGACACCAACGGGCAGACGGATGTCTACGAGTACGAGGATGGCCATCTCTACCTGATCTCTTCGGGCTCGAGCTCCCAACCATCGACGTTCGGTGACGCGAGCGAAAGCGGCGATGACGTCTTCTTCGACACCACCCAGGCGCTCTTGCCGCAGGACACTCAGGAAGGGATGGAGGCAATCTACGATGCGCGTGTGGAAGGCGGCTTCCCGGCTGCGGTGACACTACCGCCGTGCACGACCGCGGATGCGTGTCGTGTTCCGGTCCCGCCGTTGCCGGCGGTCTTTGGCACTCCGCCGAGCGCGACGTTCGACGGGATCGGCAACCTCGCGCCGCCGGTTGAAGCGAAGCCGATGGTGAAGTCCAAGGCAAAGCTCGTGAAGTGCGGGAAGGGCTTTGTCAAAAAGAAAGGTCGATGCGTGAAGCGGCCCAGTAAGCGAGCCGGGAAGTCTGCTCATGCCAACAAGAGGACGGGCAAGTGACCATACTCCGCAGAAGAATCCCAACGGTAGTCTCGCTCGTGGCCATGACGCTCGTGTTGATGGCGGTGGGTGCCAGTCCGGCGCTGGCTGAATCCCACCCTCCCTTGTTCGGCTTCGGCTCGGGCTCGGGGTCCTTTGAAAACCCGAACGGGATCGCGATTGACGAATCGAGTGGCGATGTGTACGTCGCCAATCTCGGCGCCCTCGGCGCCGGCACGGTGTACAAGTTCGACGCCAACGGCGAACCGGCTGCATTTTCCACGCTGCATTCCAACGCGCTCACGGGCGCCGCCACGCCGGCCGGCTCGTTCTCCTTCCCGAACGTCTACGGCACCCCGGCGGCGATTGCGGTGGACAATTCGAGCGGCCCGTCGGATCCCTCCCGCGGTGACCTCTACGTGATGGACTCGGGCCATGGCGTGATCGACAAGTTCAGTCCGAGCGGCGAATACCTCAGCCAGATCACGGGCTTCGGCACGTCAAACCTGCTGGGGATCGCCGTCGATGCCCAGGGCACCGTCCGCGCCGACGTTAGTGCTGTAGCGACAGGGGTCACCGAGCCCGGGGGCGTGTCGGTCGAAGAGTTCGACGATTCCGCCGCAAACAACGTGAGCGCAAAGCAGCACAACGCATCCCCCGGTGACCACGACTCCGGAATACCTGGAGGCCAAGTGGACACCGACGGCTTCGCGGTCGGTCCGACGGGCGATGACTATCTGATCTTCAAGGAAGGTCAGTCGACCCCGTGCTCGTGTACGGGGAAGCTTGGCCAGCAACTGGGGGAGCTTGGTCTGGTCGATGGCTATGAATCCGGCGACGTGGCGATCGCCGTCGATCCCGCGAGCGGCCACCTCTTCGCCGACGACGGCTCCTCCGTCGCCGAGTGGGACAACGGCGCGACCAACGGCAACAAGCCCGTCCCACAGTCGTTCGAAACCTACGGCGCGGGCACGCTCGTATCGCGTTTTGGTCAAGGGCAACTCTCCCGCTCCTCCGAACAGGGTGGGATTGCGGTCGACGGCTCGACCGGCGAGATCTACGTCTCCAATCCCGCTGACGGCAAGGTCTACGTATTCGGCAGCGACGCCCCGGCCGTGAGTGCCGGCATGCCTACCGGCATCACCAAGGAAGGCGCGACGTTGAATGGCACGGTAAACCCGCGCGGCGCCGCGCTCAGCACCTGCCAGATCGAATACGGCGTCGCCGACGAGTACGGGCAGGTCGCCGGCGAACACTACGAACACAGCGTTCCATGTGAGCCGCAGGCGGCCGCGATCGGGGAAGGGAGCAGCCCGGTCGCGGTCTCCCTGAACGTGGGGGGGCTGCAGGCGGGGCTGCTTTACCGCTTCCGTATCGTCGCGGCCAGTGCCGCCGGCTCGAGTCAGAGCGCGGGCCTGCTCGCGACCGCGGGCCCCGGCTTCGGCCTGCAGAGCTTCGAACTTTCGTTTGTCAACGAAGACGGCAGCCCCGACCTGCAGGCCGGCTCGCACCCATACGAAGTGCGCAACAACATTGAATTCAACTCCCATTTCATCCGCGCGGAAGCGAACGCCGACTCGATGTACCTGCGTGAGCCCGACGGCACGCTCAGGGATCTCACGGTCGACTTGCCGCCGGGACTGGTCGGGGACCCGAATGCAACGCCGAAAAAGTGCACGTTGCAGGAGCTGCTCGAAGGAGCGGGACACAAGGCCGAAGAAGGCGTGGGCTGCCCAACGGAATCGCTGCTCGGCAACTTTGAACTGAACTGGGATCCGCACGTATTCGGGTACGATAACTTCAACGAACCGGTCTACAACATGGTCCCGCCGCGCGGCGACGCGGCGCAGTTCGGGATTTATTACGCGAATACGGAGATCTTCACCAGCGCCAGCCCGCTCGCCGGCGGCGACTACCCGATCCAGGCGACTGTCGTAAGCGCCCCGCCGGAAGCGCCCGTGATACGCACCAAGCTCACGCTCAAAGGCGTGCTCACCCCGTGCGTTAGGGTGAAAGCGGGAACCGGCAGATACGCGACCGGCTCCTGTACGGCCACGGGCGGCGAACGCGAATTCGAACTGGAACCGGCCCGCAGCAAGGCGTTCCTGACGCTGCCGACCGGTTGCAATGGCCCGCTGCGCACGACAATCGAAATGGACTCCTACGAGGAACCGGGCCACTGGACCCACGCTGAAGCGATCACCCGGAACTCCGCCGGTGTCCCCCTGAAGTTGACCGGCTGCTCGAAGCTGGTGTTCCCGCCGTCGATTTCGGTTGCGCCCGATACGTCGAATGCGAGTTCGTCGTCTGGTTTGACGGTGGGTGTGCACGTGACGCAGACCGCGGCGTTCAACCCCCAAGGTCTCGCGGAGTCGGCGTTGCGTAATACGACAGTAGCGCTGCCGGAGGGTGTCGATATCAACCCGTCGGTCAGTAACGGGTTGGAAGCTTGCTCAGAGGGCCTCGCCGGCTTCGAAATCGGCCACGGCGTGGAAGGTAGCGGTTTCGAAGAATTCAACCCGGAATTCGAACCGGGTGTGAAGACCGCGACGTTCACCCCCACGCCGACTGAATCGTTGCAGCCGGGTGTGAGCTTCTGTCCGAATGGGTCGAAGGTCGGGACCGTCAAAATCAAGACGCCACTGTTGGAACACGAACTGGAAGGCGCGGTATACCTCGCCACTCAGGACGCGAATCCGTTTCAGAGTCTGCTCGCGATGTACCTGGTGGTCGAAGACCCGATCTCGGGTAGCACGATCAAGCTCGCCGGGGAAGTACGCTTGTGCGAAGCGGCGGGGCAGGTGATCGATGGTGTGTCCTGCCAGGGCCTGGGGCAGATCATCACGACGTTCGAGAACACCCCGGAGCTCCCGTTCGAAGAACTGCAACTGCATTTCTTCGGTGGGGAACGCGCCCCGCTCTCGACCCCGTCGCGTTGCGGGACGTACACGACGACCGCGATCTTCACGCCGTGGGACGGCAACGGCCCGGTTACTGCGGTCTCGAGCTTCCAGATCGAACACGGTCCTGCGGGTGGCCCGTGTCCTGGTGCGAGCCTGCCGTTCAACCCGTCGCTGACGGGTGGTGCGACGAACTTGCAGGCGGGTGCGTTCTCGCCGTTCACGCTGACGATGAACCGCAAAGACGGCGAACAGAACATCCAGTCCGTCGAAGCGCACCTCCCACCGGGTATCTTGGGGGTCTTGCCGAACATCGAACTGTGCCCCGAACCGCAGGCCAACGAAGGCAAATGCGGCCCGAACAGTCTGATCGGGGAAACGACGATCAGCGTCGGTATCGGCAACCAGCCCTACACCGTCAGCGGCGGGAAGTTCTATCTAACGGGCCCCTACAACGGCACCGGATCCTGCACTGTCGGGGAAGCGGGGTGCGCGCGGTTCGGGGTGACGTTCGAGGTCCCCGCGAAGGCTGGCCCCTACGATCTCGAGAACACGCTGAGTAACCATCCACCGTGCGACTGTGTGGTGGTAAGGGGCAAGATCGAACTGAACCCGGAAACGGCGGCGATCACGCTTACCTCCAACCCGCCGGGCACCCCCGACGCGATCCCGACGAGCATCGCGGGGATCCCCCTCGAAATCCAGCACATCAACGCGACAACCACCCGCGCGGACTTCCAGTTCAACCCGACGAACTGCAACAAAATGCAAGTCACCGGGACGATCCAATCGAGCGAAGGCGGCGTGGATACGATCGGGGTGCCGTTCCAGGTCACCAACTGCGCCGCGCTGAAGTTCGAACCGAAATTCGCGGTCTCCACGTCGAGTAAGACCTCGAGGGCGGACGGTGCCAGCCTGAGCGTGAAACTGACCTACCCAAGCGCGCCGTTCGGCTCGCAGGCGAACATCAAACAGGTCAAAGTCGAACTCCCGAAAGGGCTACCCTCGCGGTTGACGACGCTGCAGAAGGCGTGCACCGCCGCGCAGTTCCACGCCAACCCCGCCGGGTGCCCGGCAGCGTCGGTCGTCGGGCACGCGAAGGCGATCACGCCGCTGCTCCCGGTCCCGTTGGAAGGCCCGGCGTACTTCGTCTCAAACGGCGCGGAAGCATTCCCGAACCTGATCCTCGTGCTGCAGGGCTACGGCGTCACGCTCGACCTCGTCGGCGACACGTTCATCAGCAAAGCCGGGGTCACCAGCAGCACCTTCAAGACCGTCCCCGACGCCCCCGTCGGCAGCTTCGAACTGACGCTCCCCGAGGGCCCCTTCTCCGCGCTCACGAGCGCCGGGAACCTCTGCACCGCGAAGAACCTCACGATGCCAACCGAATTCATCGCCCAGAACGGAGCCGAGCTCAAGCAGACCACGAAGATCGCGGTCACCGGGTGCCCCAAGCACAAGAAGACCACCCACAAGCGCAAGCACAAGGCCAAGGAGAAGAGGAAGGCCGGGAAGGCGGAGAGGCACAGTCACGTCAAGAAGCCCGCTCTACGGTAGTCGAGCTCGGCGAGCACGAGGTGCACTGCGAAGCTGCGCCCCCCGCGCGGCGAAGATAATAAGATCGTGCCTGTGAGGCGAGAGGTTCACGAGCAGGACGGCGCAGGCCGATGACGCGCGGGCGCGTGATGGCGATGCTGCTCGCCGCGGCGATGGCGGCGGTGGGCCTCGTGGCGTGTGGCGGGGGCGGATCGGGCACCTCGACGCCGGCAGCGAGCGTTGCGACCACCCCGGTCACCACGGCGACCCCGGCGACGACTGCGACCGCGACGACTCCGGCGACCACGGCGAGCACGCCGGCAACCGCCGCGAAGCCCGCCGAAACCGTGCCTCACCCCTCGACGACGACCGCTCCCAGCGGCTCGGGCGGCGGTGCCGCGAGCTTCCGGGCGCCGAGGGGGGACAACAGCATCCCCGACTACGGCAGCGAAGCGCCCCCCACCGAACGGGAACGCGCCGGTGCGGCGCTCGCCGCCTTCCTGCGGGCCCGCGCCAAGGGCGAATGGTCGACGGCGTGCACCTACCTCGCGGCCACCACGCGTACGCAGCTCGAACGGCTCCTCGGGCGCGCCCAAGCGAAGCTCGGTGGCTGCGCACGGGTCCTCGCCGAGTTCTCCAAGAGCTCCGTCGCGGCCCACGCCGAAACCCCCATTGCCGACGTCGTCGCCCTGCGGATCAAGGGCAACAGCGCCTTCGTCCTCTTCCACGGGGCCAAGGGCAGCAGGTACGTGATGCCGATGCGCAACGAAGGGGGAGCCTGGAAGATGAGCCAGCTCGCTCCGCTCCCCTACCCCCTCGGGTCGGCCGGCGCCACGCCATAGGGCGGGGAATCCCCGCGTCCACCGCCCCTGTTTTGGCGCACCCTTGCGCGGACGGTCCCAACCACAACCCGATCGGGGCGGCGCTCTACTCTTCGCGGATGAACGCCGGTGAACGAGGGGTGGTGGCGGCCGGTCATCCGCTGACCGCGCAGGCGGGCGCCCGCGTGCTTCGCGAAGGGGGCAACGCGGTGGACGCGGCGGTGGGGGCGATGCTGGTGTCGTTCGTGGCCGAGCCGCTGCTGACGGGCCTGGGGGCCGGGGGCTACCTGATGGTCGCCGGCGGCGGCTGGGAGCCGGCGCTGCTCGACTTCTTTGTGGAGGCCCCCGCGCGCGCCACCGACGGCTCGGCCGCCGAGCTGCGCGCGATCGACGTGTCGTTTGGCGACGCCGCACAGGTGTTCCACATCGGGCCCGCCTCGTGCGGGGTGTACGGGACGCCCGCGGGCGTGTGCGAGGCCGTCGCGCGGTGGGGCACGGCGCCGCTTGCGGAGCTCACCGCCCCCGCCGCTGCGCTGGCGCGCGCCGGCGTGGAGCTGAACGCGGGGCAGGCCTACGTGGCGGAGATCCTCGCCGAGCTGCTGGTCTCCACACCGGAGTGCGCCGCGCTGTGGGCACCGGCAGGACACGTGCTGCGCGAGGGTGAGGTGCTGCGCAACCCGGAGCTCGGGGGCGCGCTCGAGCGTCTGGGCGCCGAGGGCGCGGGGCCGTTCTATGCGGGCGACATCGCCGCCGCGGTGAGCGAGTGGCTGGGTGAGCGCGGCGGCTCGATCACCGCCGAGGCGCTCGCCGCCTACCGGGCGCTCCCGCGTACGCCGGTGCGCGTGGGCTACCGCGACCGTGAGGTGCTCACCAACCCTCCGCCCTCGGCGGGGGGCACGCTGCTGGCCTACGCGCTCGGCCTGCTCGACCGGCGCCCCGGGCCGCCCGCGCTCGATGACATCGTGGCGGCGATGGCCGCGGCCCAAGGCGAGCGCACACCGGAGTTCGTCGAGGGCCTTGCCGAGGAGGGCTTCCTGGAGCGCTTCCTGACCGAGCGCCTCGGGGCGGCGGGCGGCGCGCGTGCTCGGCGGGGCGCGGGGCGGGCGGGGGCCCCATCAAGGAGCGGCGGGGGACAGCTGGGCGCGACCACCCACATCTCCGTGCTCGACGGCGACGGCCACGCGTGCAGTGTCACCTGCACCAACGGCGAGGGCTCGGGCGTGGTGGTGCCCGGCACCGGCATCCACGTCAACAACATCATGGGCGAGCAGGACCTCAACCCGCTGGGCTTCCA
Source organism: uncultured Solirubrobacterales bacterium (assembly GCA_963812595.1). Classification (GTDB taxonomy): domain Bacteria; phylum Actinomycetota; class Thermoleophilia; order Solirubrobacterales; family Solirubrobacteraceae; genus Palsa-744. The sequence goes on from CAWEVQ010000007.1 coordinate 318,654, forward strand.
CCGCCACCCGGCGGGCCGGCGGATGCCGAGCATGATGGCCCCCTCCGTGGTGCTTCGGGGGGGCGCGGGCGAGGTGGAGCTGGTACTGGGCTCCGCGGGCTCCAACCGCATCCGTTCGGCCCTTCTGCAGACGATCGTCGGGGTCGTCGACCACGGCATGAGCGCCACGGAGGCGGTGGGTGCCCCACGCGTGCACTACGAGGAGGGAGCGGTGTACGCCGAGCCGGGGATCCCGCTCGCGGCGCTGGCGGCGCCGGGCCGGGAGGTGGTCGCCTTCCACGCCCTCAACCTCTTCTTCGGCGGCGTCCAGGCCGTACAGCGCCGCGACGGCGAGCTGCTCGGCGCGGGCGACCCCCGTCGCGGCGGGGTGGCGGTGTGGGCGTGAGGAGGCGCAGAAGGGGGCGGAGGAGGGGTGTCGGCGTGAGGAAGGGCAGGAGGGGGAGGAGGGGTGGTGCTGGCGCGAGGAGCGTCGCGGCGGCGGTGCTCGTCGCGGCGGTGCTCGCCGCCGTGGGTGGGCTCGCGGGTTGCGGAGAGGGCGTCGAACTCCCCGACCTGTTCGTGGTCACGCGCACGGGCGGTGGGGAAAAGCTGACGGTGCGGATCAACGAAGGCGGTGTGGTGCACTGCAACGGCGGTGCTGCCCACCAGCTGAGCGACCCCCAGCTGATCCAGGCACGTGGCGTCACCGAAGAACTTCAGACCCCCTCATCCAAGCATCTCTCGCTGCCGCCGCGCCCAGGATCGGTGTTCCGCTACCGCGTGCGCGACGCCGAAGGCACCGTGCGCTTCGCCGACAACTCCCCCGGGCAGCCCTCCGCCCTGCACCACCTGCAGTACCTCGTGCTCGAAGTGGCGCAACGGGTGTGCGGCCTTCCGGGGTGAGCCCTACCCGAAGCGCACCTTCCCGTTGGAGCGCGCGTGCGCCTGGGCGCGCTCGACGAGCTCCATCCGCTTGATCGCGGCGCGGAACAGCATCGTCAGCAGGCGCAGGCGGGCGTTCTCCGAGCGCAGCTCCAACAACTCCTGCTTGGCGTCGGCGCCGAACTCCACGGTGGCGGCCATGCGGTAGGCGTTCAGCGCCTCGATCTCCTCCTCGGAGAGGGCATTGTCGGTGGCCTGCTCCACCAGCTCGGCATACAGCTCGCGGGTGGCGTTCACGACCTCGGGGTCGGCCGGCTCGTCGTGCTCGTCGAGGAACTCCACCACGCCCGCGGGGTAAGGCAGGTCGTCCTGACGCTCCACGAGGCGAAACGGACGGGTGCCGCGCGCGAGGATGTTCATGCGCCCGTCCTCCAGACGCTCCAGCACCGTCTCGACGGTACACGCGCAACCGACCGGCTTGAGCTCGTCCTCCGCCATCCACAGGATCCCAAACTCGCGCTGCTCCTCCAGGCACTGCTCGATCATCGTGCGGTAGCGGGCCTCGAAGATGTGCAGCGGCACGTTCTCGGTGGGCAGCGCCACGATGCCGAGCGGAAACAGCGGGAAGTCGCGGTGCAGGCGCTCCGTCATAGACAGAGTCTAAGGGGGTGAACCGTCAGCTGCGTGCGAACCGAGGGTCTGTAACGATCGGTACCACCCGGTGCGTCGGGTTGCCCGATCGGCACCACGTGATGCGCCGCGCGGCCCCGTCCCGCTCAGCTCGGAGCTCGGCCTGCTCGCACGCGACTCAGTCGCCCTTGCGCGCGGAGAGCATCAGGTTGTAGAAGATCGCGGCGGGCAGCCGCGGCTCGAGCAGCCGGCGGTCGAACTCCTGCAGCACGAGGTAGCCGCGATAGGCGTACTGGCGCCACGCCCACGGCACGTCGGCCGGCTCGGCGGTCGCCTCGAGGGTGCGGTTGGTCCAGCCAAACCAGTTGGCTAATAGCTCCTCACCGCTCACGCGCACCTCCTGCAGGCCGGCGCCGCGAGCGAGCTCGCGCAGTTCGCCGGGCACGAACGCGTGCACGTCGACGACGCTCTCTAGCCCCTCATCGGGGGAGCCACCCGATCCGTTGCTCGCCGACCCGGCCGGGCGCGCGCGCATCGCCGCCCGCCACGCCGGGGCAATCCTGCCGGCGAAGCGCTTGGGCACGCTCGCGAGGCGGTCGCCGGCGCGCGAGGGCTCGCCGGCGAACATCAACGTGCCGCCCGGCGCCAGCACGCGCGCGAGCTCGCCGAACGCGGTGGCGAGGTCGGGGATGTGGTGCAGGACGGCGTGGCCTAGCACGAGATCGAAGCTCCCGTCTTTGAACGGCAGGCGCTCGGCGTCGGCGCTCACGGTCTTCACCTTCAGTCCCAACTGCTTGGCGTTGGCATCCAGCGTGGCGAGCATCCCGGGGGAGATGTCGGTGCAGGTGGCCTTCTCGATCAACCCGGCGCGCATCATGTTGAGCGTGAAATACCCAGTCCCCGAGCCGATCTCCAGCGACCGCTCGTAGTGGCCTGGCCGCTCGCCGAGGGCCTTGCGCACCTTGGCGCCGACCTGCTCGAGGCCGATGTCGCCGAAGTCGATCCCCCACTTCGCGTCGTAGTGGTCGGCGGCGACGTCGTGGTAGCGCGTGTTGACGTCGCGGATCTCCTCGGCTGTGAGCGGGGGCGTCATGCCCGGGACCATATACTCGCGCGCGGTGTCGGCGTCTCTATACCTGCAGCGCAACCAGCCGGAGGGGGTGCCTCCGCTCGCGCTGACGGGGGAGCGCACGCTGCCCGATGTGCCCGAGGAGAACTACTGGTATCGCCGTCATTTGGTCGTCTACCAGTGGATCGCCGAGCATGTCGGGGGCCTGCGGGCGATCGACATGGCGTGCGGGGAGGGGTACGGCTCGAATGTGCTTGCGGCCCGCGCCGCCAGTGTGGTCGGAGTTGACGCCAATCCGGAGGCGCACGAGCACGCGCGCGCGCGCTACCGGCGTCCCAACCTGCGCTTCGAGCGCGAGCTGATCGAAACCTTCTCGGCGCCCGCGGACGCGGTGGTGTTCCTGCAGACGATCGAGCATCTGCATGACCCGGGGTCGGCGCTCGATCACTTCCGTGGGCTGGTCGGTGACGGCGGCGTCGTGTACCTCTCAACCCCCAACGTGCTCACGCTCGCGCCGCGGGGCGCGCCGCGCTCGGACAACCCGTGGCACGTGCACGAGTACCGTGCGCACGAGTTCGAGGAGCTCTGCCGTCGGCACTTCGCCTCGGTGGCGCTGTTCGGCCTCTTCCATGCCCGCAAGCTGCGCGCGCACGAGCTCGCGCTGCGGCTGGGCTGGGATAGCGTGCACCGGCGGCTGGGTCTCACCGCCCGCTTCTACAACTGGTTCACCCCGGCGATCTCCACCGCCGACTTCGCGCTGCGTCCCCGCGGCCAGGCCGACCTCGACCGCGCGCTCGACTTCGTGGCGGTGTGCCGGACGTGATCTGCCCCGCGGCTGGTGGTGCGCCTTCGTGAGCGACTCCCACCAACAGCCTGCGAGCAGCGAGCGGAGCTCCGGGGTCGGGGGGCGCCTGCGTCGCACGGGCCCGCGTCGCACGGGCGCGCGTGGCGAGCTGGCGATCGTCCTGCACACCCACATGCCCTACGTCGAGGGCTTCGGGACATGGCCGTTTGGGGAGGAGTGGCTGTGGGAGGCGCTCGCCACCTGCTACCTACCCCTGCTGGAGCTGCTGGAGCGCGGGGCGCCGCTGACGATGTCGCTCACCCCGGTGCTGTGCGACCAACTCGAGGCGCCCGGCGTGGGCGAGCGCTTCGCGCGGTTTGTGGGCGGCACCCGCCGTCGCACCCACGCCCAGGACTCCCGCGGGCTGCGCGCGGGAGGGCACGACACCCTGGCGCGCGAGGTCGAGCGCTCTTGGGGGGACTATGAACGCGCCCTGGAGAGCTTCGAGCGTCGCGGCGGCGAGATCCTGAGCGCGTTCGCTCCCTACGCGCAGTGGACCTCCGCGGCGACCCACGCGGTGCTGCCGCTGCTGGCGAGCGAGTCCGGGCTGCGGCTGCAGGTGCGCAGCGGTGTGGAGTCCCATCGCGCCCGTTTCGGCACGGGCTGGCGGGGGGGCTTCTGGCTGCCGGAGTGCGCGCACGCCAGCCGCCTGGAGCCCGCCCTGGCGGATGCGGGGGTGCACGCCGTGTGCGTGGAGCTGACCGGCCGCTTCGGTCTGGGGGCGCCCGCCCACCTGCAACCCATGGTGGGGGAGTCCGGCGTGGTGCTGGTGCCGATTGATCGCGCCACGATCGCGCGAGTGTGGAGCGACGGCGGCTACCCCGCGCACGGCCGCTACCGCGACTACCACCACCACACGGTCCACCACCACAACCCGTGGGCCAACGACGGCGGCCCCTACAACCACGAGCACGCGCTGGGTCTCGCGCGCACGCACGCGAGGGACTTCGTGGGGGCCGTCCGCGGCCGGCTGGAGCGCGACGGGTCGGGACTGCCGGGCGGCGGCTTGGTGGTGTGCGCACTCGACACGGAGCTGCTCGGCCACTGGTGGTATGAGGGCCTTGCTTGGCTGGGGGCGGTGGTGGAGGAGTGCACGCGCCAGGGTCTCCCGCTGGTACGCCTCGACGACGCGCTGGAGCGCCACGAACCGGCGCCGGAGAGCGTTGCGAACGCACACGGGGGTGGCGGAGCAGTAGGGGAGGGTCGGGCACTCGCGGGCGCCCCTACGGCGGCGGACTCCACGACCGGTGCTTCGGCAGCGCGGTGCGATGGCAGCGAATGGGGGGCGAGCACCTGGGGCGCGGACGGCGACCTCTCGACCTGGTCAGGTCCCGCGGTGGCCGATATCGCCTTTGCCACCCGCGCGGCGGAGCTCGAGGTGGTGCGGGCCGGCCCCAGCGCGGGTGCTGCCGCGGTGCGCGAGCTGCTGGCGCTGCAGTCGAGCGACTGGGCTTTTATGGTCGCCCGCGGCCTCGCGGTGCCCTACGCGCGCGAGCGTTTCGAGGCCCACCGCCGCGGCGTCGAGCGGGCGCTCGCGGCAGGGGCGGGGGCCGATTTCGGCGCGCTGCGCAACCTCGCGGCCCACGCGGACCCCGGGGCGCTGCTGGCGGCGTGACGGTCGGCGGCTGACGTCGCCAGGAGGTTTGTGATAAATAGCGTCCCGCTGAAAGGGACAATCTCTACATAGCGATCTGGCGTCGCCGGCTTCGAGCACTGCAACGAGCGCGGGGCAGGTCGCCGGAGGGCAAGCGAGGCTCACCCGGATGGGGAATCAGGACGCAGCGGCGAACGAGACGGGAATGGGCTATACGTTCGCGATCGTCGGTGTGAGCGCCGCGCTTGTGGTGACCATTATCGGGGCCTGTACGATCGCGGCGCTCGGGCACGGGGTGCCGAAGGAACTGTGGGCGATCGGCGGTGCCCTCAGCGGTGCGCTCGTCGGCATTCTCGTGCCCTCCCCACGACTCGCCAGCGGCGGCGAAGCGACGCCGGCAGCCGCGGGGTACAAGACACACAACGCGGCTGTCGAAGCCGCGCGGAGCAAAGCCGTGGAGATCCAACGATCGGCGGGGGTGACGCCGGAGCAGGCGGCCGGCGCCAGGGAGGCGCTGCAGCAGGTCGAGCGGCAGGTCGCCGGGGTGAAAAGCAAATTGGCCTCGATGGCGAGGATCTCTTTGGTGAACGAAGGCGGGCAGGCGCACACGGCGGCGGCGGAGGCGGTGCAGCTGCAGCGGGATCTACTCGAACAGGCAACGCAAGCAGCGGGCAACCACCCCGACGACCTGGGACTGCGGGCTGCCAAGGAAGTGCACGAAGCCGCGGGTGACGCGGCGTCGCAGGCGGCGCCGGGGGCGGCCCAGCGGGCACCGGGCTGGTTTGCGGCGGTGAAGACGATCACATCCGAAGCGAAGCTCTTCGTCCCGCTGCTGCTGTTCGTGGTGGCGCTCGCGCTCGGGGTGCTGATGGGGCTCGGCGCCATCCACGCCCAGCCGTGCCCCGGCGAAGCGAAGAGCTGCACCTACTACGCCGGTACCACCAAACAGGCGGCGAATGCACTGATCGCGCTGGCGTCGGCCGCCGGGGGCGCCCTGCTCGGCGTGTTCGCCAACTCCCCGGGGGCATCCAAAGCTGCCAAAGCCCCCGCGGGCTGAGGCCGGGGCAGTCACTCCCAGCGCAGCGTCTGAGGCGACTCGCGCATGCGGATCACGCGCGCGGGGACGCCGCCGACGATCGCGTTGGCGGGAACCTCCTTGGTGACGACCGCGCTCGTGCCGATCACGCTGTTGTCACCGACCGTCACCCCGCGCAGGACGCAGGCGCCGTAGCCGATCCATACGTTGTGCCCGACGCGCACGTCGCGCTTGTAGATGCCCTGCAGGCGGATCGGGCGCTCGACCTCAACCATGCCGTGGTCGAAGTCGATCAGCATCACGCGGTCGGCGATGATGCACTCGCGCCCGATCGAGACGTGTTGGAAGGCCGAGATCGTGCACTCCTGTCCGATCACCGTCTTTGCGCCGATCCTGACTTCGCCCTCGTGCACACGCAGCTTGCTGTCGTGTCCCACCCACGCCCAGCGGCCGATGTGCAGCTTGGCGTGCTTGCCGATCTCGAACTGCACGCCCGGGCAGATGAAGCAGATGCCGTCGGTTTGCAGGCGCCCACGCCAGCGCAGCTTCAGCCACAGCCACCGCGCTCCCAGCAGTGCGTAGTGGCGGCTGATCATGTTGTTGGCGCGCATCCACCGCCACGTGCGCAAGCAGTCCCGGGTCCGTGTCACGAGCGGGCATCCTAGATACTTCCCGGATGTCCTCCACCCTCGCCCAACGCCTGCTCGCCGGCGACCGCCGCGCCCTGGCGCGGGGGATCTCGCTGGTCGAGGACAACCGTGCCGAGGGGTGGCAGCTCGTGCGCGAGGTTTACCCCCACACCGGCAGCGCCGCCGTGGTCGGCTTCACCGGACCTCCCGGCGTCGGCAAGTCGACGCTGATCAGTGCCCTCACACGCGTGCGCCGCGAAGCCGGACGCACGGTGGGGGTGCTCTCGATCGATCCCTCCTCGCCCTTCACCCACGGGGCGCTGCTCGGCGACCGTATCCGCCTTGGCGAGCACTTCCTCGACCCGGGTGTGTTCATCCGCTCAATGGCCAATCGCGGCGCGCTGGGCGGACTCTCCGAGGCGGCGCTGCAAGCCGCGCTGCTGCTCGACGCCGCCGGCCGCGAGGACGTGTTCGTGGAGACCGTGGGGGTGGGGCAGGCGGAGGTCGACATTATCGACCACGCCGACACCGTCGTGCTCGTGCTGATGCCCGGATCGGGCGACTCGATCCAGGCGCTGAAGGCGGGGGTGATGGAGATCCCCGACGTGATCGTGATCAACAAGGCCGACCATCCGCTCACCGACACGATGGTGCGCGAGATCCGGGGGGTGCTGTCACTCGCCAACCTCGATCGTGGGAGCGAGGACGCCGCCCGGCGCTGGCGGGTGCCGATCGTCAGGACCGAGGCCGCGCTCGGCCGCGGCGTCGAGGAGCTGGTGGAGCGTCTGGAGGAGCATCGCGCGCACATCCTCGACGTGGGCCAGCTCGCCGAGCGCCGCCGGCGCAACCTGCGCGGCGAGGTGCTGGCACTGGCGAGCGCCCGCATGCGCCGTCGCCTGGAAGCCCGCCTGCAAGGCGACGCCGAGCTCGAGCGCCTGCTGGATGAGGTCATCGAGCGCCGTCTCGACCCGGCTAGCGCGGCGGCGGCACTGCTCGAGCGGGTCGGCGTGGGCGAGGAAGGCTTCGCGCCGGCGGACACGTCCTGAAATCCACGCTCCGGCGGACACGTCCTGAACTCCTCGCTCCGGCGGGGGACACGTCCTGAAATCCGGCCTGGCAAACTTTCCAGGGCAGAAACGTAGGCGTCATTTTATTTGAAAGGTTCTTAAGTTCGCTGCACTTGGGAGTGCTTTGGTGTAACGTTCCAGAGGCAGCGCAGAGGGCGAGGGACGATCGGGAGACGCAAATGTCCGCGGAGAGCTTGAGAGCTGTCAATGACGAGTTCGTGAACGGTGCGGGCGCCGCCGGCGACCGCACCTGGATGCGGGGATCCTCGCCGCTGAAGGGCGCGATCCTCGGTCTCGTGTTGGAGCGGCCCGGCCATGGCTACGACCTGGGTGCTCGTCTGGGTGCTCGTTTGGGCCCCTCGTGGGCGATCGATCCCAAGCGCCTCTACCGAATGCTCGACCAGCTCGAGCGTGCGGGCCTGATCGCGGGCGTGGTCGAGAGCGATCCCGAGAATCCGCGTCTGCAGCGCACCATCTACAGCGCCACCGAGATGGCTCCCGATGCGCTGCGGATGTGGCTGGAAACGCTCGCTCCGCGCGAGCCCACGCGCGTGGAAATCCAGGCGAAGGTCGCGGCCGCGCGGGAGCAGGACGTACCGCAGCTGCGCCAAGCGCTGCGCCAGTATGAGCGCGAGTGCCTGGAGCTGCTGCGTCAGGGCTCCGGGGCGCCGCTGCCGGTGCGCTCGTGGATGGGATTGGTGATGGACATCGTGCGCGATGCCTCCGATGCCCAGCTGCGGGCCGAGATCGAGTGGGCCAAACGCACCCGCAGGCGCATCGAGGAGCATGCCGCCCGCTCCGAGTAGCACCGCGGGTGGCGTGCCGTTGCTCCGCTTCGAGCAGGTCAGCAAGGCCTACCCCGACGGACGCCGGCGGATCCCGGTGCTCGAGCAGGTCTCCTTCGAGGTCCATCGGGGCGAGCACGTCGGCATCCTTGGCTCACGACGCACCGGCAAGTCCACGCTACTGCGGTTGGCGGCGGGCCTCGAGTCTCCCGACGAGGGGCGGATCGTCTTCGAGGGCCACGACCTGGCGCGGATGCCGCTGCTGTGGCGCGAGCGGCTGCTGCGCGACCGCATCGGGCTGCTTGCGAGCGAAGACTGGCATCCAGCCAAGGGCGAGCGGGTCGTGGATCTCGTGGCGCTGCCACTGGTGAGCGACGGGGCCACCATGCATGAGGCACGGATCCGGGCACGCAAGACCTTGTCCTGGGCGGGCGCCTCCGATTGGGCGGACGACCTCGCTGCGCCGCTCGCGGTGGGGGAGCGCATGCGGGTGATGCTCGCCCGGGCGCTCGTGCGCCAGCCGCATCTGTTGCTGGTCGACGAGCCCTCGGTGGTGCCAAGCCTGGAAGAGCGCAAAGCGCTGTATGAGCTGCTGCGCACGGGGGCGAGCGAGCACAACGCGGCGCTGCTCGTCGCCTCGGAGGACACCGAGGCCGGGCATGGGACCGATGTGCTGATGTCGATCGGCGGCGGCGATCTGGTGCGGGTCGGTGACGAGCCGGGGAACGTGGTTCCGTTTGCGCCGCGCTACTCACCCCGCCAGCCCGGCGGGATGGAGCGCTCGGGGTCGTGAGTCAGAGCGCAGGGCTGGAGCTGCGCGAGCTCGTCAAGCACTACACCAGCGACTCCGAGGTTGTGCGGGCGGTGGACGGAGTCTCGCTGAAGGTCGCGCCCGGCGAGCTTGTGGCGCTGTACGGGCCCAGCGGCTCGGGCAAGACCACGCTGCTGCTGCTGACCGCCGGCCTGCTGGCGCCCGATCGCGGCAGCGTGTGGTTCGACCAGCGCGAGGTGAGCGGTCTGCCGGCCGCCGAGGGCGCCCGCTTCCGTCGCCGCGAGGTGGGCTTCGTGTTCCAATCCTTCCATCTGATGGCCGGCGCCACGGCGCTCGACAACGCCGCGCTGAAGCTGCTGGGGGACGGGTGGACGCTGCGCGATGCCCGCCGCGTCACGCGTCCGTGGCTGGAGCGCGTGGGGCTGGGAGAGCGTGCCGAGCACACGCCCGACAAGCTCTCGATGGGCGAGCGCCAGCGGGTGGCGTTCGCTAGGGCGCTCGCGGGGGAGCCGCGACTGCTGCTCGCCGACGAGCCCACCGGCAGTCTCGACTCCAAACGTGGCCGGGAAGTCCTTGGACTGCTGCGGGAGCTCTGCCGCGAGCGCGGCATTCCCGGCCTGCTCGTAACCCACGACCCCCAGGCGCGGGCGTTCGCGGATCGGGTGCACACGCTTCGTGACGGACACCTCAGCGAAGGTCTCGACGCGGAGCTGGCGATGAGCCTCGCGTGAGGAGAATGAAGCGCCCCAAGCTGAATCTGACGATCCTCGGCCTGCGCCCCAGCATGCTGTTGCGCTTCTATGGCTGGCGCCTGCGTCGCCACACCGCGCAGGAGTTGCTGGCGGGCGGCGGGATCGCCGTGGGCGTGGCGCTGGTGTTCGGCGTGCTGGTGGCCAACGGCAGCCTGACGGGCTCGGCGGGCGATCTGCTGCACGGGATGGTTGGCTCGGCACGCCTGCAGTTGGTGGCGCGCTCCAGCGAGGGCTTCGACGAGGGGCTGACCAACACGGTCCGCCGGCTGCCCGGGGTGGGGGTCGCGGCTGCGCTCCTGCGAGAGGACGCAATCGTCGTCGGTCCCCGGGGTCGCGAGTCGATTCAGCTGATCGGCGTGGATCCCAACATCATCGGGTTGGGCGTGCTGGGCAGTCAAGAAGCCGGCCCCGAAGTGCTGCAGCTCGCGCGCGGGGTGGGGTTGCCGGCCGAGGTGGCGAGCACGATTGGAGTGCGGCGGGGAGACGCGTTGAGGTTGCTCGCGGCGGGCCGCGCGCACCCCACCTCGGTCCGCGCCGTGCTCTCCGGCGGGCCGGCCGGAGTGGCAACCTACGGCACGGTGGCGATCACCCTGCTGCCACTCGCACAGAGGCTCACCGACAGGCCCGGACGTGTGACCGAAGTGCTGGTGCGGCCACTGCCAGGAGCCGACCGGCTTGTCGCCGGCGAGCTTCGCCGCCTTGCCGGCGGACGCCTGAACGTCGAGCCGGCCGACAACGAATTGCGTCTGCTCGCCACCGCGTCGAAGCCGACCAACCAATCGACGACGCTGTTCGCCGCGATCGGCGCGATGGTTGGCTTCCTGCTAGCCGTCAATGCGATGCTGCTCACGGTTCCCGAGCGCCGGCGCTTCATCGCCGACATGCGTATGCAGGGCTTTGACTCCGCCCAGATGCTTTTGATTCTGGGCTTTCAGGCGCTGCTGCTCGGGTTGATCGCATCGCTTGTGGGGGTCGCGCTCGGCGAGGTGCTCTCGCGCACGCTGTTTCACAAAGTGCCCGTCTACCTCGCGGTGGCGTTTCCGATCAGCGCCCACCAGATCGTTCACCTGGGCACCGTGCTGGCGGCGCTTGGCGCCGGCGTGGTTGCGACGCTGCTCGCGTCGTTGCCGCCACTGCTCGACCTGCGCGCTCATCGGGCGACCGACGCGGTCTTTCGCGAAGGGCGCGGGGGGAGCGGCATCGGCAGGCCGGTGATCCGGTGGTTGGGGGTTGGAGGTGGTGCGCTGATCGGCGTCGTGACCGTGCTCGTGCTGGCGGCTCCTCAGCTGACCGTCGTCGGTGGGATGGCATTGGCGCTGGCGGCGATTGCCCTGATTCCGGCGATCTTCGCCGCGGCCATCCGGGTGTTGGCACGGATCGGCGAGCGGATCCCGGGAAGCATGCTGGTGATCGCGGTGACCGAGCTGCGCTCGACCGCGACGCGCTCGATTGCGCTGGCCGGAGTGGCTGCGCTGGCGGTCTACGGCAGCGTCGCGATTGGCGGAGCCAGGCAGGATCTCCTACATGGTCTTGACAATGCCTTCGGTCAGTATCTGGGCACCGCCGACATTTGGGTGACGAGCGGTGGCAACGATCTCACCACCAACGCCTTCCCTGCCGGCGGCGCGCCGGCGGCGATCCTCAAGACGCCGGGGGTTGCCGCGGTCCGCGAATACCAGGGCGCGTTCCTGGATGTCGGCGCCAGTCGCATGTGGATCATCGCCCGGCCCTCGGGCGACCCCGAGATGATCCCCGCCAGCCAGATGCTGCATGGTGACCTCGCGCGGGCCACGGCGCTGTTGCGCCGCGGGGGATGGGCCGCGATCTCGGAAGGGTTCGCCTCCAGTCGCGGTCTGCGGGTGGGAAGCTTCTTCACACTGCCCACACCGTCGGGCCGAGCACGCTTCGGCGTGGCGGCGATCACCACCAACCTGGGATGGCCGTCGGGCTCGGTCATTCTCAATACGAGCGATTACCGCCGTGCATGGCAGACCACTGACCCTTCGGCGCTGGAGGTCGACCTGCAGCCGGGCGTGAGCCCCGCACAGGGCAGGCGCGAAGTCGTGCGGGCGCTGCGCGGCCACCCCGGCCTGGGTGTGCAGACGCTGGCTGAACGGGAACGGCAGTACGACCAGAACGCGCGTCAGGGTTTGCAGAATCTCGGCGCGATCGCAACGCTGCTGCTGATCGCTGCCGCACTCTCGGTTGCTTCGGCGCTGGGGGCGGCGATCTGGCAGCGACGGGCAAGGCTTGCGTCGTTGCGGATCCAGGGTTTCGACTACCGCCAGCTCTGGCGTGCGCTGCTGCTCGAGAGCCTGATCCTGCTGAGTATCGGCGGCGTCGATGGTGCTGTGCTGGGGGTGTACGGACACGCGCTGGCGAGCCGCTGGCTACAGCTCACCACGGGCTTTCCCGCGCCCTTCTCGCTGGCGGGCACGCAGATTCTGGAGACTTTCCTGTTGGTTGCCGCGATGGCTCTTGCGGTCATCGCACTCCCCGGCCTGCGCGCGGCGCGAGTGTCGGCGAGCGTGGGACTGCAGGAGTAGGAAACCTCTCAAGTGGTTTGACCGGCCCCAAAGGTTGGTTTATGCCCGCTGGCCGTGGCTGGATGGCTCGTGCGGACGGATGTTGCGTGATGTCGTCTTCCCGACACGCCAAGCTGTGCTGGTGGTTGCAGGCGGAGCAAGGGGCGCAGCGCTTGCCGGGGAGTTCGCGGGCGCGGCACAACGCTACTGGTTGAGAGTCTTTCCGCGCGTCTGCCGGGAAGTCGGTCGATGGCGGGGCAGAGCCGGGGCGATCCCCGATCCGGTGCTGCGCCAATCCGCGCTCGAGAACCTGCGGGCGGAGCGTTTGAATCTCGACGGCGCGGCGGCCTTTGCGGCGTTTGCGCCCGCTGCGCGCCGTCCGACCGTCGTACGTGCCCAGGTTGCTTTTCAGGCGGCGTACGACTACGTCGATACGCTCGCCGAGCAGGACAATCCCGATCCGGTACGCAACGGCGATCGGCTCCATCGTGCGCTGCTCGCCGCACTCGATCCCGTGCCCCAGCGGATCGACTACTACGCCCACCATGCCCACCGCGACGACGCCGGTTATCTGCAAACCCTTGTCGAGACCTGCCGCGCGGCGCTGAACAAGCTCCCATCATTCCCGTCGGTGGCGGCTCCCGCGCATAGAGCCGCTGCGCGAATCGCGGCCTACCAAAGCCTCAACCAGGGTGAGTACAGCGGTGGTCACGCGGGGCTCGAGCGCTGGGCGCGGGAGCACAAACTGCCCGGCAGTGACTTGCAATGGTGGGAGATCGCGGCCTCGGCGGGCTCCTCGCTCGGGGTCTTCGTGTTGATCGCGGCCGCTGCTGAACAGGCTGTGTGTGCGGAGGATGCGGTCGCGATCGAAGCTGCTTACTTCCCCTGGATCGGGTCGCTGCACACGCTGCTCGACAGCCTCATCGACAGACGCGAGGACGTGGCGGCGGGCCAGTGCAGCCTGCTGGACCACTACGCCTCGCCGCAAGATGCGGCTATGAGACTGGCGCGACTGGCGGTCGAGTCGCTGCGCCAAGCCACGTCGCTCCCACATGGGGGCCGCCATGCGCTGGTGCTGGCGGGTATGGCCAGTCACTATCTCTCGGCGCGCGAGGCCACCCTGCCGGAGGTGCTGCCGGCCAGCCGCTCCGTGCTGGCGGCGATTGGTGGGCTGGCGGCGCCCACGATGCTCGTGATGGGCGTCCGTCGAGTGGTCGAGCGTGGATGATCGGCGGCGAGGGCGGCGGCTCCTTAATCAGAAACAGTAAAAATGACTTTGTATAGTGGGTAGACGGATCGTCGCGAGAGGTATTAATTACTCGCAACGCGACCATTCTTGTTGCGAGTTTTCCTCCGCCGGGGCGTTAGTCATGATGTGATTATTGTTCTGGGTGGCGCTTTCTGCGAGATACGGCAACTAAAGCCGTGAAGTGGTGTTTGAGCAGTTGAGCGGCATCGATAAAGTAGAAGACGGGTATACGCCCAGCTGGAAACAATCGAATCATCGCAGCTCAATCTGAAGCCAATCAACCCCATCAATCATCGAACTGCAGGCGAGGCAGCAACGTCCACGTCCCTGATCCTCAGCTCCACCCGCCATAGATCAAATCCACATCCCTCTGACTCGAGTCCAAGCGAGTCCAAACGGAACTACGTAGCCGCCACAAACCTACAGTCGCCATTCCCGAGCCTCCAACCATGTCAAAGCCATTGGATCCCGATCACCCCGGCAGGTTCTCCTCCTCGCTGGTCGCTGGCCTGGCGATGCTGACGTGCTTCACCGCCGAGCACCCCGTGCGCGGGATCGCCGACATGGCTGAGGAACTCGATTTGGGTCGCTCCACCACGCACCGTTATGCGACCACGCTGGTGACGCTCGGCTACCTCGAGCAGGGGCCTTCACGTAAGTACCGTCTCTCCTCGCGCGTGTCGGACTTCGGGCTCTCGCTGCTCGATTCGATGGTGGTGCGTCGGGTTGCGCGCGAGCACCTGCGCGAGTTGCGTGCGCGCACTGGCCGCACCGCAAGTCTGGGGGTCTTGGGAGGCGCCGAGGTTGCCTACATCGACCGCTGGCAGGGGTCTCGCCAAGGGCAATACGCTGTCGATGCGGGCATCGGGCTGGGTACGCGGTTGCCCATCCACTGCACCGCCGCGGGTAAGGCGCTCTTGGCGCGCTTGCCTGAGGCGGAGCAGCGGAACCTGATCTCCCAGCTGCGCCTGGCGCGGCGCGGACCCAACACGATCACCACCAAGACGGCCCTGCGGGCCGAGCTCGAGCGGATCCTCGCCGGGCAGGGGGTGGCGGTCGAGGATGAGGAGCTGCTCGCGGGTCGGCGCGCTATCGCCGCCGCGGTGTTGGACAAGGAAGGTCGTGCGGTCGCCGCAGTCGAGCTGGCGGTGCCCGTGCAGGCCTGCAGCCGTGAGGAGCTGCTCGCCCAGCTCGGCCCCAAAGTCACGGCCACCGCTCAGCGGATCGCAGCGGCGCTGACATGAGCGCTTCCCGCCACCTGGCCCGGCGCCTGCGTCAGGCGCGCTGGCATCGTGCCGATGACGAGCTGTCGCGGCGAACGGTCGGCTGCCGCGCTCGTCTGCTGTCGGCCTGCCCGCTGATCGGCGCGCGGCAACGACCTGCGAGACGTGTCATCAAGGGTCCCCGTGGCGTGGGCCGCAAGCGACTCTCCGGCCCCCTGCTCAAGGGCGCTCGTCGGCTCTGATAGACCTGGGTGGAGCCCGCCAAGAGGCTCGTGGGGTGTGGGCGCTGGGCCCGGTTAGGCCCCGAGGGCTCGCGCGATCACCATCTGCTGCACCTCGTCGGTGCCCTCCCCGATCGTGAGGATCTTCGCGTCACGATAGAAGCGACACACGGGGTACTCCTCAATGAAGCCATATCCGCCGTGGATCTGCACCGCCTCCTCGGCGCAGCGCACCGCCAGGCGGCCCGTCTTGAGCTTGGCCTGAGCGGCTGTGAGCGTAAAGTTGCGTCCCGCGTCCTTCTCGCGCGCTGCCTTGTGCACGAGCAGGCGCGCGGCGGCGATCTCGGTTGACATGTCGGCGAGCTTGCCCTGAATCGCCTGAAACTTGGCGATCGGCTTGCCGAAGGCGCGACGCTCTTTGGCGTACGCCAGCGCCTGGTCGAGTGCGCCCTGGGCGAGGCCCACGCCCATTGCCGCCACGCCGATGCGCCCGATGTCGAGCACGTGCAGGAACTGCTTGAAGCCCTGCCCGCGGGGGCCCAGCAGGTTCTCCTCCGGCACCCGGCAGTCGGCGAAGCTCAGCGGGCGTGTGTCGGAGGCGTTCCAGCCCATCTTGCGGTAGGGCTCGCCCTGCTCGTAGCCAGGCGTGCCGTTGGGCACGAGGATGTTGGAGATCTCCTTGCTCGCGCCTGCGTTGCCGGCCCCTGCGTTGCGCGCCCCTACGTTGCCGGCCCCTACGTTGCCGGCCCCTACGTTGCCGGCCCCCGAGTGGGCTGGGTCGGCCCCGGGGTGGGCAGAATCGGTTCCATCGCCGGTGACGGCAGTGATGCACACGACGCCCGATATCTCCGTGCCGGCGTTGGTGATGAACTGCTTAGCACCGTCGATCGCCCACTCCCCGTCCCGCAGGTGTGCGCGCGTGCGGGTGTTGCCCGCGTCGGACCCCGCCTCTGGCTCGGTCAACCCGAACGCCCCGAGCTTCTCTCCGGAGCACAGCCGCGGCAGCCACTCGCGCTTCTGCTCCTCGCTGCCAAACAGGTAGATCGGCTGGGTGCCCAGCGAGGTGTGCGCGCAGAGCGTGATCGCGACCGAGGAGTCCACGCGTGCGAGCTCCTCCACCGCGAGCGCGTACGCCAGCGAGTCCCCACCGCCACCGCCATACTCCTCGGGGAAGGGAATCCCCATCAGGTTGAGCTTCCCCAACTGGGCGACGATCTCGTAGGGGAACGCCTTCGTGCGGTCGAGCTCCTCGGCGACGGGCGCCACCTCGCCTTCGGCGAATTCCCGTACGGTGCGGCGGATCAGCTCATGGTCGGGGGAGAGGTCGAAGTCCATGGCGGCATTGTCACAGAGCGTTGAGGGCTGGCCCGGCTGTTTTGGGGGCTACGCGCAGTATGAGTGTGCCAGCTCCACCAGCAACCGCACGCCGTAGCCCGAGGCCCCTTTGGGGGCGTAGGCACGGCCGAGGTCCCAGGCGGAGCCGGCGATGTCGAGGTGCGCCCAGGGGGTCTCTCCCACGAAGTTGGCGAGGAACGCGGCGCCTACGATCGTGCCGGCCTTGCGCCCTTCCGGAGCGTTGTCGAGGTCGCCGTAGGTGCCCTTGATCAGCTCGTCGTACTCCTCGTGCAGGGGCAGCCGCCACACGATCTCACCGGTTTGCCTGCCCGCCGCCGCGATCCGCTCGGCGAGCTCATCGTCATTGCCGATCAGCCCCGCGTGGGTCGAGCCGAGCGCGATGATCACCGCGCCGGTGAGCGTCGCCAGGTCAACCACCCGTTCGGCGCCCAGCGACACCGCGTGGTGCAGGCAGTCGGCCAGCACCAGCCGGCCCTCGGCGTCGGTGTTGTTGACCTCGATCGTTTTCCCGTTCGCCGCCGTCACGATGTCCCCGGGCTTCACCGAGCGGTCGCTCGGCAGGTTCTCGGTCGCGCCCACCACCCCGACGAGCTTCACCGGCAGCCGCAGCCGCGCGATCGCCGCGACCGCCTCGACCACGGCGGCGCCGCCGGACATGTCGAACTTCATCTCCGCCATCTTCGCTCCCGGCTTCAGCGAGATGCCGCCGCTGTCGAACGTCACCGCCTTGCCGACCATGCCCAGCAGCGGGCCGCTCGCTTCGGGATGCTCGTAGCGCAGCACGATCAACGCCGGCTCCTGCGCCGAGCCCTGCGCCACCGCCGCGAACGCGCCCATGCCCCGCGCGAGGATCTCCTCGCGACCCTCCGTCTCTGCCGTGAGTCCCTCGATCTCCTGTGCCAGCGCCCGCGCATGCTCGGCCAGTGCGGTCGGCGTGAGATCGTTGGCGGGCCGGTTCTGCAGGTCCCGCGCGGCGTTGACCGCCGCGGTCACGATCGCTGCCTCGGCGACGACCCGCTCCAGGTCTTGCGCGGACGATCCGCCGGTCTCACTCCCCCCCGCGTCCTGTGGCGGGAAGCTCTGCCCTGCCGCATGAGAGACGATCAGCGCCTGCAGGTGTTTGGGGGCGGCGTCCTCGCCCTCGGGTGGGGGAGAGCGGTGGCTGTCGAAGCGGTAGTCCGCCAGTGCGGTGCCCTCGACCAGCGCCGCGCACACCGCGAGGTCCTCGCTGGGCGCCTGCCAGCAGAGCGTGCGGGTGGAGAGCTCCAGCGCCCGTGCGTGCGCGCCGGCTGCCGCCGAGCGCGCGCGCTCGGGCGTGAAGTCCTTACGCTTGCCGAGCCCCACCAGCAGCCATCGCTTGCCGTCGGCGTGAGCGAGCGCGAGCGCCTTCGGGGTGGGTCTCGCCTCACCTGAGGCGATCAGCTGCGTCGCCGCGTCGGGCAACCCGCCCGGTGCATCCTCGCCGTCGAAGATCCCCACCGCGACGGTGTCCGCATCGATACTCGCGCCTGGTTGGGTCGTCGCCGAGATGTTCACGCCCCGGCACGATATCCATTGCGCAGTCAGAAGGGTGTGCTGTGCGTAGTGGTGTCTCAGTTTGGAGGTATAACCAGCAACTGGACCTACGGGGAACCACCAGATGGCGGCTCTGAGAGGTCCAGTTGCTGGTAGGTGCGCCGAACGAATGCACTTGTATGGCGCCCCGCCGGGCCTGCGGGTCCCGGCCAAGCTGGGACTCAGGCTGGGACACTACCCCGTGCCTCCACTAGCATGGTGCCGGCATTCACCGTTCGTCATCGACCCTAGGAGAGCTTGATCCAATGTCCAAGACCGTGATCCTTGGCGCCGCGCGCACGCCGATCGGCAAGATGGGAGGCGGCCTGTCAACGCTGGATGCCACCGAGCTCGGGGCGATCGCGATCGAGGCCGCGCTGGAGCGCGCCGGGGTCGAGCCCGAGCAAGTCGAGCACGTCGTGATGGGTCAGGTGCTGCAGGCCGGCCAGGGGCAGATCCCCTCGCGTCAGGCGCAGATCAAAGCCGGGATCCCCAAGGAGGTCTCCTCGGAGACGATCAACAAGGTGTGCGCCTCCGGGCTGCGCGCGACCGTGATGCTCGACCAGGCGATCCGCGCCGGCGACGTGCAGATTGGCGTGGGCGGCGGCATGGAGTCGATGTCGCGGGCGCCCTACCTGCTGCCCGGTGCGCGCTTCGGCTTTCGCATGGGTGACGTAAAGGCGCTCGACGCGATGGTCCACGACGGCCTCACCAACCCCTTCTCCGGCAAGCAGATGTTCGTCGAGGCGACCGCGGTCGCCGACGAGCTCGAGATCACGCGTGCCGACCTCGACCGCTGGGCGCTGCGCTCGCACGAGCTCGCGCTGAAGGCGACCGATGAGGGGCGCCTGTCCGAGGAGATCGTGGCAGTCACCGTCAAGGGCAAGAAGGGGGACACAGTCGTTGAGATCGACGAGGGTCCCCGTCGCGACACCTCGCTGGAGAAGCTCGCCGCGCTGCCGGGCCTGGTCGGCAAGGAGGGTTCGCACACCGCAGGCAACTCTCCCGGCGTCAACGACGCCGCCGGCGCGCTGGTGGTGTCCTCCGAGGAGTGGGCCTCCGCCAACGGCAGGGAGGTGCTCGGCGAGATCGTCACCCACGCGCAGAGCGGCGACGACTTCGCCTACCTCGCACGCACCCCCGCCTCGGCTGCGACCAAGGCGCTGCAGAAAGCCGGTTTGAGCGCGCAGGACATCGACGTGTGGGAGATCAACGAGGCCTTCGCCTCGGTCGCGCTGCACTCGATCCGGATGCTCGGCATCGACGAGGACCGCGTCAACGTCAACGGCGGCGCCGTCGCGCTCGGCCACCCGATCGGCGCCTCCGGCGCGCGCATCCTCGGCTCGCTGGTGCTCGAGCTGCGCCGCCGCGGCGGAGGCCTCGGCTGCGCGGCGATCTGCTCCGGGGGCGGGCAGGGCGACGCGGTGATCATCAAGGTTTAGATGTCCGAGCGCGCCGCGGCGTTCTTCGACCTCGACAGGACGTTGATGGCCGGATCCTCCGGCATCTTCTTCGCGCGCGCAGCCTACGAGGCTGGGATGATCACGCGTGGGCGGCTGCTGGGCGACCTCTACCAGAACCTCCGCTTTCGCCTGCGCGGGTCCACCGACGATTGGGCCGACGAGGTGCGCCGGCGGGTCGGCGAGATGCTCGCCGGGGTGGCCGTGCGTGATCTGCAGCGCATGTCCCCGCGCGTGCTCGCCGGGGTGCTGCCGCGCCTCTACCCGCAGATGCTCGAGCGCGCCTACGCCCACCAGGACGCGGGGCAGCCGGTCTACATCGTCACCGCCGCCTCCCAGGAGATGGCGGACCTGCTCGCTCACGTGCTCGTCTTCGACGGCGGCGTCGGCTCGCGTCTGGAGGTTCGCGACGGCCTCTACACCGGGCGTGCCGCCGGCCCGTTCAACTATCGCGAGGGCAAGGTCCTCTCGCTGCGCGAGCTTGCCGCGCGGGACGGCATCGACCTCGCCGCCTCCTTTGCCTACTCTGACTCCGAGTCCGACCTGCCGATGCTCCGCGCGGTCGGTCATCCGGTGGTGGTCAACCCCGATCCCGAGCTCTCCCGCATCGCCGCCGGCGAGGGTTGGGAGGTCCTGCGCCTCGACCGCCTGGGTCGGCGTTTGAAGATCGCGGTGGCGCTCTCCGCCGGGGTCTCGCTCGCCGGGCTTGGCGGGGTCGTGCGGGGGCGTGCCGTCAGTCGCGACGCCGCGAGGGCATAATCTCGCAGCAGCGGGTGCCGTGCGGCTGTCGAGCTTGCGCCGGCCGGCGCTGCTCCATCTTCCACCCTTCCTCTGCCACTCACGATCTCACCATCCTTCGCTCCTCGCACGCCCCTGATCCCGACCATGCCCTCCTCCATCCCCACTCACGGCAAGATTCGCGTCGTCGTCGCCAAGCCCGGACTAGACGGGCACGACCGCGGCGCGAAGATCATCGCCCGCGCGCTGCGCGACGCGGGCATGGAGGTGATCTACACGGGCCTACACCAAACGCCCGAGCAGATCGTCGAGACCGTGATCCAGGAGGACGCCGACGCCGTCGGGCTCTCGATCCTCTCCGGAGCCCACATGACGCTGGTACCGCGCGTGGTCGCGCTGCTGCGCGAGCAGGGCGTCGACGACGTGCTGGTCACCGTTGGCGGCACGATCCCCGCGGAAGACATCCCGCGAGCTCAAGCGTTTGGGGGTCGCGGAGGTCTTCACGCCCGGCGCGCCGACGCAGGCGATCGTGGACTTCATCCGCGCGGGCGTTGCGGAGGATTGATTGACTCGTCAGTCAACCGCATAAAGCGGTAGCATTTGCGAGGGTGGCGCAGGCGGCCGAAGGCCGTGCGAGCCGGGCCCTCTCGTCTTCGGGCAAGCGTCCAGACACCGATAGGAGATCGACCGAATGAAGATTTGCGTCCTTGTCAAGGAGGTTCCGGACGCCGCCGTCGAGAAGCGCATCGACCCCTCGACGGGGCGCATGGACCGCAGCGGGGAGAAGAACCTCAACCCCTACGACACCCACGCCATCGAGGCCGCCATGCAGATCCGCGAGGGCGGCGTGGCGCCGGTGGAGGAGATCGTCGCCGTCACGATGGGGCCGGAGAGCGCCGTGCGCGCGTTGCACAAGGCCGTCTCGCTCGGCGCTGACCGCTCGGTGCACCTGACCGACCCCGCGGTCGCCGGCTCCGACGTGGCTGCCACCGGCTATGCGCTCGCCAAGACGCTCGAGCGCGAGAGCCCCGACCTGGTGCTGCTCGGCCAGCAGTCCGACGACGGCGAGTGCTACACGATCGGCGCCGTCGTCGCCGAGCACCTCGGGATGCCCTCGCTCACGCAGGTGATCAAGATGGACATCGCCGATGGCGCCCTGCGCTGCGAGCGCCAAGCCGAGTACGGCTACGACACCGTGCAGGTCGGCCTGCCCGCGGTGATCTCCGTGGGCGACGCGATCAACGAGCCGCGCTACCCCTCGCTGAAGGCGATCATGGGTGCCAAGAAGAAGCCTCTGGACACCGTTGGCGTCGGGGACGTCGGCATCGATGCATCCAAGGTCGGCGGCGAGAACTCCGCCGCGCAGTGGGTCGCCGCCAAGGCGCCGCCCGCGAAGTCCGCCGGGCAGATCATCGAGGACGAAGACACCGGCGAGACGGTCGAAAAGATCGTTGCCTGGCTCGACGAGAGGAAGCTGATCTGACATGGCAAACATCCTGGTTTACGCGCTGCACTACGAAGGCGCGATCAACAAGAACTCGCTCGGGGCCGTCTCCGAGGGCGCGAAGCTGGCCGCGGAGCTCGGCGGCGAGGCCCACGCGATCCTGCTCGGCGAGAGCGTTCCGCATGAGCTGGCGGCCACGCTCGGCAAGTACGGCGCCAAGAAGGTGCTCGTCGCCGAGGGCCCCGAGGGGCTCGCGCAGCCGCTGGTCGACGCGATGGCCGCGGCGATCTCCGGTGGCGACTACAAGTACGCGCTGTTCGGCGGCGGCCTGCTCGGCTTCGAGATCGGCGCCGGCCTCGCCGCGCGCCTCGGCGCCGGCGTCGTGATGGAGGTCACCGGTGTGCGCGCCGAGGGCGGCGAGCTGATCGCCGAGCGGCCGATCCTCGGCGACTCCGCGATCTCAGAGATCAAATACCGCTCGCCCGTCGGGATTATCATCGGCCGCCTCAACGCGTTCGAGATCAAGGAGTCCGGCGCCGGCGACGCCCCCGTCGAGCAGCTCTCCTTCGAGCTCTCCGCCCACGCCTCGCAGGCGAAGATGCTGGTCCGCGGCGAACAGCGCGGCGCGGATGTCGACATCGAGGGCGCCTCGATCCTCGTCGCCGGCGGGCGCGGCCTCGGCAAGGCCGAGGGCTTTCAGCTCTGCGAAGACCTCGCGAGCGCCTTCGGGGGCAACACCGCCGTCGCCGCCACGCGCGCCGTGGTCGACGCCGGGTGGTACCCCTACGCTGCGCAGATCGGCCAGACCGGCAAGACGGTCGCGCCGAAGCTCTACCTCGCCGCCGGCATCTCCGGGGCGATCCAACACAAGGTCGGGATGCAGTCCTCGGAGAACATCGTCGCGATCAACAAGGACTCCAACGCGCCGATCTTCGAGTTCTCAGACCTCGGCATCGTCGGCGACCTCAACAAGATCCTGCCGAAGCTGACCGAGGCAGTGAAGGCGAAGAAGGCGAGCTAGGGCGGAAGATCGAGGAGCTCGAGGAGATGCGCCACGCCGATCCGAAGGGAGCATCTGAGCACTATGTCCGGCAATAGTCTGAAAAACGAGGGGCCCGGCTCGGCGGCCTCCGGCCGCCTGCGCCACCCTCGTGGCGGTTCCAGCAACGGGCGTGTCGTCCCCGCGGCCTACCCACCGCCGGTCGACTCCCAGAAGGAATTCGTCAAGCGCGGCCTCGACCCCGAGGACGAGCTGATCGAGGTCGGCGTGGCGATCGTCGGCGGCGGCACCGCGGGCCTGGCGTGCGCCAACCGGCTGCTGCAGCTGCTCGGCGACGATCCAGAGACGATGGAGCGCCTCGGCGAAGTGCCGGTGGCGGTGATCGAGAAGGCGAAGACCTGCGGCGGGCACAACCTCTCAGGCGCGGTGATGCGCCCCGGGCCATTGCAGGAACTGTTCCCCGACATGAGCCGCGAGGAATGGCGCAAGGAGGGCTTCGCCTTCGGCGAGGTCAAGAAGGAGGCGATCTACGTCCTCCCCAACAGCAAAACCAAGCTCCGCATTCCGCCGCCGCCCCCCCTAAATAATCACGGCAACGAGGTGATCTCGGTCTCGGCGATGGCGCGCTACCAGCAGCGCATCGCCGAGGAGGCCGGCGCCTACATCCTCACCGAGACCGCCGCCACGCAGCTGATCGTCGAGGATGGCCGCGTCGTCGGCGTGCGCTCCGGCGACAAGGGTCGCGGCAAGGATGGCGAGGAGCTTGGCAACTTCGAGCCGGGCACCGACATCAAGGCGCAGGCGACCGTGCTCGCGGAGGGCTGCTGGGGTCACGTCACGGGTGCGGCGATCAAGGAGTTCGACCTCGCCGCCGGCCGCGAGCCTCAGGTGTGGGAGCTCGGCGTCAAGGAGGTGTGGAAGGTCAAGAAGCCCCTGGACCGCGTGATCCACACGCTCGCCGGCTGGCCGCTGAAGTTCTCCGCCAAGTACGGCCAGATCGGGGGGTCGTGGATCTACCCGATGCACAACGAGAAGACCGGCGAGGAGATGGTCAGCATCGGCTTCATCGTCGACCTCGACTACGCCGACGCCACCACCTCCGCGCACGACCTGCTGCAAGAGATCAAGTTCCACCCGCTCTTCAAAGACGTGCTCGAGGGCGGCGAGCGCATTGCCTGGGGCGCCAAGGCGCTGCCGGCCGGCGGCTACTGGGCGATGCCGAAGCTCTCGATGCCGGGCGCCGTGCTCGTTGGCGACGCCGCCGGGATCATGAACCTCGCCTCGCTGAAGGGCGTCCACTACGCGATCAAGTCGGGGATGCTCGCGGCGGAGTCGATCTACGCCGCTCTGAAGCGGGGAGAGAGCTCGTTCCAGAACTACGAGCAGGTGGTGGAGGACTCGATCATCGGCAAAGACCTGTGGGAACAGCGCAACACGCGCCAGCCCTTCCAGAAAGGCCTGATCAAGGGCGGGCCGCTGGTCAACCTGATGATCGCCACCAAAGGGCGCTTCCCCGGTGGGCGCTGGGCGCTGCACCGCAACGACGCCAAGCCGATGTTCATCGGCGACAGCAAGGACTCCTACCCCAAGCCCGACGGCAAGTACACCTTCGACAAGCTCTCATCGGTGTTCATCACCGGCAACGCCACTCGCGACGACGCCCCCAACCACATCCGCGTGCAGAAGCACGTGCCCCGCGAGCTTGCCGAGACGTGGCGCTGGATGTGCCCCGCGGGCGTCTACGAGATCCCCGAGGACGGGGAGGGTGGGGACGAATCCGGCATGGTGGACGTGATTGTCAACTACACCAACTGCGTGCAGTGCGGCGCGATCACCGCCAAGGGTGGACGTTTGACCACGCCCGAGGGGGGCGACGGGCCTCTGTATCAAATACTCTGAGGGCTCCATCAAGCCCTCGGGTATGCGGGGATGTACTAGCTCGTCTGAAAAAGTCAATGCGATGCGTGCGCCTGCGCAACCACAACGCCCCTTGGAGTGTTAGGGGGGAGCGATGTCGAGATCGAGGTTCTTCACGCCCCTGAGCACGATCGTCCTGCTGGCGCTCGCCCTTGCGCTCCCGGCGTCCGGCGCGCGCGCGAGCACGGACACCGCCACCGGCACTGGCACAGGCACGAGCGGGACTGGTACCGGCCCCGCGCCGACTCTGAGCGCGGGCGTCGAACAGTGCGTGACGGCGGCCACCCAGCCGGGCCGCTCCGTGACGTTCACGGGCCAGATGGAAACAGTCACGGGCGCACACAAGATGGCGATCGAGATCGTGGTGCAGGAGCGCACCCCCGAAGAAGAAGGCTTCCACACGCTCACCACGGCGGGCCTCGGCTCCTGGCAGCGCTCCGAAGCTGGGGTCAAGATCTACAAGGTGCGCCAGGCGGTCACCGACCTCCCGGCGCCAGCCGTCTTCCGTGCGATCGTGCGCTATCGCTGGATGAACGAAAAGGGCCAGGTCATCCGGCACGACGAGCGCCGTACCCCGATCTGCAAGCAGCCGGGGGAACGCACCAAGGTTTGAGCCGCCCTCGCCCCTGAACGGCCGCCAAATTCGGAGCCGCGATCGATCCTGAACGGCCCCGCCAAACCCGAGCTGCCGCCACCGCTACAATGCACTGAGCATGAAGACCGCGATCCACCCCACCTACGTTCAGGCGCACGTGCGCTGCACCTGCGGCAACGAGTTCACGACGCGCGCCACGCGCGATGAGCTGCACGTCGAGGTGTGCTCCAACTGCCACCCGTTCTACACCGGCCGCCAGAAGCTGGTGGACACCGGTGGGCGCGTCGAGCGCTTCCAGCGCCGGGTGGCGAAGGCCCGCGTGCGCCAGGCGCAGAGCGCCGCGGCGGCGCCCGGCCAGAAACCGCCGGAGTAGCCGATGGCCACCGCCGTTGCTCCACCGCAGGCGGCGGCGACTTCTGAGAGCGACGGACAGCTGGTCGCCCAGCGCGACGCGCCGCTCGGGGGGCAGGCGGTGCTCGAGGGCGTGATGATGCGCGGCGTCTCCAATTGGGCGGTGGCGGTACGCAAGCCGGTCCTCGACCAATCGACCGTCCCGCCGGTGTCAGCCAACGGTAAGGTCGAGATTCCGGCCGGCGAAAACGGCCACGGGCCAGCGGAGGCTGACGAGCCCCTGGGCGAGATCGAGGTGACGAGCTTCCAGCTGAGCTCGCCGCTGCGCCGTCACCGCATCCTGCGCCTGCCGATCGTGCGCGGCGTGGTCGCGCTCGGCGAGTCGCTGGCGATTGGCTTCCGTGCGCTGGGCGTCTCCGCCAACGCGCAGTTGCCCCCGGCCGAGAGCACTGGCGACGATAGCGATGGCGATGGGCACGACGGCGCAGAGGCCGAGTCCCAGGAGATCCCCGGCGTGGTGTGGGTGGGGACCGTGGTCATCGCCGTGGTGTTCGCGATCGGCCTCTTCTTCCTCGTGCCGGTCGGGATCACCAGCCTGATCAAGGGGCAGCTCGGCGACTCCTCGGTGCTGTTCTGGCTGATCGAGGGGCTGGTGCGCACCGCGATCTTCCTCGGGTACATGCTCCTGCTCTCGCGCGTGCGTGACCTGCGCCGCGTGTTCGAGTACCACGGCGCCGAGCACAAGACGATCTCCTGCTACGAGGCGCAGCTGGAGCTGACGCCCGTCAACGCGCAACGCTTCTCGCGCCTGCACCCCCGCTGCGGCACGAGCTTCCTCCTGGTGGTGATGATCGTGGCGATCTTCGTGTTCGCCCCGATCGGCCTGCCCGCGTGGTACTGGCTGGTGATCACACGCATCCTCGGCGTGCCGATCATTGCGGGCATCTCCTTCGAGATCATCAAGTTTGCCGGGCGCAACCGCCGCCGCCGCTGGGTGCAGGCGCTGATGTGGCCGGGCCTGAAGTTGCAGCTGCTCACCACGCGCGAGCCCGACCTGCACCAGCTCGCGGTCGCGATCGCCGCGCTGAATGCAGTGCTCGCGCACGAGACCCCGGGCGAGCTGAGCGCTGCCGACCTGGTGGGCGTGGAGGTCGTGGCGTAGCGGCCCATAGACTAGGTCTCGATGATCGAAGACCTGGTTGGGCAGATCGAGACGCGCTTCGCCGAGCTCGGCACGCAGCTGGTAGACCCCGCGGTGATCGGCGACCGGGCACGCTACGCGGAGGCCGGGCGCGCTTACAGCCAGCTGGAGCCCGCGGCGAAGTTGGCCGCCGAGTGGCGCCGCGCGCAGGACGACGCGGCCGGGGCGCAGGAGTTGCTGAGCGAGGACGGCGAGGACGCGGAGGTGCGCGAGATGCTCGCCGGCGCACGCGAGCGTGGGGAGCAGCTCGAAGAGGAGATCCGCCTGGCGATGGTCGAGGCGGACCCCAACGACGCAAAGAACGTGATCGTCGAAATCCAGGGCGGCGCCGGTGGCGATGAGGCGGGGCTGTGGGCCGGCGACCTGTACCGGATGCTGACCCGCTACGCGGAGCGCCGCGGCCTGCAGGTCGAACCGCTGGAGGCGGGGGAGGGCAAGTACACCTTTGCGATCAAGGGCTCCGGTGGGTCGGCTGGCGGTGGTTCAGCTGGGGGTGGTTCGGCTGGGGGTGGTTCGGCTGGCGGTGGGCCGGCTGCCGGTGGGGCGGGCGCGGGCGCCTACTCGGTGTTCAAGTTCGAGGGCGGCACCCATCGCGTGCAGCGCGTGCCCGCCACGGAGTCACAGGGCCGCATCCACACCTCGACGGCGACGGTGGCGGTGCTGCCCGAGGTCGAGGAGGTCGAGGTGCAGATCGACCCGAACGACCTGCAGATCGACGTCTATCGCTCGACCGGCCCGGGCGGGCAGTCGGTCAACACGACCGACTCGGCGGTACGCATCACGCACAAGCCGTCGGGCATCGTCGTGGCGATGCAGGACGAGAAGTCGCAGCTGCAAAACCGCGAGAAGGCGCTGCGGGTGCTGCGCGCGCGCCTGTACGAGCGGGCGCTCGCCGAGCAGCAGGCGGAGCTCGCGGCCGACCGCCGCGCGCAGGTCGGCACGGGCGACCGCGCGGAGAAGATCCGCACCTACAACTACGGCGAGCGGCGCGTCACCGACCACCGCATCAAGCTCACCACGCACAACCTCGACGCGGTGCTCGAAGGCGCGCTCGACGAGTTCACCCAGGCGCTGCAGTCCGACGAGAAGCGCCGCGGGCTGGAGGCGCAGGCGGCGGCCTCGCAATGAGCGGCAGGGACGCGGAGTTGGGATGGGCAGGGTGGGCGGCTCCCGATCGGTCGGGCCGCCAGCTGGTTCGTGCGGCTTCATCGGAGAGCGGTGCGCAGTCCGAGAGCGGTGCCCACTTCCGCCGTGCGCCCCCGCGGCAGGCGGTGAGCGCGCGCGACGCGCTCGACGGAGCGATCACGGCCTTCGCGGCGGCCGGCGTGGAAACCCCGCGCCTGGACGCCGAAGTGCTGCTTGCCCACATTCTGGGGGTCGACCGCGCGCGTCTGCTCACCGACGGCGAGCTGGTCGTGGCGGGTCCCGCGGTGCGGCCCTACCAGGAGGCGGTTCGCCGCCGCGCGGTGACGCGCGAGCCGGTCGCCTACATCACCGGCGTGCGCGGCTTCCGCCGCCTGGAGCTGGAAGTGGACCCGCGCGCGCTGATCCCGCGCCCGGAGACCGAGCTGCTGGTCGAGGTCGGACTCGGCCTGCCCCGGGGCGCCACCGTGCTCGATCTCGGCACCGGCTCGGGCGCGGTCGCGCTGGCGCTCAAGGACGAGCGCCCCGACCTGCGGGTGACGGGCAGCGACGTGAGCGAGCCGGCGCTGGGTCTCGCCCGCGCCAACGGCGCCAAGCTGGGGCTGAAGGTCGTCTGGATGCACGCCGACCTGTTGGAGGGGATGCCCGACGAGTACGACGCGCTGCTCTGCAACCCCCCGTACGTGGCCGAGTCGCAGCGGGCCATGCTGGCGCCGGAGATCCTGCGTCACGAGCCCCTCGGAGCGCTGTTCGCGGGCGCCGACGGTTTGGGTACGATCCGCGCGCTGCTCGCCCAGTTGGCCTCCCGCGAGCGCGTGCGCCTCGCCGCACTGGAGATCGGCGCTGGACAGGCGCCCGCAGCGGCGGAGCTGACGCGGGGCGCGGGTTTCCACACGGTGCGCGTCGAGCGCGACCTCGCGGGCATCCAGCGCGTGGTGGTGGGTGAGCGCGGCGATTGACCCCGTTGCCCGGCACGCCCGCGCGACTGCGACTTGACAACCCGTTACCGCCGTTGTTATAGCCATGATGTGCTGCGGCTGAAGGGTTCGGGGTCTACCCGATCAACGTGAAGCGGGCGCCCAGCGCGCGATAGGAGCGCGCGGCGCGGCCGTCTCGGGTCAGCAGCTCCAGTTCGTGCTCGATCGCCGTGAGCGCGATCAGCCCGTCGTATGTCGATCCTCCGCCGACTCCGGCCGCGGCGAGGCGGTCGTGTGCGTGCGCATGGACGTCGGCGTCGAGCGCGACATAGCGTGGGGGAAGCCGGGCGTCGAGGATCTGCGCCGCGTCTTCCCAGGTGAGGCGGTGGGGCGGGGGAAGCCGCGTGAGGACGCTGTAGGTCTCGATCGCCGTGTGGGCGATCGTGGCGGTGCACTGCTTCAAGGCGTCTTCGGCGGGTTCGCGGGCGGCGTGATCGGCGATCAGCGCCGCGATCGTGACGCTGCTGTCGGCGGCTTTCCTCACCGGCGCTCGCGCACCGCTTCGAGGGTGCGGCGCACCAGCGCGTCGGTGACGGGGGTGCCGGTGGCGGCCACCATCGGCCCATTGGGTCCCTCGGCGAGTTTGGCCGGAGGATGCGAGGCGAACAGCTCCAGCCGTCCGTCCACCACCTCGGCTTCCAGTGGCGTGTCAGGGGAGAACCCCAGTTCGTCGCGGACGCGCTTGGGTACCACTACGCGGCCCGCGCGATCTATCGACAGTTGCATGGCAGAAGCCTACCACTCTGATGGCAGATAGCGACCATCCGCGCCCGGGCGCAGCCGCGCCCGGGCGCAGCCGCGCCCGTCGTGTGTGGTTGCGTGGTTGCGCCTGTCAAGATGTTTTCCGCCGATGCTCACCGCCGACGACGCCAGCCGCCTGCGCGATTGCGTCGCCGCCGGCGGCGTGGCGGTCTTCCCGGCGGACACCGTTTATGGGCTGGCATGCGACCCGCTGAACCGTGAGGCGGTACGGCGGCTGTTCCAGCTGAAGGGTCGACCGCCCGACCGCCCCGCGGCGGTGATGTTCTTCCCGCTTGCCGCCGCGCTGGAGGCGCTCCCGGAGCTGGGCGAGCGCGAGCGGGGCGCGCTGCGGGCGCTGCTGCCGGGGCCGTTCACGCTGCTGCTGCCCAACGGCGAGGATCGCTATCCGCTCGCGTGCCGGCTGGCCGCGGCTCTCCCGGCGGCCGCGGGAGCGCCGGCTGTGACGGAGGACCCGCGGGCGGCGGCTGTGACGGAGGACCCGCGGGCGGCGGCTGTGACGGAAGATCCCCAGGAGCCGGCCTCGAGGGAGCGCACCCGGACAGGCAAGGACGCCGCGCTTGGTCTGCGCGTGCCACTACTGCCCCCGGCCCTGGCGGCCCTGCGCACCATGGACCTTCCGGTGATGCAATCGAGTGCCAACCTTTCCGGCGGCCCCGAGCCGCGGCGTCTCATGGACGTCCCGCCGGCGCTGTTGGCGGGCGCCGACCTCTTGCTGGACGGCGGCGAGCTGCCGGGCCTCGCCTCCACGGTCCTCGACCTGCGCGAGTACGAGACTCGCGGCGTCTGGCGCATCGTGCGCGAGGGGCCGGTCGGGGCGTTGGAGGTGGGGCGGGCGCTGGATCCCAACGCGCGCATATGACGTCCGCGCCTGCGATGCTTTCCGCGAGCATGAGCGCACACGGGCTCGACGCGCTGTACGCCTTCCTCGCCGCCGCGGTCGCGACGGCACTGCTGACGCCGCTCACGATGCGGCTCGCCGTCGCCGTCGGGGCGGTCGACACGCCGCGCGAGCGGGGGCTCTCCGAGCGGCCCACTCCGCTGCTCGGCGGGCTTGCGATCTTCGCCGGGACGCTGCTCGCCGGGCTGATCTGGCTGCCCGACGAACGGATCTGGCACGGGATGCTGCTGGCCGCCGCGTTCATCACGGCGGTGGGGGCGCTCGACGACCGCTTCGAGCTGCCGCCCTTGGTCAAGCTCGCCGGGCAGGTGCTCGCCGCGCTGATCGTCGTGCACTACGGGATCGTCGTCGAACTGATCACGCTGCCGTTCGTCGGCGCGCTGCACTTCCCGCACGCCGGCGGCGGCGATCACCGTCGTCGGGCTGGTGGCGCTGATGAACGTCGTCAACTTCTCCGACGGCGTCGACGGTCTCGCCGCGGGGGTCTGCGCGATCGTCGCCGCTCGCGCTCGCGGTGATCGCGTTCGACCTCGAACGGTGGGCGCCCGGCGTGCTCGCCGCGCTGATCGCCGGCGCCTCGCTCGGCTTCCTGCTCTACAACTTTCCCCCCGCGTCCTCGTTCATGGGCGACTGCGGCGCCAACCTGCTGGGGCTCCTGATGGGCTGTCTGACGGTCGAGGGCGCCGTCAAGACCGAGGTCGTGCTCTCCTTCGTGCTGCCCCTGATTCTGCTCGCTGTGCCGTTTCTCGACACAACCTTCGTGGTGCTGAAGCGTTTGAAGTACCGCCGCCCGATCTATGCCTCCGACTCCGAGCACTTCCACCACCGCATGGCCCGCATCGGCTTCTCGCGCCGGCGCACGATCGCCTATCTCTACGGGTGGACGCTGCTGCTCGCCGGCTTCGCGCTCGCGCTGCGCTTCGTCCCCTACTCCGACCACAAAGGCCACCTCTACCTCGGCTGGACGCTCGTGATCGTCGCGCTCGCCCTGTTCGTCGCGGTCGCCTCCGTCTACCTCGTGTACGTGCTGGAGATCCTCAAGTTCCGCCGCCTCGACGCGATCCGCCTGCGCCGGCTGCGCCCCGAAGCCTCGCCCGCGCAGATCGAGCAGGACGTCACGCGAGGACTTCGAGACGGGCGAGTTCCAGACGATCGCCTCGTGAAGCGCGCCGCGGGTCATCTTGGGCGCGTTTGCGCTCGTGGTCGTGCTGGCGCTGCCGGCGGGGGTGTGGCCGCGTCCGCGGGCGCGGGGGCTTCGTCCGCTGGAGCGCCGGCCGCGTCCGCAGCGCGGCGGCGTCCTCCGCCGCCGTCGAAGATCGGCCAGCACGCGCTGGTCGTCGGCATCGGCGAGCAGCACCCGGCGATGTTCGGCGACCCCCGCTTCAAGGCGCTCGCCATCCGCTACGCGCGCATCTCGATCGGCTGGAACGCGCTCGAAAGCCGCTCGCGAGTCCCGGGCGCTCGCCACCTGGCTGCGCGATGCCCGCGCCGACGGCGTGCACCCGCTGATCTCCTTCGAACACTCCTGGATCGCCGCACGCGCAGCCGGCGGCTGCCGACGCGTCGCCGCATTCGCCCGCCAGTTCCGGCTGCTGCACGAGCGCTACCCGTGGGTGACCGACTTCGCGGTGTGGAACGAGGCCAACTACTGCGGGCAGCCCACCTGCCACTCGCCCTGGCCTGGTCGCCGCCTACTACCGGCAGCGCGCGCCGCCTGCCCCTCCTGCAACGTGCTCGCCTCCGAGCTGCTCGACGTGCCGGGGATGGTCACGTGGGTCGACGAGGTGCGCCGCGCGCTCGGCTACGAACCGGGGATCTGGGGTCTGCACAACTACATCGGCGCCAACCGCCTCTCGGCCGCGTCGACCAAGGCGCTGCTGGCCGCCACGCACGGCGCAGATCTGGTTCACCGAGACGGGCGGCGTGGTCGCCCGCCACAACCACTCCGCCCACGACTTCCCCGAATCGGCCGCGCCACGCCGCGAAGGTGACCCGCTTCGTGTTTCAACCGCCTCGTCCCGCTCTCCCCGCGCATCGCGCGCGTCTACCTCTACCAGTGGAACGCCGGCATCCAATCGCCGCGAACCGTGGGACTCCGGCCTGATCGGCCCCCACGGGACCGCCCGCCCGGCTTTCTGGGTGCTCGTGCAGGAGCTGCACACGCTGGGGCAGCTGCCCTCCACACCCGCCGCCGAAGCGCTGTTTGCGAGCGCCGCCGCCCGCACCCTGTAGGCTTACCTGCGCGTAATGCGCCGGCTGCTGGGAGCCGAGGCGATATGGGACACAAAGAAGAAACACCCGACCACGGCGGGCCCCGCCGTGTCCTGATCCTCTCGGCCGACGTCGGCGAGGGGCACGCTGCGGCTGCCCGCGCGCTCGCGCAGCAGATCGAAAGCGGGCCCGAGCCGGCCGAGGTCACGGTGATCGACGGCCTCGCCGCGATGGGGCGCGTGCTGCGCCAGGTCGTCCAGGACGGCTACCGCGTGCAGCTGCGCTTCCTGCCCTGGAGCTACTCGCTGGTCTACTGGATGCTCGAGCACGTGCCGCCCGTGCGCTGGCTGACGCGCTGGCAGCTGCGCCTGTTCGGCGCCCGCCCGCTGGCGCGCCGGATCGCCGAGTACGACCCCGACGTGATCGTCTCCACCTACCCCGCCGTCACCGTCGTGCTCGCGCGGCTGCGCCGCACCGGCGCGGTGCGCTGCCCCACCGTCGCCACGATCACCGACCTGACGGGCCTCTTCTTCTGGGCGCAGCCGGGGATCGACATGCACCTCGTCATGTACGGCGAGTCGATGCCCTCCGTCGAGCGGATCGCGGGGCAGGGCTCCGCGCGCCTGGTGGCGCCGCTGATCTCCGCCGAGTTCCTGCAGCCCCGCTGCCCGCTGGAGTCTCGGCGCGCGCTGGGGCTGCCCGAGGAGGGCCGCATGGTCGTCGTCTCCGGCGGCGGCTGGGGCGTCGGCGACGTCGAGGGCGCCGTGCGCGAGCTCTGCCGCGTCGGCGAGGTCTCCAGCATCGTCTGCCTCGCGGGGCGCAACGAGCAGCTGCACAAGCGGCTCTCCACCACCTTCGCGCGCGAGCCGCGCGTGCACGTGTACGGCTTCACCGACGCGATGCCCCAGCTGCTGGCGGCCGCCGACGCGCTCGTGCACTCCACGGGGGGCGTCACCTGCCTGGAGGCGAAGGCCACGGGGACGCCCGTCGTCTCCTACGGGCTGCCGGTCGGCCACGCCCGCCTCAACACCCGCGCGATGGCCGACCTCGCGCTGCTGCGCCTCGCCAACGACACCGGCGAGCTGCGCGAGCACGTGCAGGCCAGCTTCGCGGAGGCGAGTAGTGGTGGCGCGGAGAGACGCCCGCGGTCACCGCCGCGACGCGCCCGTCAGCGTCGCGCGGTGGCCTGGCACCCGCGTCGTCGTCCGCGGGTGGCGCCCGGCGTCACGTCTGCGTTTGTCGCGGTGGCTCCCACTCCGCCTCGCGCCGAGGAGCACCCCCACGCCGTCGATGTCGTGCTGATGGCCCCCCGCCGCGTGAGCCCGATCCCCCTGTGGCGGCTGCGGCTGGCCGCGCTCTGCGCGCCGCTGGTGGTGGTGCTGGGCGTGAGCATGTGGACGATGTCCACCGACGAGGTCAGCGCGCTCGCGGACGCGATTCTGCACGTGCACCCGCTCGTGCACGTCGCCACCAAACAGCCCGACGTGAGCGTGATCGTGCGCACCCCCGCGGGCGACGTCACGCGCGTGGCGCGCGAGCTGGCCGCACGGGGCATCCACGTCTCGTTCGCCGACGGCGGGGTGCACGCTCCCGCCACGATCGCCGCGCTGCGCGCGCTGGGCGACGAACTGCTGCCCGAACTGCCCCCCGGCACGAGCCTCCTGCGCTGGATGCGCACCCCGTGGCGCGCTGCACGCGCAGGCTCAGCGCGCTCGGTCTGCGCCACCACTTCTACTTCCTGCAGCCCGCCGACGGGCTCACCGTCGGTCAGGTGCTGCTCGCGCGCATCACGGGCGCGAGCGCCCGTCAAGGGCACGCGGCGGCTCAGCGCCACGCGGCCGCTGCCTCAGCGGCGCGCGCGCCCCGGCGACGTGCTCGTGGTCGGCGTCAACGGGTCGAGCGCCTCCGTGGCAGGGGTCGAGCGCCTCGTCTCCCGGCTCGGCTCCGAGGGGCTCTCGGCCGAGTCGCTCGCCGCGCTCACCGGCTCGCGCTGAGCGGGCGCCGCCCTCGCTCGAGCGGGCTGCCGCGGCGGCTGGCCCTGGCGGCTCGCCCGGTTCCGCTCGCCGGCCGCGACTCCCCGCTGCTCGCCGGCCATCAACGCCAGCAGCAGCGGCGAGCGCGCCAGCACGGCCGCGCCGGCGATGACGATCGCCAGCGAGAACCCCAGCGGCACCCCGCCTGCCGGGCGTCGCCGCGAAGCTCTCGTTGAAGAGGATCGGCGCCAGCGCCACCGGCACCGCCGTCTGGATCACGAACACCACCGGGGCGACCTGGATCGCCGGGCGCGACTGCAGCGAGCTCATCTCGCTGAGCGTCGCGATCGCCGACGCGCCTCCCGGTGGCCAGGCCCCAGGCGATCGCCGCGCCGATGTAGGCGTTCGCGAGGTCGTCCGACGCCAGCTTGGTGGCCACGCCGCTCCAGCCGAACGCCAGCCCCGCGCCAAGCATCGTCACGAACGGCAGTGGGCGGCCGAGGCGCAGCAGCAGGTACGGCAGCAGGCTCGCCAGCGCCAGCGCCCCCAGCACGATCGCGAGCACGGTCCAGTGCGCGTGCGTGATCGCTGCGCGGCGGCGCGAACACGCCCGCGCCGATCACGCCCACCACGATCGCGCCGACCGCCAGGTGCTCGCGCCGGCCGGCGCGCTCGCCCAGCATCCGCTCGCCCATCACCATCAGCACCGGCAGCCCCAGCGCCAGGGCGGGCTGCACCACGACCAGCGGGGCGAGGCTGAGCGCCAGCAGCTGCAGCGGCCAGCCCAGCATCGAGAGGCCCGTGCCGCCCAGCCAGCGCACGCGTTTGAGCAGACGCAGCGCCAGCGCCGGACGCAGCTGCTCGCTGCGCGGCGCCTCGCGGGCCTCCAGCGCCTGGTAGGAAAACCCTAGGCTGTACAGGACCGCGGCCCCGACGGCCGCCACGATGCCAAGGATCAGTTCGAGCATGCGCCGCCCCCGATGATCGCAGTCTTCTCGGCCCACTGACCGGCGCGGCGGTCGGCGCGGCGGTGCTTGGCTACACGGCAGCCTACGTGCTGCCCGCGCTCGCCGGCGAGTACCGGATGCTGCGCGGGCCGCTCGGGATCGAGGATCGCACCGCGAGCGGCGCGGGGTACGCGTTGACTTTCGACGACGGCCCCCACCGCGAGGGCACGCCGGCGGTGCTCGAGATCCTCGCGCGCGAGCGCGTGCAGGCGACCTTCTTCCTGGTCGGCGAGCAGGTGCTGCGCAACCCCACGCTCGCCGCCGAGATCGTCGCGGCCGGCCACGGGATCGGCCTGCACTGCCACCGCCACCGCAACCTGCTGCGCCTGACGCCCCGCCAGGTCCGCGAGGACATCCTGCGGGCGCTCGGGGTCATCGAGGAGACGACGGGCCGCTCGCCGGTGCTCTACCGCCCGCCCTACGGCGTGTCCAACGCCGCGGCGCCTGACGCTGGCCCGCGGCCGCGGCTGGCGCACGCTGCTGTGGAGCCACTGGGGCCGCGACTGGGAGGCGCGCGCCACCCCGGAGTCGATCGCCGCGCTGCTGACCGGCGGCGCCGGCCCCGGCGCGGTCCTGCTGCTGCACGACGCCGACGACTACTCGGCCCCCAGCTCCTGGCGGCGCACGGTCGCGGCGCTGCCGCGGGTGCTCGAGACGCTCGCGGCGCGGGGGCTGAGCCGGTGGCGCCCTGACGCCGACCGCCGGTCTGGAGCCGGTGGCGCCCTGACGCGCTCGTTAAGCTGCCGCAGATGCAAACGCGGCGCACCCGTCTGTGGGTCGAGGCGCTCGTGATCGCCTGGCTGTGCTGGGTCTACGACGCGATCAACAACCTTGCGCCGGTGCGCCTGCACGCGGCGCTCGCGCACGGCTGGGGGGTGCTGCACCTCGAGCGCTCGCTCGGCCTCGACCCCGAACTCACGCTCAACCGTGGCTGGTCGGCCACCACACGCTCGGCCTGCTGCTCTCCGACTACTACGACAACGCCCACTTCATCGTCACGCTCGGGCTGCTCGGCTGGTTGTGGTACCGGCGCGCGGACATCTACCGGCCGCTGCGCAACACGCTGGTCGCGATCAACGTGATCGGCCTGGCCGTCTTCTGGCTCTACCCGACCGCGCCGCCGCGGCTGCTGCCCGGCAGCGGCTTCAACGACGTGGTCGCCTCCACGCACGCGTTCGGCGGCTGGCACACCGGCTCGCTCGCCACGGTCGCCAACCAGTTCGCGGCGCTGCCCTCGCTGCACATGGCGTGGGCGGTGTGGTGCTCGCTGGTGATGTGGTCGATGTCCAGCGGCTGTGGGTGCGCTGCCTGGCGATCCTCTACCCGTGCATCACCTGCCTGGCGGTGCTCGCCACCGGCAACCACTACCTGTTCGACGTGCTCGCGGGTGTCGCCACCACCGGCCTCGCCGTCGTGCTCGTGCGCGCCCTCGAAGCGGCGTGGCGCTCGCGGACGGCGCTGCGGCCGGCGCGGGCATCGGCATGAGCCGCATGTCACAAACTTGTTACTAAGTCCCAGATCGGGTAGACTCCGCGCGGCTGCCACAGACGGTCAGAGGAGGGTCAGGGCGAGAGTCCGCCGTGGGCGGACGCCCTGGCTCTTTCGTCTGTAGGGTGCCAGCCAACCTTCCATGCCTAATCACGAGCCAGAACCAATGGCCCCTGCCCTCAGCCATGCCGGCGCAAGCCCGGTCATCAGCCGATCGCCGCTGCAGCTGCTGCGTATCTCGATGTCGTGCTCGTGGTGCTCGCCACGCCGGTGGCGCTGGCGCTCGGCGTGCCGGCGTTCGGCCTGCTGATCGCGGTGGGGGCGTGGCTGGTGCAGCGCGTGCTCGCGCACACCGACCGGCGCTGGATCGCGCGGGCTCGCGAGCCGCGCACGCAGCTCGGCCTCAACCTGGCCGAGGCGTTCGGTCGGATCTGGCTGCTGGCGGGAGCGATCGTCGTCGCGGGCGTCGTCGGCGGGCGCGCCGACGGGCTGACCGCGGCGCTCGTGATCTGCGCCGCCTACTCGGTCGCGTTCGCGATCAGGGTCCTCACCGGCCCGCCGCCGCGGAGGGCGACCCGATGAGCGCCGTGGCTGGTGGCGTGGCGGAGCCTGGCGTTGCGGGAGGCGGCTCGAAGAAAGGCGGGATGAGCCAGAAAGCGAAGATCCTGTGGGCGATCCTCGCGGTCTACATCATCGGCCTGATCGTGTTCGGGCTCGTGTTCGGCGTCAAGGCCCACCGCAACGAAAGCTTCGACGTGGTCGGGTCCTTCCACCTCGAAACCTGGTTTCACATCTTCGGGCCGCTGAACTTCGACAAGGGTGTCCTCTACGTGCTGATCGCCGCCAGCCTGACGGTCGGCATCGTGCTGTGGTCCTCCAGGAGCATGAAGATGCGGCCGGGGCGCCTGCAGACGATCGTGGAGTGGATCTACGAGCTGGCGCTGGGGATGACCAACGACAACATGGACGAGGAGATGGCCAAGCGGTGGTTCCCGCTCGTCTTCACGCTGTTCGTGTTCATCCTCGTCACCAACCTGATCGGCTACATCCCGCTGCCCGTCGACACCGCGGAGACCTTCAAGGTGTTCGGCGTCGAGGTCCCCTCGTTCCAGATCTACGCGGCCGACACCAACCTGGCGATTCCGCTGCTGCTGGCGCTTGGCGTGTTCATCGCCTACAACGTCGAAGGCATCCGCCACCACGGGTTCTTCGGCTACATCAAAAGCCTGGTCCCGGCGGGCCTCGGCGGCGCGATGCTCGTGTTCATGTATCCGCTGGAGATCATGTCCAACTTCCTGCGCCTGATCTCGCTGACCGTCAGGCTGTGGGCCAACCTGCTCGCCGGGCACCTGCTGATCGAGTTCATGGGCGGGCTGCTCGCCGTCGTCATCGGCTTGCAGATCCTCGGCTGGTTCACGCTGCCGATCGGGATCGCGATCTACATGTTCGAGGCCGTTCTGATCGCGGGCCTGCAGGCCTTCATCTTTGCGATTCTCACCGCCATCTACCTCGGCAGTGCGACCAGAAGCCACTGACAAAGACCGGATAAGGAGACATCAGAGCCATGCCCCAGCGGCATCCCACAAGGAGATCCACGCAATGCTGACCCACGTTCTAGGTTTGATCACCCCGCTGCTGGCGAGCGCCAATGCGGAAGTCGCCAAGGAAGGGCTGCGGTCGGTCGCCCTCGGGGTCGGCGCCGCCGGCGGCGCCGCCGGCGCCGGCGCGGGCATCGGCATGCTGTTCGGCAAGGTGATCGAGGCGGTCACCCGTCAGCCGGAGATGCGCGAGGAGATCACCTCGATCCAGTGGCTCGGGTTCGCCCTCACCGAGGCCACCTTCTTCTACGGCCTGGTCGGCGGCCTGATCGCCTTCTTCCTGTAGGTCGTGGAGGGCTTCTCGCGATGAGCATTCCAATCGCATCTGGCAGCAACTCGTGGCTGATCACGCCCAACGTCGGCCTCACGATCTGGACGTTGGTGGTGTTCCTGATCGCGATGTACACGCTCAACAAGCTGGCGTTTCCGCGCATCCGTGAGTCGCTCGACCGTCGTCGCCGTGGCATCGACGAGTCGATCGACGCCGCCGAGCGCACGCGCACCGAGGCCGAGGAGGTCCTGGCCGAATACCGCGAGCGGCTGAAAGAGGCGCGCGCCCAGTCCGAGGAGATCGTCCAGCGTGCGCGCCAGACGGCGGAGTCGCACGAGGCCGAGGGCAAGGTGCGCGGGCAGGAGCTCGTTGCCGAGGCTGCCAAGAAGGCCGAGCGCGAAATCGAGGCGGCCACCAAACGGGCGCTCGACGACATCCGCCGTGAGGTCGCCGACCTCACGATCATGGCTACTGAGAAGGTCACGCGCAAGTCGCTCACCGAGGCCGACCAGAAGCGGTTGGTCGAGGAGGCGCTCGGCGAACTGGACTTCTCGAGCATCTCGGGGAGCCAGAATTGAGATGGAGGAGCTGGCCCAGGTATACGCCCGCTCGCTGTTCGAGGTCGCCCGCGAACAGGGCAAGCTCGACGTGCTGCGCGAGCAGCTGGCGCAGCTGGCCGACGCGCTGCGCGAGAACCGGGAACTAGAAGTGTTCTTCTTCTCGCCCTACTTCTCGACCAAGGAGAAGCAGGCGGCGCTCGGGAAGCTGCTGGACGGCGCAGATGAAGTGCTGCTGAACTTCCTCAACCTGCTGATCGAAAACCACCGGATGCCGGTGATCTTCCACGTTCGCCGCCAGTACGAGCACCTGTGGGATGAGGAGAACAAGACGCTGCCGGTGGAGATCACCAGTGCGATCGAGCTCGACCCCGCCACCACCGAGAGTCTTGGCAAGACGATCGGCGAGCGTGCTGGACGCAAGGTGCAGCTCGCCGCGCGCGTGGACCCCGACATCCTCGGCGGCATCGTAATCAGGGTCGGCAACTCGATCCTCGACGCCTCGATCCGCAGTCGCTTGGAGCAGTTGCGCAGGCAGGTGGCGCGGGGGGCTGCATAAACGGATTTTCGCTGCCTACCAAAGCCGCATGAACCTTTCGGCAGCCCACGTCACAGACAATTTTCATGGCACCACACCAACAGATTTACTGGATGAACCAGCTAGGAGACACATGCAGATCAATCCGGATGAGATAACCAGCATTTTGAAGAGCCGCATCGCCGGGCTCGACGCTGGCGCGGCGGAGCTGACTGAGGTCGGCACCGTGCTGTCGGTGGCCGACGGCATCGCGCGCCTGCACGGCCTGGAGAACTGCATGTCCTTCGAGATGCTGGAGTTCCCGCACGGGGTCACCGGGCTGGCGCTCAACCTCGAGTCCGACAACGTCGGCGCGGTGCTGTTTGGGGAGTGGGAGCACATCTCCGAGGGCGACACCGTCAAGCGCACCGGCAAGCTGCTCGACATCCCCGTCGGCGACGCGCTGCTCGGGCGGATCGTCGACCCGCTGGGGCGCCCGCTGGACGGCAAGGGCGACATCGTCACGACAGAAACGCGCCCGGCCGAGTTCAAGGCGCCCGGCGTGGTGCAGCGCCAGCCGGTGAAGGAACCGATGCAGACCGGCCTGAAGGCGATCGACGCGATGATCCCGATCGGCCGCGGCCAGCGCGAGCTGATCATCGGCGACCGCCAGACCGGCAAGACCGCGATCGCGATCGACGCGATCATCAACAACAAGGACACCGGCATCGTGTCGGTGTACGTGGCGATCGGCCAGCGCATGTCCACGGTGGTGGCGCTCGCGCAGACACTCGACGAAAACAACGCGCTGGAGAACACGATCATCGTCGCCGCGCCCGCCGACGAGGCGGCGCCGATCAAGTTCATGGCGCCCTACGCCGGCTGTGCGATGGGCGAGTACTTCCTCTACAACGGCCGCCACGCGCTGTGCGTGTACGACGACCTGACCAAGCACGCCTACGCCTACCGGCAGATGTCGCTGCTGCTGCGCCGCCCGCCCGGCCGCGAGGCCTACCCGGGCGACGTCTTCTACCTGCACTCCCGCCTGCTGGAGCGCGCGGTGAAGCTCAACCAAGACCTCGGCGGCGGCTCGCTGACGGCGCTGCC
The DNA here is from genome assembly GCA_963812595.1 of uncultured Solirubrobacterales bacterium. Taxonomy (GTDB): domain Bacteria; phylum Actinomycetota; class Thermoleophilia; order Solirubrobacterales; family Solirubrobacteraceae; genus Palsa-744. The sequence continues at coordinate 360,036 of CAWEVQ010000007.1, forward strand.
GATCATCGAGACGCAGGCGGGGGACGTCTCCGCGTACATCCCCACCAACGTGATCTCGATCACCGACGGGCAGATCTTCCTGGAGTCGAAACTCTTCAACTCCGGCGTGCGCCCCGCGATCAACGTCGGGATCTCCGTCTCGCGCGTGGGCGGCAACGCGCAGATCGGGCCGATGAAGAAGGTCGCCGGACGCATCAAGCTCGAGCTCTCCCAGTACCGCGACCTCGAGGCTTTCGCCCAGTTCGGCTCCGACCTCGACGCCGACACGCAGCGCACGCTGGCCCGCGGCGAGCGGCTGGTGATGACGCTCAACCAGCACGAGCGCGCGCCGCTGCCGGTCGAGGATCAGACGCTTCAGATCTACGCCGCCACCGCTGGCTTCCTCGATCGCCTGCACGTCGAGCGGGTTGGTGAGTTCCTGGCCGAGCTGATCGAACGGATGCACTCCGAGCACGTCGACGTCGGCGCCAAAATCGCGGGCGGCGACTGGTCGCAGGAGACGCAGAAGGCCGTCCACGACGCCGTCGAGGCGTTTGCGCGGGACTTCGGCTACGACCTCGACGAGGAGGGTCAGCCGCTGGACGAGGATGCGCCGATCCGCGCGCAGGATGCGCCCGCGCCGGGCTCATCCGGGTCGGGAGGGCCGGGTACGTCGGGGCCGGGGGGCTCATCTGGGCAAGGCGCAGCCGCGCGCGAGGAGGCGAAGGCGGCGGCCTAGCGCTGCCCGCTCGCGACCATGGCCTCTCAGCGCGACGTCAAGAACCGGATTTCCTCGGTGAAGAACATCCAGAAGATCACGCGGGCGATGGAGATGGTTGCGGCCGCCCGCCTGCGCCGCGCCGAGCAGCGGATCGCGGCGATGCGTCCCTACGCCGAGGCGATCGGGCGGATGACCCGCACCGCGGCTCGAGCCGCCGGAGCCACCGAGGTCTCCCGCGTGCCGCTGCTGCGCGAGCCAGGCGGCGGGGGGAACGGCGCCGGCACAGAGGGCAGTGGCAGTGGTGCTGTCGGGCTGCTGCTGGTCACCGGCGACCGCGGGCTGGCGGGAGGGTTCAACTCCCAGGTGGTCCGCGCCGGCGTGCGCCTGCACGCCGAGCTCGCCGCGGAAGGACGTGGCGTGGCGTGGTATGCCACCGGACGGCGCGGCGTCTCCTCGCTGGCGTTCCGTGGGTTCGAGCTGAGCGGTAGCTACACCGGCTTCTCCGACCGCCCTGTGCTTGCCGACGCACGCGCCGTCGGGAGCGACGTGATCGAGGCGTACCTCGCCGGTCGGCTCGACCGCGTGGAGCTGATCTTCAACTCCTATGTCTCTCCGCTCACGCAAACCGTCACGCGCGAGACGCTGCTTCCGCTCTCCCAGGCGGCGGCCGCGGGGCAGGAGGCCCAGCAGGTCGAGGAGAGCGGCGGCAAGCGGGCGCTGGTCGAATACGAGCCCGACCCCGAACAGGTGCTCAGGCAACTGCTGCCCGATTACATCGAGACTTCGATCTTCCGCGCTTTGGTGGAGTCGGCCGCCGGCTTCTTCGGCGCGCAGATGACTGCGATGCGCAGCGCCTCCGACAACGCCGGCGAGATCATCACCGATCTGACGCTGCAGATGAACCGCGCCCGCCAGGCCGAGATCACGCAGGAGATCATGGAGGTCGTCGCCGGCGCCGAGGGGTTGAGCTGAGGTGGCGGGTGTGATGTCTTTAAAAAGTCCCTAGAACCCTTTACAAAATGAAGTGGTATAGGGCCGAAAAAAGAACAACAACCACAGAGACTGCGATAGATACTGAGGAGAATTCAGAGACCATGGAGGCCAGCATCGCCACAGAGTCAACACCAGCCGCGCCCGGCGCCACCAACGGCAACGGCGCCAAGCGCAACGTCGGGCGCATCGACGAGATCCAGGGCGTCGTGATCGAGGCCGTCTTCCCCGACAAACTGCCCGAGATCAATCACGCGATCACCGTCGCGCGCCCCGCCGCGGCGGCCGCCGAGGAGGCGGAGGACATAGCCGCGGCGCGCGAGAACGTGCTGGTGTGCGAGGTGCAGCAGCACCTCGGCGACGATCGTATTCGCGCGGTGGCGATGGACACCACCGACGGGCTGGCGCGCGGCGTCGAGGTGGTGGACACCGGCGGCCCGATCACCGTCCCGGTGGGCGAGGCGACGCTGGGACGCATCTTCAACCTGCTGGGTGAGCCGATCGACCTCGGCGCGGAGCTGCCCGCCGACGTCGAGCGCCGCGGCATCCACCAGGACGCGCCGCGCGTCGAGGACCTCACGCCGACCACCGAAATGTTCGAGACCGGCATCAAGGTCGTCGACCTGCTCGCCCCCTACGCCAAGGGGGGAAAGGTGGGGCTGTTCGGCGGCGCCGGCGTCGGCAAGACCGTGCTGATCCAGGAGCTGATCCACAACCTCGCCAAGGAACACGGCGGGCTATCGGCGTTCTGCGGCGTGGGCGAGCGCTCGCGCGAGGGCAACGATCTATGGCTGGAGATGAAGGAGTCGGGCGTGCTCGACAAGACGATGCTGGTCTTCGGTCAGATGAACGAGCCGCCCGGTGCGCGCATGCGCGTCGCGCTGTCGGGGCTGACGATGGCCGAATACTTCCGCGACCAGGGCCAGGACGTGCTGCTGTTCATCGACAACATCTTCCGCTTCGTGCAGGCCGGCTCCGAGGTGAGCGCGCTGCTCGGGCGGATGCCCTCCCAGGTGGGCTACCAGCCGACGCTGGAGACCGAGATGGGCCAGCTGCAGGAGCGCATCACATCCACGCGCGAGGGATCGGTGACATCGGTGCAGGCGATCTACGTCCCCGCCGATGACCTCACCGACCCGGCGCCGGCCTCGGTGTTCGCCCACCTCAACGCGACCACAGTGCTCTCGCGGGCGATCTCCGAGAAAGGCATCTACCCGGCCGTGGACCCGCTCGACTCCACCTCGACGATCCTCAAGGCCGACATCCTCGGCGAGGAGCACTTCCGCGTCGCCAACCGCGTCAAGGAGATTTTGCAGCGCTACAAGGAGCTGCAGGACATCATCGCGATCCTCGGTATCGACGAGCTCTCCGACGAGGACAAGCTCACCGTCCAGCGCGCGCGACGGATCGAGCGGTTCCTCTCGCAGCCGTTCTTCGTCGCCGAAGAGTTCACGGGCACCCCGGGCGCGTACGTGAAAATCGAGGAGACGATCAGGGGCTTCGAGGAGATCATCGAGGGCAAGCACGACGAGGTCCCCGAGAGCGCGTTCTTCTTGAAGGGCACCATCGACGAGGTAGTAGCGGCCGCGAAGAAATAATGGCCCACACGAAATTTAAAGCCGAAGTGCTCACCCCCGAGGGGCCGGTGTTCAGCGAGGAGATCGAGATGCTCTCCACCGTCACCGGCACCGGTTCGATCGGGATCCTCGCCAACCACCAGCCCGTGCTCGCGACGCTGAAGCCCACCGAGCTGCGGCTGTACCGCTCGGACACGGAGATTGTGCGCTTCAACCAGTCCGCCGGCTACCTCCAGTTCGCCGATAACCGCGCGCTCGTGCTGGTCGAGGATGCCACCCCGGTCGATGGTGGCTGACGGTCAACGCAATGAGCCTTGACCGCGAGCCGGTCGGCGTCATCGGCACCGGCTACGTGGGGCTCGTCAGCGCCGCCGGCTTCGCCGAGCTGGGCAGCGAGGTGTGGTGCGTCGACATCGACGCGGAGAAGATCGAGCGTCTGCGCCGCGGCGAGGTGCCGATCTACGAGCCCGGTCTCGAGGAGCTGTTGCAGCGGCACGCCGCGCGCCTGCACTTCACCACCGAGCTGGGGCCCGCACTCGAGCACACGCGCCTGCTGTTCGTCGCCGTCGGAACCCCGCCCACCTACTCTGGCGACGCCGATCTCTCCTCGGTGCATGCCGTCGTCGAGGCGATCCCCGCCTCCGACCGCCACACGCTGGTGATGAAGTCGACGGTGCCATGTGGCACCGGCGCCTCGATTCAGCGCGTCTTCAGCGAGCAGGGCAAGGGGGGCCTGCGCTACGTCTCCTGCCCGGAGTTTCTCAAGGAGGGCTCGGCGGTGGACGACTTCCTGCGCCCCGACCGGGTGGTCGTCGGCGACATCGGCGACTGGGCCGGCGACGCCGTGGTCGAGCTCTACCGGCCACTGCTCATGGCCGCGCATGGCGGCGCCGGCGACGGAGAGCTGGTGCGCACCGACATCGCCTCCGCGGAGATGGTGAAGCTTGCCTCCAACGCCTTTCTCGCGACGAAGATCTCGTTCATCAACGAGATCGCCAACGTCTGCGAGGAGACCGGCGCCGACGTCGTCGAGGTGGCGCGCGGCATGGGCCTCGACGGGCGCATCGGGCCGAAGTTCCTGCAGGCGGGGATCGGGTATGGGGGCTCGTGTTTTCCCAAGGACGTGGAGGCGCTCAAACAGCTCGCCGGGAACTCCGGCTACCACTTCCAGCTGCTGACCGCCGTGATCGAGGTCAACGAGCTGCAGAAGCGCCGCGTGATCGGCAAGCTGCACAAGCACCTCGGCAGCCTCGTCGGCAAACACATCGCGCTGCTGGGCCTCGCGTTCAAGCCCAACACCGACGACATGCGCGAGGCCTCCTCGCTGGTGCTCGCCGCGCGGCTGGCCGCCGACGGCGCCACGGTCACCGCATTCGATCCGGTCGCCGAGCACGAGGCACGCAAGCTGCTGGGGGGGCTGCAGCTGGCCGATTGCGCGATGGACGCCCTGCATGGGGCCGACGCGCTGGTGCTGGTCACCGAGTGGCCGCAATGCACCGACCTCGATTGGGTCGAGGTCGCCGAGGCGATGCAGGGCAACGTCGTGATCGACGGCCGCAACGCGCTTGACGCCGCCGCCGTGCGCGCCGCGGGGTTGCTCTATGAGGGGATCGGCCGGCCGTCAGACCAGCCGAGTGGGCGCCGGCGCGAGGACCATTCCTGATGCAGGCGGTGATCCTCGTCGGTGGCGAGGGTACCCGCCTGCGCCCGCTCACCTCCACGATCCCCAAGCCGGTGGTGCCGCTGGTGGACCGGCCGTTCATCGCGTTCATGATCGAATGGCTGCGCCGGCACGGGATCGAGGACGTGATCATGTCTTGCGGCTTCCTTGCGACCTCCGTGCGCAACGTGCTGGGGGACGGCTCCGCGTTCGGGATTCGCCTGCGCTTCGTCGAGGAGCCCGACCCGCGCGGCACCGCGGGGGCGCTGAAGTTCGCCGAGTCGATGCTGGACGAGCGCTTCCTGATGCTCAACGGGGATGTGCTGACCGACATCGACCTCACCGCTCAGATTGCCCAGCACGAGCGCACCGGGGCGCGCGCGACGCTGGCACTTGTCCCCGTCGAGGATCCCACCGCGTACGGGCTTGTGCGGCTCACCGCGGAGCACGCAGTGGCGGAGTTCGTCGAGAAGCCCTCCTCCGACCAGCTGGAGGGCGCGGGCGCCTGGGTGGCGGGCCAGGTCAGAGCAGATCATCCGCTCCACACCTACACCAACCTGATCAGCGCTGGCGCTTACGTCTTGGAGCGCGACGTGCTCGAGCTGGTGCCCGAGGGGCGAAACGTCTCGATCGAGCGCGAGGTCTGGCCGCGGCTGATCGACAACGGGCTCTACGGCTTTCCCTCGGAGAGCTACTGGCTGGACATCGGCACCCCCGAGCGCTACCTCAAGGGCACCTTCGACATCATCGAGGGCAACGTCCACACTGCGGTGCGCGAGCGTCTGGGCAGCGACTTCATGGCGCTCGCGCCGGACGTGTCGGTGGAGGGGCGTGCGATCCCGCCGGCGGTGTTGGAGCCCGGTGTGCGGGTGGCCGCGGGTGCCCACGTCGGCAGTCTTGTCGTCCTCGGGCAGGGCGTCACGGTCGGCGCCGGCTCGATCGTCGAGCGCGCGGTGATCATGAATGGCACGGAGATCGGCCCGGGCTGCACGCTGCGTGACTGCATCGTCGCCGCCGGCTGTCGCATCGGCGAGGGCAGCCAGATCACCGACGGCGCCGTGCTGGGCGAGGGGGCCACGATCGGGGCGCACAACATCGTGTCCCGCGGAGCGCGTATCTTCCCGGGCGTGACCCTGCCCGACGGAGCATTGAGATTCTCGTGAGCGAGAACGTTATGACCAGCCTCTCCCGCGAGACGATCGCCGAGATCGACTCCACGGGACAGCTGAGCGACATGCTCACGCTGCCCGAGCACCTGCGCGACGCGCTGTGGCGGGTGGAGTCGGCGATCATGAACGAGTGGGACACGCCCGGCGGGTTGGTGGTGGCCGGCATGGGGGGATCGGCGATCGGCGGTGCGCTCGCAGCCGCGGCCTTGGGCGACCATGCCTCGCGGCCGATCCTCGTCACGCGCGCCTACGGGCTGCCGCCGTGGACAACGCCCGATACCACGGTGCTGTGTGCGAGCTACTCCGGCGACACCGAGGAGACGCTCGCTTGCTATGAGTCGGCTGGCGCGCTGGGGGCCCAGCGCGTGGTCGTCACTACCGGCGGTCGCCTGGCGGAGCTTGCGCGCGCTGACAAGGTGCCGGTGATCCCGCTCCCTGGTGGCTTCCAGCCGCGCGCCGCGGTTGCCTACATGACTGTGGCCTCCCTGGAGGTCGCCGCGCTCTGCGGAGCCGGCCCGCGCCTCACCTCGGAGATCGACGTCGCCGCCTCCCACGCCGAGCAGCTCGTCGCCGAGTGGGGCCCCGACGCGCCGGAGGACTCGCTGGCCAAGACGGTCGCGCGCGGGCTCTCGGGCACCACACCGGTGATCGCCGGAGCCGGGCTCACCAGCCCGATTGCCTACCGCTGGAAGACGCAGCTCAACGAGAACGCCAAGCAGCTGAGCTTCGCCAGCGACCTCCCCGAGCTCGACCACAACGAGATCGTGGGGTGGGAGAGCGCGCGCGAGCTTGGGCGCTTCTCGGCCGTCTTCCTCGACGACTCCGACGCTCACCCGCGCCTGAAGGAGCGGATGGACCTGACGGAGCGTCTGATCGCCGACAACGCGGCGGCCAGCTTCCGGCTGGAGACACGCGGGCAAACCGCGATCGAGCGGGTCTTCTCGCTGGTGCTGCTCGGCGACCTCGTCTCGATCTATCTGGCGACGCTGCGAGGGATCGATCCCGGGCCCGTCAGGATCCTCGACGAGCTGAAGTCCGGGCTGGCCGAGCGGTAGACTGGGCTCCCCAACTCAGGAGCCCATCGATGACCCCTGCCGCGACAGCCACCCACGAGGACTTCAAGGTCGCCGATCTCGCACTGGCGGAGCTGGGACGCAAGGAAATCACGCTCGCCGAGCACGAGATGCCCGGGCTGATGGCGACACGCGCCGAGTACATGGAGGCCCAGCCGCTTCGCGGAGCACGGATCACCGGTTCGCTGCACATGACCGTGCAGACCGCCGTGCTGATCGAGACGCTGACGGCGCTCGGCGCCGAGGTGCGGTGGTGCTCTTGCAACATCTTCTCCACGCAGGACTCCGCCGCCGCGGCCGTGGCGCTCGGGCCCGACGGCACCCCCGAGGAGCCTCACGGAGTGCCCGTGTTCGCGTGGAAGGGGGAGACTCTGGAGGAGTACTGGTGGTGCACCGACCAGGCGCTGCGTTGGCCCGGTGAGGACGGAACCCCCGGGGCGAATGGCCCCAACATGATCCTCGACGACGGCGGCGACGCCACGCTGCTCGTGCACAAGGGCACCGAGTACGAGGCCGCCGGCGCCGTGCCCGATCCGGCGGGCGAAGATGAGAGCGGGGATCCATACGCGGAGGAGATGCAGGTGATCCTCTCGCTGCTGCAGCGCTCGCTCGGCGAGGACCCGCAGCGTTGGACGCGGATCGGCGCAGGCATCAAAGGCGTCACCGAGGAGACGACCACGGGGGTGCACCGGCTGTATGAGATGACCGAGGCGGGGACCCTGTTGTTCCCGGCGATCAACGTCAACGACTCGGTGACGAAGTCGAAGTTCGACAACCTCTACGGCTGCCGCCACTCGCTCGTGGACGGCATCAACCGTGCCACCGACGTGATGATCGCCGGCAAGCTCGCGGTGATCTGCGGCTTCGGCGACGTCGGCAAGGGCTGCGCGGAATCGCTGCGCGGCCAGGGCGCGCGCGTGGTCGTCACCGAGATCGACCCGATCTGTGCGCTGCAGGCGGCGATGCAGGGCTACACGATTCGCACCTTGGAGGAAGTGGTGGGGGAAGGTGATATCTTCGTCACCTGCACCGGCAACCGCGACATCATCCGCGCCGAGCACATGGCGCGCATGAAGCACCAGGCGATCGTCGGCAACATCGGGCACTTCGACAACGAGATCGACATCGCCGGCCTCGCCAAGGTGCCGGGCATCGAGCGGATCAACATCAAGCCGCAGGTGGACGAGTGGCGCTTCCCCGACGGCCACGCGATCATCCTGCTCTCCGAGGGTCGCCTGCTGAACCTTGGCAACGCGACCGGCCACCCGAGCTTCGTGATGAGCAACTCCTTCACCAACCAGACGATCGCTCAGATCGAGCTGTTCACCAAGAACGACGAGTACGAGCGGCGTGTGTACGTGCTCCCCAAGCACCTCGACGAGAAGGTCGCGCGCCTGCATCTCGACGCGCTCGGGGTCCGTCTCACGCGGCTCAGCGCCGAGCAGGCCGCGTACATCGGCGTGCCTGTCGAGGGGCCGTATAAGCCGGACCACTACCGCTACTGATCGTTCATTTTCGATCCCCAACCCTTTACTTTGTGAAGTGGGTTGGCGCGGGTGGGATTGTTTCGTTTTGGGACCCCAACCCTTCATTTTGTGAAGTGGTCGGGGGGAGTTGGGATGTTTAGTTTTCGGTCCCCAACCCTTTACTTTGTGAAGTGGGGCTCGCCCGGGTGGACGCTTTATTTGGGACCCCAACCCTTCATTTTGTGAAGTGGTTGGGGTCTAATTTAAATGCATTCCCCCAGTCCTGCCCAAACCGGCGATCCGATAGCCTGCCGCCCTGATGCGAGCCATGGTTCTCGCGGCGGGCCTCGGAACCCGGCTGCGCCCGCTTACGTACGAGATCAACAAGCCGATGGTGCCGGTGCTCGACCGGCCGGTGATGGCGCACATCGTCGATCTGCTGGACCGGCACGGGTTCGACGAGACGATCGCCAACCTGCACTACTTCCCCGAGTCGATCCGTGACTACTTCGGGGAGCGCCTGACCTACCGCACCGAGCCGGAGCTGCTGGGCACCGCCGGCGGGGTGCGGGGATGCGCCGAGTTCTTCGGCGACGAGGCGTTCCTGGTGATCTCCGGGGACGCGCTCACCGACATCGACCTGCGGGCGTTCGCCGCCCGCCACCGCGAGGCGGGAGGCGTAGCTACGCTGGCGGTGAAGAAGGTCGCCGACACGCGCGAGTACGGCGTCGTGCTGCACGACCGCGCGGGGCGGATCACCGGCTTCCAGGAGAAGCCCGAGCCCGAGGAGGCGCTGTCGGACCTCGGCAACTGCGGCATCTACATTTTCGAGCCGCGGATCTTCGACTACTTCCCCGACCGCCCGTTCGTGGACTGGGCGCAGGATGTGTTTCCGGCGCTGCTGGCCAACGACGTGCCCTTCCACATCCACGAGGTGCGCGACTACTGGAACGACGTGGGCTCGTTGGCGGAGCTGCGCCAGGGCACCTTCGATGCGCTGCGCGGCGAGCTGCGCCTGGAGATGGACGGCGAGGAGGTCGCCCCGGGGGTGATCCTCGCGGGCGGGGCCGACGGCCACAGGTCTCCGATTGGCGCTGACACGGAGGTCGAGGGGCCCGTGTGGATCGGGCGCGACGTGCGGATCGGTGGCGGCGTGCGCCTCACCGGCCCGCTCGTGTTGGGCGATGGCGCGCGCGTCGGCGACGGCGCGCAGCTGCGCGAGAGCATCCTCTTCCCCGGCACCGAGGTCGCCGCCGGGGCGATCCTGATCGGCGCGATCGCCGGGCACGCGGGGATCCTGCAGAGCATGCGTCCTCGCTGATCGCATATTCGTGGAAAGCCGGTAGACAACCGCCGCCCCGAGGCGTAGCATCGAACTGCGAGGGTGGCCCAGTCGGCCGAAAGGCCGGCGAGCCGAGCCCCTCGTTTTTCAATCGACAGTCTCCCCTACCGAATGGAGGCATGATGCAGATCGAGATGAAGGGCCGCAACGTACCGGTCCCCGACGATTTGCGTAGGCACGTCGAACGCCGCCTGGCAAAGATTTCGCGGCAGGTGTCTGAGTTCGCTCGCCTGGAGATCGAGCTGCTGCACGAGCCCAATCCGCGAGTAGCCGACCACCAGGTGGCCGAGGCGACGCTCTATCTGAAGGGCGCCACACTGCGCGCCCGGGACGCCTCGCCGCAGATGCTGCACTCGCTGAACCTCGTGGTCGACGAGCTCGCCCGCCAGGTCAAGCGCCACCGCGTGATGCGCCGTCGCCGGCGTAAGACCAGAGCGGCCCTCGCCGGGCTGGGGGAGCGCGCATTCGGCGCAGGCGAGTCCCAGCCGGCAGCGGAATAGGCGCCCGCCCGCCATCGCTCGCCGCTCCGCGATCGCCACGTTTCGTAGCGATCCGCCTCCACCGGGCATGCCCCCAGGCGCTACCCTGGGGGCGTGTCCATCCTGGATCGCGCCCTCAACGTCGGCGAGGCCAAGAAGTTCAGGCAGTACGAGAAGCGCGTCGCGCTGATCGGCGCGTTCGAGCCCGAGCTCGAACACGACAGCGACGCGGAGCTGCGCGAGCGGATCGACGCGCTGCGCGAGCGCGCGGTGAACGGGGAGGACCTCGACGGGCTCCTCCCCGAGTGCTTTGCGATCGTGCGCGAGACCGGCAAGCGCACGATGGGGATGCGCCACTTCGACGTGCAGCTGATCGGCGGCGATGGCGCTGCACGAGGGCTGCATCGCGGAGATGAAGACCGGCGAGGGCAAGACGCTCACGGCCACGCTTGCGGTGGCGCTCAACGCGCTCGCCGGCAAGGGCGTGCACCTGGTCACCGTCAACGACTACCTCGCCCGTCGCGACGCCGAATGGATGAGCCCGATCTACGAGGCTCTTGGGACTCTCCGTGGGGGTGCTGCAGAACATGCAGCCCTACGAGGAGAAGCACCGCGCGTACGCCTGCGACGTGGTGTACGGCACCAACTCGGAGTTCGGCTTCGATTACCTGCGCGACAACATGGCGAAGGATCTCGCCGAAAAGGTGCAGCGTGGCCACTCTTTCGCGATCGTGGACGAGGTCGACAACATCCTGATCGACGAGGCGCGCACGCCGCTGATCATCTCCGGCGCCCCCGAACAGGCGGCCGACCTGTACGTCAAGTTCGCCCGCCTCGCACCCCGCCTGACGCCGGGCACGACCCCGGAAGGGATGGATCCGGGCTCCAAGAAGAAATACGTCGCCGACTTCGACTACGAATTCGACGAGAAGCACAAGACGGTGTCGGTCATGGAGCAGGGCGTCGCCAAGGCCGAGCGCTTCCTCGGCATCGACCACCTCTACCGCGCCGAGAACGGGCATCTCGTCAACCACCTCAACCAGTCGCTGCGCGCGGAGTCGCTGTACAAGCGGGATGTCGACTACGCGGTGATCGACGGCGAGGTGAAGATCGTCGACGAGTTCACCGGTCGCATCCTCGAGGGCCGGCGCTGGTCGGAGGGCCTGCACCAGGCGATCGAGGCGAAGGAGGGGGTGCGCATCCAGGAGGAGAATCAGACGCTCGCCACGATCACCTACCAGAACTTCTTCCGCCTCTACGACACGCTCTCCGGGATGACCGGCACCGCGCTGACGGAGGCGACGGAGTTCATGAAGATCTACGAGCTGCCCGTCGTGCAGATCCCGACCAACGTGCCAATGGTGCGCGACGATCGCAACGATCAGGTGTACAAGACCAAGGAGGGCAAGTGGAGCGCGGTCGTCCGGGAGATCGCGGCGCGCCACGAGAACGGCCAGCCGGTGCTCGTCGGCACGATCTCCGTCGAAGTCTCCGAGCTGCTGGGCGAGCGCCTGAAGCAGCGCGGGATCAAGCACACGGTGCTGAACGCCAAGCCCGAGCACGCCGCGCGCGAGGCCGACATCGTCGCCGAGGCCGGGCAGCCGGGCGCGGTGACGATCGCCACCAACATGGCCGGCCGCGGCGTGGACATCAAGCTGGGCGGCAACCCCGAGCACCTCTCGCATCAGCAGCTTGCCCGCGAAGGCCTGAAGGCGGAGGCGGATGAGGAGGAGTACGAGCGGCGCATAGCCGAGGTGCTGCCGTCGCTAGAGCGCGAGGTGGAGGAAAACCGCGAGCGGGTGATGGCGGCCGGCGGTCTCTTCATCTGCGGCACCGAGCGCCACGAGTCGCGGCGCATCGACAACCAGCTGCGCGGGCGCGCCGGGCGCCAGGGCGACCCGGGTGAGACCCGCTTCTTCCTCTCCGCCGAGGACGACCTCGTGCGGCTGTTCGCGGGCGACCGCATCTACCGCATCCTCGACAAACTCGGCGGGGTCGACGCGGAGGGCAACGAGGAACCGATCGAGGCGGGGATGCTCTCCAAGCAGATCGAAAAAGCCCAGCGCAAGGTCGAGGAACAGAACTTCCTGATCCGCAAGCGCGTGCTCGAATACGACGACGTGATGAACGAGCAGCGGCGCGTGATCTACGCCTACCGCGACGACGTGCTCGAAGGGCGGTCGATGGGCGAGCAGGCGCGCACCGAAATCGCTGGCGTGATCGAACGCACGATCGAGCAGTACACCGAGGGCGACTACCTCGAGGATTGGGACGTCGAGGGCATGTTCAGGGCGCTCTCGCAGTTCTTCCCGCTTGACGTCGACCCGCAGGAGATGACCCCCGAGTCGGTCGACCGCGCGCATCTCGGCGAACGCCTGGTGGGGCAGGCGATGGAGCGCTACGACGCGCGTGAGCAGGAGTTCGGCGAGGAGCTGATGGGCCAGCTCGAGCGCTATCTGCTGCTGCAGATCATCGACGAACGGTGGCGCGAGCACCTGTTCGACGTGGACTACCTGCGCGAGGGCATCCACTTGCGCGGCTTCGTGCAGAGGGATCCCCTGGTGGAGTACAAGAACGAGGCGTTCACCCTCTTCGGCGACCTGATCAACAGCATCTGGGCCGACTACGCCCGCCTGATCTTCAACGTCCAGGTCCAGGTGCAGGGCGAGAACGGCGGCGGCGCTTCACCGGTGCCGGCGTTCGCGGCCACAGGCAACTCCACGCGCCCCGCGCGGGTCTCCTACTCGGGCGGCAGCGCCGCGATGGGCGCGGGAGCGATCGCCGCGGCGGCGGCCAACGCGGGCGCTGCCGGCGCGCAGGCGTACGCCACCAACGGGGGCGGCGAAGAGCAGGAGCTCGTGCCGGTGGTCGAGCAGCGCATGGTGGACTCCGAGCACACGGTTGGGCGCAACGACCCGTGCTGGTGCGGGAGCGGGAAGAAGTTCAAGAGAGTGCGGACACGGCGCCTGATCGTGGGAGAGGCTCGGTCGGCACCTTAGCGTGGCGGGCACGGCATGGCCACCACCGCTTCCACCGAGTCGGTACCGCAGAGACTTGCCGCCATCCGCGACCAGCTGAAGCTGCTCGCGGATTATCTTTGACCCGGCTGAGCTGAGCGAGCGCGTCGAGCGCGCTCGAGGGGGAGATGGAAGCCCCGGGCTTCTGGGATGACTCCGAGCGCGCGGGGAAGGTCTCCGCTGAGCACGCGCGGGTGGCACGGCGGCTGGAGAGGTTCCGGGCGCTCGAGGGCGACGTCGAGGACCTCGAGGGCCTGGCGGAGCTCGCGCAGGAGGACGAGTCGCTGGAGGGTGAGGTCGAGGAGCACATCGCCTCCGCGGAGGCGCGGCTGGCGGCGCTCGAGGAGCAGCGGCTGTTCTCCGGGCCGTACGACTCCGGCGATGCGCTGGTGAGCGTCAATGCCGGCGCCGGTGGCACCGACGCGCAGGATTGGGCGGAGATGGTGCTGCGCATGGAGATGCGCTGGGCGGAGTCGCGTGGCTTCACGGTCGAGCTGCTGGAGGCCAGCGCCGGCGAGGAAGCGGGGATCAAGTCCGCCACCTTCCGCGCCGCGGGGGAGAACGCGTACGGGCTGTTCGGCGCCGAGCGTGGGGTGCACCGCCTGGTGCGCCTCTCCCCGTTTGACTCCGCCCACCGCCGCCAGACGAGCTTCGCGGGCGTCGAGGTCGCCCCGGTGGTGGAGGAGTCCGGCGAGATCGAGATCTAACGACGACGACCTGCAGGTGGACACCTATCGCGCCTCTGGCGCCGGCGGGCAGCACGTCAACAAGACCGACTCCGCCGTGCGCATCACCCACCGCCCGAGCGGGATCGTGGTGCAGTGCCAGAACGAGCGCTCCCAGTCCTCCAACCGCGCCACGGCGATGGCGATGCTGCGCGCCAAGCTGCTCGAACGCCAGGAGCGCGAACGCCAGGCGGAGATCGCCCGCGAGAAGGGCGAGGCCCAGGACGTCAACTTCGGCTCGCAGATCCGCTCCTACGTGCTGCACCCCTACACGCTAGTCAAGGACCACCGCACCGGCCACGAGATGGGCGACGTCCAGCGCGCGCTCGACGGGGATCTGGACGGGTTCGTGCGTGCGTACTTGTTGCACGCGGCCTCGTCACAGGGGTAACGTTAGAACGGCTTTCAAAGATCGGGACGCTTGGATGCGTCGCTGCACGCGGCGTCGCTGCACGGATAGTGCACACGGCGTCGCCGCACGGGCAGCGTTTAGCGACCCGTCAGCGACTTGCCTGGATCTGCTCGCGCTCGGCCAGCCGGTTGCGGCGACGCAGCTGCGCCTCGCTCTCGCGCCGGCGCTCCTCGTCGGTGCCCGCCAGCAGTGGTGGCACCGGCATCGGGTGGCCCTGCTCGTCGACGGCCACCAGCGTCAGATAGGCACTGTTGCTGTGCCGCCGCTCGCCGGTGCGCGGGTTCTCGGTGTCGACTCGCACTCCCACCTCCATCGAGGTGCGCCAGACGGCGTTGACGCTGGCCTGGAATGTGACGAGTTCGCCGACGTGGATCGGGACCCTGAACGTCATGCGATCCATGCTGGCGGTGACCACTCTGTTGCGACAGTGCTTGACGGCGGCCAGCCCGCCGGCCTCGTCGCACAGCTTCATGACCGTGCCGCCGTGCACGAAGCCGGCGCCGTTGGCGTCCAGTGGGCCCATCCAGTGGGCGAGCGTGGCGTGCGAGTCTGGGGCGGGGCGCGCTTCCATGTCGCTGATCCTATGCCTATCCTGAGGGCGGTGAGCGCCACTGTGGACATCGATATCGCAGCGCTCGTGCGCACGGCGCTCGACGGAGGACGTCGGCGCGGGCGACGTGACGACGCTCGCGACGGTGAGCGCCGAGGCGCGGGCCGGCGCGCTGATCACGCAGAAGGCGCCCGGCGCGATCTACGGCCTGGACGCGGCGGAGGCGACTGTTCGCGCTGCTCGACCCCGACTCCCGCTTCGAGCGGCTCGTGGACGGAGGGCGTGTGGCGCGAGCACGGAGGGCCGGTGCTGTCGATCTCGGCGGGCGCGCAAGCGCTGCTCACAGGCGAGCGCACCGCCCTGAACTTTCTCGCGCATCTGTCCGGCGTCGCCACGCTGTCGGCGCGCGCGGCGCGCGCGGTGGAGGGGACCGGCGCGCGGGTGCTCGACACGCGCAAGACCACCCCGGGGCTGCGAGCGCTGGAGAAGGCGGCGGTGGCGGCGGGCGGGGCGCACAACCACCGCGCGGGGCTGTACGACGCGATCCTGATCAAGGAGAACCACATCGCCGCCGCGGGCGGGATCGCGCAGGCGGTCGCGCTCGCGCGCGCGGCCGCCCCCGAGCTGGCTGCCACGCTGGAGGTGGAGGTGCGCAACCCCGAGGAGATCGAACAGGCGCTCGCGGTGGGGGCGCCGCGGCTGCTGCTCGACAACATGGACGTCGCGCAGTTGCGCGCAGCGGTGGCTCAGGTTGCCGGGCGCGCGCAGCTGGAGGCCAGCGGCGGGGTGACGCTGCAGACGCTCCGGGAGCGAGCGGAGACCGGGGTAGAATGGGTCTCGATGGGCGCCCTCACGCACTCGGCGCCGGCGCTCGACCTCTCGCATGATCCTGGAGGCAGCTGCCATGAACCTGCCCATGGCCCAGTCCCTCGACCTTGCCGATGGATCCCCACGCAGGCGCCCGAGCCGGCGCTCAGCCCCGAAGAGATCGCCGAGCTGCAGGACGAGGTGCGCGCGCTCGCGGCCGAGCGTGGCGCGGTGATCCTCGCCCACAACTACCAGGTGCCCGAGGTGCAGGACGTCGCCGACTACGTCGGCGACTCGCTCGGCCTCTCGCGCCAGGCGGCCGCCGCCGAGGGTGAGGCGATCGTCTTCTGCGGCGTGCACTTCATGGCCGAGACCGCCTCGATCCTCTGTCCCGAGAAGACCGTGCTGATCCCCGACCTCGACGCCGGCTGCTCGCTGGCGGCCTCGATCGACGCCGAGCAGCTTGCGCAGTGGCGGGCACAGTACCCGCAGGGGGTGGTGGTGATGTACGTGAACACGACCGCTGAGGTGAAGGCGCTCACCGACTACTGCTGCACCTCCGCCAACGCCGTGCAGGTGGTGCGCCACATCTACGACACGCACGGCCCCGACACCGAGATCCTGTTCGGTCCCGACATGTGGCTGGGCGCCTACGTCGAGAAGGAGCTCGGCAAACGCATGCACGTGTGGGACGGTGAGTGCCACGTGCACGCCGGCATCCGCCCCACCGACATCGCCGCGACCCGCGCCGCTCACCCCGGGGCGGACTTCCTGATCCACCCCGAGTGCGGCTGCACCACCTCGGTGATGGAGTTCCTCGCCGCGGGCGACATCGCCGCGGAGGGCGTGCACATGCTCTCGACCGGCGGGATGCTGAAGTACGCCGAGCAGGCCGAGCATCGGGCGGCGCCTGGGGCGGTCGAGGGCGCGGGCGTGGAGCGGTGGGTGGACGGCGAGGGAGGCGCCACGATGCCGGATGGCGATGGCGCCGCGGGCGAGCGCGGGGGAGGCGAGCGGCGCGAGGTGGTGGTGGCCACCGAGACGGGGATGCTCTACCCGCTGCGGATGGCCGCGCCCGACATCGACTTCATCCCCGCCAACGCCGAGGCCAGCTGCGTGTACATGAAGATGATCACGCTGCCCAAGCTGCGCGACTCCGCTGCGGGAGATGAAGTTCGAGGTGCGTGTACCGCCCGAGATCGCGGAGCGAGCGCGAGTGCCGATCGACCGCATGGTGGCGATCGGATAGGGATCGCACGTAGGCGGATCGCCAACAGTTCTTTGCGAATATAGTGGCGGATGTGCTAACATCTTCCTGCGAGGATGTCCATTCGAGCCGACGATGTTGCAGCCGAGCTGATCGCTCGCATTCGCGAGAACAGCGGCTTCAGCCAGACCGAGCTTGCGCGGCGCGCGGGAGCTTGACCGTTCTGTGCTGAGTGCCTACGAGAATGGGCGGCGTCAGCCATCGGTGGCGGCGCTGGCGCGCATCGCGCGGCGGCCGGCATTGCAGCTGGACCTCGCGGTTCACCGGGCGATGCGCCGCCGACGAACACGCCGGTCGAGTCCTGTCGATGGTTCTGGATCTGGCCGGGTCGTTGCCCTTCAAGGGTAGAGGCGAGCTCGAGTATCCACCGCTGATCCGGCTGCGCTCATGAGCGAGCTCGGCGACCAGCTGCTCGCCGTTCACGATGGTCTCGCCGCCGCCGGCATCCCGCATGCAATCGGCGGCGCGATCGCGCTCGGCTACTGCGTCCTCGAGCCTCGCGGCACGCGCGACGTGGACGTGAACGTCTTCGTTGCCCCCGAGCGCGCGCGGGACGTGTTCGCGGCGCTGCCGGCGGGAGTAGAGGTCAGCGGCGCCCAGCTCGAGCAGGCCGAACGCGACGGTCAGGTGAGGCTGCGTTGGGGAATTACCCCGATCGACCTGTTCCTCAGCGTGCTGCCCTTCCACGATCGCGTCGAGGCCCACGTGCGCCTCGTCCCGTTCGAGGGCCACACGATCCCGGTGCTCGACTGCACGGCGCTCGCGGTCTTCAAGGCGATGTTCGATCGTGCCCGGGACTGGGTAGACTCGAGGCGATGGTCGAGGCGCGCTCGCTCGACGTCGACGATGCGAGCCACTGGATCCGCGAGATGGTCGGTGACGATCCGCGGGTTGAGAAGCTGACTGAGCTGTGGGCTGGCCGCCGCTCCCAAGGTGAGCCGCCGCCGCTGCGCCTGAAGGCCAGCGAGCCGACCAACGAGCCCGGCTAGTCCCCGGCGCGCGGGGGCCCGCGCGCTCAGAACTCCTCCGCCGCGTGCGGTCCCACGCAGGCGACCGCGAGGTTCTCGGTGATGCCCTCGGCGACCTCGCGCACCTCCTCGTAGGTGACCGCGTCGAGGGCGGCGATCACTGCGTCGGGGTCGATGTCCTCGCCGAACACGATCGACTGGCTGGCGGCGTAGCGGGCGACGGCGTTGGTGTTCTCGAAGGCGAGCACCAGCCGGCCGGCGGCGTAGGCGCGGGCGCGCGCGACCTCATCCTCGGTGGGGCCCTCCGTGCGCAGCTCCTCCACGATCTCGCGCATGCGGGTGTAGGCCTCGATGCACTTGCTGGAGTCAAGGCCCGACCCCAGCTGCAGGATCGGCACGTCCGCGAAGGAGTGGTCGAGCGCGTACACCGAGTAGCACAGGCCCCGTTTCTCGCGGATCTCGTCGAACAGCCGCGAGCCCATCGAGCCCCCCAGCAGCGTCGAGTAGATCGCCAGCGCCGCGCGCTTGCGGCGGTCGCTCGACGTTGACGTCCGGGCGGTAGATCATGCGCAGGTGTGACTGGTTGGTGTCGCGCTGCTCGACCATCGTCTGCGGCGCGAACGCGGGCGCCGGCACGTAGGGCTCGGGCTCGCCGAGTGCCGGGAAGCGCGCGAAGCACTCGTGCAGCTCCGCATCGGGAGGCAGATGGTCGAGGTTGCCCACGAGGAACGCGCCCCCGCGCGCCCCCGCCCAGCGGCGCTCGCGGAAGGCGACGATCGCCGCGCGCGTGAAGCTGCGCAGGTTCTCCTCGGGCCCCAGCACCGTGCGCCCCAGCGGGTGCTCGCCGAAGGCGGCCCGGTCGATCAGGTACTCCGCGACGGTCGAGGGCTGGTCGTAGGCGCGGTTGATCTCCTGGATCACCACGCCGCGCTCGCGGTCGAGCTCCTCGGGGTCGATCCGCGGGCGGCCCACGAAGTCGCTCAGCAGGTCGATCGCCGCTGGCGCGGACTCGGCGCGCACGGTGATGTGGAAGGCCACGAGGTCGTGGGAGGTGTACGCGTTCAGCACGCCCCCTAGGCGCTCGGCGGTCTCGTTGACGTCGGTGTACGTCGGGTACTTCTCGCCGCCCTTGAACACGAGGTGCTCGAGGAAGTGCGCCATCCCGTTCTCCTCGGGGCGCTCGGTGCGCGCGCCCGCGTCGAACGCCACCAGCGCTGTCAGCGCGCGCGTGCCCGGCACCTCCACGCGGTGGACAGGCAGGCCGTTGGTGGGGACCGTGGTGGTGGTGATGCTCGCCATCGCCCTACCATAGAACGGCTTTCAGGAGACGGCACGCCGGATACGTTCCTGCACGCTGCGCTGGATCGCCACGGTCCGTCTTGCCCGTGCTACCAGCACGGGCTGCAACGGCCCGCGTCGCCCAGCTTGGTCCAGGAACGCCCCGAACGCACCGTCTCCATGAAAGACGCTCTTATTCGACTTGCTCCGCGCTCCGGGGGTGCAACCTCGTAGGCTGAGGGGCGATGACCACCCGCCGGGGATCCC
The DNA here is from genome assembly GCA_963812595.1 of uncultured Solirubrobacterales bacterium. Taxonomy (GTDB): domain Bacteria; phylum Actinomycetota; class Thermoleophilia; order Solirubrobacterales; family Solirubrobacteraceae; genus Palsa-744. The sequence continues at coordinate 379,783 of CAWEVQ010000007.1, forward strand.
TGACATTCGTGGCCGCGCTCGCCGCGGTCGTGGTGTTGCTGCTGGCGCTGGTGGCGGCGGGCATCTGGTGGGGCGGGCACCCCGAAGACCTGCCCGGGTTCATGCAGCGCACGTTCGTCGCCAACCGCGGCACGCGCGTGGTGGACGAAGCGCTGGCGAGGATCCACCGGGAGTACTACCGCCCGATCGGCGAAGCGCAGCTATCCAACGCCTCGATCTCGGGCGCGGTGGCCAGTCTCGACGACCCCTTCTCGCACTACCTCACCGCCAAGGAACTGAACGAATTCGACCACCCCGGCAGCTTCAGCGGGATCGGCGTCGAGGTCAACCCCAACCCCAGGGGGCTGCAGATCGTGCAGGTCTTCAACTCCACCCCCGCCGCGCGCGCCGGGCTGAAGCCGGAAGACCTGATCGTCGCGGTCAACGGTCGCCGCCTCGCGGGCCTGCCGGAGGACGAGGCGACCAGCCTCGTCAAAGGGGCTCCCGACACCGACGTGACGCTGCGCGTGGAAGCACCTGCCGCCACGGGACAGGCGGGCAGGCGAGGGGTGGGCGGGCGATCAGAAGATTCGCACCGTCACCCTCACCCGCGCCACGATCTCCCAGCCGGTGGTGGCCTCGATCACGCGCAAGGTCCACGGCATCCCTCTAGGCGTGGTGGCACTCGCTGAGTTCAGCGCCGGGGCGCACGCGGAAGTGCTGGAAGCGGTGGAGCACGAGCTGCAGCAGGAGCACGCGCGTGGGCTGGTGCTCGACCTGCGCTCCAACCCCGGTGGCCTGGTGGAAGAGGCACAGCTGATCGCCTCCTACTTCCTGCCCCGCGGCGCGGTGGTCGTCACCACGCGCGGTCGCGTGCAGCCAACCCAGGCGCTGCGGGCGGTGGGAGGCACGATCCCGGCGTCGATCCCGATGGTGGTGCTCGTCGACCGCAACACCGCCTCCGCGGCGGAGATCCTGACTGGCGCGCTGCAGGACCACCACCGCGCCACCGTGGTGGGCACGCACACGTTCGGCAAGGGCGTCTTCCAGGAGGAGCAGTCGCTCGCCAACGGCGGCGCGCTGGACATCACCGTCGGCGAGTACTTCACTCCCAACGGCCACAACCTCGGCGGCGGCGGGGTGCACGAGGGCGCGGGGATCGCCCCCGAAGTGAAGGTGCCGGCAAAGCTCATCGACACTCCCCATGGCCTCGCGGTCGCGCTCGAAACGCTCGCCGCCAAAGTGAAGTGAAGCCGCACCAACCCCGGGACGGTAAGGGCGGCAAGCGGGGTGACCGGCGCACTCGCGTGGTGTGGCCACCGCAGCAGCGCGAGAGCGCGAAGGAGGCGATCGAGCAGCTGATGCGCGACCGCGGCCTCGCGCGCCGCTTCGAGCAGGGGGTGGAGCGCGCGGCGCAGGCGGCCCGCGAGCGCCCGAGGGTCGCGGTGGGCGCCGCGGCGCGGCGTGACCTGCGCGAGCTGGCGACGTTCACGATCGACCCGATAACCGCGCGCGACTTCGACGACGCGATCTCCGCGGAGCGCCGGGGAATCGGATCCCGCCCGCGCGCGATCACGGTGTGGGTGCACATCGCCGACGTGAGTGCCTACGTGCGCGAGGGCTCGCCGGTGGACGTGGAGGCAAGGGAGCGCGCCACCAGCGTGTACGTGCCTGGCGCGGTGGAGCCGATGCTCCCCGAGGCGCTCTCGAGCGACGCCTGCTCGCTGCTGCCCGGCCGCGAGCGCGCGGCGGTGACCGTGGAGCTGGAGCTGCACGGCGCCGAGGTGCGGCGCACCGCTTTCTACCGCTCCACGCATCCGCTCCGACGAGCGCCTCGACTACGACCGCGTGGACGCGATCTTCGCCGGGCGTGAGGCGCCGCGTGAGCCGTGGGCGCAGCCGCTGGCCGCGGCACGCGAGGCGTCGGCGGCGCTCGCACAGGAGCGTCTGCGCCACGGCGGGGCGCTCACGCTGGAGTCGGAGGAGCCGGAGTTCGACTTCGACGAGCACGGCGAAGTGAACGACATCAAAGGGCGCGTGCAAACCGAGTCGCACCGCCTGATCGAGCACCTGATGATCGCCGCCAACGAGGCCGTCGCGCAAGAGCTGCAGCGTAAGGCGACCCCGTGCCTGTACCGCGTGCACGAGCGCCCGCGGGCGGCGAGCGTGGAGCGTCTCGTGGAGCAACTGGCATCGCTGGGCGTGGCGACGCCGGCGCTGGGAGCGCAGATGTCCCCGACGCAGGCCGCGGAGCTGGTTGGGGAGGCATCGCGACTGGCGGAGGCCCACGTGCAGCGCACGATCGCACGCGCGCGCGGCGGCGACGCGGCGGCGGCGCCCACGGGTGGCAGGCAGGCGCTGACCGGGCTGGTGCTGCGCTCGCTGCAGCCGGCCTACTACTCCCCCCGCAACCTCGGCCACGCCGGGCTGGGGTCGGCGTGCTATTGCCACTTCACCTCCCCGATCCGCCGCTACCCCGACCTCGTGTGCCACCGCGCGCTGCTCGCGATGCTGGGCGAGCCCGAGCGCGCCCCGCGCGCGGAGACCCTCGCGGAGCTGGGCGAGTGGACCTCCCAGCGCGAGCGCGAAGCGATGCAGTTGGAGCGCGACAGCGACGACGTGGCGCGGTGCTTCGCGTTGGAGCGCGAACTGCTGGAGCAGGGCCTGGAGCAGACCTTCCCGGGCGAGGTCGTCGGCCTGATCGGAGCGGGCGCGTTCGTCGCGTTCGGCCGGCCTTCGCGAGGGGGGCTGCACGAGGGCGGCTACCGCTACGAGGGGATGCTGCCGGTGAGACGACTGGCGAGCAACGATGGCTGAGCGCGGAGGGGGGGATAAGGCCCCCGCCCCGGAGGGCGGGGCTGGGTTGGGGAGGGCACGTAGTGGGCGCACGGCCGCACGGCCCCGCCCATTCGTCGCGCCGCCGACGGCGGGACGACTCGCGAGTGGTGGGAGCTGAACGAGCAGGGCACCGATCCTGCGCGGCGAGCGCTCGGGCATGACGCTGCGCCTTGCCGACCCGATCATGGTGAGGGTCGGGCGCGTGGATCCGCGACGCGGCCGGGTGGATCTCGACCTCGCGCCGACCGGCGAGGAGGAGGCAGGCGCTGGCGGCAGGCCCGAGCGGGCATCGCGCGGGTCAGCAAAGCCGGCATCGCGCGGGTCAGCAAAGCGGGCATCGCGCGGGCGGTAGGCTCGGAGGACGATGGCGAAGACGCGAGGCGGCAAGCGCAAGGTGGGCGCGGGGGACGTGGCGAGCAACCGCTACGCCTCCCACCGCTACCACCTGCTGGAGCGGTTGGAGTGCGGGATCGAGCTGCGCGGCACCGAGGTGAAGGCGCTGCGCGACTCCGGGGCGCAGCTGAAAGAGGGGTATGTGGCGATCCACGACGGGCAGCTGTGGCTGCACAGCGTGCACATCCCCCCGTACGCTCCCGCCTCGCGCGAGAACCACGAGCCCGAGCGCGATCGCCGGCTGCTGGCACACCGCGGCGAGATCGAACGGCTGGCGGCGAAGGTGAGCGAGCGTGGCCTGACGCTGGTGCCGACCAGGATCTACTTCAAGGAGGGCCGCGCCAAGGTCGAGATCGCACTGGCGAAGGGCAAGGACCTGTACGACAAGCGCGAGGCGATCAAGGAGCGGGAGATGAAGCGCGATATGGAACGGGTCACTCGCGCAAGACGCTGACACGCGAGCGGGTTGGCTCATGAGTTCGAGCACGCCACGCGGGGTGGTGGGCTCATGTCGCCTCACCCTCCGGGACCCGTCACCGCGACCCCGCTCCGGGGGGCTCGGTCTACAGCCGGCCGAAGGAGTGCCCGGCGCTGGTGAGGACGTGCGTCTCGGCCATCCCGAAGGCAAGCCCGGCGGCGAGGCCGATGTAGACGATGCCCACCAGCAGGCGGTGGTGGGGGGCGACGCGGTAATACGCTTCCTGCGCCGGGGAGCGGGTTTTGCGCAGCTTCCAGCGGCGGTAGAGTTCGAAGCCGCCGAACAGCACGATGATCAGCAGGACCGGGTTGGAGGGCAGCGAGAAGAGCAGCACGAGCAGCGCGCCGAAGCCGACGAACCACATCCACGGCGCCATCGCCGCCATCGCGCGGCCGCCGTCGAGCGGCACGATCGGCAGCAGGTTGAAGAGGTTGATGAGGAAGCCCACGTAGGCGAGGGCGATCAACATGTCGGAGTGGAGCAGCTCTCCGGTGACGGCGACGGCGGCCGCGGCAAGGCTGCCGAGGATCGGGCCGGCGAGCCCGACGCGCGCCTCGGCGAGCGCGTTGTCGCCGAGCGAGCGTGAGGTGATGAGGGCGCCCATGAAGGGCACGAACATCGGCGCGCTCGATTTGATCCCCTCGCGGCGCAGTGCGATCACGTGGCCCATCTCGTGGATGAACAACAGCACCACGAAGCCGGCGGCGAACTCCCAGCCCCAGAAGAGCGAGTAGGCGGCGACGGAGATCAGCGCGGTGCCCGCGGTGAGGAAGATCTTCGCGTTGGGCAACGCCACCAACAGCCCCTTCAGCACGGCCCCGAACTTCGCCAGCAGCGCCGCAAGTCCCGCGAAGGCGCTGCCGATCCGCTTGCGCAGTCCGCCCCGCTGCTGCCCAAACGGCTGGCCGCTCCGATCAACGGGGCTCGCGGGGGCGGCGACGGGCGTCAGGGGACGCCGTTCAGCGTGGTGGTGCTGTGCGACGGGTAGGTCGCGGACACGACCGGGATCTCATCCATAGCATCTACATTGTCGCAGGCGCGCTAAGGGCCGGGTAAGAGCCGTGCCCGTGGCAGTCCAAGCCGTGCTCGTGGCAGTCCAAACCGAGGTCTGTGGGGGTTCCGGCCGTCGTCGTGGGGGTTCCGGCCGTCGTCGTGGGGGGTTCCGGCCGTCGTCGTGGGGGGTTCCGGCCGTCGTCATGGGGGCCCCCGCGACCGCGGCTCGTGGGCTTTCCAGCGCCGTGCCAGCGGGTCCTCCCAGGGCGCTCACGAGGGGCCGCCCGTTTTTTTTCGGAGAATGCGCGAAGAGTTATGGAAAGCTCTTGCATTCTTCGCGGGGCGGGCGTATCTTGGATCCAGACGCGGAACCGAGCCGCCAAAGAGCGAGGCCATCGAGGTGTGAGGCCGCGCCACCCAAGCCGGAGGGCCGCAAGGTCAGCCGAGGCGGGTTCCTCGAAAGGTGGCCCGGAACCGCGTCGCCTTGTTTGAGTTGTAGGATTCCACCAGAGCTCGCTGCCCGGTGTGGCGTTCTTTGTCCGGTGTGGCGTTCTTTCTTTGGGGGCCCTACCAGACCGCCGCCCTAGCGCTACACTGGGCGAGCAAGAACATCCCCGGGGACGACAGGCTTCGACGCGGTCGGTTCGTGGGGGTGGTGGCGAGCCGAGGTTCCGGGAGGCCTCGTAAATCACCCGGAAAACCATAAGTGCGGACTCACACGAGTACGCCCTCGCGGCCTGATTAGAAACCAGGCCTGAGGTCTCGGCCTCCGTTAGCCTGCGGCGGGGATAACTGGGATCAGATAGCAGGCTCACCCGGCAAGGCCCGCTCTCGCCGAACCGGGAACACCTTCAGGGAGCTGGTCCCCCGCAACCCCGCCGGCGAGGCGAGCAGGGGATGAGATCAGAGCGCCGGCTACGCTCGTAGAAGCCGCCTTTTCACGCGACTGCGGACGTGGGTTCGATTCCCACCGTCTCCATTGGCAGCGATTACTTGCAGACTCGGAACCGGAGGATGGTGACGCTGCCCGACCGCGTGGTGCTGACCGGTTCCAGGTCGATCTGGGGGAGGCTCGGTGGGGAGAATCGGATGCCGTCGCCGAGCAGTACCGGCAGTACGTACACCAGGATCTCGTCGACAAGGCCCCGCTGCAGGGACTGGGCGGCTACATCGGCGCCGAGGATCTCCAGGTTCTTGCCGCCCGCGGCGCTGCGCGCCGTGGCTACCGCGTCCCCGATGTCACCGGTGAGGTACGTGATGCCCGGATTCGGTGGCTTGGGTGGCCGATGGGTGAGTACGAATACGGGTCCGGAAAAGGGGTAGTCGACACTGCCCGGCTTCTCGGCCTCCATCCTGTCTCCGACGTCGGAGGTCTGCCGGCCGACGAGCATGGCGCCGGTGGCCGCCGCGATCTCGCGGAACTCGTCCGGCCCGATGAAGTCACCGAGCTGGCGACCAGCACCCCAGTCCATCACATGGCCGGCAGCGGCGATGAAGCCGTCAAGCGACATAGTGCGTATCCGGTTAGCTCCAGATGGGGTTTTAGGCGGCTCGGCGGGTGATTTGCTGATAGGTGGTGGGGTTGTGCAGGGCGCCGAGTCCGAGGAGGGTCTGGAACGCCGCCATTGGTGTGCTGCGGCGGTTGTGACGGAAGACGTACTCGTCGAGATAGACCTGTAGGTGCTCGTCAGAGACGCCACGGTGTGTGCCGTGCATCCAGGCCTTGAGGTTGGAGGTTGCGCGGTGTACTCGAGGGAGTAGCTGATCGGGCGCAGCGGTTTGTTTCGGGTGTCGGCGGTGCTCGTAGCCGTGCTTGCTCAGGACGCGGTAGGACTGAAGCCCGTCGGTATGCACGATTGCGCCGGTGGTGGTGGTCGCCTGGGTGAAGCTGAGCAGTATCGGCCCTGAAGCGTCGGGCAACACCCGAAGGCGCAGCCGCCCGGAGCCGTGTCCGCGGACCTCGATCGCGATGCCGATCAGCGCCTTCTTTCCGCGCTGGCGGCCGCCTTTGAGGCCCTCCTCGCGCCCACCGAGGAAGAACTCGTCGATCTCGACCTCACCCTTCAGCAGCTCGCGCTCAGGGGCGACCATCGCCCTGCGCAGCTTCTGCAGGATCAGCCAGGCAGTCTCATAGCGCGAGAGCCCGAGCTGGCGTTGCAGCTGCTTGGCCGATATGCCCGGGTGGTGAGTGGCGACCAGATAGGCCGCCCAGAACCACGTGCGCAGCGGCGTGTGCGTCTTGTGCATCACGGTCCCCGCAGTCACCGACGTCTGGTGCCCACACGCGGTACATACCCACAGGTGGCGGCGCGTCTGGCCACCGGCCCGCCCGCCGCCACACCCTGGACAAGCAAACCCCTCCGGCCAGCGCGAAGCGAACAGATACTCGCGGCAGGCCTCCTCGGTCGCAAAGCGCTCCTGAAACTCCAAGATGCTCAGAGGATACGTAGGCCGCGACACCCAACAAAACTACGAAACCACCCGGATGGAGCTAACCGGATACGCATCAGCGACATACACCTGTTCACCACGACCTTGCCGCACCCGGTGCTCGTATCGCTCAACCCGTTCCTCCGAAGGCCTTTGGGGATGTTGCCCGTCGGTCGTGGCAATCGCCGTCCTGGGAAGATAGCGCCATGCAACGTGTGCTTGGAATCGGTGGATACTTTGTCAGGGCCGCCGACCCGGCGGCTCTGAGCGCGTGGTATCGCGATTGTCTCGGTTTGGACGCCGATGACAACGGTCTGTGGCGTCAGGGAGCAGGGCCGACGGTGTTTGCGGCGTTCGAGTCCGAGACCAACTACTTCGGCTCCCGTGCCCAGCAAACCATGCTCAACTTCCGGGTCCGCGACCTGGATGCGATGCTCGCGCAATTGCGGGCCAAGGGAGCGAAGGTAGCCGAAGAGACGCAGGACATGGAGGGTGTCGGTCGATTCTGCTGGGTCACTGATCCTGAGGGCAATCGGGTCGAGCTGTGGCAGCCCGCATGACCGCGTAGTCACGCAGGGCCTGCCGCAAAGCCTCAACCCGGGTGCGAGGGTTTGGTCTTCTTTCCCTCGTCTCCATAGAAGCTTGAATAGCTAGGGCAACAACGCTACTCTAGCTCTGATGGTTGTTGCGACGATTACCGAAGCAAAGAACGGGCTCAGTGCGCTTATCGATCAGGTGCGCGCTGGTGAGTCTGTGCTGATCATGGACCGGGGGACTCCGGTCGCGCGGCTGGAGTCTGCGATCCGTGCCTCTCCCGACGCTGATGGAAGGATCGCGCGGCTTGAGCGCGTCGGAGCAGTCCGCGCGGCTCTTAAGCCACCCGTGGCTGAGCTGCTGGCTACGAGCCCGCCGAGCCTGAAGGCTTCAACTAGCGCTGTGGCGGCGCTGATCGAAGAGAGGCGCGAGGGCCGTTGAGGTTCTGGGACAGCTCGGCGATCGTCCCGTTGATCGTTGCTGAGGGCAGTACCGATGGTTTGTTGGCGAGCGCCGCTCAGGATCCGGTGATGTGCGTTTGGTGGGCGACTGACGTTGAGTGCACTTCTGCGCTCTCCAGGCTGGAGCGGGAAGGAGCGTTGACGGACACAGCGATCACTACCGCGTTTGAGCGCCTGGATCGGCTCGCTGAGAGCTGGAACGAGGTGCAGCCAACTGCTGCCCTACGAGGCGCCGCACGCCGGCTTCTTCGGGTACACCCACTTCGTGGCGCAGACTCGCTGCAACTCGCAGCGGCCGTCATTGCCTCAGAGGGTCTACCTGCATCGCTGAATATTGTGACGCTTGACGAGCGGCTCGCCAGTGCTGCGCGACGCGAGGGCTTCGTCGTGCAGACAGCCGATTCCCTGAGCTGAGCCGTGGTGGTTGCCGCAAAGTACCGGCCGGCACGGTGGCGGCGAGCGACCGTAAGACTGCGACGTCGCAGTAGTTCCACGCGCGGGTGGTCGGCCGGGTATCCACGCGGTGCGCGGGCGCGGTTGGCCTTGAACCAGTCGCGGTCGTTGTTGACCTCCAGCTCCCGCAGGAATTCGATTGCCTCGATGGAAAACCCCGGAATGCGGACACGGCGCTGGCCATGTAAGCACAGACGGCGAGCCGACTCGATCGAGCGCCCGTTCGAGCAATCGACCTCGACCGACCCCGGGTTCGACGTCGAGGTGGCCCGGCAAATCGACGAGTTTGACGGGCGGAGGACTCGTTCTCAGCTGACGCCGCCGTGCGTCTGCGTCAGCCAGTTGCGCAGCGCGCCATGCATCGCTTCCACACCCACGATTGGCGCGGCCGGTTCGCTCCAGGCCGCCGGCACCACCGCAAAGGGTCTGGTCTGCGGCCCACCGAGGCCGCCGTGGGAGCCCATGAACTCCTCAAACGGGGCCACCTCGTTGGCGTCCGGGTCGTACATGCTGTTGACGAGTATGTCGGGGCAGTGAGGAAAGCTGTCATGGCGGCGCAGATGGTCGGCGGCTGTACGGTCAAAGCACGCCAGCGGGTCCTCGCCCTCGACGGCGTCGTCCTGAAGGCGCCGGCGCCCGGCCCCGCCGATCACGATGGCGCCCTCCGCGTGCGTTCGCACCATCACGAAGCCGATTCCGGGATGGGCGGCGAGGGTGTCCAGCAATCGCGGGTGGCTCTCCGCAATCTGCTCGGCCGTCAGCCGCTCTTTGCTGAGCGGCAGGTAGACGAGCCCGAGGCAACCGGACGCCAGCACAACCGCTTGCTCCTCCCGCGCCGCCCGATCGGGCGTGCTGTGCTGCGCCAGGGCTTCGCGGTTGGGTCCCAGCGCGACGGTGCCCTCGACCGACCTGCTGCGCGTGGCGCGCGCCAGCGCGCGCCCCCCGACGCTGGGCTCTTGGCGTGCGTCGGCCAGCACGGCGCCGAGGTCACCCCAGGCCTCGTCGATCGCGGCCGGGGCGTACACGTCGCCTTGCTCGAGCGCCCCGCGCACGAGCTCCTGCAGCGTCTCGCCGTAGCGCTGAGCAAACGGCGCGCCTTGGGTCTGACCGTGATCTGAGAGGACGACGAGGTGATACGGACGAAGCGACTGTTCCGTTGCGCGCTCCAGGCGCGCAAGCTGGCGATCGTGGCGCTTGAGTACCGCCAGCGCGTCGGGCTCGCGAATCCCCGAGTGGTGTGCGACCTCGTCATAGCCGACGAACGTGGCGTAACTGACGGGCACGCCCTCGACGATGTCCGCAATCAGCAGGGCCGTTACGAGATCGCGCATGACCACCGTGATCGCCGCCCGGATCAGCGGGTACGTGCCACCTCGCGCGACATGCTCCGCTCCGCTGCGGCGCTGGCGGGCAGCGGCGCGGCGCTCGTACGCGATGTCGGCGAGCGACAGCGCGATCGTGCGCAGGAATCCGTAGGGATCGGAGAAGTACGCGAACAGGTCCCCGGCCTTCGAGCGGGAGCGGTCGCGGATGACGCTCATCGTCGCCGTGCATCGTGGAGCGCCGCCCGAGAACATGTTCCCGCGACTGGTCCCCGCGGCGGCCAACAGGCCATCGTCGGTGCGACGACGACGCTCGATCTCGGCCGCGTCGGCAGGATGATTGGAGACCAGCGTTCGGCCGGACTCCTTCTCGTACCAGCGGAAGGCGGGCATGTCCCAGTTGCTTCCGAGCAGCAGCCCCGCCTGGCTTGCGCCCGTCTGGGAGGAGAGGTCGCACTCCCAGCCTTGCATGCGGTGTGAGCCATCTGACAGCCAGCGCGCGATCGTCGGCGCGTATCCATCGCGTATTGCCTCCAGCAGCACTCCCTCTCCCAGGCCGTCGATCTCGAACAGGATCACGCCCGGGACATCGCTGTGTGTGCGGCGGTGTCTGCGTCTCAGGCGTCGTCGAACCACTCGCAGGTGTAGGGCGTCCCCGTCGAAGTCGAGCAGCGGCGCCACGAGCATCGACACCACAGCCAGCGCGAACGCGATCACCAGGTCCACCCAGAACAGTGGCGTCCTTCCGTCGACCCAGTAAAAGGCGAGCGCGACCGTCCCGGCACTGATGGCGAGCGAGCCCAGCCCGAAAGTGACGATCGTCAGGGGCAATGTCAGGCGTATGACGATCGGCCACAAGACCGCGTTGATGAGCGCCATTGCAGTGGCGACGAGCATCGCCGCGCCGAGGGAAAGCGCGTCGGTCGTGGACAGCAGCGCTGTGATCGCCACGAGCGCCAGGGCCTGGACCGCGAGCATGATCACGAACCGGATCGCAAACCCGAGGAGCCGACGCAAACTGCTCGCGCGTTGCCGGGAGTCGCGTCGATCGGTTGCCGAGCTCATCTCGTTGCTACCTTCTCGCCTATGGCCGACGGCGCGGTTAGGAGCGCTAGCGCGGGCACGGCCGGGGACCGTATCGTTTTCCTGGGGCACGCCACCGTCCTGATCGAGCTGGACGGAGTGCGCCTGCTGACCGATCCGCTGCTGCGCGCCCGCGTCGCGCACCTGCGTCGCCAAACCCCGCCGGTCGCGGGGACGCTCACCGCGGGTGTCGATGCCGTGCTGATCTCACACATGCATCACGATCACCTCGACCTCGCTTCGCTGAGGCTGCTCGGGCGCGACGTGCAGATGCTGGTGCCGACCGGCGCCGGAGAATGGCTGCGCCATCGCGGCTTTGAGCGGGTGCGCGAGTTGGCGGTGGGCGAGGAGGCGAACGTGGGTGCGCTCGCGGTCGTTGCGGTGGCGGCCCGTCACGACGGTCGTCGCTTGGGCGGCCCGCGGGCCGAGACGGTGGGCTTCCTCGTGCGCGGCCGACACACGATCTACTTCGCGGGAGACACTGAGTGCTTCCCGGAGATGTCCAGCCTCTCCCTGAGCCTCGACGTCGCGCTCCTGCCTGTCGCGGGATGGGGGCCAACGCTTGGCCCGGGCCACATGGATCCTCTGGAGGCCGCACGCGCGGCCCGTCTGCTGCGGCCGCGGCTGGCCATACCGATCCACTGGGGGACCCTCCTACCGATCGGTTTCGTGCGTCACCGCGGAGCACGGCTTGGGGACCCACCGCGCCGGTTTGCCGAGCACGTCGCACGCCTGGCCCCCGACGTTGAGGTTCGAGTCCTGGCGCCGGGGCAGGAAACGACCTTCTGAAGCGTGCATCTGGCTATCTAGTCAAGCGCCTCTCTGGCTTGCGGGGGACAATGAATGCCATCCCGGTTGGCCGCGCCCGCCCGATCGCCCGTAAGATCCAAAGGTGGCGACGGCCAACCAGCAGACACTTGCGCCCGTGGGCGGGCGGGTTCATCTCAAGCCGATCCTGATCGGAGGGCTGAGCGTCCTGGTCATCGGTGCCGCCGCGACACTGTTCGGCTGGGACATCGGCACGTGGCTGAAACACATCTGGAGCGCCATCACCACTATCTCCGTCGGCTACCTGCTGGCGGCGATCGCGCTGATCACGATTCAGACCACCATGACGGCATACGCCTGGTACTCGATCCTTCGCTTCGCCTATCCCGACTCGGGCGTCAGGTGGGTGCAGGTACTCGCCTGCTACGCCGCCGCCGTGGCCCTCAACTGCGTTCTGCCCGCCAACCTCGGAACGCTCGTGATGCTGCTGATGTTCACCACGATCATCGCCGCGGCCAGCTTCGCCGGTGTGCTGGCCGGCTACGTGGTCCAGAAAATCTTCTACAGCCTGATCGGAGCCGCCGGATATTTGTATCTGTTCCTCAGCGTGGGCGGTTCCTTCGACCTCCAGCTCGGCTTCGTGGACTCGCATCCGTGGGCCGTCGTGATCCTCCTCGCGGGAGTCGCGGCGCTCCTGTTCCTGGTTGCACAGGTGCTTAGCAAGCGGATCAAGCGCTGGTGGGAGCAGGCACAGGTCGGAGGTCAGATCCTCGTACACCCGCGGCATTACCTCACAGGCGTTCTGCTTCCGGAGACGCTCAGTTGGCTCGCGATGCTTGGCATCATCGCGGTGTTCCTGGCGGCCTACAACATCCCTGTGAGTTTCCACATCCTGATGCGTGTGGTGGCGGGCAACTCGATGGCCAACATGACCGCGGTGACGCCGGGCGGCGCGGGCGTCGTCCAGGGATTCAACGTCCTCTCGCTGAAGGGCATCACCAGCTCGGCCAATGCGACCGCCTACTCCGTTGCACAGCAGCTGGTGATCACGGCCTGGAGCATCCTCTTTGCGATCGTGCTGCTCGTCCGCGCCTTCGGCTGGTCCGGTGGCAAGACGCTCGTCAAGCAGTCCTACAGCGAGGCGCGCGAGAAGAGCTCCGAGCAGTCGGCCGCCCGCAAGGCCAAGAGGCAGGCCAGGCGCCACCGTGGCGCCCCCGGCGACTCCGAGGCCCGACTGGGGTCGTGACCGCGACCTTGGACAGCGCCATCAGCCGATCAGGTGAACGAGCCCTATGACGATCAGGTAGACGCCTGTTCCGGCGGATACCGCCACCGCCAGCAGCCGGCCGCGCCGCGAAAACCACGCGTTGATTCGCTCCAGCTCGCTCGACGCACGGTCGGGGACGGTCAGCAGCATCAGCATCGGAAGCTCGATCAACCACAGCATCGCCGCGACAGTTACGCCCAGCGCCAGCAGCTCGCTGCTCGTCGATAGGCCCGCATCGGCGATCGCCTTGACCGCGGCGAGGTAGATGGGCGACGGCAGGATGTAAAGAGTGACGCCGAGCACGAATACCAGCCGACGGCTCTCCAGGTAGCGCGCGATTTTGGATGATCCGCTCGCGGTGGTTGGGTGCGCGCCTGGCTGCGGCCTGCGCCTGTGCAGGCGGGCTGCGAGCAGGATGAGGATCGCACCGAGGGCCAGGTTGACCCAAGCGCTCGGCGTGAGGTGATGGGTGCCGGTCGCACCGAGTTCTTCGAGCACGAGCAGCGTCAGTGCGCCTGTCGCGTAGGTCGTAACCGCCGCTGCGAAGACGAACGCGAAGACGCGCGAGCGGACCTGCGCGCCTCGGCCGAGAGCGATCACCGCCGCCGCGGCCGGTGGGTAGATCGACGCCGCGAGTGCCAACGCCAGAGCCTGAGTGGGCACAGCTCTAGCGGTCGCGCCCGACGACGTTGGCCAGCGGTCCTCTGTGGACGTAACGCCGCACTCGAGCGCCGATGGGCGCGAACGCGCGACGTGTGACGCTCTCCGGCGGCTGTCCAAGCGCGTCGCGACCGACCTCATCCTGGATCCACAGGTTCACGCGCGGCGGAGTGTACGGCACCCCGACTTCGACCACCCTGGCAGGCCGGTCGGATGGTCAGCGCCGTCGTCGCGGGCTGGCGCGAAGTCGCCGAGGAAGTCCGAGTCAACGAGCGGATGGCCGATGATCCCGCGCGCGGCACGCGCGTCATCGTTCGCGGATAGGCCCCGTAGGAGGACCGGCCAGGGCAAGCACCATCAGCCCCACCCACGTGTCGACAAGCGTTTCGTCGTCCACCTGGGCTGGGATGCCGAGAACGTCGCGCAGCAGACGGGAGGAGAGGAGTGATCCGAGGCCGAGGGCGGCGATTGCCGTCGCCTCCTCGTCCGGGATCGGACGCTCCGAGTGCGCGGCGATCCATGTGGCAAAGCCGCTGAATGTGGAGTTCACCAGCTGGTCGACGGCGGTCCTCAGCAGCTGCGGCCGGTTGCGTGCATCGGAGGCGAGAATGCGCAACAGCTCAGACTCGCTGTCGAGCTCGGCGAGAATGTAACGGGCTGTCAGCGTCAGTTCGGCTTTGAGGTCTCCCAGCGACCCGAGCACGTGCCGGATCTCGCGGAGCGCTCCGAGTCGCGCGAGCTGGCGCTCGATGCCGGCGGCGAGCACCGCTTCCTTGCTCGCGAAGTGGTGATAGATGCCACCTGCGCCGGGCGTGAGTCCAGCGGCGGCCTCGATCTTGGTAATGCTGGTCGCGGTGTAGCCATGCTCGCTGAACAGGCGCATCGCCTCATCGACGATGCGCTCGCGGGTAGTGCCTGGAGTGGGCTTGTCCAGGTGCTTGCTTGTTGTGCTTGACATTGGTCTGACTAAGTATACACTTAGCCAAGGTCAGCTAGCAATGAGGGGGGTGTGGAAGTCAAGTCAATAGGTGGAGAAGTCAGCAGATAGAGAAGGAGATGTATTTATGTCCGATGCCGGGTTGCCCCCAGATGCTCATGACGCAATGCCGAAGGGCGACGGCATCGGCCGTGGGCGCCTGCGGCGCACCGCCCCGCTAGTTGGGCTCACCGCGCGCACCGCCGGCGAGGCGGTCGTGGTGGGACTGCGCAGCAAGCTCACCGGTGCTGACGCCACCGAGTTCCACGTCCGCACCGCCGAGCGCTACGCCGAGCTGCTCGGCCGCTCCAAGGGCGCGCTGATGAAGGCCGGGCAGATGCTGTCGCTCACGTCGCTCGGTCCGGCGGTAGGGGAGGAGTTCCAGGCGACCTACCGGGCGGCACTGACGCGGCTGCGCAACGAAGCGCCGCCGATGGCGCCAGAGCTGGCGCGGGAAGTGCTCGAGCGCGAGCTCGCTCGCTCCACCGAGAGCGCGTTTGCCGAGTTCGACTGGGAGCCGCTCGCGGCGGCTTCGATTGGCCAGGTGCACGCCGCCCGGCTGCACAATGGTCGCGACGTCGCGGTGAAGATCCAATATCCCGGGGTGGCGGCCGCGATCCGCGCCGATCTCAAGAACAATGAGCTGCTCGCCACCTTCCTGAAATTGATCACTGGTCTGTCCGCGAGGAAAATGAGCTTCGACCTGCGTGGCGCGGCGCAGGAGATCGGCGAGCGTATCACCGAGGAGCTCGATTATCGACTCGAGGCAGCCAACCAGAGCGAGTTCGTCGAACTCTACCGCGGGCACCCATTCATCCGGATCCCGCGTGTGATCGACGAGTTCAGCGCCGGTCGGGTACTGACCCAGGAGCTCGTGCGGGGCAAATCCTGGAGCGAAGCGCTGGCCGCCGACCAGGAGCTGCGCAACAGCTGGGCGGAGGCGATCCACCGCTTCACCTATGGCTCCTATCACCACTTCTACGTGTTCAACGCCGATCCCCACCCCGGCAACTACTTCTTCCATGACGACGGCAGCGTCAGCTTCCTCGACTTCGGCTGCGTCAAGCGTCTCCAACGCGAGCAGGTCGAGTCGCTGAACCTGGTCATGCGCGAATGCCTGAGGGGCGACGTGCAGGAGACATGGCGGGTCAGCGTGGAGGGCGGGTTCTTCAAACCGTCGGGCTCGCTCACCCCCGATGAAGCCTTCGCCTACTGGCGCAACCCGATTGAAATGTATTGGGGTGAGCAGCCATTCACCGTCACACCGGAGTACGTGGCCAAGCTGATCGAGCTTCGCTATTCGCCGACCAGTCCCTTGGCGAACGTGTATCGCCACCTGGTGGCCCCCGTCGCCTACACGATCATGAGCCGCATCGACATCGGGGTGATGTCGCTGGTTGCCGAACTGCGTGGTACGTCCGACTGGGCGGCGATCGCCGCCGAGTACTTCGAGGGCGCGGATCCCGCTACTCCGATGAGCAAAGCCGACCACGCTTATCGCGAGCAGCGCCGAGCGGAGAGCAGCCATGTCTGACTGGACGGCTTGGCCGTTTCCGACCGACGATCCCTACCCCGCCTACCACGCCGCGCGGGCCCGGGCGCCCGTGCAGTGGAATAAGCGGCTCGGCGTGCACCTCGTCCTCTCCCACGAGCACGCGACGACCGTCTTGCGCGGCTCCGAGTGGAGCTCCGACCCTCGTAACAGCCCCCGGCTGCTTGCCTCCCTCGGGGGAGGGCCGGGCTCGGAGATGTGGGGCAGGTCGCTGCTGATGAGCGATCCGCCGGCCCACACGCGGCTGAGGAGTTCCGTGAACCGCTTCTTCACCCCCCGTGCGGTGCAGCGGATCCGCGAGCGCGTCGCCGCGATCGTCGACAGCGCATTCGCGCCACTGGCCGAGGGCGAGCCGATCGAGCTGATGAGCGAGCTCGCCTATCCGATCCCGCTCGCGGTGATTGCCGAGCTGTTCGACGTCGGCCTCGAGGGCGCGGAACTGCTCGGCTCCGAGACCCCGACGCTGGCGCGGATGCTAGAGCTCGACCCGACACCCAACGAGCTGGAGGCGATCGGCACGGCGGCGATGACAGTGATGCTGTTCCTCGTCCCGATCGTCGCGCAGCGGCGGGTGGACCCGGGAGAGGATCTGCTGAGCGCGCTGATCCATCCCCCCGACGGCGGCGTCGCGCTCGAGACCGACGAGATCATCACTATGTGCCTGCTGCTGCTCGCCGCCGGCCACGAGACGACCGCCAACCTGATCGGCAACGGCACGCTTGCACTGTTCGAGCATCCCGAGGCGCTCAACTGGCTGAGGCGGCACCCCGACCTGTCCATTCAAGCTGTCGAGGAGCTCCTGCGCTACGACAGCCCCGTCCAGGTCGCATCCCGCGTAGCCCGCGACGATCTTGTGCTCGGCGGAGTCAAAGTTCGCAAGGGAGAACAGGCGCTCGTGGTGCTCGGCGCCGCCAACCGCGATCCTTCGCGGCACCCCGACCCGGACCGTCTGGATCTGACACGCTCCGGGTCGCTTCACCTCGCCTTCGGCAACGGCCCGCACTTTTGCGTCGGCGCCGGTCTTGCCCGACTCGAGGCTCGGGCGACGTTCGACCGCCTCGCGCAATCGGCATTGAGACCAGAGGCCGGCAGCTGGTCGTACTGCCGGGCGCGCTCCCGCACCTTCCGGCGGCTGCAAAGCCTGAGCATTGGGAGCCGTCTCCGCTCATTGCAAACGCTCGACGTACCCATCCCGTAACGGCAAGCGATGGCTCCACCGGCGAGTGGAGTTGAGCCACCGAGTCCGTCTACGCCGCGCGCGCGTCAATTGTCGCTTCGCACCCGCGCGCCTCGGCGAACGTAACGAGGCGTTCGCGGTCCTCGTCCCACAGCTTGAGGGCGACGGCGCGCACGGCGTCCCAGAGGTGGAGTGTCGGCACCGCCTGGAAGACCGCGTTCTCATCGTGCGCCCGACGCAAGTTGTAATTGGGGATGCGCGCGTTCAGGTGATGAACGTGGTGGTAGCCGATGCTCCCTGTGCAGAAGCGCAACGGTGCCGAGAGCTTCAGATATGAGCTCCCCCGCAGTGCGGCATCCCGATAGTCCCAGTCCTCGCCGCTCTCCCAGTAGGCGTCCTCGAACTGGTGCTGGACGTAGAACAGCCAGATGCCGATCGAACCGGCGAGCAGAGCCGGTGGGCCGCCCACGAGCAGGTAGTCGCGCCAGCCGATCGTCGCGCAGAGGAGACCCACGATCGCGGCGAGCGCCACGTCGGTGGCGAGCACACTGCGGCGCATGCGCGGGCGGGCGTTGCGAGCGACGATGCGCGGCCCGATGATCATCGCGACGATTGGTCCCAGGCCGAACATGATGAGCGGGTTGCGCAGCAGGCGGTAGCCCAGCCGGCCGCGCCACGGCAAGGCGCGGTATTCCGAGACCGTCAGCGTGCGGACGTCGCCGGTACCGCGGCGATCGAGGTCGCCGGAGCTCGCGTGGTGGACCGCATGGTCGTGGCGCCAGCGGACGAAGGGCGAGTACAGCAACAGGCCCGTGGCGATGCCCAGCCACGCGTTGGCGCGCCTTGATTGCAGGAAGGACCCGTGCGTGCAGTCGTGAAAGACGATGAACGTGCGCACCAGGAAGATCGCCGTGGGGAGGACGAGGACCAGCGTCAGCAGGTGGGACACTCCGAGCAGCAGGTACATCGCGACCGACAGGCCGAGATACGGCACGACCGATGTGGCGAGGCACAACAGCGCCCGTGAGCGGTTGGCCTTGGCATAGGGGGCGAGCTGCTCGCGCCATACGCGCGGGTGGTCCTGGGGCTCCTGGCCCGCGGCGTGATCCACCAACGTCGCCGGTTGGGCCAGGACGGTCACCGCGCCAACGGTACTGCATACGGACAGGGGAAAACTACTGGTCTGATCTCGCGATGAGGCAGTGGTCGCCTCACGCTCGCGCCCCCTTCTGCGGGTCGAGGCGCGACATACTCACCGCGACGTTCAGCCGCGAGGTCGCGCCACCGAGGTAGAGGCCCTTCACGGGTGGTCGTTCCTTGCCGGGGTGGGCGGGGTCAGACCGCCGCCCTCGCCGCCGGTCTCGAACGTGATCCCCTGCTGCATGAACACCGCGTCGCGGCGCCTGCCCGCCTCCAGCAGGCCCTCGGGCCCGAGACGCTCGCAGCTCTCGCACCAACGCGGCCGCCGCCGGACGCAACGTACCGTCGACTTCGAACAGCTCGTCGAGGAACGGCGCGCGCGGGCGGTAGCCGGCGGCAGCGGGCGTGCTCAGCGCTGAGCTCACCGAGGGATTTTCTCGCTCGGGCGGCCCTCGCCACCTTCGACGGATGGAGCAATCGCCGGGTTTATGACTGTCAGCGTCGCCGGGCGCCGCCGCCTCGCTCGGGGCCGACAGTCACCGAGATCGCTCAAGCACAGGGCACATGCGGCCGATGCGTCCGCGATGCCCGAGCTCTCCGTACCATCCGCGCGAGCGGCGCTCCTCCGGCGCCGCCGGCACGCGCGAGCGCGCAGCGCCGCGCCGAGGCGCTGCGCCGCCAGCGCGCCGACGAGCGCGTGCAGAAGCTCGCCGGCGCCGGCGAGCTCGCCTACCTGCGCGCGCAGCTGCGGGTCGCCTCACAGCTCACCGCGCGTCTGGCCGCTGTGCAGGAGGTCGAGGAGATGGCGCACCTGGTGGTGGACGAGCTGCACTGCACGTTCGCCTTCTACCTCGCCGCGATCCAGCGCCTCGACTGCGACGGGATGCTGCGGCTGATCGCCGGCGCCGGGCCGCTCGCGGAGGTGATGACCGAGTTCCTGCTCGTCGAGCAGCCGGTGCACGAGGGCGTCAACGGGCGCGTCGCCCGCTCCGGCTCCACCGCGCTCGTGCACGACACCGGCATGGATCCCGACTACATCGCGCGCGATCCGGGCACCGATCCGCGCTCGGAGCTGAGCGCCCCGATCTTCGTCGACGGCACCGTGTGGGGGGTGCTCAACATCGAGGCGGTCGCCCCCTCCGCCTTCGGCCAGGCCGACGCGGTGCTCGTGGAGGCGGTCGCCGCCGCCCTCGGCGCCGCCGTGCACCGCGCAGGGCTGGTCGCCGACCTCGAGCGCACCTTCACCACCACGCTGGCGGCGCTGACGTCCACCGTGGAAGCGAAGGACGACTACACCGCCTGCCACGGCGAGGACGTCGCCGACCTCGCCGAGCGCGTCGCGCTGCGCATCGGGCTCACGCGCGCGCAGGCGCGCGACGTGCGCTACGCGGCGATGCTGCACGACGTCGGCAAGATCGCCGTGCCCTCCGAGATCCTGCTGAAGCCCGGCCCGCTCACCGAGGAGGAGTGGGTCGTGATGCGCAGCCACGCCGCCGTCGGCGGCGAACTGGTCGGCCGCATCCCGGCCTTCGCGCACCTCGCCCCCGCGGTGCGCGCCTCCCACGAGCGCTGGGACGGGGGCGGCTACCCCGACGGGCTCGCCGGCGAGGCGATCCCGCTCGCGGCGCGCATCATCGCGGCGTGCGACACCTACGACGCGATCGTCACCACGCGCCCCTACCGCCCGGCGCGCACGCCTGAGGAGGCAGGCGCCGAGCTGCGCCGGGTCGCGGGCGCACAGCTGGACGAGCGCGCCGTCGGCGCGCTGCTGGCCGAGCTCAGCCTCAGTAGCCGTGCTTGACGACGTTCGCCAGCGGCTCTCCGCGTAGGTAGCGACGCACCTGTTCGCCCACCAGCGCGAACGCGCGCCGATCGGCGGCGGGCGTGTCGCCGGCGAGGTGGGGGGTGATCAGCACTCCCGGGGCGTCCCACATGGGATCGCCGGGCGGCAGCGGTTCCGGGTCGGTCACGTCCAGCGCGGCTCTGATCCGTCCGGCGCCGCAGCAGTCTGCCGCAGCGCCTGCATGTCGAGGATCGGCCCGCGCGCGGCGTTGACGAGCAGCGCGCCGGGGCGCAGGCGTGCGAGCAGGTCGGCATTCGAGCAGCCCGGTGGTCTCGGGGTGAGCGGCAGCAGCACGACCACCACGTCGGCGAGCGGTAGCAACCCGCCGAGGTCCTCCACCGCGTGCACCCCCGCACGCGCGCGCCGCGCCACGCGAATCAGCTCGACGTCGAACGGCACGAGCCGCCGCTCGGTCGCCGCGCCGATCGCGCCGTACCCGAGGATCATCACGGTGGCGCCCGCAAGCTCGTGCGATCCCTGCCACTCCCAGCGGTGCTCGCGCTGGCTGTCGCGCAGCTCCGGCAGGCGCTTCGTCGAGGCGAGGATCGCCGCCACCACCCACTCTGCGACGGCCGCGTCGCGGGTTCCCGCGGCGTCGCACAGCGTCACGCCGGCAGGGACGATCGGCAGCAGCCGGTCCACGCCCGCCGACAGCGTTTGGATCACACGCAGCGCCCGCATCCGCGGCAGCAGCTCGGCGATGCCGCGCGTCGCGCGCACCGGGCACCAGGAACTCCGCGTCGCTCGCCGCGGGTGGCAACTCGCCCTCGCGGGGGATGCGGTTGAGCATCACGCCCTCGGGCAGCTCGCCGATGGCCTCGCTGCCCCGGACGATCCGGTACCCACAGATTCACGTGTTGGGAGTGTATGGGTCGCGGCGGCCGCTCACCCCGCGTGGCACTGCCCCGATGCCGCCGAGATCGTGCTTGTCCTCGCGGCTGGTGTGGCGCGGCGGCCTGTACGCGACCGGAGTCGCTACGGTGTCGCCATGTGCGCGAGTGAGGCTGACGGCGAGCGGGACCCCCGCCAGATCGCGCTGCTGCGTGGCGTGAATGTGGGCGGGCCACAACAGGGTGCCGATGGCCCACCTGCGCGAGCTGATGCAGGAGCTCGGCTACGGCGACGTGCGCACCCACCTGCAGAGCGGCAACGCCGTGTTCACCGCTCCCGGCACGCCCCCGGAGCAGGCGGCGCGGGAGATCGAAGGCGAGCTTGCGAGCGATCGCTCGGCCTGGGCGTGCGCGTGCTGGTGCGCACCGCCGAGGAGCTCGCGCGGGTGGTCAGCGCCAACCCGCTGCCCGAGGCGGTCGCCGAGCCCTCGCGGCTGCTCGTCACCTTCCTCTCCGCCTCGCCCGACCCTGAGCGGTTGCGGGAGCTCGACCCGGCCGACTTCGAGCCCGACCTCTTCGGCTTCGGGGAGCGCGAGATCTACGTGTGGTGCCCCGAAGGGGTGCGCACGATCAAGCTCTCCTACGCCTTCTTCGAGAAACGCTTCGGGGTGGTCGCCACCGCGCGCAACTGGAACACGGTCACCAAGCTGCTGGCGCTGGCGCGGGAGTAGTGACGGGCTCGACAGAGGATGGCCCGGCTGGGCGAGGGCACGGTCGGCCGGACGAGGGCATGTCGGCTGGCCAGAGGGCATGGCGCTGGCGGGTCGCGGGGGCACGGCACGGCTGAGTCGTGGTTATGGCATGGGCTGCTCGCGAGGGCAGGAGGCCCTGCGCTCGCGGGCCTGTGGAAGACTGCGGCGCATGCAAGCACACGCGCCGCGGGTGGCGGTGGTGGGACACGTCGAGTGGGTGCGCTTCGCGCGCGTGTCCCACATCCCCCGCGCCGGCGAGGTGGCGCACGCGCGCGATCCCTTCGAGGAGCCGGCCGGCGGCGGCGCGGTCGCGGCCGTGCAGCTGGCGCGGCTGGCGGGCGAGGCGACGCTCTTCACCGCCCTCGGCGAGGACGAGCACGGCCGCCGCTCGGTGGCGCGCCTGCGCGAGCTCGGCGTGCACGTGCTGGCCGCGCCGCGTGAGGGTCCCACCCGGAGCGCCGTGACGCTGGTGGACGACTCCGGGGAGCGCACGATCACCACCTTCGGAGCACGCCTGGAGCCGGTGGGGGAGGACTCGGAGGTTCCGTGGCGCGCGCTCGCGGAGATGGACGCCGTGTACTTCACCGCCGGCGACGTCGGCGCGTTGCGCGCGGCGCGCGCGGCGCGGGTGCTGGTCGCCAGCCCGCGCGCGCTGCACGCGCTCGGTCACGGCGTCCCGCTCGACGCGCTGGTGCTCAGCGGCGAGGATGCGATCGAGCGCGAGGAGGCCACTCGCGCGCAGGCGGATGCCGAGCTGGTCGTGCTCACCGACGGTGCGCGCGCGGCGGCTCCTACAGGGAGCGCTCCGGCGGGTCGGGCACGTGGAACGCCGCCCCGTCGCCCGGCGCGCCGGTGGACTCCTACGGCTGTGGCGACTCCTTCGCCGCGGGCCTCACCTACGGGTTGGGTGCGGGCATGACGGTGCCCGACGCGCTCGCTTTGGCCGCGCGCTGCGGGGCGGTCTGCCTCACCGGCCGGGGGCCTTACGAGCGGCAGCTGATCGGACTCTGGCGGCATAGGAGCTTGTCCCAGCTCGTCGTCGGGGTGAGACGATCTCGACCCGTGCCCCTGGCCAACCAGGTTCGGCGGCGCCGAGCGGAGCACGCCTCCGTCTGGCACCCGGAAGTGTGCTCGGACTCCCCGAGGTTGAACTCGCCCATTGCTGGTAGCCCCGCATCGCAGGTGAGCTGACGACGGGCTGGCGGATTCACCGTCCCGTCCAGCGGTCACCGCCCCGGCCGGTGCGAGATCCACACGTACACCGTGTTCACCTTCGACCTTCGCGGAAGCTGACGTCGAACGCCAGCGGCACGTGTCTGACCGGCGAGCGGGGGACGTCGCTGAGGTAGATCGCTTCGCGGTAGGGGCGTTTGTAGAGCTCATACCACGTGCCCAGCCGCAGGCCGAGCCGGGGGCCAGCACGCGGGTGCCGCGCGCGACGAGGAAGTAGCGCAGCGACGGTTTGATCGGTTCGGTGGCGCCGTCCAGCAGCGCCCTCCAGCACCACGCTGCCGCCGCGGGGCACCAGCCGCGCGAGGCGCGCGTCGATCGCTTTGATCGGCTTGTACAGGGTGGCGTGTTCGTCGGGCGTGGCCTGTGCCGCCACGGCGTTGCCCACCGCCGCGGCGGCGCCGATCCCGGCGAGCGTGAGGAGCACCGAGCCGAGCGCGGCGAGGCGGCCGGCGGGGTGGCGAGGCGGGACGGGGCGGTCGGGTGGCGTCGGAGGGCCGGGTGGCGGTGCCTGCGGGCTGGGTGCGGCCTGGTGCGGCGCCGTGCGCGCGGCCCGCACCACCTCGCGCACGGCCCACGCGACCACCAGCACCAGCACCCACGCGAGCGCCAGCCACACCACCATGCCCGCCTGCGAGCCCCACCACATCGTGTAGCCGAGGGTGGCCGACAGCCGCCGCGGGGTGGGGGTGGAGGCCGCGACCGACGCCGAGCGCGGGGCACAGCACGAGCGCGGTCAGCGCCAGCGTCGCCACGTCGCGGCGGCGTCGCGCCAGCGCGATGGCCGCCACCAGCACGAGCGCGGCGAGCATCGCGATCGTGGAGTTCGTCGCGAGCGCGGAGGGCGTGGCGCGGACTTCGTACTTGCGCTGCCACCGGCTCTTGGGGGTCTGCAGCCACCACGGGACGATGCCCACCGCGTGCACGACGGCGTGCCAGCCCACCTCGTCGCCGAGCGTGGCCTTGTGCTTGGTCGCGCTTTCGACCACCAGCGTGAGGTTGCCGGGGTGTTCGGTGAGCTGCCCGTCGATCGTCGCGCTCCAGCAGAACGCGGCCACCAGCAGCGGTCGCGAGGCCCCACCCGACCAGCGCGCGTCGTCGTAGGCTGGGCGCTCCGCGCCGCCGTCGCCCGATCGCCCCCACCGCGAGGCCGCCGAGCCCGACGGCGAGCAGCGCCAGGGTGGGGGGGAGGTAGGTGAGGTGCGTCTGCACGGTGAAGCTTGCCACCAGCACCGTCAGCGGCAGCAGCCGGTAGTCCCCGCACGCCAGCGACCAGCAGAGGAAGATCAGCAGCGTGAAGGGGCCACAGCCCGGCGGAGGGGTTCCACACGTCGTGGAAGGTCTCCGCCGCCAGCGACTGGCACATCAGCGCGATCGCCACGGCGGTCATCACCATCAGCACGCGACCCCCGCGCCGGCGGGCGAGCGCGACGGCGCCGACGATGCAGCGCTGTGTTGAGCGCACCCATCGTCACGGTCATGCCGACGTCGCTGCCGTTGTAGGCGGTGGGGGCCAGCAGCCAGAACAGCATCGGCCCGAGCGAGTGGGTCACGCGGCCGGTCACTTCCCCGGCGAGCGAGTACTGGCCGACGAGCGGGGCGTGCGAGGTGAACACGTCGTGGGCGCGGGTGGCGATGATCCCGCGGTCGGCCACGGGCACCCACCCGGCCTGCACGGCCTTGACGGTCGCGCTGATCACGGGGATCGCCGCGGCCAGCCCGGCGGCGAGCGTCAGCAGGCCGTTCCCCAGCTTGTGGCGTGCCCGGCAGCGACGCGCGCAGCCGGGCCCTAGAGGTCTTGCCGTGGTGCCCACCCACCGCGCTGCGTAGCGGTGGCGCGCTGGCCGATGGGCCGGTGGGGGTGGGGGTGGGGGAACGTCTTGCTTTTCGGCCCCCACCACTTCATTTTGTAAAGGGTTTGGGGCCGAAAAGTACCTATACACACCGACGGTGTCCATCGCATCCGCCCGCGGCCGGTTCGCCACATGGCATCGTCCCCCTCCGCCCACCACCCACCCGCCCGAGTGACGCGGGGCGCTCACCTCACTCCTGCGGCAGGTGGGGCGCGAGCTCGCGGCGGGCGATCGAGCGCTTGTGGACCTCGTCGGGGCCGTCGGCGAGGCGCAGCGTGCGCAGGTGGGCGTACATCCAGGCGAGCGGGAAGTCGTCGCTGACGCCGCCGCCGCCGTGCACCTGGATCGCGCGGTCGATCACCTTCAGCGCGATGTTGGGCGCGGCGACCTTGATCGCGGCGATCTCGGTGCGCGCCTGGCGGTTGCCGACGGTGTCCATCAGCCAGGCGGCCTTGAGCGTGAGCAGGCGCGCCATCTCGATCTCGATCCGCGACTCGGCGATCCAATCCTGGATGTTGGCGCGCGCGGCGAGCGGCTCCCCGAAGGTGACGCGCGACACCGCGCGGGCGCACATCGCCTCCAGCGCTCGCTCGGCGGCGCCGAGCGAGCGCATGCAGTGGTGGATGCGCCCCGGCCCGAGGCGCGCCTGGGCGATCATGAAGCCCTCGCCCTCGCCGGCGATCAGGTTGGCGGCGGGGACGCGCACGTCCTCGAAGAGGATTTCGGCGTGGCCCTCGTGGTCCTGGTAGCCGAACACCGGCAGCCCGCGCACGACGCGCACGCCGGGGGTGTCGAGCGGCACGAGCACCATGCTCTGCTGGGCATGCCGCGGGCCGTCGACCCGCGTCTTGCCCATCACGATCATCACCCTGCAGTGCGGGTGCAGCACGCCGGAGATCCACCACTTGCGCCCGTTGAGCACGTACTGGTCGCCGTCGCGCTCGATCCGCAGCGCGATGTTGGTCGCGTCCGAGGAGGCCACGTCGGGCTCGGTCATCGCAAACGCCGAGCGGATCTCCCCCGCCAGCAGCGGCTCCAGCCACCGCTCGCGCTGCTCCTCGGTGGCGAACAGGTGCAGCACCTCCATGTTGCCGGTGTCGGGCGCCGAGCAGTTGCACGCCTCCGAGGCGATGTGGCTGCGCCCGAGGATCTCGGCGAGCGGGGCGTAGTCGCTGTTGGAGAGCCCGGCGCCGTGCTCGGGGTCGGGCAGGAACATGTTCCACAGCCCCCGCTCGCGCGCGCGAGTCTTGAGCTCCTCCATGATCGGCGGCTGGCTGTGCGGGTCGCCGGACTCGCGCAGCTGGCGCTCGTACACGGGCTCGGCCGGGAGGACGTGCTCCTCCATGAAGGCCGTGAGGCGCGCTTTGAAGTCGAGGCAGCGGGCGCTGGGCTGGAAGTCCATCGGTCTCCTCCTGAAGGGAATGGAGACCTGTATGAAACCAACCCGCCGCCCGCGAGGCGCGTGACAGGCCAACTCTGACTCTGCGCTTGAGCCTTAGGACTACTAAAGTAGGATCCTAGTGCTACTAAAGTAGGATAGGAGTTCAGAGAGGAGTTCGGACTGTGGGGATAAGCGTCGCCTCAGACGCGGATTTTCAACGCTGACTAAAAAGCGCGGACGAGGACGGTATCCGTACGCTCGAACTTGAAGCCATCGGCCGCGACGGGTAGAGTTGCAGTAAGAATCGCCACGTTCTCCGAGCCGTGAGGCTCCGGGGATCTCGATGTCGCCGGGCCCGCAATGGTTCGGAGCTACCCGGATCGAGGCGACCTGTCTACATCAACGTACAGAGGAGAGAGAAGCTGATGATGCGCATGGCATCCACCCGCAGGGCGCTGCTCGGCCTTGCCGTCGCAGTCGCCGGAGTACTGGCCATCTCGCCAGCCGTCGCCTCCGCGACGCCCGAAGTCACGCTCAAAGCCGTGCCGGTCCCGCTCAAGGGTGTTCCGGGTAGCGGGGACATCCTCGGCGCGCCCGCGGCGGTCGAATTCGAATTCACGATCCGCGGCAAAGAAGTGACCGGAGATGCGCCCTCGCAGCTGCGAGGCGTCAACGTGTTCGCCCCGGCGGGCGTGAAGCTGCACGACCACCGGGTTCGTGACCTGCACGCTGAGCACGCTCGAATTGAAGGGCCCCGAAGCCTGCCCGAAGAAGTCGCAGGCCAGCTCGCCTCGGGTCGGTCGAAGCGTCGGACACGATCGCCGGCGAACCGATCAAAGAGAAGGGCACCGTGCAGGCCTTCTTCGCGCCCAAAGGCGAACTGATCTTCTACGCCAACGCCCCCTCGCCGATCTCGGCGCAGGTCTACGTCGGCGGGACGATCCACCCGGCGAGCGGGCCGTACGCCTACGAGTTCGAGTCCGAAATCCCGCTGGTCGAATCGGTGCCGGGCGCGGCGGCCGTCTCGACCGAAGCGATCGACCTCAAGGTCGGCGCGTCGTACAAGAAGCACGGCAAGACCGTCTCCTACATCACGCTGCCCAACAAGTGCCCGAAGGGCGGCTTCCCGCTGAAGGCCGAAGTGAAATTCGAGAGCGGCGAAACCGTTGAAGACGACATACAAGGCGCCCTGCCCGAAAAAGAAGAGGAAGTAGAGCGGTAGGTCTACGGGGAAGAGGTGGCGAACAGGTAGACCGCAAGCGATGAGCGCCCGCCCGGGAGGCGGGCGCTCAACTGGAGCGGCAGCGAGCGGTGACCTCTCGGGTGGGGCGCCCGCTCGCTGCGAGAGGGTGGCGCGTCGGCGGAGGCCGGCGAGCCGGGCCTCTTCG
This sequence comes from uncultured Solirubrobacterales bacterium, assembly GCA_963812595.1. Taxonomy (GTDB): domain Bacteria; phylum Actinomycetota; class Thermoleophilia; order Solirubrobacterales; family Solirubrobacteraceae; genus Palsa-744. Next base: position 407,564 of record CAWEVQ010000007.1, read on the forward strand.
TGGACAAGGAGATTGGGGCAGCTGTGAGGAAGCGGGCTGTTGGGGCGAGCAGGAGGGGAGCGGCAGCGGCGATCGCCGGCGGCCTGTGCGTCGCCGCGGCGATCGTCGCGGTGCTGTTCGCCACGGCGGCGGGCGGCTCGAGCGGCGGCTACACGGTGCGCGCGATCTTCGACGACGCCGGCAACCTCGTCAACAGCGAGAACGTCAAGATCGACGGCGTCAAGGTCGGCACGGTGGGCACTGTCACGCCGACCCCGAACGGCAAGGCGGCCGTCACGCTGAACATCGAAAACCCGGGCTTCCAGAACTTCCGCGCCGACGCCACCTGCACGATCGAACCGCAGGCGCTGATCGGCGAGAAGTACGTCAACTGCCTGCCCACCCAGCAGCGCGCGGAAGGGGCGCCGCTGCCGCCGTCGCTGCACCAGATCCCGGCCGGCCAGGAAGGCGCGGGTCAGTATCTGCTGCCGGTGACCAACACCGCCAGCCCGGTCGGCGTGGACCTGCTCAGCGACATCGGCCACCTGCCCGAGAACCAGCGCCTGACGATCATCCTCAACGAACTCGGCACCGGCCTCGCCGGTCGCGGCAGCGACCTCAGCGCGGTCCTGCATCGCTCCAACCCGGCGCTGCGGGAACTGGAAAAGGTACTCGGGATCCTCGCCTCGGAGAACAAGGTGCTCGGCAACCTCGCCGAAGAAGGCAACCGGGCGCTGACGCCGCTCGTGCGCGAACGCAAGCAGTTCTCCGAATTCTTCGCGCAGAGCACCACCGTCGCCGAAGCGACCGCTCGCCACAGCGCCGCGCTGGCCACCAACCTGCACGAATTCCCGACCTTCATGCGCGAGGTGCGCCCCTACCTCAAGCACCTCGAAGCGTTCGCCGAACAGGCGACCCCGACCTTCAACGACCTCGGCGTCGCCGCGCCGGGCATCAACCGGACGTTCCACAACATCGGACCGTTCTCGACGAGTACGACACAGTTCTTCAAGAGCCTCGGCGCCTCCTCGGGAAAGATCGGCAAAGCGACTCGTCGGCGCCCAGCCGCTGCTGACCCGCATCGAGTCGCTCGGCAGCGCGGCGAAGCCGTTCGCCAAGAGCTTCTCCGAACTCTTCTCCAGCCTGCGCTCGACCGGCGGCATCGAGCGCCTGCTCGACTTCATCTTCATGGGCGCTGGCGACGTCAACGGCTACGACTCGCTCGGCCACTTCGCCCGCGCGGTCGCGGTCGCGAAGACATGCGTCGGCTACAAAACCGCGCCCTTCCCCGAATGCAACGCGAACTTCAACCCGGTGCGAGCGCGGGGAGCGCCGGCGCCAGCAGCAGGCGGCAGAGCGCGCAGGCGAGCGACACGACGCTCGCGATGGCAAGCGTCGAGGCGATGCTCAAGGGCGCCACGCTGTCGCAGGCGATGGCCGAGTACCCCGGCTCGGAAGCGGCCGGCGAGCCCGTGCCGCGCCGGCGCCGGCGCGAGCCTCCCGTCCGCCGTCGCGCAGCCCGTCGGCGGAGCGAGCGCCGGCACCACCTACTACACGCCGCCGAGCGAAAGCGCCGAAGCCGGCGGGATGCTGCTCAACTACCTGCTCGGCAACTGATCGATGACCCCACCACGCCACAGCCACCGTCTCCCGTCCCGCGCGCGGTCGGTGGCGGCTCGCGACGGCTGCGCGCCCAGCGGGGGAGCGCCCTCGCGGGAGTGCTCGCGCTGGTGCTGCTCGCGCTGAGCGGCGCGGCCGCGCAGGGAGACACGCCGAGTGGATCCACCTCATCGGGCGAAGTCTCGACATCGGCTCCCAGCACCACGACGACCACGACCGTGCCGGCCCCCGAAGCGCCGGTCGGGCGTGCACGGGCAGGTGGGCGAACCGGCCGCGGAAACCGAAACCTCGCCGGCCGGCGCCGGAAGGCCAGGCGCCCGGTCGCCGCGGAAACGACCCCCACGACCACCGCGCCCGAAGTGCAGAGCCAGAGCCCCCAGACGCCGAGCGCGCCAGGCGTCGCGGGCGGGCACGGGCATTCAGAGCCGCGCCGGCGCCCGCCCGCACGCACGAGCGGTGCGAGTGGGGCGGCTGGCAACGGCGCAAGACCGTCGCCGGGAAGCTCCGACCGGGAAGCCCGCGAATGCGCCCGCGCCGCCGCCCTCGACGCTCACCCCGCCGCTGGCCGGGGGCGCTCGGCGAGGCGATCGGGGGGATCCCCGACTTCTTCATCGAAAGCTTCCGCGTCCCCCCGTTCCTGCTGCCGATCTATCAGGCGGCCGGCACCGCGTACGACATCCCCTGGCAGGTGCTGGCGGCGATCAACGAGGTCGAGACCGACTACGGTCGCGACCTCAACGTCTCGAGCGCCGGGGCGGAGGGCTGGATGCAGTTCCTGCCCTCCTCGTGGGCGCACTACGGGGTGGACGCCACCGGCGCCGGCTACGAGGACCCATACAACCCCGCCGACGCGATCTTCGCCGCCGCGCGCTACCTCGCGGCCGCCGGCGGGGCGCGGCACATTCGCGCCGCCGTGTACTCCTACAACCACTCCGCCGCGTACGTCGAAGCGGTGATGCTGCGCGCGCAGCTGCTCGGCGGCACGCCCCCGGAACTGCTGAGCGCAATCACTGGCCTCACCGAATCGCGCTTCCCCGTGCACGCCGAAGCGCACTTCAGCGACGGCTTCCCCGTTGTTCCCGATTCCCGCTCGCCCGAGCCCGGCAAGACACTCGCGGGGACGGTGATCTACGCGCAGGCCGGCGCGCCCGTGATCGCCGTGCAGGACGGCGAAGTGACCGCCGTCGGCGAATCGCCAACGCTGGGGCGCTACGTCTCGCTGCGCGACGCCTACGGCAACACCTACACCTACGCGCAGCTGGGCAGCGTCGCGCCGCTCTACCCGGTGCTCGAACCGCGCGTGGACACGGCGGTCAGCGCGCGGATCGCCCATCCCGCCGCCGGGGCCAACGGCGCCGGGCCTCAGCCCCGCGCTCCCGCGAGCGCCGGCGTGCAGCCACATTCGCCCCTCTCGCGGGCGGCGGTCACCACCGGCCTGGCGATGGGGGCGGCGAACGCCCTGGAAACGCCCCCCGCCCCGAAGCCGGCCTCGCCACCTCCGGTGCTCCCATCTCCAGCCGGGGCAGGTGCGGCGGCCTCGGTGCCGCACGCCTTCCGCTCCGGTCCCAACGAGGTCTACCTCAACCCGCTGCACCCCGGTGTGCAGGTGCTGGCGGGCACCGTGCTCGGGCACATCGGCGCGGCCGGCGAAGGGGAAGACGCGACGCTGTCCCCCACGACGGTGCCATCCTCGGCCGCGACTCCATCCACCGTCGCGGGGCAGGCCGCGGCGGCGCCGACGGAGGGGCACATGCTCTTCCAGATCCGCCCCGCGGGCGCGGGGGCACCCCTGATCGATCCCAAGCCGATCCTCGACGGCTGGGTGCGCCTGGAAGAGACCTCGGTGTTCAGGGCCAAGGGCGAGAACCCCTTCCTCGCGACCTCTCCCACCGTCGGGCAGGTGCTCCTGGCGTCCAAGCCGCAGCTCGAGCAGCTGCTGCTGCGCGACCCGAGCGTCCATCTGCCAACGTGCGAGCGCGGCGCGGTGCGCGCCGGCGAGGTCGACCGTCGCGTGCTGGCGGCGCTCGAGTTCCTCTCGGTCTCCGGTCTGAGCCCGACGGTCTCCGCAGCCGGCTGTGGACATGTCACCGGCGTTCCCGGCGCGGGCAACGCGATCGGTGCCGCCGCGGGCGACGCGGTCGACATCTCCGCGATCGATGGCACCCCGATCGCCGGGCACGAAGGGCAGGGCTCGGTCACCGACATCGCGGTGCGTCGACTACTGCGACTGCAGGGTACGATGAAGCCGGCGCAGATCGTCAGCGCGATCAGCTATCCGGGGACCGACAACACGCTGACGCTGCCCGGCGACCATGGCCTGATCCACCTCGCGTTCGCCTCGGCGGGCTCGGCGCGCACTTCGCGTGGCGCCCGCGCCGCCGCTGTCTCCGGCTCGCCGCTCACCCCCAGCCAGTGGCTGCAGTTGATCTCGCAGCTGGGCGAGATCCCCGAGCCGAACGTCTCCAGCAAGCCCTCCGCGGCCGCGATCCCGGACCCCAAGGGCGGTGAATGAGAATGGCGACGACCACGCCACCACCGCGGGAGGGTGGGCTCCGATACGGGCGCCGCTGCCGCCTCCGGGCGGGGCCGGTGGGACTCCGCCGCGGCCGGTCTCCCCACCGCCGCGGAGCGTGGGTCGCTGGCTGGCGATCGGCGCACTTGTGGTGGTGGTCGCGGCGCTCGTCTACATCGTGTTCGCCGGCGGCGGCGGGGCCACCTACAAGTTCGAACTGGAAAACGACAGCCAGCTCGTGCTCGGCGATCAGGTGGAGGTTGGTGGCGTGCCGGTGGGGAACGTCACCGGTATCGCGCTCACCCACAACTACCGCTCCGCGCTGATCACGATCCACATCGAAGGCTCGCTGGTGCCGTTGCATCGGGGCACGACCGCGCAGGTGAGGGTGCCATCGCTGACGACTGTCGCGGGGCGCTATGTGTCGCTTTTCCCGGGCCCCAACAACGCGCCGGCGCTGCCCGCCGGTGCGACGCTGCCCGCCGGCTCCGGCAAAGGCACCACTGACCTCGACCAACTGTTCGACACGCTCAACCCGCGCACGCGCAAAGGCCTGCAGAAGTACTTCGTGGGCGAAGGCGAAGCGTTTGCCGGCGCCAGCCAGGCCTTCGGCACGGACGTCGAATACTTCGGTCCCTTCGTCGCCTCGGCCAATCACATCTTCGCCGAGCTCAGCAAAGACCAGCGGACCTTCACCAACTTCCTCGTGTACTCCGCCAAGGCGCTCACCACGCTCGCCGCCCACCGCGAAGAGCTGACCAACCTGGTGAGCAACGGCGATCGCGGCCTGGAAGCGCTTGGCGCCGAACAGACCAGCCTGCAGCGGGGTGTAGCGCAGCTGCCGGCCACGCTGGCGCAGGGCAACCGCGCGTTTGCGCAGCTACCGCCGACGTTCGCCGCGCTGCGCAAGCTGGCGACGGTCGCCGGGCCCCGACACCAAGACGCTCGCGCCGCTGTTCGCGAAGCTGACGCCGCTCGTAAGGGAAGCGGGGCCGGTGCTGCACGACCTCAGCCTCGCGCTCAGCAAGCCCGGGCCGAGCAACGACCTCACCGACAGCGCGCTCGCAATGCCCACGCTTGCGCAGGAGCTCGCCACCGGCTCGCCCAGCGACGTCAAAGCGCTACAGGAAGCGGTGCCGGTGACCGCGTTCTTCGGGCCCTACTCACCCGACCTGCAGGGCTTCGTGCGCACCTTCGGCACGACCGCCGGCTACTACGACGCCAACGGCCAGTACGCGCGCCTCAGCCCCGTGTTCGACAACTTCAAGGTCGGTCCCGGCAACACGCTGACACCGACCACCGGGCAGGAAGGCCTGCAGGGCCTGCATACCCACGAACTGCGACGCTGCCCCGGGGCTGCCGCGACGCCCTCGCCGTCCGACGGCTCGGCGCCCTTCACCGACGAAGGCAAGCTCGACTGCGACCCCTCGCAGGTGCCGTGATGAACCCTCGCCGACGCAACTCCCTCGCCGCGAGCCCGCTGCTGATCGGGGCGCTCACCGTGCTGATCGCGGTCGTCGCGGTGTACATCTCCTACGGCGCCAACAACGGGCTGCCGTTCACACCGACCTACGACATCAAGGCCGAACTTCCAGAAACCTCGGGCCTCGAAAAGGGCAACCAGGTGCGGCTGTTCGGCCGGCGCATCGGGATGGTGAGCAGCATCGTTCCCTACCAGAACCCAACCACCGGCAAGCTCACCGCGATCGTCAGCCTGAAGCTCGAAAAGCATGCGGAACCGCTGCCGGCCGACACCACGATGGAGGTCGAATCGGTGTCCGCGATCGGCCTGAAGTACCTGGAATTGAAGCGCGGGCACTCGTCAAGGACGATCCCGGCGGGCGCGACGATCCCCGTCTCGCACGCCCGCGAACCGGTGGAGATCCAGGACTTCTTCAACATGTTCGACAAGCAGACGCGAATCGCGATCCAGCAGAACACCAACGCCTTCGGCGACGGCTTCGCCGGACGCGGCGTCGGTCTGAACGAAACCATCCATACGCTCCGCCCGCTCACCGAGAACGCGGTGCCAGTGCTGCACAATCTCGCCTCGCCGCAGACCGGCTTCGGCGAGCTGTTCGTCGCGCTCGACAAAATCGCCAAACAGACCGCGCCGGTGGCCGAGACGCAGGCGTCGCTGTTCCGCGAGCTCTCCACCTTCTTCACCGCCTTCGCGGGCGCCTCGCCGTCGCTGGAACGGACGATCGAAGGGGGTCCGGCGGCGCTGCACCAGGCGATCCACTCGTTCGCCTACGAGCAGCCGGTCATCGGAAAAGCGACCGAATTCTTTCATCTGCTGCGGCCGAGCACGAAGATCCTGACGAAGGTTGCGGCGCCGCTCGGCCACGCCTTCGCGGTCGGCACCGTCAACGTGCGCGCCGCCGCCGCCGTGAACGCGCAGCTGGCCAGCGCGTTGCAGGCGCTCGAACTCTTCTCGAAAAACCCGCTGGTGCTGCTCGGCTTCGAAGAATTCACCCGCACGGCCGAACTCGGCACGCCGCTGTTCGCGGGCTTGGCGCCCGCACAGACCAACTGCAACTACATCACGCTGGCATTCCGCAACCTCGCCAACCTGCTTTCCGAGAGCATCGGCAACGGCACGGTCGCGCGCGTCGTGCCGGTCCTCAGCCCCTCCGGGGAAAACAGCGAGGGGCTGCCGGCCTCCGCGCCCGCCAATGGGCCCTCAAAAGACGTGAACGTCACCACGGGCCAAAAGATCGAAGACAACCACCTGCACTACAACCCCTACCCGTACGTCGGCGGGCCCGGTCAGCCGCAGGAGTGCGAAGCCGGCAACATGCAATACGTCGTCGGCAAGACGGTGATCGGCAACACCTCGACCACGCTGGGCACGACTCACGAAAAAACCAAGCGCAGCGAAAGTCTGTTTGGGGAACCCTATTCCGCCTCCCAGCAAAAGGACTTCCCCAAGGAAGCCCCCTCCAAGAGCAAGGGGAAGCAGTCATGAGCGACACACGCTGGTGGCGCCAGCGTCGGGAGACCGCGGTCTCCGAGCTGCAGAAACGCTCCAACCCGGTGCGCACCGGGATCATCTTTCTGGTCGTCCTGATCGTCGCCGTGTACTTCGGCTTCACCAAACACATCCCGTTCAAACACGGCTATCGCCTCCACGCGGTGTTCAACTCGTCGGTCAACGTGCGTCCCAAGTCGCCGGTGCGAATCGCGGGCGTCACCGTCGGCACCGTCACCTCGACGAGCCTGGAGAGCAGTCACGCGGCGCTCGTGACGATGGAAATCGAGGGCAAGGGGCTGCCGATCCACTCCGACGCGACGCTCAAGATCCGCCCGAAGATCTTCCTCGAAGGCAACTGGTTCGTCGAACTGCAGCCTGGCAGCCCCTCCGCGCCGGATCTCTCCTCGGGCGCCACGATCCCGGTCACGCAGACATCCGAGCCGGTGCAGCTCGACCAGGTGCTCGACGCGCTCAACACCGACACGCGCGCCAACCTGCAGACCTTCCTGGTCGAATACGGAGCGGCGCTCACCGCCAAGCCGACACCCGCTGAGAACGCAGAACAGTCCCCGGAAGTCAACGGGCTGAACATGGCACAGGCGCTCAACAAGGCCTACCGGCTCGGGCCGGAAGCGCTGCGCGACGGCACGATCGTCAACCAGGCCGTCGCCGGCACCGAAACCCACGACCTCTTCAAGCTGTTTGCGGGCATCGAAAGAGTCAGCGCCGAACTCGACGTGCACGAGCAGGCGCTCGGCGAACTGGTGGGCCACTTCAACACCTTCCTGCACATCTTTGCGGCGCAGGGGTCGAGTCTGCGCACGGCGGTCGCCGAGCTGCCGGGGGCGCTGCACGGTGCCGAACACGCCTTCGCCGAACTGCGGGGCGCCGCGCCCTCGATCAGGACCTTCGCACTCGACCTGATCCCTGGCGTGGAACAGATCCCCGCCACGAACGCCGCCATCTTCCCCTGGATCGAACAGCTGCGGGCGACGCTGAAGCCGAACGAGCTCGGTGGCGTCGCCGCGGCGCTGCACACCGCTGCGCCGGAGATCGGCTCTCTCACCGCCGGACAGGTCGTCTTCCAGCCGCAGCTCACCAACTTCAATAAGTGCCTTAGCAAGGTGCTCTTCCCGGCTGGCTCCACCAAGCTCCAGGATGGCGCCAACACCTCCGGGTCCACCGCCGAACGGGAATTCTGGTATGCGATGGCGGGCGTGGCCGGCCTCAGCCAGAACTTCGACGGCAACGGTGCGGCTCCACGCTTCATCGCGGGCGGCGCCGTCGGCAACACGCTGCTCTCGCCCCCCGCGACCACCGTGAAGCCGGGCGCGCCCACGACTGGCAGTACGCTGATCGCCCAGACGCGCCTGACCCCCGAAGGCACCAGCCCGCGCTTCACCGGCAACGAGCCGCCGTACAAGCCGCTCGTGCCCTGCTACAAGCAGAAGCTGCCCGAATTCAACGGCCCGCTGTCGCACGGGCCAGCAGATGGGGGTGGATGATGGCCCCGAATGAGGCACGCGAGGGCGGGCGCGGGGTCCGCGAACAGATCGAGCGCTACCGCACGGCTTTCATCGCCGTTGTGACGATGATCGTGATCGCGGCGGGAAGCGCTGGCTACATCCTCGCCCACGAGCGTCTCTCGGTGCCCGCGTGGGTGCCGATCCTCGGCCACGAATCGTTCGTGCTGAAGGGGGAATTCTCGACCGCCCAGGCGGTCACGCCCGGCCAGGGCCAGTCGGTCACGATCGCCGGCGCGAAAATCGGCGAAATCTCCAACGTGGAACTACGCGGCGGCAGGGCGTTGGTAAGCATGATCCTGACGCCCAAGTACGCCACGTACATCTACCGCGACGCCACGGCGCTGCTGCGCCCCAAGACCGGGCTGAAGGATGAGACGGTCGAGATCTCTCCCGGCAATCCCTCCTCCGGGCGGGTGTCCGGCGGGTACACGATCCCGGTCACGCAGACTTCCCCCGACGGCAACCTCGACGAATTCCTCTCCTCGTTCGACACCGAAACGCGCGCCCTCCTGCAGGCGCTGCTCGCGGGCGTCGGCGAAGGCCTGAACGGCAACTCGGCCAACCTCTCGGCGACGTTCAAGCGCTTCGCGCCGCTTGCCCACGAGTTCACCGAAATCGGCCGCGAAGTCGCCAAGCGCCAGTACTACGTCGAACACGGGATCCACAACTTCCGCCTGCTGATCGAAGCGCTCGGCAGCAAAGACACCAGGCTCGCCCAATCGGTCGAGTACGGTAACGCCGTGTTCGCGACCTTCTCGCGGGAGGATCGCCAGGTGCAGGAAACCCTGCACGAGCTGCCCGGCGTGCTCAAACAGGCCAACCACGGTTTCGGCAAGCTCGCGACCGCCGTTCGCGTTACCGGCAGCACGCTGCATGCGCTCGAGCCCTTCGCCACCGAGCTCGCGCCGGCGCAGAAGGCGGTGCGAGCCTCCTTCAAGACGGTCACGCCGATCCTCAAGAACGAAATCAGGCCGCTCTTCCGCCAGATCCTGCCGGTGCTCCAACAGCTGGAGCCCTCGCTGAAGGATTTCACACAGGCCAACCCGCAGCTGACCACCGCCTTCACGGTGATCAACGAATTCTTCAACGAGCTCGCCTACAATCCCGGGGCCAACCAGGGTGGCTTCCTCTTCTACCTCGACTGGGCCAACCACGACCTCAACAGCGTCGTCGCGCAGGGCGATGCGCATGGGTCGGAGGGCCAGGCGCTGCTGTACTTCAACTGCGCGCAGCTGTATCCGATCAACATCCTGAAAGCCGCGGCGGGAGCCGACCCGACCGCGAATCTGATCGTCGGCCTGCTCAACCCACCCACCACGGCACAGTGCAAGGCGGCACTGGCGCCCAGCTCGGCGGCGGCCAAAGCGGCAAGTCTGGGCACCGGGGTCAGCGCGGCCGCGCTGATGGCCGATCGCGTCTTCGGCCAGGGCCCAGACGCCACCGCACTAACGCCGAGCGCGGCGTTGGGAGGGAACCACTGATGCAGAAGCGTGCGCCGACGCTCGCCAACATCCTCGTGATCGTCCTGTTCGCCCTGAGCTGCTTCGGCCTGCTGCTGTTCCTGTGGGATTCCTTCGGCGGCCCGGTACCGCTGAAGCCGAAGGGCTACCGCTTCACCGTCGATCTCTCACGCACGCTGGCGCTGGCCGAAGAGTCCGACGTGCGTATCAGGGGCGTCGACGTCGGCCATGTGGTCGGCCTGGCGACGCACGCCAACGGGACGACCGACGTGACCATCGAAATGGATCATCAGTACGCGCCGATCTCCTCCGCTGATCGTATGGTTCTGCGCCAAAAGACACTGCTGGGCGAGACCTACCTCGAATTGCTCCCGCCGGGCGCCCCCGGGCCAGGTGGCACTGAAGAAGGGCAGGGTCAGCCGCGGGGGTCCGGGCTCCAGAACGCAGACGCGGTGAGCAGTCCTCCAATCCCCGACGGCGGGCGGCTGCCGGCCACCCAGGTCGATCCGGCGGTGACGCTCGACGACATCCTCTACGCGCTCAACCCCAAGACACGCGCTGCGTTCAAAGTCTGGCAACAGTCGCAGGCCGCTGCCATCAACGGGCGCGGAGAACAGATCAACGCGAACATCGCCGAGCTCGAACCGTTCGTGGAAAACGCCAACAAGCTGGTCGCGATCCTCGCCTCCCAAGAAGGCGCGGTGACCGCGGTCGTGCACAACGCCGGCGTGCTGTTCGACGCGCTCACCGAACGCGACAACCAGTTCCGCGGGTTCATCGTCAACGGCGAGCGCACCTTCCACGCGCTCGGTGCGAGCAGCGCCCAATGGGCCAACGCCTTCCGCTTGCTGCCGACCTTCGAGCGCAGCGGGTCGGCGACGCTGCGCGAATTCGACGGCCTCGCCACCGCGGCGAGCCCCGTGCTCGAAGAAGCGAAGGCGTGGGAGCGCGAGCTGACACCGCTGCTGGAAGGGGTGCAGACGTTCACGCCCGACCTCAACAACCTGCTGACCAACCTCGGCCCATTCACGAGCGCCTCCAAGAAGGGCCTGCCGGCCTTCGAACGCGTCCTCAGCTCGCTCACCCCGGTGCTCGGCAACGTCACGCCGCCGCTGCGCAACTTCGAGCCCTTCCTGAAGTTCACCGGCGAATACGTCCCCGAGCTGCAGGCGCTGTTCGCCAACGCCACCGCCGTCACTGAGGCGCACGACAAAAACGCGGACACCACCAACGGCCAGAACCAGCACTACCTGCGTGCCCTGCAGACGATCAATCCCGAAGGTCTCGCGGTGTACAGCAAGCGGATCGGCACCAACCGCGCCAACCCCTACTTCCAACCCGAAGGCTTCCGGCTGCTGGGCAAAGGCGGGCTACAGGTCTTCAGCACCGCGGCGTGCGCCAACTCGGCGCCGTCGGTCAATCCCGAAACCGCCAACGAAACGGTGTCGAAGAGCATCATCGAACAGATGATCAAAGACCACCTCGTCAACGGGCCCGAAAGCACGACCAACGAAGTCGGCGCGCCCGCCTGCACGCAGCAGTCGCCCTTCACATGGGAAGGCGCCACCAGCCAGTTCCCGCAGGTCACGAGGGCGAAATAGACTAGGCGCTACAAGCCGGCTCCTTGGCATACGCCGCCACGATCGCGCGGTGGTGGCCGAGGTAGGGGAGCATCGCGAAATAGGCGAGGTCGCCGCGCAGACGGGGCAGTTCGCCGGTACGGTCCTCCAGCGCCCGGCGGTGCAGGATCGAAGCGATCCCGCCGACCATCGCTTCCGACGTGTAGGGGGGCAGCAGGTCGGGGTTGGCGCAATGGAAGCGACCCTCCTCCAGCAGCGGCGGGAAGATGTTCAGCAGCGCGTGGTGGCGCTCGCCCGCGGCGGGACACGCGCAGAGGCTCTCAACCAGCACCACGCGCGCTCCGTCGGGGTCCTCGGCGAGCGCGCTCAGCAGGGCGTCCAAGCCCCCGCGGACGCGCTCGGGCCATGGCAAGGTGCGCTCCACGCGCTCGCGTATCCTGCCCTCGATTCGTGCGATCAGCGCATCGAGCGCCTGCAGGAAGCACTCTTCCTTGTCCGCGAAATGCTCGTCGAAAACGGCCGGTGCGACCTTCGCTGTCTGTAGCACCCGCTCCATCGTGGTGCGGTCGTAGCCGCGGTAGGAGACGGTGGCGATCATCGCGTCGAGCATGCGCACGCGCGGGTCGCGGGCCTGGTGGGTGGGGCAGACAGGAGAGCCGGCAGGTTGTTGCCGGGCGCCGGAGTGGCTGCTGTGCAACATCTTTTCTCCCTCCCTGCCCGGCGAAGGAGCGGGTGGAGGAGCGCGACGGACGCGCCGCGTTTCCAGGCGCTGAATCCCGGACTGTGGGTTTCCCTCTCCTACTCTCCTCTAGAGAGTAGACCCGTGGAGATGGCGTTGTCAAGGGCGAGTTGCGCTTGTCAAGAGACGGGCCGTAGAGCGCCGGGGCCTATCTTGGTTGGCCCAGCGAGAGCGCTCAGCGTGTCCGAGCGTGATCGGCGATCAGAGGACGGTCAGGCGATCCCGCTGATCGTCGAGCGTCGGGCGATCGGCTTGCCTTCGCCGGCCGGCGCTTCTCGATCGACGCGCTCTCCGGGCACGCTGAGGAAGTGCAGCCGGTAGCGTCCCACCACGATCTCATCGCCGTCCTTGAGCATCCCCCACTCGATCCGCTCACCGTTGACGAACACGCCGTTGAGGCTGCGATCGTCGAGCACCCGCACCCCGTCGGGCTGGCGCACCAACAGAGCGTGCCGGCGGGAGACGGTGGGATCGTCGAAGCGCACGTCCGCCGCGAGGCTGCGTCCCACCCGCGTCCACTCCTGGGTCAGCGCCACGAGCACGGTCTCGCCGTCCTCCTCGTAGGCGAGGTACTCGCCGGGATGCTCGATCTGCTCCTTCGCCTGCCCCAGCCACTCCAGATCGTCCTCGAGTGTGCCCTCGGGCGAGTGGGCTCCCGTGCTGACGAGGTCCGGCGCACCGCTCTGCGCGAGGCGCCCCACGCTGAACAGCGATGCGCGCACAAAGCTCGCGCCCCCGCAGCCAGGGCAGTCGCGCAGGGTGTCGGAGGCGGCTAGCGTCAGCACATAGCCGCAGCGCTGACAACGAAAGGATCCCGCTCCCGCCATTGTGCCCGAGGTCAGTGACTCCACCATCTCACAGCTCCTCTTCTCCTGTTGGGATATGTCCCGGCGCTCGCCTGCCGGCAGACCCTGGATGAATCATAACCGCACTTTCCTGCTGGGGTCTAAAAGGCTTGTAATTTTCTGAAGACTCGTCGAAGAGCCTGAGGTCTGCTGGTCTGTGAGCGGGTTGGGACTGGGGTAGCGGGGTCTTTCTACCCTGCCGCCGCAGCCTCCAAACGGGCGCCGAGGGACGGAAGGTTGGCGGCCGCTGGGTGGCGAGCGCCTGGAGGCGAAGGCCGGGAGGCACGATGGTCTGCGGGCGCTGAAATCCGGGAGGAGACGGCCGCCCGGCGGCGAAATCCCGTGGCATGTCCCCCGCGACAGTTACGGACATCGAGCAGTTCGAGCGCATGCTCCTGCGCCGCAGCGTGGGCGTGCTGACGTCCGATCGCAATCGCTGCGCCGACTGCGGGCGCACTCCGCTGGTGGGCGAGCGCGTGCACATCTACGAAGAGCGTGGCGGGGGAGTCGTCTGCGAGCTCTGCCGACCCCTGCGCCGCGAGCATCCGGCGACCACCGAGACGGTGCGTCACTCGCCGCGCGGCAACGGCGTGCGCCTGATGGCTCGCGCGGCGTAGCTTTCGTCCGGAGTGGCCCTATAAACTGCTGGACGCGATGGACCCCCTGACCGTCTCGATCCTGATCGACGCCCCCCGCGAGCGGGTGTTCGACTACCTGCAGGACATCGCCAACCACTCCGAGTTCACCGATCACTATCTGCGCGACTGGCACCTGACGCGCGAGAACTCCGTCGGCCGGGGCGCGGGGGCGCGTTTTCGCGTGGCTGCTCCGGGCAATCGCTTCAGTTGGGGGGACGTAACCTTCGCCGAGGTGGAGGCTCCGCACCGCATTGTCGAGGTCGGCCGCGGTGGCAAGACAAACCGCATCCGCACTCTCGGGGTCTACGAGCTCGCTCCCGGCGCTGGCAACACCACGCGCGTGCGGTACACGCTGGAGACCCAGCCCTCCACGCTGTCCGACCGCCTGATGGAGTCCCTCGGGGCGCGCGGGTGGCTGCGGCGCAAGAACGTCAAGGCGATGCGTCGTCTGCGCTCGATCATCGAGAGTGGCGAGGGGCGCGGCCAGCGCGTCACGGTCGCCGGCGGGTAAGAGGGTGGCGCAGCCGGCCCCCAGGCCGGCGAGCCGGGCCCCTCGCTTTTCTGACAAACTGCCGCGTCGCATGCATCGCCACCCGCGCAAGACACTGCTAAGGGCCCCCGCCAGAAGAGACGGTGGCTCGGGGGTCGTGTGGAGCCTGGCCCTGTTCGCCGTACTCGCGGCGCTGGCGCTCGGGGCCTGCGGGGAATCGCACACGCGGGTCACGACCGGCACCTACGCGGGCGGCGGCGGGAAGAACGCGCCCTACCTCAACATCGGGTCGCTGGTCTACCAGGTGCAGATCTCGCGCGAGCTCAACCCCTACAACACCGAAGACTCCTCCTACCTGCTCGGGCTCACGCCCGCGCAAAGCAAGCTGAACCCCGGCGAAGAGTGGTTTGGAGTGTTCGTGCAGGTCTACAACGAAAGCACCGTCCCGCATCCCGCCGCCACCGACTTCACGGTGGCCGACACCCAGGGCAACGTCTACCGCCCGATCATCCCCGGCCCCGCCAACCTGTTTGCCTACCGCGGTGGGATCGTGCCCGCCAACAACCAGATCCCGGCGCCCAACACCGTCGCCGCAGCGGGGCCCACGCAGGGTGAGTTGCTGCTGTACAGGATCAAAGTCGAATCGCTCGACAACCGGCCGTTCACGCTGAAGATCGTCGACCCGCGCGACCCCACGCAGACCGCCTCCGCGGAACTCGACGTTTAAGAACGTCTTTCAAAAAGACCGGCACGCCCGGATACGTCCCTGGACACTGCACTGGATCGCCACGGTCCGTCTTGCCCGTGCTACCAGCACGGGCTGCGCCGGCCCCCGGCGCCCAGCTTGGTCCAGGAACGCCCCGGTCGCACCGTCTATTTTGAAAGACGTTCTAAGCTCCCGCCTGGAGCGCCGCTTCGATCACCTGCCGAGCCACCGGCGCCGCGCTTTCTCCGCCCGCGCCGTCGCGCACCATCAGTACCCCGACCGCGATCTTGGGGTGCAGTGCCGGCGCGAAGGCAGCAAACCACGCGTCGGTGTTCTTTGGGTTGTTCTGTTCGGCTGCGCAGCTGCTCGATTCGGAGGTGTGTTCGGAGGAAGGTGGGTGTTCTTCGCCTTCGGCGGGCTTCTGTTCGGAGCTGGCATCGCAGGCTGCGGGGGTGCCGAGTTCGGCGGTGCCGGTCTTGCCTGCCACTTCCACCCCAGGGATCGCCGCCGCGGTGCCGGTGCCGAAGCGCACCACGTCGAGCATCATGCCCCGCACCGTGCGGGCCGTGGCGGCGCTGATCGCACGCGTGCCGGTGGCGCCTGTGCTCTCGCTTCCCGATCCACCGCCGGCGCCCGCACTGCCGCTCGCCCCGATCCACCGCCGGCACTTTCGCCCTGCCCGCCGGCGCCCGACGCTCTGATGAGGCTTGGCGTCGGGTGGCGCCCGCCGTCGGCGATCGTCGCGGCGACGGTCGCCATCTCAAGCGGGCTGGCAAGCACCTGGTCTTGGCCGATTGCGGTCGAGCCGACCGCCAGTTCACCCTGGATCTGGCTGGCGGACGGGAGCGTGCTTTCGGCGGCGCCTTCGATCCCGGGGGGGTGGTTGAAGCCATACCGTTCCGCCATCGCCACCAGCCGCGTCGCGCCCTAGCTTCACGCCCAGCGGGGAGAACACGGAGTTGCACGACACCGCGAACGCCTCCACCAGCGTGCCGCCGCATTCCTCGCCGTTGGCGTTGTGCAGCAGCACCCCGTCGAGTGTCGCCGCGGTCGCGTAGGGGAAGGTGCTGGTGGGGTGCGCGATCCCCGCTTCCAGCACACCGCTCACGGTGATCATCTTGAACGTCGACCCCGGCGGCTGCAGCGCGTCCAGCCCGATGCCCGCCACTCCGAGTACCTGTCCGCTGGCCGGTTCCATCGCGATCACCCCGCCATACTGCCCGCCCAGCGCGGTCACCGCCGCGGTTTGCAGCGCCGGGGAGATCGTGGTGCGTACCGCGCTCCCCGCGTGGGCGCTCGCGCGCGCCAGCATCCGGCCGCCGCTCGTGACCCCCGCGCTCCTCACCGCGAGCAGTTCGCCTCCTGGGGTGCCGCGCAGGCGCGCGTCGGCCGCGAGCTCCAGCCCGCTCACCCCCACGATCGCGTTGGGCGGCACCCCTTCGGCCTGGAGCTGCCGCAGGCGGCCCGAGGGGATCGGCTCCCACTTCGCCCACGATTGCGCTCGCCGCTACTCCCAGCGGCGAGGAGCGCGTCCCCGCGGCGGTGGCGGGCCCCTGCGCCAGCACCGAGCCTTCGCGCGCCAGCAGCGCCGCCCGTGGCGGCAGTTCGGTGCGCCTGCTCAACAGTTCCCCTTCGTGCAGACCCGGAAAGGCGAGCGAGCGCGACCACCGTACGCGCGCTTCGCCTTCGTGCGGTCCCGGTACGATCGGCAGGGGGAAGCGCTCGGAGAGCATGCCGAACAGGCGTGTGCGCACCTTCGTCGCCACCACCTCCACGCCGCCGGGGGCACCCCGCGGCGACCCCACCACGCGCTCGCTCTCGGCGGTGGAGGTCATCAGCGCTTCCCTGTACACCTGGGCGAATTCGCTGAAGGACACCGTGCGCCGCGAGGCGGGGGAGAGCTCGCTGTACATGCCCGCGTACTCGCCCTTTGCCCAAGCGGCCGCGAAGCGCGCCGCCACCCCCGGCGCGGGCGATGCGGAGGAGTGCCCGGCTCCCACGATCGCCCCCACCACGAACGCCACGGACGCCAGCACGATTAGCGGTCGCGCTCGCCGCCCGCGCTTGGAGACCGATGTGGCAGTCAATGCCGGTCTCCGGTGCGGATTCCCACGACGCAGAACGGTATAGAACATGGGCATGACGACGCTTGATTGGCTGATCCTGCTGTTCGTGTTGACCCTCGGCCTGTTTGGCTTGCGCCAGGGCTTCATCGTGGGGGTGCTCTCCTTCGGGGGGTTCGCGATCGGCGCGTTCATCGGCACCCGCGTCGGCCCGCTGCTGCTGCCCCAGGGCTCCGCGTCGCCCTATGCCCCCGCCTTCGGGCTCGTGGGGGCGCTGGCGGCCGGGGCGATCCTCGCCGCCGGCCTGGAGGGGGTGGGCTGGCGGCTGCGACGCACCACCCTGCTGGTGCCCGGCGCCGGGCTGCTCGATCGGACGCTCGGCGCGCTGCTCAGCGCCGCCGTCGGCCTCGGGGTGGTGTGGATCGTCGCCGCCGTGGCCGCCCAAATCCCCACCGCCACGCAGCTGCGCGCCGACATCCAACGCTCGGCGATCCTCAGCGAGCTCAACGCGCTGCTGCCGCCCTCGGGCCCGATCCTCAACGCGCTCGCGCGCCTGGACCCGATTCCCTCGCTGCCCGGCCCGTTGCCGGCGCTCACCGCGCCCCCGCCCCGCGTCGCCCACGACCCCGCGGTGCTTGCCGCCTCGCGCAGCGTGGTGCGCGTGCTGGGCACCGCCTGCGGGTTGGCGATCGAGGGCTCGGGGTGGGTGGCGCGGCCCGAAGAGGTGCTCACCAACGCGCACGTGGTCGCCGGGGAGAGCGACACCACGGTCGAGGTCGAAGGCCGGCCGCCCGGGCTGCCCGCGCAGGCGATCGCGTTCGACCCGACCTACGACCTCGCGGTGCTGCGCGTGCCCGGCCTCGCCCTGCCCACGCTGAGCCTCGCGCCCAGCCCCGCCTCCGGCACCGCCGGGGCGATCCTCGGGTATCCCGAAAACGGGCCGTTCGACGTGCAGGCGGGGCGCATCGGGGCCACCGAGCAGGTGCTCACGCAGAACGCCTACGGCCAGGGGTCGGTGTCGCGCCTGCTCACGCCGCTGCGCGGGTTGGTGCGCCCCGGCAACTCCGGGGGGCCGGTGGTGGACGACCAGGGGACGGTGCTCACCACGGTCTTCGCGGGCACCACGGGGGGCGGGCCGCCTGGTGGATACGGCGTCGCCAACGCCACGGTCGCGCGCGAGCTCGAACACGCCGGCGCGCCGGTCGGCACCGGGCCGTGCGACTCCGATTGAGCCACCCGCTACTCTGAGCCACCATGCCGAAGACCCTCGTGATCGCCGAGAAGCCCTCCGTCGGGCGCGACCTTGCGCGCGTGCTGCCCGGCACCTTCAAGAAGGAGGAGGGCTGGTTGGAGGCCGAGGAGTACATCGTGACGTGGGCCGTGGGTCACCTCGTGCAGCTCGCCGAACCCGACGAATACGACGCCAAATACAAGCGCTGGCGGATCGAGGACCTGCCGATCGTGCCCGAGCAGCTTCAAGCTCGTGGTGCGCGACGAGCGCTCCAAAAAGCAGATGTCGGTCGTCACCCGCCAGCTCTCCGCGCGAGGACGTCGGCGAGGTGATCAACGCCTGCGACGCCGGCCGCGAGGGCGAGCTGATCTTCGCCTACATCTACGAGAAGGCCGGCTCGACGCTGCCGGTGCGGCGGCTGTGGCTGAACTCGATGACCAACTCGGCGATGAAGGCGGCGTTCGCCTCGCTGCGCCCCGCCTCGGAGGTCGCGCTGCTCGAGCAGGCCGCCCGCTCGCGCTCGGAGTCCGACTGGATCGTCGGCATGAACGCCACGCGCGCGGCGACGATCCGCCTGCGCACCTCCTTCGACGGGGCCGTCTCGCTGGGGCGCGTGCAGACTCCGACGCTGGCGATCGTCACGCGCCGCGAGGAGGAGATCAAAGCCTTCGTGCCCGAGCCCTACTGGCTGGTCGACGCGATCTTCGCGGCCCCTCCGCTTAATGGGGAGGGGGAGGGGGATGGGTCGGTTGATGGCGGCTCGGCGGTGGCGGGTGGATCGAATGCTGTTGAGGTGACCGAGGAGGGGTCGGCTCGTGGCGGTTCGGCGGCGGACGGCGGCGCGGCCGAGAATGGGTCTGAGGACGGCGAGGTGGGCGTTCCCGGCGAGCGCGTGTACGTCGGCCGCTTCCACGCCGGCGCCAAACCGCGGCTGGCGACCGAGGAGGAAGCCGTCGCGATCGTCGAGGCGTGCGAGGGCAAGACAGGCGACGATCACCAAGGTCGACGTCAAAGAGCAGCGCGAGCGCGCGCCGATGCTGTACGACCTCACCTCGTTGCAGCGCGACGCCAACACCCGCTTCGGCTTCTCCGCGCGGCGCACGCTCGGCGCCGCGCAGCGGCTGTACGAGGAGCACAAGGCGCTCACCTACCCGCGCACCAACTCGCGCTACCTGACCAAAGACATGATCCCCGAGATCAAGCCCACCGCCGAGCTCGTCGGGCGCCAACAGGGATTACGCGGCCGGCGCCGCCTACGTCACCTCGCTCGACGTGCTGCCGCTGGGGCGCGTGGTCAACGACGCCAAGGTGACCGACCACCACGCGATCATCCCCACCCGCACCGAGCACAAAGTCGATCGCATGTCCGACGACGACCGCCGCGTGTACGACCTCGCGGTGCGCCGCTTCCTCGCCGTCTTCCACCCCGAGGCGGTGTTCGAGAACACCCGCGTGGAGACGACGATCCCCGCCGCCGGCGGCGCTCGCGCCGGCAAGTACGTGTTCCGCACCCGCGGCAAGCTGCTGATCGTGCCCGGCTGGCGCGGCGTCTATGGCCAGGGCGTCGTCGGCGGCGAGCAGCGCAGTGGGCGACGAGGACGAGGGCACCGACCAGACTGCTCCCCCGCCTGATCGAGGGCGAGCACGTGCAGACGCGCGAGATCAAGAGCCTCGCCAAGGAGACCAAGCCCCCCCGCCGCTACTCCGACGCCTCGCTGCTCGGCGCGATGGAGACCGCCGGCAAGCTCGTCGACGACGACGAGCTGCGCGAGGCGATGAAGGAGTCGGGGATCGGCACCCCCGCCACGCGCGCCGCGATCATCGAGCGGCTGATCACCGTCGGCTACATCGAGCGCGACGGGCGCTCGCTGGTGGCCACCGAGAAGGGCCTCAACGTCGTGCGCCTGCTCGGCCGCCACCCCCTCACCTCGCCCGAACTGACGGGGCGGTGGGAGCACCGCCTGGACGCGATCGAGCGCGGCGAGGACTCGCGCGAGCACTTCATGAAGGACATCGCCGGCTTCGCCGGGGAGACCGTGAAAATGCTCGACCACGCGCTGAAGGACGTCCGCATCCCCAAAGCCACCCTCGGGCCCTGCCCGATCTGCGGGCACCCGATCGTCGAAAACCGCAAGGGCTACTCCTGCTGGGCGCGCAACGACCCCGGCTGCGGCTTCGTGATCTGGAAGTCCAAAGCGGGCAAGACGCTGCCGCTCGCGGTCGCCCGCGAGCTGATCCACACCGGCTACACCGCCCGTCCCGTCAGCGGCTTCAAGGGGCGCTCCGGGCGCTCCTTCCGCTCCCATCTCGCGCTCCAGCAGACGCCCGACGGCAAATGGCGCGTGGAGTTCAACGAGGCCTGGGCCAAGGCCGGGGCCAAGCCGCCCGACCATGAGACGGTCGCCGGTGGACGTGCGGCCGCGGAGGCGCCCGAGCAGGTGGCGGCCGAGGCCGAGGCGGTCGCCGCGGTAGTCCGCCAGAGCTGCTCGGCCGTGGTCGTAGTGCGATGGTATATGCGGAGGGCAGAGGCGGGTGATGTTGTTCTTTTTTGGCCCCTACCAAATAAGATCAAGTCTCATTCTTATTTGGTATGGGGTTGAAAAAGAAAGAACACGCCCCGGCGTGGCGGGAGATGGTCTGTGGTGTCGGGTGGGTGCGCCACTATGGGCGGCCATGCCGATCACGCTGATCACCGGACCCGCCAACGCCGGGAAGGCCGGAGTGGTGATGGACGCTCTCACTGCCCATCGCGCACGCGGAGAGCGGCCGCTGCTGGTCGTGCCCACCCACGCCGACGTGGAGCGCTATCGGCTGGAGCTGGGCGAGCGCGAGCTCACCTCCGAGGGGGTCGCCGCGGGGGCTGGCGTGGTGGTAGGCGCGGGGCCGCGAGCCCGCGTGGTGCGCTTTCAGGGCCTGCTCGCCGAGACGCTCCGCCGCGCCGGCTCCGCCGAGCGCCCGCTCGGCCGGTTGGCCCGCGAACGGGCGCTCGCGGTGGTGCTGCGGCGTGCGAACGGGGAGCCCCCCACCGCGGGCGTGGTGCGCTCGCTGGCGACGCTGGTGGGGGAGCTGGAGGTGGAGCGGGTGACGCCCGCACGCCTGCGTGGGGCGCTGGACGCATGGGCGGCCGCGGACCCCGGGCATGCCCCCCACGCACGCCAGTTGGGGGAGCTGTTCGAGGGGTACCGCCGTGGCCTGGAGCGGCTGCGACCCGCCCGTGTCAGCCCCGAGCGACAGGCGACCCAAGCGCTCGACGCGCTGCGCCGCACCCCCGCGCTGTGGGGCTCCACGCCGGTGCTGCTGTACGGCTTCGACGACTTCACGCGGCTGCAGCTGGACGCGATCGAGACGCTGGGCGCCGTCGTCGGGGCGCCGGTGACGGTATCGCTCACCTACGAGCCCGGCCGCGCGGCGTTCGCCAGCCGCGGCGACACCTTCCAGCGCCTGCTGCCGCTCGCCGCCGAGCATCTCCCCCTGGCGCCCCGCGCCGAGCACTACGCGCCCGGCGCCGCGACGGCGTTGCACCACCTGGAGCGCCACATCTTCGAGCTCGATGCTCCCGCGCCCGTACCCGCGGGAGCGGCGCTGCGCGCTGCTGGAGGGCGGCGGGGAACGCGCCGAGCTGGAGCTGGTGGCGGAGGAGATCCGCGGGCTCCTGGAGCGCGGGGTGCAGCCCGGCGAGATCGCCGTCGCGCACCGCTCCCCGGAGACGATCGCGGAGCTGCTGGGGGAGGTGTTCGGTGCCCGACGCATCCCCTTCGCCTTGCGGCGGCGGCTCTCCTTCGCGCGCACCGCCACCGGCCGCGCGCTGCTGGGCCTGCTGAAAGCCACCTTCCCCGATGCGACCGACGACGGCGGCGGCCTGGGCGATCTGCTGGCGTGGCTGCGCGCCCCGGGGGTGCTGCGCAGCCACGAGCTCGTGGACGAGCTGGAGTGGCGGGCGCGGCGCGCCGGCGTCAGCAGCGCGGCGCGCGCACGCGCGCTGTGGGAGGCCGAGCACGGGCCGCTGGAGACGCTCGAGGAGCTGCGCGAGGCGGCGAAGCGGAGTCCGTGCCGCGCTGATCGAGCGCACGGCCGCGGAGCTCGAACGGCTGGGCTTCGCCCCGCAGCGCCCACCGAGGCACGCGCGCTGGCGGTCGGACAAGAGGCCCTGGAGGAGCTGCGCGAGCTGGCCCACTCGGCACCCAGCCTGGCGCCGGACGCGCACGAGCTGATCGCGCTGCTGCGCGGGCTGGAGCTGGTCGTGGGGGAGGAGCCGTCGGGGATCCCGGACGCGGTGGCGGTGCTCGACCCGCTCGCTTTGCGCGCGCGCCGGGTGCGCGCGCTGTTCCTGTGCGGCCTGCAGGAGGGCGTCTTCCCCGCACCCGCACGAGGCGAGCCCTACCTCTCCGAGGAGGAGCGCCGCGGGCTCGCGGAAGCCTCGGGGTTGCGCCTGGGGCGGCCGGGGGATGCGCTGGCGGCGGAGCGCTACCTGCTGTATGCGGCGATCTCGCGTCCGTGGGAGCTGCTGGTGCTGAGCTGGCACACGGCCGACGACGATGGCCTGCCGGCCGCCCGCTCGCTGTTCGTGGACGACGTCTGCGACCTCTTCGCGGGCGATCTTCACGAGACGCGTGCACGGCGGGCGCTCGGCGAGGTCTATTCGGGCGCCCCCACGGAGCCCGACGCCAGGCCGCAGGAGGGAATCGGACCGCTGCGCGATCCACACGTGCTGGCCGACCTGCAGCGAGCAGCGGTTGTGGTCGGCGTCTGGCCTGCAATCGTGGGCGGGCTGCCCGGTGCAGTGGTTCGTGGAGCGCATGTTGGCCGCGCGCGACCTCGAGCCCGAGGCCGAGCCGCTGGCGCGCGGGGGCCTCGCGCACGCGGCGCTGCGTCAGACGCTCGAACGTCTGCGGGAGGACACCGGCTCGGCGCGTCTCACCACCGAGCGACTGCCCCGCGCGCGCGAGCTGCTGCACGCGGCACTGACAGGAGCACGAGCGCGAGCATCCGCTCTCCACCGTGCCCGAGCGCGTACCAGGGGTGCGCCGGCGTTGGAGGCCGACCTGGAGCGCTACCTGGAGCATGCCGCGGAGTGCGGCGATCGCGCGGATGTCGGCCAGCTCGATCTGGCGCAGCAAGACTCCCCGAGCCGGCTGGAGCCGACCTATCTGGAGCTGCCTTTCGGCTTTCCCGAACAGTCGGAGCGGGATGCCACCGCTGGACCTCGGTGAGGGTGTGCTGGTGCGGGGCTACATCGACCGCGTGGACCTCGCGCCGGGCGGAGAGGCGGTTGTGTACGACTACAAGAGCGGCTCCCCCGCTCCGCCCGACCGGTGGCTCGGCGAGCGCAACTTCCAGATCGGCCTGTACATGCGCGCCGTCGAGCAGTTGTTGGGTGCGCGCGTGGCGGGCGGCTTCTACCAGCCGCTCTCCGGCCGCGACCTGCGCGCGCGGGGGGTGCTCGCGGCGGAAGAGGGCGTGACGCTGGAGTGCGTGCGGGGCGACGCGCGCCCGGCCGCGGAGGTGCGGGAGCTGGTGGAGGAGATCGTCGCCGTGGCCCGCACCGCCGCCGCCGAGGCGCGCGCGGGGCAGTTGGAGGCGCGGCCCGCCACCTGCGGGTTCGGTGGCCGCGGCTGCAAGTACCCGTCGATCTGCCGGTGCGACCTTGAGGGTCGAGATCCCCGCAGCCCCGACCTTCACGGCCGAGCAGGAGCAGGCGGCGGCGCGCCGCCGCGGTCCGCTGCTGCTCGCGGCGGGGGCCGGCAGCGGCAAGACCTCGGTGCTGGTCGAGCGCTTCGTGCGGGCGGTGCGCGAGGACGGCATCGCCCCGGGGCGGATCCTGGCGATCACCTTCACCGAGCGCGCCGCCGCGGAGCTGCGCGAGCGGGTGCGCGCGCGCCTGCTGGAGCTGGGCGAGCGCGAGGCCGCGCGCGACACCGAGGGCGCTCCGATCGGGACCTTCCACGGCTTCTGCGCACGACTGCTGCGCGTCCACGCTCTCACCGCGGGACTCGACCCCGAGTTCGCGATCCTCGACGAGGCCGGCGCCGGGCGGCTGCGCGAGCTCGCCTTTCGCCGCGCGCTCGCCACGCTCCTGGCCGGGAAGCGCCGCCAGGACGCCGTCGACCTGCTCGCCGCCTACGGCGCCGACCGCGTGCAGCGGATGGTGCTGGGCGTGTACGCCGAGCAGCGTAGCCGCGGAGTGAGCCGGCCGGCGCTGCCCGACTCGCTGGTGTCGGACGCGCGCGCAGCCCGTTCCTCTCGCATGCAGCCCTCGCTGTTCGATGTCGAGCCGCTACCCCTCCGGGAGCCGGTGGCCAAGGATCCGCTGGAGCTGGAGGCGATCCGCGCGTGTGCGCTGCTGGGGGAAGTCCTGGTGGCGTTCGGACACGGCTACGCGGCGCTCAAGCAAGCGGCGCGCGGCGCTCGACTTCGACGACCTCGAGCTGTGCGCGCGCGATCTGCTGGAGCGTCACGATGGGGTGCGCCGCGGGTGGTCGGAGCGCATCGAGCTGTTGATGGTGGACGAGTTTCAGGACACCAACCGCCGCCAGCTCGCGCTGCTGGGGCTGCTGGAGCGCGAGAACCTCTTCACGGTCGGCGACGAGCTGCAAGCGATCTACGGCTTCCGCCACGCCGAGGTGGAGATCTTCCGCGAGCGTCGCCGCCGATTGCACGCCGAGGGGGCCGCGATCGCGTTGGCCCACAACTTCCGCAGTCGCCCCACGTTGGTCGCGGCTATCAACGGCGTCTTCGGCGAGCGCTTCGGGGATGCCTACACGCCGTTGATCGCGGCGCGCGAGGCCCATGGGGAAGATGCCCCGGCGTCGGTGGTCGATGGCCCCGAAGCCGATGGCACCGACGACCGGGCGATCGCAGCCGAGACGGACACGCCCCTGATCGAGCTGCTGCTCACCGACAAGAACGGCTGGGCAGAATCGCCCCATGCCCAGCGCATCGCCGGGGCACTGCCGCCGGCGACCCTCTGGCGTCAGGCCGAAGCGCGCCTGGTGGCGCAGCGGATCGCCGAGCTCGTCGCCGGCGGGCAGGCGGCGGCCGGGGATGTGGCGGTGCTGCTGCGCGCCGCCACCGACCTGCCCGTGTACGAGCGGGCGCTCGAGGAGCGTGGCCTGCGCACGCTCGCGGCCGTCGGCAGCTTTTGGGGCCACCAGCAGGTCGGCGACCTGCTCGCGTGGTTGCGCGCGCTCGCCAACCCCCTGGACGAGCTCGCGCTCTACTCGGTGCTCGCCTCCCCGTTGGTGGGGGCCTCCAGCGACGGCCTCGCGCTGGTGGCGCTACAGGCTCGGGCGGAAGGGGTGGGCGCGTGGGCCACAATCGCAGGGGGCGGGCCGAGCGGGGCGAGGCGATCTACCACGGCATCTCTCCGCCGCCGACCACGAGCGCCTGGAACGCTTCGCCGAGCACTTTGCCACCGAGCGCGGCGCGGCGCCCACGCGCAGCGCCGCCGAGCTGCTGCTGCGCGCGATCGCCCACAGTGGCTACGAACGGCACGTGCTCTCGCTCCCGTCGGGTGAGCGACGGTTGGCGAACATCCACAAGCTGTTGCGCCTCGCTCGCCGCTTCGAGGCCGCGGAAGGACGCGACCTGCGGGGCTTTCTCGACCACGTCGCGCAGCGCCGCGCGTACGCCGAGAGCTCCGAGCCTCACGCTCCCACTGGCACCGAGCCCGACGCGGTGCGTCTGATGACGATTCACGCCGCCAAGGGCCTCGAGTTCCCGGTGGTGTGCCTCGCCGACCTCGGCCGCGTCGGCAATGGCACGCCCCCCGACCTGTTGGTGGACGGCGAGCGCGTCGGGCTTCGCCTGGTGCGTCTCGATGGGTCGGCGTCGCGGGCCTGCCTGCGCTACGAGGAGCTCGCCGAGGAGCGCCGGCGTGCCGAGTCGGCCGAGGAGGAGCGGATTCTCTACGTCGCGATGACCCGCGCCCGCGAGCGGCTGCTGCTGAGTGGCTCGTGCGATTTCGAGCGCTGGTCCGGTGGGGCGCCGATCAATTGGCTGGCCCCCGCGCTGGTGCCCGAGCTGCCGGCGCTCGCCGGCACGCTCGAGCGTCCCGTGGCCGATCTCCCCTTCACCGGCGGGGACGGGGCGAGAGCTCGCTGCCGGCTGAACGCTCCGACGACGGTGGGGAGCGTGCTGCATGACCCCGGATCCCCTGCGGCAACGGACCCGGATCCCCTGCGGCAACGGACCCCGGACTCTCGGCGGCAAGCGCTCTCGGGGTGAGTCCGTAGGGTCGCCTTGCCGGGGTGGGCGGTCCCTGGGCGTGGCTATGCTCGTGTAATGAGGCCGACACCCTTCGTGGGCGGTCATGGACTGGCGGCCCAGGCCGCCCGCAGCCGCCGAGGGTATGGTGCGCACGCCTCCGACGCCGAGCTGTTCGCACGTGCGCGCCAACACGGCGACGGGCACGCCCGCGAGCTGCTGATCGCACGCTACCTGCCGCTCGTCCGTCGTCTCGCCCGCCGCTACCAGCACGGCGAGGAGCCGCTGGAGGATCTCGTGCAGGTGGCTTCGCTGGGCCTGATCAAGGCGGTCGACCGCTTCGACGTGGACCGCGAGGTTGTCTTCTCCAGCTACGCCGTCCCCACCATCCTCGGAGAGCTCAAGCGCCACTTCCGCGACCGCACCTGGTCGGTGCGCGTCCCTCGCGACCTGCAGGAGCTCGCGCTGCGTGTCGATCGCGCGGTCACACGCCTCTCGGTGGGCCAGCGCCGCTCGCCCTCGGTGAGCGAGATCGCACGCGCCGTCGATGCCTCCGAGGAGCAGGTGCTCGATGCGCTGGAGGCCGCCGTCGCCTACCGCGCCACTTCGCTTGACGCGCCGCGCGCGGCGGCCGGAGGGGAGGAGGCGGGGGAAAGCATCGCCGACACGCTGGGCGTGGAGGAGGGTGGCTTTCGGCGCGCGGAGGAGCACGCCATCCTCGAGCCGCTGCTGGCGCGCATCACGCCCCGCGAGCGCCTCGTGCTGCAGCTGCGCTTCGCCGAGGATCTCACGCAGGCCGAGATCGGTGAACGCATCGGCGTCTCGCAGATGCAGGTCTCCCGCCTCATCCGCCAAGCGCTCGTGCGCATGCGCGCCGGAGCCGACGGCGAGTAGGGAAGGGGGCGTGGGATCAAGTGTTCGCGCTCGTGCCGGCCGAGACGCAGGATCGCTGACACCGCTTGACATCGATCGCGCAAGGGGGTCACACTGTGGGGATGGCCCGTTCGATGTGGAAAGGGACGCTCGACCTTCGGCTTGGTGAGCGTGCCGGTCAAGCTCTACACCGCCGTGAGCGAGCGCAGCGTGCGCTTCCATCAGCTGCACGCGACCGATCATGCGCGCATCGTCCAAAAGCGCTTCTGTGCCGCCGAGGAGGAGGAGGTCCCCTTCAGCGAGGTTGTCAAAGGCTACGAGATCGCCCCGGGGCGCCACGTGGTGATCGAGGCCGAGGAGTTCGCCGCGCTCGAACCGGCGTTCACGCGCACCATCGAGATCGAGGATTTCGTGCAGATGGAGGAGATCGACCCGATCCTCTTCGATCGCCCCTACTACCTCGTGCCCAATCGCGGCGGCGCTCGTTCCTACCGGCTGCTGCTGCAGGCGATGCGCGACACCGACAAGGTCGCGATCGGGCGCGTCGTGCTGCGCTCCCGCCAGCAGCTCGTCGCGATCCATCCGCGCGATGACGCCCTGGTGATGACCACGATGAACTTCGGCGACGAAGTGGTGCCCACGTCCGAACTGCACGAGCTGCACGAAGACAAGGTCGAGCTCAGCGACAACGAGCTCGAGATCGCCCACCGGCTGGTCGACTCGATCGCCCGGCCCTTCGACGCGGCCAACTACCGCGACACCTACCGCGAGGCGCTGCTCGACCTGATCGATCGCAAGGCCAGCGGCGAGCAGGTGGTGCTCGAACCGCCTGCACGGGACCAGCCCCTCGAAGCCCCCGACCTGATGAGCGCGCTCGAGGCAAGTATCGAACAGGTGCGGGCCCGCCGTGCGCGGGAAGAGGAGGTGCTCTCCGTGGACGGCGCATCTCCCACCAAGCGCCCCAAGGCCCCGGCGAAAAGCAAGACGAAACAGCCCCCGCGCAGCACGAAGCAGCCTCAGCGCAGCACGAAGTAGCCTGAGCGCAGCACGAAGTAGCCTGAGCGGCGGCAGCAAGATAGCGGCTCTCGGCGCAGCACGAAGTGGCTGAGCGCAGCACAAAACAGCCTCGGCGCAGCACGAAGTGGCCCGAGCGCAGGTTCTAAAAGAACAGCCCCAGAACCAGCTCCTCGCCGGCGCCGTCTGGGACGGGCTCGATGCGCAGCTCGTCGGTCATACGCTCGAGCACGCTGCCCACGCCGGGCAGCACGGCATCTCTTACCAACTTGCTCGCGGCCTGCTCGTCGAGCTCGCCGACGCGCAGCTCGAACTGTCCTCCCCGTGCGCTTACCGCGAAGGCGAGGTGGCCGTTCGCTGCGTGTGTGGGGGCGTGGGCGCTGAGCGCGTCGCAGATCAGCATCACGTCATCCATGCGATCCATCGGGCAGTTCGCCCGCGCGAGTACGATCGACACCACCCTGCACAGCACCGGTCCCACCAGCGGGCCCTTGGCCAAACGCAGCGACGCCGAGCTCTCGTATACAGGCTCCCCGCGCTCCAGCTGCACGCTGTCGGCCGGCCCTTGCTCCAGCTGCACGCCGTCGGCCGGCCCTTGCTCCAGCTGCACGCCGTCGGCCGTGTCGTCGCTCTCCAGCTGCACGCTGTCGCGTGCGCCGTGGTCGGGGCTGTGCAGCTCCTTGCTCACTGAGTCCCCGCGGAGTCGGTCGCGCCGAAGATGGCCTCGGAGGGTGGGTCGTCGTAGTGGTGGGGGGTGCCGGAGAGGCAGAAAGTCATGCGCACCTCGGTGCGCTCCTCCTCGTCACGTCCCAACCGCACGCTCTCGGTGAGCGAGGCGATCAACGGCAGGCCGAGTCCCAGGCCGGGACTGTCCGGCCGCGGGCCGATGCCCGCACCTTCGTCTCTGACCACCACCGTCAGCTCATCCCCTAGCAGCGTGGCGAACACCTCCATCGGTCCCTCGCTGCCGTCGGGGTAGGCATGCACGACAACGTTCGTGCACGCCTCCGTCACGGCCAAGCGGATGTCCGAAAGGGTTTGTGCGTCGAGCGCGTAGGCATCCTCAAGCGCTCCGAAGGCGTGGCGCACGATCGCGATGTTCTCCGCACGCGCCGGGAGGGCGATCTGGATATCGGGGTTCATCATGTGTGGGCGTCTCCCAGTGTGGCGCGTGCGCGGATCCTCGTCTTGGGTGATGGTGCCCTGCCAGCACGGTTTTCACACATCGACCACCTCTCGGCCACGGCCCACGCCGCGCTTGAAATCACTGATGGACGCTGTCGCTGGTGAGGATACGCGAGCCGTCGGGCGGACGCACGGAGGGCTGGACGCACGACCGGTGCGCACTCTCCCGACCGAGATGGCCAATATGTGGGTACTACCGGGATCGGCTCTTGGGTGGTTGGGGGGGAACGGGACGCCCGCCGGTCGGATCCACGAGGCGGCGCGGACGCCTACAGGACCAGGTGCGGGACCCTTCTGAGAGCCCACTCGCCCCCCAATCCACTGCTACGCTTCAGCCTCCGCCTCAGGTGCCCTCACCGCCTGCACGGGCAGACCCCGTCTGGGCGAGGAGGCACGGCCCTCCCAGGAGCACTGCCATGACTTCGCACACCAAGCAGCCGCCCAAGGCCGTTGGCCTCTACGACCCCCGCTTCGAGCACGATGCGTGTGGCGTGGGAATGGTTGCGCGCCTAGACAACACGCCCTCCCACGAGGTGATCGCGCAGGCGGTCGAGGCGCTCGAGAACCTCGAGCACCGCGGTGCCTCCGGCGCCGACCCCACGACGGGCGATGGCGCGGGGATCCTCATGCAGATGCCCGACGAGCTGCTGCGCGCCGTCGTGGGCTTCGACCTACCGCCGGCCGGTCGCTACGGGGTGCTGATGTGCTTCCTGCCGATCGAGGATGACGCGGGCGCGCGCCTGCGTGAGCTGCTCGAGCGCACCACCCGCGCCGAGGGCCAGCGGGTGCTCGGCTGGCGCGAGGTGCCGGTGGACGCCGCCTGCACGGGACGCACCGCGGGCGCCTGCCGCCCCGCCATCTGGCAGCTGTTCGTGGGGGCGGGCGCGGAGGTCGAGGGCGCCGCCGACTTCGACCAGGACGCCTTCGAGCGCAAGCTCTACGTGATCCGCCGCGTGTGCGAGCTCTCCGAGGAGGACGGCCTGTACGTGACCTCGAGCTCCTCGCGCACGATCAACTACAAGGGCATGCTGATCTCCAACCAGCTCGCCGGCTTCTACCCCGACCTGCGCGATCCGCGCGCCAAGAGCGCGATGGCGCTCGTGCACTCGCGCTTCTCCACCAACACCTTCCCCAGCTGGGAGCTCGCGCACCCCTACCGCGTGATCTGCCACAACGGCGAGATCAACACGGTGATGGGCAACGTCAGCTGGATGCGCGCCCGCGAGTCGGAGCTGCAGAGCGAGCTGTTCGGGGAGGACCTGCACAAGATCCTGCCCGTCGCCAAGGCCGGCGACTCGGACTCCGCGACCTTCGACCGCGTGCTCGAGCTGCTGATGCTCGCCGGTCGCTCGCTCCCACACTCGGTGATGATGATGATCCCCGAGGCCTACCGCGAACGGGAGGATCTGCCGCAGGAGCTGAAGAGCTTCTACGCCTTCCACGCCTGTCTGATGGAGCCGTGGGACGGGCCGGCCTCGGTGGCGTTCACAGACGGGCGCGTGATCGGCGCCACACTCGACCGCAACGGCCTGCGGCCGGGGCGCTGGGTGGAGACCGTCGATGGCCTCGTCGTGCTGGGCTCGGAGATCGGTTTGCTCGACATTCCCCCCGAGCGCGTCAAGCGCCTCGGGCGCCTGCAGCCCGGCAAGCTGTTCCTCGTGGACCTCGAGCGGGGCCGTATCGTCGAGGACGGCGAGGTCAAGCGCGAGGTCTCCACCCGTCGGCCTTACGGCGAGTGGTATGTGCGCAACTCGGTGCACTTCGACGATCTTCCCCCCTCGGAGGCGGTGACGATCTCCGACCAGCCGTTGCATGCCCGCCAGCGCGCCTTCGGCTACACGCAGGAGGATCTGCGGGTGCTGCTAGCCCCAATGGCGCGCGACGGGGCGGAGCCGGTCGGCTCGATGGGCAACGACCTCGCCCTCGCCGTGCTCTCCGACCAGGCCCCACCGCTGTTCTCCTACTTCAAGCAGCTGTTCGCGCAGGTCACCAACCCGCCGATCGACCCGATCCGCGAGGAGATCGTGATGAGCCTCGCGACCTCCCTCGGCACTGAGCGCAACCTCTTCGACGAGACGCCCGAGCACGCCCACAAGCTGATCCTGCGCCAACCGATCCTGCTCAACCGCGAGCTCGAGACGCTGCGCCACGTCGCCCACGAGGAGTTCTCCGCGCGCACTCTCGACATCACCTGGCCGATCGTCGAGGGTGCCGCGGGCATGGAGCGGGCGCTCGATCGCCTCTGCGAGCGAGCACAGGAGGCGATCGCCGAGGGCGTCAACATCCTGATCCTCTCCGACCGCTCGCTCGGACCGTTGCGCGCGCCGATTCCCTCGCTGCTGGCGGTGTCCACGGTGCACCACCACCTCGTCCGCGAGGGCACCCGCCTGCGCGCCGGGATCGTGCTGGAGTCGGGCGAGCCCCGCGAGGTGCACCACTTCGCCACACTGATCGGGTATGGGGTGAGCGCGATCAACCCCTACCTGATGCTCGAGACGCTCGACGAGCTCGCCTACCGCGGGTTGATCGAGCGTCCGGCGAACGGATCGGCGGCGACCACGCTCACCTCCGAGGAAGCGTCGCAGAACGTCGTCAAGGCGATCGGCAAAGGGCTGCTGAAGACGATCTCAAAGATGGGTATCTCCACGATCCAGTCCTACCGCAGCGCGCAGATCTTCGAGGCCGTGGGCCTTTCGCGCGAGCTGATCGACCGCCACTTCACCGGCACCGCCTCGCGGATCGGCGGAGTCGGCCTGCCCGAACTCGCTGAGGAGGCGCTGGAGCGACACGCACGTGCCTGGGTGGGTGGGCTCTCGTTAATCGACGACCTGCTCCCGGTGGGCGGGGTGTATGCGTGGCGGCGTGACGGGGAGCGCCATATCTGGAACCCCGAGACGATCGCGCTTGTCCAGCACGCCGTGCGCGCCACCGACGACGCGCAGGTGGACGCGGCGCTTGCGGGGGACGAGCGGGCGCACGAGTCGGTGCGCGAGAGCTCTGCCTACGCCAGGTATCGCGAGTACGCACGCGCGGTCAACGAGGACGCCGCACGCCGCGCCACGCTGCGCGGGCTGCTTCAGCTCGGCACGGCCGGCCGTAAGCCGATCGCGCTGGAGGAGGTCGAGCCGGCGAAGGAGATCGTCAGGCGCTTCTGCACCGGCGCGATGTCCCTCGGCTCGATCTCGCGCGAGGCGCACGAGACGCTGGCGATTGCGATGAACCGCCTCGGCGGGCGCTCCAACACCGGCGAGGGCGGCGAGGACCCGGTGCGCTTCCTGCCCGACCCCAACGGCGACCGCCGCCGCTCGGCGATCAAGCAGGTCGCCTCCGGGCGCTTCGGGGTGACGATCAACTACCTCGTCAACGCCGACGAGCTGCAGATCAAGATGGCGCAGGGCGCCAAGCCCGGCGAGGGCGGCCAGCTGCCGGGCCACAAGGTGGACAAGTACATCGGCTCGATCCGCCACACCACCCCCGGTGTCGGTCTCATTTCACCGCCGCCCCACCATGACATCTACTCGATCGAGGACCTCAAGCAGCTGATCTACGATCTGCGCTGCTCCAACCCCCAGGCGCAAGTCTCGGTGAAGCTCGTCTCCGAGGTCGGGGTCGGCACGGTGGCGGCGGGCGTCTCCAAGGCCAACGCCGACCGCGTGCTGATCGCCGGACACGATGGTGGCACAGGCGCCTCCCCGCTCTCCTCGATCCAGGCCGCCGGCGTGCCGTGGGAGATCGGCCTCGCCGAGACCCAGCAGACGCTGCTGCTCAACGAGCTGCGCTCGCGGATCGTGGTGCAGACCGACGGCCAGCTGAAGACCGGCCGCGACGTGCTGATCGCCGCGCTGCTGGGCGCCGATGAGATGGGCTTCTCCACCGCCCCGTTGATCGCCACCGGCTGCATCATGATGCGCGCCTGCCACCTGAACACCTGCCCGGTGGGAATCGCCACCCAGGATCCCGAGCTGCGCAAGCGCTTCCAGGGTACGCCCGAGCAGGTCGTCAACTTCTTCTTCTACGTCGCCGAGGAAGTCCGGGAGCTGCTCGCAACGCTTGAGCTGCGCTCGCTCGATGAGGCGATCGGCCGGGTGGACCTGCTCGAAGCCGACCCCGCGATCGACCACTGGAAGGCCCGTGGGGTGGACCTCGCACACATTCTCACCCACGTCGAGCTGCGTGATGAGGACTCCGCCCACTCCTCCGAACCCAAGCCCCGCCGCCGCGTGCAGCCGCCTCCGCCGGTGCTCGAGGATGCGCTGGACTGGCAGTTGGTGGAGCGCGCTGGGCCAGCGATCGAACGCGGCGAGCGAGTGTCGATGCAGCTTCCGATCCGCAACGGCAACCGCTGCGTGGGCGGGATCCTCTCCAGCCACATCGCGCGCGCGCATGGCGCCGACGGGCTGCCGGTGGACTCGATCATGGTCGACTTCGAGGGCTCCGCGGGCCAGAGCTTTGGTGGCTGGCTCGCGCCGGGGGTGGCGTTCACACTGCACGGTGACGCCAACGACTACGCCGGCAAGGGCCTCTCCGGCGGGGTGATCGCCGTACGTCCCCGCGACGGCATGAGTGGGGATTTCGTCGCCGAGCGCAACGTGATCGTGGGCAACACGGTGCTCTACGGGGCGACCGCCGGCAAGGCCTTCTTCCGTGGTCTCGCTGGGGAGCGATTCGCGGTGCGCAATTCCGGCGCGTGGACGGTGGTGGAGGGCGTGGGGGACCACGGATGCGAGTACATGACCGGTGGTCGCGTGGTGGTGCTGGGCCCCACCGGGCGTAACTTCGCCGCCGGCATGAGCGGCGGGATCGCGTACGTGCTTGACGAGGAGGGCGCCTTTGCGAAGCGCTGCAACATGGGGATGGTCGACTTCGAAGCGTTGGGTGGGGCGGGATCTAAGTCCGCGGTCGAGCTGCGGGCGATGATCGTCGAGCACGAGCAGCGCACCGACTCCCCGGTGGCCCGGCGCGTGCTCGCCGAGTGGGAGGAGCTGCTCGCGCGCGGAGCGTTTGTGAAGGTGATGCCCCGCGACTACAGGCGGGTGCTGGCGGAGCTCGCCGAGGAAGAGGAGCAGGCCGAGGGAGTCGCGGCGGCCTGATGGTCAAGCTGGGTGGCATGCTTCGCGGCGACAGGGTGGCCCGACGCGCTCGAAGGACGGGGGCTCTGTCAGGCACCCGCGCTCGAAAGGCGGCTGTCTGATGGGCAAGCTCGGAGCCTTCCTGCAGATCGAGCGTCACGGCGTGCCCTACCGCGACGCGCAAGAGCGCGCGCGCGACTACCGCGAGTTCATGGTGGTGCGCCCCGAGTCGGAGCTGCGCGAGCAGGGCGCCCGCTGCATGGATTGCGGGGTGCCCTTCTGCCACAACGGCTGTCCCTTGGGCAACCTGATCCCCGACTGGAACGACCTCGTCTACCGCGACCGCTGGCGCGAGGCGATCGCACAGCTGCACGCGACCAACAACTTCCCCGACTTCACCGGGCGTCTCTGCCCCGCCCCGTGCGAGGCGGCGTGCGTGCTGGAGATCCGCGAGGGCGATGCGGTGACGATCAAACAGATCGAGCACGCGATCGTCGAGCGGGCTTTCGCGGAGGGTTGGATCAAAGCCGAGCCGCCATCCCCGCGGCGACTCACCGGCCAGCGCGTCGCCGTAGTCGGCTCGGGCCCGGCGGGGATGGCCGCCGCTCAGCAGCTGCGCCGCGCGGGGCACGACGTGACTCTGTTCGAGCGCGACGAGGCCGCCGGCGGGCTGGTGCGCTTCGGCGTGCCGGACTTCAAGATCGAGAAGCGCATCGTGGAGCGTCGCGTGCGGCAGCTAGTGGAAGAGGGCGTGGAGCTGTGCTGCGGGGTGGACGTCGGGCGCGACCTCACCGTGCGGGAGCTACGCGAGCGCTTCGACGCGGTGGTGCTCGCCACGGGCTCGCGCGTGCCGCGCGACCTACCCGTTCCGGGGCGCCAGCTGCGGGGGATCCACTTCGCGATGGACTACCTCTATCAGCGCAACCGCTGGGTGGCGCGAGAAGAGACCCCCGAGATCACCGCCGCCGGCAAGCACGTGGTGGTGATCGGGGGCGGCGACACCGGCGCGGACTGCGTCGGCAACGCGCTGCGCGAGGGCGCCGCCTCGATCGTTCAGCTGGAGCTGCTGCCCGAGCCACCGGCGCACCGGCCCGACGATCGTACCCCGTGGCCGGAGTGGCCGCTGAAGTACCGCCTCAGCTATGCGATGGAGGAGGCGCGCGAGGAGGGGGTGGGGGAGCAGGACTACGCGGTGAGCACCACGCGCTTCGGCGGTGACGCGGACGGCGGTGTGGCCGCTCTGCACGTCACTCGCGCCGAGCCCGCACCGCCGTTCGCGCCGGTGGAGGGCACCGAGCGCGAGCTGCCCGCCCAGCTGGTGCTGCTCGCGATGGGCTTCCTGCACCCCGAGCAGGGGCTGCTCGATCAGCTCGGCGTGGAGAAGGACCCGCGTGGCAACGTAAAGGCCGTCACGCCCTACACCACCTCGGTCGAAGGGGTCTTCGCGGCCGGCGACGCGCGCCGCGGGCAGTCGCTGATCGTGTGGGCGATCAACGAGGGCCGCCAGTGCGCGCGTATGGTGGACCGTTACCTCTCTGGTAAGCGCAACGGCAGGTCCGACGCGATCGGCGCGCTCTTCGAAGACGACGCGCTGCCGGGCCACGCCGACGCCGACGAAGGGCCGGAGGGCCCGCCCTCGCACGTCAGCGGTGGGGTCAGCGTCGAATGACCCTCCCCCGCGCGTGCATCATCGGCGCGGGCTCCTCGGGGATCACCGCGGCGAAGGCGCTCGCCGATCGGGGCATCCCCTTCGACTGCTTCGAGTGCTCCGACAAGGTGGGCGGCAACTGGGTGTTTGGCAACCGCAACGGGATGTCGTCGTCGTACTCGACGCTGCACATCAACACCTCGCGCGAGCGGATGGAGTACGCCGACTACCCGATGCCCGCCTCGTATCCCGACTTTCCGCGCCACGACCAGATCGCGCGCTACTTCGACGACTACGTCGAGCACTTCGGGTTGCGCGAGCGGATCACCTTCAACACGTGCGTGGAGCACGCCCGCCCGCTGGAGGGCGGTGGGTGGGAGGTGACGATCGCAGGCGCGGGGGCGAAGGCGGGCGGGCGCGAAAGCGGTGGCGGTGGTGGAGGCGAGGACGAAAGCGGCGCTGGAATGGGCAAAGGGCTCACGGGTGGGCGGGAGGTTCGCCGCTACGACGTGCTGCTTGTGGCCAACGGCCACCACTGGAACCCGCGCTGGCCGGAACCGCCGATCCCCGGGAGCTTCGACGGGGAGCAGATCCACGCCCACGACTACAAGGAACCCAGCCAACTCGCCGGCCGGCGGGTGGTCGTGGTGGGGATGGGCAACTCCGCGATGGACATCGCCGTGGATGCCTCCTATCACGCGCGCTCAACCACCCTGGTCGCCCGCCGCGGCGTGCACGTGGTGCCCAAGTACATTCTCGGGCGGCCCCTGGATGCGGGGGTGCGGCCCAGCCGCGTGCCGTTCACGTGGCTGTTGCGCGGCATGCAGGTTGTGACACGCCTAACGGTGGGGCCGATGGATCGTTACGGGCTGCCGCGGCCCGACCACCGGCTTGGGCAGGCGCACCCGACCGTCTCCTCGCGCATCCTCGACCGCCTTGCCCACGGCGCGATCGCGGTGAAGCCCGAGATCGCCGAGCTGGCCGGCGAGCGCGTGCGCTATGCCGACGGCAGCGAGGAGCAGGCCGACCTGATCGTGTACTGCACCGGCTACAAGATCATCTTCCCGTTCCTCGACGAGCAGCTGATCGCCGCGCCCGAAAACCGCCTCGTGCTGTACAAGCGGGTCTTCTTGCCCGAGCGCCCGGGGCTGTACTTCATCGGCTTCGTTCAGCCATGGGGGGCGATCATGCCGATCGCCGAGCTCCAGGGTCGGCTCGTCGCAGAGCACCTGATGGGCGATTACGTGCTGCCCTCTCCTGCGCAGATGCGGCGGGACATGCAGGCGATGATGCGCCGCCAGAGCCGTCGCTACCAGGCCTCCAAGCGACACACGATCCAAGTGGACTTCTCAAACTACGTGGTCGAGCTCGACAACGAGCGCCGCGCGGGCCTCGAGCGAGCACGCGCGGAGGGCTTCGCACCGCCACTGCCCGCGCGGGCCGTGGCTTGATCTTGGCTGGACAGTCCTAAACTGCCTGGTATGCCGAGGTTTTGCCGTCACAACCGGTTCGTCGAGCGCTGCCCGATCTGTCGCGAGACGGTCTCCAACCCCGCCCACCTGGCGCCGACCGAGGGGCAGGGGCGCCGCTCGCGCACGAAGGAGGGCCGTGGGCGCGCCGGCGCGGGCGGCGCGCGCCGCACCTCGCCGCAGGGCCGCCGCCGCGCGGGGCTGCATGTGATCCAAGAACAGCGCGCCGAGGACGACGGCTACCGCTCGCCGCTGGCGACCGGCCTGCGCGCCTCCGCGGACGCGGAGCGTCTGGCGCAGGAGATTGGGTTTGCGGAGGGGAGGCTGCTGGCGCTCAGAACCGCGCCGCCCGACCTGTACGGGGAGATGCGCGAACAGGAGGACCCCGAGCAGGCGATGTGGATGTGCTTCCTGAGCGCCTACCTCTCGCCGCTGGAGGGGCCCGACCCGTTCTCCGGGATCAGGCGGGCGCTGGAGGCCGACTGGCGCGCCGGTGAGCTGCCGGCGCTCGATGAGATTCCGCTCGGCCCCCGCACCTCCCACGACCCTCCCAGAGGCGACGCCACGCTGCGGTCCTACCTGCAGTGGGTCGAGCACGCCGGCTCACAGGCGTCGGGGTTCACAGGCGACCCCGCTTGGAACCCGGCGAGGCGCTTCGAGCGGATCTTCGAACGGCTCACGCTGCCGGGTCTGGGGAGGATGGGCCGCTACGAGCTGCTGGTCACACTGGGTCGCATCGGGCTGGCGGAGCTGCGCGCCGAGACGCTGTGCTTCACCAACGCCCCCGGCGCTGCCCACGAC
Source organism: uncultured Solirubrobacterales bacterium (assembly GCA_963812595.1). Lineage (GTDB taxonomy): Bacteria > Actinomycetota > Thermoleophilia > Solirubrobacterales > Solirubrobacteraceae > Palsa-744. Next base: position 446,188 of record CAWEVQ010000007.1, read on the forward strand.
GACCTCGCCACGCTGGCCGCCAAGCGCGTGTTTGGGATCGGCGATCAGATGCACCTGGAGCACCGTGCGCACGAGCTGGCGAAAGCGATGACTGTGCCGATGGAAGCGTTCGACCTGGCGCTGGCCAACTGGGGGGTGGGGGAGCGCGCGACGCTGGGCGTGGCGCCGGAGGTGCTCGACCAGCATTCGCTGGAGCGTGCGCGCGAGGCGTTGGATCTCTGAGGGCGCGTGGCCGGCCTGGGCGGAGCGTGCCCGGGAGACGCTCGATCTTTTGCGGGCCGCCGCCCACCTCACGTTGAATCCGGGGATTCGCTGGGAGCCACGAAAAAATGCCGTCCACACCGGTGCTTACAGTCTGCATCGATGCCGCTCTGTTTTATCGAGCCTCAAGACGCGATCCGGGTGATCGCCGAGTCGATCGGCCGCGAGGCGCGCCGGCAGCTCGTCGGCGAGGTGGTGAGGGCGTGGGTCGATGACATCCCCGACCAGGAGCTCTCGGTGCACTACGCCAAAACGATCGCCGACCTCGACGATGAGGACCTGCAGCTGCTGGCGGCGTGGCACGCCTCGCTGGAGGTGGGGCAGCCGATCGCGAACACCGCATTCCTGCAAGGGGTCTTCCACAGCCTCGGCGAGAACCGCCGTGAGGCGTTGAAGATCGCGGCGGGCTTCCGCGGCGAGGAGGCCCTCCAGGAGGGCGTCGCCGAGGATCAGGCGCTGGACGCGGTACTCCCTCGCCTCTCCCGGGGGCGCGCCGAAGAGCTCGCCAACGAGTGCATCCAGCTGTACATGTGGGACCGCTTAGGCTGCGATAACTAGGACGCCGCTGGCAGGCGCGCTGCTGCGTCCTCGGTCGCTCGCGTGCGTAGCACGCCACGCAGGGTGGGTGGGGCGTTCAGGGACTTGCATCGCTTGGCCAGCGACGCCCTAGTCTGCGTATAACCTCGGGCAATGCGCGCTCCCGTAGACACGATCATCGCCCCCGCGTTCCTCGCGCACCTGCGCTGGGTGAACGTGAAGTCGCTGCGCATGGACCGCCAGCAAGGAAAACCGGTGTTGATCGAGTTCTGGGACTTCTGCCGTCCCAATTCCGTGCGGACTTGTCCCTATATGAATGCCTGGCACGAGCGCTACGAGCCCGACGGGTTGGTTGTGGTGGGGATCCACTCCCCGGGCTTCGAGCCCGCGCGCGAGCGCCGCGCCGTCGAAGCGGCGGTGAAGCGTCTAGGGATCGCCCACCCGGTGCTGCTGGACCCCGACCTGGAGATGTGGCGGGAGTACGAGAACGAAGGGTGGCCGGCGCGCTACCTGTTCGACGGCAGGGGGCTGCTGTTCGACTACCACTACGGCGAGGGCGCGTACGAAGAGACGGAGCTCGCGATCCAGGAGCTGCTGGGGATCGAGCGCGAGCCGCTCGCGCCGCTGCGCCCCGAGGACGCGCCGGAGGCGTGCCTACAGCCGCAGAGCGAGGATCGGGAGTGTGCCTACAGCGGCCCCTACGAGGCCGGCGGTGTGTGGGCGGTGCTCGATGGGGAGGGCACCGTGCGTGTCAACGGCGCCGAGCTCGCCGTCACGCACCCCGGGGCGTACCCGTTGATCGAGCACGCGCGCCACACCGCGGGGGTGCTGGAGCTCGAGGCGGGGCCCGGCGTGGAGTGCCTGGCAACCTGCTTCACGCCGGGCTTGGCGTGAGCGCGGGCTCTCGGCGTGTTCGATGGCGCGCCGCCTGGCGGCGTGGTTATGCCGGGCTTGACGTGAGTTCTGCGTGCTCGTGGCGCTCCAGCAGCCGCCGCAGGATGGGTGGGCCGTCGTCCTCGACCAGCACGCAGCCACCCGGCCAGTAGGGGCTCTCGCCGGGTGTGGCGGTGAGGAAGTAGGAGTCGTAGGTCCAGCAGCCGGTGTTGATCAGTCGCGCTCCGCCGGGGCCGCGCCACTCGGCGGGGTTGTCGCCTGGCAGCGGCCCCGCCCGGTGGGTGTGGCCGAACACCACATGCGCGTCGCCCACACCGAGGCGCGCAGCCACCTCGCCCATCGCCCGCAGGCCGGCGCGGCGCAGCTCTCCACTGGAGAGGTCGGAGTTGAAGGGGCCGAGGCCGGCGCGGTTGAGCGCGGCCACCCCGAGCGGGAAGGCTCCGGCGAGCGCGCGGTTGCGCAGCGTGTGGGCCAGCGCCCGGCTGCGTGCGCGGGTCGGTTCCCAGATGCCGCCGCGCTCGCCACGGCGACGCTCCCACCCAGCCTGGCCGCCGCGACGTGCCCATCCAGCCTGGCCATCGGATGCGCGCCCGTTGGTGGCCGTTGGAGCGGAGGCAGGCTGCTGGGCGCCCCCCAGCGCACGCCACGCACGCACCGTCATGCCGCCGTTGAGCGCCTCCCCGGTGGGCGCTTGGCGGGCGACCGCGTCGATCCAGGCGAACACCGGCACCGTCACCGCCTCGTAGTCGTCGGGCCCGATGAAGGCGCGGGCGGGGCGGCGCATGAGGCGGCCCATCGCACCGATCCCCAAGCGCTCCAGAGTGGGAATCGTGAGGTGGCAGTCGAGGTAGTGGCCGTGGGTGGCGTACACGTCGGGTCGCACCCACATACCCGGGTAGGCCACCGTGAATCGCGCGGGGGCCGACCACTCGGCGAGCAGCGCCATCATCGAGGAGGCGGCGCTCGCCTCGAGCCGCTGCTCGACGCCGAGTGGGGCCGGCGCCGGTAGTTCGCTGCGATGCTCCAACCACGGCTCGATCAAGGCATGGTCGTGGTTGCCTGCGACGGCCACGATCTCGCGCCCGGCAAACGCCTGGCCGAGCTCCTCGAAGAACGGGCGCGCAGCGGCCAGCGCCTCGCGGCGGGGGCCGTGGCGCAGCTCCAGCAGGTCGCCGAGCAACACCAGGCGATCGACGTCCGCCAGGGCTTGCAGCAGCTGTGCGCGCAGCTCGGGACGCCGCAACAGATCCACGTCCGCCGCGCCGCCGAGGTGGAGGTCTGAGACGATCAGGGTGCGCATGACACCGTCGGGCACCCGTGGGCGGGCTGGATGGGAAGCGGCTGCTGCGCGAGGTTCGCGCGGGGGAGGGGCAACGCCCTAAGAGGCTCCGCCCGCCGCGACGGCCTCGCGGATCGGCTTGGGGAGCATGAAGCGGACGTCCTCGCGTACCACGCGGAATTCGGTGATGTCCTCGTCGCGTACCCCCCGGGCGCGGAACAGGTCGAGCAGGTCTTGCACGAGCTCGTCGGGAGCGCTGGCGCCCGAGGAGACCCCCACCACGCGCCTGTCCCGCAGCCACTCCTCGCGCACCTCGCCACTGTTGTCGATCAGATGGGCGTCGGTGCCGCAGTCGCGCGCGACCTCCACGAGGCGCACCGAGTTGGAGGAGTTGCGGGAGCCGATCACCAACACCAGGTCGCACTTGCCCGCCATCTGCTTGACGGCCGCCTGACGGTTGGTGGTCGCGTAGCAGATGTCATCGGTGCGCGGCCCGGCGATGCTCGGGAAGCGCTCGCGCAGCCGCGCCACGATCGTCGCGGTCTCGTCGATCGAAAGCGTGGTTTGGGTGATGTAGGCGACCCGCTCGGGGTCCTCCACCTGGAGCTCGTCAACGTCGTGCTCGTTCTCCACCAGCACGATCCGCTCGGGCGCCTCGCCCATCGTGCCTTCGACCTCCTCGTGGTCGGCGTGGCCGACCAGCACGATCGTGTAGCCCTGCTCGGCGAAGCGCCGCGCCTCGACGTGCACCTTCGTCACCAGCGGGCAGGTGGCATCGATCGTCTGCAGGTGACGAGCCTGCGCGTTGGCGCGCACACTGGGCGCCACGCCGTGCGCGGAGAACACCGTGACGGCCCCCTCGGGCACCTCGGTCTCCTGGTCGACGAAGATCGCGCCCCGCGCGCGCAGCTGGGACACGACGTGCTTGTTGTGGACGATCTCCTTGCGCACATACACTGGGGGCCCGTGCAGCTCCAGCGCGCGTTCTACCGTTTGCACGGCGCGATCCACGCCCGCGCAGTAGCCGCGCGGCGCCGCCAGCAGGATCTTCTCCACGGTATTGGCCACATCCCCCATTGTAAGGGCCCCTTCGATCAGGACGAGTGGGGACGTGGAGAGTGGTGCGCGCGCAGTAACCTGAGCGTTTCACCATGCCTCAGCGTCATCTCGACAGACTCACGGCGGTGGACGCCTCCTTCCTGCACCAGGAGGGGCCGAACTCGCACATGCACGTGGGCGGGCTCACGTTGCTGGAGGGCCCGCCACCGCCGCTGGAGGAGTTCCTCGAACAGATCCGCAAGCGCCTGCACCTGGTGCCGCGCTACCGCCACAAGCTGGCTCACACGCACACGGCGCTCGACAGCGGGCGCCCCGTGTGGGTGGATGATCCGAGCTTCAACCTCGAGTACCACGTGCGCCACACGGCGCTGCCGGCGCCGGGGGATTGGGAGCAGCTGTGTGGCCTCACCGCGCGCATCTTCTCCCAGCAGCTCGACCGCTCCAAGCCGCTGTGGGAGATGTGGCTGATCGAGGGCTTGAAGGATGATCGTTGCGCGCTGATCTCCAAGACCCACCACTCGCTGATCGACGGGATCGCCGGGATCGACCTGGCGACCGTGCTGTTCGACCTCTCGCCCGAGCCGCCGCCGGTGCGCCACTCCGGCAAAGCGTGGCAGCCCCACCGCGAGCCGGGCGCCTTGGAGTTGCTGGCGGCGGGTGCGAAGGGGGCGCTGCGCGCGGGGGTGGAGCTGGCGGCGGGCGCGGCCGATGCGCTGGCGCACCCCGACCGCGCGCTCGCCGCGGCGCGCGAGGCGGCGGAGGGCGTGGGGGAGATTGTGTGGGCTGTGCTCAACCCCGCGCCGGCGACGCCGCTGAACGTGGACATCGGCCCCCATCGGCGCTTCGCCGGGGTGGGGTGTGCGCTGGAGGACTTCAAGGTCGTCAAGAACGCGTTCGGGTGCACCGTCAACGACGTCGTGCTGGCGGTGGTGGCGGGCGCATTGCGCGAGTTCCTGACTGCGCGCGGGGTGCGCACCGAGGGCATGGAGATGCGGGCGCTGGTGCCGGTGTCGGTGCGCGCCGAAGACGAGCACCAGCAGTTGGGCAACCGCATCGTTGCGATGCGCGGGCCGCTGCCGGTCTATATCCCCGACCCGGTGCAGCGGCTGCTGTTCGTCAAACGCGAGATGGACGGTTTGAAGGAGTCAAAGCAGGCGCTCGGCGCGGAGGTGATCGCGGGCGTGCAGAACTTCGCGCCGCCCACGATCCTCGCGCAGGCCTCGCGCCTGAACTTCTCCACGCGCCTGTTCAACCTGATCGTGACCAACGTCCCCGGCCCGCAGTTCCCCCTGTACGTGCTGGGCCGCAAGATGCTGGAGGCCTACCCGGTGGCGTTCCTGCCCCAGCACCACGCGCTGGCGATCGCGATCATGTCGTACAACGGCCAGATGAACTTCGGCCTGCTGGGCGATCTCGACGCGATGGACGACATCGACCAGTTCGGGGAGAGTATCGCCGCGGAGCTCGCCACTTTGGTGGTGCTCGCGCGTAAGGTCACCGCGCTGCAGGCGGTCTAGAAGCCCAGCGCGAACTTGGCGTCCTCGCTCATCAGCTCGGGTGACCACGGTGGGACGAACACCATCTCGCACTCAACCGTCTTCACGCCTTCGAGCTCGCCGACGAACTCTTCCATCTGTTCTGTCACCTGCGGTCCGATCGGACAGGCGGGGGTGGTGAGGGTGAACGTGACGCGCACGTCACCCTTGTCGATCTCCACGCCGTAGACCAAGCCGAGTTCGACGAAATCAAGGCCGAGCTCGGGGTCGATCACGTTGGAGAGTGCATCCATGACGTCGTCGACCTCGAGGGAGATAGTGCCGGTGGACTCGGTCGAGGAGATGGCGGCGGTGCGGTTGGCGTTGGGCGAGAGGGAGCCTGAGGAGGCCGTGGCCGCCAGGTCGGCGACCACGTCGGCTGTATGGGTGGTGGCGGGCTCGGACATCGCGCGCCTCAGCCGATGCTTCCGACCATCTCCAGCTGTATCAGGCGATTCAGCTCCACGGCGTACTCCATCGGCAGCTCCTTGGTCACCGGCTCGATGAAGCCGTTGACGATCATCGCGGCGGCCTCGTCCTCGGTGAAGCCGCGCGAGCCCATGTAGAAGAGCTGGTCGTCGGAAATGCGCCCGACCGTGGCCTCGTGGGCGACGGCGACGTTGGGGTTCTGGATCTGGATGTCCGGCCAGGTGTCCGAGCGAGAGATCCCGTCCATCATCAGCCCGTCGCACTGCACGCGGGCTTTGGAGCCCTGCGACTTCGGGCCCATCCGCACGAGGCCGCGGTAGCCCATGATGCCGCCGTCCTTGGAGATCGACTTGGCGAGGATGTTGGAGGTGGTGTTGGGCGCGAGGTGCACGACCTTGGCGCCGGTGTCCTTGTGCACGCCGCCGGATGCCACGCCGACGTTGAGGTGGTCGGCGCGGGCGCCCTCGCCCATCAGGAACGAGCCGGGGTAGAGCATCACGTACTTCGCCCCCATCGAGCCGCCGACCCACTCGACGGTGCCGCCGGCGTCGACCACGGCGCGCTTGGTGTTGAGGTTGTAGACGTCCTTGCTCCAGTTCTGCACCGTGGTGTAGCGGGCCTTGGCGCCCTCGTGCACGAAGATCTCCACCACGGCGGAGTGCATCGAGTTGACGCTGTAGGTCTGTGCGGTGCAGCCCTCGATGTAGTTCACCTCCGAGCCCTCGTCGGCGACGATCAAAGTGTGCTCGAAGGTGCCCTCTCCTGCCCCCTCCATGCGGAAGTAGGCCTGCAGCGGCAGGTCGCACTTGACGCCCTTGGGGATGTAGCAGAAGGCCCCGCCCGACCACACGGCGCCGTGGAGCGCTGAGAACTTGTTGTCCTGGGCGGGGACGCATTTGTTCATGAAGTACTTCTGCACCAGCTCGGGGTACTCGGTGATCGCGGTGTCCATCGAGCAGAACAGGATCCCCTGCTTGCGGTACTCCTCCTTGAGCCCCTCGTACACGGGCTCCTGGCGCCACACCCCCACGACGCCGGCGAGATGCTCGCGCTCGGCCTGGGGGATGCCGAGGTCCTCGTAGGTCTGCTTCATCTCCGCGGGGACGTCGTCCCAGGAGTCGTAGCGCCCGGCGGTGGGGGGCGAGTAGAGCACGAGGTCGTCGAGGTTCAGCCCCGACAGGTCGATGCTCCACGTGGGCATCGGCTTGCGTTCGAAGATCTCCAGCGCCTTGATCCGTTTGTCGGCCATCCAATCGGGCTCGCCCTTGATCTTCGAGAGCTCGGTAACGACCTCCCGTGAGATCCCCTGACGCGCGCGCAGCTGGCCCTGCTCGTCCTCGACGATCGGGGAGGGCTTGGTGATCCTGACTGTGTCCGTGGCGGCCATGGTGCTCCTTTGCTTGAATCCCGTGCTCTGAAGTAGGGATTCTATCGCGTCTGCCGGAGACCCGGAATCGCAGTCGGGCGGGGATCAGACCGGCCAGTCGTGATCGCCGCTGACGGCGCCGCGCACGACCTTGAGGTTCAAGAGGGCGCACTTGCGCCGGGTGGCGGAGACGGGGATGCCGAGCAGGTCGAGCATCCAGTCGGCGCCCAGCTTGCCGACCTCTTCGAGCTCCATCCCCTTCAGCTCTTCGGAGGCGATCGAGGCGGCCGCCTGGGAGATCGCGCAGCCGTGGCCGTCGAAGCGCAGGTCCTCGATGCGCCCGTCCTTGACGCGGATCTGCACGCTGAGCTCATCCCCGCAGAGCGGGTTGTGCTCTTCGGCCTCCAGGTCGTGGGGTTCGAGCTCGCCGAAGTTGCGGGGGCGCTTGTAGTGGTCGAGGATGTAGTCGCGGTAGAGGTCGTCCATCAGAGTCCGAACACCTCGCGTCCGGTCAGCAGCGTGTCGAGCAGCGTGTCGATCTCCGCGGGGGTGTTGTAGACACCCACGCTCGCCCTCGCGGTGGCCGCGACGTGCAGGCAGCGCATCAGCGGCTGCGCGCAGTGGTGGCCGGCGCGGATGCACACGCCCCCGCGGTTGGCGATCTCGGCGACGTCGTGGGAGTGCATCCCCTCGATCGTGAATGACGCGATGCCGCCCCGTGCCTCCGCGCGGGCGGGACCGGCGACGCGCAGGCCGGGCACTTCCGCGAGGCGCGTCAGCAGGTGCGCGGTGAGCGCTTCCTCGTGCTCGCGCACGCGCTTCATCCCGAGGTTGCGCAGGTACTCGACCGCCACGCCCAGCCCCACCGCCTCGGCGATCGGCGGGGTGCCGGCCTCGAACTTGTATGGCAGCTCGTTCCAGGTCGCGCCGTCGAGGTCCACCGAGGCGATCATGTCGCCGCCCGTCAAAAACGGGGGCATCTCCTCCAGCAGCGCCGCGCGGCCGTGCAGCACGCCGATCCCGGTCGGCCCCATCGCCTTGTGGCCGGTCCACGCGTAGAAGTCGGCCCCCACCGCCGCGACGTCTACCGGCATGTGCGGCACTGCCTGGGCGCCGTCCACCAGCGACACCGCACCCGCGGCGCGGATGCGCGCGGTCATCTCCGCCACGGGGTTGATCGTCCCGAGCACGTTGGAGACATGCGTGAACGCCACGAGCTTCACGTCGCCCCGTTCGAGCTCTTTGTCGAGCTGCTCGGGGTCGAGCAGCCCGGTCTCGTCCACCTCCAGGTAGCGCAACTGCGCGCCCCGCTCTTTGCACAGCTGCTGCCACGGCACGATGTTGGCGTGGTGCTCCATCTGGGTGATCACCACGGCGTCGCCCGGGCGGGTGGGGCCCAAATCGCTGCGGCCCCACGCGTACGCGACGAGGTTGATCGCCTCGGTGACGTTCTTCGTGAAGATCGTTGTATACGGCCCCACCCCCCCGGCGCCGGTGAACGCGGCCACCCGCTCGCGCGCCTGCTCGTAGGCGGCGTCGGCCTCCTGCGCGAGCGCGTACACGCCGCGATGCACGTTCGCGTTGTGTGCGCGCAGGTGCTCGGCGAGCGCGTCGATCACCACCTGCGGCTTCTGCGCGGTCGAGGCCGAGTCGAGGTACACCAGCGGGTTGCCGTCGAACTGGCGCGTCAGGATCGGGAAGTCTCCGCGCACGTCGAGTCCTGTGAGGGTGGCGCTCATCGACCGCCTGTCTCCCACAAAGGTGCCCATCCCAGACCCCCCTTGTGGGGGTCTCCATCCAAAAAAGCAGTTACCGCGCGGATCATCTGCCTACCTGCTCGCCGCGTACGCCTCGATGTCCTCGCGCGCCGCCGCCAGCTTCGCGGCGATCTTCGTGCGCACCACCTCTTCCAGCGGCTCGTCCTCCAGCTGGGAGATGAGCGGCTCGAAGAAGCCCTCGATGATCACCCGCACGGCGCTCGCGCGGTCCAGGCCGCGGGTTTGCATGTAAAAGATCGCGTCCTCGTCCAGCTCTCCCACCGTGCCGCCGTGCGAGGCGGACACGTCGTCGGCGCTCACCAGCACCGAGGGGATCGCGTCGAGGCGTGCCTTGTGCGAGAGCATCATCGTGTGGATCTGCAGGTATGTGTGGGTCTTCTGCGCGCCGGGGTCGATCTGGATCAGGCCCTCGAAGCTCGCACGGCTCTCGCCGGTCGCGGCTCCCCGCCAGTGCACGTCACCGCCGGAGGGGCCGGTCTCGTGCAGGTCCACCGCGAACACGTCCAGCAGCTCACGCTCCTGGGCGAAGAACACGCCGCGGAACGCCATGTCCCCGCCCGGCTCGCTCACCGCGAGCTCCAGGTGGTGGCGCACGAGGTGGCCGCCGAGCAGCGCCGGCATCCAGTGGCAGTAGGCGTCCCTGCCGACGCCCACGAAGCGCGTGGAGGCGTCGAACACTTCGCCCGAGCCCCAATCCTGTACCTGCGCGAGGTGGCAACGCGCGCCGTCGTTCAGGTACAGCTCGAACGCGCCTGCGTGCAGCGCCTGTCCGGTGCCTCCCTCGCCATCTCTGGTGCCGTCCGGTCCCACCTCGGAATCCCGGGCGCCGCCCGCGGCGGTGTCCGGTCCCGCGAAGTCGGCGAGGTCGTACTCGTGCACGCGGAACTCCGCGCCGCGCTCGCCCACGATCAGCGTGCGCCCGTACTGCGCCGTTCCCGGCCCGTCGATCGCGTACACGATCTCGAACGGCTGCTCCACGCGCAGGCCGGCGGGGATGTGCAGGAAGGCGCCCCCTGTCCACAGCGCGGCGTTCGCCGCCTCCAGCTTGTGGCGGTCGTACGTCAGGCGCTTGGAGTACCACCGTGTGAAAAGCTCCGTGTGCTCGCGCGCGGCCTCCTCCAGTGAGCAGAGGATCACGCCACGCCGCTTCAGCTCGGGGTCGAGCTCGACGCTCACCACGGTTCCGTCGCGCTGCACGATCCGCCCGGCACGGGTGCGCTCGGGGAGCGTCTCGCGCACCACCCGCGGCACGCCGTCGTCGGGGCTGTGGTGGTGGACCTGCAGTGCGTCGAGGTCCAGCCCCTCGAAGCTCGTCGTCCAGAAGCCCGAGCGTCGCCAGATGGGCAGCTCCTGCGACTCATACGCCTTCAGCGCCGCTTCGCGCAGCTGCTCCAGCGTCCGGCCGTCGCCCGTGCCGGCGCCGTGCAGCGCGTGGTAGAGCGTGGACTCGCGGTGGCGTCCCGGCTTGACGGCGACCTCAGACATGTGCGCTGAACTCCTGGCGGATCTGGTCGTACCCCTCGCGCTCCAGCCGCTCCACCAGCTCCACGCCGCCCTCCAGCACGATCCTGCCGTCGAGCATGATGTGCACGAATTGCGGCTTGATGTAGTGCAGGATGCGCTGGTAGTGGGTGATGATCAGCGCGCCGAGGCCCTGCTCTGAGTGCAGCTTCTCGACGCCCTCCGCCACCGTGCGCAGCGCGTCGATGTCGAGGCCCGAGTCGGTCTCGTCGAGGATCGCCACGTCCGGTTTGAGCATCGCCATCTGCAGGATCTCCGCGCGCTTCTTCTCGCCACCGGAGAAGCCGTCGTTGAGGTGGCGCGAGGTGAACGAGCGGTCCACGTCGAGCAGCTCGATCGCGTGCTGCAACTCGGTGCGGAACTCTTTGACGTTGATCGGCTCCTCGCGCTTGGCGTTGATCGCCATGCGCAGGAAGTTCGCCACCGACACCCCCGGGATCGCCACGGGGTACTGGAAGGCGAGGAACAGGCCCGCCTTCGCGCGCTCGTGCGGCTCGGCCTCGCTCAGCTCCTCCCCCTTGAAGCGGATCGAGCCCTCCGTCACCTCGTAGGCGGGGTGCCCCAGCAGGGTGTTCGCGAGCGTCGACTTGCCCGACCCGTTCGGGCCCATCAGTGCGTGCACCTCGCCGCGGTCGATCGTCAGGTCGACGCCTTTGAGGATCTCGCGCTCCTCGATGCGCACGTGCAGGTTGCGTATCTCCAGGTCAGCCATGTTCTCCTTCGGTCAGGCGATTGTCGGTGTGGGCAGGTGCCGCCTGGCTGCGCCGCCGGCGCCTGCCGGGATGCGCTTCGCCGAGGGGGCCGAAGCCGGGAGACACTCGCCTTCGGCTCGCATCCCCGTTTCGGCCAGCGGCAGCTCGGTCGCCGGCGCAGGCGCCGGCAGCAGGTCGGCGAGCGTGGTGTCCATCAACGTGCTCACGATCGAGAAGCGCACGCGCGTCCACAGCAGCTTGGTAGGGCACACGTGGCTTGGATCCTGCTCGCGCGAGCACACGATGCTCCCGTCGGCGTTCTGGGAGATGCACTCGATCGGGGCGATCGCGCCCTCCAGCGCCTCCACCACCTCGGCCATCGTGATCTCCTTTGGCGCCCGCGCGAGCATGTACCCACCGCGCGAGCCCCTGCGGCTCTCGATCAGCCCCGCCCTGCGCAGCCTCGCCACGAGGTGCTCCAAGTAGGCCAGCGGCAGTCCGTCGTGCTCGGCGATCTCCGCCAGCGGCATCACCGGTTCCTCCCCGTCGGGGCTCGCCTGCGCGCGCTGTGCGAGTGCCACCATCACGCGCACGCCGTACTCCGCCTTGGTTGAGAACATCATCGCTCGAATACCTACCTGGCGGGTAGGATATCAGGCGGGTGCCGGTGGCTCGGGCGACGCGGCTGGTGCCACGCCTCTATTCGCGCTCCAGCTTACGCACGTCGTGCGCGAGCGCTTCCGGGGTGAGTTCTTCGACCGGAAACTCCACGCGCGGGGCGCCCTCCTTGTCGAGCAGCAGCACGAACGCGTCGCGTTCGTATGCGGTCGCGCCCGCGCTCGCCGGCACGGCCGAGTAGGCGCGCCACACCGGACGCAGCTGTGCGGTGCTGCCGGTCAGGTATTCCATGCGCCCCGTCAGCGATGCGGCGCGCAGGAACGCCCGCACGCGCGCCGGCGTGTCGGAAGCCGGGTCGAGGCTGATCGCGAGCGCGGGGGTGCCCCGGGGGAGTTCTTCCAGCGCGCCGCGGATCTGCTGGGCGATCAGCGGGGCGGTGGTTTTCGAGGTGGTGTAGAGGAACGTGAGGATCGCCACCCTCCCCTTGAAGTCGTTCAGCGAGACGCGCCTGCCGTCCTGGTCGGTCAGCGTGAGCTCGCGTGGGCGAAGGCTCCCCGGCAGCAGCGCCCCGTCGTAGCCGGTCGCCGACGGTGCTTGCGCCACCGCGGCCGCTTCGGTGGATGCCGTCCCTGCGCCCCCGCTCGACCCGCCGGAGCACCCGGGGAGCGCCGCGAGCGCGAGAGCGATGGCGATGGCAGGCATGATTGGGAGGCGGCGGCGCATGGGCAGCATGGAATGTAAGAGCAATGTATGAGGCGGCGCGTCACCCCTTGCGGGGAGGTTGTGTAATCCATTGTGCGGTATCTTTTGAGCCCCTGGCAGACTGGACTCACGGAAGAGGTGCTCCACCAATGTGCGTCGCAAGCTGCCCTGGCTTCGCTGCGCTTGCGCGGGGGGTGCTGGGCAACCTCACTATCCCCGCATTCGCACCGACGGCAGCTTCACTCGGCAGCGTGCGGCAGGAGGATCCCGAGCCCGAGCGCGCAACAATTCTGCGAGGCGGGCCGATCCTCACGATGGACGATCCCCATCCGGTCGGGGAGGCGCTCGCGATTCGCGGGTCCACGATCCTCGGCGTTGGCTCCCTTACCGAGGTCAAACGTCACTACACCCCCGGCACCGAAATCATCGACCTCGCCGGTCACGCCGTGCTGCCGGGCTTCGTCGAGCCGCACGTGCACGTGCTGGCGAGCGCGCTCGCCACCGCGGGGATTGCCGCGGACGCGGCGGCCGGGTTGTGCGAGCAGGAGCCCGAGCGTGTCGCGGAGCTCGGGGCGTGCGCGTTGCGCGAGCTCGCGATGCGGGGCTGCACCACGGTGTACGACGTCGGCATCGGGCAGCTCGCGGGCGTGGCCGAGCATCGACTGCTGGGTGCGCTCACCCGCGCGCCCGGCGCGCCGGTACGGGTGCGCGGAGCCTTCACGCCCGAGCTTGCCACCACGCTCGGCGTGGCGCCCGGCGCCGGCGATGAGCACTACGACGTGGTCGGGATCTCCTACGAGGCGGACGGCTCGATCGACGACTTCACCGCCGCGCTGGGAGAGCCCTACTCGAACGGTCGCCCTGGCGGCACGCTCGCGCACAAGGAGGCTGAGCTGCGTGAGGCGCTGCGGGTCTGGCTCGACGCGGGGTGGCAGCTGGTCGTGCATTCTGAGGGCGACCGCGCCACCGAGCAGGTGCTGCGCTGCTTCGAAGCGCTGCTCGACGAGGAAGTGCCGGCCGTTCTCGGAGGGCCCCACCGCATCGAGCGCTTCACTGTGGTCCGCGACGAACAGATTGCCAGAGCCGCGGCGCTCGGGCTGTCGGTCAGCCACCCGATCAACCAGATCTACTACATGGGGGAAAGCTTCCGCGACCAGGTGCTCGGGCGCGAGCGCGCCGCTCGCATCCACTCGCTGCGGCGCGACCTCGAGCACGGTCTTCTCAGCTCCTGCCACAGCGACGCCCCCGCCGCGCCGGTCGATCCCTGCCTGGCGCTGCGCACTGCCACCACCCGCCTGATGCGCGACAGCGACGATGTGCTTGGGCCCTTCCAGCAGCTGACGCTCGACGAGGCGCTGCGCACGCTCACCGTCAACCCCGCGCGCCAGGTCCTGCTCGGCGATCGCGTCGGCGTGCTGCGACCCGGAATGCTTGCCGACCTCGTCGTACTCGATCGCGACCCCCGCGACGTGGCGCCCGAACGGCTGCACGAACTGCGGGTGATGGAGACCTGGCTGGGGGGGCGCCGGCAGCGGTGGGGGTAGCCTCGCCGAGGCGCTATACTTTCTGAAGTCCATGAAATCCGACCGCCGTTCGGGAGTTTCAAGATGAGCGTTTCCTCGGCGGAGCTGCTCCGCCAGATCAAGAGTCGCATCGATGAGGTCGACCCCTCTGAGGTCAAGGAGCTGATCGGCGAGGGTGTGGCGATCGTCGACGTGCGTGGCAGCGAAGAGTTCGCCACCGGTCACCTCCCGGGCGCGAAGAGCATTCCCCGCGGCCACCTGGAGTCGCGGATCGAGAGCGCCGTGCCGGATCGCTCCGCCGAGGTGATCCTTTACTGCGCCTCCGGCATCCGCTCGGCGTACGCCGCGCGCACGATGATCGAGGACATGGGCTACGAGCACGTGCGCTCGATGACCGGCGGGATCACGTTGTGGAAGGACCGCGGCTACGAGGTCGAGATCCCGCGCGCGCTCACCGCCGAGCAGCGCGAGCGCTACTCGCGCCACCTGCTGATCCCGGAGATCGGCGCGGAGGGCCAGCAGCGGCTGCTCGACGCCAAGGTGCTGCTGCTCGGTGCCGGCGGCCTCGGCTCTCCGACCGCGCTCTACCTGGCGGCCGCGGGGGTGGGGACGCTCGGGATCGTCGACGACGACGTCGTGGACCTCTCCAACCTCCAGCGCCAGGTGATCCACTCCACCCAGCGCGTGGGCATTCCCAAGGTGGACTCCGCCGAGGAGTCGATCCACGCGCTCAACCCCGACGTGAACGTCGTCAAGTACCAGACGCGCATCGACGCCTCCAACATCATGGAGATTATCGACGGCTACGACGTGATCGTCGACGGGGTCGACAACTTCCCCACCCGCTACCTGCTCAACGACGCCACCGTGCGCCTGCGGATCCCCGTCGTCTCGGCCTCGATCCTCGGCTTCGACGGGCAGCTGTCGGTGTTCAAGCCCTACGACGGGCCCTGCTACCGCTGCCTCTTCCGCGAGCCCCCGCCCGCGGAGCTCGCGCCCTCCTGCGGCGCCAACGGCGTGCTCGGCGTGCTGCCCGGCACGATGGGCCTGCTGCAGGCCACCGAGGTCGTGAAGCTGATCCTCGACATCGGCGACCCCGCGATCGGGCGCCTGCTGCTCTACGACGCGCTCGGGGCGACGCTCACCGAGGTCAAAGTCCACCGCGACCCCGAGTGCCCGATCTGCTCGCGCGACCCCGACGAGATCCGCGACGAGGAGATGGGCGTGTTTCCCCGACTACGAGGCGTTCTGCGCCGCGCCGCCGGGTTGGGGGGAGGCGGCGCTCGGTCGTCTGCGGCACGATGGCCACGATTGGCCAGAAGATCCGCAGAGCGAGATCCAAACATGAAAACGCGCTCGACACCTCCTACCTGCTAATCATTCCGCGATGGCGACGATCAAGATCCCCAGTGCTGCGCGCCTCGGTAGGCGGCGAGAAGCAGGTCACCGCCTCCGGCGAGAACGTCGGACGATTCTGCGCGACCTCGCAGCCACGCATCCCGCCACGCAGAGCCAGCTCTTCTCGGCCGACGGCGAGCTCAATCGCTACGTCAACGTCTACCTCAACGACGAGGACGTGCGCGTGCTCGACGGCCTTGACACGGTGGTCGGCGGCGGCGACACGCTGGTGATCCTGCCGGCGATGGCCGGCGGCCGGTAGTCACCCCGGCTCGGTAGGTCCAGTGACCGGCGGGCGTCAGGGCGCGTAGGTTTTCCGCCGCATCCGCCTCTACGCTCCGCGTCCAAGATTTCTTTCAAGACTCAATCGTCTTGGCCTGCCGAACGATCCCTCTCGTGCCCGTGAGAGCCAGCCGCGTTCCCATCCCCGGATTCAGTGCCTGCAAGCATGCGCTTGAGGGTGCCTCGTGCGCCGTGCTGCTGGTGCTTGGCTTGGGTGGGGCCCTGCCGGGCATTGCCGAGGCGTGGAGCGAACCCAAAGCCCCCGAATACTCGATCTCGGTTGTCGAGGGGGAGACCACGGACCCCGCACACTCGATCCTTTCCACCAGCGGCTCCGTTTACATACCGCACGCCAAGGTGGTGCAGGTCAAGCTGCGCATCACCGAACCCAACGGCGTGACGATCGCGGAAAGCACGCACGAAGGCGAAGGCCCAGAAGTGGGTGTTTGGCTTGGCAATCAGGTGCCACAGGTGGGCGACCCCGTCTACCTCGAATCTCCAATCGGGCACATCGTGGGCTCGGAGGTCTACGACGGCCTGCCTTCGATGGACCCGACGGTCTGTGCGGGCTCGACGAACTTCTCTGGCCAGCGCTCATCTCCAGAAGACGTGATCAAAGGCAGCTACGAAACATTGGTTGTGCATCCCAGCTACGTTGCAAATCGCTTCGGTGGGGCTGCACAGGTTCCCACGCAGTCCGGGACGTCCTTCGCGGGCAGCTTCTTGACTGGGCTGGCGATTCGGGGAGACCGTGAAAGCGGTCGAGAGCGTGGAAAAGCCGCTGGAAGGGGGGGCGTTGTTCACCTACACGAGCGAGAACGACCGCCCCGTGGGTACTTGCCCGTTGCCGCCAGCTCCTCCTCCGCCGCCGCCACCACCGCCGGCACTGCAGGGCTCGATCTTCAAGCTCGTGGGCACCACCATTGTCAAGCTGCTGAAGTCGGGGTGGACTGACAAGGTGACGATCAACCAGCCGGGCACGGTGACCCAAGACCTCTACCGAGTGGGCGGCGCGGTGCCTGCATCCGCCTCGGCGCACAAGCAGAGGCCCGGCCACAAGCGCAAGCCGTCGGCGCTGCTGCTGGCGCACGGCTCGACGTCGGCTGCCGCCGCGGGTACCGTGAGCGTGCTGCTGCGCGTCACCACGAAGGGGCGACATGTCCTGCGCCACAGCCACAAGGTGCGGGCTGAGCTGGTCACGACGCTGAAGACCGGCTCCGGCGCCAAGCTCAACCTCCAGACGCGCACGGTCACGCTCGATCGTTAGAGCGGCGCTCGCACTCGCCCTGACCGCCGCCGCCTGGCTGCAACCCCCGGGGGTCCTGCCGATCCCGTCGGCCAGCGGCCCGGAAGGACCACCGCGGCCGTACGGGGCCGAACCGTCGCCCGGGGGCTCCCCACCGCCCACGAGCGCGAGCATCGCGCGCGCTCAAAACCACGCGCTGCTCTACGGCCCCTTCCCGAGCGGTGGGCTCACCAGGGGCATCTCCGACCCGAGGCTGATCATGAGCCACGAAGCGGGCGTCCGCGAACAGGCGTTGGCGCGCATCCGTGCGACCGGCGCGAGCGTGGTGCGGATCCCGGTCGAATGGCGCTACATCGTCAGCGCGTCCCCGCCCACCGGGTTCGACGCGAGCGATCCGGCCAGCCCCGCCTACGATTTCACCGCGGTGGACGCGGCGGTGCGCGACACCGCCGCGGCCGGTCTAACGCCGCTGCTGGTGGTTCTTCGCGCTCCGGCCTTTGCGGAAGCACCCCACCGCTGGCCCTACGCCTATCCGGGCAGCTGGGCGCCCAACCCGGCCGCGCTCGGGGAATTCGCCACGGCCGTGGCCCGTCGCTACGACGGCTCCTTCCCGGATCCGCTCCAGCCGGGCCGGGCGCTGCCGCGCGTGCGGCTGCTCGAAGCGTGGAACGAGCCCAACCTCGCCCGCTACCTCGAGCCGCAGTGGATTGCTGAGGGGAGGCGCTGGCGTGCCTTCGCGCCGCTGCTCTACCGCCAGCTGCTGAACGCCTTCTACGCCGCCGTCAAGTCGGTTGAGCCCACCGACACGGTGATCGCGGCCGGGTTGGCTCCCAATGGTGAACCGGCGGGAGTCGGGCGGATGACCCCGGTGCGGTTCCTGCGGGGGATGCTGTGCCTGGAAGGGGGGACGGCGGCCGGGAGGGGTAGTGGACGGACGCTGGCCGGGAGGGGTAGTGGACGGACGCCGGAGGACCGCGCACGTGTGACAGGAGAACCAACGCCAACGACGTGTTCCGACCCCCCGCACTTCGACGTCCTGTCGTTCCATCCGCTTTCCTTCGAATCCCCCGATCTCCCCGCGCACTCCTCACAGGACGTGGCGATCGCGGACATCGCCAAGGTCATCGACCTGCTCGCACGGGCGCGGCGGATGCGCACCGCGCTGCCGCGGGCCTCCAAGCCGCTGTGGGTGACAGAGCTCAACTGGGAAAGCGACCCTCCGGCCGCCCACGGCGTGCCCGGGCGCTTGCAGGCGCGTTGGATCTCGCGTGCACTGCACCGGCTGTGGGTCGCGGGCGTCGGGTTGGCCGACTGGCAGTTCCTGCTCGACCCCTATCCCGATCTGAGCCTGGCGACCGCGACCGGTGGCACGGTCACGGTGTCGCGGCCCGCCGGCCTCTACAGCCCGGGTCCCGGCGGAGGCCTCGCCGGCTCACAGCCCAAGCCGTTCCTGCGTGGCTTCACCGTTCCCTTCGACCCCCTTCGCGTGGACCGCACGCACGTGCGCGTGTGGGCGTTGCTGAGGAGCGCCGGTCAACCGGTCCTGCTGCAGCGCCAGGCTCGGGGCGGGGTGTGGCGGACGATCGCCCACCTGCGCGCGGGTCCCAACGCCGTGCTGAACGCGCTCATCGCACTGCGCGGGGCGATGAACCTGCGTGTGGTCAGTGGGACGCTGGCCACAACGGGGACCGATTCGGGGGACACTCGCTCCGCTTGCATTCCCGAATCGGCCAGCGCCGCAGGCGCATGTCCACCGGCTTCGGTCAGCGCCTCGGCGTGGCTGCCCCGAGGCCGTAGCCCGCTGTGAGCGTGTGCTCGGTGACGGCGTGCTCGCGATGGTCACCTCATCGCAAAGTTGTGGTGTACCTCAGCAGACGCGACCGCCCGGGCGCAAGCGTGACGATGTCGCTGTCGAGCTTCTCCGCATATGCAGAGTGGAACGTGCCCGCGTCGCTCATGCTGACGGGCAGGTTGAAGCTGTAGGTTTGACCGGTGCCATCCGGCTCGCGCACGCTCAGGCGCTCGCGGGTCGTGGTTATTAGTGCGCCCGGCAGATGCCATATCTGAAACCGATAAGTACATCTCGCCAGCGTGCGGAGTGAGAGCGTGACACCATTCCCGCTCGGTGTGGGCAGGTAACTCCAGGCGGCGCCGGCGCGCAACTTATGTGACCCGTTGGCCGTCCCCCACTCACCATGGATGGTGATGTGTCCGCGGGCGTCCGCGCTGATGCTCTCGCCAATCGGGTAAAACTGCCTTCCTCCGTCGAGGACTGCCAATTCGCCCACTTGTGCGGTCGAGGTAAGCGGGCGAAATGGGAGCACCGACCACCAACCGTCGGCGGTGTGCAGCTCTGCGGCGACCAAGCCAAAGCCATAGCGAGCATCGCCAGGGTTGTTGTCGGTGGCATGAATCGCAAGCCAAAGCCTGCCATCGGTGACGGTGGCGAAGCGTGCGTGGGATGGGTCTATGAAAACGCCATCGGTGTCGCCCGGCACAGCCTCGGCGGGAGCGGCGGGGATGTGGGCGAGCAGAGCAGCCGCATTCTTCAGAGCCCACAACGTAAGGCCGTTGTACTCGACCGTGTTCGCATAGCCATCGATCCCGAGGTAGTTGGGCTGTGCGTCGTTGGCGAGTCGTGGCACCAATGGGAAGCCCCAACCGCCGCGTGGGTAGGCGGTTGCGAGGTGCTTGAGCGCCAGGGTGACGCCGGCGAGATAACGACCGCGCCAAGCTGGGTTGGGGGACAGCTTGGCGGCAATCGCAAGGGCATCGATGGTGGCGCCAACCGTCCACACCTGACCCTGCCCGCGCCCGATGTAGGTCACGTTACCGTCCGGAGCCATGAGTCCGAGCAGGGCACGAGCGGCACGAGAGAACGCGGAGCGAACCGCCGTCGGCGTCGATCTTCCGAGCACGAGCACCACATGCCCGAGCATCATCGTGGAGAGCGCGTGGTAGGCGAGTGGATTTTGGCTGGGGTCGCTGAGGATGCCCGCGCCGGCGAAGCTGGAGGCGCCGAGACGGTGGGCATCCCCGCCCGTGTTTCGAGTTGCCGCCGCCAGCCATGCGAACGCTTGCGCGCGCAGCTTTCCTCGGTCGCTCAATAGGACTCCGGGCGTCGAGTTGGTCAGGCCAGTCCTCAGCAAAGCCAGGTCACCGACGGCCGCAACGAGCTTCAAGTTGTCATAACAGGCCACAGCCGTGAAGCAGGAACTGGCGCCCGAGACGAGCGAGCCATGTTCGCCGAGGAACGCGGCGATTGTGGGCTGTACCGCCAGCCACGCTGGAGCTTGGGCCAGATGAGCCTGGTTCCAATCGTACGCTTCGGCGAGAGCCAGCAGCTCGAAGCTGCCGCCCTCGGGATGTTCGATCTCGGCGACCTCTGCACGAAGACCTTCCGTGATCACCGCTTCGTTGCCGCTCGCACTCCCTGTTTCGACCATCGCCTGCCCGATCATGCCGACGCCGTAGGTGCCGGCGAGCGGGCCGAGCACGGGGTCTTCCAGCCAGCCGTCCGGCTGCTCGTGTGCCTGCCATTCGCTGAGCGCTCCGCGTACGAGCGCCGATGTGCGCTGACCGAGCGACAGCGCGGAGAGAGAGCCGGCGGCGCTCGCGCCAGCGGGAGTCGGGAGCAGGGCTCCGACGCTTGCGAGGAGCGCTATAAAGGCAGACGCTATGAAGCGTGTATCGCGGATGCCGGTGTCCGGGAGCTCTCGCCAGCGGCGGGCACATAACTGATCGCGCGCTCGGCCAGCGCGGTGATCGTGAGCGACGGGTTGACACCGACGTTGGCGGGGATCGCGGAGCCGTCGCAGACGAGCAGGTTCTCGTAGCCGAACACGCGCTGGCGGGCGTCGATCACGCCACGCTCGGGGTCGGGGGCGATCACCGCGCCGCCGAGGATGTGGGCGGTGGTGGGGACGTTGAACAGCGCCTCCATCACCGAGCTCTGCGCGATCCCGCCGGTGCGCTTGGCGATCCATTCTGCCGCCTCGTTGGCGACGGGGATGAAGGTCGGGTTGGGGCGCTCGGGGTCCTGTTCGGTGCGCAGCCACAGCGTGCCGAACGGTCCTTTGCGGGGGCGCAGCGCGATCGCGTTGTCGAGCGTCTGCATCACCAGCAGGATGATCGTGCGTCGCGACCAGCGCTTGGCGAGCAGCACCTTGGCGAAGCGCCGCGGATGGAGCAGGATCTGCCCGAGCAGCTTCAGGGGGCGCGTCAGGCGTGTGCCGTCGCCGACGAGCAGCGTGTAGAACATCCGCATCGAGTCTCCGTCCTCGCCGTAGCTGACGGTCTCGATGTGGGTGTGGGGGTCGGGGTAGATGCTGGAGGTGATCGCAACGCGCTTGGTGAAGTTGGCGGCCTGCTCCTCGGGGACGGTGACCGTGAGGATCGCCTCGCTGTTGGTGCGCACCAGCTCGCCCAGCCGGCGGGAGATGCGGGGCAGCGAGCCGCCCGTGCGGCAGCGCTGCAACAGCGTGTTGGTGCCGAGCGGGCCGGCGGCGATCACCACGCCGCGGGCGCGCTGCACGCGGCGTTCCTTGCGCACCCAGGCGCCGGAGCGCACGCTTTCGACCTCATACCCCTCGCTGCCGTCGCCGGGGCCGAGCGGGCGGATGTCGATCACGGTTCGTTCGGGCAGCACCTGCGCACCGCGGCGTTCGGCGAGGTAGAGGTAGTTCTTGACGAGCGTGTTCTTGGCGCCGTGGGGGCAGCCGACCATGCAGCGCCCGCATAGCTGGCAGGCTGTCCGCTCGGGTCCCTCGCCGCCGAAGAAGGGGTCGGGCACGGTCTTGCCGGCCTGGCCCTCCTCGCCGAAGAAGATCCCGACCGGTGTCTTTTTGTAGGTGTCGGAGACGCCGAGGTGCTCGCCCAGCTCGCGCAGCAGCTGGTCGGCGGGGTCGTCGTGGGGGTTCTGCACGACCCCCAGCATCCGCTGCGCCTCGGCGTAGTGGGGGGCCAGCTCGTGCTCCCAGTCGGCCATCTCGGCCCACTGGCGGTCCTCGAAGAACTGCGTGGGGGGGACGTACAGGGTGTTGGCGTAGCCGAGGCTGCCGCCGCCCACGCCGCAGCCGGAGACGACCGCCACGTCGCGGAAGAGCGTCAGGCGGAAGATCCCCTTCATCCCCAGGTGCGGGCGCCACGAGTAGCGGCGCATGTCGGCGGTGTTCTTGGGGAACTCATGGTCGGCGAAGCGCCGCCCGCACTCCAGCACGCCCACGCGGTGGCCTTTCTCTGAGAGGCGCAGCGCGCTGACGCTGCCCCCGAAGCCCGAGCCGATCACCAGCCAGTCGTAGTCGTAGTTGCGAGCCATCTGTGGCATCTTATTGGCCGTTCGGCCAAGCGACGGACGCGGGCAGCCGGGCCAACGGATGGGCGAGGCGAGCCTCGCTATATTCCGTGAAGTAATGGCTGCTGAGGGTCTGCGCAATAAGCCCTGTGGGGGTCGCTACGGCGACATCGTGCAGTCGATCGGCAATACGCCGCTGATCGAGTTGCCCCGTCTCTCCCCGAAGCCGGGAGTGCGGATCTGGGCGAAGCTCGAGTCGCGCAACCCCACCGGCTCGGTGAAGGACCGCGTGGCGCGGGCGCTGATCGAGGACGCCGAGAGCCGGGGGGCGCTGTCGGCCCGGCCAGACGATCCTCGAGCCGACCTCCGGCAACACGGGGATCTCGCTGGCGATGATCTGCGCGCGCAAGGGCTACCGCCTGAAGGTCGTGATGCCCGAGAACGTGACCCCCGAGCGTACGCAGCTGCTGAAGATGTACGGCGCGCAGATCGTCTACTCGGAGGGCTCCAAGGGCTCCAACGGGGCGGTCGAGAAGGCGCTCGAGATGGCGCAGGCGGACGCTTCGTATTACATGCCCTACCAGTACGGCAACCCCGCCAACCCGAACGCTCACTACAACGGCACGGCCCTGGAGATCCTCGAGGAGCTCGACGAGGTCGCGGCGTTCGTGGCGGGGCTCGGCACGGGCGGCACGCTGATGGGCAACGGCAGGCGCCTGAAGGAGACCTTCGGGGACGCCGTGAAGATCGTGGCGGCCGAGCCGATGCAGGGCGAGCCGGTGCAGGGCTTGCGCTCGCTGGACGACGGCTTCATCCCGCCGATCATCGACCTCTCGCTGCTGGACCGCAAGATCTTCGTCACCAACCGCGACGCGATCGTGTGGACGCGCAAGCTGCTCGACGAGGAGAGCGTGTTCGCGGGGGTCTCCTCCGGCGCGATCGCTCGCGTGGCGGTGCGGATCGCGGGCGAGCTGGACGAGGGCAACGTCGTGTTCATCGTCGCCGACGACGGCTGGAAGTACCTCTCCAGCGGCATCTACACGCTGCCCGTGGACGAGATCGAGAACCTCGACTCCACCGTATGGTGGTAGCCCGATCCACCGCCTGCAGCGATGGTCATAGCCCCCGCTCTGCTTGACGACGTGATCGCGCACGCGCGCGAGGAGTACGACGCGGAGTGCTGCGGGATGATCGCCTACGAGCAGAGCGAGCCGGCGGGTTCGCCGCGGGCGGTCAGGGTCCAGCGGGCGAAAAACGTGTACGCAAGCCCAAAGCGCTTCGAGATCGACGGCAAGGATGTGCTGCGGGCGATCAACGAGTTTGACGATGCGGGCTGGGAGATGGGCGCGATTTACCATTCGCACACTCACACTGCCCCCTACCCTTCGCAGACCGACATCAACTTCGCCCGCAACTGGCCTGGCGTCGAGTGGTTGATCGTAGGGCTCGCCGGGGGGGAGCCGGAGGTCCGCTCCTACCTGATCGAGGGGGGCGAGGTCACGGAGGTACCGATCGAGGTGGGGTGATGGCCGTCGGGGATCTGCTCAACACGGCGCCGACGGTGGGCAGAATCCGATCGAGGTGCGATGATGGCTGAAGAAGCGCTCCTCTGTCCGTCCTGCGGCGACTCCCATCCTCTGAGCGAGCGCTTCTGCCCGCGCTGTGGAATGCCGCTGGTGTACCCCGCGGGTGTCGAGGGCGCCACGGTCGCCGGGCCACATCCGCTGGGTGAGCTGTGGGAGCGGGCGCGGAGGATCAAGCCGCAGTACTCGGAGGGCGACCTGACGCGGGTGGTGGGTGCCCGCAATCAGGTCGAGGCGGACTTCATCCAGAACCTGCTGCTGGAGGAGGGCATCCCCTCGATGCAGCGTCGCGCCCGTGGCTTCGACGTGCCCGACTTCCTGGCGGCTGGCCCGCGCGAGATCCTGGTCCCCGCCTCGGGCGTCCCGGCGGCGCGCGACGTGCTGCTGCAGAGTGAACTGCTGCCCACGGGGCAGGTGGGGCCACCGTGGGGCCCCACCGCATGGCGGGTGCTGGCGTTCTTGCTGGTGGGCCTGGCGTTGCTGGCGATCCTCGCGTACCTGCACCCCTGAAGCCCCGGGGCGGCGAGACTAGGCCAACACTGGCTGCGGGGCGCCGACCTCGCGGGTGATCGTCTCGATCTGCTCCGAGGCGCGCTCGAACTCGTCATCGGAGAGCACAGGGGTGCCCTCGAAAGGCAGTTCGCGCTGGAGCTCCAGCCACGAGTGGCCGCCGAGGTACTCCTCGCGGACCTTCACCGTGACCGGTCTGGGGATGCGGTAGGTGCGCAGCAGCAGAACGTGTAGCGGGTGACGCGGCTTCCAGGCGAGGCGCTTGGCGGCATAGTCGCTGCGCCACACGTAGAAGGGGGAGAGCGCGTCCACGCAACGCGGGTCGGTGATCGTGAAGTGCCCGGCGACTTCAGCCCACGCGCGGATGCGCACGCGGTCGGGCTGCTGCACGCCGCCCTCGACAGCGAGCGCCTGCAGAGAGGGCTCGCCCTCGCTCCACACGCCCTCCTCGAGCGCGCGGCGCAGCTCGGGTTGGTGGGACTCGCGTACGAGGTCGTTGCGCTGGTGGTCGAAGGTGGGGTAGAGGAAGAAACGCTCGTGCTCGAGCTGGAAGTGCCGGTCGGCCTCCCGGATACCACCCTTACGCAGCGTGACAAGCTGCTCGCCTTCGGCGAGCGCGCGGACGGTGACCGCCCATTCCTTCAAAGCAATTGGCATGGCAAATGTGAGGGGGACGAGGGTTCTCTAGAGAATGCTTCCGGCTTCGTGCTGCGCGCAACGGCGCTCCGAGGGGGCGGGGAGCCATCGTGCGACTGGACTTCTTAAGATACGAAATCCTAGCGGAAATCCCAAATCGCCTGGAAATCTTCGCCTTTTTTGCGGGATTTTTCGAAGCGGGGGGTTATGTGGGGGCCGTTTTGGGCGGCCCGTAGCCGCCTCCGCCGGGCGTTTCGATGCGCAGTCGCTGCCCGGGTCCCAGCACGCCGGTGACCTTGCCGGGCAGCTCGCGGTGAGCTGGTTGAAGAGGGGCCCGACCGAAGCCGGGGGACGCTGGCCTTTGGCCAGCATCCCCGTTTCGGCCAGCCGGCCTGTGGCCGGCTGCGCCACCCTCTAGGAGCAGATTACGCCCGCGCGCGCCCGGCTGCCCGCCACGCGCGCCGGGGGGAGCGTGGCGGCGGCGGTCGGTGATCAGCGAGAAGGTCATCTCACGCAGCGCCTCCAACTCGCGCACCACCCCGTCGCCCCCGCGGTGGGCGCCCGCCCCGCCGGAGCCACGGCGCAGGCCGTAGCTCGTGACCCGCAGGGGCAGCTCGCGCTCGAGCGCCTCGACGGGGGTGTTGAGTGTGTTGCTCATCGCCACGTGCACCCCGGAGGGCCCGTCGGCGTCGGGGCAGGCACCCTGGCCGCCGCCCAGCGTCTCGTAGTAGCTGAAGTGCTCGTCACCGAGCGTGAGGTTGTTCATCGTGCCCTGCCCCAGCGCCCTGCCGAAGGCGCCCAGCACGAGGTCGGCGACGCGCGAGGAGGTCTCGACGTTGCCGGCGGCGACCGCGGGGGCCGAGGGGGCTTCCCCGGCCGCGGAGCCGCCGCCTGCCCCGCTGCCGTGGGCGCCGATCGGCAGCGCGTTCAGCAAACACCCCTCCGGAACACGGATCTCCACCGGCCGGTAGGCACCGGCGGAGGGCGGGATGTCGGGGTCGGTGAGCACGCGCACGGCGAAGTAACACGCCGAGTGCGTCACTGCGAGCGGGCAGTTGAGATTGCCGGCGTGCTGGGGGGCGGAGCCGGTGAAGTCGAGCAGCAACCGCTCACCCTCCACCGTGGCACGCAGGCGCAGCACGAGGTCGCCCTCGATCGCCTCCAGCACGTCCTCCGCCACATGCACCCCGTCGGGGAGCGCCGCCAGGCAGGCGCGGGTGCGCCGCTCGGCGTAGTCGAGCACGGCGTCGAACCCCTCGCGCAAGCGGCCCGCTCCGACACGCTGGGCGAGCTCGTGCAGGCGCTGGGCGCCGATCCGGTTGGCGGCGAGCTGGGCGCGCAGGTCGGCGCGGCGCTCCGCGGGCTGGCGCATCCGAGCGACCAGCTCCTCGATCGCCTTGGGCGTCGCCGGACGGGGGGAGATCACGACGCCCTCCTCTGCGAGCGTGTGGGAGTCGGCTGGCATCGATCCGGGCACGCGCCCGCCCACGTCGGCGTGGTGGGCACGCGAGACAGCAAATCCGAGCGGCGGCCGGTCGCCGGCGCGCTCGCCAGGCACGGGCGTGATCAGCGTGATGTCGGGCAGGTGGGTGCCGCCGGCGAAGGGATCGTTGAGAATCCACGAGTCCCCCCGCGAGTGATCCTCGCCGAGCACGGCGGCGACGGCGGCGGGCATCGAGCCGAGGTGCACGGGGATGTGCTCGGCCTGCATCACCATCTGCCCGCGCGCGTCGAACAGCGCGGTGGAGCAGTCGCGGCGCTCCTTGATGTTGGGCGAGTGCGCGGAGCGGATCAGCGCAGCGCCCATCTCCTCGCAGGCGGCGCGCAACGCGCCCGTGAGCACCTGCAGTTCGATCGGGTCGAGCGTCATGAGTCGGCTCCCTCGTAGTGCAGATGCACCGTGCCATAGGTGTCCACCTCGCCCATCCACCCGCCGGGCACATACAGCGTCGACCCGGGTAGTGCGCAAATGGTCGGCCCCTCGATCCTGGTGCCCGGCGTTGGCTTGCCGGTGACCCCGCCAAGCCGCAAGCGCGGGGCGACACCCCACGCGGAAACGCGGATCGTCACCAGCTCAACCTCGACGCCGTCGTCGCGATAGCCGTAGCGCTGCTCGTGTGCTTGGGCGAACGCCTCGCGCAGCGCATCGGGGCCGGGCGGGGTGTCGTCGTCGGCCTCCACCGCCAGCTCGAACGACTGCCCGCGGTAGCGCAGCTCGTAGCGGACGGCGACGCGCACGGCTGCTTCGCCGAGCTCCGCGCACGTCCGTGCCACGAGCGCAGCGCGCTCTGCGGCAAGGCGGTGGGCGACGAGGGACTCCTCGCTAAGCATCACCGTACGCGCCGCGTCGCGCCGGGGGGCCGCGGCGGCGAGGCCGAGCGCGCACAGCACTCCCGAGGCGCGGGGGACGAGGATCCGCCGTATCCCCAGCTCGCGCGCGAGCGCCGCGGCGTGCAGGGGGCCGGCGCCGCCGAACGGCATCAGCGCGAAACCGCGGGGGTCGATCCCGCGCTCGACGGTGATCGCACGCAGCGCGCCGAGCATCTCCGCCTCCGCCACCCGCACGATTCCCTCCGCGCAGCGCTGCGTCGCACGAGCATCGCGCGCGCGGTCGTCGATGGGCCAGCCGAGATCGGCGAGATCGACGTCCTCGGTGAAACCGAGCTGTGCCGCGAGCTTGCCCACCGCGCGCATGGCGGCCTGCCGATCGAGCTGGAGGCCGCCGGCGAGCGGGGCGTCCGCCGGCAGGCGCCCCAGCAGCAGGTTGGCGTCGGTCACCGTCGGCTGCTGGCCGCCGCGACCGTAACAGGCCGGACCGGGGGTCGGCGCCCGCGGATTGCGGCCCCACCCGCAGCGCTCCGCCCGGGTCGCGCCACGCGATCGAGCCGCCGCCGGCACCGACGGTGTGGATGTCGAGCATCGCCAGCGCCAGCGGCCTGCCCGCCACCTCGCCGTGGGCGGTCTCCGCCACGCGGCCGTCGGCGATCAGGCACACGTCGCAGGAGGTGCCGCCCATGTCGAAGCACAACACGTTCTGCTCGCCCGCCAGCCGCGCCAGCTCGAGCGCGCCGCACACGCCGCCGGCCGGGCCGGAGAGTGCGGTGAGCGCCGCGTGCGCGGCCGCCCCCTCGGCGTCTGTCAAGCCGCCCGAGGACTGCATCACCGCGGGCCGCGTCAGCCCCAGCGCGTCAGCCTCGTCCCCCAGCCGACGCAGGTAGGTGCCCAGCAGGGGGGAGAGCGCGGCATCCACCTCGGTGGTGGCGGCGCGCTCGTACTCGCGGAACGTGCCCACCAGCTCGTGCGAGAGCGAGACGTGTACATCCGGCAGCCGCTCGGCGAGCAGCTCCCCGAGCAGGCGCTCGTGCTCGGGGTGGGCGTAGGCGTGCAGCAGCACCACCGCCACCGATTCGATGCCCGCCTGTCCGGCCGGTGCTGCCCGCTCCACCGGCATTTCCTGCTCGTTCCGCGCCTGCGCGAGCCGCTCCACCGGCATTGTCTGCGGTTCCCGCCCCGCTTGCACGAGCCGCTCCAGCAGTTGCTCTGCCTGGGGGAGATCGAGCGTCCGCAAAGGCCCGTCGGGCGTCATCCGCTCAGGCGCCGCGAAACGCAGCTGCGGGGCACGAGCGGAGCGGGGCCCGACTCGCACAGGCGGTAGAGGTGCGCCCGCGCCTGGCGACCCAGCTCGACGACGTCGGTGAAGCCCTCGGTGGCGATCAGCGCCGTGCGCGCGCGCTTTGCCCTCCAGCAGGGCGTTGGTCGCGACGGTCATGCCGTGCGCGAAGCGTTCCACCTGGCCGGGCTGCGACGCCGGCGCTCGCCAGCACCGCATGCACCGCCTCCATCACCCCACGCGAGTGCTCGTCGGGGGTGGTGGGCACCTTCGCGGTGTATACGCTCCGAGCCCTCGGGGGCGATCAGCACGGCGTCGGTGAAGGTCCCGCCGACATCGACCCCGAGCAGCATCCCTCCAGCCTACGCCACCCCGTCCCGGCGTGGTTGGCGGCCCAGGTGCGCGCCCCAGGCACGGCCGAGGCGCGAGCCCGGGGTCGGCGACCTATGGTCCCGACGTCACGCGGCCAGCTGCTCGCTGTTCTCGGTGTCAGCGAGGTGCTGATGCGAGGGGCAGTACCCGTTGTGCGGCAGCGGCGTCCGCTGGCACGCGGCGCCCTTGCGGGTCGTCGCTCGGCACTGCAGCGGCTCGTCGCTCACCGACGCGTGCGCCGCGTGCGGGTTCTCCGCCAGGTAGCGCTGCGCGAGGCCCATGTAGCGGACAACCACGCTGTGCACACGCGCCTGCTGGCTCATCGGGAAGTGCATCCGGATGTCCCAGAACAGGGTCCTTTCCGGCCGTGCGAAGTAGTGGCGGTCGGTGGCCAGCCGCTCGATCGCCGACTCGCATGCGCGCAGCACCTGCTCGTGGTTGCTCTCACCTGCCGCCGCGGCGGTGCTGCCGGGGCTGGGAGCGGCGATGTATGGGGCCAACTCCCTGTAGATCGCTCGACTGAACTGATACATGGCGACCCCCTCGCCTCCTTCTCTCTCCGTATCGACCGGGCTCTTCTGTGCGACTTCGCCGCGCATCCGCCGATCTCCAGGACTCCTCGTAGCTCCTGAGACCTTTCACCCTGATTCAACACGTCTCCCACCCCAAAGGACCGAAGATCTTCATAAATCTTCGCGTCTCTTTAGGAAAGCGTGGAGTATTCAGCCCTCACATAAAGCTGGGCAGAAGAGGAGGGTTAGAGGGCTGGTTAATAAGTCACTCCCATGTCTCCCACGTGAGCTCCCCCTCGGGGTCGACCGCGATGTGACGGTGCTCCAGCGTCGGGTTGGCCTCAGGGTACTCCACGCGACGGTGCGCTCCCCGGCTCTCGCGGCGCTCGCTGGCGCATGCCGCGATCGTGCGCGCCAGCGGGTGCAGGTCTGCTGCCAGGCGCGCCAACCCCTCGGCGGAGCGCTCGATGCCGGCGTCCCGCCACAGCGCCTCGCGCGTGGCGGCGCTCACGGGCGGGGCTGCCTGCGTGTGCGCCAGCCCCTGCAGCTCCTCCGGGCTCGCGTGTCCGGCGAGCTCCAGCGGCCGGCTCATCCAGGGCGCTGTGGGCGGCGCGGCGGCCGAACACGAAGCACTCGCTCAGCGAGTTCGACGCCAGCCGGTTGGCGCCGTGCAGGCCCGTGCACGAGGTCTCTCCGACGGCGTACAACCCGGTGACGGTGGAGCGCGCGTGCAGATCGGTCACGATCCCGCCCATCGTGTAGTGCGCCGCCGGCGCCACGGGCACCAGCTCGCGCGCCGGGTCCACACCCGCCTCGCGCAGTGCCCCCACCACGTTGGGGAACAGCGCGGGGTCGATCGTGCGCATGTCGAGGCGCACCGACTCCGTGCCGGTTTCTCGCATCCGCGCCCAAATCGCGCGCGCTACTTCGTCGCGCGGGGCCAGCTCGTCCACGAAGCGTTCTCCTGTGGCGTCGTGCAGCGTCGCTCCCTCGCCCCTGATCGCCTCGGTGATCAGGAATGCCTCGCGTCCCCCCACGCCCTTCACGGCGGTGGGGTGGAACTGCACGAACTCCAGGTCTGCCAACTTTGCGCCGAGCGCCTGCGCCAGCAGCAGCCCCACCCCCTGCGAGCCCGGAGGGTTCGTCGTGCGTGCCCACAGCGCCGCCGCGCCGCCGGTGCTCAGCACGACCGCGCGCGCGGCGATCGTGCGTCCGTCTTCGCACACCAGCCCGCCGCAGCGGCCCCCCGCGGGGTCCTTTGTGTCGTGCGCCCCATCGCCGTGTCTCTGTCCGTTGGGTAGCGGCCGGGCGGGAGGTCGTCGCCCCGCGGCCACAGCGCCCGCGCACGCACGTTCTCCAGCACCGCGATTCGCGGCTCTTCCACTGCCAGCGCCGCCAGCGCCCGCAGCAGTCGCCTGCCGGTCGCGCTGCCGCCGGCGTGCACCACCCGACGCACCGAGTGCCCGCCCTCGAGCCCCAACGCCAGGCGTCCGAAGCGGTCCGCATCAAAGCGCACCCCGAGCGCCTGCAGGTCGGCCACGCACTCCGGCGCTTCCTTGACGAGCACCTCCGCCGCCGCTGTGCGCATCGCGCCCCGCCCCGCTCGCTCGGTGTCCCGCAGGTGCAGATCTCGGCTGTCGTCCTCCGCGAGCGCTGCCGCCAGGCCGCCCTGCGCCCAGTAGCTGGCGGTCTGCGCCAGTGGGCGCAGCCGACACCAGCGCCACCCGCGCGCCCTCGCGCGCCGCGCACAACGCCGCGTACAAGCCCGCCGCGCCGGCGCCCACCACCGCGACGTCCACCTCCAGGTCCACGCCCCCCCGCGTTGCCTGCACGCTAGCTCACGGTTGTCGCTTCGCCCCGGGCACGCCGGGCGTGGTACCCACGGTCCCCGCGGCCGCGCCGGGCGTTGTGGGTGTATCCGGCGTCGTGGCTGCGCCCGGCGTGGTGGTCGCCCCCGCGGCTGCGCCGGGTGTCGTGGTTGTTCCCGTGGCTGCGCTCGGTGTTGTGGTTGCTCCCGTGGCTGCGCCGGGTGTCGTGGTTGCGCCCGGGTTGTGGTTGCGCCCGGCGTCGTGGTTGCCCCGCGGCTGCGCTCGGCGTCGTGACTGTTCCCGCTGCCGGCGTTGTCACCGTCCGCGTCACCGCGACCGTGCCTCCCGTCCCGCTCGAGCCCGCCAGCGACACCAGCGCCGCGGTCAGCGCCCCCAGCGAGAGCACGATCACCGTCGTTAGCGCGATCACCGGTGGGCGCCACCGCGGCGTCGCCGCCAGGCGCGTGCGCGCCGCGGCGCCACACCGCAGGCACCACTCCTGCTCGGCTCCCAGCGGTCCACCGCATAGGGGGCAGCGCTCCTCCACCGGCTCCTGCGGGGCGGATCCAGGTGGTGGAGGCGTTGCGACGCTCACCCCGACTCGTCCTGCGGGCGGATGATCTCCGTGGGGCGGTCCTCTTGTTGGGGTTTCGGCGGGCGGCGTGGGGCGCGTGAATCGGTGCCCCGTTGGGCTTCGCTGGGGGGGAACGAGGACCGGTGGGCTCGCGGAAGGTGTCGGTGCCGGCGGGCTTGCGGGCGGCGTGGGCCCGTTGGGCCGGCGGAGTCGTGCTCGGCGGCGGCGCTCAGCGGGCAGCTGGCCGGGGGTGACGCTGGACGCGGCGGCCACCGAGGCCGCGGCAAGCGGTGGGGGAGTTCCGGCGGCGACCATGGGAGCTCCCGCGATCGGACTCTCCGCTGGGCGGCCCATCGGCATCCCGCACATCGGGCAGAAGCGGTCCTCGCTGCCGTGGATCGCGGCGCATCGCGGGCATGCCCCAATGCCTGCCTCACGCAGCACCGTCACCGGGTGGCGCTCACCGAGGGCTTTCTCCAGCGCGCGCAGCTCCGTGTCGAAGGTTGCCAGCACGCCCAGCTTTGCTGCCACCAACTCGTCGTTGCGCTGACCCAGGCGCTGCATCTCGAACACCAACCCCCCGAGGTCGCGGTAGGCGAGCTCCCGCGCCTTGCGCACGAACCGCACCCGCCTGCGCATGCGTCCGCGCTCGCGAAAGCCCGGGGAGCGAGGCTGCGGGGGAGGCATCTCCATCCCCGCGGGCGGCTCCGCGCTGCCAGTGGCCGCTCCGCCAGGGGACGTCTGCACCCCGCTCGGCTCAGTGGGCTTGGCGAGCTCCTCGGTCTGTGTCCGGGGCTCGGGATCGACCGCGGGTTGGTCGGACGGACTCGTGGTCTGAGCGTTCATCGACCACTCCATCCTACCCCTCGGGTTACCTGTCTCACGCGGAACCTCGCTGGAGCGACTGCTCATCGGCTCCTGGCTCACGCGGAGCCTGGCTTGAGCAGCTCTCTCCACGCGTCCGCGAGGCGCGCGGCCATCCGCGTCGCGGAGTACTGGCTCGGCGTGGGCCCGGCCCGCGATCCGGGGATCCGGGTCGTCGAGGTGGGGGGTCACCGCCGCCCTCCAACGCTCCACGTCGAACGGCGCGCACAGCGCTCCTGCCACGCCCTCCATCGCCTGCCGGTGTACTCCAACCGGAGTCGCAAGGACCGGCACGTCGCACGCCAGCGCCTCCAGCGCCGCCAGCCCGAAGCCCTCCGCCTCCGAAGGCACTACCACGGCGTTGGCCGCGTTCACCCACAACGGCACCTCCTCGGGGGCGACGCCGCCGAGGGTGTGCAGGGGCACGTCACGGGCGAGGGCCACCGCGCGGTCGTAGCGCTTGCCGGGGCGCGCGGGGTCCGCGGGGAACAGCAGGCAGGGTGCGTGCGGCTCCAGGCCGAGCTCGGCGCGGGCACTTGCGCGCGGGATCGGGTGGAAACGCTCCATGTCCACGCCGCATGGCAGCACCTGCGTACGCCGCGCGCGCGCGCGCCCGGCAGCTCGTGCGCGAGCTCCGGGGTGGGGGCGGCGATCAGGTCCATCAGCGGGAGCACCGCGCGCGTGGCCAGGCGCGTGCGGGGGTGGCGCACGTCGGTGCCGTGCACGGTCAGTCCCCTGACGCGTGCGCGCGCCGCGAACGCCGGCCAGGCGGTGAGGCCGAAGTGGGCGTGCACCACGTCGAGGTGCTGTCGCGCGCCGCCATCGCCCGCCGTGATGGCGATGCAGCCGACGGGCGGCCTCGATCAGCGCGGCGCCGCCGGGCGGGAACTCGTACAGCTCGACCTCCACGTCGGGCAGCCGACGCAGCGCATCCACCTGGTCGCGCACGAAGCGGCCCCGCTCGGGGTGGCGGGCGTCGGGAAGCATGTTGACACGACCAGCGCTCGCACGACCCGCGACGGTAGCGCTCTGAGATGATGAGTCGCATGGCCAACCTCTCGGCAGGCAACCGCACGCGCCCCATCGGGGTGTTCGACTCCGGCATCGGCGGCCTCACCGTGCTGCACGAGCTGCTGGTGGCGCTGCCGCGGGAGGACTTCCTCTACCTCGGCGACACCGCGCGCTTTCCCTACGGCGAGCGCTCCCGCGAGGAGCTCGAGCGCTTCTCGGTGGAGATCGCCGAGGAGCTCTTGAGTCGCCGGGTGAAGCTGCTCGTGGTGGCGTGCAACTCGGCGACTTCCGCGGCTCTGGGGGCGCTCCAGCAGCGGATGATGGACACGACCCTGGGCGTGGACGTGCTCGGGGTGGTGCGCCCCGAGGCTGTGCAGGCGGTGGCGGCGACTCGCACCGGGCGGATCGGCCTGCTGGCGACGCCCACCACGGTCTCCAGCGGCGCGTACGAGCACGCGGTGCACGCGGTGGACCCGCACGTCACGCTCACGGCGGTGCCGTGCCCGACGCTCGCCCCGATCATCCAGGCCGGCGCCCAGTTCGACGAGCGACGTCGTGCAAGCGTGCGCGAGGCGTGCGCCCCACTGAAGGCCGCCGAGGTGGACACCGTGATCCTCGGCTGCACCCACTACCCGCTGATCGCGCCGATGCTGCAGCGGATGCTCGGGCCGGGCGGTGACGCTGATCACCTCTGGGGCGGCGCTCGCGCGCCAGGTCGAGCACGC
Organism: uncultured Solirubrobacterales bacterium; assembly: GCA_963812595.1. Taxonomy (GTDB): domain Bacteria; phylum Actinomycetota; class Thermoleophilia; order Solirubrobacterales; family Solirubrobacteraceae; genus Palsa-744. Next base: position 480,806 of record CAWEVQ010000007.1, read on the forward strand.
GCTCTCCACGCGCGACCTGCTCAACCCGCGGGCCGGGTGAGGGCGACTACAGCTTCCTCTGCACCGGCGACGTGGAGACGTTCAGGGAGCAGAGCACGCGCTTCCTGCAGATGCCGCTCGGCCCGGTCGAGCAGGTGCGCGCTGGCGGCGGCGGAGGCGATCGCTTGAGCGCGCGTCCCGCAGTCGCGACCGTGTGCCCCACGGCCTGCGCCCGGAGGCGATCGCGTGAGCCGCGCGCGCAGCTACGACCGCGCGCCCGACGGCCTGCGCCCGGTGACGATCGAGCCGGGCTTCATGCGCACCGCCACCGGCTCGGCGCTGATCTCCGTCGGGGAGACGCGCGTGATCTGCACCGCCTCCGCGCAGGAGAGCGTGCCGCGCTGGATGGCCGGCAAGGGCCGCGGGTGGGTGACGGCGGAGTACGGGATGCTGCCCGCCTCCACCGGCGAGCGCAAGCAGCGCGACGCCACCCGCGGGCGCCTGGACGGGCGCTCGGTCGAGATCCAGCGGCTGATCGGGCGCGCGCTGCGCGGCGTGATCGACTTCAAGGCGCTGGGGGAACGCACGATCTACCTCGACTGCGACGTGCTGCAGGCCGACGGGGGCACCCGCTGCGCCTCGATCACCGGCGCCTACGTCGCGCTCTCGCTGGCGTGCGCGCGTCTGGCCGAGAAGGAGGCGTTCGAGCGCTCGCCGCTCACCGGCTCGGTGGCGGCGGTCTCCTGCGGGATGGTCGATGGGGTCGCGCTGCTCGACCTCGACTACTCCGAGGACTCGAACGCGGAGGTCGACGCCAACGTGGTGATGACCGGCGAGGGCGACCTCCTGGAGGTGCAGGCCACCGCCGAGCGCACCCCGCTCTCGCGCGCCTCGCTCGACGAGCTGCTGGCGCTGGCGGCGGGCGGGATCGAGCAGCTGCGCGCCGCGCAGGAGCGGGCGATCGCGACGCCGTGAGGCTGCTGCTGGCGACCCACAACGAGCACAAGCGCCGCGAGCTGGGGCGCCTGCTGCCCGACCATGAGATCGCGCTGCTGCCCGACGCGGTGCAGCTCCCGCCCGAGGATGGCGAGACGTTCGCCGAGAACGCGCTCGGCAAGGCCCGCGCCGCGGCGGCGGCCACCGGCGAGGTGGCGATCGCCGACGACTCGGGGATCGAAGCGGCGGCGCTCGGCGGCGCCCCGGGGGTGCGCTCGGCGCGCTACGCCGGCGAGCACGCCACCGACGAGCAGAACCTCGACAAGCTGCTGCGCGAGGCGCCCGCGGGCAGCGCACTGGCGTACGTGTGCGCGCTCGCCTACGTCGACCCCGCGCGCGGGGATCGAGCGGCTGTTCGAGGGGCGCTGCACCGGTCGTCTCGCCGCCGCGCCGCGGGGGGAGGGGGGCTTTGGCTACGACCCCGCGTTCCTTCCCGACGACGGGGATGAGGTCCCGCCAGCCTGGACGATGGCGGAGCTCACCCCGGAGCAGAAGGACGCGATCAGCCACCGCGGCCGCGCGGCGCGGGCGCTCGACGATTGGCTCAGAAGAGGTTGATCGCCGCCGACGCTCCCACCGCGACCGACAGCACGGCGTAGCCGGTGTAGCCGGCGAGCAGCAGCAGCGCGGCCGTCAGCAGAGCGATCAGCACGGTCACGATCCAGGCGACGTGGGGGAGGTCCATCGGCGAGGGTATTCTCGCACGGAGATGGGCACCGGCTTCGGCGACATCCTGGCGGCGCGCGTGGCCGAGCGCGAATCGCAGATCGTGCTCGGCCTCGACCCCGACCCCGAGGCGCTGTGGCCGGGAGCGCACGACGCCGCGGTCACCCCGCGCCGAGCCGAGCACGTGCCGAACCCGCATGCCGAGCGACGGGCGCCGGTCGGCGCACGGCGGACCGCTCGTCGACACCCGCACGCCGACCGCTCGCCGACGTGGCGCACGGCGGTGGCGACCCGCGTGCACTGCTGCGCGCTGATCGACGCGACGGGGCCGGCGTGCGTGGCGGTGAAGCCCCAGCTGGCCTGCTTCGAGCGGTTGGGGGCGCCCGGGTGGGACGCGCTGGAAGCCGTGATCGAGCACGCGCGCCAGCGCGGCCTGCTGGTGATCGCCGACGGCAAGCGCGGGGACATCGCGCTCAGCGCGCGCGCCTACGCGCAGGCGCTGTTCGAGCGCCTGCGGGTCGACCTGGCGACGGTCAACCCGCTGCTGGGCGGGGACGCGATCGAGCCGTTCGTGACGGGCGCCCGCGCGGCCGGCGCCGGCGTGCTGCTGCTGGTGCGCACCTCCAACCCCGGCGCCGCCGACGTGCAGGACCTGGAGCTGGCGGTCGGGCGGGCCCGGTGTGGGAGCGTCTGGCGGCGTTCGTGGCCGAGCTAGGGAGCGGCGGGGGTGGGGGAGTCGGGTCTCAGCGACGTCGGCGCGGTGGTTGGCGCCACGCAGCCGCAACACCTCGAGCGGGCGCGCGAGCTGATGCCCCATGCGGTGCTGCTGCTGCCGGGCGTGGGCGCCCAGGGGGGCCGCGTCGAGGATCTGGCGCGCGGCCTTCGCGCCCGGGCAGGGCCGGCGGCCTGATCACCGCCTCACGTAGCATCGTCGGCGCGCACCTCGCGACCGGCGGCGACCCCGCGGAAGCGGCTCGTGCGGAGGCGGAGCGCCTGCGCGAGACGGCATGGGCATTGGGGGATTGAGCCGATCGGGCGAATTTTTAAGCCACGTGGTGGTGAGGTCGGCTACGCTAGGCGGGCGCGCAGCGGAGCCACCCGGCGCCGCGCGGCGCAGACGTGGATGAGGCACTCGGGATGATCATCACGGTCACGCTCAACGCGGCTATCGACAAGTCGCTATCGGTGCCCAACTTCCGCTTGGGGCGGCGACACCGCACCGTCGAGCAGCGCACGATGGCGGGCGGCAAGGGCGTCAACATCGCCCGCGCGCTGAAGGCGCTGGGCCAGCCGGTGATCGCGACGGGACTGGTGGGCGGCCCCACGGGGACGCACATCGTCGAGCAGCTCACCGAGGAGGCGATCCTCAACGACTTCGTGCGCATCCGCGAGGAGTCGCGCACCAACACCTCGGTGCTCGACCCAACCAGCGGCGAGCAGACCGAGATCAACGAGCGCGGGCCGAGCGTGAGCGAGCGCGAGGTGGAGCTGTTTCGCGACAAGCTCCTGTACCTCGCGCGCGGCGCGGCGATCGTGGTGTTCGCCGGCTCGATTCCGCGTGGGGTGGAGTAGCGACGTGTACGCGGGGCTGATCCGCGAGCTGCAGCGCACCGGGGTTACGACTGTGATCGACACCGACGGCGACCCCCTGCGTCATGCGGTGCGCGCCGAACCGGACGTGGTGTCGCCCAACGTGCTGGAGGCCGAGGAGCTGGTCGGCCACGAGTTCGCCGACGAGGATGAGCTCTCACTGGCGGTGGGCGAGCTCGTTGCGCTGGGGGCACGTGAAGCGATCATGACGCTGCCCGACGGCTGCTTCGCGCAGGTGCAGATCGACGGCCAGCCCACGCTGCTGCGGGCACGCATCGAGCTGCGCGAGCCGGTCGCCAAACGGGGCTCCGGCGACGCCTTCCTCGCTGGTTATGTGGCGGCGCGCTACGAAGACAAGTCCCCCGCCGAGTGCCTGCGCTTCGGCGTCGCCTGTGGCGCCGAGTCCACCGGACGCCTCGGCGCCGGCCTGATCGAGCGCCGCGAGGTGCATCGGCTGGAGCACGAGGTGGTACTTGAGCCGGTGGAGCTGCCGGCGGCGGCGAAGGGCTAAGAGCGCGATCGTTGCTCTCGCGGTTGTTGATGTTATTTTTGCAGGCCAACCAATTACTGGACCTCCATAGCTGTCAATTTGGGGCTGCCCCACAGGTCCAGTTGGTGGTTGGGCTCTCAAACTGAAGCATCACACGCCCGGAGCTGAAATGCTTGCTTCAGCCCCCGGCGACGTCCCGCCGCAGAAACACCAGGTAGGCGGCGAACAGCGCGGGCACCGCGTACAGCGCGCAGACCCACGCCGAGTGACCGATCGGCGCCCAGTCGGTGGGGGTGCGTAGCAGGCCGTGCCAGTTCTCGTACTGTTCGGTGAGCAGGTAGGGCTTGAGCCCTTCCAGGCCCGGGATCTGGCCGACGATGAACAGCAGGATCGTGAAGCCCACAGTGCCGACGACGGCTCCGGCGCTGTTGCGGGTGGCGGTTGACAGCAGCACGCCGATGCACACCACGGTCAGCAGCGGGATCAGGTAAACGGCGTTCGAGGCGAACACCAGCAGCAGCCCTTCAGGCGCGGACACCACGCTGCCGGAGAACGTGACGACGTGGTGGAAGCCCCACGAGGCCACGCCGGCGACCGTTGCCACCACAGCCGACAAGAAGACGGCGAGCGCTCCGTAGGTCATCGCTGCGAGCGCCTTGGCGGCGAACACCTGCCCGCGATCGACCGAGCGCGTGAGGATCGTCTTCAGCGTGCCGTTGCCGTCCTCGGCGGCGACGATGTCGCCAGCGACCAGGGCGGCGATCAGCGGCAGCATGAACACCGACAGGAACAGCAACATCAGCACGGGCGTAGCGAGGCCGGACTGGGTGATGTGCGAGGCGAAGATGTTGCCCTGGTCGTGGCCGTGATCGTTGCGCAGGTTCTGAGCGATCACGAAGATGATCGGCAGGATCGTCGCGAGTCCAAGGCCGAGGTAGGTGCGCTTCTGCGAGACCAGCTTGCGCAGCTCCCAGCGGTAGGCGGTCGCGGTGGACGGACGCCGCACGTGAGCGGCGTCGATCGGGGCGCCGGCGGGAGCGAGCGCCGGGGAGGCCTCAAGCGTGCTCATGCACCTGCTCCTGTGTGACGTGGCCATTTCCCACCGGGTCGCGCGCCCCGTTACCCTCGGTCAACCTGAAGAAGAGGTCCTCGAGCGTCGCCAGCTCGGGGGTTAGCGCGAGGATGCCGACGCCGGCCGCCCCAAGCGCGATGGAGAGAGCGCCCACGTCTCGCTCCTGCGCCTGGAAGGAGAGGCCACCATGCTCGGGCGGGTGGGCGCCGGTCACATGCTCGATGTCGGGCTGTGGCGCGCAGCACCGCGAGCGCATGGGCATCGTCGGTGGAGCGCAGCCGGTAGCCGGCCCCGCCCTGGCGGCGCAGGTCGGCGAGCGCGCCCTCGTAGACGACGCGCCCGGAGTCGACGATCGCCACGCGATCGCACAGTTCCTGCACCTCCGGCAGCTGGTGGCTGGAGAGCAGGACGGTGATCCCCTGGTCGGCCAGCCGGCGGATCAGCGCGCGCATGTCGCGCATCCCCGCCGGGTCGAGGCCGGTGGCGGGCTCGTCGAGGATCAGCAGGCGCGGGCGGCGCAGCAGCGCGGCGGCGATGCCCAGGCGCTGGCGCATGCCGTGGGAGTAACCGCCCACGCGATGCTCAGCGCGTGGGCTCAGTTCGACGGTATCCAGCACCTCGCCGATCCGCTCCCGCGCGCCACCGCCGTCGAGCGCAGCGAGCAGTTCGAGGTTCTTGCGGGCGCTGAGGTAGGGGTAGAACTTCGGCGCCTCCACGAACCCCGCGACGCCCTCCAGCGCCCGCGCGCCCTCGCGGATCGGGTTGCGCCCGAACAGCTCGACGGTGCCCTCCGTTGGCATGATCAGGCCGAGTGCCATGCGCAGCGTCGTCGTCTTGCCGGCGCCGTTGGGACCGAGGAAGCCGTACACGTCGCCGGCGTGGACGTTCAGGTCGATGTGGTCGACCGCCAGGACCTCCTTGTAGCGCTTGACAAGGCCTCTGGCGCGAACCGGCGGCGCCTCGCCGCCCCTGGCTGCGTCCTCACCGATCGGAGATCGGCCAGCACGTGTGCTCATGCACACCACGCGGGGGTGGGTGGGTCCGGGTTCCTTGCCAGGAACGACGAGGCTCTCGCCGGAACCGGCTGATCTTCGCTCACGGCTACAGGCCCTTGGCCACCGCTTCGACGGCGGCGGGGGGGACCGCGCCGGCGATCAGGTAGCGCACGCCGGAGCGCTCGAAGCTGAGCAGCGTGCCGAGCTCGGTCGGCAGCTCGCTGGCTGTGACCCCGTTGATCTTGACCTGCTGCAGCCCTTCGGGCAGCGACGAGGTCTGCGAGGAGGAGCCGGCCTTGGCCTTGCCTTCGAGCACGGCGATCGTCCCCGGCCCGCTGCCGTGCGTGGTGACGTTGGGGTGTTCGTGTTCGTCGCCCTGCGCGGAGTCGCCCTGATGTTCGCCGGGCTTGGGCAGCACGACTTCTTCGACCTTGGCGTTGGCGGGCGGCGTGAATTCGAATACGGACGGTTCGACGGGCCCGTAGGAGATCGAGGTGGCGGCCAGTTCGAGCACGGGCGCGGCGCTCTCGGTGGAGTAGACGGCGGCGCGCAGCGGGACGCCGTGGTGGCGTCCCACGAGAGCTCGGCGCCGGCCAGCAGGCTGCCGCCTTCCTTGGGGGACACGCGCACGGTGTAGGCGGCCTGACCGGCGACGTCGGTGGGCGTCGCGCCGGAGACGTCGGCGTGCGTGGCGAGGTGGGCGATCGCTTCTTCGATCTTGGCCACGGTGGGGACTTCGTGGTGGGCGCCGATTCCGAGCCCCACGCTCCGCCGTCCGAGCCGGACCCGCCCGAGCCGCCAGATGCGCCCCACCCGCCTTCACCGCCAGCCCCATCGCTTCCCGCGCCTTCCTTCGGCGGCGTGTAGCGGTAGAGCGTGTTGGAGGCGGCGTCGTACATCGACAGGGTGTGCCCGTCGTAGTAGACCTGGGTGTCGCCCTTTTCGGACTGCAGTTCCAGGCGCACGCGGCCGTCCTTTGAGATCCACAGCCGCCCGGAGGCGCCGGAGAGCAGCGGGCTCGATGTCAGCTGGCTGGCTTCGCCGCCCCCGCTGGCGAGGTTGGCGCCTTCGAGCAGGTGGTTGGTGAGCTGGATCTGAGCGCTCACGCCTTCGATGGATGCCCACCCGCCCCCGCGGTGAGCGCGTCGTGGACGGCGTCGGGCAGCGGCTTGGGCGGGGGCGTGGGCCCCACGCCGAGCGCGGTGGCGAGCGCCGTCGCGCCGACGCCGACCCCGATCAGCACGGCACACAACAGCAGCAGGCGGGAGAGCGGTAGGCGGCGCAGGAAGTAGCTCATGGCTGGTGCCTCGGGTCGAGCGTGCCGGTCGCGCAGGGATCGCGATCGAACGCGTCAATGAAAAGGCTAGCGCGATAGATCAAGAGATCCTGAAGGAGTTGATGGGGAAGCTCTCATCTTTCGTGGCCGCGCGCCCTCGCCATGGGCGCGCACTCCGACGCCGCCAACGTATATCGTGCCGGCCGATATGCGACTCCCGCTCGCAATCGCCGCGATTCCGCTGCTCGTCACCGTCGGCATCCTCGCGCTCGGCGTCGGCGTGTTCCTACTGGCGATGCGCCGCCCCCGCGGGGCTCAGGCGCGGCGCCCGAGGGGGCGGCGGCCGCTGGAATCGAAGGCCGCCCAGCGGGGGCTCACCGCGGGGCTCGTGGTGGTGTGCGCGTTCGGCCTCGTGGTGCCCGCCCTGGTGCTGGCGTTCAACAGCGCGCACAAGGCCAGCGTGGGCGTCGGCGGCGTGCACCTGGACGCCCAGCAGCAGAAGGGCAGGGAACTGTTCTCGCACTCCTGCAACCTCTGCCACACGCTCGCCGGCGCCGCCGCGGTGGGCCGCACCGGGCCCGACCTCGACGTGCTGATCCCGACGGTGGGCGCGACGCTGCCGGAAAAGGCGCAGTACGCCGCCCGCAAGGCGTTCATCCTGAGCGCGATCATCGAAGGGCGCGCGCGCGGCAAAGGCCAGATGCCGAGGCTGCTGTTCCAGGGCGCCGAAGCCGAAGACGTGGCCTCGCTTCGTGGCGGCGATCGCCGGTCATTGATACGTCCGAACGCGCTGCAACCATCCGCGCATGGTCGAGACGGACCATGCGCCACCGGCGCAGGCCCCGCCGTACACCGGCGGAGTGGGTGGGCCCGCATCCCGATCGGATCGCCGGATGGGCGGTGGTGATGGGGTTCGCGCTGGTGCTCGCGGCGCTGCTCAGCGCGCACGGGTAGCGCCGGCGGGAGGGTGTCCAAGTTAGGGGCATATACCACCGACTGACCTGTGGACAGCGACCTCAAATTGAGAGTCCAGTTGCTGATAGGGCGCGAAAAATGCAAGACAGCTGCTCCCCGCTTTGGCCATCGTCGATACCCGCCGACCATCGACTAAGGTCCGCCGGGGATGGCAGAGCAGCCCGACATGCCGAAGACCGCCGCGGCGACACCCATGCCGAAGACCGCGCGGACGTGAGCGCGTTCGTGGAGGAGCGGGAGATCCGCTTCATCCGCTTCTGGTTCACCGACATCCTCGGCCAGCTGAAGTCGTTCTCGATCAACGCCGCCGAGCTGCAGGACGCGTTCGAGGCGGGGATGGGCTTCGACGGCAGCTCGATCACCGGCTTCAACGCGATCGAGGAGTCGGACATGATCGCGCTGCCCGACCCCACCACGTTCGCGGTGCTGCCGTGGCGCCCGGAGGAGCAGGGGGTGGGGAGGATGTTCTGCGACATCATCACCCCCGAGCGCACCCCCTACGAGGGCGACCCCCGCCACGTGCTGCGCCGCGCGGTGGAGCGCGCGAAGGCGATGGGCTTCGACACGTTCAACGTGGGCCCGGAGCTCGAGTACTTCCTGTTCCGCGACCACGCACTCCACCGAGCCGCTGGACCACGGTGGCTACTTCGACCTGACGACGCTCGACGCCGGCAGCGACGTGCGCCGCGAGACGGTGCTGGCGCTCGAGCAGCTCGGGATCCACGTCGAGTACACCCACCACGAGGTCGGGCCCTCCCAGCACGAGATCGACATGCGCTACGCCGACGCGCTGAAGATGGCGGACGACTGCATGACGTACCGCATAACGGTGAAGGAGTACGCGATGAAGTACGGCTGGCACGCGACGTTCATGCCGAAGCCGCTGTTCGGCGAGAACGGCTCGGGGATGCACACCCACCAGTCGCTGTTCCGGGAGGGCCGCAACGCGTTTTTCGACCCCGACGACCCCTACTTCCTCTCGGACGTGGGCAAGGCGTTCATCGCTGGCCAGCTGCGCCACGCCCGGGAGATATGTTCGATTTTCGCGCAGTGGGTCAACTCCTACAAGCGCCTCGTGCCGGGCTTCGAGGCGCCGACGTACGTCGCGTGGTCGCGGCGCAACCGCTCGGCGCTGGTGCGCGTGCCGCTGTACCACCCCGGCAGCGAGCGCGCCACGCGGATGGAGCTGCGCTGCCCCGACCCGGCGTGCAACCCCTACCTGACGTTCGCGGTGCTGTTGCAGGCTGGGTTGGAGGGGATCGAGAAGGGGTATGAGCTGCCCGAGCCGATGGATCAGAACCTCTACCACCTTTCGGGTGCCGAGCGCGCGCGCCTCGGCGTGGAGCAACTGCCGGAGACACTCGGCGACGCAATCGAGCTGACCGCCCAATCGGAGCTGGTGTTGCGTACGCTGGGCGAGCACATGTTCAACCGCTACGTGGAGATCAAGCGCCAGGAGTGGGAGGACTACCGGGTGCAGGTCACCCAGTGGGAGCTCGACCGTTACCTGTCGATTTTGTAGGTGGGGGCCTGCGCCGCTAAAGCGGCTGCGGCGGGCGGGGCAGTGGTGGGGTTGCCGGCGCGGTGGCTACCGACTACGTCAGGCCGGCGGTGTCTGCCTGTAGCCGGCCGCGGAGCGGGCAGGCGGCACCGCGCACGCGAGCGCCGCCGCCGGCGAGAGATGCAGCTCCAGCGCCTGCAGCAGATGCCCGAACGATGAGGGGTGTTGGGGGGCGATCTCGTGCAGCAGGCGCAACACGCCAAGCGCATGGCGTTCGTATGCCTCCTCGCCGGTGATCTGCGCCAGGCGCAGCAGCCCGAGCGTGGCGGAGGAGGCGCCGGAGGGGATCGGGGAGTCGTCGAGCTCCTTGCGCCGGGCGATCAGCTGCTCCCCGTCGGTGGGGGTCGAGAAGAAGCCACCGCGCTCGGGGTCGGCGAAGCCGGCGATCGTCTGCTCCGCCAGCGTGCGCGCCTCGGTCAGCCAGCGTTCTTCGCAGGTCGCTTCGAAGAGGACGATGAGCGCCTCCAGCAGGAAGGCGTAGTCCTCGAGGTAGCCGCCGATGTGCGCGTGGCCCTCGGAGTAAGTGCGCAGCAGTCGCCCCTCTCCGTCGCGCAGCTCGTGCAGGATGAACTGGGCGCACTGCTCGGCCGCGTCGAGGTAGCGCGGCTCGTCCAGCACCGCTCCCGCGTCGGCGAGTGCGGCGATCATCAACGCGTTCCAGCTGGTGAGGCGCTTGTCGTCGAGGCCCGGCCGCGTGCGGCCGGCGCGGGTCTCAAGCAGCCGCGCGCGGATGCGCTCACGCGTGGCGGTGTCGGGCGGGGGGCCGGGGCTCCTGTCGGTGAGCACGTTCAGCCCCGGTTCGGGGTGGTGGGGATCGACGAAGTTGCCCTCCTCGCTCACTCCCAACCAGCGGATTGCGGCGTCGGCGTCCTCGCCGAGGACTTCTCTCAGCTCCCCGGCGCGCCACACGTAGTAACGGCCCTCCACGCCCTCTGAGTCTGCGTCCAGTGCGGAGTAGAAGCCGCCCTCGGGGCCGCGCATCTCGCGCAGCGCCCAATCGAGCGTCGCGCGGCACACGTGAGCGAGCCCCTCCCTATTCTCCTGCCCCTCCACGAACCGGTACCCATGCAGGTAGGCACGCGCCAACAGGGCGTTGTCGTAGAGCATCTTCTCGAAGTGCGGCACCGTCCACGAGGCGTCGACCGAGTAGCGGTGAAAGCCTCCGCCGAGCTGGTCGTGGATGCCCCCGGCTGCCATCGCGCGCAGTGTCGCGAGCGACATCTCGCGCTCGCCGTGGCGCAGCAGGAACTCCAGAACCGGGGTCTGAGGGAATCGAGGCCCGCCCGCCCCGCCGCCAAACCCGCCGTGTGCAGCGTCGGAGGATCGCCGCAGGGTTGCCACCGCGGTGTCGAGCGCCCCCGTGTCGAAGGGCTCGGTGGAGGGCTCCATTCGCGCCGCGCGGGAGAGCTGCTCGCGGATCCGCTCGCCCCCGGCGCGAATCTCCGCCGCGTTCTCGCGCCACGTCTCGGCGATCGCCTGCAGCACCTGGGCCCACGAGGGCATCCCGTGGCGGGGCTCGGGCGGGAAGTAGGTGCCGCCGTAGAAGGGCAGTTGCTCGGGCGTGAGGAACACGTTCAGCGGCCACCCCCCGTGGCCGGTCATTCCCTGGACGGCCTCCATGTAGAGCGCGTCGACGTCTGGGCGCTCCTCGCGATCGACCTTCACGCACACGAACTCCTCATTCATCAGCGCTGCCACGCCGGCGTCTTCGAAGGACTCGTGCTCCATCACGTGGCACCAGTGGCAGGAGGAGTAGCCGATCGACACCATCAGCGGCACGTCACGCTCGCGCGCCGCCGCCAGCGCCTCGGGGCCCCACGGCAGCCAGTCCACGGGATTCTCGGCGTGTTGGCGCAGATAGGGCGAGGTCTGGCTTGCGAGCGCGTTGGGCATGGGCGTCAGGGTAGTTGCCTTGGGCGGGCCGTCGGAGGGGTGAAGGTGGTGGGGCAGGGTGTTGTATTAACTTTTCAGACCCCTACCCTTCATTTTGTGAAGCGAGTGGGCGCGGTTGGTGCTTTGTTTTGGGACCCCAACCCTTCATTTTGTGAAGTGGTTTGCGTGCGTTTGGATTACATCTGCACCAGTGCCGGCAGCGGGAAGTTGAGTGAGAGCGACGAGCCGATCGCTCCCCATTCAGCCGCGGCCGCGCCCACCCGTGAGAGCTGCGCCTTGGCGGTGCTCACGTTGAAGTGCTCTCCAGCGAGGGTGCCAGTCGCGCGTCCGCCGTTACCGAGCGTGATCGTGCCGTGTGTGGCGGCCGCGCCGCTGACGTGGATCGTGATGCTCTGCAGCTTGCCTTCCTTGGCGGGAAGTGTGCCGCTGATCGCAACCCCGGGCACAAACGTGAAGTCGTGCAGGCCCACCGCAGAGGCGCTCAGCTTGGCGTAGCCGCCGTGCAGCCCCCCGAAGCTCGACCCATTCGGCAGCTTCTGCTCGACTTGCAGGGTGGCTCCGATCACCTGACGCTCGAGATCCACGATCGTGTCGAGCACTGCGGTGAGGGTTCGACCGCGGTTGCCGCCGAGGCCGGGAACGGGCTGCACGTGGGCGAGCTCGGTGGGCGTGATTGGTGTGGGGCTGAACGGGTCGGGTTCGGGCTTACACGTCTGCACTGGAGCGCCCCCGAAGAACGCTTCCACAGCCAGCGCGGCGCAGTCGCCGAAGTCGCTGCCGATTACCGAGTGGCCGGTGTAGGGCACCACGAGCAGCTGCGCATCGGGGATCTCCGCGGTGATCCGCCGGGCGTTGGAGGTCGGGGTGCGCAGGTCCTGCTCGCCCGAGAGGATCAGCGCCGGCACGTTCGGCAGCGGGCCGGCGGCGGGCGGGGCCGGGGAGGCGTTGGGCCAGTCAAGGCATACGGGGATGAGGCTGTCCGACCATACGGTGGCGGCGTCGAACGGGTAGAGATCGCCGCTCGGCAGCCCGTGCAGCGCGGCACGCGCTTCGGCTTCGCGGGTGGCGGGCGTGGCGCCACGTTGCCAAGGGAAGGGCTTCTCTTCGCAGGAGGTGGCGAGGAACAGCGCGTTGTCTTCTTCTTCGTTGGCTTCCTGTTCGGCCTGCGAGCCTTTCGGCTGCAGCGGCACGTTGGGGATCAGCCCTTCGGAGAGCGCCTTGATGCGCAGCAGCGGGTCGGGGTCGCCGTGCAGCGCCGACCGCACGGCGGCGGGCAGCAGCGCGCGCAGTGCGGGGTTGAGGTCGCCGGCGAGCAGGATGTTGAAGAGGTCGGCCTCCCCGATCGTGGCGGAGTGGCGGCGCCCGGCGCCGTCGTACACCGACCCGCTGAGCGGGTGCTTGCGCAGCCGTGCGGCCAGCGTGGCGATGTCGCCGAGTGGGTTGGCCGTGATGTGTGTGCACGCCCCTTCCGAGCAGAGCTCTTCGAACATCGGCTTCAGCGCCTGAATCGAAGAGAGCGAGAACGGTTCGGGGCCTTCGGGGAGCACCACCGAGTCGAGCACCAGCGCTTCGACGTGTTCGGGGTAGCGTTCGGCGTACTCGAGCGCCACCTTGGTGCCGTAGGAGGTGCCGTACAGCACGAGCTTTTCGTAGCCCATCGCTTCGCGGATCGCCTCGATGTCCGCCACCGATTCCTCGCTGGTGAACGCCCCCCGGGCTGCCCCGAGCTGCAAAGCGCACTGTTCGGCCTCATGCGCTTCGCTGCGCGCGCGTTCCAGGGCGGAGGAGTTGTGGCAGTTCAGCGGGTCCGAGCGTCCGGTGCCGCGCTGGTCGTAGACGATCAGGTCGCGATCGCGCAGCGCGGGCGCGATCGCCTTGGCGACGAAGCCGGCGAGCGGGTCGGCGGCCTGGCCGGGCCCGCCGGCGAGCGCGAGCACGGCGCTCGAGCTCGGGGTGAAGCCGGCCTGTAGGCGCTCCACGGTGAGGCCGATCGTGCCGGGCGTGGTGCCTGCGCGGTCGAGCGGCACGGTGACGGTCGTGCAGGCGAAGCTGGCTTCGTGGGCGCAGGGGGTGAAGCTGAGGCTAGTTCCAGGGGAGCCAGCCGAGGAGGCCGGCAAGCCTGTGAGCAGCAGCGCGGACAGCAACGCCACGAAGAGCGAAGAGGGTGCTCGTCTGCGCATCGGAACCGACAATAGCGGCAGTGGCGGTGGGGCTTGCGCCGGTACTGACCCGTTCGCCCCCGAGCTCCCCCACCAGCGCCTTGTGGCGATCGAGGTGCAAAGTGCCGTGGGCGGCGGTGGCGCCCCCGATCCGCAGCGTGACCTGTTCGGCCTTCACGGTGCCGGACACGGTGACGCCTGGAACGTAGGAGTAGCCGTGGAAGCTCAGCCCGCCCTTGGAGAGCGTCGCCCAGCCGGCGCGCAGGCCGCCGCTGCTCAGCGAGCTGAGGTTGGTGGAGTTGCCTGCCGCCAGCAGCTGGATCGTGAGCTGACGGTCGAAGTCGGCGATCGTCAGCGCCACCGCCTGCAGCGTCCGCCCGGCGCGGCCGTGGTCGCCGTGTGCCGGCGCCACATCGGCGAGTCGGGCTGGCGCGAGGGGGGTGGGAATCAACAGCGGCGAGGTGGGCTGCCCGGCCGGGCAGGGCGCGATCGGATGCACGCCCACGCCGCCGCTGAACATCGCCTGCAGTGCCTTGCGCGCGCACGAGGTGGGCTCGTCCTCGAGCACGGCGTGCCCGGTGTTGGGCACCACCAGCAGGTGTGCGTCGGGGACCTGCGCGGCGACCTTGAGCGCGTTGGCGGTGGGGGTGCGCAGGTCGTCGGCGCCGCTGAGGATCAGCGTGGGGACGTTGGGCATCGCTTCGCTCACGGCCGGCGGCGCCGGCGTCGCGGAGGGCCAGTAGGCGCAGGCGCCGAGCTCGTCGAAGTCGAACACGTTCGTGGCGGTGAATGGTGCGAACGCGCTCGTCGGGAGCGCGCCGATCTGCGCCTTCGCCTGCGCCATCCGTTCGCCGGGGCTGGCGCCACGGCTCCACGGGAAATCCTCCTCTTCGCAGGTGGTGGTGTAGAAGAGCGGCGTGTCGATCCCTTCGCCTTCTTCGCTTTCGCCGCCGGAGGCGTGCGCCAGCAGCCGCGCCAGCGGGGCATTGTCGCCGCCGGCGGCGGCCCGCACTGCGGCCGGGAATTCGGCCCGCAGGATCGGGTCGAAGTCGCCTGCCAGCAGGATGTCGAGCAGCTCGTTGGCGGAGATGCCCACCGGGTGGGGGTGGCCGTGCGGGTCGACATAGCGCCCGCTTATCTCCCCGCCGCCCATGTGCCGCACCACCCGCGTGAGGTCGGCCACCGGGTTGGGGGTGATCTGGGCGCACGCGCGGTAGGCGCACAGCTGGCGCAGGATCCGCGGGATCGCTTCGAACGTCGTGCGGTCGAGCGGGTCGGGGCCGGTCGGCGGCACCACTGAGTCGAGCACCAGCGCTTCGACGTGCTGGGGGTACTCTTGGGCGTACTCCTCCGCCACCTTGGTGCCGTAGGAGGTACCCCACAACACGAGCTTTTCGTAGCCCAACGCCTTGCGCAGCGCCTCGATGTCTGCGACGGAGTCGAGGCTCGTGTAGAAGGCGCGTTCGGGGCCGATCTGTTCGGCGCACGATTTGATCAGCTGCCCGCCGCTGTGGTAGGCGCCGGGCTGTTCGAAGCCGTGGCAGGCGAGCGGGTGCGAATAGCCGGTGCCGCGCTGGTCGAACGCAATCAGATCGCGCGTGTCGAGGATCGGCCCGAGCAGTTCGGTGAACGTTTCGGTGAACGGGATCGCCGACTGTCCCGGCCCGCCGGCGAGCGCCACCACCGCGGAGCGGGCTTCGCCGACCGGCGCCAGGCGGCGGCGGATCGCCAGCGTGATCGTCCCGGGCACCACCCCGCTGGGGTCGAGCGGCACCGTGAGGTGCGCGCAGGCCAGCTCGGTGCTTTCCTTGCACGGCACGAATGGGATCTGTGCGCCGGCTGAGGCGGGCAGCGCACATGCCGCGAAGCACACGGCAGCGAGCGGGGCCGCCAGGAAGGCGACGGCAAGCTTCCTTACGGTCAGTCGCACCAGTTGGAATCTACCCGATCGGACAGGGCGGTGCGCCGGTCGCAGTGGCGCCTGCGCCCGATGGGATTTGTAGATGGGATCTGTGGATGTAGGGTCTGGGAGGCATGGACCACGCTCGCCAGACAGTGACGGCCCCCGGAGCGCCCGCCGCGATCGGCCCCTACAGCCACGCGGTGCGAGCAACCGGCGAGCTGCTGTTCTGCTCAGGGCAGATCCCCCTCGACCCGGCAAGCGGGGAGCTGGTGGGAGTGAGCGCGGGCGAACAGGCCCGTCGCTGCCTGGAGAACCTCCGCGCGGTGTGCGCCGCGGCGGGCACCACGCTCGACCAGGCGGTGCGAGTCACGATCTACATGACCAACCTCGGTCAGTTCGCCGAAGTAAACGAAGTTTGCGCCGAGTTCTTCCCGGTCGACCCCCCGGCACGCGTGACCATCGGGGTGGCGGGGCTGCCGCGCGGGGCCCAGGTGGAGATCGACGCGGTGGTGGCGCTGGAGTCGAGCTCACTCCAGGGGGGCCAGCCGCCGCAGACTTCGACGGTGCCGTCCACGTTGGTTCCCGCGCAGCCCACGTCGACCCCACCTCCAGGGGCGGCTGCACCGGTCTCACCTCCGCCAGCCTCACCACCGCCAGCTGCCGCTTCGCCCCCGGTCGCGGCCTCGCTGCCCACGCCCTCCAACCCCGCGCACGTCTACCACGTGGAGCTACGCCACTTCCCTCGCAACCTGTGCCACTTCAACATGGGCTCCGCGGAACTGCATAGCGCGATCCTCGAGCCGTGGGCGGCTGACCGGATGTTCGACCTGGGGGACCTTCGCTGGGACCCCCGCCAGGCGCGCCTCACGATCCTCGAGGGCCCACGGATCCCGCCGGATCAGCTCACGATGGGCCGCGGCTGGAGTACCGCTAAGCGTCAGGGCGCCGACGTGACGGCACAGTTGCTGGTCGCGGCCGGGGCGCCTCGCGGGGAGTGAGGGTTCGAGGCGCCAAGGTCAACCGGGTCGCCGTCCTCAGGCCGGTGCAGGCCCACCGCTACACTTCGTCCCCGGCTTGGTGGGCGTAGCTCAGCTGGTAGAGCTCCGGGTTGTGGTCCCGGCGGCCGCGGGTTCGAATCCCGTCGCTCACCCTCAAAGTACCTGCAAATAGGCACCTTTTCAAGAGTCCACTAAACGGAATTTTGCCCCTGGGGTCCAATTTGGGGGCCAAATTTTTCGATTTCTGCGCTGATGGCGGTTGTGGGGCTCCGCGCAATGCGACGCGCTGGTCTCTCGCCTGAGGCTGTTATGCAAGGACCAGAGCGGCATTTGCGTCCTTTGACGGCGACGTGTCGAGGGGTTGCAGAGGCGCTTGCATCTCGCCAAGGGTGTCGGGCAAGCTTGGGTCGGATCCCGGCGGTCGTGGGTTCGCGGTCCTTCGCTCAACCCGAGGCCATTCGCTTTAGGCCCGAGCTCATCCATTGGGGACAGGGCGGCGTTCTGTCCGTCCGCTATGTGTTCAATAACACGTTCCCATTTAGCTCTGCATGAGCCCGCCGCTCGGCTCGCTAGCCTCCAAAGGGCATGGTTCCGGCACTATTGAGCACTCGTTCGCCGCTTTTGGGTCGGCACGCCCTGATCGGCTGCTCGACTGGCTACATGGAGCACGATCGTGAGAACTGGCCTCGACTCGTCGAACGGTCGGCGGCGATATCGAGCCTCGCGGTTGAGCTGTCTGCCATTTCAGAGCCCGAGCTTCCAGGCTTGCTGCGGTACCTGCAGCACGCTCCCCAGCTCCCGTTTCACTACGTCAGTGTGCACGCACCCTCGAAGGCCCGGGAGCTCCATGAACAAGAGCTGGTTGGGATGCTTGCGCGTTTGCCTCTCTGGATTGACGCGATCGTGATGCATCCGGACACGATCGGAGACCCAGTCTGCTATGAGCCGCTGGGTAGGAGGCTCGTACTTGAGAACATGGACGACCGCAAGAATGGCGGTCGCTCCGCGGACGAGCTCGACGCGTTTTTCGAGGCGTTGCCCGAGGCGGGGCTTTGCTTTGATATCGCCCACGCGAAGTCCGTCGATGAGACGATGGCCGAGGGTGAGGCAATCCTGAAGCAGTACGCCAACCGGCTACGCCATGTCCACGTGAGTTCGCTTGATGCGGATTGCCATCACGTGTCGCTTACCGCCGACGATGAGGATCTCTTCTGGTCGTTGCTGGAGAGTTGTCGCGACGTGCCATGGATTCTCGAGGCGCCTCCGCCGACCTCGTAGACGACCCGCGGGGGCAGTGCGAGTTGCTCGCTGAGCGCGGCGGTATATCGGTGCCTCACATCGCCGAGGCGCGCGAGCACACTCGCGAGAGGCTCGCGGGGCTGCTCAGCACTTTCAGGGGTGAGGACCTCGCTGAGGGCCTTTCGGTGTGTGTGTTCGGGTCCTGGGCGCGTGAGGAGCTGACCCCGGGCAGCGATGACGACTGGGCTGTCCTGGCCACGGAGCCCTTCGCGGTTGACGACGGTGCCGTGGTCTCGGCGATGGCAATCGCTCAGCGCCATCTGGGCACAGGCGATCGGGCGCCCGGGACACAGGGCGTCTTTGGGGTGCCGTTTGACCTCGCGAGCCTCGTTGGCAACATCGGGCTGGACGCGGATACCAACACGAATCTCACCCGACGCATGCTCTTGCTCTTGGAGTCCCGCGAGGTCGCTGGCGCGGTGCACGAGCATGCTTGGCGAACGGTGCTCGATCGCTACCTGAACTACGGCGTCAAGGATTTTCGTCCGCCCCGGTTCTTGTTGAACGACCTCACACGCTATTGGCGCACGATTCGCGTCGACTTCGAGGGCAAGCACGGGGATACACAGGGCAACGATCCCAAGTGGGTATCGCGCAACGCCAAGCTGAGAACCTCGCGCAAGCTGCTCTTCGCGGGCGGCCTCATCCCGATCATCCTCTGCCATCTCCACGAGCGCACCGCGATGAAATCATTTCTCGAGCGGTGGCTGAAGGCGCCACCACTGGACCGCCTTGCGGCTGCTTTTCTGTGGGCCGACGCAGAGTCGGAGGGCGCCAGAGCGCTGCTTGCGTACGACCGCTGGCTGGCCATCCAGCTCGATCAAACAGCCCGAGATGAACTCAAAGCGCTGCGTCACGACACCCGCCGGCAATCGCCGCTATTCAGCGAGATCACCGAGATCGGCCGTCAGTTTGAGCGCGCGGTGCTTGCATTGCTATTCGAGACGCGCCTTGCTGCCCTCTCCCAGCAATACGTCGTCTTCTAACAAAGGTAATCGCGTGTGAGCGGCCTAAACGCCAAAAGCACCGGTACCGAAAGCACCGCGGCGGTTGCTCGCGTTCCCGCTACGCCCGGCGAACGCACACGCTACGAACGATCCGTGGACAGTGCTCTCGTCGTCCGGAGCAGAAAGTGCGCTGGCCATAGATTGAGGCGCTCGCTTGCGTCTGTGAAGCAGCAGTGTGGATCTGCCCGAGATGCTCACGCCCGGTTGCTGTGGCTGGCTTCGCTTCGTACGCCATGTCTGAACCACCTCCAAAGAACTCGGGCCCTTCAATCGTTCGCGTGGCGATTGGTGGGAGCTGGAACGTGGGCTGGGGATTTGCCCGCTGCGTGGGCGGTTCCGCAGGCGAAGGAGGCGCTACACCAACTCAAGCTGTCTCAAGACACCGTCGAAGAATCGCCGATGGGAAGTCGTCGCCTGACAGCGGCGAGAAGTCCACATGCCACCGGTCGCGTGCGCCGAGCATGACTCCGACCTCATCCTGCAGCGCTGTGATGGCAGCCTTAAACCCAACCTCGCTCTCTGTCTGAGCCTCAAGCAGTTCGGCGCTACCCCCACGCTCGGACCGTGCGATCGCGTCGAGCATGGCGGCACGCGACTCGGACTGAGCCGCGTCGCCAGCCCCTTGCGTCGCGATGTCACAGAAGCGACAGACGACCCGTCTGGCGGACATCTCGTTCTGGCATCGCCCGAGCGCGATACGCCGCCTGCGCTCATAGGCCGCGAGATGATTGTCAGGAGGGTGCAGATACCCGGTGTAGTTGCTGATACGCGAGAACGCACGCTCCATGACAAACGCCGTGCACACCTGGAACGCCTGGCTCAACGCGTACTGCCTGATCGCCAAGGTTGCGAAGGGCTCGAAGTCGCCTGAAGAGATGAGCGTGGGCAGCGAGGAGGTGTCGTGCTCGTTGCCCGTGCTCGACGACGGACGCAGCAGAGCCAACAGCGCGGCGATTAGTCCGGGCGGTCCGGCGCAGGTCCACTCACCGTTATTGAGGACTCCCCAGCGCGCAGCTTCACGATGTAGTCCGCGGCTCCCTGCACCGTCGCGCTGACACGCTCCGCGCTCGCCCGCAGCGGGCCGACCCGGCCCTCCTGGAAGTACCTCACTCCCCGTCCAAACGAGCGGGGCGAGGCGAGACGCTCGATGACCGCTTCGTTCAGGACGCTCGACAGCCGATCCGACATGCAGACCGTGAGACTACGCCGCGCGCGACCCTCACGCTGTGGCTACCAGGGCGTGGCGGCACACTGTAGTACCGTGGCTGGGGTCCAATTTGGGGTCCAAATTGAGACGAACTCGGAGGCACTCAGAAGCACTCAGAGCCAGTAAACACGGGCCATGTAGCCTGAGAAGCACTGGAACCGGCGGGTTGTGGTCCCGGCGGCCGCGGGTTCGAATCCCGTCGCTCACCCTCAAGAAATCCCTGCTATCGCGGGGATTTTTTGTATTATGCACCGCTTAGCGATGACCGATATGGGTGGGGTGCAAACGAAAGTGCAAACATACGCTCATCGGCCGATCTCCGTAGGCTGCGCCCATGGGCGGTCAGACGATGCGGGCCTACGCGACACGATTGCGATCTAAGTGGCCCTTTTTGGCGTTCAGCTTTGGTTTTACGGTCTTGGCCGTCGTCAATTCGGCGCGATCGGCCAGCGAACAGCTTGTCCTTCCTTCTTGGGCGTGGGGGCTGATCGCGTTGGGCTGCTTGAACGTTGCCCAGTTCCTCGCGTGGCGTGACCTCTGGGTCGATGACGTAGACCCAGATCATGGCGACAAACTCCGAGCCATTGCCGGGAGGCTACGCGAGCAGTTGCAAGGCGCTCGGGTGCCGACGTACACGGACGAGGCGCTTGCAGCGTGGGCCGCGGAGCACATGTTCCAGGCACACTTTCCGGCGATTGCAAGGGTCGTTGCGTCTTACGGCCACGAACTGGCGACGACGGAGCAGGCAAGAGGGACGCTGATTCAGAAGGTGTTCAACGGCGTAGCCTTTGAGCGCTTCGGCCAGGTGAGGGGATGGTCCTGGGGTGGCGTTGCCAAACGCTGCGAAACCCATCTGAAGGAGATCATCGAAGGCAACGAGTTGGACATCACGACGAACGGCCACGGTGCCGTCGTTTGGACAACCACCATCGTCTTTAACGGGTATGGCCTTGCCGATCCGGTGGGCGCTGCCGCCGACGCTGCGATGCAGTTGAAGCAGTGGGTGACCGCGATACGGCACTCCCCCGAGGCCGACGCCTATCGCAAAGCCTCGAACGCGCGACCGGCATTTAGTCTGGCCGCCCTGCACTTTCTCGATCCTGTGATCCACGGACCGAGAATCAGGAAGGTCCGTCGATGTCAAATCTGCTTCTCACCGCGGGCGCGGTGATGCTTGATCTTCAGAGGAGGGGACGCTGCGTCTTCTGCGGCTGGGAAGGCACGATGACCCAGACGGCTGCCACGGCGTAAAAGGATGCGCCCCGACCCCGGTGGTCCCTACACTCTGAGCATGGCCACCGCCGACCACACGATACGGCTTGCGAGCGGCACATATGAGCGCCTTCTGGCCGAGGCTGCACGTCGCCACCAGGCGGCAGACGAGATCGCGGACGAGCTGCTGGGCGAGCAACTGCCGCAGGCGATGGGGGACCGGACTCGAGCCCACAATGCGCTCGACCGTCTCGCGGATATCAGGGCTCGCGTTGGAGGCGGCGTCGATGCTGTGGCGCTCGTACGCGAAGGCCGCGACGAACTCGACCGGCGCATTCCCTCCAGCGAGTGACGGTCGTCGTCGACGCGAACGCGCTGGTCGCGCTCATGGTCGGCGAGCCGGACGGGCCGGCGGTTGCCGAGCGTGTCGAGCAGTGGCTCGCCGATGACCGGGAGATCCACGCGCCGGCGCTTGCGCGGTATGAGGTAGCGAACGTCCTCGCGCGCCAGCTGGCGACGGGGCGGCTGTCGAGGGACGACATGAAGACGGGCTGGCAGGCCCTTGAAGAGCTGCCGATCATCTATCACGCGCTGCTCGATGGTCCGGCGGTGATCGACGCTGCGACGAAACTCCAGCGACGCAGCGCGTTCGACGCAGCCTACCTCGCGCTCGCGCTGAGTCTCGACGCAGAGCTGTGGACTCTGGACGGCCCGCTTGCGCGCAACGCTGCGGGCCAGAAACTGCCTGTCCGGTTATTCGTCAGCCGCGATGCTGGCGCTGAGGAGATCGCCGCTACCGACCCGCCGACGAATGAGCCCTCCGACGGAGAGCGCTCGCCGCCCTCCGCGTAGCAGGCCACTAACCTGGATTATCGGCGGGCGTGTGGTTCACCTTGCTGGGGTTGGCTGAGTCGTCTGCGCGGGCTGTTTTTGGCTGTGGGGCTGGGCTTTCCGCGTGGCTGACCGTCGAGACTAGGTTGGTCTAGTGGACTAGGGCCGGGGGCTGCGCCTGGAGTGGCTGGGGTATGGATGGGCACTCCCAGGTGGGAATGGCGGTCTGATCTGGCCCCACTGCGGCGGTCTCAACTGGCCCCACCTCCGTCCGACTGGCAGCCGACTGTTCGGTGCTCATGGAGCTCGAGCGGGAGGCGGCGGAAGGAATGGGATCACGTATGGAGACGTTCGAGCAGATCAGGAGGGACCGGGATCGAGAGGGCCTGTCGATCAGGGCGCTGGCGGAGCGTCACGGTGTTCATCGCCGTGCGGTACGTCAGGCGTTGGCTTCGCCTTTGCCGCCCGTCAAGCGGGCGCCGGTCGGTAGGCCGGCGCCGAAGCTGGGGGTCTACCAGGGGCTGATCGACTCGTGGCTTGAAGGCGACCGTGATGCGCCGCGTAAGCAGCGCCACACCGCGCGGCGGATCTGGGAGCGGCTGCGTGATGAGCACGCGGCTGATGTCGCTGAGCGTACGGTCCGGGAGTATGTGCATCGTCGGCGGCGGGAACGCGGCGAGGGCGTTGAGGCGTTCGTGCCGCAGGTCCGTGAGGCTGGCGTGGAGGGCGAGGTGGACTGGGGTGAGGCGCAGGTCTGGATGGCTGCGTGCGCGGTGAAGGTTTACCTGTTTCACATGCGTGCGTGTCACTCTGGTGCGGCGTTCGCGATGGCGTTCCCGCATTGCTCTCAGCAGGCGTTCTTGGAGGCTCACGTCCACGCGTTCGATTGGTTTGGCGGGGTCTTCGGCTTGGTGCGCTATGACAATCTCGCGAGCGCGGTCAAGCAGGTGCTCAGGGGCCGCCAGCGTGTGCAGACCGACCGGTTCATCGCGCTGCGCTCGCATTACCTCTATGAGTCGCAGTTCACGATCCCAGGGATCGAGGGCGCCCATGAAAAGGGCGGAATCGAGGGCGAGGTGGGGCGCTTCCGCCGCCGTCATCTCGTGCCCGTCCCGGAGGTCTCGACGCTCGCGGAGCTGAACACGCGGCTGCTCGCCGGGTGCGAGACGGACCTTCACCGCCGGATCGCCGGGCGCCCGGAGACCGTGGGTGAGGCGTTCGCCAGGGAGCGCCCGTTGCTGCGCGGGCTGCCAGTCGAGCGGGCATCCACAGCGGAGGAGGCCACCCCGAGGGTGAACACCAAGGCGCTGGTCACGATCAAGCAGAACAGCTACTCGGTCCCCGTGCGTCTAGCCGGGCTACGCGTTCACTCACGCGTGGGGGCACGCGAGATCGAGCTGCACCACGGCGGTGGGCTGGTCGCGCTCCACGAGCGTCTGCAGGGCCGCTACGGAGTGTCGGCCTCGCTCGACCACTACCTGGAGCTGCTCGCGCGCAAGCCGGGCGCACTGGCCGGCTCTCTCGCTCTCTCCCAGGAACGCGAACGCGGCGCCTGGCCGTCGGTCTTCGACGAGCTCTGGGCGAAAATCACCGAGCGCTACGGCGCCAGTGAGGCCGCCCGGCAGATGGTCGACGTGCTGATGCTCGCCCGCGAGCACAGCGCCAGCGAGGTCGAGCTGGCCGTCCGTGGTGCGCTGACCGCGGGCGCTCATGACGGACGCGCGGTCGCGGTACTGGTGAGCCGCGGTACTCGCGCCCGGCCCGCGACGCTCGATGATCTCCCCGCGCGTCTGGCCGGGCTCGGGGCGCCACCGCCGACACTCGCACGCTACGACGAGCTGCTCGGGACGGGGGCGCCACGATGAGCGCCCCGGCGAAGGTCCAAGCGATGGAAGCACTGATCGACGCGCACGCCCGCGAGCTTCACCTCCCTACGGTCCGGGCCCGCTTCCGCGCCCTGGCCGAGGAGGCCACACGCGACCAGCAAACCCCGACCGCGTACCTCGCCGCGCTCCTGGAAGCCGAGGTCTCAGAGCGCGCCGAGCGCCGCGAACGCCGAAGGCTGATCGACGCCAGGTTCCCGCTCACAAAGCGCCTTGAGGACTTCCAGTTCGATGAGAACCCGAAGATCCCCCAGGCCACGATCGCCGCCTTGGCGCAGGGCACCTGGATCGATGACCGCGAGAGCGTCATCCTTCTCGGTGACAGCGGTACCGGCAAGACACATTTGGCGATCTCCCTCGCGGTGCTCGCCTGCCAGCAAGGACGCCGCGTCAGGTTCACCACACTCGCCGCGTTGGCGAACGAGCTGCAAGCGGCCGAGAGCCGCCGCGAGCTCGGCCGCGTCATCGCGCGCTACGCCCGCACCGAGCTCGTCGTCCTCGACGAGCTGGGCTATCTCGCGTTGCCCGAGGGCGCAGCAGAGCTCGTCTTCCAGGTCATCTCCGAGCGCAACGAGCGAGCGTCGCTGATCGTCACGACCAACCTCCCGTTCGGCGAGTGGACCAAGGTCTTCCCCGACGCCCGGCTCGCCAAGGCCGTCGTGGACCGCATCACCCACCGAGCACACATCATCGACACCGGAGCCGAGTCCTGGCGCTTCAACCACGGCCTCAACCGCACCAAGAAGGAGCCGCCTGACCCCCCACCGCGGGCCGCGCCGGCGATATCTCGTTCCGCTCCGCGCTACGCGCTCCACTCCACGAGACACCGCCGAAAGTCACAAACAGAGAAGATCAACACACACAACAACCGACGCGAAGTGGGGCCACTTCAAGCCGCCGCGCCGGGGCCGGTGCAAACCGCCGCGCC